>NZ_CP183975.1:0-1215000 GCF_049913125.1 Luteibacter sp. E-22
ATGAGTGATCTCTGGAGACGCTGTCTCGAGCGTCTTGAAGGCGAATTGAGCGCCGAGGATGTCCATACCTGGCTGATGCCCCTGCAGCCGCGGGAGGATCCGACCGGCCTGTTCCTGTACGCGCCAAACCCCTATTCGCTGGATACGGTGCGCGAGCAATACCTGGTGAAAATCCAGTCGATCGTGGAACACCTGACGGGCCGTGCCCTGCCCGTGCGCCTGGAAGTCGGTTCGTCCGGTGGCCGCCCGGCGCCCATGCGCCCGGCCTCGGCCACGCACGCTTCCGCACCCGCATCGCCCCGCGCACCGGAAGCGGCGCCGGAGCCTCCGCACGTACACAACCTCGACCCGCACTACACGTTCGAGACCTTCGTGGAAGGCAAGTCGAACCAGTTGGGCAAGGCCGCGGCGATGCAGGTGGCGATGAACCCGGGCCGCGCCTACAACCCGCTGCTGCTGTATGGCGGCACCGGCCTCGGCAAGACGCATCTCATGCACGCCGCCGGCAATCTGCTGATGCAGAACAACCCGGGGGCCAAGGTGCTGTATCTGCGCTCGGAGCAGTTCGTCAGCGGCATGGTGAAGGCACTGCAACAGAAGAACATGGACGACTTCAAGCGCCGCTTCCGCTCGGTGGATGCGCTGTTGATCGACGACATCCAGTTCTTCGCCGGCAAGGACACCACACAGGAAGAGTTCTTCCATACCTTCAACGCATTGTTCGAGGCGAAGCAGCAGATCATCCTCACCTGCGACCGCTATCCGAAGGAGCTCGACAAGCTGGAGCCGCGGTTGAAGTCGCGCCTTGGCTGGGGCTTGTCGGTGGCGATCGAGCCGCCGGACTTCGAGACGCGCGCGGCCATCCTGCTCTCCAAGGCGTCGGACAAGGGCATGGAAGTGTCCGAGGACGTGGCGATGCTGCTCGCACGGCGCATCCGTTCGAACGTGCGCGACCTCGAGGGCGCGCTCAATACGCTCGCCGCCCGCGCCAACTTCTACCGCAAGCCGATCACCACCGACTTCGCCGAGGAAACCCTGCGCGACCTGCTGAACACGCACGCGCAAGCGGTCACCGTGCCGAACATCCAGAAGACGGTGGCGGACTACTACCAGGTGCGCCTTTCGGATCTGCTCTCCAAACGGCGTGTGCGCTCCCTGGCACGCCCGCGGCAGGTGGCCATGGCCCTGTCCAAGGAATTGACCGAACACAGCCTGCCGGAGATCGGGGAAGCCTTTGGCGGCCGCGACCACACGACGGTGTTGCACGCCTGCCGCACGATTCGCGGTTTCTGCGAAAAAGACGTGCGCATGCGCCAGGACTGGGAGCAGCTCATCCGTATATTGACGGGCTGAGAACCTGTGGATAATAGGTGGATGGATGGAGGACGGTTCCAAGGCCTGAAGTTATCCACAAGGCACCCACATGAAACCGCGTGTTAAGGCCAGTCGATATTTCTGAACAAGTCTTTGAATAATAGATATTTTTTAGACTTCTCAAGATATCCACCGGCCCTACAACTACCACTAATAAAATCTTAAAAACTTAAAAGCAGGAGTAGGGGACGCATGCAATTCAGCATCCAGAGGGAAGTACTGCTCAAACCCCTGCAGCAGGTGGTGGGCGTGGTGGAACGCCGCCAGACGCTGCCCGTGCTGGCCAACCTTCTGGTGCGCGCCTCCGGTAGCGAGGTGTCCTTCACGGGCACCGACCTCGAAGTGGAGATGATCGCCACCACCGCCGCCGATGGCGTGCAGGAAGGCGAGATCACGATTCCAGCGCGAAAGCTGTTCGACATCGTTCGTGCGTTGCCCGACGGCGCCAAGATCGACATCAAGTTGAACGGCGAGCGCATCGCGCTCAATGCTGGCCGCAGCCGCTTCACCTTGGCCACCTTGCCATCCAGCGAATTTCCCACCATCGATGAAATCGAACTGGTCGAACAGGTCACGCTTCCGGAAGAAGTTCTACGCGACCTGATGGATCGCACCGCGTTCGCCATGGCGAACCAGGACGTGCGCTATTACTTGAACGGCATGTTGCTGGATCTGCAGGAACACACGCTGCGCTGCGTGGCCACCGACGGCCACCGCCTGGCGCTGAAGGAAACCAAGCTTGAAAGCTCGGTGTCGGCCCGCCGTCAGATCATCATCCCGCGCAAGGGCGTGAACGAACTCATCGGCCTTTTCGAGGCTGGAGAGGGTTCGGTCGAACTCGAGTTCGGTCGGAACCACCTGCGTGTACGCCGCGGCGGAGTCGTTTTCACCTCGAAGCTGATCGACGGCCGCTTCCCGGACTACGAGGCGGTGATTCCGCTCGGTGCCGACAAGACGGCGACGATCGAGCGTGACGTGCTGCGCAGCGCGTTACAGCGTGCAGCGATTCTTTCCAACGAGAAGTACCGCGGCGTGAAGCTCGAACTCACTCCGGGTCGTATCAAGATCGTGGCGCACAATCCCGAGCAGGAAGAAGCCCAGGAAGAAGTCGAAGCGGAGACCGTCGTCGACGATCTCGCCGTCGGCTTCAACGTGGGTTACCTGCTGGACGCGCTTGGGGCGCTGCGAGGCGACAAGGTTCGCATCAACCTGCGCGACGCCCAGTCGAGTTGCCTCCTGCAGGAAGAGGGCAACGAAGAAGCTCGCCATGTGGTGATGCCGCTTCGCCTCTGACGGGCAGGCACGTTAAAGTTCGGCCCACGACGCCGGGGATGTCTTCGACACCCCGGCGTCGTTCGTTTTGGATGGGAAAAGGCTGGGAATGAAGTTCGAGTCGTTACGGATCGCCGGTTTGCGTTGCCTGGAGTCGGTGTCGTTGACGCCGGCACCGGGGATCAACGTGTTCGTAGGCCCGAACGGCGCCGGGAAAACCAGCGTGCTGGAGGCCGCCTACCTGCTATCGCATGGCCGCTCGTTTCGAGCGGGCTCCCGCGATGTCCTGCTCAAGCGAGGTGCGAACGTCCTTTCGGTCTTTGCCGAGGTGCGGTCCGAGGACGGCCGGACACGCCGGCTTGGTCTGGGCCGTGAAGGAGGGCGCTGGCAGGCCCGTGTCGACGGCGATTCCGCCGCGTCGCTTGGAGCGCTGGTTCAGGAGTGCGCCGTGGTGTGCTTCGAGCCTGGATCGCACGATCTGATCGCTGGCGCCTCGGATGAGCGCCGCCGCTTCCTGGACTGGGGTTTGTTCCACGTGGAACATGCTTTTGTGAACCATTGGCGCCGGTATCAACGGGCGTTGAAACAGAGGAATGCGCTGCTTCGGACCGGCGGTCCGCTGGACGGGGGGCTCCTGGAGCCGTGGGAAGCGGAGTTGGCTGCGGCGGGAGAGGGCATAACGGTCTTCCGGCGGGGATACCTGGACCGGCTGATTCCTCACATCCGGGCATTCACCAGGAATGTCCTCCCCGAACTCGGCGACCTCTCCGTCCGCTATCGGCCCGGTTGGGACGAAGCGGCTGACCTGGCCGCCACCCTGGCCGAGCGACGGATGCGCGACCTGGCCCGGGGCCATACGACCGTCGGACCGCATCGCGCGGACTTCTCCATCGCATTCGAACATGCCCCGCTGCGCGAACACCTTTCCCGCGGGCAGGAAAAACTATGTGCCTTGGCCTGCCTGCTCGGGCAGGCCTCTCTCCACGCTGAAATCCGCGGAGAATGGCCTGTTGTCTGCCTGGACGACCTTGCATCCGAGCTCGATCGTACCCATCAAGAGTGGGTTGTCGCGCAGCTTCTGGGCCGCGATGCGCAGGTCTTTATCACGGGAACCGAGATCCCGTCTGCCCTTGCCGATCAGTCCGTCACGATGTTCCACGTGGAACAGGGTGCCGTCACGGCTTTGCTATAATCGACCGACTGTCCCGAAGCTTTTCCGCGCCGCATCGGGACCGCACTCTGGCGCCATCACCAGGCATCGCATGAACGAACCTCTCGATCCGACGAATTCGAACGCCTATGACTCCGGCAGCATCAAGGTCCTGAAGGGCCTGGACGCCGTCCGCAAGCGTCCAGGCATGTACATCGGCGACACCGACGACGGTACGGGTCTGCACCACATGGTGTTCGAAGTCGTCGATAACGCTATCGACGAAGCCCTTGCCGGCTACTGCGACTACGTCACCGTCACCATCCACCAGGATGGATCGGTCAGCGTGGCCGATAACGGCCGTGGCATTCCGGTCGATACCCATCCGGAAGAGGGCAGGTCCACCGCCGAAGTGGTCATGACCGTGCTCCATGCGGGTGGCAAGTTCGATGCGAACTCGTACAAGGTCTCCGGTGGTCTCCACGGCGTCGGCGTTTCGGTGGTCAATGCGCTCAGCTCCAGGCTCTGGCTGACCATCTGGCGCGAAGGCAAGGAACATCGCCAGGAATACGCCCACGGTGAACCCGTCGCACCTATCGCCGTCACCGGTGATACGAGCCGCCGCGGCACCATGGTGCGTTTCCTGCCCAGCCCGGCGACGTTCACCAACAACATCGAATTCCACTACGACATCCTGGCGAAGCGCCTGCGCGAGCTGGCCTTCCTCAACTCGGGCGTCACGATCGAGCTGGTCGACGAGCGCAACGAGCGCAAGGACATCTTCGCGTACGAAGGCGGCATCAGGTCCTTCGTGCAGCACCTGGCGCAGCTGAAGACCGCGCTGCACCCGACCGTCATCAGCTTCAGCTCGCAGATCGATGGCATCACCGTCGAACTGGCGATGCAGTGGACGGACGCGTACCAGGAAACGATGTTCTGCTTCACCAACAACATCCCGCAGCGCGACGGCGGCACCCATCTCACGGGCTTCCGCGCCGCGTTGACGCGTACGCTGCAGAACTATATCGAGAAGGAAGGCCTGGCGAAGAATGCCAAGGTCGGCCTGTCTGGCGACGACATGCGCGAAGGCATGATCGCCGTCCTTTCGGTGAAGGTGCCAGACCCGAAGTTCTCGTCGCAGACCAAGGACAAGCTGGTCTCCAGCGAGGTGAAGACGGCGGTAGAGCAAGTCATCAACGAGAAACTCGCCGAGTTCCTTCTCGAACATCCGGCTGAAAGCCGCAACATCGCCTCCAAGGCGGTTGACGCCGCGCGCGCCCGCGAAGCGGCCCGCAAGGCTCGCGAGATGACCCGTCGCAAGGGCGCGCTCGACATCGCGGGCCTGCCAGGCAAGCTCGCCGACTGCCAGGAGAAGGACCCGGCATTGTCCGAACTGTTCCTGGTCGAGGGTGATTCCGCCGGTGGCTCGGCCAAGCAAGGCCGTAATCGTCGGACGCAGGCCGTGCTGCCGTTGAAGGGCAAGATCCTCAACGTGGAAAAGGCCCGCTTCGACAAGATGATCTCGTCCGCCGAAGTCGGCACCTTGATCACCGCGCTGGGCACGGGAATCGGCAAGGACGAATACAACCCGGACAAGCTGCGCTACCACCGCATCATCATCATGACCGACGCGGACGTGGACGGCTCGCACATCCGCACGCTCCTGCTCACCTTCTTCTACCGCCAGATGCCCGAGCTGATCGAGCGCGGGCACGTCTACATCGGCCTGCCGCCGCTGTACAAGGTGAAGCAGGGCAAGCAGGAGATGTACATCAAGGACGACACCGTCCTCAACGAATACCTGATCGCCAGCGCGGTGGACAACGCATCGCTGACGCCGGAAGAGGGTGCTCCTGGCATCGATGGGGTGACCCTCGAGAAGCTGTTGCGCGACTACCAGGCCTCGCTCGACCAGATCGCGCGCCTCAGCCACCGCTTCGACACCGTGACCCTCACGGCGATGATCGAGCATGTGCCCATGAACGAGGGCTTGTGGTCCGATCCGGCAAGCATGCAGGCATGGCTCGACGGTATCGCCAAGCGGCTCAGTGCCAGCGGCCTGGGCAAGCCGACCTATGCCTTGCGTTTCCGTCCGGCCCTCAACGAGCAGCAAGGCGCGGCCATCGAGGTCGAGCGCATGCAGCATGGCCTCAGCCATACGTGGATCATGCCGCAGAGCTTCTTCGGCGGTACCGAGTTCCGCGCGATCCAGTCCATTTCGCAACAGTTGGCCGAACTGGGCCTGCAGCCCGGGGCGGTGGTGCGTCGTGGCAATGCCTCGCGGGGCGTGCTCAGCTTCGCCGAGGTGCGCAACTGGCTGCTCGACGAAGCCAAGAAAGGCCGCACCATCCAGCGCTTCAAGGGCCTGGGTGAAATGAATCCGGAGCAGCTATGGGAAACCACGGTGAATCCGGAGACGCGCCGCATGCTCCAGGTGGGCATCGAAGATGCCGTCGCGGCCGACCAGATGTTCTCGATGCTGATGGGCGAGGCGGTGGAACCCCGCCGCGATTTCATCGAGGCGAACGCGCTCAAGGTCGCCAACCTGGACATCTGAAGACGCTCTACCACGCAGTGGAAGGGACAGGAACGCCCGGTCGGCAACGACCGGGCGTTTTTTGTGCTCCGTCACATTTCCACGTAACGGGGATGAAAATGCCGTTTTCAAGGCAACCTTTTACCTATAAATCTGTAAGTCCCAACATTCTTCTAACAAGTGATTGTTTTGTTTGGAATTTTTTCTTGCACTGCGACTTGTTCTTAGGAATCGAATCGGGTTAACCTCTGTAGTCCCCCGGAGCACGTCACTGTGCGACGACTCCTTCAACAGAGGTCAGTCAATGAAACAGGGTTCCTTCATCAAGATGGCGCTCGCTACCGCGATCGCACTTTCCCTTGTCAGTGGCGCCGCGGTTGCTCGCGATACCGCTTCCAAGGAAAAGAAAGAAGCGCTGTATCCGAATGCCACCCGCACGGAGCCCAAGCTCGACCTCAAGAGCGAGAAAGACCAGAAGGCCATCAACGAGGGCCTTGATGCCGCCAACAATGGCGAGAAGGACAAGGCGCTGCAGATCCTGCAGCCGCTGGCCGACGGTTCGGGCACGAGCAGCAAGTACGCACAGGCGCTCGCGCTCCAGGGCATCGCCAACCTCAAGTACAACGACGGTGACGTGAAGGGTGCGATCACCACGCTGAAGCAGGCGCTCGATATCGGCGTCATGCCGAACGACACCTACTTCCAGCTCAAGTACATGTACGTGCAGTTCCTCGTCGCCGACGAGCAGTACGCCCCCGCACTGCAGGCACTGCAGGAATGGCGTACCGAAGGCAAGAAGGAAACCGCCGACTCGTACGGCCTCGAAGGCAACATCGATTACCGCCTCGAGAAGTATCCGGAAGCGATCGCCGCGATCACCAAGGCCAAGTCCATGCCGGACGCCAAGCCGCAGGGTTCGTGGGACCAGATCCTCGCCGCCAGCTATGCCGAGACCGGCCAGGGTGACAAGGCCGCCGACCTCGCCGCCGCCGAACTGGCCAAGAATCCGAACGACCCCACCGCGCTGAACAACGCCGCCTCGGCCTTGATCCAGGCGCAGAAGTATCCGGAAGCGATCTCGCTGATGGAGAAGGGTCGTGCCGCCGGTGCGTTCAAGGACGAGAAGCAGTACGTGAACCTCGCCAAGGTCTACCTGATCGACGGCCAGGACCACACCGACCGCCAGGAAGCCAATGCCGCGAAGGCTGGCCAGGTGCTCGAGGACGGTCTTGCCAAGGGCGTCGTGAAGCCCAGCGCCGAGGTCTACAAGCTCCAGGGCGATGCCGCGATCACTGGCGGCAATATGAAGGCTGCGCTGGCCGCCTATCAGAAGGCTGCGCCGCTCGCGAAGGATGGCGAGGTGACGTTGAGCGTCGCGCGCCTCCAGCTACAGGAAAACAAGTACGGCGAGGCCAAGAAGGCCGCGACGGACGCCATCAGCAAGGGTGTGCAACATAAGGGTCAAGCCTACATGGTGCTCGCGGAAGCCGAGCGTGGTCTGAAGAACAAGCCGGGTGCCATCGCCGCCATGAAACAGGCAGCGCAGGACCCGGAAACGTCTGCCAAGGCCAACGCCTGGTTGAAAACCGCAGGTACTGGCAAGTAAGTGCTTGTAAAGTCCCAGAAGGGGGGCTTGTGAACAGCCGTAAATCCTCCCTTCAGGTGTCTATACAAACACCATATGCTGGTGTAACTTGCATATCTTTCCGCTTGCAGAAACCTGCGTTTTCGGCAATGTCAACACGCCGAGCGCCGGAAGAGCAGTGCGGGCTCACTTCCGCTTGATTAGCTCTTGATAGTGACTGATGGCCTCAAGTAACGAATCAACCGGCCAAGCGCCGTTCAGTTGGGGGCGCACAAGTGCGTTGGCAGTAGCCATTGCACTGCACTCGTTTGCCTTCCTGCTGCTGGTCGCGCCCATGGCGCCGCCCAAGTCGCAGGAAAAGCAGAAAGAGAAGGTGGTACAGGTCGATTTCATCGAACCGCCGCCGCCGCCCCCGCCTCCTCCGCCGCCGCCGCCGGAACCCCCCAAGCAGCCGCCGCCGAAAATCATCCAACAGGTGAAGCCGCCGCCGACACCTCCGCCGCCGGCCCCACCGCCGCCGGCTGTCGACGAGGCGAGCACGAATGCTGTTCCGGCACCGCCGCCGGCGCCTCCCGCGCCGCCAGCACCGCCGGCCGACATCGCACCTAGCGAGAATCTGTCGTACCGTCAGCGTAATCCGCCAAAGTATCCGCCGCAGGCGGTTCGCCAGCGGCATGAAGGTACGGTGGTACTTCTGGTCCTCGTGGGTGTCGACGGTGCACCGAAAGACATCCAGATCGATCAGTCCAGCGGTTTCCGCGAACTGGACAAGGCAGCGCAGGATGCGGCAAGGAACTGGCGATTCAACCCGGGCAAGCGAGGCGGTCAGGCCGTCGAAGGCTATGCACGTGTCCCCGTTACGTTCAACCTAAACCAGCTGTAAGTTCTCCTTTCACTTACTGCTCCGTTAATGTTTGATTTCCCCAAGGGTAGCGTTATGTTGCAAGACACCTCCGCTCAGCCTGCTAATCCAGGTCAAAACTCCAACGCCGACGCCCTCAAGCAGATGGGCTTCGACCACCTGATCCACAACTTCGACTTCCTCGGTTGGATCGTGTTCGTGGTGCTGGTCGCGATGTCCGTGCTCTCGTGGTACTTCATCGTCGCCAACTTCATCCGTAACAGCATGGTGCGTGCGCGCGCCGACAAGGTCATCCAGGGTTTCTGGAACACCCCGTCGACGCAGGAAGCCATTCGCATGCTCGAAGAGCAGCCGAAGGGCGAACCGTTCTCGAAGATCGCTCTCGACGCCGCTTCGGCCGTCGCTCACCACCAGGCCGCTGCCGGTGGTCGCCTCGCCGAGACGCTGTCGCGTTCGGAATTCATCGACCGCGCCCTGCGCCAGGCCGTGGCTCGCGAGAGCCTGCGTCTGGAAGGCGGCCTGACCCTGCTCGCCACGGTCGGTTCGTCGGCTCCGTTCATCGGTCTTCTCGGTACGGTGTGGGGTATCTACCACGCGCTGATCGGTATCGCCGCTTCGGGCTCCGCTTCGATGGACAAGGTCGCCGGCCCCGTCGGTGAGGCGCTGATCATGACCGCGTTCGGTCTGTTCACCGCTATCCCGGCCGTGCTCGCGTACAACTTCTTCATGCGTTCGAACCGCCTGACGTACGCCCAGTTCGACGAATTCGCGCATGACCTGCACGACTTCTTCGCCACCGGCGCACGCGTCGAAGGCAACGCGCCGGTCGCACCTGCCAAGAAGTGAGGAACTGACCCATGGCTATGAGCAGCGGGGGCAACAGTGGCGGTCCGATGTCGGAAATCAACGTCACGCCGCTCGTCGACGTGATGCTGGTTCTGCTGATCATCTTCATGATCACGGCACCTCTGATGTCCCATAAGGTCCAGATCGATCTGCCGAAGGCTAATCCGAACGTTAAGGATGACACCCCGGTCGAACCGATGGATCTCGCGGTCAAGCCGGACGGTACGTACTTCCTCAATGACGGTGAAGTCAGCGAGGCTGAACTGAAGGCCCAGTTCGCGGTTGCGGCGGCGAAGTCGCCGCAACCGGAACTCCAGATCCGTGCGGACCGCACCACCGAATACAGGGTGGTAAAGAAGATCCTTGGCGACGCCAAGGATGCCGGCATGGTCCACGTCGGCTTCATGTCGACTGGCAAGGAGTAACGAACCATGGCATTCAGCTCAGGCAACTCCGGTGGCCCGATGTCGGACATCAACGTCACGCCGCTCGTCGACGTGATGCTGGTGCTCCTGATCATCTTCATGATCACGGCTCCGATGCTGTCGCATAAGATCAAGATCGATCTGCCGCAGCCGAACCCGAACATCGTCAACCCAGAGAATCCGCCGGATCCCGTCCGGCTGCAGATTCGCCAGGATGGCTCGCTGTACTGGAACGACACACCGGTCGACGAGCTGGGCCTCAAGGCTCAGATCGCGGTGATCGCCCAGCAGTCGAACCAGCCGGAACTGCAGATCGACGCGGATGACGCGGTTCAGTACGAGGTCGTGGCACGCGTGCTCTCCGACGCGAAGGGCCAGGGCCTGACCAAGATCGGTTTCGTCAACAACTGATCGCAACGGTCGTCCGGTAACACCGAAAACCCCGCCTCCCGGCGGGGTTTTTTTTGGAGCGCGCGATCAGGAAAGGATGTCGAGGTACGCGCGCACGGTGTTGGCCAAGCCCTGGTACAACGCTTCACCAATCAAGGCATGGCCGATCGATACCTCGGCAAGACCAGGGATGGCCGACTTGAACGTGCCGAGGTTTGCCTGGCTGAGGTCATGACCTGCGTTCACCGCGAGCCCCGCCTGTTGGGCACGCGTGGCGGTATCCACGAACGAGGCGAGTTCCGCGCGTGCATCGCCTTTCGCGAAAGCGGCCGCGTAAGGGCCTGTGTAAAGCTCGATACGCTGGATGCCGATCGCTTTCGCCTGCGCGAAGCCCTCGCCTCCCGCGTCGACGAACACGCTGACCCGGCAACCGAGTTCGCGGAACGCGGCGACCATCGGCTTGAGCAGCTCGATGTCCTTGGTGAGATCGAAACCGTGATCGGAGGTGATCTGGCCGTCTCCATCCGGCACCAGGGTGACCTGGGTCGGTCTCACTTCGCGGGCGAGTTCGATCAGGCCGGGATAGGCGCCACGCGGCCCGGCGAAGGGATTGCCTTCGATGTTGTACTCGACGCGGCCGCGGAGCAGTCCGGCCAGGGTGCGCACATCGTCGGGCGTGACATGGCGCATGTCGGGGCGCGGGTGCACGGTGAGACCGCCGCAACCCGCGTCGATGCAGGTGTTGGCCGCGGTAGCGATATCGGGTTCATCGCCACCGCGGGAGTTGCGCAGCACGGCGATCTTGTTGAGGTTGACGCTGAGTAGGGTCATCGACGGTCCATAAAAAAACGCACGCCGCCATTGCAACGTGCGTAATGACTGTCATCCCAGCATAACTCGCCACATCCCTGTGGCGCACTCCACGGTCACACACACGTTGAATCAGACACGGCCCGCGGGGAAAAGGTTCAAAGCGGAAATGTGAAGACGCGAACGTGCCGTTCATGACCGCGCCAGGCCACGGAAGAAACCAGGCCCTCACCCAGGGCGAGTGGCTGAATGCGCCATCCGGATGCCGGCCCCACGTCGCCTTCGAAATGGGCTGGCATGACGCCGCCGGCCGACAAACTGAACGATACGCGGTGCAGACCGTAGGAAAGCCCGCCGCCATGCGCTTTCAACACGGCTTCCTTGGCCGTCCACAAGGAAAGGAAGCCAGCCAGGCGGTCCGCGTCGGGTAACGCTTCGAGCGTGGCCGTCTCATCCGGTGCGAAGAATCGCTTGGACAGCTCCAGCGCGCGGGCGCGCGGACGCACGGTTTCGACATCCACGCCCACTTCGAAACCCGTCGGCCCACGTCCTACCGCCAACACGGCGGTATCGCCGCTGTGCGACCAGTTGAAGCCCAAGGTGTCGAAGGGGGGCGGAAACCGGGGTTTTCCGTGTTCGCCGCGTTCGATGGGCGGCGCGCCAACGCCCGCATAGGCGGCGAGCAGGCTGGCGAACGCCACTTCGCCGGCACCGCCGGACCAGCGGGTGCGCCAGACGTGGATTTCATCGCGATCCAGAACGGGTACGGTGGGCGGGACGTCGCTCATTCGGCTGATCGTGCTTTGAATGGAGGCTTGGGGCAAGCGGGTTCATGACGGAACGGATCTGCACCACGCAGCCATCAGGCCCTAGAATGAGCCCGTGCCATACGGGGAGCGCCATTTGTGATCGCAGGCTGGCTTTTGCTGCTGGTGTCGCTGCTCTATGTGGGCCTGCTCTTCGCGATCGCTTATGTGGGTGATCGCCGCCCGCTGTATCCGAGACAGCCGAAGTTGCGGCCCGTCGTCTACAGCCTGGCGTTGGCGGTGTACTGCTCCTCGTGGACGTTCTATGGCGCAGTCGGTACCGCCGCGCGCTCCGGATTGTCCTACCTGCCGATCTACCTTGGACCCCTGCTTCTCTTCGTCCTGGGCTTCGGCCTGCTCGAACGGCTGGTGCTCGTGGCTCGCGAGCGCAACATCACCTCGATCGCCGATTTCATCGCCGCACGTTTCGGTAAGTCGCACGGTCTCGCCGCGCTTGTCGCCATTATCGCCGTGGTCGCGATCATTCCGTACATAGCGTTGCAGTTCAAAGCCGTGGCGATGTCGTTCTCCGTGCTGGGTTCGGGTAGTACCGCATGGTGGTTCGGGGATACCGCGCTGTGGTGCGCCGCCCTTCTCGCCGTCTTCGCCATCCTGTTCGGCACCCGCAACATCGATGCCACGGAACATCACCATGGCATGATGCTCGCTGTGGCGGTGGAATCCCTGGTGAAGCTGCTGGCCTTCGTCGCCATCGGCATCTACGCCTATCTGCACGGACCGGGCATCGTCGAAACCATGCGCGCGCCGATGCTCCAGGTGGAGAAAGGCAGCATGCCACCGGGCTTCGTCGCGCAGACCCTGCTCGCCTTCTGCGCCATGTTCTGCCTGCCTCGGCAATTCCAGATCGGCGTCGTCGAGTGTGAGGACCCGCGCGACCTGCGCCGTGCGCGCTGGTTCTTTCCGATCTACATGGTCCTGATCTCGGTGGCCGTGCTGCCGATCGTCAGCGCAGGTCTCCACCTGCCGCAGGTGACGCAGGGTCACGTGGATGCCTGGGTACTGAACCTGCCGATCGCACTCGGCGACGACGGCATGGCCTTGCTCGCCTTTGTCGGAGGATTCTCCGCCGCCACCGGCATGGTCATCGTCGCAGCCGTCGCGCTGGCGACCATGATCAGCAACGACCTGGTGATGCCGGCCTTGCTGCGCGTGAAGCGCCTCGACCTGGAACGGCGTGGCGACCTGTCGAATATCGTGTTGCTCGTTCGCCGCATCGCCATCGTGGCGCTGGCGGGCTTAGCCTACATGTACTACCGCGTGATCGCGGATGCGGAAAACCTTGCTGCCACAGGCCTGCTCTCGTTCGCGGCGGTCGCGCAATTCGCACCCGCCATCGTCTCGGCGCTGTACTGGCGTGGCGCGAGCCGTGTCGGCGTGTATGTCGGGTTGTTGGCGGGTTTCATCGTCTGGGCATACACCTTGCTGCTTCCCGCGATGACGCGCGCGGGGTGGTTGCATCCCGCATGGATGGACGATGGCCCCTTCGGTATCGGCTGGCTGAAGCCGACCGAGTTGTTCCACCTATCCGGTTGGGAGTCCGTCACGCACGGAACGTTCTGGTCGCTGTTGTTCAACGTCGGTTGCCTCATCTTCATCTCGCTGCGTTTCCGCCCAAGCGTCGCCGAACGCTTGCACGCGGCACTCTTCGTCGATCCCTTCGTGCGCAGCGCCACCGGCGCGGGCGACTGGCGTGGCCGCGTGACCGTGCGCGACCTGGGCACGATCGCCGGCCGCATCGTCGGCGACCGGGTGACGGTGCGTGCATTCAACGAATATGGCCAGCGCCACGGCGTAACGCTCTCCCCTACCGACTCCGCCGACCGTCCGCTCATCCAGTTCACCGAACGCCTACTCGCCAGTGCCGTGGGCGCGGCCAGTGCGCGGCGCATCCTCATGGGTGCCTTGTCCGGCACGGGCCTGGACATCGCGGAAGCCATGGCCCTCATGGACGAGGCATCGCAGGAACTGCGCTTCAACCGCGAACTGTTGTCGACGACGCTGGAGAATGTCTCGCAAGGGATCAGCGTGGTCGACGGCGAGATGCGACTGGTTGCGTGGAACCGCCGCTACCTGGAACTCTTCGATTACCCGGAAGGCATGGTCTACGTCGGCCTGCCCGTCGCCGACCTGATCCGCTGGAACGCCGAACATGGTGAGTGCGGTCCCGGCGAGGTGGACGAGCACGTGGCCAAGCGCATCCGCTACATGCGCGCCGGTTCACCCCATGTGTTCCAGCGCGTGCGGCCGGACGGCACCGTGATCGAAATGCGTGGACGTGCCTTGCCCGGTGGCGGCTTCGTGACGACCTTCACCGATGTCACGGCGTACAAGTCGGTCGAGCAGGCTTTGATCGACGCGAACGAAACGCTCGAACAGCGCGTGGACGTGCGCACGGCGGAACTGTCCGAAGCCTTGACCGCGACGGCGATCGCGCGCCGTGAGGCGGAAGCGGCCAACGCGTCGAAAACGCGCTTCCTCGCCGCGGCCAGCCACGACCTTCTCCAACCCCTGAATGCCGCGCGCCTCTTCACGTCGGCACTTCGACAACACCCGGGACTCGATAGCGAAGCGGCCCAACTCGCGGAGCGTATCGATGCCTCGTTCCGCGCGGCGGAAGACTTGCTCGATGCCTTGCTCGATGTGTCGCGACTCGATGCCGGCAGCTATCGCCCGGAAATCGCCCCCTTCGCGCTGGCCGACCTGTTCGATTCATTGCGACAACAGTTCGCCGTGGTCGCCGAGCAGCGTGGACTGACCCTGCACGTCGTGCCGACCTCGCTATCCGTACGCACCGATGCACAGCTGTTGCGTCGCATCGTGGCGAACTTCCTTTCCAACGCCTTGCGCTATACGCGCGCCGGTGGCGTCGTCCTGGGTGTTCGCCGCCGCGGCGAGCAGGTACGCATCGAAGTATGGGACAGCGGCCCGGGTATCGCCGACGAACAGCAGGCGCGGATCTTCGGCGAGTTCCAGCGACTGGAACGTCCTTCGCCCTGGGGCGAAAAAGGCCTCGGCCTGGGGCTCTCGATCTGCGACCGCCTCGCGGGGATTCTCGGTCACCCCTTGGGCCTGCGTTCGCGCGTGGGACATGGCAGCTGCTTCAGCATCTCCGTGCCGCGTACCGAAGCGGTGTCGCGCAAACGTGCTCCCGCCGTCGTACGCCCGGGTGGTGGCGAGCAGTTGCCGCTCACCGTGCTCTGCCTGGACAACGACGAGACCATCCTCGAAGGGATGCGTGCGCTACTCGGGCGCTGGGGTGTCGATTGCCGCCTCGCGGTGGACGTCGACACGGCGATGGAGATCCTTTCCACGACGCACGTCGACCTGATCCTCGCCGACTATCATCTCGGTGACGAGATGGACGGGCTGGAGGCGCTGCACCTGCTGGGCACGAAGATCACGCCGATGCCACCGGCGGCGATGGTCACGGCGGATGGCAGCACGGAACTCAAGCAGCGTGCACGCACGCTGGGCTATCCCCTGTTGCACAAGCCGGTGCGCCCCGCCGCGCTTCGCGCCTTGCTGGTCGCACTGGCGAAACGAACCGGCACGCACGCCGCCTGAATCAACCTTCCTGGGAAACGCCCGGGAAGGCTTCCTTCTCCACGTCGAGATGGCTTGCCGCCAGCGCCACCTGCGTGCGATTCGAGACACCCAGCTTGCGCATGATCGCCGTCATATGCGCCTTCACCGTCGCCTCGGACACGCCCAGGTCGTAGGCGATCTGCTTGTTGAGCAAACCTTCCGCGATCATCGTGAGCACGCGGAACTGCTGCGGAGTGAGCGTCGCCACGCGGGCGGCCACGTCCGCCTCGTCCGCCTTCAGTTCCACGCTGCCACCGACCAGCTGGTGCGGTAGCCATACATCGCCATCGAGAACGGCGCGCACCGCCTCGACGATCTGCTCCACCGCCGCCGACTTCGGAATGTACGCGGATGCGCCATGTGCAAGCGCCCGCCGGGCGATCTGCCCTTCCTCATGCCCGGACACGACGATCGTCGGCAACCCGGGATACTGTCCGCGAATATGCGCGAGCGCCGAGTAACCCCGGGCTCCCGGCATGTGCAGGTCCATCAACAACAGGTCCGCGTCGGGCAGGGATTCGATCAGGGCGAACAGCGCCGGTACGCTGTCGGCAGTGTGCACGGTGGCGTCCGGCAACGCCGCCAGCACCGCACGCTGCAACGCGTCGCGGAACAGCGGATGGTCGTCTGCGATCAGTACATCGGACATGGGCTACTTGATCAACCGTTCTTCCACGAGGTTCTTCACCACGCCCGGGTCCGCCAGCGTGGACACGTCGCCCAGTTGATCGGGCTGGTTCTCCGCGATCTTGCGCAAGATGCGGCGCATGATCTTGCCCGATCGTGTCTTGGGCAGGCCCGGCGCCCATTGCAGGTAATCGGGTGCCGCGATGGGACCGATCTCCTTGCGCACGCCGGCGATCAATTCCTTGACCAGCTCGTCGCTGCCCGTTTCACCCGCATTGAGGGTGACGAAGGCATAGATGCCCTGGCCCTTGATGTCGTGCGGGCAACCGACCACGGCCGCCTCCGCCACTTTCGGATGCGCCACGAGCGCGCTTTCCACCTCGGCGGTACCGATGCGGTGGCCGGAAACATTGATCACGTCGTCCACGCGGCCGGTGATCCAGTAGTAGCCATCCTCGTCGCGGCGTGCGCCGTCGCCGGTGAAGTAGTTGCCCGGGTAGGTCTTGAAATAGGTATCGATGAAACGTTGGTGATCGCCATACACGGTGCGCATCTGCCCCGGCCACGAGTCCGTGATCACCAGGTTGCCGCTGCATGCGCCTTCCTGCGGCCGGCCCTCGGCATCGACGATGGCCGGCACGATGCCGAAGAACGGCAGCGTCGCCGATCCCGGCTTCAGGTCGGTCGCGCCGGGGAACGGCGTGATGAGGAAGCCGCCGGTTTCCGTCTGCCACCACGTGTCCACGATCGGGCAGCGCTCTTCGCCCACCACGCGGTAGTACCAGTTCCATGCCTCGGGATTGATCGGCTCGCCCACCGTACCGAGCAGGCGCAGGCTCTTGCGCGAGGTCTTCTTCACCGGTGCATCGCCCTCGCGCATCAACGCGCGGATGGCGGTGGGCGCGGTGTAGAAGAGCGTGACCTTGTGCTTGTCGACCACCTGCCAGAAGCGGCTGAAGTCCGGGTAGTTCGGTACGCCGTCGAACATGACCACGGTGGCGCCGTTGGCCAGCGGGCCGTAGACGACGTAGCTATGACCGGTGATCCAGCCCACGTCGGCCGTGCACCAGTAGATATCGTCCTCGCGCAGGTCGAAGGTCAGTTCGTGCGTGAGGCTGGTATAGACGAGGTAGCCGCCGCTGGTGTGCAGCACACCCTTGGGCTGGCCGGTGGAGCCGGAGGTATAAAGAGTGAACAGTGGATCTTCCGCGTTCATGGGCTCGTAGGCGCAATCGGCGGACTGTCCTTCCATCAGCGTGTGGTACCAGCGGTCGCGAGGCGACTGCAGGTTGATGGCGCCGCCGGTGCGGCGCACCACGATCACGGTTTCCACGCTGTTGGTGCGTGGCCGGGTCAACGACTCGTCGACGTTGGCCTTGAGCGGGATCTTCTTGCCGCCGCGGCAGCCTTCGTCGGCGGTGACGATCAGCTTGGCGCCGGAATCGGCGATGCGGCTGGCCAGGGAATCGGGCGAGAAGCCGCCGAACACCACGGAGTGCACCGCGCCGATGCGCGCGCACGCGAGCATGGCCACGGCCGCCTCGGGGATCATCGGAAGGTAGATCACCACGCGATCGCCCTTGGTCACGCCCAGGTTCTTCAGCGTGTTGGCGAACTTGCATACCTCGGCGTGCAGCTCCCGGTAGGTGATGCTGCGCGACTCGCCCGGATCGTCGCCTTCGAAAATGATGGCCGTCTTGTCGCCGCGCCGATCGAGGTGGCGGTCGAGGCAGTTGGCCGAGACGTTGAGCTGGCCGTCTTCGTACCAGCGGATATGCAGGTCGCTGGGGTCGAAGGACACGTCCTTGATCTTCGCCGGCGGCACGATCCAGTCCAGCCGTTCGCTCATTTCCTTCCAGAAACCCTCGGGGTCCTGGATGGAACGCGCGTACATGCGCTCATAGTCGCCCTTGCGGACGCGCGCCTGGGCGGCGAAGGCGGGATCGACCGGATGGATATCGGACATGCTTGCTCCTGAAGACGAGGGTGCGTGGGGCTATGCCCGAAGTTTAGCCTCGCGGCGCAACATAAAGCTGCGACTCCGCTACGACTTTGGTCGAGGTTCGACCTTTGGCGAATGGCACCCCACCCGGGTGTGTCACATGCTCGGCTCGCCAATGGTTGGGGAGACCATGATGAAGACGATCCGTTCCGGTGGCCGCAAGGCCATCGCCCTGAGTGTGGCCTGTGCCCTCATGCTGCCCATGGCGGCGGTGCCGGACACGGCCCACGCCCAGTCCAAGTCGAAGAAGGCGTCGAGCCGCGAAGCGGAACTCGAGTCCAGGGTGAACCAGCTCGAGCAGCAGCTCGCCGAGCTGAAGGCCATGATCCAGGAGCAGAAGGCCGCCACCACGCAGGCCACGGCCACGGCGCAAGCCGCGCAGACGCAGGCACAACAGACCGACGACAAGGTCGCCAAGGTCGAGAAGACCGTGGCCGCGGTACCGGCCAAGCCCACGTTCACCTCGGCGCCCGGCGTGTCCGTGGCGCTGCACGGCTTCATCAACGCCAATGCGTTCACCCAGAGCAAGGGATACACCTTCGGTAACGGCGCCAACGCCGAATACCCGATCCCGGGCCAGGGCGGCCGCGTGAACGATTCGCTCAGCGGCGTGGACGTGCGCAATACACGCTTCTGGCTCGACTTCACCGGCGCCAAGTTCACCGAGAACTGGGGCGGCGGCGGCCGCATCGAGATGGATTTCTTCGGCGGCTTCAACGGCACCGGTCCTTACAGCCAGCAGCAGCCGACGCCACGCCTGCGCCAGGCATACATGGACATCACCAACGCGAACACGGGTACCACGTTTCGCGTGGGCCAGATGTGGGACCTCATGTTCCCGCTCGACTATATCCCGCAGTCCCTCTCGCATATCGCCTTCCCGCTGGGCTATGGCACCGGCGTCATCGGTTGGCGCTATCCGGGTGTCATCTGGATGCAGGACCTCAACCACGGTTCGACGGGTACCAAGTGGCGTTTCGACCTCGCCGTGCTCGAAGGCAGCTGGAACGGTCCTGGCCTGACCACGAACTACCTCACGGCGGGCAATGCCGGCTTCAAGCCGCAGGTCGAAGCGAGGATCACGGCGAAGGGCAGCAACTGGCAGGCCTTCGCCGCCGGCCACTACAGCAAGATGGACCTGCACGGCGTGGACGGCACGGTGATCACGCCGATCAAGAGCAACATCAAGAGCACGGCGTTCGAAGTGGGTGGCATGTGGATGCCGGGCAACTTCATCGTGAAGAGCGCGCTCTACACGGGTAATGCGATCGGCCAGATCTTCGGCGACCTCTCGCAGTTCGGCGACATCAAGGACAAGGGCGGTTACCTCCAGGTCGGCTACAAGTTCACGCCGAACTGGAGCGTCTACGGCTTCGCCTCGGCCAGCAAGCCCGACGAGGGCGATGTGCTGCGCTGGCGCGCGCCGAATACGGCCGGTTTGCTGAAGAACCGCCAGCAGGCACTCAGCCTGCAATACACCGCCGGCTCGTACGACCTCAGCGTGGAATGGATCCATTCCAATCTCGATTCGACCACGACCAATGGCCTCGGCCGGCAGAAGACCTCGGCGAACGAGTTCACCCTCAACGGCAACTACCGGTTCTGATTGGAGACCGATATGGCGACTACCGCAGGCGGCCTTCGAGCCGACGGCACGATTGGAACCAGCCACAAGCGCGTGATCTTCGCGTCCAGCCTGGGCACGGTTTTCGAGTGGTATGACTTCTACCTTTATGGTTCGCTTGCCGCGATCATCGGCAAGCAGTTCTTCACCGGCCTGAACGAGACCAGCCAGTTCATCTTCGCGCTGCTCGCCTTCGCCGCCGGTTTCGCGGTGCGCCCGTTCGGCGCGATCGTGTTCGGTCGCGTCGGCGACCTCATCGGACGCAAGTACACGTTCCTGATCACCATCGTCATCATGGGTACCTCGACCTTCCTGGTCGGCGTGCTACCCGGGTATTCGACGATGGGTGTCCTCGCGCCCGTCCTGCTCATCCTGCTGCGATTGCTGCAAGGCCTGGCGCTGGGCGGCGAATACGGTGGTGCGGCGACCTATGTCGCGGAGCATGCGCCACAGGGCAAGCGTGGCCTGTACACCAGCTTCATCCAGATCACCGCGACCTTCGGCTTGTTCCTGTCGCTGCTGGTGATCCTCGGCACGCGTCTTGGCCTGGGTACCGAACAGTTCGAAGCCTGGGGCTGGCGCATCCCGTTCCTGATCTCGGCGGTGCTGGTGGGTGTGTCGGTGTACATCCGGTTGCAGTTGCAAGAGTCGCCGGTGTTCAAGCAGATGAAGGCAGAGGGCAAGCAGTCAAAGGCGCCGCTTACCGAAGCTTTCGGCCAGTGGAAGAACCTGAAGCTGGTGATCTTCGCCCTGCTCGGCGCCACCGCCGGCCAGGCGGTGGTCTGGTACACGGGCCAGTTCTATTCGCTCTACTTCCTGACCCAGAGCCTGAAGATCGACGGCACCACGGCGAACCTGTTGATCGCTGCCGCGCTGCTCATCGGCACACCGTTCTTCGTCTTCTTCGGTTGGCTATCCGACAAGATCGGCCGCAAGACCATCGTGCTGGCCGGTTGCCTGATCGCGGCCCTGACGATGTTCCCGATCTTCAAGGGCCTTACCCACTTCGGCAACCCCGCCGTGGAAGCCGCCGCCGCCTCGGCGCCGGTGGTGGTCACCGCCGATCCGAACGCCTGCACGTTCCAGTTCGATCCCGTCGGCAAGAAGACCTTCACCAGCTCGTGCGATGTCGCCAAGAGCGTTCTGGCCAAGAAGGGCATTCCGTATAGCAACGCGGAAGCACCGGCGGGCACGCTGGCCACGGTGAAGATCGGCGACGATGTGATCGAGTCGTTCGAAGGCACCGGCCTGGACAAGGCGGCGTTCACCGCGCAGAGCAAGGAGTTCACCGCGAAGGTGGCGGCGCAGGTCAAGGCGGCCGGTTATCCGGAAAAGGCCGACCCGGCGCAGTCGAACTACCCGATGCTGGTGTTGCTGCTGGCGATCCTCGTGCTCTACGTGACGATGGTCTACGGCCCGATCGCCGCGTGGCTGGTGGAGATGTTCCCGACGCGTATCCGCTACACCTCGATGAGCCTCCCGTACCACATCGGCAATGGCTGGTTCGGTGGCTTCGTACCGACCATCGGCTTCATGCTGGTGGCCTGGAAGGGCGACATCTACTACGGGCTCTGGTATCCGGTGGCCGTGGCGTTGATGACCTTCATCGTCGGGTTGTTCTTCGTCCGCGAAACGAAGGATATCCCGCTGGAGCATTGAGCCACGATGCATCGTCAGTGATGGAAGCCGGCGGCCGCGAGGCCGCCGGCTCTTTTTTACATCGCTCAGTCGCCCTTGGCGGCCTTCTCGATCAGGCTGGCCACGTCCTTCGGGTGCGAGATCATCACGACGTGCGAAGCGCCCTTCACCACGATGGTCTTCTTCGACTTCGCGCGCTCGGCCATGAAAGCCATCGATGCAGGCGGAATGTTCTTGTCCGAGTCGCCGTAGATGTGCCACGACGGGATGTGCTTCCACGCCGCCGCGGTCTCCGCCTCGTTCAAGGCCGCCGCGGTGATCGGACGCTGCTCCGCGGCCATCACGGTGGCCTGCTTGAGCGGGACGTCACCGGCGAACTGCGCCGGGAACTTGTCCTGCTGCACGTAAAGATCCTTGTCGCCATTGGACAGATCGACCGGCGGCGCCAGGGCGGGACCGAGCGTGCTGCCCGGGAACTTGCCCGAGAGGCCGGCGGCGGTTTCACCCACTTCCGGCGAGAACGCGGAAACGTAGACCAGGGCCTTTACGTTGTCCTGCCCCTCGGCAGCCTCGGTGATCACCGAGCCACCGTAGGAATGGCCGACCAGCACGACGGGCGCCTTGATGCCCTTCACGACATCGGCGATATACGCGGCGTCGGTCTTCACGCTGCGCAGCGGGTTCGCCGCGGCGACCACGGTGTAGCCGTCCTTATGCAGTTGTTCGACGACGCCGTTCCAGCTGGAGGCGTCGGCGAAGGCACCATGCACGAGGACGACGGTGGGTTTGTCGGCGGCGAAGGCCGCCGGGCTGGCAGCGAGGGTAGCCAGCATGGCGATACGGAGTAGCGAGCGGTGCAACATGGATGGATCTCCTTTGGGGGACGGGCATCGCGGCACGTCGGCCGACGATGGGCGTCGATTGGAGCACCCGCCCACGAGGGGTTTCTTGTCGCATTCACGCTCGGCCTTGGCCCTGTCGTCGCCGTATCGCGTCATTTGAGACGGGAAGGTCGTACATTTGTACAATGTCAGACCCGATCCCCATGATTCGCCGGCACAAGGGCCGCGGCGCCGCCTCGAATCCGGAAGGCCGCTTCGAATCCACACGCTTCCAGGCCGAGGACGACGGCTGGCACCGCGAAGAAGACGAAAGCCGGCCCGCCACCGAAGTGCGCGAGGAACTGGCGCGCAGCGTCATCACGCGGAACGATTCGCCGGACGTCGGTTTCGAGCAGGCGACCAATCCCTACCGTGGCTGCGAGCATGGCTGCATCTATTGCTATGCGCGTCCCTCGCACGCCTACCTCAACCTTTCGCCTGGGCTCGACTTCGAGACCAAGCTGTTCGCCAAGACCAACCTGGAGGAAATCCTCCGCAGCGAACTGTCGAAACGAAGCTATGTATGTAAGCCGATAAATATCGGTAGCAATACAGATGTATACCAGCCGATCGAAAAACGATGGCGCCTGACACGTGCCGCGTTGGCTCTCCTCAACGAGTGTAATCATCCGTGTACCATCGTCACGAAGAACGCACTGATCGAACGCGACCTGGACATCCTCGCGCCGATGGCCGAGCGTAACCTCGTCCAAGTATTCATCTCGATCAACTCGCTGGATAACAAACTGGCATCGAAGCTGGAGCCGCGCGCATCGGCACCACACCGCCGACTGCAGGCGGTAAAGGCTCTTCACGATGCAGGCGTGCCGGTTGGTGTGCTCGTTGCGCCGATCATTCCCGCGTTGAACGAGAAGGACGTGGAAGGGATTATCGAGCGCGCTGCGGTTAACGGTGCGAATTCGATTGGTTACACGTGCATTCGGTTACCGCATGAACTGAAGCAGCTCTTCCGCGAATGGCTTGAGCTGCATTATCCCGATCGTGCTACCCACATCATCAGCCTGATCCAGCAGATGAATGGTGGGAAGGATTACGACTCGAACTTTGCGACGCGGATGCGAGGGCAGGGGGTGTTCGCGGACATCATCCGGAAGCGGGTGCAGGTGGCGACCCGGAAGGCAGGATTGGATCGGGCCTGGGACACCGTGTTGGATACGTCGCAGTTCATTCCGCCGCGCGTCGCTTCCCCGCAAGGCGAGCTTTTTTGAATGAACCACGTCGGGATCTTCCAACACTGATGCCGAGCACTGGGTGGCGCGGTTTCGAGAAAAGTCTCGGAGCCTTGTGGCGTGCTGCGAAACATCGCCGTCGCTCATATGTTCGACTGTGGTCGCCATATCTGGCGCCGGTCGGTGGGAAACGTTGCAATCGGACGAGCCCCACCCGACTTGCTAGCCCATGTCCAATCGTGTTTCGAATCGCACCGGGACTGTAGACCCCAAACTCAGGCTGCTGACTTGTTGATGCCAGACGCCCGCGCAATGGCGTCGAGCAGTTCGCCGGCGCCGAACGGTTTGGAAAGAGATGAGCCCCGCATCGAGCGCTGCGCACCCCAACATCAGGTTCTGGATGGTTGTGAAATGTGAGGACACCATATGCGGAAGGCCTAGAAGCCACCGCAGCGATCGAAACCAATGGCGTCCCGAAAATCTTTCAACGAATCTGCATCGAGCTCCAGATAAAGCTGGTCATGGACAACACCGTCCGAGTTGATACCGCCACCGATGCGGTCGGGCCACACCCATAGAACCATCGTGGGCTGACCCGGCCCTTGGTAGAACGTCACTTCACCGTCCGCCGAGTCGAGCTCGTGGTGAATGCCATGCCAACCGGTGGGGTGTTCCATGAGGATACCCATGGCTAAGTCCAGCGATTGACGATCATCGACCTTGCATTGGAAGACTCTGAGGGGCGCGGGCGTGCTGCGGATCACTTCAAGGAACCGGACCCGCGCAGGGTTGAGCAACGGAAAAGTGGCCCCTGGATTAGGTGGCGCGGGCGGAGCGGGCGGCTTGCCGCAACCAGAGACGGCACACGCGACAGCCAGGCCAGCAAGCAGCCGCCAATGCATTCGTTTCATCCCTGCCCCATTCCTTTTAGGCTCATGCCTTGAGAATGAAGCCTAGCAGCGGCGCGGATCTTTACAAGGCACCCGGGGGCGACGCATGATGCCGCTCGCACAAGGGAGTGCGTACCAGGGGGTTTCATGCCGGTTCGGAAAACGTTTGCTGCCGCGCTCGTGGCGAGCTTGGCTAAGGTATGCCTTGTCGCCATGTTATTAGCCGGCTCGCCTTCCGCCGAGGCCGGCATCTACAAGTGCAAGCTAGGCTCGTCCACTACCTACCAGGAAACGCCTTGCGAAAAGCACGCGGTTTCGGAACGGCTCGATAACGGCAATAGCCCGGTTGGGCTTGTTGGTTGCTTCGACATGGTAGGTATGCCGGATGACCAGCGCTTCAACATTCGCGTAGACGCTACCGGTCCAGGCAAGTACACCATGGTGCTGGGTGACAAGGAAAAATCACCCGTTCAGCTGACGGCGGCCACTCCGGAGGATATCCGCATGCTCAGCGATGGCCTGCATATCCATGCGATCAGCGGGCTAAAGTGGGTCGTCCCTGGCAGCACGGACAAGAAGCCGATCGGTGTGTACACCATCAAAGACAAAGCGGGCGACAACGCCGTTTACGGCTTCTTCTTCCTGGCCAACGGCATCATGAAACGCGAGCCTTGCCATTCGTAGC
Organism: Luteibacter sp. E-22; assembly: GCF_049913125.1. Lineage (GTDB taxonomy): Bacteria > Pseudomonadota > Gammaproteobacteria > Xanthomonadales > Rhodanobacteraceae > Luteibacter. Next base: position 25,200 of record NZ_CP183975.1, read on the forward strand.
GAACGGAGTAGCAGGCATTACATTGTGGCTTGCCTACCCGGATCGAGCGGCGCACATCATCAGGCTGATCCAGCAGATGAATGGTGGGAAGGATTACGACGCCAACTTTGCGACGCGGATGCGCGGGCAGGGGGTGTTTGCGGACATTATTCGCAAGCGGGTGCAGGTGGCGGTGCGCAAGGCGGGATTGGAGCGGGCTTGGGATACGGTTTTGGATACGTCGCGGTTTGTGCCGCCGCGGATTGTATCGTCGCAGGGCGAGCTTTTCTGAAGGTACTCCCGATTACCTGAGCGAGATGATCGCCACGCGCAAGTGACGTCGGGTGATGTCTTCAGAAGGTAGTCCGCCCCTGCCGCTTAACCGAAACTCACGAGCTTTAACAACCGACCGCGCGGGTGCGAGGCTAACCTGCATGTCTGTCACGGCCCTTTGCCGCAGGCCTGGAGTAGCCGTCATGCTTACCGTCGTGCAAGCGTTCGATCGCCAACCCTTTGCGGAACTGCCAACCGACGATGCCGTTGCGCTGGAGAGGAAACTCGGCGTCGCCTTTCGACTATCGCGCGACCGCTCTGCGTGGCTGAAACCGCATCAGCGCATCGACATACTGCATAGGCTCGCGACGTTGATGGAAGGCAAGCGGGAGCATTTCGCCCGGCAGATCTCGCGTGAAGGTGGCAAGCCGTATACCGACGCCATGGTCGAAACCAGTCGCGCGATCGACGGTGTCCGCAGTGCCGCTGAGATTTTGCGCACGCGCGGCGGGCGCGAGATTCCCATGGGTGTCTCGCCTTCCAGCGAAAATCGCCGCGCGTGGACGGTCCATGAGCCGATCGGCGTGGTCGCCGCCGTTTCGGCATTCAACCATCCGCTCAACCTGGCCGTGCACCAGTTAGCCCCTGCGATCGCTACCGGATGCCCGGTCATCATCAAGCCTGCGGCAGCGACACCGTTGAACTGTGTCGAGCTGGTAGACATGGTGCAGGCAGCCGGCATGCCCGAAGGCTGGGTGCAGACCTTCCTTCCGGAGTCACGTGAGCTCGCGGAAGCATTTGTCGCCGATTCACGTGTCGCCTTCCTCAGCTTCATCGGCTCGGCAAGCGTCGGCTGGCACCTTCGCTCGAAGCTGGCGCCGGGAGCGCGCTGCGCGCTGGAGCACGGCGGCGTCGCGCCGGTGATCATCGACAAAAGCGCTGACCTCGATCGCCTGATCGAGCCGATGGCCAAGGGCGGTTACTACCATGCCGGGCAGGTATGCGTATCGGTCCAGCGCATCTACGTGCATGAGAGCCTGCGACAGGAATTCTCGGACCGCTTCGCGCGTCGCGTGCAGGCGTTGCATACGGGTGATCCCCTGCTTCCCGAGACCGAGGTTGGTCCGCTGATCACGCCGAAGGAAGCGGACCGCGTGCAGGCCTGGATTGACGAGGCCGTGGCGACTGGAGCCCGGCCGATCGGAGGGGGGCGCCTCAGTGACACCACCCTCTACCCCACGATCTTGCTGGACCCGCCGAAGACGGCGAAGGTATCCACGCTAGAGGTGTTCGGCCCACTGACGTGCGTCTACAGCTTCAGCAGCCTCGACGATGCGATCCGCTCGGCAAATTCGCTCCCCGAGGCCTTTCAGTCCAGCATCTTCACCCGCGACCTGGACTCGGCCTTCCGGGCGGCCGATCGGCTCGATGCCTCGGCCGTCATGGTGAACGACCACACGGCGTTCAGGGTGGACTGGATGCCTTTTGCGGGCCGACATGTCTCCGGCCATGGCGTCGGCGGCATTCCGTTCACCATGGAAGAGATGACGGCCGAAAAAATGATTGTTTTCCGCTCAGGATAACGACGGTACAGTTTTGCCAATCTTTTCGGGCGGCGCATCGCTAAATCCCTACCGATGCACGCCCTCGCGATCTCCCGAGCACTGCCGAGGATGCTGGTGGCCGTGGCCCTGGCAGCCGCGGGCGTGGCCCGCGCCGAAGGTCCCGGGGCGTTGCTGCCCGGAACGGTCGTGCACCAGGCCTGGATGACGCGTGATGGTGCCCCGCCCGCCAACATCGCACTCGCGCAGGCGCCGGATGGTTACCTGTGGCTGGGCTCGGGCACCGGTCTTTACCGATTCGATGGCGTCACCTTCTCGCGCTACGCGCCGCCCGCCGGACAGCACTTGCCGTCGGCAAACATCACGGCACTGAAGTTCACGGCACGCGGGGGCCTGTGGGTCGGCTTCTACGACGGCGGCGCCGCTTACATTGCCGACGGCGCACTCCACGCGTACGACGTGGCGGATGGCTTTCCACCCGGCTGGGTGCTCGTTTTCGCCGAGGGCCCCGGCGGCGACATGTGGGCCGCGACGAGTCAGGGGCTCGGCCGCTTCGACGGCGCACGCTGGCACAAGGTCGGCGGCGATTGGGGTTATGTGGCCGACCGGGCGGACTGGGCCCTGTTCGATGGAGCGGGCACGCTTTGGGTGGCCGCTGTAAACAAGCTCGTGTACCTGCCGCGCGGTGCTACCGCCTTCAGGCCCACCAACGTGGCGCTTGCCCCCGGGGCGACTCTCGCTTTCGATAACAAAGGCACGTTGTGGGTATCCGATCGTCTTCACGGCACACGCCCCTTGCCTGGTCTTTCGGACGAGCATCCTACGTTGACCGGTGCGGCCTCCTTACCCGTCACTGACGCGCATTCCGCGCTGCGGATGGCGTTCGATCAGGAAGGCGGGTTGTGGGCCACTGGCCTGGGTACGGGCAAGGTATTCCACGTCGCCGACCCCGATCATCTTGAACCCCCGGGTATCGTTACCGACAGCTCAGTAAGCAACACCTTCACCGCACCGCAGGGCCTCACGTCAAACACGGCCACGCCCGTCATCGTCGATCGCGAGGGAAACGCATGGGTCGGCACGGCCTCGGGCATCGACAGTTATCACAAGGGGCCGGTGGGCGCGCTTCGCGATTTCGGACCAGAGGCGCGCTTGCATACAAGTGTCGCGCACGATGCCCATGGGCAACTCTGGATATCCAACCAGGAAACCGTCTATCGGCTGCAGGGCGATGACCTGGTCACCGTCCTCGCCGATGTGCCTGACATCCTCAGCATTCTGTTCGACGCCGACGGCGTGCTCTGGGTCATGGGCTACCACGACATCTACCGCTATCGCGACGGGCACCTGGAAACGGTGCCCCTTCCTAACGGGCTCTATGGATCGCGCCTTAAGTTCCTCGCGGCAGGAGCGCCCGGCGAACTATGGGCCTCGATCGAAGGACTGGGCGTGCACCGCTTCCGGCATGACCGGTGGGAGACGTGGTCCGCGCACACCAGCGGCGCCAAGGGCTACCCGACCACCGGGGCCATGGCCGCCGATGGCACGTTCTGGCTCGGTTATGCAGGCGGTGAGGTGCTGAGCGTGGATCGGTCCGGCCGCGAGGTTCTTTATGACCAGCACAACGGTGCGGACATCGGGAGCGTGGCTACCGTTACGGCCGGTACGAGCGGTGTGTTCTTCGGAGGTAGCACCGGCCTCGCGCGTTATCGCGAAGGCCGGATGCAATCGCTGACCGACCGTGACTTCCCCGCCCTCATGGGTATCACCGGTATCGTCCAGGCCACCAACGGCGACCTCTGGATCAACGGCGGCCATGGCGCGCTGCGCTTCACGGCGGCGGAGCTGGAAACCGCCTTCTCCGATCCGCACTACCGCCCCCAGGTGGGGCCGTTCGATTTCCGCGATGGCATCCAAGGCATCGCGCGCCAGGGGCAACCGGTCCCGAGCATGCGGGAAGACGACAGCGGGCGGATCTGGCTCGTGACCAACGAGGGCCTGTACTGGCTGGATGCGTCGGTGCAACGCCGGAATACCAATCCGCCGCCCGTCTACGTTACGGGCGTGCAGGCCGGCGGCCGCGTGCTTGATCCTGCAAGCACGGTACGCCTCTCTGCCGGGGATGGTTCGTTGCAGATCGACTACGCCGCTGTAGGCCTCACATCACCTTCCCGTGTCCGCTTCCGCTATCGACTGGATGGCGAGGACAAGGACTGGGTCGATGCTGGAACTCGCCGACAGGCGTATTACACCAACCTCTCCCCAGGCACCTACCACTTCAACGTCATTGCATCGAACGACGACGGCGTGTGGAACGAACGAGGCGCGAGTCTCGCCATCGATATTCCACCGCGCTTTTACCAGGCCCCTTGGTTCATCGCCCTTGAAGTGCTCGCTGTGTTGGCACTGGTTGCCATCGCGTATGGATGGCGCATCCGCAGCGTTTCGCGTGCCGTACGCCTGCAGTCGGAAGCGCGCCACGAGGAGCGCGAGCGGATAGCAAGGGAACTGCACGACACCTTGCTGCAGGCCATCTACGGCATCATGCTGCGCTTCCAGGCTGTTGCAGCGGCGATCCCGAAGGACGATCCGCTCCAGGAAGGCATTCAGAGCACACTGAAGGTCGCGAGCGATTTCATTGTCGAAGGGCGTGACCGGGTTCGGGAACTGCGCACCAACATCACTTCGTTAGGCAAGCTGGGTTCCGCGGTGGAAGAACTCGCAAGACTCCTTGAGAAGGCATCCCAGGTTGAGATCACGATCGACGTGCGCATCGTAGACCAGGACATGGATCCCACCGTGGGTGAAGACGTGCTCGCGATATGCCGGGAGAGCCTGGTCAACGCGTTTCGCCACGCCACTGCGAAACACATTGTGTTGCGATTGGTGACGACCCGGCGGGCGCTGGAGCTGACCACCACGGACGATGGCATCGGAATGCGCCTCGCGACGGAAGACGATCCGGAGGAAACGGGCCATTGGGGTATCGCCGGTATGCGCGAACGCGCTGCGGGGCTGGGTGCCATGCTCTCCATCCGCTCGGCAGCGGGTAGCACCACGGTGGCCCTCACCCTGCCGCTGCGTTGCCTGCGCAGACGGGGCATCCGCTCGACGCGTGTCTAGAGACACGCGCTGACCCAACGCCAAGAGGCGAGCAGATTCGTCACCTCCCGTCGTACGCGCGGATCCGCTTCGAGCGGATAGTGCGCGGCCACGACATAGGTGGCCTTACCGCGGCCGCGAGCATATTCGTGCAGGCTCAGTGCGGCATCGCCGCTCGACATGGTGTGCTCGATCCATGGGGTCCCTGCAATGGTTCGCCGGCTGGGCTTGGCGGACCTCCATCCCAACGCACGGTAATAGCCGTGGGCATGTGGCAAGTCGTCGCTTTTGCGTGGATAGCCTGCGGCGATGCTTATGGAAATGCACGTTGGTCCGGGACACGGCCCGGCCAGCTGCATGGTGATCTCGGTCCCGTCGGCGCGCGCCACGACCCTGGACACGTCCGGTGGTTGCACCACGCGATAGCAGAACACGGGATTGACGTACTCGTCGTTCGCGCGCGCACCGCCGGCCATGAGCAAGAGCAACCCCATGGTTATCGCGGTTCGCATCGCGTGGCACCCGTCGCCGGTGGCAGAGCCAGACGGCTCAAGGTTGAACGCCACGGCGGCCGGGCGCAAGCAGGTTCACGACGCTTGACGTGGTTTGACGAGCCTTTGCGATGATGCCGCCTACCGCAGGCCTACCATCATCGGATGACCGGCATCGCCAATAGCCAGCTCCTGCAGGCCGTCGCCCTGCTCGGTGCGGCCGTGCTGGTCGTGCCCGTCTTCCGCGCCCTGAAACTGGGGGCCGTTCTTGGTTACCTCGTCGCAGGGGTGCTCGTCGGTCCCTTCGTGCTGGGCTGGTTCACCGATCCGGAAGCCATCCTCGGGCTCGCCGAACTCGGCGTCGTCATGTTCCTGTTCGTGATCGGGCTGGAAATGCGCCCCGCGCACCTTTGGTCCCTTCGCAGCACTATCTACGGCCTGGGCCTCACGCAACTGTTGGCATGCGGCGCCGCGCTGACGGGCGTGGCGTGGCTGCTAGGCGCGCCGCCGCGCGTAGCGTTCGTGGGCGCCATGGGCTTCGTGCTGACCTCGACAGCCATCGTGATGCAATTGCTTTCGGAGTCTGGCCAGCTGGCCCAGCCCTCCGGTCAAAAGGTCGTTGCGATCCTGCTGCTAGAAGACCTGATCATCGTGCCGCTGCTTGCCGTGGTTGCCTGGATGTCGCCTACGCACGAAAGCTCGGCGCACGGGGTGCCATGGGCATCGGCGCTTACCGGGGTCGGCTGCCTTCTGGTCTTGCTCGTCGCCGGCCGATGGTTGCTCGATCCCCTGTTCCGCATCCTGGCGCGATCGAAAGTGCGTGAGGTCCTTTGCGCCGGCGCCTTGTTGGTGGTGTTGGGCGCGGCCCTGCTCATGCAGCTAGGCGGTCTCTCCATGGCGCTCGGCGCGTTCCTCGCAGGCGTGCTTCTTTCCCGGTCCAGCTTCCGTCATCAGCTGGAGGCCGATATCGAACCGTTTCGAGGCTTGCTGCTCGGCTTGTTCTTCCTTGGCGTGGGCATGGCGCTGGACCTCGATGTGGTGCGCGAGCACTTCTTGTCGGTGCTGCTGGGTGTCCTGGCAATGATGATCACCAAGACGGCGGCTATCTATGGGGTGGCCCGATCCCTCGGCGATGGCCATGCGGAAGCCCTGGATCGCGCCTTGCTCATGCCGCTGGGCGGCGAGTTCGCCTTCGTGCTCTACAGCAGCGCCGCGGCGACGGGCCTGATGAGCCAGGAAGATAACGCGCGGTTCACCGCGATCGTCGTGCTGTCCATGGCCGCCGCACCCGTGGTTCATGCCACCGCCCGCCGTTTCATGCCTGCGCGACGGGTACGGCCTCGTGCGGCTGGCGTCCCGCCCGGACTCTCCGGCAGCATGCTGATGGTCGGCTTCGGCCGCTTCGGCCAGGTGGTGAGCCAGTCGTTGCTGGCGCGGGATGTCGATGTAACGGTCATCGATACCGATGTGGAGATGGTGGAAGCGGCCACCCGATTCGGTTTCAAGATCTACTACGGCGACGGTACGCGACTGGATGTACTCGACGCCGCTGGCGCGGACAAGGCACGTGTCATCGCCATCTGCGTCGATTCCCACACGACGGCGAACACGATCATCGACATTGCGAAGGAGCGCTATCCCGGTGCCGTGCTGATGGTGCGCACCTACGATCGCGAGCATTCCCTGCGCATGGCGGCACAAGGCGTGAAGCTACACTTTCGGGAAACATTCGAATCCGCCCTGCGCTTCGGCAGCAGGGCGTTGATGGAGCTGGGCGTTTCGCCTGGCGAGGCCGACGAGATCGCCGGGATAGTGCGACAACGCGACGCCGAACGTTTCGCACGCGAGCTCGAAGGCATCGATTGGGCGACCGCTGGGCTGGCGAACTTCCAACCACCGCAGCCCACGCCGTTTACCAAGCCGACGCATGAAGGACGAACGTTGCATGCGCCAACGGTCGACGAATCCGCGTCCTCTTCGTAGCGTCCAGATGCCTGCGTTGAACGCGTTTCTGCACGGTTTCACCGCGTTTTACGCGCGTCCGGTCGAGGTGCCGTGGTACACCAGAATAACCCCGCACGAGGTAGTTTTTTTTGTCATGCCACGCTCGTTCCAGACGCTCACGCTCGATGATGCAAAAGCCATGATTGCCTCGGCGGAGGCCAAGGCTTCCTCGCTCGGCATCGCCTACAACATCGCGGTCGTCGACGCGGGTGGTCGGTTGATCGCCTTCGTCCGCCAGGACGGTGCTCTTATCGGCAGCATCAACCTGTCGATCCACAAGGCGCTCACTGCGCGCATCTTCGACAAGACCACTGCTTTCCTGAGTGATCTCGCCCAGCCCGGAAGCCAGCTCTATGGTATTCAGAACAGTCACGAGGGCGATGTGGTGATCTTTGGCGGGGGCATACCGGTTGTCCACGAGGGACAGATCATCGGTGCGGTTGGTACCAGCGCCGGCACCGTCGAGCAGGACATCGCGGTGGCCGAGGCCGCGCTCGCGGCAGTCTCGTAATACCCCTTACCCATCCCCGAGGTGTACCAACATGAAAGCTGCACGCATGCATGAGTACGGCAAACCCCTGGTCCTGGAGGATATCCCGGTTCCAGACATCGCGGAGGACGAAGTGCTCGTACAGGTCAAGGCCTGCGGCATGTGCCGTTCCGATGTGCAATTGATCGATGGCTACTTCCGGCCCTACGCGGACCTGAAACCACCGCTCACGCTTGGTCACGAGATCACGGGCGTCATCGCGAAGATGGGCTCGCTGGTACCGAAGGGTGCAGGCATCGCCGAGGACGACCACGTGGTGGTTGCGCCTGGTTGGGGTGACGGCATCTGCCGGCATTGTCAGGTCGGCGACACACAGATATGCCCGAATGTGCGTTGGCCGGGTTTCGGTCCCGTGGGCGGGTTTGCCGAATTCATTCCCGTACCTGTCCGCTATGTCATCAAGGTCGGCAAGAACCTGCCATTCGAACAGCTTGCGCCGCTCACGGACGCAGGCCTGACCACGTATCGAGGCATACGCAAGCTTCGCGATGCCGGCGCACTCGGCCCCGACCGGGTCATCGGTGTACTCGGTGTAGGTGGCCTGGGTGCGTACGCCGTGCAGTACGCGCGACTTCTCGGCGGTGGCGCGCGCGTCGTCGCACTGGCCCGGAGCGAGGAGAAGCTGGGCGTGGCGCGGGATTACGGTGTCGACCACACCATCGCGGTGAAAGACAAGTCGGAAGCGGATATCAAGAAGGACCTGACGAAGACGTTCGGCCAGGGTGAGCTGGATGCGATCATCGATTGCACGGGCGCGCCGTCGATGATCCAGCTGGGCATGAGCCTGCTCTCGACCAGCGGCCACTATGTCGACGTGGGTCTCGTCGGCGACCGGATCGATATCCCGCTTTTCCCACGCGTCTCGCGCGAGCAGAGCTTCCATGGATCGTTCTGGGGCAACAACGCCGACCTCATGGAGGTCATGGCCTTGGCCGCGCAGGACAAGATCCGTCACACGATCAAGACGATCAAGTTCGACGAGCTGAATAAGTACATCGACCTGCTGCGTACGGGCGACATCGTCGGGCGCGCGGTCATGACGTTCTGACTATCGAAGGAGCACACACCATGCGCGTCAAACATGTTCTCTGCATTGCGACCAATACAGCCGTGCTCGGGCCGTTCGAACGCACTGTTGGCTTCTTCTTCCCGGAGATTGCCCACCCGTTCGACGTCCTCGAGGAAGCCGGTATCGCCGTCGAGTTCGCCTCGCCGCTCGGCGGGATCGTCCCGGACGATGGCTACGACGCCAAAGATCCTGTCCAGAAGAAGTTCCTCGAGAGCGCGGCCTACCGCCGCCTGCAGCGTAGCCGCAAGCTCTCCGACGTGGATGTGCTCGACTACGACGCCATCTTCTTCCCCGGTGGCCTCGGCCCCATGGCAGACATCGCGAAGGATCGGTACGTAAAACAGGCGGTGTTGCGCGCATGGAACGGCGGCAAGATCGTTTCCGCCGTATGCCACGGGCCTGTCGCCTTCCTTGGCGCACGCTTCGAGGATGGCACGCCCTTCGTCAAGGGCCACAAACTCACCGCATTCTCGAAAGCCGAGGAAGATGGCTACGCCGCGAGGGACGTCTCGTTCGACCTCGAAGGCGTGCTACGCGAAGCCGGCGCTGAGTTCTCCTGCGCGGACCCGTGGCAGCCGAACCTGGTCGTCGATGGGCGCCTGATCACCGGACAGAACCCGGCCTCGGGAACGGCGGTCGGAAAGGCGATCGTCGAAGCGCTCGCGAAGGTTGAATGACCTCCGGTGTCCGGCCTCCCAATCAAGGAAACGCCGCCATGGCATCGAAGCAAGTGAAGGTGATAGCCGTCATTACCGCCAAAGACGGCCAGGAGCGCGAACTCGAAGCGCTGCTTCGAAGCATGGCGACGCCCTCGCGCGGAGAGCCGGGCAACATCCATTACAACCTCTGGCGCCACCGCGAGAAGCCTGGCGAGTTCGTCATCGACGAAATGTACGTCGACGCGGATGCCGCCACGGTCCACCGGGCGAGCCCGCACTACCAGCACTACCTGACTCGCATCAACGACCTGGCAACGCGTAACGCCATGCCGCTGGAGGCGGTGGACACCATCTGACGGGCCGCATGGCCCGGTAAGCGAGGCTAGTCCCATGCACGAGAAAGCATTCGAGGCGCAGTGTGCCTCCGTCCACGTCCACTGCCGGGACCACAAGCAACAGGCGCGGCGCTCGCTCACCTTGTTTGCGCTCGCACTCGGCAGTTTCTGCATCGGTACGTCCGAGTTCGCCAGCATGGGTATCCTGCAGCTGTTTTCCGTCTCGCTGGGCATCAGCCTGCCCACAGCCACCAATGCGATCACCGCCTATGCGTTTGGTGTGGTGATCGGTGCCCCGGCCGTTACGTTGGCGGCGGCCAGCCTCAACCGCCGTACGCTTCTGCTCTGCCTCATGGTGCTGTTCGTGGTGGGCAACGTGTTGTCGTCGCAGGCGGCGAATCTAGGGATGTTCGCCGTCGCACGTTTCATCAGCGGTCTTCCGCAGGGCGCTTACTTCGGTGCGGGAGCCGTGGTTGCGTCGTACATCGTCGGGCCCGGTAAGGGTGGCAAGGCGTTCGCGCTCGTGATGACGGGCCTCACGGTGGCGACCATCGTCGGTTCGCCGCTCGCCACCTTCCTAGGCCAGAACTTTGGTTGGCGGAACACTTACCTTGCCGTGGCCGGGCTGGGCACGGTGGCGTTCTTTGCCCTGCTTGCATGGGTGCCGCGCACTGACGCCCTGCGTGGTGGCCCGGTGGTGCAGGAACTCAGCGCGCTGCGCAAAGGCTCGGTGTGGGCCACGATGCTTGTGGCCGCCCTCGGAGTGGCAAGCATCTTCGCCGTATACACGTTCATCGGACCCTTCATCACCGACGTGGTCGTGCTCGACCGCACGTGGATCCCCGTTGCCCTCGCGCTGTTCGGTATCGGCATGACCCTAGGCAACCTGCTCGGTGGCCAGCTCGCCGATCGCTACCCGCAGCGTGGTCTTGTCATTGGCTACGGCGCGGCGCTTGTCGTGCTCGCCACCCTGGCGGTGGCCGGTGGCAACGTGTGGGCTCTGATGACCACGTTGTTCGGCGTGGGTGCCACCATGATGATCGCCATCCCCACCATCCAGGTACGCCTCACGCAATTCGCTCCGGAGGCACCGACCCTCATGGGCGCCATGAACCTGGCGTCGCTGAATGTCGCCAATGCGATCGGGGCGTGGGGCGGCGGCGCCGCGATCGCGGCGGGCCTCGGCCTTCTATCGGCGGCATGGGCGGGGTTCGTCCTGACGCTGCTTGGCCTGGTGGTGTTCAGCATCACGCTGCCGAGAGCGCCACGGATGGTCGCGGTAACGGACACGGCCACGCTCTAGCGCGCAGCCGTCGAGACGTCAGGTGGTCGGTCCGACCCAGCGCCAGGACCATGTGCCTGCGCGCCACGTGGGGTGCGGGGACGCTGGCGATCGGGCTTTGACGGGCCGTTCCACGGAGGCCAAGAACGTGTAGCCCCGCCCGGGGATGCTGGCGATGTATCCGCTACCTTCGCCGTCGCGCCCGAGCGCCTGGCGCAGGTTGGCGATTTGCACGCGTACATTCGATTCGCCGACGACCAGCCCCTGCCAGGCGACGGCCATGAGTTCTCGTGGCGTGACGACGGCGCCCTGCCGTTCCACGAGCATCACCAGGATGTCGAAGGCGCGGCTGCCCAGCTTGACCACGGCGCCATCGCGGTAGAGGGTGCGCAGTGCGGGCTCGAGGCGGAACGGACCGAAGACAGAGGTAGCGGGCATGGCGATGCTCCACGGAGTTTCCCTCGGACAACGGTAGGTCGTGTCGGGGCAAAGCCCCATCCCCTGCAGGCTGGACCTTCCTGCCATCGCTGGGGGGAGCGCTTTCACTCCGATGGGTATTGACCCAGGGCCAAGCCCGATGCACGGTGGCCGTATTACGCGCGGGGAGCACCACCGTGAACGTCGCGGATACCGCAGGCAGCATGATTCGCGTACTGATCACCGATGACCACCCGGTCATGCGGCACGGCCTGCGCGCGGCCGTCTCGACGCAGGCGGACATGGCGATTGTCGGTGAAGCGACCAACGGCCGTGAGGCGATCGAAAAGTTCCGGGAACTCCGCCCGAGCGTCGCCCTGATGGACCTGCAAATGCCGGATGTCGATGGGCTCGAAGCCATCGGCGCGATCCGTAACGAGTTCCCCGACGCCAACATCATCGTACTCACCAGCTATCCGGGTGATGCGCGGATCATGCGCGCGCTCATGCTGGGCGCCACGTCGTACCTGCTTAAGTCATCCAGTCTCGACGAAACCATCCGCGCAATTCGGGCGTCCATGGCCGGCCGTCACGTGATGGATCCAGACGTGGCACACGACCTGGCCGTCTACGCCGGCACGGAATTGCTGACGGCAAAGGAGATCGCCGTGCTCGCCCTGGTGGCTCAGGGGCACGCCAACAAGATGATCGCCGGCGAACTCTTCGTCTCCGAAGAGACCGTGAAGTCGCGGATGCGCAGTATCCTTTCCAAACTCGATGCCCGGGACCGCACGCATGCCGTGATGCTGGCGATCCAGCGCGGATTTCTGCAACCCTGAACCCCGAAGCTTCAGCATGGATCGCGCATCGCCGATCATCCCGGCGCTCAACGAGCGCGACCTCATCGAGCAGGCGGGTGCGGATGGGGCGAACTCCATGCCCAAGGGCAACTTCGCCGTCATGAAAAGTACTCAGCCGGTTTATGATGAACGGCCGACACATCGTCCGCATGCGCCCCTTTCCACTCACCGCGAGTCCTTCATGTACCCAACCACTCTTGCTGGTTCGCCGGCTACCACAAGTCGTAAGTTTTTGCGTCCCGTCGTGGTCTTGGCGATGGCGCTCGCGGCGGGCACGGTCGATGCGCAACAGGCGGTTTCCGATCACGTTCCACCCCCGCTGGACTCGCCTTACGTTGGAACGGTGGCCATTCACGTCGATGCCAACGATACGGTGCAGGGTATCTTCCGCGTCCATGAAACCATTCCGGTGAAGGCAGGTGCGTTGACCCTGCTATATCCACAGTGGATCCCCGGCGACCACTCGCCGACCGGCCCGATCGCGATGCTCGCAGGCCTCAAGATCAGCGCCAATGGCAAGCCACTCGCGTGGAAGCGCGACGAGTACAACGTCTATGCGTTCCACCTCGACGTACCCGCGGGTATTTCCACGGTCGATGTGGAATTCCAGTACCTGTCGGAGCGTGAGGATAGCGCCGACTTCGAGATCACCGACCGCATGATGGCCATGGAATGGAGCAAGGTGGCGCTATATCCCGCAGGCTACTATTCGCGGGGCATCACCTTCGCACCCAGCCTGACGTTGCCGCACGGCTGGCAGCTCGGTACCGCACTCGAAACGGCTTCGAAGTCGGGCGACACCACGACCTTCAAGCCCGTGACATTGGAGAACCTGGTCGATTCGCCGGTCTATGCGGGCCAGTACTTCAAGCGCGTCGCGCTCAACCCGGGCGACAAGGCCCCGGTGTACCTGGACGTCGTCGCCGACGAGCCGAAATACCTGGAGATGACGCCCGAGCAGGTCGCGGTGCATCGCGCGCTGGTAACACAGGCGGTGAAGCTCTTCGGATCGCACCATTACGACCACTACGATTTTCTGTTCTCGCTATCGGATCAACTGGCGGGCAACGGCACGGAACACCATCAGTCCAGCGAAGACGGTCTGGGTGCCGACTACTTCACCGCCTGGAAAGAGGCGGCGTCGGAACGCGACCTGTTGGCTCACGAGTACACGCATTCGTGGAACGGCAAGTTCCGCCGCCCGGCTGACTTGTGGACGCCCAACTTCAACGTGCCGATGGGCGATTCGCTTCTGTGGGTGTACGAGGGACAGACCCAGTACTGGGGATTCGTACTGACCGCGCGCGCCGGTATGTGGACGCCGCAGGAGTTTCGCGATGGGTTGGCCATGGTCGCGGCCAACTACGAGCGTAACCGCGAAGGTTTCCAGTGGCGTACCCTCGAAGACACCACCAACGACCCGACCATCACCAGGCGCTCGGCCTTGCCGTACCGCAGCTGGCAGATGAGTGAAGATTACTACAGCGGAGGCCAGCTGATGTGGCTGGCCGTCGACGCCAAGCTGCGCAACCTGACACACGACAAGCAGTCGCTCGACGATTTCGCGCGCGCGTTCTTCGGTGTCGACAACGGTAGCTACGTACCCAAGACCTACACGTTCGACGACGTGGTGGCAGCCCTGAACGGTGTCGCCAAGTACGACTGGGCGAGCTTCCTGAATGCGCATGTCAATGCACTCGATCCACCGCTGCAGGATGGCCTCGCGGCCACGGGCTGGAAGCTGGTCTACGACGATAAGCAGAGCGAGTACGAGAAGCAGGCGGACAGCCGCCCCCAATCCTCCCGCCATCTACTCAACTTTACGTGGTCGATCGGCCTGACGATGACCGACAGCGGCAAGGTGAACGACGTGCGCTGGGATGGTCCTGCGTTCAAGGCTGGCATCAGCACCGGCGCCACCGTGGTCGCCGTCGACGGCAATACCTATTCGAAGGACGCCCTGACCAGCGCGATTACCGCCGCCAAGGACAGCAAGACACCCATCTCGTTGACGGTGAAGTACCAGGGCCGCTTCCGTACGATCCCGGTGGACTATCACGGCGGTCTGCAGTACCCGCATCTGGTGCGTATCGAAGGTACTCCCGATTACCTGAGCGAGATCATCGCCGCGCGCAAGTAAGGTTGGGTGATACCTTCAGACAGTGGCGAGATGGACAGCGGCGATCATCAGCAACGCCGCTATCCCAGAAGGAGCGCTATTTATATACCGCGCCATCGAAATGAAGTGTCGTTATCGTTTTCGTCGGCTTGATTACCGGGCACTTGGAAGGGTCTTCGTCGAAGTCGTACTCCTCCGTCACCGTAGTGACGAGTTGTAGATCGGCCAAGCCGTGGCTGCTCGTTTTAGCGATATTGATGACCGTTTTCTTCTGCGTGGCGGTTGAAGTGCAAGCGGGTGGAGTTTTCGTACCCATTTCATAGCCGGACTGCCAGGAATAGGTTTCGATGTTGGCGATGTTGTCGAGTCGATGGCCGTGCTGTACGTACAGCTTGAGATCAGTGGAGCTACTGTTCGCACAGGTACAATGAGTTCCATTGTTCACGCTCACTCCAAAGGCCCGCAGGCCGGGGGCCAGCATGTATCGCGCCGTATCGATGGTAATGTCTTCGAGGCGGGCGCCGCCGTCTTCGATAGCCGCGTCTTCATGCGCATGTGCCATGACCGTGTGCTGGTCCGGTTCAAGGACAACGACGTCGAGATCCCGCATGAACTTGGAATCGTCATTGGATTTCTGGCCGCTCTTCTCCTCGCCCGCGAGATAGGTCAGGGCGACGATGACGCGGTTATCGCGGCCGGGGTCGTAACGGCACGCATTGAACATGGTGTCGCCCCATAAGGCGTCACCGCCAGCGAACCCGATGGCTTTGGCGGTTTCCGTGAACATCCCGGTCTCGCAGGCGTAAGGGTCGTCCGCATCGTCGGCTCGGGCTGCGGTGGCATGACCAAGAAACGCCATGGCGAGCAGCATCGCCAATATCCATGGGTAGCCGGGAGCCCGGGTGCGTATGTTCAAAGCAGTTCCCCTGTTGTCGTTACCAGCCATAACCACCGGCATTGTCCAGCGATGTCATTAGACCGTGCCGGAGCAGGCGCTGGCAGGCCCAAGTCATGGCGATCTCCTGACATGCGGATCACCCCGCCGCCCCCAATGCCCGCTAGTCGTCGATAAGCCCCGCACGGATCGCATCGACCACGTCTTCCGGAGTATCGAGCCTGCGAGCCAAGGCATCGCGACGAATGGCCGCCGGATGGCCGCCGGTCCATAACCGGCGGAAGGCGGCATCACCCTGGAGCGTGCGGGCCTGGGCCAGCGTCTGTGGACGAAGCAATGCTGGCGGACCCAGGGCATCCCCGTAAGCCGATACCACGTCACAGCTGCCGTCATAGGCGACCAGCAATTTGTCGAGGTGCTCCTGGGTGAGGCAAGGCTGATCAGCCACCGTGACCAGCAAGGGATACGGCCGGCCGGCAAGGGCTGCCGCCGCCCTGCGCAGGGACGAAGCCACACCTTCTTCCCAGGTAGGGTCGAACAGGATGGCCGTGCCCGTGACAAGGGAAGCCAGCTGTTCGGCATGCGCGCCCAACACCACCATGAGATGGGTAGGGCCGGTGGCCTTGGCCATGCGGACGGCACGCTGGAGCAATGTTTCGCCGGCGACCGTCAGCAGCTGCTTCGGCGTGGCCAGCCGGGCATTGCCCTGGGCAGCCAGGACGACCGCGTCATGTGCCTCGCATCCACGCATGGGTATTCCGAAAAAAGCAACGAGCCAAGCCCTAACGCTAGCATGTCGGGACCGGCTCACGAAGAGCCGGTACGACACCGCGTGATCGCGCCCGACCTGCGCGGCTATGGCAAGCCGATAAACCCGCGACCGGCTACGACAAACGCAACATGGCGCGCGACCTCGTCGCCCAGTCCATGAATGCGAAGGTGGCCAAGGCGTATTCCTACAGGGCTGGACGGGGAGCCAAGGCATGACGCGCGCGTGGTTGGTGCTGGCGCTCACCGTCATCGCTTCCGTCGCCTCTGCAACCGACGTGCGGGTGGGGCCGCAAGGTCCCGGCTTCTATCGCATGCGCATGGGTGGGGATGAAGTCGCCAGCGCTGCTGGACGGCACGCAAAGACGTCGGACAGGTTGGTGCTCATCGATACCGGCGCCGGTAAGCGCGCCGGCGACGGCTACCAGTGGGTGCCTGTGAACTACGATCGCACCCCCCGGACCTAGCGAAGGAATCCTCGTGCGAGCGCGATGGCCAGTGCGTGCGCGCGGTTGCTGGCGTGCAGTTTACCCATCGCGTTGGACAGGTATTCCTTCACGGTTTCCGGGGATAGCCCCAGCCGCTGCGCAATCTGCTTGTTCGACAGGCCGGCGCCAACGCCCCGAAGCACGGCGATCTCCCGGTCGGTCAGGCATTCATCCCCGCTGTGTTCCGCCAGCTGCTGCGCCACTTCCGGCGATACGCGCAACTCACCCTCATGGACGGACCGGACGGTCGAGACGAGGTCGTCGGCCAGTGACGTCTTCAGGAGATAGCCCTGGGCACCCGCGGCAAGCGCGCGACGCGCGGAGGCGTCACCGGCATAGGTGGTCAGCACGATCACGCGGGCCAGCGGATCGATCCCGCGCATCGCCACGATGACCTGGTCGCCGGACATATCGGGCAACATCAGGTCCACGAGGGCCACATCCGGGCGTAGTGCCCGAAACGCATCGATCGCCGATTTCCCCGTGTCCGCTTCACCGGCTACGACCATGCCCGAGCCGGCAGACAACAACGCCACCACACCCGCACGAAAGAGCGGATGGTCGTCGACAACGAGGATACGGAGGGGGCGTGCGGTCATGGGAGCCGTCGAATCGGTAAGGGCGCGAGCTTACCCTAGGCGGCTAGCGAAGGTCGGGTGCTGGAAGCGCGTGATGACAGAGGTCAGAATAGCTCTCGCTCTCCGGGGTTTCCTCATGGCACGCCGCTCGCTGGCAACGCTGACGTTTCTTTCGTTGTTCTGGCTATTCGTGTGGACCGGCGTCGCCCCGGCGGCACCGGTAACGCCGATCGCGCAATGGCAGCACACGATTTTCGCCGCGAAAGATGGTGCGCCGGCCGAAATCAAGGCCATGGCGCAGGATCGCGATGGCTTCCTGTGGTTCGGCGGCTCGACCGGGCTGTTCCGTTTCGATGGCGTGTCCTTTGACGGCAGCCTGACCGGGCGGCTGCCCCAACAGTCGATCATGTCCTTGCTCGCGGCACGGGACGGCAGCCTGTGGGTCGGCGACCGGCATGGCTACATCACGCACGTCGACCAAGGGAAGGTCACCGTCTACTCGCTCGACGACGACAAGTCGACGGTGATGCAGTTCGCTGAACTGGCCGATGGTTCGCTTTGGGCGGTGACGCCACGTGCAGCCTATCGCTTCGACGGCGCGCGGTGGCGGAGCCGAAAGGCCGGACCGTTCATGCAGGCGATACGCGCGCCGGACGGCTCGTTGTTCCTGTTGAGCCGTGCGCAGGACGACCATACGGCCTGGCGCCTGGGCCCGGGCGAAATGGACTTCGCGGCGACCACGATCGAGGTGGCGCGGGATGCCATGCTTGGCCGTAAAGGTACGTCCTGGCGTCCCGACACGATGATCGCCGACGAGGTGGTCGACGGCGAAGGCACGTTATGGATCGGCACCGAAACAGGCATCGAGCGCCTTTCATGGCCCGGGACCGGTGATACGAGCGACGAGCCCGTCAAGGAATCCTATTCCCGTGCCGACGGTCTCGGCGGAGCGCAGGCGCTCGCCACGTTGCGCGACCGGGAAGGCAATTTCTGGGTCTCCACGCCAGCCACCATCGAGCAGTTCCGGCTCGGCAAGTTCCGCCGCCTGGCCTTGCCCACGGACAGCTACCTGCCCGCCATCGCCGTCGACGGGCGCGGTCACCTTTGGGCCAGCCGGCTCAACGACACCGTCATGGAATTCGGCGGCGATGGCGCGCGAACATGGCCGGAAGCGGGCAAGCGTGTCGGCGTCGCGGCGACGGGCACGGATGGCTCGGTGCTGATGGCCGGCAGCGGCGGCCTCGTCCGCATGGATGGCCAGGCGGTGGCACACATTCCGCTCTTTCCGTCGATCCGCATGGGCGACACCGGTTTCCGTGCCTTGGCACAGGCGCGTGACGGGTCGGTCTGGGTAGGGATCGGTCCGGCGTATCGGCACAAGGACGGCGACGCCCGCCTCATGGGCGTGGAAGTCGGCCTTCCAGACCGGCCGAACCATCTTTGGGCCATCGCGCGACGTACCGACCATGGGCTATGGCTGGCCTATAACGACAACGTGCTCGCGATGTCCGAAGACGACGGTAGCGGAGCCCGCGTGTTCTCCTCCACCGATGGCATCGACGTCGGCCACATCTATGCCATCTGGCCGCACGACGGTGGCGTGTGGATCACGGGCCAGCGTGGTGTGCAGTTCTTCCGCCCCGGCCAGCCGATCGCGAACCTGCGCCTGCGCGGCGGTGAAGTCGTCCGCGAGGCATCCGGTATCGTGCAGCGTCCGGACGGTTCCCTGTGGATCAACACGATCCACGGGCTGTATCGCATCGACGAAGCATCGATGGCGGCGTGGTGGCGGTCGCACGACAACGACGTGGACTACGAGCGCTTCGACGAACGCGATGGCCTCCAGGGTGTGCGCGATTCGCGGCCGGCACCGTCGATCGTGCCAGGGGCAGGCGGCTTGCTCTGGATCGCCTCGGACACGGGCATCGCTTCCATCGATACGGATCGCATCCCACGCAATACCGTCGCCCCCGTCGCCGTCGTACAGGAGATCAACGGCAACGCCGTGGACGGACGGGTCGAACTGCCCGCCGGTAGCCGCCGTCTCGATATCGTGTATTCCGCGCCGGTGCTCGGCGTACCGGCGCGCGCGCACTTCGCTTATCGGCTGCAAGGACTCGAAAGGGCGTGGCAGGACGTCGGCAACGTCCGCCATGTGTCATACACCAACCTGGGCCCGGGCACGTACCGTTTCGAGCTGAAGGCAGCCAATGAAGACGGGGTCTGGTCGCGGGAGCCCGTTGCCATCGACATACGTATCGCGCCGTTCTTCTACCAGTCGTGGTGGTTTCGGGCGCTGGGCGTTCTCGTCTTGCTTGGCCTGTTGTACCTGGCCTATCTCTGGAGGCTACGAAGCCTTGGCGTGTTGATCTGTGCGCGGCTGCTCGAACGCGAGCGCATCGCACGTGACTTGCACGACACCCTGCTGCAAAGCATGCAAGGCGTACTTCTGCGGGTGAAGGTTGCCGCCGATACGGTCAAGGAGCCCGAGACACGCGACAAGCTGGAACGGGCCTTGCGCGCGACGCAGGATGCCCTCGCCGAAGGGCGGCGCAAGATCGTCGGCTTGCGAGGCGCGCGCGAGGACACCAGCACCTTGGCCGAGCGTCTTCAGGCTTACGCCACCGATGTGACCGGCGATGGCGGTGCGGCCGTGGTGGTGTCCACGGTGGGGCAGTCGCGCTCGCTGAACCCCGCGGCGGAAGACGATATCGAGGCGATCGCCTTCGAGCTGCTGTCCAACGCCATACGGCACGCACAGGCGCAACGGGTGGAAGTGCGGATGACCTTCGCACGGCGTTGGTTCGAGGTCGAAGTGCGCGACAATGGCGAGGGCATGAAAATGGAGCGAACCGATGATCGCCCGTCCTTCGGTCTGATCGGGATCCGCGAACGCGCCGAGAAGCTGGCCAGCCGCCTGACGATCCGTCCGCGCCCACCGAATGGCACGCAGGCCATCCTGAGGGTGCCGGGACCGGTGGCCTATTGGTTGCCCGAGCGGACGGTGGCACGCCTGCGCTCAAGGCCGTGGTTCCGCTGATCCAGGGCCCGCGCCGACGGCTTGGAGATACCTGCCAGGGATTCCCCCCATACAGGGGGTCACGCATATGCCACGGGCGGATAGCATCCCAGCCAAGATGCAACACGAGACATTCGCGCCGCGCACCACCCCAAGCCATGCCCGGACGCGTGTGGTGCGGCAACTACTGAACCAGGCGCTCCGCCAGCTCGCCGACTTCGATCGCGCGGACCGCGCCGCCTGTGCGCACTACATCGCCCAGGCGTTGCGCATACACCGGGAATCGACGGAAGGGCGTGGCGAATGGCGCCAAGGGGGTGGCCTGGCGTCCTGGCAAGTCCAGGTAGTGAAGGAACTCGCCCTCACGCGGCTCGACACGCCCCTGGCGGTCGCCGAACTGGCTGCAGCATGTAATCTGTCACGAGGCTACTTCAGCCGCGCGTTCAAGGCGACCTTTGGCGAAAGCCCGCATCGGTGGCGCCATGGCAAGCGCCTGGAACAGGCGTGCCAACGGCTTGTGAACTCCAACGAAACCATCGCCGACATCGCGATAGCTTTCGGCTTCAACGATCAGGCCCATTTCACGCGTGCCTTCAAGAGCGCCTTGGGGATCACGCCAAACGTCTACCGGAGGCGCGGCAACGCATCATGATTCGAACACACATTCTCCTTGCCGCCCTGGCGCTGGCGATCGTGCCGGCCGCCTTCGCTTCGACACGGGATTTCTCGGTCGGCCCCCAATACGACACGACCCATGTGTACGTCGCCGCCGCGGACCTGGATGCCTTCGTCCGTAGTTTCACGACCACCTTTGCCGGCCAGCCGACGACGCCAGTGGTCGTCACGGTGACGCCGACACCGTCGAAGACGACCTCGCAGGTGGTCCGGACAACTTCCGGAGCGATCTCCGTATTCGGTTTCCAGACGCCGGTGCCGTATCCATTCGGGCAGGAGCGCACGGGCTATCTCGTCACCAACGTGGACGAAGCTGTCAAGGCCGCCAACGCCGCTGGCGCCGCGACCCTGGTCGCGCCGTTCGACGATCCCATCGGCCGCGACGCGGTGGTCACCTTTCCCGGTGGCGTGAACACGCAATTCTACTGGCACACGAAGAAGTCGGAGTCCGCCCCACTCGAGCATGTGCCGGAGAATCGCATCTATCTCCCGGTCCAGTCGGCCGATGCGTTCGTGAAGTCGTTCCTGGCGTTTACGCACGGCAAGCTGCTCTCGGACGAGCGCCACGCATCCGCGGTGGAAATCGGTCGCAGCGACGGCACGTACCGGCGTATCCGGCTCGTTTCGGGTTTCGGCAAGGCCACGGTGCTGGTGACCGACGGCCACCTCGACTGGCCTTACGGCACCGAGCTCACCGGCTATGAAGTCGGCGACCTCGATGCCACGCTTCGCCGCGCACGCGACAGCGGAGCGACCGTCGTCGTGGAAGCCCATCCCGAAGGCGATCGCCGCGCGGCCATGGTCAGGTTTCCCGGCGGGTATGTCGCGGAAATCCATAGCGCGGTGAACTGAAACGGTTGGTGATATCTGCTGGGTCGCGCATGCGAATGCCTGCCGATATTTCAATCGCGTGCGGTAGCGGCTCCCTAAGCTCCTGGAAGGTCGACCCATTCTTCCGACCTTTGACGACCAGGAGCAGTCCATGAAAAAGAACCTATCGTTTCGCCTGACCGCGGCGGTCGCACTCGCCGGCGCCTCGTTCGCTTCCGTGCAGGCCGCGGAAGCCGCCAAGCCGACCATCGTCCTAGTCCATGGCGCATGGGCGGATGGCTCCAGCTGGAGCAAGGTCATTCCGCTTTTGCAGGCCAAGGGTTATACCGTGCTCGCGGTGCAGAACCCGCTCACTTCGTTGGCGGCGGATGTCGCCGCCACGAAGCAAGTACTGCAGTCGGCCACGGCGCCCGTGGTTCTTGTCGGGCACAGCTGGGCCGGCACGGTGATCACCGAAGCCGGTAACGATCCCAAGGTCGCGGCGCTCGTCTATGTCGCAGCCTTCGCCAACGACGATGGTCAATCGGCCGGGGAACTGGTCAACGCCTATGCGAAGACGCCGGCGCTCGGCACCATCCGCGACGACGGCCATGGCTTCCTCTATCAGACGGAACAGGGCGTCCTCGAGAACTTCGCTCCGGACCTTCCGCGCGCCGAGGCGAAGACGATGGCGGTGACGCAGGGTGCGCTGGCCGCCAGCACGTTCGGCGACAAGGTCACCGCCGCCGCATGGAAAACCCATCCTACCTGGTACATCGTCTCGGCCAACGACCGGGTCATCAATCCGCAGCTGGAGCGCGATGTCGCAAAGCGGATGAACGCGCATACGACGGTGCTCCCTTCGAGTCACGTTTCGCTGCTTTCGCATCCGCGCGAGGTGGTGAAGGTGATCGAGGAAGCGGCCGACGCGGTAAGCAAGAAGGGCTGAAGCACCGAGGGGCAACGAGGCTTTGCATCCGTTGCCCCTTCACCGTCCTTGCCGGGCCGGAATCCTTGTGCGTCGAAGCAACCGACATGCCACCTTTGTCCTAAAAATCGACATCAAAGAAACGTGATGATTTTGTGAGATAGACGTCACGATTTAGATCGTGCATATCTTTCCTGTAGGAGTATTTGAGCTATAAAAAACCACGGGGCATGTTCCGGCATTCATGCCGGCCGAACCATG
Source organism: Luteibacter sp. E-22 (assembly GCF_049913125.1). Taxonomy (GTDB): domain Bacteria; phylum Pseudomonadota; class Gammaproteobacteria; order Xanthomonadales; family Rhodanobacteraceae; genus Luteibacter. The sequence goes on from NZ_CP183975.1 coordinate 48,324, forward strand.
GAAGTAAGCTGCAGGGGGAGTAGCACACGCGATGGATAATTCGTACCCATCCAGGCGGACCAGCGAGCGGAATTTCCGGACAGGCGGCTGCCTGGGCCGAAGCCATTCCCGCAGTCCTCGAGCCGGGAACCCCGGCTTTGCCCGCACCGGCGCCCAACATCCCCCGCCCTCGGCACGTCATCGATTACGACCAAGCCTGGCTTGAGACTTCTCGTCGTTCGACGGGACGCATGACGTCCGCGCGTGATCGCGCGCGGACGTAAATAAGAAGAAAGCACCCCTCCACCCGGACGCGCTCCTGCGTTCGCGGACCTTTGCGCGCCTGCGTTTCAGTTCCCTACCACGCTCCCCCGGTGCATCAGCCCATGCAGAAGGAAATCGTATGAACAAGATACATAGCAAAGTCTGGAACCGAGCGCTGAATCAGCTCGTGGTCGCTTCGGAGATAGCCACCTGCCATCGCGGCGGTAGCTCGGGACAAGTAAGCCCTCGATCGCAGGCGCGTGGCTTCGCTCCCATGGCGTTGACTCTGCTGGTGGCCGCGGGGTGGATCGGATGGAGCGGAGCGGCGGCGGCACAGGCGGTCGATTGCACCGCGGCACCCTATAACACCTATAACAGCACCGCGTCGTGCATGGGCTATGGGGCCGCGGGCAGCGGGATCGGGGCCACGGCTATCGGGTCGCTGGCAAGAGCCAACGTATTGGGCGCCCTGGCGCTCGGCTATAGCTCGACTGTCAATGCCCAGAACGGAATTGCCGTTGGCTTCGGAGCCTATTCCAATGCGATCAATTCCGTTTACATCGGTGCGCGTACCGCTAACGGCACGGGCGCGCTCGCCGGTGGCGCCATCGGCATCGGCACGGACGTCACGGCGTCCGGACCGAATGCGGTCGCCATCGGAACCCAGGCCATCGCAAACGATTCATCTAACGTCGCGCTTGGCTTGTCGGCTCATGCGACCGGTCTTGAAAGCACTGCGCTCGGTTATGCGACCAACGCGACCGGCGTCAACTCGACAGCCATCGGCAACCAGATCACCGTGGCCGGCGCGGGCAGCATTGCCATCGGCGCCAATACCGGTGTCATGGTCGACGCCGCTTCGACCAATAGCTTCGCGGGCGGTTGGGGTGCGAAGGTCACCGGTGCGCCCAACGCCGTGGCCTTGGGTACGTTCGCCGCCGCAAACAACGGACAGGCCACCGCCCTTGGCGGTTTCACGGTAGCCACGGGGGAAGGAGCGACAGCGGTAGGCCTTTCGTCGCAAAGCGTATTCGCCCACGCGACCGCCATTGGCTGGCAGGCCTACTCGACCGCCCTCAATGCGGTCTACCTCGGGTCACGTACTGTCGGAACAGGTGCATCGGCCGAGTCGGCCATTGCCATCGGTACGGACGTGAGTTCTTCGGGTCTGTACTCGATCGGCATGGGCTTGCAGGCGAACGCTAGCCAGGCCGACGCGATCGCCATCGGCAGGCAGGCAAACGCGACGGGTATCAATTCCATCTACGTTGGCGCGCTTCAAAGCGGCGTGGCAGGCGGCGGCGCTACGGCGAACAACGCCATCGCGCTCGGTATCGACATCGTCGCCAGCGGCGTGGGCGCGGTCGGCATAGGTAACTTCACGCTGGCCTCGGGCACGAACAGTACCGCCGTGGGCGGCAGTTCCGCGACGGCGACGAATGCGCTGGCGCTGGGCCGCGCGAACACCGCGTCGGGGACCAACAGTGTAGCGGCCGGTACGTCGTCACAGGCGCAAGCGGCCTCCACGGTCGCGATCGGCGATACGAATACCGTCGCGGCCGCTGCTGGCGCGGGTTCGTTCGCCGGGGGTCACAACTCGCAGGTGCTCGGTGGCCTGGGTGCGGTCGCCTTGGGTGAAGCGCAGACCGCCAACGGCAACGGTGCGGTCGCCATCGGCGATCCCAACTCCGCCATCGGCAACGGCGCCGTGACCGTTGGCTCGAACAACACGTCGAACGGCGATGGCGCGGTGGCGGCGGGTAACGGCAACAACGCCCAAGGCGTTGGCTCCGTCGCGCTGGGCAACACCAGCAGCGCACTCGGCGCCGGCTCGGTGGCCTTCGGCAACACCGCTACGGCGAACAATGCGAACGACGTCGCGCTGGGCTCCGGGTCGACCACCGCCACGGCGGTAGGCACGACGGGCGCGACCATCAACGGTACCGCCTATGCCTTCGCGGGAACGACGCCGGGAAGCACGGTGAGCGTCGGTGCCGGCGGTGCGGAACGCACCATCACCAATGTGGCGGCGGGTCGCATCGATGGCGGCAGTACCGATGCCATCAATGGCTCGCAGCTGTTCGCGACCAACCAGGCGGTGGGCTCGTTGGGTACCAGTGTCACCAACCTCGGCAACACGGTGACGAACCTGGGCAACACCATCGCCACCACGATCGGTGGCGGCACCACCTACGATCCCAGCACCGGCAACATCACCACCAGCGTCACTTACGGCGGCAACACCTACAGTTCGCTGCAGCAGATATTCAACCAGATCGGTGGCGACGTGACCGCGGGCGCCGTGCACTACTACAGCGTCAACGACAACGGAACGCAGGGCGGCAACTACGCCAACGATGGCGCGACGGGCCTCAACGCCCTGGCGGCCGGTGTCGGCGCTACGGCGGCCGCGGATAACGCGACAGCCTTGGGCCAGGGCACCGGCGTGTCGGTGCTCGGTGGCGTGGCACTGGGTTCCGGCGCGGTGTCCGATCGCGCGATCGCTCCCACGTCCGGTTCGATCCTGGTCGGCACCAACGTCATCCCGTACAACACCACGGACCGCAACCTGCTCGGCTCGGTATCCGTGGGTAACACCACCGATTTCCGCCAGATCACCAACGTGGCGGACGGTACGGAGGATCAGGACGCGGTGACTTTGCGCCAGTTGAAGGGCGCGATGAGTTCGTTCTCGGTCACGCCGATCAAGTACTTCCACGCCAATTCCGCCGCGACCGACTCGGCGGCCATCGGTGCGGAATCGGTCGCCATCGGTCCGCAGACCACGGTGAACGGTGACAACGGCATCGGCATGGGCAACGGTGCGATCGTGCAGCAGACGGCGCCGGGCGGCACGGCGATCGGCCAGAACGCGACGGTGAACCTCGCCGATGGCGTGGCGCTGGGCACCAATGCGGTGTCGAACGGCATCCAGGCGTTGGCCCTCGGCGCGGGTTCTCAGGCGGCGTTCGCCGGTAGCGTGGCACTGGGCTCGGGTTCGTCGACGGATGCGGCGGTGGGTACCGCCAATACGGTAATCAACGGCACCACCTACGCCTTCGCGGGCACGACGCCAGGTTCGACGGTGAGCGTGGGAGCGGCCGGTGCGGAGCGGACCATCACCAACGTGGCGGCGGGCCGTGTCGACGGCGGCAGTACCGATGCCATCAATGGATCGCAGCTGTTCGCGGCCAACCAGGCGATCGGCACGGTGGGCACTAGCGTCACCAATCTCGGCAACACAGTGACGAACCTGGGTGACACCATCGCCACGACGATCGGCGGCGGTACCACCTACGATCCAGCCACCGGCACGATCAACACCAGCATCACGTACGGTGGGAATACCTACAGCTCGCTGCAGCAGATCTTCAACCAGATCGACACCGGCGGCATCAAGTATTTCCACGCCAACTCCAACCTGGCCGATTCGCTGCCGAACGGATTGAACAGCGTGGCGATCGGACCGGTATCGACCGCGAACACGGAGAACGCGGTATCGATCGGTAACGGCGCCACCGCCGGTGCCAACGTGGGTGACGTGGCACTGGGAGCGGGCAGCACCACGGGAACGGTGGTCCAGACCGCCAGCGGGACCATCGCTGGAAACACCTATGCCTATGCCGGTACCACGCCCGGCAGCACGGTGAGCGTCGGCGCCGTGGGTGCGGAGCGCACCGTCACCAACGTCGCAGCGGGGCAGGTGAACGGCAGCAGCACGGATGCGATCAACGGTTCGCAGCTGTTCGCGACCAACCAGGCATTGGAAACCTTGAACGACACGGTGGCCGCCAACGCCATCCACTACTACAGCGTCAACGACAACGGAACGCAGGGCGGCAACTACGCCAACGATGGCGCGACGGGCCTCAACGCCCTGGCGGCCGGTGTCGGCGCCACGGCGGCCGCGGATAACGCGACAGCCTTGGGCCAGGGCACCGGCGTGTCGGTGCTCGGTGGCGTGGCACTGGGTTCCGGCGCGGTGTCCGATCGCGCGATCGCTCCCACCTCCGGCTCGATCCTCGTCGGCACCAACGTGATTCCGTACAACACCACGGACCGCACCCTGCTTGGCGCGGTATCGGTGGGCAACGCCACGGATTTCCGCCAGATCACCAACCTGGCGGACGGTACGCAAGACCAGGACGCGGTGTCGTTGCGTCAGCTGAAAGGCGCGATGAGTTCGTTCTCGGTGACACCGATCAAATACTTCCACGCCAATTCCACCGCTTCCGATTCGTTGGCGGCAGGCGCCGAGTCGGTGGCGATCGGTCCGCAGACCACGGTGAACGGTGACAACGGCATCGGCATGGGCAACGGTGCGATCGTGCAGCAGACGGCGCCGGGTGGCACGGCGATCGGCCAGAACGCCACGGTGAACCTCGCCGATGGCGTGGCGTTGGGTACCAACGCGGTGTCGAACGGTATCCAGGCCCTGGCCTTGGGCGCAGGTTCTCAGGCGGCGTTCGCCGGTAGCGTGGCACTGGGTTCGGGTTCGTCGACGGATGCGGCGGTGGGTACGGCGAGCACCACGCTCTACGGCACCACTTATGCGTTCGCGGGCACGACGCCGGGCTCGACGGTGAGCGTGGGTGCGGCCGGTGCGGAGCGGACCATCACCAACCTGGCGGCTGGCCGGATCAGTGGCAGCAGCACGGACGCGATCAACGGTTCGCAGTTGTACGCCACCAACCAGACGCTGGAGTTGCTTGGCTCGCAGATCATCAACCTGTCCAACGTCGTCAACAACTTCCCGACCGGAGGCGGTGGCAGCACCACCAATAACACCTACCAGAACAGCGGCGACAACAACACGGCGTCGACGGCCACGGGCGACAACAGCACGGCGATCGGTGCGGGCTCGTCCGCCACGGGCGACAACAGCGTGGCGATCGGTGCGGGCTCGGTGGCCAATCAGGCCAACACCGTCTCCGTGGGTTCGGTGGGTAACGAGCGCACCGTCACCAACGTGGCGGCTGGCGTGAACAACACCGACGCGGTGAACGTGGGCCAGCTGAACCAGGCGATCGAGAGCGCGAAGAACTGGACCAAGAGCTACGTCGACCAGCGCTTCCAGAGCGTGGACCAGGAACTCAACCGCATCGGCAATCGCGCCAACGCGGGCATCGCCTCGGCGATGGCCATGGCCAGCCTGCCGCAGGCCTACCAGCCGAACCAGAACGCGGCGGCGGTGGCGGTCGGCAGTTTCCACGGCGAGACCGGTATCGCCGTCGGCATGTCGACGATCACGGAGAGCGGACGCTACATCATGAAGCTCAACGCCACGACGAACTCGCGCGGCGATGCCGGCGCGGGCATCGGCGCGGGCGTGGTGTGGTGAGGAGCGAACCCATGAATGCTATCCAAGGAATCAAGAACATGCGCGCATCGTTGAAAGGCATCTCCGTGGTCTCGCTCGCACTGGCATTGGCGGCCTGTGGAAACATCAGCCACGACGTGGCGAAGGACGGCCGCTCGGCGGGCGAAGTGGTGTGGCCTGCGGTGGGCGAGGTCACGCCCATGCACAAGGGCGGCACGTTTCCCAACCTGTCGAACCTGCGACAGATGAGGTCCGGGCTCAATAAACAGCAGGTGTCCGACCTGATCGGATATCCCCATTTCAGCGAGGGGATCTGGGGCGTGCGGGAATGGAACTACGTGTTCAACTTCCGCAAGCCTGGCAGCGACGAAGTGACCGTGTGCCAATACAAGGTGTTGTTCGACGACGACAAGCTGGCACGCAGCTTCTACTGGAAACCCGAGGCGTGTGCCGATTTCCTGAAGGAAGCGGCGCCCGTTCCCGCCCCGGTAGCCGCCGAACCGGTGGCGGCGCGCAAGCCGCGCGTGCTGTCCGCCGACGCGCTCTTCGCCTTCGACAGCGCCGAGTTGTCGCCGGCCGGCAAGGGCAGCCTGGACGAGATGGCCGCGGCGTTGCGTGACCAGGGCGACAAGCTGCGATCCGTGCGTATCGTCGGCTATACCGATCGCCTGGGTAGCGATGCCTACAACCGGGCCTTGTCACAGCGCCGCGCCGAGGCGGTGAAGGGCTATCTCGTGGCGCAGGGCATCCCCGCCGATCGCGTGACCGCGGAGGGCCTGGGCGAGGCCGATCCGGTGAAGGGTTGCGAGGATGCACCTCGCGGACAACTGATCGGATGCCTGGCACCGAATCGCCGGGTGGAGGTCTGGGTGAGCGGGGTCGAGTAAAGAGTCGACGAACCAGATGGCATCGTCGCCGGAGTTCCCGGCGGCGGTGCCATGTCGGTTCCTCCGTTCGATTAGCGCGGAGCAACGACGTTGGCTCGACATCGAACACCGAGCCGGGGGAGACTGGAGGCATGCTGAAAAGCCGCCGCACCTTCCTGCAGAACGCCGCCATGACACTTGCCGCACTGGGTACGGGCATGCCCTTGCCCTCTGACGCCCGGAACACGCGTCCGGCGCGACAGCCCCTGGGGTTCCAGCTCTACACGCTGGGTGATGCGGTCGTCACCGACACGGTAGCGGTGCTGGCCAGGCTGGCCAGCTTTGGCTACGCGGAACTGGAAGCCATCACCTACGCGAACCTGACACCGGAGATCCTCCGCCGCCGAGTCGACGAGGCGGGTATGAAGCTGCGCAGCGTCCACCTGGATTTCTCGGGTGAACGCGACACGGCGAAGTTGTTCGACACGGCACATCGGCTTGGCGTGAACGAGGTCGTCAGTTCGGTGCTCTCGCCTTCGGTCGAGGAAAAACAGGTCGATTTCGGCGCGTTCACCGCCGATGACTTCAAGCGTGTCGCCGAGCGCGCGAACGGGATCGGCGAAGCGGCGAGGAAGGCGGGCCTGCGTTACGCGTATCACAACCACGACTTCGAGTTCCGAAAATTCGCAGCCGGTGGCATCGGATACGACATCCTGCTGGCCGAAACCGACCCGCGCCTGGTGCACTTCCAGGCCGATTGCGGTTGGATGAGCAAGGCGGGTGCGGACCCCGTTTCGTATTTCACACGCTATCCGAGGCGCTATCTCTCCGCCCATATCAAGGACTTCGACGCCAGTGGCCACATCGTCGAGCTCGGCCACGGTGTCGTCCCGTACCGGCCGATCCTTCGGGCCGCGCGACAGGCGGGGATCGGGCATCTCTTCGTCGAGCACGATCCGCCGGGCGGAGTGCCCATACCGTTGGACCAGGTTGGCCGCGAGGGTGCGTATCTCGGCAACCTCATTCATGAATTATCGATATGAGATCTTGCGGATTCGATATCTACAAACCCGGCCGCGAATGACCTACGCTCGGCTGGCTAGCCCCGGCCGCCTGTCCAGGCATACCCCAACAGCGCTGAGGACCGACCCATGGATCCGTCGAACGACTGGAAATTCACGCGCCGCGAAGTCCTGAAAATGGGAGCGGTCTCGGCGACGGCCCTCGCCGTGCCCGGACTCGTCGCCGCCCCCGCCGCCAAAGACGGCACGCGCCCGATCGTTACCGCCAAGGTCGCCATGGAGGTCAACGGCAAGGCGCAGGAACTCGACCTCGATACGCGGACGACCCTGCTCGACGCACTGCGCGAGCACATGCACCTCACCGGCACGAAGAAGGGTTGCGATCACGGCCAGTGCGGCGCCTGCACCGTCATCGTCGATGGCCGCCGCATCAATAGCTGCCTCACCCTGGCGGTGATGCACCAAGGCGCGAAGGTCACCACCATCGAAGGCCTCGGCACGCCGGCGCGCCTCCATCCGATGCAGGCCGCTTTCATCAAGCACGACGGTTACCAGTGCGGCTACTGCACGCCTGGGCAGATCTGTTCGGCCGTGGCGGTCCTCGACGAGATCCGCGACGACATTCCCAGCCATGCCACGGCCGATCTCACCGCCAAGGCCAGGTTGAACCCTCTGGAGTTGCGCGAGCGGATGAGCGGCAATATCTGCCGCTGCGGCGCGTACTCCAATATCCAGGAAGCGATCGCCGAAGTGGCGGGGGTGAAGGCATGAAACCGTTTACCTACGAGCGCGCCGCATCCCCAGCCGCCGCCGCGTCCGCGGCGGCGCGTGTTCCCGGAGCGAAGTTCATCGCGGGCGGAACGAACCTGCTCGACCTGATGAAGATCGGCATCGAGGAGCCGGCGCACCTGATCGACGTCAATAGCCTGGACCTCGACAAGATAGAGCCGACCGACGAGGGCGGGCTGCGACTCGGCGCCATGGTCCGCAACACCGACCTGGCAGCCGATGCCAGGATCAGGCGCGACTATCCCTTGCTCTCGCGAGCCTTGCTCGCCGGCGCCTCCGGCCAGTTGCGCAACAAGGCCACCACGGGCGGCAACCTGCTCCAGCGCACGCGCTGCCCCTACTTCTACGACACCAACCAGGCTTGCAACAAACGCTTGCCCGGCAGCGGCTGCGCGGCAATCGGCGGGTTCAGCCGGCAGCACGCGATCGTGGGAGCGAGCAAGTCGTGCATCGCCGTGCACCCGAGCGACATGGCCGTGGCCATGCGTGCGCTCGATGCCACGGTGGAAACCGTGCGTCCGGACGGCGGCACGCGGCGCATTCCCATCGCCGATTTCCACACGCTGCCCGGCAACACGCCACACATCGAGAACGTGCTGGCACCCGGCGAGCTGATCACCGCCGTCACCTTGCCCAGGCCTGTCGGTGGCACGCAGCTCTATCACAAGGTTCGCGACCGCGCGTCCTATGCGTTCGCCCTGGTGTCGGTAGCCATGATCGTGCAGCCCGATGGCAGTGGCCGCGTGGCGCTCGGTGGCGTGGCGCACAAGCCATGGCGGGTGGAGGCGGCCGAAGCCGAACTTCCGAAGGGAGCCAAGGCGGTCGCGACGCGGCTGCTCGCCGGCGCGCAGCCCACCGGAGGCAACGCCTTCAAGGTCACGTTGGTCGAGCGTGCCATCGCGGCGGGCCTCGCCGAAGCGAAGGAGACGAAGGCATGAAATTCGACACTCCCGCCACCACCAATCCGATCGACCGCCTGAAGGTCGTCGGCCAGCCGGTCGACCGCATCGACGGACCGTTCAAGACCACGGGCACGGCGCGCTACGCGTACGAACAGCACGAAGCCGTACCCCATCACGCCTATGGCTATGTCGTCGGCTCGTCCATCGCCAAGGGCCGTATCGTCTCGATCGACCTCACCCGTGCGCAGCGCGCGCCGGGCGTGCTGGCGATCGTCACCGCGAAGACGGCGGGCAAGCTGGACAAGGGCAAGTTCAATACGGCGCATTTGCTCGGCGGCCCGCAGATCGAGCACTACCATCAGGCCGTCGCGGTGGTGGTCGCGGAAACCTTCGAGCAGGCTCGTGCCGCGGCACAGCTGGTGCGCGTGGATTACGCCCGCAGCGCCGGCACGTTCGATCTCGCCGCGGCGAAGGATTCAGCCACCAAGCCGGACAGGGGCAAGTCGGACACGTCCGTGGGCGACTTCGCCGCGGGCTTCGCGGCCTCGGCGGTAAAACTCGACGCCATGTACACCACGCCGGATCATTCGCACGCGATGATGGAACCGCACGCTTCCATCGCGGCGTGGGAAGGCGACAAGCTCACCTTGTGGACCGCGAACCAGATGATTGACTGGGGGCGTGGCGATGTCGCGCTCACGCTGGGCATTCCGAAGGAGAATGTGCGACTCATCTCGCCGTATATCGGCGGCGGCTTCGGCGGCAAGCTCTTCGTTCGGTCCGACGCGCTGCTGGCCGCGCTTGGTGCACGCGCGGCCAAACGTCCGGTGGCGGTGGCCTTGCCGCGTCCCTTCATGATCAACAATACGACGCATCGCCCTGCGACGATCCAGCGCATCCGCATCGGCGCCTCGAAGGATGGAAAGATCCAGGCCATCGGCCACGAAAGCTGGTCGGGCGATCTTCCGGGTGGCGATCCGGAAACCGCGGTGCAGCAGACGCGCCTGCTCTACGCCGGCGCCAATCGCATGACGGCCACGCGGCTCGCCGTGCTCGATCTCCCCGAAGGCAACGCCATGCGCGCGCCGGGCGAAGCATCGGGATTGATGGCGCTTGAGATCGCGATCGACGAGATGGCGGAGAAGCTCGGCATGGACCCCGTCGAGTTCCGCGTCCTCAACGACACCCAGGTCGATCCGGAAAAGCCCGACCGTCCGTTCTCGCAGCGCCGGCTGGTCGAATGCCTGCGCACGGGGGCGAAGCGCTTCGGCTGGGAACGACGTTCCGCGCGGCCCGCGACGAGACGCGACGGGCGTTGGCTCGTAGGCATGGGCGTGGCGGCCGCGTTCCGCAACAACCTCGTGATGAAATCCGGCGCCCGCGTGCGGCTGGATCGCAACGGCCGTGTCACGGTGGAAACCGACATGACCGACATCGGCACGGGCAGCTACACGATCATCGCGCAGACCGCCGCGGAAATGATGGGCCTGCCGCTGGATCGCATCGACGTTCGCCTTGGCGATTCGACGTTTCCCGTCTCGTCCGGTTCGGGAGGGCAGTGGGGCGGAAACAGCTCGACGGCGGGCGTCTACGCCGCTTGCATGAAGTTGCGCGAGGCCATCGCCCGGAACCTGGGACTGGACCCGAACGTGGCCAACTTCGAGGACGGCAAGGTGGGCGCGGGTGGGCGCAGCGTGCCGATCGCGCAGGCCGCGGCGGACGGCGACGTGGTCGCCGAGGACAGCATGGAATACGGTGACCTGAGCAAGCGCTATCAGCAATCGACCTTCGGCGCGCATTTCGTCGAAGCGCGCGTCGACGCGGCCACGGGCGAAATCCGGGTCGGCCGCATGCTGGCCGTATGCGCCGCCGGGCGCATCCTCAACCCGAAGTCGGCGCGCAGCCAGGTGATCGGAGCGATGACGATGGGCGTCGGCGCGGCGCTGATGGAAGAACTCGTGGTGGACCGGCGGCTGGGCTTCTTCGTCAACCACGACCTCGCCGGGTACGAAGTGCCCGTGCATGCCGACATCCCGCACCAGGATGTGATCTTCCTCGACGAGACCGATCCCATGTCCTCGCCGATGAAGGCCAAGGGCGTCGGCGAGTTGGGCATATGCGGCGTCGCGGCGGCCGTCGCCAACGCGGTGTACAACGCCACCGGCGTGCGCGTGCGCGACTATCCGGTGACCCTGGACAAGTTCATCGACACGTTGCCGCCCGTGGCCTGACCCGGGTGGCGTTCAGGCGTCGGTGCCCTCGCTGCCGACGCCGTGGTGCACGAGGAACAGGCGGCCGGGATCGTAACGACGCTTCGCCTTGGCGAGGCGCGCGTAGTTGCCGCCCCAGAAGGCGCGTTGCCAGTCCTTCTGGAAGTAATCGCTTTCCGAAACATACGAGCCGGCGCCGGGAATCGTTTTCAAAAGTCGCGCGTAAGCCGCCTTCACGCGAGCCGCGCCATCCTTCGCGCGTGCCTCATCGACGTGCGCGCCCGGCAGTCCTTCATAAACCGGGTCGCCGCTGTTGCCGATGATCGCGAGAGCGAAAGCATCGAGCACGGCGGGATTCGTCGCCGTGTCGCGACTTGCGGCAAGGGCTTCGGGCGGAGCGCCGAAGAGTCCCTTGTTGAAGTGCAGGCCCACGTCCATCCGGCTGGCGGCCTCGCATATCGCCGCGGCCAACGTATCCCGCTCGCCATCGCCGAGAAAGCGCGATGGCATCCACGCCGACGCATAGCCATGGATGTACCAGCCTACCTGCGCCTGATCGCCTTTCCAGAGGACGTGGTTGCGCGGCGCGTCCTCGCGCGCGTCGGCGACGACCACGTCGGGTGCGTGCTCGCGGAAGAAATCCGCGTCCCAGTAGTGGCGCGCCGGCATGGCGACCACCTGGAGCGGTTTGCGAAACGCGTAGGCCGGGTGCTGCTTCACCCATGCGACGAAGGGTGCCCAGACGGCTTCGGCCGCCGTGCGGTCCAGGCCCTGGAACACCATCGATACCGCCATCGTGCGTTCGCCGCGAAAGCCGATCTGCTCACCCCAGTGCGGGTTGCACAAGGCGTCGCGGTAGAAGCGCAAGGTCTCCGACGCCAGCGCACGATAGGCTTCCTCGGAGTCGGCCTGGATCTCGCCGAACACCGCGCCGACGGTGTCCGGCAAGTCGTGGGTGCGCAAGGTCAAACGCGTGACGACGCCGGCACAACCGCCGCCGCCGCCCTTGATGGCCCAGAAGAGTTCCGGATCGCGGTAGGCGTTCACCACGCGGATCTCGCCGTCCGCGGTGACCACCTCGGCTTCCAGCAGGTTCGACGCGGCGGTGCCGTAGCGTTTAGAGAAGCTGCCGAATCCCCCACCGGTCACCAGACCCGCGACGCCGACGGTCGTGCAACCACCGCCCTGCACGTAGCGGCCACCCCGGGTGGTCACTTCGCTATAGGCGTCGATCCACATCGCGCCCGCACCCACGCTGACCGCCGGCATGGGGCGTGTACCCGGCGCCGTGCCGCTGGGGACGAAGGCATCGTGCATCTCCACGTGGTTCATCTTTCGCGTCCAGACCAGCAGCGAGTCGGCGGCGCAGGAGGTGCCCTGGTAGCTGTGGCCGCCACCTTTCACGACGAGGCGAACACCATGCTTGCGGGCGAATGTCACGGCGGCGGCGATGTCTTCCGCGCGCTCGGCGGTCAGGGCGTAAGCGCTCGGCCGTGACGTCCAGGCGCTGAAGTAGCCGCTGGTCTGGGTGAGCGCCACCTGGTCACCGATATAGAAGGGGTTCGTCAGCTGGGCGACGGCTTCGGCGCGGCTGGCCGCATCGCTGAGGAAGGGCGAACGAGGCACGGACAGGCGTCCTCCGACCTGACGGCTCAAGGCCTGCCATTGCGCCTGTGTCGGCCAACCCGCCGAGCCCGGCCGCACGCGAGTGGCCGCACGCGCCGCGGTGAAGGCATCCAGCTTCAGGGCATAGGGAAGCAGCGGCAGGACGAGGGCGGTCTTGAGCAGGGTGCGTCGATCCATGGAAGGAGCCTCGTGGAGGACGCGCCGGCGTCCGTTGGGATGGATGGAGCTTGGCACCGCGCCGCCGGGCATGTCGTCACGAAGTGAGGAAAACAGCGGTCCCAGGGACGAAAGGCGGGTCTGCGGTGACGAACGGCGAGCTATAATCGCGGAGTACCTGTCGCCCGCGAGCTTCCCCGTGCCTGCCTGGACCGACCGCCGTATCCTCGACCTCCTGTCGATCGACCAGCCCCTCCTGCTGGCACCGATGGCGGGGTCCGGCCTGTCCGCGTTGGCCATCGCCCTGGCGCAGGCCGGTGGACTCGGCGCCATCCCCTGCTCCTCGATCAGCGTGGAGAAGGCGAGCGCGGAAGTCGAGGCTTACCGTGCCGCGGTCCGGGCGCCGATCAACCTCAACTTCTTCGCGCACCGGCCCATCACGCCGGATGCCGAGGCCACGGCGCGCTGGCTGGCGCGGCTCGCCCCGTACTTCGACGAGTTCGGCATCGAGTCGGGCGACCTGCCTGCGGCCGGTGGCCGCGCGCCGTTCGACGATGCCATGTGCGCCATGGTCGAGGCATTGCGTCCGGAAGTGGTGAGCTTCCACTTCGGCCTGCCGGAGGAACGCCTGCTGGCGCGTGTGAAGGCCATCGGTTCGGTGGTGTTTTCCTCGGCGACCACGGTGGCCGAGGGCCGCTGGCTGGAGCAGCGAGGCTGCGACGCGGTCATCGCGCAGGGTTACGAGGCCGGCGGCCATCGCGGCAACTTCCTCACCGACGACATGTCGGCCCAGCCGGGCACCATGGCCCTCGTGCCCCAACTGGTCGACGCCTTGACCATTCCCGTGATCGCGGCCGGTGGCATCGCCGATGGACGCGGCATGGCCGCCGCGCTTTGCCTGGGTGCGTCGGCCGTGCAGATAGGCAGCGCCTTCCTGCTTTCGGACGAGGCGACCAGCGTGGACGTGCATCGCCAGGCGTTGCGCTCGGCACGCGACGACAACACGGCGATCACCAACGTGCTCACCGGCCGGCCCGCGCGCGGCGTGATCAACCGGATCATGCGCGAAGTAGGTCCGTTGTCCGGTGACGCCTTGCCGTTCCCACTTGCCGGCGGCCCGCTGGCGCCGTTGCGCAAGATCGCCGAAGCGCGTGGCAACGGCGATTTCCAGCCGCTATGGGCGGGGCAATCGGCTGCCATGGCACGAGAGGGTTCGGCGACCGCGATCGCGGCGGACATCGTCGATACCGCCGCGCGCCTGCTCAGGCTCTGATGGGATCAGGCCTTCTGGCCGTGCTGCAGCAGCCAGAGCTTGACGTACTTGCGTCGAACGTATTCCACGCGTAGCAGGGCATAGACGATGCCGCGCCAACCGTCGAGGAAACCCGCGCGCAGCACGTAGCCACGAAAGAACCGCCACATCGGGCTCACGATGATCTGGGCGAGCGTGGCGCGTTTGCCCGCGGCGAACTCCTCCGTGGCCATCATGTGTGCGTAGCGCTCCTGCTTGGCCATCAGCTCCGAAAGCGAGCGATAGGGATAATGGTCGAGGAAGCCGGGCAACATCCGCACTTCGCCGTCGACACTCACCGATTCATGGATCTCCCGCGGGCCGCGCCAGCCGCCCTGGCGGCGGTCGAACAGGCGCAGAACCTTGTCGGCCCCCGCGTTGCCGTGGCGCATGAAACGGCCGAAGAAATCGTTGCGGCGATAGAAGCGAAAGCCGGCGGCGCCGTGAAATCCCTCGTCGCATGTCTTCTCGATCGCGGCGCGCAGGTCGGCACCGATGCGCTCATCCGCATCGAGGCAGAGCACCCAATCGTTCGCGGCCTGCGCCACGGCGAAGGCCTTCTGGCTGCGAAAACCGTCGAACGGTCGTGAGATCACCCGCGCCCCCGCCTGCCTCGCGATGGCGACGGTGTCGTCGGTGGAACCGCCGTCGACCACGACCAGGTCGTCACAGAACGGTGCGGCCGATGCCAGGCAATCTCCGATGCGATCGGCCTCGTCCTGGGTGATCACGCAAAGGGAAATGGGCCGTCGGGTCATCGGGATGCGGGGTTGGGTATCGAGCCGTCATAATGCCACGTCGTCCAGCGTGGAGTGCCGGCCTTGAGCGCGTGCCTGATGTTCGCCACCGAAACCTATGCCTTGCCGATCCTGCGTCCGCTGGCCGCGGCCGCGCGCGCGCGGGGCAAGGAGGTCGGCTGGGTGGTGCCGGCGGCGGTGGCGGAGGAGCTCGACGCCGGCGAACGTCGCGTGCGCAGCCTGCGCGAGGCGAGGGCCCTGCATCCGGAAGCGGTGTACTGCGCGGCCAACTGGGTATCGCCCGCCTTGCCGGGCATCAAGGTGCAGGTGTTCCACGGTTTCAATGCGCAGAAGCGCGAGCCCGACCGTGGCCACTTCGCCATTCGCGGTTTCTTCGATCTCTATGTCACGCAGGGTCCGTCCACGACGCTTCCCTTCGAGGCACTCGCGCGGGAACATGGTTACTTCGCGGTACGCGAAACCGGTTGGCCGAAGCTGGACCCGCTTTTCGGGCCGGCGTCGGCAACGGCGCTCGACATACCTTCTGACGGCCGCCCGGTCGTCATGTATGCATCCACCTTCAGCCATCGCCTGAGCAGCGCACCCGCGATGGTCGAACCGCTGCGCGACATGATCGCGCGTGGCGACCGGCAGTGGTTGCTTACGTTGCATCCGAAGTGTCCGGAGGAATTGTTCGCCGCCTATCGCGGTCTGGAAGCACCGAATGCGCGCTTCTACACCTCGGAACGGCTCGTCGACATGGAACGTGCGGCCGACGTGCTCGTTTGCGATACATCGTCGGTGGTGCACGAGTTCGCGGTGATGGGCAAGCCGGTGGTCACGATCGCCAACCGCGTGCCTCAGCCGTTCATGCTCGACGTGCCGGCGCCGGGCGACGTGGACGTCGCGATCGACCACGCCCTTTCGCATCCCCCCGAACTGATGGCCGCCATTCGCGCGCATGGCGACGACATCCATCCGTACCGCGACGGCCATTCCAGCGAGCGCGTGCTCGATGCCGTGGATGAATTCCTCCGCGGCGACTTCGGGCTGCTGAAGCGGAAACCGCTCAACCTGGTGCGGCGTTTCAAGGCCCTGCGCGACATCGGCCACCTGCTCGACCTGCGCTGACCCCAAGGCAGACCTCAGCCAGGCAGCCAACCAAGCTATTTGCAAGCCACAGGCCAGCCACCAGCCAGCCCACCCGGTCCCTTGTGGGAGCCGACCTTGTCGGCGATCCCGCGGCAGCGGGCATCCCCGCCGCAACCCTTGCCCCTTGAAATTATTCCCATCATCCATAGAATTACAGCTGTAATTCAACTTCCTCCTGGTGCCCCGTGGCCGCCGTCGCCGACTCAGCCGTTCCCGTCAGGGCACGCAAGAACGCCTTGAAATTCATCGTCATGGGCGCAGCCGCGCTCGGCATCGCCCTCTACGGCGCGCACTGGTGGACCAGCGGACGCTTCCTCGAAACCACCGACGATGCCTACGTCGGTGGGGACATCACGGTGATAGGACCGAAGGTACCGGGCTACATCCAGACCATCGCCGTCACGGACAACCAGGTCGTGCACAAGGGCGACCTGTTGGTGAAGATCGACGATCGGGACTACCGCGCCGCCCTGGAGAAGGCCGAGGCGGCGGTGGCGGCCCAGGAGGCCGCGTTGCGCAACCTCGACGCCGTGTTCGAGTTGCAGCACAGCCATATCGCGGAAGCCCACGCAGGGTTGAACGCCGCACAGGCGGAGGCGACACGGTCGAAACTCGACGATGAACGCTATCGCCTCCTGGTCGGTCGTTCGGCCGTGTCGGTGGAAAGCGCACAACGTGCGACGGCGACCTTCCAGACGGCCCATGCGGCAACGGCGAGTGCTTCGGCGGCCGTGCAAGCCGCACAGCGGCAACTCGACGTGATCGACACCCAGAAGCGGCAGGTGGAAGCGGCGCTGGCCCAGGCACATGCCGAGGCCGATATCGCCCGCTTGAACCTTTCGTATACCGAACTGCGCGCGCCGGTCGACGGTGTGATCGGCAATCGCCGCGCACGTGTCGGCAGCTATGCGGCCACGGGCAGCCAACTGCTGGTGGTGGTGCCGTCGCATGGCTTGTGGGTGGATGCCAATTTCAAGGAAGACCAGCTGGCGCGGATGCATGTGGGCCAGCTGGTCGAGGTGCGCGCGGACGTGCTGCCGGGCCAGGGCTTCAAGGGTCACGTCAGTAGCCTCGCGCCCGCCACTGGCGCACAGTTCAGTGTGTTGCCGCCGGAAAACGCGACCGGCAATTTCACCAAGATCGTGCAGCGCGTGCCCGTGCGGGTGACGCTCGACGGCAGCGACGGCGACCTTGGCGTGCTCCGTCCCGGTTTGTCGGTCACCGCGCGCATCGACACGAAGGCGCCATGAGCCCGGTCGCGCACCTCACGCCGGGTCAGAAGATCTTCGCCTTCGCGTCGATGTGCCTGGGCATGTTCATCGCCTTGCTGGATATCCAGATCGTCTCGGCCTCGTTGCGGGACATCGGCGGTGGCCTGTCCGCCGGAGCGGACGACACCGCCTGGGTGCAGACCAGCTACCTGATCGCTGAAATCGTCGTGATTCCCCTGTCGGGGTGGCTGAGCCGCGTGTTCTCCACGCGCTGGCTCTTCGCCGCGTCGGCCGCGGGGTTCACGTTGACCAGCCTGCTCTGCGGCGTGGCATGGGATATCCAGAGCATGATCTGGTTCCGCGCCGCCCAAGGCTTTCTCGGCGGCTCGATGATCCCGCTTGTCTTCACGACCGCCTTCGTCTTCTTCCAGGGCAAGCAACGCGTCATCGCCGCGGCGACCATCGGCGCGATCGCTTCGCTGGCACCCACGCTCGGCCCGACGCTGGGTGGATGGATCACGGACCACTACTCCTGGCACTGGTTGTTCTTCATCAACCTGCTGCCGGGCGCCTTCGTCACGATCGCCGTTCCCCTCCTGGTGAAGATCGACGAGGCCGATCTCTCCTTGCTGAAGGCCGGCGACTGGATCGGCATCGCCCTGATCGCGGTCTTCCTCGGTTGCCTGGAGTACACGCTGGAAGAAGGTCCGCGCTGGAACTGGCTGGAAGACGACACCATCCGTGCCACGGCATGGGCCAGCCTCGTGGCGGGCGTGCTGTTCGTCTGGCGCGGACTGACGGCGGAACATCCCGTCGTGGACCTGCGCGCCTTGCGCGAACGCAACTTCGCTCTCGGTTGCTTCTTCTCCTTCGTGACGGGCATCGGCTTGTTCGCCACGATCTACCTCACGCCGCTGTTCCTGGGGCGCGTGGAGGGATACAGCGCGTTGCAGATCGGCAAGGCGGTGCTCTCGACCGGCGTCTTCCAGATCATGGCGATTCCCGTGTATGCGATGCTGGCCAACCGCGTGGACCTGCGCTGGCTGCTGATGGTGGGGTTGGCGCTGTTCACGCTGTCGATGTTCGAGTTCACGCCGATCACACACGATTGGAGCGCCACGGAACTGATGCTGCCGCAGGCCTTTCGTGGCATGGGCCAGCAGTTCGCCGTGGCGCCCACGGTAACGCTCACGCTGGGCAGCCTGCCGCCGGCACGGCTCAAGCAGGCTTCCGGCCTGTTCAATCTGATGCGGAACCTCGGCGGCGCGATGGGTATCGCCGCCTGTGCGACCATCCTCAACGATCGTACCAATCTGCATTTCTACCGGCTTGCCGAGCACCTGACCCCGGCGAACGAGCCGATGAATCGCCTGTTCGAAGGCGTGCAGCCCGACACCGAGGCATACACCGCCGCATTGCGTTCGCTTTGGCAGCTGACGTTCCGCGAAGCGCAGACGCTGACCTATAGCGACGCTTTTTTTTCCATCATGGTGTGCTTCGCGATCGCCACCGTGATGGTCCCCCTGATGCGCAAGGTGCAGGCACCCCAGACACCTTCCGCCGATGCGCACTGATCCTTCCCCCGCAGCAGGGCATTGACCCATGCGTTACGAAAAAAACCATAAGGAGCGGACGCGCCAGCGCATCGTCGACACCGCGTCACGAAGGTTCCGCGAACACGGTATCGAAGCCGAGGGCTTGAAATCCCTGATGTCGGCCGCCGGCCTCACCAATGGCGCGTTCTACAACCATTTCGACTCGAAGGAAGACCTGGCGCGCGAAGCCATCGCCGCGGCGATGAACGAGCGTCTGGGCAGGCTGCGCTACTGGATCGATTCGGGCGAAGGCCTGGCGGGCATGATCCGGAGCTACTTCTCTCCACGCCATCGCGATCGTCCCGGCACGGGTTGCCCCGTCGCCATCCTCTCCGCCGAAGTGGCGAGGCACTCCGACATCGTGCGCGGCGCCTATACGGACGGCGTCACCGAATTCATCGAACTGATGGCTATGCAATGGCCTTCCCTCACGCACGACGAGGCGCTGTCCCGGGCAACCGCCCTCTACGGTCTCATGGCAGGGGCGATGCAAGTGGCCCGCGCCACCAACGACGAGGCCCTCTCCGCGCGTGTCCTCGACGGCGGCATGCAAGCGGCCTTGGCTTTGGCGGACGTAGCACCCATCGCCGCTGAAGCGGCTCCCACAAGGGCCGTCCGCCGTACCCAAACGGACGCGAAGCATCGATAATGACGACCAGCTCAATCTGGCCGCGCCCATGCCGACACCCACCGCCGAAAACGTCGGCGCCGCTTTCTCACGCGAACGTATGCTCGCCGCCCGCGAGCGTTCCTGGGCGGCCTTACGGGACATCGCCGCACGCATCGTCCCCGGCATGAACGAAGCCGATGCCGCTGCGTTGGCAAAGGAACGCCTCGACGCGGCCGGCATGCAACGCATCTGGCACCCGAGCATCATCCGCTTCGGCGCGAATACATTGAAGACCTTCCGGCAGCCTTCCGCGCCGGACACGGTGCTCCAGGACAACGACATCTTCTTCATCGACCTCGGTCCTGTCTTCGACGGTCATGAAGGCGACGTGGGCGACACCTTCGTCGTCGGCGACGATGCCGATATGCGCGCCTGCGCGAACGCGGCCCGCGAACTCTTCGCGCGAACGGCGGCAAGATGGCGCGAAGGCGTCACCGGCATGGCGTTGTACGCTTATGCGGAAGACGCGGCCACGGCCATGGGCTGGCGCCTCAATCACGAAACGAAGGGCCACCGCGTGGGCGATTATCCGCATGCGGTGCACAAGGCGGGCTCGTTGGGTCAGTTCGACGCCGCGCCTGCGCCGGGCCTGTGGGTCCTGGAGATACAGATCGCCCATCCCTCCTTGCCCATCGGCGCCTTCTTCGAAGACCTGCTGACGGCCTGACTGTCACCGTGTGCTACCCAAGCGCACGGGCAAGACATGCCCGACGGCACTGTCCAGGGCCGATGGACGTGGGCAATCTCGCGGAAAATTCATGGATGCCCGATCATGCCGAAGCTGACCGCACGCTGCTGGATCATGGTTCTCGCCCTCCTGCTCGCCACGATCCCGGCGATGGCGGGGACGGCGATGTTGCCGTGGAAAGGCGCGTCGAATGGCGACGGCGGCATACGTGATCTGGCGGCCGAGGCGATCATCGCCTACGCGGAGCCGGATCGCGCGACCTATCTCGACAACCTGGCGGTCTTGCAATTGGTCGCGCGCCGTTACGACGATGCCGCGCGCAGCCTTGGTGAACTCGTTGTCTTGCGCAAGGCGGGCGCCCAACCACTCGATGCGGCAGGTGCCATTCGTTGGCAGGTCTACGCGCGTGCGCGCCAGCTCGAGACCGCCATGCACCTGCCATTCGGCGAAGCGTATACGCGTGCTTTTCGCGATGTGTTCGCCACGCTCGACGACGTGATGGCTTCGCAGGTCATCTCCAGCTTCGGTTCGGACGTGGAGCCGTACGGTCCGCAACCCGCGCAGCTGCGCGCGGATTACCTGGAACTGCTCGCGCAGCGGAAGGGGAGTGACGTCGCGTTGGCTGACGCGGTCGCCCTGGTCAAGGCGTACCAGGCCGCCGAAGCCTACGCGGCATTCCGCCCGTTCACCGGGGAGCTGATCGACGAGGACGATCGGCGCCGCTACGACGTATGGGAACCCATGCTCGTGCCGACTCCCGACGGTGCATCGGTCACCGTGCTCGTCATGCTGCCCAGGCATCGCGCCGCGCCGCTGCCCACCTTGCTCGGCTTCACCATCTACGCCAATCCGTGGTGGTCCTCGACCGAACTGCGCCTCACCGCCGCGCATGGCTATGCCGCCGTGGTCGGCTATTCGCGTGGCAAGGGACTGTCGCCAGGGCAGGCCGCGCCATACGAACACGATGGCGTGGATGCGGACGCCGCGATCGAGTGGATCGCGACGCAGCCGTGGAGCGATGGCCGTGTCGGCATGTATGGAGGAAGCTACAACGGCTTCACCCAATGGGCCGCCGCGAAACACCGGCCGAAGGCGCTACGCGCGCTGATGCCGTCGGTCACGGTGGCACCGGGTATCGATGTGCCGATGGAAGGCAACGTCTCGTTGAGCTTCGTCTACCCATGGGCACCGTACGTGGCCGAAGGCAAGGGCCTGGACGAGAAGCATTACGGCGACGATGCACACTGGAACGGCCTTTACCGGCGGTGGTACGAAAGCGGCAAGAGCTATCGGGCGCTCGATGAAGTGGAAGGCAAGCCGAACCCCGTCTTCCAGCGCTGGCTGGACCATCCCTCGTACGACGACTACTGGCGGGACATGATCCCTCAAGGCCGCGAGTTCGCCGCGATCGACATTCCCGTGCTTACCACCACGGGCTACTTCGACGGCGGGCAGATCGGCGCGTTGCATTACGTACGCGAACACCAGCGCTACAACCCGCACGCGGAACATTACCTGCTGATCGGTCCCTGGGACCACGTGGGCGCGCAACGCAAGGCGCGGCCGGTGGTCGACGGCTATGCCATCGACCCGGTGGCGAAGATCGATATCAGCCGCGTGCTTCGCTACCAGTGGTTCGACTATGTTTTCCGCGGCGGCGCGAAGCCGGCCCTATTGAAGGACCGGATCAATTACGAAGTGATGGGAGCGAACACGTGGAAACACGCGCCCAGCGTCGACGGTATGGCGCCGGGAAAGCGTCGGCTGTTCCTCGCGGCGGAGAATGGAACGGCCAGGTTGCAGGATCGTCCTTCCACGCGTGCTTCGCTCCTTGCCGTGGACCTCGGCAAGCGGGACGACCTTCCCGCAGCGGATGCTCCGTCGGCCGCGCTGGACGATCGCCATGCCCTCGTCTTCACCAGCGAACCGTTACCCGCCGGTACCGAGTTGAGCGGCTTGTTTTCGGGCAAGCTCCACGTGGTGACGAACAAGCGCGACTTCGACCTGCGCATCACGCTGTACGAGAAGAAGGCCAGCGGCGAGTACTTCCAGCTGTCGTGGTACCTGGCACGCGCCAGTTACATGGAGGATCGCTCGCGACGGCTGCTCCTGGTCCCGGGTAAACGCACGACGCTCGCATTCACCAATGGGCGTACCACCAGCCGGTTGTTCGAACCCGGCAGCCGACTCGTCGCGGTGGTGTCCGTGGTCAAGGAACCCGGCTCGTCGATCAACATGGGAAGCGGCGGGGATGTCGGCGTGGAAAGTGTCGCCGATGCGGGTGAGCCCCTGCGGATCGAGTGGCTGGGCAGTAGTTATCTCGACCTTCCGATAGGCCCTGCGAGGGTCACGTCTGGCGCAAGTAAATAAGATTCACTCGCATTATTGCGCGATCGAGGGCTTTTAAGTCATCATTGTAATGAGATTCATTCGCAATAATGACCGAGTGCCGGCGGCGATGCCGCAGGGCGCCCGACCAGGGAAAGTCCATGATCCTACGCAAAAAAACCTTGCCCGCGCTGCTTGCCGGGGTGCTGATGTCGTTTACCGCGCAAGCCCAGGAGGCGACACCGCCCACGCCGGGAGACAAGGCCGTGCAACTCGCCCCTGTCGATGTCCATGGGCAGAGGCTGGACGAGGGCTATGCCCGTACCGATGGCTCCGCCGCCACCAAGACCGACACGCCCCTCATCGAGACCCCGCAGGCGATTTCGGTGGTCTCGAACACGCAGATGATCGACCAGGGCGTGCTCACGGTGCAGGACGCCTTGCGCTATTCCGCCGGCGTCCGCGCGGACGCCTATGGCGTGGATAGCCGGGGTGACGACGCTTTCCTGCGCGGCACCTCGTTCACCCAATACCTGGATGGTCTGAAGCAGAACTTCGGCGGTGCCTATGCCCGCACGGAACCCTATTTCCTGGACCACCTCGAGATCGTCCGTGGCCCGTCGTCGGTGTTGTACGGGCAAGGAACCACGGGCGGCCTGATCGCGCTTTCGTCCAAACTGCCGCAATTCACCGCTTCCCACGAGGTGGAAGCGCAGCTGGGCAACAACGCGCGCAAGCAGGTGGCATTCGATTTCACCGGCCCCCTCGATGCGGCAGGCCACTGGGCTTACCGCCTGATCGGCGTCTACCGCGACGCCGATTCGCAGATCGATCACGTGCCGGACGACCGCAAGGCGATCGCGCCCTCGATCACCTGGATGCCCGATGCCGATACCCGCTGGACGCTGCTTGCCAACCTCCAGTTCGATCACAACGGCACGTCGCTGAACTTCCTGCCGCATGCGGGCACCTTGCTGCCCAATCCCAATGGCCGCATCGATACGCGGCGCTTCGTCAGCGAGCCCGGTTTCGATCGATACGACACGCAGCAGCGGTCGTTCACCTCCTTGTTCGAACACCGTTTCAACGACACCTGGAAGTTCGTGCAGAACATGCGCTATTCGCATGACAACGTCGACTACCGCAGTCTCTATCCGGACGTGTATTCGAATCCGTTGTATCCGTTCCTCGACGATACGCAGCGCACCGTCGCGCGTTACAGCTACGTCAGTATCGACCGGCACAAACGCTTCGTCACGGACACGCATGCCGAAGCGGATTTCGACCTCGCGTCGATGCACCATCGCGTCCTCATCGGACTGGACGTCGGCTATTCGCATACCGACAGCCGCAAGGGCAATGGCTTCGACGGCGTTCCCTTCGATCTCTACGCGCCCGTCTACGGCAACGGTTTCGTCGCGCCGGACATCTTCCCGGTGGCTTCGACCCATACACGCCAGACCGGCGTCTATGTGCAGGACCAGATCAATTGGGGCGAGCACTGGATCGCCACGCTGGGCTTGCGCCACGACCGCGCGACCCTGACCACCGGCGATAGCCGCTCCGTGGACAATGCCACCACGTCTCGCCTCGGCGTCATGTACCGCTTCGACAACGGCCTGGTGCCGTACGTGAGCTACACCGAGTCGTTCCAACCACTGGACAGCCTCGACTTCTACAATCGCCCTTATGAGCCCTTGCGCGGCAAGCAGTACGAGGCGGGCGTGAAATACCAGCCGGTCGGCTCATCCACCCTGGTCACGGCGACGTACTACGATCTGCGCGAGGAAAACCGCCTCGCGCCGGACCCGGCCAACCCGCTCAACCAGGTCCAGGCTGGCAGGGCGAAGACGCGCGGCGTGGAATTCGAGGCCTCCACGCGTATCGGCAGGCATGTGGACCTGATCGGCACCTACACCTGGACGAAGGCACGTCCGGACGATGGCACGATCGTCGCTGGCCTGCCGAAGAACCAGGCTTCGGTGTGGAGCGTGTACCACGTCAACGATGCGGATAGTGACGGCTTCAGCTTCGGTGTCGGCGCTCGCTACATCGGAACGAACTACGACGAGACGGGAACGCTGAAGGTCCCCGAGAAAACGTTGTTCGACGCCATGGTGGCCTACACGCAGGGACCGTGGCGTTTCTCGGTCAATGCCGCCAACGTCACCGACCAGGCCTACAACGCCACGTGCCTGGCTCGCGGCGACTGCTTCTACGGTCCACGCCGGAGCATCGTCGGCACCGCACGTTACAAATTCTGACCGTCCCAGGCGAAGTTGATGCCACTCAAGTGCATAAATTCGGCGCTGCCGGAATCGCCTCGCGAACGAGGTAACGGTTAATAGATTTCAGACAATAGGTTAACGTTCGTGGTCCGAACCTGATGGAGCAGGGAGCCGCGCATGTCGTGACAGGTTTTCAACCAAGGAGGAACATTCCATGACGGACACCACGTTGGATAAGGTCACGGCACTTGTCGCGACCGCAACTGGAAAGTTAACGACGGAAATCAAACCGGATACGAACTTGATTGACGACCTCACTTTGGACGAAATCGACCGTATCGAGTTGATATATGCCCTGGAAAATGAATTCCGCATCCAGATCGATGAAACCAGCGCCGAAACGCTAGAGACGGTGGCTGACATCGTCCGGTACATAGAAGCTTGTATTTAATCTTGCCGTTCGAGGCTCCGATGGAGGGGCAGCGGAATCACCTTCCATCGGAGCAGGTACTCGCCCTCCATCGCATCCCGTCACCCAAACCCGTTACGATCGGAGGTTCCACACGAACGACGGGATGATCGGGATGGAAGTTCGGAAGGTTTGGCAGAGCGCCCTGCTGGCTGTATCGATGTCGACCGCCGCGGTCGCCGCGCCACCGCCGGGGCATGCGGGCAACCCCGTTTTCCCCGGTTGGTATGCCGATCCCGAGGCTGCCATCTTCGACGACACCTACTGGATCTACCCGACCACATCGAAGGAATACGCTGCCCAGACGGGGTTCGACGCGTTCTCGTCACCCGACCTGGTGCACTGGACCAAACATGCCGACGTGCTCGACATCAAGGACATTCCCTGGGCGAGGAAGGCGCTGTGGGCACCCTCGGTGATCGAGAAGGGTGGCAAGTACTACTTTTTCTTTTCCGCCAACGATATCCAGAACGACCACGAACTCGGCGGCATCGGTGTCGCGGTGGCGGACAAGCCGGATGGCCCGTTCCGCGATCTTCTCGGCAAGCCGCTCGTCGGCGCGTTCCACAACGGTGCGCAACCGATCGACCAATTCGTGTTCCGTGACGACGATGGCACCTGGTACATGATCTACGGCGGCTGGAAGCACGCCAACATCGTGAAGCTGAAAGCCGATTTCACCGCCGTGGAACCGATGGCCGATGGCACCCTGTTCAAGGAGATCACTCCCGCGCCGGAGTATGTGGAAGGGCCCATGATGTTCAAGCGTGACGGCAAGTATTACTTCATGTGGTCGGAAGGCGGATGGGGTGGCCCGGACTATTCCGTTGCCTATGCCATCGGCGACTCGCCGATGGGACCGTTCAAGCGGCTCGGCAAGATCCTTCAGCAGGACCCGAAGATCGCCACCGGTGCCGGTCATCATTCGCTCTTCCACGTGGCGAAGGATGACAGCTGGTACATCGTCTACCACCGGCGTCCTCTTGGACACACCAAGGCGAACGATCGCGAGACATCGATCGACCGCATGTACTTCGACAAAGAAGGCCACATCCTCCCGGTGAAGATCACCAACGAGGGCGTCGAGGCGAATCCCCTGCGCCGATAGGGGGAGGCCCCGCCATGGTGGGAACCATGCCTGGTGGGAGCCGACCTTGTCGGCGATCCCGCGGCAGCGGGCCGGGTCGAGACAAGCCCCCATCGCCGACAAGGTCGGCTCCCAGCAGAGCATCGGCTCCCGCTGAGGCACCGCATCCGCCACACGCGGCCATTTTCTTCAAATGCGCCGATTCCGGCAAAACCCCCGAGTGGGTTTTCGTCGTAAGCTGCGCTTTGTCATGCATCCCGCCAGCGGAGCCGTTTGGTCCGCCTAGCCCCAAGGAGCCGTCATGGTCACGTTGCGCGTCAATGGTGAGGATCGTCAGGCGGACGTGCCGCCGGATATGCCCCTGTTATGGGTCTTGCGCGACGTGGTCGGCCTGACCGGCACGAAGTTCGGCTGCGGCATCGCGCAGTGCGGCGCCTGCACGGTGCACCTGGACGGTCAGCCCGTACGCTCGTGCCAACTGCCGGTTTCGGCCGTGGGCGACCGGGCGATCACGACCATCGAAGGCATCGGCGCCACGCCCGAAGGCACCAAGGTGCAGCAGGCATGGCTGGCCGTCGACGTCGTCCAGTGCGGTTACTGCCAGTCGGGCCAGATCATGGCGGCGGCGGCCTTGCTGGCGCGCACGCCCAACCCGACCGATCGCGATATCGATGCCGCCATGTCCGGCAACATCTGCCGGTGTGGAACCTACGTGCGCATCCGCGAGGCGATCAAGCAGGCCGCGACAGGCCAGCCCAACGGCTTGCAGGTGGTCGTCGATGGAGGTGCCGCATGAGCGCGCACGATCGCACCGGCACGATCGACGAGGGGCGCCGCCAGGCGCTCCGGCTTGCTGGCGGCGGTCTCGCCGTCGCCTTCCTGTGGAGCGCGGGCATGGGTCCCGCCGTGGCGCAGATGAATCCGCGCCGCCAGCCTGGTGACGAAGCCGCGGCGGCAGCCGATGGCAACCCGCCATTCGCCCCCAATGCCTTCATCCGCATCGATGCCGACGGCGGCGTTCGCCTGGTCATGCCTTCGGCGGAAATGGGCCAGTCGATCTATACCGGTATCGCGATGATGCTGGCCGAGGAGCTCGGCGTAGGCCTCGACCAGATCAAGGTGGAGCACTCGCCGCCGAACGACGCGCTCTATGGCCAGGCGTTGCTCGGCGGCGGACAGATCACCGGCGGCTCGACCAGTACGCGTGGCCAGTGGCAGGCTCTGCGCGAGGCTGGCGCGGTGGCGCGCGAAATGCTCATCGCGGCGGCGGCCGCGCAGTGGCATGTCGATCCGGAAGGTTGTTCGGTGGCCCGTGGTGTCGTCACCCACGTTCCTTCCGGACGCACGCTGGGTTTCGGCGCCGTGGCCGAAGCGGCCGGACGGTTGCCCCAGCCCGCCAGCGTCAAGCTGAAGGAACGCAAGGATTTCACGCTGATCGGCAAGCCCTTGCGCCGTATCGATTCGCCGGACAAGGTCAACGGTGGTACGCAGTTCGGCATCGATGTGAAGGTGCCGGGCATGAAGTTCGCCGCGGTGAAGACCAGCCCCGAACTCGCAGGCACGCTGGGCGCCGTGGACGACAGCAAGGCCCGCGCCATCCCCGGCGTGATCGAGATCATCAAGCTCGACGATGCGGTGGCGGTGGTCGGCGAGCACTATTGGGCCGCCCAGCAGGGCTTGCAGGCCCTGGACATCGAGTGGAAGCCCGGCGTCAACGCGAAGCTGGACACCCAGACACTCGTCGCCGCGCTGCAGGAGACCTCGCGCAACGGCAAGGCGCTGGTCGGCCGCAAACCGAAAGGCGAAGCGCCCGCGGGCGGCAAGCGCGTGGAGGCGGCTTTCGTCTCGCCCATGCTCGCCCATGCGACGATGGAACCGTTGAACGCCACCGTGCATGTCACTCCCGGCCATTGCGAAGTGTGGACCGGCACCCAGGTGCCCACGCGCGTGGTGAAGGAAGCGGCACGCATCTGCGGTATTCCCGAGCAGGGCGTGGTGCTGCATAACCAGTATCTCGGCGGCGGCTTCGGCCGCCGCCTGGAAACCGACCAGGTCGAGCAGGCGGTCGCCTTCGCGAAGCAGGTGTCCTACCCACTGAAGGTGATCTGGAGCCGCGAGGAAGATATTCGCCACGATCGCGTGCGTCCGCTGTACTACGACCGCATTTCCGCCACGCTCGGCGACGATGGCAAGCCCACCTCGTGGCAACACCGCATCACCAGCGGCACGGTGCTGGGCCGCTGGTTGCCCGCCGCGATGGGCAAGGACGGCATGGACAGCGACGCGATCGAATCCGCCGCCGATCTTCCCTACGAGATGGACAACGCACTGGTCGAGTGGGCTTATCACGTCATGCCTCCCGGCCTGGTCGTGGGCTGGTGGCGCGGCGTTGGCCCCACGCACAACCTGTTCATCGTCGAGAGCTTCATCGACGAGCTGGCGCACACGGCGGGAAAGGACCCGCTCGAATACCGCCGGTCGCTGATGAAGCCCGGTTCGCGCGCCCTTGGCGTCTTGAACCTCGCCGCCGAGAAGATCGGCTGGGGTGGCCAGCCCTTGCCCGCGCGCGTCGGACGCGGGATCGCCGTGGGCTCTCCCTTCGGCAGCCATGTCTGCGCGATCGTGGAAGCGGAGGTGACCGCGCAAGGCCAGGTGCGGTTGCGTCGCGCGGTGGTGGCGGTGGACAACGGCATCACCATCAACCCGAGTTCGGTGCAGGCACAGATGCAGGGTGGCCTTCTGTTCGGACTGAGCGCGGCGCTCTACAGCGGCATCACCCTGAAGAACGGCGCCATCGAGCAGAGCAACTTCCACGATTACCGTAACCTCCGGATCAACGAGGTGCCGCAGATCGACGTGTACTCGGTCGAAAACGACGAAGCGCCGGGCGGCATCGGTGAAGTCGGCACGGCGATCGCCGCGCCGGCCCTCGCCAATGCGATCTTCGCCGCGACCGGCATTCGCCTGCGCGAACTGCCCGTGTCGCGCACCCAGTTGGCAGAGTCGCCAGACGCCTTGAAGAAGGTGGCCGGCGTCCTCGCCGGCAAGGAGGACGTGGCATGAAACGTTTCCTCATCGTCGTCCTGCTATTGATCGTTATCGGCGCCGGCGCCTATTTCGTGCTCAACCGCACGGACCATGACGATGGCACGGCACCGGCGATCGCCGGTGCGCCGGCCAACGCCGATCCCGTGGCGCGCGGCGAATACCTCGCCCGCGCCGCCGACTGCGTCGCATGCCATACCGTGCCGGAGACCGGAAAACCCTTTGCCGGCGGCGTCGCCTTCAAGTTGCCGTTCGGTACGATCTACTCGTCCAACATCACCGCCGACGAGGAAACCGGCATCGGCCGGTGGAGCGACGACGAGTTCGTGCGCGCGGTGCGCGAAGGCGTGCGCAAGGACGGCAAGCACCTTTATCCAGCCTTCCCGTACACCTCGTATACCCAGTTGAGCCGAGCCGATGTGCTGGCGATCAAGGCCTACCTCTTCACCCTGCCCAAGGTGCGCCAGCCGGAGACGCCGAACGATCTCGGCTTCCCGTTCAACCAGCGCTGGGCGATGGGTTTCTGGAACGCGGCTTTCTTCCGCAGCCAGCGCTTCGAGCCGGATGCCTCGCGTTCGCCGGAATGGAATTCCGGCGCCTACCTGGCCGGCGCGCTGGGCCATTGCGCCGAATGCCATACGCCACGCAACCTCGGCTACGGGCTGAACCATCGCGACGAATTGGCGGGTCAGGAGTTGCAGGGCTGGCGTGCATACAACATCACCTCGGACCCGGTGCATGGCGTCGGCAAGTGGAGCGACGAAGCCCTGGTCCAGTACCTGAGCACGGGCTACGCCGCGGGCCATGCCTCGGCAAACGGCCCGATGGGTGAGGCCGTGGCGCATAGCCTGCAGTTCCTCAAGCCGGAAGACACCGCGGCCCTCGTCGCATGGCTGCGCACCGTGCCGCCACGCGAAGGCAAGGACCCCATCGTGGTCGATCCGGCGCCCAAGGCCGTGGTCGCCTCAAGCGCCATGGCACCGGGCGGCGACGATCCGACCGCCGACGTGGACGGACAGCGCCTGTTCGAGGGT
This sequence comes from Luteibacter sp. E-22, assembly GCF_049913125.1. Lineage (GTDB taxonomy): Bacteria > Pseudomonadota > Gammaproteobacteria > Xanthomonadales > Rhodanobacteraceae > Luteibacter. The sequence goes on from NZ_CP183975.1 coordinate 78,993, forward strand.
GCATGCGCGAGCTGCCATCAGTGGAACGGCGCGGGACAGCAGACACCGAACGCCGGCCTGGCCGGTACGCGCGGCGTCAACGATCCGCGCGGCGCGAATGTCACCCAGGCGATCCTGCAAGGGGTGAAGATGCGCGTCGGCCAGACCGACATCTACATGCCCGCCTTCGGCCACGCCTATAGCGATCCCGAGGTGGCGGCCCTGGCCAACTACGTGATCCGGCACTTCGGCGGCAAGGAAGGCACGGTGACGGCGAAGGACGTGGCGGATCGCAGGCAGCTGTGATCCGCCGGGAAGACTCCATGATGCTCGACATTTCAATGCGCAAGGATTCGCTACAATAGCTCCGGGCAGGGAGAATCCCTGGGGAGCGAGCAGCATGCGTTACGAAAAAGGCCATAAGGAACAGACCCGCCAGAAGATCGTCGAGGCGGCGTCGCAGCGTTTTCGCGCCGACGGCATCGACGCCGTCGGGGTGGTCAGTCTGATGGGTGAGGTCGGCCTTACCCAGGGCGGCTTCTACAACCACTTCGGCTCGAAGGAAGACCTCGTCCGCGAAAGCGTGGCGATGGCGGCGGCCAGCGCCGTCGAACGGCTGGGTGCCCGCGTGGCGGCATCGCGTGGCGAAAGCTACCGCGCGCTGGTCAACAGCTATTTGTCGACGGAACATCGCGACGCACCCGAGGCCGGTTGCGTCGCCGCCGCCTTGTCGGCGGAGATGGCACGGCGTCCCGTCGAAACGCGAGCGGCCTTCACCGACGGCTACACCGACATGGTCGAACTCATTGTCTCGACCCTTCCCGACAGCATCCGTGGCAAGCGTCGCCGCACCCTGGCCATGGCGGTGTTCGCCTCCCTGGTCGGCTCGCTGTCGCTGTCGCGCGCGGTGGCCGATCCGGCCCTTTCCGACGAGATCCTCTCGCTGGGCCGTCAATCCGCCCTGGCGCTGGTGGACGCCGGCTGATCAGTGCGTCGCCACCGCGACGGGTGGCTTGCCCATGGCGGCCGTCTTCTCGGCGATCTTCGCCTTGATCGCCGGGATGGCCGCCAGCGCGGCACGCTCCCCTTCGAGGATCGCGACGTTCTTCTGGTCGAAGTCGGTCGGGCCGATCTGGCCTACCTTCGGCCGGATCACGATGTCGGCCCGGGCGAGTTCCTGCTCGGCCAGCTTGCGTCCCATGATCGTGATCGACTGGCCGACGATGCCGACCATGCTGTCGGGATTGCTGCCGTCGGGCCGCGCCGAGATGTCCACGGCGATGACGATGTCGGCGCCAAGCTGGCGCGCCGCGTCCACGGGCACCGGGCTGACCACGCCACCATCGACGAAGTGCTTGCCGTTGATATCCACCGGCTCGAACACGCCGGGAATGCTGCTCGACGCGCGCACGGCCTGGCCCGCATTGCCACGGATGAAGACGGCGCGCGAGCCGTTCTCCAGTTCCGTGGCCACGGCGGCGAACGGTATGTGCAGCTTCTCGATCGGCGTCTGCTTGAGCAGTTCGTTCACGTAGTCCTGCAGCTTCTGGCCCTGGACGAGGCCGCCCGAGAAGAAGCGCACGTCGCGGATCTTGCCCTCGTCGAGCGCGAAAGCCTGTTCCTGTAGCTGGAAACCATCCATGCCGCTCGCGTACAGCACGCCGACCACGCTGCCCGCGCTGGTGCCGGAGACGGCATCGGGATGGATTCCGCTGGCTTCCAGCATCTTGATGACGCCGATGTGTGCGAAGCCCTTGGCCGCGCCACCACCCAGGGCGAGCCCGATACGCGGCTTCGCCGCCAGCACGGGCAGGACGGTGTCGGGGCGGGTGTCCGGCTTGCTGCCGCTGAAACAACCGGCGAGCAGGGCGGCGAAAACCAGCGGAAGCCAATGGCGGGCGCGGCGGAAGGGCATGGAAGGGACCGGGAGGATGGCTGGCGGATCATCGGGCATGCGCGCGGCGGCGGCATGACCGGATCATGGCGGAAGCCGGGCGGCGTGGCCGCCCGGCGGGAACGTCAACCGCGGGTCTGGTCGGCCTCGAGGTGGTAGCGGGTCGCCACCTCGATCTCGTTACGCGAACCGAGGAAAACCGGAACCCGCTGGTGCAGGGCGCCGGGCTGGATATCCATGATGCGTTCGCGGCCGGTGGTGGCGGCACCGCCGGCCTGCTCCACGATGAATGCCATCGGGTTGGCCTCGTACATCAGGCGCAGCTTGCCGGTGCCGCCCTTGGCCGTGATCTTTGCATCGAGCGGATAGATGAAGACGCCACCGCGAGTGATGATGCGATGCACGTCGGCCACCATCGAGGCGACCCAGCGCATGTTGAAGTCGCGTCCGCGCGGGCCGTTGGAACCGGCCAGCAACTCGCCGATGTAGCGCTGCATGGGGGCTTCCCAATGACGCTGGTTCGACATGTTCACGGCGAACTCGCCCGTCTCCGAGGGAATGGTGATGTCGCGGCGGGTGAGCACGAAGCTGCCGTGCTCGCGGTCGAGGGTGAACTCATGCACTCCGTGGCCGAAGGTCAGCACCAGCAGGGTGCTCGGGCCGTAGACGACATAGCCCGCCGCCACCTGCTCGGTGCCGGGCTGGAGGAAATCCTCCACCTTCGGCTCGGTGACGCCGTCCGGGCAGCGCAGGACGGAGAAGATGGTGCCCACCGAGACGTTGACGTCGATATTGGACGAGCCATCGAGCGGGTCGAACAGGAGCAGGTGGTTGCCCTTGGGGTAGGCGTCGGGGATCGGCTGCGGATCTTCCATTTCCTCCGAGGCGCAAGCGGCCAGGTGGCCGCCCCAGGCGTTGGCCTCGAGCAGGATCTCATTGGAGATCACGTCGAGTTTCTTCTGCGCCTCGCCCTGTACGTTGTCCGAGCCGGCGTTGCCCAGCACCCCGCCCAGCGCACCCTTGCCGGTGGCGACGGAGATGCGCTTGCAGGCGCGGGCCACCACCTCGATGAGCAAGCTGAGCTGGGCGTTGATATGCCCCGCGCGCTTCTCTTCGATCAGGAACTGGATCAGGGAAATGGGTTTCGTCATCGGAAGGAGCCCTGGCGCGAAAACCCGCATTGTCCGGGTGGCGGGTGAATGGCGCCAGAGGGACTGCTGACAGCACGTTGTCAGCAGCCCCCGCGCAGACTCTCCTTCACACCAACGGGAAGGGGTAGTCGCATGAATCGGTTCCTCGAACGGCTCGCCGACCTTTACGCGCCACTGGGGCGCCGCGGCATGCTGATGGATGGCCAGTACCGCTTCGCTCCGGACAACGACAACGGCCCGGGTTCGGCCGAGGCGGCCAGCCGTCGGCGCCGCGACGGCGCCCACCCGCTTGCTCGCCCTCCGCATCGCCCATCCATTTCATCGCAGACAGACAAGGGAATCACCGCATGAACGCCAACAGGATCAAGTTTCACCACGCACCGAACAGCCGCTCGGGCAGCACGCTGATGTTGCTGGAGGAACTGGGTGCGCAGTACGACATGCATGTGATGGACCTCACCCAGGGCGAGCAGCGCCGGCCGGAGTACCTGAAGATCAATCCCATGGGCAAGGTTCCGGCCATCGAGCACCTGGACGGCCTGGTCACCGAGCGGCCGGCGATCTTCACCTACCTCGCCGACCTCTACCCGGAAGCGGACCTGGCGCCGGGGCTGCGCGATCCCCTGCGCGGACCGTACCTCCGCTGGCTGGCGTTCTACGGTTCGTGTTTCGAACCGGCGGTGATGGACCGCTTCATGAAGCACGAGCCCGCGCCAGTCTCGACCTGTCCCTATGGCGACTTCGACACGGTGATGGACACCATCGAGGCACAGCTCACGCCGGGGCCCTGGCTGTTCGGCGAGCGCTTCACCGCGGCGGACATCCTCTGGGCCAGTGCGCTGGACTGGACGATGAAGTTCGGCATCGTGCCGCGCCGGGATGTCTTCGAGCAGTACGTGGCGAGGCTGATGGTGCGTCCGGCCATTGTCCGCGCCGTGACTCAGGACGCGGCGCTGGCTCGCGCCCAGACCCTGGCCGCGGCCTGAGCCGGCGAATATGCGCGGCCGTGACCATCGCCGCTTCCCGCGCCGTGCGCGGGAGGCGATGATTCGGGCATGCGCCGCGCCGACCGCCTGTTCCTCATCATCAACGCCCTGCGCGGGCGGCGCACCGCGCTGCCCGCCCGGCAGCTGGCCAGTACCCTCGAGGTCTCGCTGCGTACGGTCTACCGTGACGTCGCCGACCTCCAACTCTCCGGCGTGCCCATCGAAGGCGAGGCCGGCGTGGGCTACATCCTGCGCAAGGGCTCGGACATCCCACCGCTGATGTTCTCCGCCGACGAACTCGAGGCACTGGTCGCCGGAACCCGCTTCGTCCGGGCCTTCGCCGGGGAGCGGTTGGCGCGGGAGGCACAGGCCGCCCTGATCAAGATCGAGGCGGTGTTGCCGCCCGACCTGCGCGAGAAATCCGCGCAATCCAAGATCTTCGCGCCCATCTGGCGCGACCCTTTCCAGAACCACGTCGCGGCGATGCTGGACCGCCTGCACGCGGCCGTGCTGGCGCGCCGGGTGCTTTGCCTCGACTACCGCGATGCCGAAGGGCGTGGCACCACGCGCGAGGTGGAGCCGTTGTGCCTGTCCTTCTGGGGTGGCGCGTGGACCCTCGGTACCTGGTGCCGCCATCGCCAGGCGTTTCGCAATTTCCGTCCCGACCGCATCGCCGACTGCCGCGACGCGGGCGAGACCTTCGCCGATCTTCCCGGTCGCAACCTCGATGCCTATCTCGACACCATGCGCGGGCATTACGCGGGACTTGAGTAAAGGTTCTTCGAGTATGTTTGGGACGGCTCTCTGCGCACTGAGGTGTCGTGCGGCACAAGCAGCACCCGCCATTCGGGTGGTCGTCGCTCTGGTGGGAGCCGACTCTGTCGGCGATGGGTGCTTGCCTCAACCGGGCCCGCTGCCGCGGGATCGCCGACAGAGTCGGCTCCCACCAGGGTGCAGTGATCCAACAGGGGGCGGTGCTTTGTGGTGTGTCGCGGTGCGTGTGGCGGTGCGCAGTGTGCGCTGTGCGCTGTCCGGCGTGCGACAACCTTCGCTCTTTCCCCTCAACCCACCACAGTCGTGACTGAGCTGCCGGGCGTCCCCCTCGGTGCGCCATGAGGCACCGAGGACGGCCGGGCGGAAAAGGCCCGAAGGGGATCGGCCTGGACGGCCGATCGTTTTCGCTGAGGCAGGAGCCGAATCGAAAACCCCCGCCCGACCGTCCGAGCCCGCCGGGGCGCAAGCCATCGGACACGGCCGCGCAGCGGCTTTCCTTCCCCAAGGGCCGGCGCCGCCTGGCGCACCGAGGGGGACGCCCGGCAGCTCCCCCGCCACGCACACAACGAACGCGAGGGCGAAGCCGAGCCTGAATAAAGCCGTGCGATGATCGGGGTTTTCCCCGCACTCACGGAGCCCGCATGTCCCCCTGGATCCGAGCCATCGCCTTCGCCGGACTGTTCGCCGGTACCGCCCATGCCGCTCCGCCGGCCGATGACGCGTTCAAGGCCATCTACACCAGGGAATGGACATGGCGTAACGGCCAGGCGGGCATCCTCACCTCGGGCGAGGCGCAGCCGGGCGATGGACGGCTCGACACGGTGGATGCGGCGAGCCAGGCCAAACGGCTCGCCTACTGGAACGATGTGCTTGCGCAACTGGATCGTATCGATCCGAAGTCACTGAGCGGGACCGTCCGCGTCGACTACGCCGTCTACCGCGAGCAGATCGGCAACCTCGCCGCCGCGCAGCGCTTCGCGCAATGGCAGATGCCATTCAACAGCGACTCCGCCTTCTGGTCCGACATCTCCTATGTGCTGCACGGCGACGACCTGCGCACGCGCGACGACTACCGTCACTACATCGAGCGCCTGCGCCAGATTCCCGCGTACATGGACCAGGAAATCGCGAACATGCGCCTGGGCCTGGCGCGGGGCTTCACCGTGCCGCGCGAGGTGCTCGGTGGCCGCGATGTCTCGATCGCCGCGGTGGCGGAACTGAAGAGTCCCGAAGACAGCGCGCTATACAAGCCTTTCAAGGCGATGCCGAAGAACCTCCCGACGGCCGATGCCGAGGCTTTGCGCAAGGACGCGCGCCAAGCGATCGCCGAAGGCGTGATCCCGGCCTACGGACGCCTGCTGACCTTCTTCCGCAACGAGTACGTGCCCAGGGCGCGGCCGACGCTGGCCGCCGAGTCGTTGCCCGATGGCAAGGCCTATTACCGCCAGCAGATCCACGAATACACCACGCTCGACCTGTCCCCCGACGAGATCCACGCGATCGGCCTGCGCGAAGTCGCCCGGCTCCACGCGGACATGCTGGAGACGATGAAGGAGACCGGTTTCAAGGGTGATTTCCCGGCCTTCCTCACCTTCCTCCGCACCGACCCGCGGTTCTATGCGAAGACGCCGGACGAACTGCTGATGCGTACGGCGTGGGTCGCCAAGCAGGTCGATGCGAAGCTGGGCAAGTACTTCGGCTTGCTGCCGCGCCAGCGCTTCGCCATCGAACCGGTGCCCGCCGACATCGCGCCTTACTACACCTCCGGTCGTGGGGGTGCGGACGTCTATCTGGTGAACACGTACGACCTGCCGTCGCGGCCGCTGTTCAACATGCCCGCGCTCACGTTGCACGAATCCATGCCCGGCCATGCCCTGCAACTGGCGCTTTCGGCGGAGCAGCAGGGCCTGCCGCCGTTTCGCCGCGATGGATACATCTCCGCCTATGGCGAAGGCTGGGCGCTGTATTCGGAGTACCTGGGCGAGGAGATGGGCATCTACCACACGCCCTATGAGCACTTCGGCTATCTCACCTACCAGATGTGGCGTGCCTGCCGCCTGGTGGTGGACACCGGTATCCACCACCTGGGCTGGACACGCCAGCAGGCGATCGATTACCTCACGCAGAACACGGCACTGAGCGACCGCGAGATCGCCAACGAGGTGGACCGGTATATCAGCTGGCCGGGGCAGGCCCTGTCGTACGAGCTGGGCTACCTGAAGATCCGCGAGTTGCGCGAGCGCGCCGAGAAGCAGCTGGGCGAGAAATTCGACCTGCGCGCCTTTCATGACACCGTGCTGGCGCTGGGCTCCGTGCCGTTGCCGGTGCTCGAACAGCACGTGGACGCCTGGATCGCCTCGAAGAAATCGTGAGCCCTTACTCCATTTTCTCCATAAGTGGAGTACACTGCATCACAACTCCATAGGTAAAGCCACGATGCAACCAGCCATCCACGCCGAACCGATCCACGCCGGAGACCTTGGCGGTCCCGCCCTCCGCGCCTTCTTCGCCCTGGCGGAGCGTTGGAAACTGCGCGCCGCCGAGCAGCGGACCCTGCTCGGCGAGCCGCCGGAATCCACCTATTTCAAATGGAAGAAGCAGCAGGACGGCGCGCTCTCGCGCGACGTGATCGAGCGGATCAGCTACCTGCTCGGCATCTGGAAAGACCTGCAGATCCTCTTCCCCGATCCGGCCCAGGCCGACGCCTGGGTCCGCAAGCCGAACGACGCGCCGCTCTTCGGCGGCCATTCGGCCCTGGAGCGGATGCTCTCCGGCAACGTCGCCGACCTCTACGTCGTCCGCCAATACCTGGACGCCCAACGCGGCTGGAACGGATGAGCCCCGCGCCACCGCTCCGCCGGGTCCGCTGGAGCCAGGCCTACCGGATCGTGCCCAGCCGGTTCCCGCCCGTGGGCCTGTTCGATCGCATCGCCGAGCCGAAGGACATCGACGCGGTCATGGCCATCGAATCGATGACCAATCCACGCCTGCGCGAGGAGATGGGCGCGCTCCGGCTGACCCCGCCGGAACGCCGCGTCTCCGGCCCCGGCACTTCGCCGATCATGGCTGCCTTCACCCATATCCCGCCCGAAGGCAGCCGCTTCAGCGACGGGCATTGGGGCGTGTTCTACGCCGCGCACAGCGTGCCGACGGCGATCGAGGAAACCGTCTTCCACCGCGAGGCCTTCCTCGCCGCCACGCACGAGCCACCCACCGACGTGCAGGTGCGCTGCTACAAGACCGCCATCTCGGGCCGCTTCCATGACATTCGCGGTGGCTGGCCCGCCGAGCACGATCCCGATTCCTACGCGGCCAGCGTGAAGCTGGCACGGACGCTGCGCGGACAGGGCTCCAATGGCATCGTCTACGACAGCGCGCGCCATGCCGGTGGCGAATGCGTCGCGGTGTTCTATCCCGACCTCGTCGCTCCCTGCGTGCAGGCAGAACACTTCATCTACCGCTGGAACGGCAGCCGGATCGAAGCGGTGCTCAAGGTCACGCCCGTCGAGCGGCAGGGTTTACCCCAGCGTCCGTAAGGGGTTACGGTGCATGGGATGAAACGCCTGACGCTCCTCCTCACCCTGCTTGCCCTTTCCTTCGCCGCCCACGCCAAGGGCCCGGACCACAGCCAGTGGGAACACGACATCCAGGCTTTCGAGGCCGCGGACCGGAGCAGTCCGCCACCGGCGAACGCCGTGTTGTTCGTCGGCAGTTCCTCGATCCGCCTGTGGGCGAGCCTGGCGGCCGACTTCCCGGAGTATCGCCTCATCAACCGGGGTTTCGGTGGTTCCGATCTCGACGATGCCACCGCCTTCGCCGATCGCATCGTCAAGCCGTACCACCCGGTGGCGATCGTGATCTATGCCGGGGACAACGACCTGCAGAATGGCGACACGCCGGACCAGGTCCGCGATGACTTCGCCGCTTTCGTGGCCAAGGTACGCCAGGAACAGCCGGAGGTACCGATCGCTTTCATCTCGATCAAGCCCAGCGTGGCCCGCATGAACCTGCTGTCGAACATCGAAAGGGCGAACGCGCTGATCCGTGACTGGTCGATGGCGCAGAAGGGTGTCGCCTTCCTCGACGTGGCACCGGCGATGCTGGACACGAACGGACAACCGAAGCAGGAACTCTTCGTCGGCGATGGCCTGCATATGAATCCGAAAGGTTATGCGCTGTGGGTCGCGCAGGTGCGTCCATGGTTGGCGGAACACGCTGCCGCGGCCGAAGTTAAACGGGACCCAAACGCAGCCATGAAGTGATACGGGAACTTCACGGCTCCGCCCTTATCTAAGTATTCGATCGCCGAGAGGCGACCTGTTGGCAACAGGCGCGATTGATTCGCCAGTTGTCCCGGGTCCCGCTATTTCCCCTGATAGCCTGGACCCGACGCGACCCCGGCAGCTCCTCCCCTGGCTGCCGGGGTTTTATTTTGTCTGATTTTTGGTTTTTACCCCGGCAGGTGGGAGCCGATCCTGTCGGCGATGGGTGCTTGCCTCAACTGGCCCGCTGCCGCGGGATCGCCGACAAGGTCGGTTCCCACCAAAGCATGGCCCACCAAAGCATGGCCCCACCAAAGAAAGAGGGCGGGCCAGCCTTTCGGCCAACCCGCCCTTCGTGGATACGGTCAGTGCTTCTGGGTCAGACGTGATGTACCCGTGTCGCATAGGGACGAATCGACGTATCGAACGCCCGCCACACGCCGTCGTTACCTTCGATGTTCAGCACGATGTCCGATGCCGCGTTGGCAGCCTCGATACGGCGTGCCTCCTCCAGGGCGCATTCGAGCGCGTCATCGCGTGAGCAGAATTCCCCGTACTCGAACTCGTTTTTCTGCAGCAACCAAAGACCGGGACCGACGGACTCGAACGGAATGTCGAAGACGACCACGATGGACCCACCCTGTTCAATGGAGTTGGGGCCATCGTAGAGGCACGTTCGTTAGGCCATCGTTGAGTTTCAGTTGTCTGCGCCGGAAACGAAGCCTTCCCGCGTACCGCGCTGATACACCTTGTCCGTCGCCAGCACGTCTCCCGCCGCCACGGGCGTTCCGCCCGCGAGCCTGGTGTAGATCGGGGTGAAGTCCGGCCGGGTGGCATCGAACAACTGCTTGAAGTCGTCGATCACGAAGTAGGTCTGCTGGTAGGTATCGATCTTGTACCGGGTATTCATGACCCGCTCCAGGTCGAACCCGATCCGGTTCGGCGCCGGCGAATCGATCGAATAGATGGACTCGCCCTTCGAACTGACGATGCCCGCGCCGTAGATGCGCAGCCCCGCGTCGGTCCGGATCAGGCCGAACTCCACCGTGTACCAGTAGAGGCGCGTGAGGTTCATCAACGCGTCCGGGCCGATGGCGTGGGCCTTCATGCCGCCCTTTCCATAGGCCTGCATGTAATCGGCGAACACCGGGTTGAGCAGGAGCGGCACGTGGCCGAACAGGTCGTGGAAAAGGTCCGGCTCCGCCAGGTAGTCCAACTGGTCGGGCTTGCGGATCCACCAGCTCACCGGGAAACGGCGGTTGGCGAGATGGTCGAAGAAGACCTCGTCCGGCAATAACCCTTCCACCCCGACCACTTCCCAGCCGGTGGCCTTGCCGAGCACCTTGTTCAGGTCGTCGAAGCGGGGAATGCCGCCATCGCCCAGGCCGAAGCGGTCGACACCGTCGAGGAACTCCTGGCAGGCATAGGCCGGCAGCAACTCGCGCTGGCGGCGGTACAGGGTGTCCCACACTTCGTGGTCGACCTTGGAATAGCTCGCCCACGGCTGCTCCACGGTGCCGGTCGCATAGACGGGCACGTATCCGCGGTCGGTCTGCTGGTGTTCGACGCGACGGGGTGTGTCCATGGCGGGCCTCCTTGGGGCTGTGTGTGGTTGTGAAGCAAGAGCATAGCGAGAAGAGCGCGCAATAGGCTTGCCTTGTTGCGTGAAAGCACAGAATATGTGCAATGATCCTCTGAAAAGAAGCCACAAGGCGGAAGAATCGTGCAGACCAGCCTGGACCGTACGGACCTCCGCATCCTCGCCACGCTGCAAGCGAACGGCAGGATCAGTAACGCCGAGCTCGCCACCGAGGTGAACCTTTCCCCGTCGGCCTGCCTGCGCCGCGTGCAGAAGCTGGAGGCCGATGGCGTCATCGCCGGCTACGGCGCCCGGCTGGAGCCACGTTCGCTGGGCCTGGGCTTGCAGGCCTTCGTCCGCGTACAGCTGAGCCGGCACGAGTCCGAGGCCATCGACTCCTTCACCGAGCGGGTGGCCGAATGGGACGAGGTAGTGTCCTGCTACGCGTTGACCGGCGACATGGATTACCTGCTCCAGGTATACGTGGCCGACCTGGACGGATTTTCCCGGTTCCTGCTCGATCGCCTGTTGAACGCGGCGGGCGTGGCGGACGTCAACACCAGCTTCGTCCTGCGCACGGTGAAGGCTTCCACGGCCCTTCCCCTGGGGAATGTCCGCACTTAGCGCGGCGCAAACCCAGGTGCCTTAACAATAAAGACAACTTCCCCTAGCGGCAGCGACCGCCCATCGTTAATCTTGTGCGCTCGATGGAAGCCGCCTCCGCCAACCCGACCTCACGCGACCGACTGCGTCCGCTGCGCTATGTGTGGCGAGTGCCGTTGCTGGTGCTCCACGTCCTGTTCGGCATCGTCATCTGCGCGCTGATCCTGAGTTGGGCAGGCGGGGTGATGAAGAACGGGCGCGAGCCACTGGCCCACCGAACCATCCGCATGTGGTCGACCCTGCTGTTGCGCGTGTTCGGGTTCCGCAGCCGTCGCTTCGGCCAGCCCTTGCCCGACCCGGTGCTGTTCGTGGCCAACCATACGTCGTGGCTGGACATCGAGTTGCTCCATTCGCAGCGCGCCGCCTGTTTCGTCGCCAAGGCGGAGATCGCCAGCTGGCCTCTGGTCGGCTGGATGGCCGCGCGCGGCGGTACCATCTTCCACCGCCGGGGCAATAATCACTCGTTGGCCTCGGTCATGGCCTCGATGGTGGAGCGCCTGCGCGAAGGGCGTTCCGTGGCGGTGTTCCCCGAGGGTGGTACGGGCCACAATGGCGTGTTGCGCGTGTTCCATGCGCGCATCTTCCAGGCCGCCCTCGATGCCGGCGTGCCGGTGCAGCCGGTGGCCCTGCGTTTCGCCCGTCGCGGCAAACGGCTGATCGATGCCGGGTTCCGCGAAGGCGAAAGCTTCATGGGCAATTTCCTGCGCTTGCTGGGCGAGCCGCCGCTCGACGTGGAAGTGCATTTCCTCGAGCCGGTTCCGGTCTCGGCCGACGGACGTCGCCGCATGGCGGAGGCCTCGCGCGAACGCATCGCGCAGGCCCTGGATACCGATACCCCGGCATGAGCCTGCCGCAGGGCTCCGACTTCCTGCCGCCGTGGCCGCTGCGCAGCGGCCACATCCAGACCATGCTTTCGTCCAGCGGCATTCGCCGCCGCCTGCTGCCGAGACGGGCGCACCAGGTGCAGGAGAACGCGCAGGAGGTGCTGATCGATGTCGGCCGCGGGGATCGATTGAGCGGCCGTTTCACCGCCCAGCGCACGGGTCGCGAGTCGCGTGGCCTGGCTATCCTGTTCCATGGCTGGGAGGGCAGCGTCGATTCCACGTACGTATTGCAGACGGGCAGCCGCCTGCTCGAGGAAGGCTGGGATGTCTTCCGCCTGAATTTCCGCGACCATGGCGACAGCCACGGCCTCAACGAGGCCCTTTTCCATTCCTGCCGCATCGACGAGGTGGTGACCGCCCTCGGCGAGATCGTCAGGATGTTCCCGGCGAAGGCCGTGGGCGTGGCCGGGTTTTCCCTGGGCGGCAACTTCGCGCTGCGCGCCGGCATGCTGGCGCCCACGCAAGGCGTCTTGCTGGACTATGTGCTGGCGGTCTGTCCGATCATCGATCCCAGCGAAGGCCTGTTCTCCCTGGAGAGCGAGGCACCCTGGTTCTACCAGGCCTATTTCATGCGCAAGTGGCGCCGCTCGTTGCAACTCAAGCAGCAGGCATTTCCGCATGCGACATACTTCGAACTCGAGGAATTGCGCCAGAACATGCGCGATCTCACCCGTTCGCTCGTGCTGCGGCACACCGACTTCGGTTCGCTCGAGGCCTACCTCGACGGTTATTCCGTGGCCGGCGAGCGGCTGATGGACCTGCACCTGCCGGCAACCATCCTCACTTCCCGCGACGATCCCGTGATTCCGGTCGGCGCGTTCGACCAGTTGCGCGTGCCACCGAACATCGAGTTGGACATCGCGACCTATGGCGGCCATTGCGGCTTCATTCGCGATTTCAGCATGACCAGCTTCACCGACGACTACATCGCAGCCCGTTTCGACGCCATCGCCCGTTGAACCTTCCACGCCTGGACAGGGACAGACGGGCCCCCACCGGGAATCCGTTCATGCGTAGCGCCCTTGTCCTCGGCCTGGCCCTTCTCGCCGCCCCGGCCCTTGCCGCCACTCCTCCCCTGGAGTCGTTGAAGTTACCTCCCGGTTTCCAGGTCGCGGTCTGGACCGACCAGGTGCCGGACGCACGCGAGATGGCCCTCGGGGCGAAGAACACGGTCTTCGTGGGATCGCGCGACGCGGGCAGGGTGTTCGCCGTGACCTACGCCGCCGACGGCAAGGTGGACAAGGTGCGCACCGTCGCCAGTGGCTTGCAGCTTCCGGTGGGCGTGGCCTTCCATGGCGGCGATCTCTACGTGTCCGCGATCAGCCGGATCTACGTGCTCCGCGATATCGAGAACCACCTCGATGCGCCGCCGAAGCCCGAACTGGTTACCGACAAGCTGCATACCGAGACGGCGCATGGTTGGAAATTCATCGCCTTCGGCCCGGATAACAAGCTGTACGTGCCGGTCGGCGCACCCTGCAACATCTGCGATCGCGGTGACGAAGGCTTCGCCCAGCTGTTACGCATGAATCCCGACGGCAGCGGTATCGAGACCGTGGCGCGTGGCATTCGCAATACGGTGGGCTTCGATTGGCGCCCCACGGACAAGTCATTGTGGTTCACCGACAACGGTCGCGACATGCTCGGCGACGACATGCCCAGCGACGAACTCAACCATGTGACCAAGCCCGGCGAGCACTTCGGTTATCCCTACTGCCACCAGGGCGACACGCTCGATCCCGAATTCGGCAAGGGCAGGAACTGCAAGGACTTCACGCCACCCGTGCTTAAGCTGGGCGCCCACGTGGCGGCACTCGGCATGCGCTTCTACAACGGAAAACAATTTCCCGCCGCCTACCATGGCGCCCTCATCGTCGCCGAGCACGGCTCGTGGAACCGCACCACGAAATCCGGTTACCGGGTCATGAGCGTGCGCCTCAATGGCAACAAGGTGGTCAGCTACGAGCCGCTCGTCGAAGGGTTCCTCGTCGACGAGAAAGTGTCCGGCCGTCCCGCCGACGTACAACCGCTCCCCGATGGCAGCCTGCTGATCAGCGACGACGACAACGGTGCCATCTATCGCGTGACCTATAAGAAGCAATAAGGAGTCCCCCAATGCGCCTCAACAGCGACAGCATCCAGAACGGCAAGCCCATTCCCGCGAACTTCGCCTTCATGGAGGCCGGCGATCCGATCAAGCCCGCCGGCAATGTCACGCCGCACCTGGCCTGGACCGAGGTCCCCGCCAGCGCGCGCTCGTTCGCCATCGCCGTCATCGATACCGACGTGCCCTCCAAGCCGGACGACGTGAACGTCGAAGGCCGTGAAGTGCGCCGCGACCTGCCACGCGTGGAATTCGTGCACTGGCTGATGGCCAACATTCCCCTGGAATGCCGCGAGCTGGGCGAAGGTGCCTGCGGCGAAGGCATCGTGCCCCGTGGAAAGAAAGATCCGGTGGGCCCGCCCGGCTCGGTGCAGGGCCTCAACGACTACACGGCCTGGTTCAAGGGCGACCGCGACATGGAGGGCCACTACCATGGCTACGATGGCCCGTGCCCGCCGTGGAACGACACCATCCCCCACCATTACCACTTCCACATTTATGCTCTGGACGTCGAGAGCGTACCGCTGGAAACCGGCTTTTCACTGGCCGAGTTTCGCGACGTGATCAAAGGCCACGTGGTGGACGAGGCGAAGATCACCGGTACCTATTCGCTGAACCCGAAGGTCAAGGCGTGAGGGCGAGGTGAAGGGCACTGGCTGAATGCCTATTGAGCGAGGCCTGCGGGCTTCACGCGGCATGCGCGGCGCGCGGGACTAAATGGTCTCGCGCTACCCACGGAGAAACCACCATGTTGCACTACGCCCTCGTTTTCCTCGTCATCGCGATCATCGCGGCCGTGTTCGGCTTCGGTGGCATCGCGGGCACGGCGGCCGGCATCGCGAAGATCCTCTTCGTGATCTTCCTGATCCTGGCGATCATCTCCTTCTTCCGCGGCCGTAACGTATAGACCACGGCGTCACCCTTTTTGCCGTACCTTGTTCGATCCCAGTCCCGGAGACCGTCAAATGAACAAACCTGCCGACCCCGTAGCCAACGCCGCGACCGCCGCCGCGAATACCGTTTCGGCCGCCGAGCGCATCGATGCACGCGCCGAGCGAGTGAAGCAGGCCACCTCCGAGGTCGTCGACCGGACCAAGGAAGTGGTCGACCGCGCCGCCGACAAGGTGGAGAACACGCTGCACAATGCGACCGACAAGGCCGCCCACGGCGCCACGCGCGCGGCTGAAAAGGCAGAGGAAGCGAAGCTGCGCGGCAAGGAAGCCTATGGCGAGGCCGTGGAGACCGCAAACGACTGGCTGGACACGGCTCGCGACTATGTCCGCGAGAAACCCGTGCAGTCCATCGCGCTGGCCCTGGCCGCGGGTTGGCTGGCCGGTCGCATCCTGCGCAACTGATCCTTTCCTCCCAGGGGCGCGACATATGCTGGAAGACGGTCCCTCGGGGCAAGACGACGCGGACGGAACGACGCCGGAGGATGCGGCAGCCGGTCCCGGGCTGGCCATGCCCGCCTGGGTCGGGGATGTCCGCCGCCTGGGCGCCGGGCTGAAGAAGCTCTTCGCCGCGCAGTTGAAGCTGCTCGGCGCGGAGATCGGCCTGGCCCGGAGCGGCATCGTCATGATGCTCTTCATGGGGCTGGCCGCGATCGTCTTCGCGGTGGCGTTGGGGTTCACCCTGCTGGCATTGGCCGGCTGGGGACTGGCCCAGTGGTTCGGTTCCTGGGCGTGGGCATTGACCGTGCTGGCGGCCTTGCAACTCGTGCTGCTGGTCGGCGCTATCCTCCTCTTCCGCCGTGGCATGCACTGGCTTACGCTGCCCGCCACGCGCGCAGAACTCTCCACGCTGGCAAGGGAAGCCGCGAAGCAGGGCAAGGCGGAAAGCGAGCAGGCGGGAGAACAGGCATGAGCATTTTCAGCAGCATGGCGAAAGTCACCGCCGCCCGGGCCCGGGTCGCGGCGGCACGCCGGGAAACCGTCGAACCGGCCGCGGCCTTGATCGCGCGTGGCTATGAGCATCCCCTCACGGTGCTTGGCATGGCCGCCGGCTCCGGTTTCCTGCTCAGCAAGGTCAGGCTCAATCCGCTCGCGGTGCCCGGCGTCACAGGTGTCGTGGCGGCGGGTAGCGCCGACCTCATCGGCAAGATCGTTTCCATCGCCGCCGGAAGTTTCCTCGGCGAGATGGCCGGCGATGTCGCGGACGCGGCCGAAGAGGCACCGTGAGCGACTTTCCCAGTCCACTGCCCACGCCGGTCCCTTCGACGGCGGCACCGGGCGCGGCCGTTTCCACGATCGCCGTGCCGTCACGCCGGAAGCCCGGCAGCGGCCGAAGCAGCCGGCGGATGTCGCGCAACCTCCGCGCGATCCGCATTTCGCTGACCTGCCTCGTCCTGCTCGCGGTGATCTACACGGTGGCCATCGGCAAGTCGTTGCTGGTACCGCTCGTGCTCGCGGGATTCATCGGCCTCGCGCTCAATCCCATCGTCGCCGCCGCCGCGAATCTACGCATACCGCGCTGGTTGTCCGCAGTGACGGTGATGGTGCTGCTCGGCTTCGGTCTCGTATCGGCCGTGACGACGCTTTCGGAGCCCGCGCTCAACTGGTTCCACCAGGCACCGACGGCGATGCGCGCCTTCGCGCCGAAGATCAAGCCGCTGACCCAGCAGATCGAGGCCGCCAGCCGGGCGACGCAGAATCTCGTGGGTGGCACGGTGGTGCGCAACGCGCCGCAGAGCCCCAACAGCTTCGCCTTCACGGCATGGGACATCCTCGCGGGTGCGCCGAAGGTATTAGCGAGCGTGCTGACGGTCGCCTTGCTGGTGTTCTTCTTCCTCGTCTACGGCGACGAGATCCTGCGGCGCGCGGTCGAGATATCGCCCACCTTCGCCTATAAGCGACACACCGTAAGCATCGTGCGCAGCATCCAGGTGGAGGTGTCGAGCTACCTCCTGCTCACGGCGGCGATCAATGTCACGCTCGGCCTCGTCACCGCGGGCATGCTCTACCTCTATGGCGTGCCCGATCCGCTGTTATGGGGCACCGTGGCCACGATCGCCAACTTCATTCCGTACGTCGGCGCCATCACCACCACGACCGTGCTCGCCATCGTCGGCGCGTTGCACTTCCAGGAGCTTGGCCCCGCCTTGCTTCCAGCCGCCACGTTCGCGGGCATCACGGCGGTCGAAGGCAACATGATCACGCCGATGCTGCAGGGGCGTCGCTCGCGGTTGAGTCCGGTGGCGATCCTGCTCTGGCTGCTGGTGTGGGGCTGGCTCTGGGGCGTGCCCGGCGCACTGCTGGCCGTGCCGATGCTTACTTGCGTGAAGCTGATCACCGCGAAGCTGCGTGGCTGGCAGTGGTTCGCGCATATCATCTCGCGCTGAGTTCGCCCACCTACCAGCCGATCTTCACCCGGTCGCGAAAAAACTCGCCCGTCGCCGCTTCCCGTTCCGGCAGCAAGGCTGCCCATACGATGCCCTCGGCGCTTTCCGCTGCCGGTCGGCCGCCGCTGCCACCGAGCGCGGTGGCGGTCCAGCCGGGACAGACGGCGTTGACGAGGATGCCGCTGCCGGCGACTTCGCGGGCGGTGACCTGCGTATACGCGTTGAGTGCCGCCTTCGAGATGCGATACGCCGGGGCTTTGTCGCTACACATGGCGTGCACGGCGCATTCGCTCGACACGTTGACGATACGGCCGTATCCGTGCCGGTGCATCAGCGGCAGCGCCGCCGCGGTGAGGCACCAGGCACCGAGCAGGTTCACTTCCAGCGCGCCACGGATGGCATCGAGATCGGGCACCGACGTGCGAGCATCCGGATCGTAATAGCCGCCCGCGTTGTTGATCAGGATATCGAGCCGGCCGAAGCGTCCGTCGATGTGGGCGATCGCATGCTCGATGTCGCCCTGGCGGGTGACATCGAGCTTGATCGCATAGGCGTCGCCGCCGAGTTCACGGATGGCGCGGGAGGTCTTTTCGCCCTTACCGGGTTCTCGCATGCCCATGAATACCGTGACCCCGAGCGAGGCGAGCTGGCGCGATACCTCCAGCCCGATGCCGCGATTGGCGCCACTCACCAGTGCGACGCGCTGGGTGAGTGGCGGCTCGACGGCCATCGCGCTGCTGCGCTTCGCCTGCACGGGCAGGCGATGAACCTTGGCGGCACTCATGGCACCTTCGCAACCTCGCTGCACGCGTTGTCGCCACATGCCTGCCAACCACCGCCGAGCGCCTTGTACAACTGCACGGCGCGGGTATTGATGGCGGCCTCGGCCTCGGCCAGCTGGTCTTCCGCGGAAAGCTGGGTACGTTCGGCATCGAGCAGTTCGAGATAGTCGGTGCGGCCGGCGTCGTAACGGATCTTCGCCAGGTCGGCCGCGCGGCGGCTTTCCGTCGCCTGCACCACCAGCTTCTCGACGCGCTCACGCTGCTGGTTGAAGCCGACCAGCGAATTGTCGACATCCTCCAGCGCCGCCAGGACGGTGCGCTCGTAATTGGCGCGTGCCTCATCGGCGCGCGCCTCCGCCCCCTTCACGCCCGACCGCACGCGTTGCACGTTCAGGCCCGACCACGAGATGCTCGGAGCGAGCGACCACGCGCGCGAATCCGCGCCACCGAAATCGTTGCTGCGGCCGGCGAGAAAGCCGATGAATCCGCCCAGGGTGATGTGCGGGAAGTAGTCGGCCTTGGCCACGCCGATGCGGGCGTTAGCGGCAGCGAGCTCGCGCTCGGCGATGCGGATGTCCGGACGCCGTTGCAACACCTCGTCGGCACCGCCGATGGCGAGGCTGACGTCGATGGGCTTGAAGGTCGCCGGCGAGAGGTCGATGTCGAGTTCGCCCGGGCGCGCACCGAGCAGTACCGCGATGCGGAACTGGTCGGCGCTGGCCTGGGTCTGGAGCACGGGCAACTGCGCTTCCACCGAGGCAAGCCGCGCCTTCGCGCTGGCAAGGTCCTGCTCGGCCCCGGTGCCAAGCTCGACACGCGCGGCGATCACCTTCAGCGAATCCTGCTGGTTGGCGATGTCCCGCCTGGCCACGTCGATGCGCAGCTGCGTGCCGCGCAGGTCGAAGTAGTTGCGCGCCACTTCGGCGAACAACGTGACCTGCGCATCCTGCAGCGATGCCTCGCCGGCGGCGGCGTCGGCGCGCGCGGCCTCGACCGACCGGCGGATACCGCCGAACAGGTCGAGTTCCCACGAGGCATCGAAGCCTGCCTGGTAAGCGGTGACGGTCTGGCGCTGGTCGCTGAAGCCTGGCTGCTGCTCGCGACTGCGCTGGTACGACACACCGGTTTCGATGTCGGGGATCTGCTGCGATTTCGCCGAGCCGAGCGCGGCACGCGCCTGGTTGAGGCGCGCCACCGCGATCTTCAGGTCCGGCGAGCCCTGCGCCGCGCGGACGATCAGCGCGTCGAGGGTCGGGTCGCCGAATTGCTTCCACCAGCGTGCCTGGACATCGCCGTTGTTCTGGTGCGTCGCATCGACGCCCTGCAAGGTCACCGGGGCTTCCTTGGGTGCGTGGTAGTCCGGGCCCACGCTCGCGCAACCGGCGAGGACGAGGGCCGCGAACAACGCGGTACTGCGAAGAACGATTTTCATATCAGGACTCCCGGGCCGCGTGGGCGAGGAGACGGCGTTCGCGGCGGGCCTGGCGGCGCGCCTCCGAACGCTCGTTCCACGCACGGATCAGCACGTAGAAGAGCGGGGTGAAGATCAGGCCGAAGAAGGTCACGCCGAGCATGCCGGAGAACACCGCCACGCCCATCGCGTGGCGCATCTCCGCACCCGCGCCATGCGAGGTCACCAGCGGCACCACGCCCATGATGAAGGCGAACGAGGTCATCAGGATCGGGCGCAGTCGCAGGCGCGCGGCCTCCAGCACGGCATCGACGCGGTTCATGCCGTCGATCTCCGCTTCGCGGGCGAACTCGACGATCAGGATCGCGTTCTTGCAGGCGAGACCCACCAGGACGATCAGGCCGATCTGGGTGAAGATGTTGTTGTCACCACCGGTGGCGATGACGCCGGTAATGGCGGACAGCAGCACCATCGGCACGATCAGGATCACGGCCAGCGGCAGGCTCAGGCTTTCATACAGCGATGCCAGCACCAGGAACACCAGCAGCACCGAGAGCGGGAACACCAGTACCGCTGTATTGCCGGCGAGGATCTGCTGGTAGGTCAGTTCGGTCCACTCGTAGCTCATGCCGTTGGGCAGGCTCGAGCTGACCAGCTTCTCCATGGCTTCCTGTGCCTGGCCCGTGCTGTACCCCGGCGCCGCGCCGCCGTTGATCTCGGCCGTGGGATAACCGTTGTAGTGCTGCACGCGGTCCGGGCCGTTGGTCTGGCGCATGGTGAGGAAGGAACCGAGGGGCACGAGGTCGCCGGCGGCGTTGCGGGTCTTGAGGCCGACCACATCGGACGGCTCGTGACGGAAGGACGGTTCCGCCGACACGTTCACCTGGTAGGTGCGGCCGAAGCGGTTGAAGTCGTTCACGTAGAGCGAGCCGAGATATGCCTGCAGCGTCTGGAACACGTCGCCCAGGTCGATGCCTTCCGACTTGGCCTTCTCGCGATCCACGTCGGCGTCGAACTGCGGCACGCTCACCTGGAAACTGGTGAACAGGTGCGCGAGTTCCGGCGTCTTCTGGCTGGCCGCGATGATGCCCTGGGTCTGCTTGTAGAGCTCCTCGAAGCCCATGTCGCCACGGTCTTCGATCTGCATGCGGAAACCGCCGATCGTGCCAAGGCCGTTAACCGGCGGTGGCGGGAAGATCGCCATGTACGCACCCTGGATCGACGCGAACTGGGCGTTGAGGCGAGCGGCGATTGCATCCGCCGAGAGGTCGGCCGAACGGCGTTCCTCGAAAGGCTTCAGCGCGACGAAGACGATGCCCGAGTTGGTGCTGTTGGTGAAACCGTTGATCGACAGCCCGGGGAACTGGATGGCGTTGGCGGTACCCGGGTCCTTCAGGGCGATATCGCCCATCTGGCGGATCACGGCTTCGGTGCGGTCGAGCGAAGCGGCATCGGGAAGCTGCGCGAAGGCGACGAGATATTGCTTGTCCTGCGGCGGCACGAAACCTGTCGGCGTCCTCATGAAACCGAAGACACCGAGAGCGACGAGGCCGGCGTAAATGAACAGCACCACGCCGGAGAAGCGCAGGATCTTCTGCACGCCACCGACATAGCCATGCGAAGCGCGTTCGAACGTGCGGTTGAACGGGCGGAACAGCCAGCCGAGGCTGCGATCCATCCAGACGGTGAGCTTGTCCTTCGGCTCATCGCGGCCCTTGAGCAACAGCGCGGCGAGCGCGGGGCTGAGGGTCAGCGAGTTGAAGGCGGAGATCACCGTCGAAATGGCGATGGTCAGGGCGAACTGACGATAGAACTGGCCGGTAAGACCGCTGATGAAGGCGGCCGGGACGAACACCGCGCACAGCACGAGTGCCGTCGCGACGATGGGGCCGGTCACCTCGGTCATGGCCTGGCGCGTGGCCATCTTCGGATCGAGCCCATGCTCGATATGACGCTCCACGTTCTCCACGACCACGATCGCATCGTCGACGACGATACCGATGGCAAGCACCAGTCCGAACAAGGACAGCGCATTGAGCGAGAACCCGACCAGGTACATCACCGCGAATGTACCGATGAGCGAAACCGGCACGGCCACGAGCGGGATGATGGACGCACGCCACGTTTGCAGGAACAGGATCACCACGAGCACGACGAGGATGATCGCCTCGAACAGCGTGTGCACGACGGCTTCGATGGAGCCGCGCACGAACACCGTGGGATCGTAGACGATGGTGTAGTCGACGCCTTGCGGGAAGTCCTTCTTCAGCAGGGCCATCTCCGCCCTGACCTCGTCCGAAATGGCGATGGCGTTCGAGCCTGGACGCTGGAAGATCGGGATCGCCACCGCTTCGCGGTTGTTCAGGAGGCTGCGCAGGGCATAGTTGTTCGAACCCAGCTCGACGCGTGCGACGTCGCGCAGGTGCGTGACGGAGCCGCTCGGGTCGCTGCGCACGATGATGTCGAGGAAGTCGTCCTCGGTGACGAGGCGGCCACGCGTATTGATGTTGACCTGGAAAGCATTCGAACTCGGGCCGGGTGGCGCGTTCAGCGCACCGGCGGCGACTTCGATGTTCTGCTCGCGCACCGCCTTGATCACGTCACCCGTGGTGAGGTTACGGATTGCCAGCTTCTCCGGGTTCATCCAGATGCGCATGCTGTATTCGCCCGCGCCAAACAGCTGGACGTCGCCCACGCCGTCGAGACGGGCGAGCTGGTCCTTGATGCGCGTGCGGGCGTAGTTCGACAGGTACAGCATGTCGTACCGGTTATCCGGCGAGGTGAGATGCACGACCATGGTCAAGTCGGGCGAACTCTTGGTCGTCGTCACACCGAGGCGCTGCACTTCTTCCGGCAGTCGCGGCAGGGCCTGGGCGACGCGGTTCTGCGTCTGCACCTGCGCGTTGTCGAGGTCGGTGCCCAGGGCGAACGTGACCGTGAGGGTCATCGAGCCGTCGCTGGTCGCCTGCGAGGAGGTGTAGAGCATGCCTTCCACGCCGTTGATCTGCTCTTCGAGCGGCGTGGCGACGGTTTCGGCGATGACCTTCGGGTTCGCACCCGGATAGGTCGCCTTCACCACGACGGTCGGCGGGACGACCTCCGGGTATTCGCTGATCGGCAGCTTGAACACGGCGATACCGCCCGCGATCAGGAACAGCACCGATAGCACGCCCGCGAGGATCGGGCGTTCTACGAAGTATTGAGCGATTTTCATTGTGGAATCAGTCCTGGTTCTGCGCCACGCTGTCGACGCCGGTCGGACGCGCCGCCGCGACACCGCGCGCGGTGTCCGGTACGAGCGAGGCCATCGTCACGCGCTTGGCATTCACTTCCACGCCCGGGCGCACGCGCTGCAGGCCGTTCACGACGACCACGTCGTCCGCGTTGAGGCCCGAGTCGACCACGCGCAGGCCATCCACCAGCGCCCCCGTGGCGACGCGGCGGTACTCCACCTTCTTGTCCTTGCCCACGACATAGACGAACTTGTTGCCGAGGTCGGTGCCCACGGCCTTGTCGTCGATCAGCGCGCGTGGCTGCATGTTGCCGCTACGCAACTGCACGCGTGCGAAGAGACCCGCGGTGTAGGCACCGTCGGCGTTCGGGAACACGGCACGCAAGCGGATGGTGCCGGCCCCGGCACGCACCTGGTTGTCGACGAAATCGATCTTGCCGACGTGCGGATAGGCTTGCTCGTCGGCGAGGCCCATTTCCACTTCCGGGGCGCGTCCGTTCTGCCGGCGCAGGCGGTCCAGCTTCAGGAAGGTCTGCTCGTCGACATCGAAGTAGACGTACATCGGGTCGACCGTCACCACGCTGGTCAGCGTGTCGCTGGGAGTAACCAGGTTGCCCGGGGTGATCTGGGCGTTGCTCACCTTGCCGTCGACAGGGGCGCGCACCTCGGTGAACGATAGATTGAGGCGAGCGTTATCGAGCGCGGCCTGCACCGAGGCCACCTGGGCCTTGGCGCTGGCGGCGGCGGTGTCGAGGCGGTCGGCTTCCTCGCGCGACACCGCATGCTGTTCCACCAGCTTGGTGCCGCGGGCGGCGTTGGCGTCGGCGTTCTTGCTTTCGGCCCTGGCCTGGGCGAGGTTCGCGGCGAGGCGGTCCACCTCGGCGCGATACGGGCGCGGGTCGATGGTGAAGAGCAGGTCGCCCTTCTTCACCGTCGCGCCTTCGCGGAAGTGGATCGAATCGACGTAGCCGCTGACGCGCGGCTTGATCTGGATCGTGTCCACCGCCTGGATCCGGCCGGTGAAGGCGTTGGTGTCCGACACGGGGCGCAGGAGCACCTGGGCGACGGTCACTTCGGGGGCCGGCGGCGCGGCGGCGGGTTCGGCGGCATGGCTTGGCGTGCCGCCGGAGCTCAGCCAGATCGCCGAGGCGACGGCGACCGCCAGGGCGGTCGAACCGAACAGGATTTTCTTCTTCATGACGGGTCCTGGAGTGTCGAGGGGGATGCAAGATCTTTCGTCGGCCGCGCAGCGTGCGACCTCAACGTTGGTTGAGGTCAAGTCGGTCCGTCGCAGGTGGCGAAATCTAGGTCTTGCTCGTCAAGCGAAAAATGGGTCTACAATCATTCCGCCTGTGACGCTCAGTCATGAATGCAATCTCCGGAGTCGACGATGGAAGACTTTTCCGCGATCAGCGTTTTCGTCCGCGTGGTGGAGGCCAAGAGCTTTTCCGCCGCCGCGCAACACCTGCAGATGACCCCATCGGGGGTCAGCCGGGCTATCTCGCGCCTGGAGGAAAGCCTCGGCGCCCGGTTGTTCTTTCGGTCGACACGTTCGCTGAGGTTGAGCGACGATGGCGCCGCGTTCTACACGCGTTGCAAGGAGATCTTGGCCGACCTGACCGAGGCCACCGAGGCTCTGGGGTACGCCAAGACCAAGCCGGCGGGCAAGTTGCGCGTGGCGGCCTCATCGGCGGTCGGTCGCGCGGCACTGATCCCCAACCTCGCCGAGTTCGAGCACAAATTCCCCGATATCCGCCTCGAACTGACGATGTGCGACTTCCCGTTCGACCTGAACGAGGAAGGCTTCGATTGCGCCATCCGGATGGGCGAACTGGCCGATTCGAGCCTGATCGCGCGCAAGATCGGCCATTTCAGCAACGTCCTGTGCGCCGCACCGTCCTATCTGGCGCGGCACGGCATGCCGACCTCGATCGAGGACCTGAAGAACCACCGCTCGGTGAATTTCGTCCATCCGAGCACGGGCAAGCCCTACCAATGGCAGTTCGATTCGCCGAGTGGCCGCGTGTCGGTGGACGTCGACGCGCACATGCTGATCAACGACGGCGAATCCGTGATCCAGGCGGCCATCGCCGGCCTGGGCATCATCCAGGCACCGCATTGCCTGGCAGCGAGCGCCCTGGAGAAGGGCCTGCTCGAGATCATCATGACCGACACGATCTCCACGGGATCGAACCTGTGGATCGTCTACCCGCAGAAGCGTCACCTCTCGGCGCGGGTGCAAGCGTTCATCGAGTGGACCAGCGAGTTGTTCCAGCGCACCAGCGAGCCGAAGTGCAAGCTCGTGCAACAGCAACAGGCGGAACTGGCGCGCATGCGCAAGTCGCAGCCACTGGAGATCGCGGCGGTCGCCTAGGCGCCGCCCGCGCTTCATAAATCTTCATACGCACTTCAGGCGCTTCACCGCGCCGCGCGCTTCACTCCGGGCTCCACCAAGGGAGCCCAGACCATGCGCCGCACCATCACTCGTTCGTCCTTCCCCGCCATGCGCCGCGTTGTTGCGGCGCTGGCGTTCGCCATCGCCTTTCCCGCAAGCGCCGGTCAATACCAGCCACCGAAGCAGGCAAACGATGGCTGGCCCACGGCCGACGCCGGCACGCTCGGCTGGAAGACGGCCACCCTCGCCACCGTCGAGGACAAGATCGCCGACGGAACCTACAAGAAGATCACCAGCGTGGTCGTCGCCGACCACGGTCGCCTGGTCTATGAGCACTACTTCAATGGCGGGTCCGCCGACCTGCTCAACGATGTCCGTTCGGCGACCAAGAGCCTGACCGCCATGCTCGTCGGGGCCGCCATCCAGCGTGGCGCGATCCGCGATGTGACAGCACCGGTGTATGCGTTCTTTCCCGATATCCACCTCGAACGTCCGGACCCCCGCCGTGAGGCGATCACGCTCGAAGACCTGCTGACGATGAGTTCGATCTGGGAGTGTGACGACGACAATTCGTTCTCCACGGGCAACGAAGAGCGCATGTACGTGTCCGAGCACTGGCTGGATTTCGCGCTCAACCTGCCGGTGCGCGGGTATGCGCCGTGGGTGAGCCGTCCCAAGGACTCGCCCTACGGCCGTACGTTCTCCTATTGCACGGCGGGGGCGTTCGTCGCGGGAGCCGTGGTCGAGCGGGCGACGAAGCAGTCGCTGGCCTCGTTCGCGCATGAGGCGTTGGAGGCGCCGCTGGGCATTTCGCAGGTGAAATGGAACGTGTCGAGCGAGGGCATCGGCATGGGCGGCGGCGGAACGCGCTACCGCTCGCGCGACCTGGCAAAGCTCGGCCAGCTTGCCGCGGACGCGGGCCGCTGGCAGGGGAAGACGGTGTTGCCGGCTGCCTGGGTTGGCAAGATGTTGACGCCGCACGCCCAGGCGCGCGACGACGCGGATTACGGTTATCTCTGGTGGCAGTTCCGTTTTCCGATCGGAGGGGTGGAGACGAAGGTGTGGGCGATGGGTGGCAACGGCGGCAATTATGTCTTCGTGCTGCCCGAGCGTGGCCTGGTCACGGTGATCACCAGTCAGGCATACAACCAGGGCTACGCGCACGCTCAATCGCAGGCGATCTTCCGGGACATCGTACTGAAAGCGTTGCCTTAACGGCGGCCCGCGCCGAGGTCGGGCGGGCACCAGGGCGCCTGGAGCACCCGGTCCCGGTCGGCGGCGACGCGTCGCGCGATGGTATCGAGCACCGCTTCGAAGGCCGGATCGCCTGCCAGCGGCGAGAACAGCGGTGACGCGCGCAGGTAACCGGCATCTCGCCAGCCCTTGTCCACCGCATCGGAGAGGGCGGCGATCGCGCCTCGACGATCGCCCGCGGCTTGCAGCAGCAGGGCGAGTTCGAGCCGGCTTGCCGGCCAGGGGTCACCCACCAGCGATGCGCGGGTAGCCGAGATGTGCTGCGTCAGCCACGCCGGATCGACCGGTGCCATGCCATGCAGCACCGCCAGCGTGGTGGGCAAGGAGGCATCGGGCCGCAGCGCCCTGGCTTCGGCGAAGGCGTTTGCGGCGGCGGTGCGGTCACCACGGCGCAAGGCCAGTTCGCCATCCAGCTGGGCCAGTTCGGCACGCGAGGTGCCGCGCGTGCGTGCCTGTGCCAGCGCTCCGCGCGCTTCCTCGAAACGTCCATGGGCGAACAGGAAGGCGGGCCAGCCAATGTTGCCGAAGACGTTATCCGGCGCGAGGTCGAAGAGACGCTTGTAGCGGGTCTCCGCAACGGCGTCGAAACCCAACAACTCGTATTCGCGGGCCAGTTGCACGTCACGGAATCTCACGCGGGAAGGATCTCCGCGCATGTCGAGGTTCGCATGCAGCGCGTCGGCCAGGCGGCCTTGCTCCTGGTAGAGGTAGGCGGCCGAGGCACGGCTCGGATCGTCGGTGGGATCGAGGCGCACCGCACGCTCGTAGCCGGCGATGGCGCCCGGAATGTCGCCGAGACAATCGCGCGCATAGCCGAGCGCGGACCACGCCGTGGCGCTATCGGGACGCACGGCGACGGCACGCGTGGCGAGCCGCAGCGCATCGCGCGCTTCCGCCGGCCCCGCGTTGTACAGGCAGCTGCGCGCCGAGCGTACACGGCTGGCGCCCGACAATGCTTCCACGTCGTCCGGCGCTTCGCGCAGGGCTCGGTCGTAGAGGTCGAGGGCGCGTTCGTTGTTGTCGCGCTGGCCCATGGCGGCATACCAGCGCGCGCGATCCAATACCTCGCGTTGCGCACCGGCCACGGGTTTCTGTTCCCGGGCGAGGAAGCCCACGCCGACGGACGCCGCGGCGAGGACGCCGACAGCGGCGACCGCCGGCCACAGCGTGCGCCGCCGTCGCGCGGTCTCCGTGAGCGGTTCCGGCGGCGCACCCAGCTGGTAACCACGGCTGCGCACGGTGCGGATGTAGCGGGGCTGGCGAGCGTCGTCACCCAGGGCCTGGCGAAGCAAGCGCACGCGCTGGGTCACGGTTTCCTCGTTCACCACCGCGGGTGCCCACACCTCCGACATCAGCTCGTCGAAGCCCACCACGCGTTCCCCGCGCTCGACCAGGCAGGCGAGCAACTGGAAGCTGAGGCCCGCCACGTCGAGCGGTGTACCACCGCGTTCGACCCGCTGCCGTGCGAGGTCGATGGTGAGGTCGAGCAAGCGGTAGCGGGTCACCTTGTCCATGTGGGCGGCTGTTTCTGGTTTCAGCCGCCGGCGGGCAGGAGCAGCAACAGCGCGATGCCCAGCGCGATGCGATAAATCGCGAACGCCGTGAATCGATGCGAGCGGATGTAGCCGAGCAGCCATTTCACCGCCACGAAGGCGACGATGGTGGATACGACGAACGCCACGCCCAGGCCGGTCCAGTCCTCACCGGCGGCACCGCCGTGCTGGAAGGTCTTCAGCAACTCGTAGCCGGTCGCCGCGTACATCGTGGGGATGCCGACGAGGAACGCGAACTCCGTCGCCGCGGCGCGGTTGTTCGTACCGGCGAGCATGGCGATGAAGATCGTCGCGGCCGAGCGGGACGTTCCAGGGAAGATCCCGGCGACGATCTGCGCCAGGCCGACGAGGATCGCCACCTTCCAGGTGATGAAGGCGCGCTCGGGCCGCTGCGCGGCAAGCTTTTCGGCGGCCATCATCCAGATACCTCCGATGATGAGCGCCCAGGCGATGGGTGTGACGGTTTCCGGCAGCTTGAAACCGAGCTTGGCCACGACGAGGCCGAGTGCGGCGGTGATCAGAAAAGCGACCAGCAGTTTCAGCACGTAGTCGCGCGTCTCCGGCCTGCGCCAGTTCATGGCGAGGCTCCACAACGTGCGCCAGTAGATGAAGGTGACTGCGAGGATCGCGCCGGCCTGGATCGCCACGTTGAACAGGTCCGACCTGGCGCCGAGCCAACGTTCGGCGATGAGAAGGTGGCCGGTGCTGGAGATGGGCAGGAATTCGGTGATCCCCTCGACGATGCCGAGGAGGATGGCGCTGATCAGGTCGTTCACGTCGGGGATTTTCCGATGGGGGACGGCCCCATAGCTTAGCCGCAGGACACCCCGTCCCGTCACGCGGTGCCATGCGGCCGCCTGATCGCAGGAACTTCCGATGCGGACCCCTCTGGAGCGAATCCGCGCCGACGAAGCGGGCGGCTATGCCTTGAGGCTGAAGTCGAGCGTCTGGGTCAGGTCGCCCGGCGCGGGTCCGCCGGCGGCGATCATCGCGTCGTCGCGCATCTTCAGGCCGGGCAAGGTTTCCAGCTTGAACCTGCGGGTGATGAAGCGGGCGATGGAGCCCGTGTCGTAGATCGTGTGTTCCACATGCCCGCGCTTCGCGTAGGGGGAGACCACCAATGCGGGAATGCGCGTGCCCGGGCCCCAGCGATCGCCCTTGGGCGGCGCGACGTGGTCCCACCAGCCGCCGTTCTCGTCGAAGGTGACGATGACCAGCATGTTCTTCCACTGCGCGCTCTTGCGCAGATGGTGGATCACGTTGGCGATGTGACGATCTCCGGCTTCCACGTCGGAGTAACCGGCGTGCATGTTGAGATCGCCTTGCGGCTTGTAGAACGTCACCGGCGGTAGCTTGCCCGCATCCACGTCGGCGAGGAAACGATTGGTCGCGGCTGTCTCGCCAAGGCCGCCGTCACGCAGGTGCCGCTTGCGCGCCTCGCTGCCAGGAGCGAGGGACACGAAGTAATTCAGCGGCTGGTGGTGGGCCTGGAAATTCGGCGTCTGCGGGAAGCCACCGTCCGTGCCATCGCCCTTGCCGTCGAGCGCGGCCTGGAAGCCGCCCGCGTACCACGCCCAATCGACACTCTTGTCCGACAGCAGGTCGCCGATGTGCTTGTGCGTCTGCGGTGGCAGCGTGTTCGCGCTGCTGGCATCGGTGAGCAAGGGGTTCTTGCGATCCACGTTGAAGCCGGGCGAGTAGGGTGGACCCATGGTGTTCACGGCCCAGAAGTCCGGTGTCAGCGAATTGTGGTGGGCGAATTTCGGTTTGCCCTGCATGGCGCTGGCCGGTGAGTCCTCCGCCATCTTCAGGCGGTGATCCTTCGGATCTCCGCTTTCGGTCACCGCGATGTTGAACTGCGCCGGGCTCTTGTCCGCATCGGGATAGAAGGGCGGTTGCGCGGCCACGAGGTATTGGTGGTTGAGGAAGGAGCCGCCGAAAGCGCCCATGAAGAAGTTGTCGCAGAGGGTGAACTGCTCGGCGAGGCGCCAGAGGCGCAGGTGCACGGGCGTGCTGGCGTAGTAGCCCATGGTGAGGGCGCCATTGTCGCCCCAGGCCACGAAGCCGTCGTTCTTGCCGCCGTTGATCTGCAGCTGGTTGTTGTAGAAGGCATGCACGAGGTCGCGCGTGACGAGTCCGTGCGGTAGCGGGGTGCCGTCGCCCGTGTGCAGCGCCCAGGGTGCGTTCGGCAAGCCGGCGATGTCCTTCTCGACGATCTTGTAGCTCTTGTGATCGACGACCTGCTCGTGGGGCACCATGCCGCCCCAGATCGGGGGAAGCGTCTTGAAGACCGTGCCGTCGCGATCGCGCTGGACGTAGCGTTCCGGCGACACCACGCCCAGAGGTTGCTGCAAGCCGGGGAAGTCGCCGAACAGGTTGTTGAAACTGCGGTTTTCCGCATAGATCACCACGACGTTCTGGATGTGCTTGTCGAGCAAGGCATCCAGGTCCTTCCCGCCGGGCGGTCGCGTGGCGGGCGTCTTGCCATCGGCGACGGCCTCCTGCAACCCGCCCAGCGCAAGCAGCGCGCCCGTGGTGGCCATGCCTCCGAGCAGGCGGCGCCGCCCGGTGTCGGGGGTGTCGTCATCGTGTTCGTTCGTCATGCCATTACCCGAAATGAAGATGTGCCGCCGCCTGGGGCTGGAAGCAGCTTGGTGGGAAGCGGCCCAGGCCGCGACGCAGGGTAAACGATGACTGGTCGTCGCGAAAAACGCTGAAAGATGGCCGGAACGGTGCATTCGGAAAACAAGTGCACCATATTGGTGCATTTGCGCACGAAGCCCACGCCCGTTCTATGATGCCGAGGCTTGCCCCAGGCCGGTCCGTCGATGGCGGAAACGCTGGCATAGCGATTGCTAAATGCACTCCGCCCCATACCCATTCGAGGTTTGTATGTCCGCCGCTTCCAAAGTGCTGAACCTGATCCAGGACGAGGAAATCGAGTTCGTCGACCTGCGCTTCGCCGACATCCTCGGCAAGCACCACCATGTCACGTTCCCTGCCCATGCCATCGACGAGGGCACCTTCGAAGACGGCAAGATGTTCGACGGTTCGTCGATCGCCGGCTGGAAGGGCATCAACGAGTCGGACATGGTCCTCATGCCGGACCCGGAAACGGCGCATCTCGACCCGTTCAGCGCGCACAAGCAGCTGATCATGCATTGCGACGTGCTCGAACCGAGCACCATGCAGGCCTACGGCCGCGATCCGCGTTCCATCGCCAAGCGCGCCGAAGCTTTCCTGAAGTCCACCGGCATCGCCGACACGGCGTTCTTCGGCCCGGAGCCCGAGTTCTTCATCTTCGATTCCGTGCGCTGGCAGAACGACATGGGCCGCGTGTTCTACGAAATCGGCTCGGAAGAAGCCGCCTGGTCCTCGCGCTACAAGTACGATGGCACCAACACCGGCCATCGCCCGGGCGTGAAGGGCGGCTATTTCCCGGTCAGCCCCGTGGACAGCCTGGGTGACCTGCGCGCCGACATGTGCAAGGTGCTGGAGTCGCTGGGCCAGGTGGTGGAAGTGCACCACCATGAAGTAGCCAATGCCGGCCAGTGCGAGATCGGCACCCGCTTCAACACCCTGGTGAAGAAGGCCGACGAACTGATGACGATGAAGTACGTCATCAAGAATGTCGCCCACCAGGCCGGCAAGACCGTCACCTTCATGCCGAAACCGATCGTTGGCGACAACGGCTCGGGCATGCACGTGCACCAGTCGTTGTCGAAGAACGGCGAGAACCTGTTCGCGGGCGATCTCTACGGTGGCCTGTCGCAGACGGCGCTGTGGTACATCGGCGGTATCTTCAAGCACGCCAAGGCGATCAACGCCTTCGCCAACTCCACCACGAACAGCTATAAGCGCCTGGTTCCGGGCTTCGAAGCGCCGGTGATGCTGGCCTACTCGGCACGCAACCGTTCCGCTTCCTGCCGTATCCCGTACGTGTCGAGCCCGAAGGGCCGTCGTATCGAGATCCGTTTCCCGGACCCGATGCAGTCGGGCTACCTGACCTTCACCGTGCTGATGATGGCTGGCCTCGACGGCATCCTGAACAAGATCGACCCGGGCGCGCCGGCCGACAAGGATCTGTACGACCTGCCGCCGGAAGAAGAGAAGAACATCCCGCAGGTCTGCGCCAGCCTCGACGAGGCGCTCGTCGCCCTCGACAAGGATCGCGAGTTCCTGAAGGCCGGTGGCGTGTTCACCGACGACTTCATCGACGGCTACATCGCGCTGAAGATGCAGGAAGTGACGCGCTACCGTGCGAGCACGCACCCGCTCGAGTTCCAGATGTACTACGCGATCTGATCTCGCGATCGATGCCGCGTTGATCGATCGTCAAGCGCTCCCGTCTCGCGGGAGCGCTTGAATCGATCGATTCGGATGCCGTCGAACATCCGCCGACTTGTGATGGGCCGCGAGGCATGAGACGACGCTCATGACTACCAGGAACAGCGCCGCCAGTTCCAACGTCGTGGGCAAGCGCCGCTCCCAGAGAAAGCCGTAGATCAAGGCGAAGACGGTCTCGAAGAGGATCATCTGGCCGACGAGTGTCAGCGGCAGCAGGCGGCTCATCCGGTTCCACAATGAATTGCCCGCCATGGAGGCGAGGACGGCGACGCCGGCCGAGACCATGCCGAAGCGCATCCAGTCGCCACGGCTGTGATCTGTCGTTTCAAGGACGAGCGCGAGTGGAACCAGGACGATGCTTTGTGCGCCGGTGACGATCCCGGTGAGCAGGTTCCAGTCGTGCGCCGAAACATGTTCGAGGCGAACCAGGCAGCGCGCATTGCCTATGGCATACGCGGTCCATGACGCCAACGCGCCGACGGCACAAGCCAGTCCGATCATCTGCCTGCCGGTCGAGTCGGCAGCTGGCCCCGCCAGTGCCTGCCAACCGATGCAAACAGCCCCCATTGCGCATAGCAGCAGGGATGGCAGGAGTTTCGCGAGAGGCAAGGCGCCCTCGTCGCGGCTGCCTATGATCGTGACCGCCACCGGCAGGAAACCGATCACGAGCGACGTCATGGCGATGCCGCCGACCTGCACGGCGGCCGACAGCAGGATGTAGTAGAGCGTGTTGCCCGCGAAGGCGAGCCAGATGAGGCTCAGCCATTGGCGCCGGCCGATGAAGGTGGTCAGCGAGCGCCATCGCGGTGCGATCAGTGCCGCCGCGATCAGTCCGTAGCAGAGGTATCGGCCGATGCTCAATTGCAGCGGGCCGAACTCGCGCACCAGTTCGGGAGCGAGGAACACCAGTCCCCACAACGCGCCCGCTCCCATGCCGCAAGCGATGCCGGTCAACGTGTCCCCCCGGCTTGGGGGAATGTGGGAAGGCGAAATCGGTGTCGTGGTCATGCGAGAATCATATCCCCGCCTGTCGATCCTGATGTGGTGTCGACGATGATCACCGCATCGTGGAAGTCCTTCCCTTGAACAAGATCGCCGCACTCGCTTTCGTCGCGCTGGTCGCGGGTTCCTTCGCCGCGCGCGTTCCGGCCGGAACCATCCCCGTGTATGGCTATAAGGTGGTGCACACCTATCCGCACGACCCGAAAGCCTTCACCGAAGGGCTGTTCTATGAAGACGGTTATCTTTACGAAAGCACCGGTGAGCGCGGCACATCGACCGTGCGCAAGGTGAAACTGGTCACCGGCGAGGTCGTGCAGCGGCTCGACACTCCACCGGGATATTTTGGCGAGGGCATCGTCGCCGATGGCACGAAGCTGGTACAGCTGACCTGGCAGGAGGGCGTCGCCTTCGTCTACGACAAGGCGAGCTTCCGGTTGCTCGGGGCCTTCCGCTATCCCGGTGAAGGCTGGGCCTTCACCCGTGACGCGACGCACATCTACATGAGCGACGGCACGCCCACCCTTCGGGTCCTCGATCCGGCCAACTTCGATCGCACCGGGTCCATCGACGTGACCGCGGATGGCATTCCCCTGCAAAACATCAACGAACTGGAGTGGGTGAAGGGCGAGATCTACGCCAATGTCTGGCAGACCGACCGTATCGCCCGCATCGACCCCGCCACCGGTCATGTCGTCGGTTGGATCGACCTGAAGGGCCTGATGGACAAGACCCGGCTCGACGACCTCGGCAACGACGTGCTCAACGGCATCGCCTACGACGCCGTACATGACCGTCTGTTCGTGACCGGCAAGCGCTGGCCCTCCTTGTTCGAGATCCGCCTTGTCCGCCAGCCCCAGCGTCCGTAGAGCCCGCCTGCGCCACGTTCATCCACGAATGTGAAGACGCGATTTTCAAGCCCTGACGTGCCCTGCCGATGATGTATCAGGGCGTTGAGTCGTTTCTCATGCCCGCTGTATAGTCAGGTTCATATCGCAAGCCGGCGCCGTCGGCCTGCCTTGGAAGGGGTACCCGCTTGAAGAAGTTCATCCTCGGCGCCGCGGCGCTGATCGCCCCCGTGCTCGCGGAGGCGGCCGATGCCGCACGCAACGATTACGACTGGCGCACCAACTGGCCGACCCATTACGTGTTCGCCGATGGCACCGACGTGGGCCTGTCGGTGAAGTACCAGTACGACCTGGACCGCTTCTCGCACGACCAGGGCATCTACGAGGACGCGCAGACCAACCGCCGCAAGGAATTCGGCTTCTTCGTCCGCAAGAAGGGCGTGTACGACGCCACGGCGGTATTCGATTTCCAGGCGAAGACCTGGCTGGACGTGTTCTTCCGCTTGCAGAGCAAGGCCGTGCTGGGAAGCGACGCCGGTGCGGTGCGCATCGGTTTCATGAAGACACCTGTCGGCTTCGAGGGCAACACCAGCACGGGCAGCACGTCCTTCCTGGAAACCTCGCTTCCGATGCAGGCCATCTATGCGAATCGCCGCCTGGGCATCGACTGGGCGCTTACGCGCAAGGCCTATCTCGTACAACTGGGCTACTACAACGGTGGCAACCTCCAGGGTGACCTGGACGGCCACATGGTGGCCGGCCGCGCAGCGTGGACGCCACTGAACACGCCGGGCAACGTCCTGCATATCGGTGGATCGTTGTCCCGCGAAACGCCCTATGGAACGACCGACGGTCGTGGCCGCTATACGCCGCAGAGCGTGCGCCTGCGAGCGTTGCCGGAGGCAGGACTCATCACCCAACGCCTGATCGACTCCGGTGCGCTGAGCGTGGCCGAGCACGTGGACCGCCGCGGAGTCGAGGCGTTGTGGATCGGTGGGCCATGGTCGGTGCAGGGCGAATACCTCGATGCCAGGGTAAAGCTGGAGAACAAGCCGGCCTATAAGGCGCATGGCTGGTACGCCTTCGGCAGTTGGGTGGCTACGGGCGAGTCGCGCTCGTATAGCGCGGGCAATGTTTCCGACGTGGTGCCGAAGGGCCGTTGGGGCGCGCTGGAATTCGTGCTCCGTTACAGCACGCTCGACCTGGACGATGGTCCCACGCTGGGTGGCACCGAACACGACTGGACCTTCGGCGCGAACTGGTACCTCACGAAGTACCTCAAGTTTCAGGGTAACTATGTCCGGGCCATCAGCGATCGACGCGATGTACGCGTCGATCCCCG
The DNA here is from genome assembly GCF_049913125.1 of Luteibacter sp. E-22. Taxonomy (GTDB): domain Bacteria; phylum Pseudomonadota; class Gammaproteobacteria; order Xanthomonadales; family Rhodanobacteraceae; genus Luteibacter. The sequence continues at coordinate 114,769 of NZ_CP183975.1, forward strand.
GATAGTCGAGTTACGCGCACAGGTGATGTTCTGACCCATGCGTCAGGGGGCGGGCGAAGCGTCGGGCAACCTGCAATTGGTCAGCTTGTTGGCGGGGAGCACGCCGTCCGCGAGGAACCGGCCGGCCACGACCGACACGCAGGGATGGTCTGTGCGAGTAACCACGCCATGCGCCCGCAGGCCACGTGCCACGACCATGGTGGCGCTTGGATGTGCGTTGAGCATCATCGCCGCGTTGCGCAACGGTGCTTCTTCGTCGAATTCCGCATGCAGCATGAGGAACCGTGGCACGTCGTGGAGCGTGGGTGCCGAGATGATCTTTTCGAAGGCGCCCGGCCATTCGCTACAGACCATGCCTTGGAAGGTCTCGTTGCCGACCCCGGCTGGCCATGCTTCTTTCAGTTCAAGTGTGCGGTCGCGCCAGTATCGGCGACGCGTTCCCCACGAGCCGTCGTTGCAGCGTGCGGCGAAGGCGCTGGCCACGACCGCGGGTGGGATGCCGTCGACCCGGGGCCCGAAACCGTAAGGGTCGCCACTCCCTTCGGCATCGAGCCGATCGAGGAGGCGTTCCGCCGCGGCACGGATGGCGCCGTCGTCCTTGGCATCGACCGCCAATCGCGTCGTTGCGAGGGAGCCGCGTAGCGCGTCGGTTGAAAGCGTGGGATCACGCTCCAACAGGCGTCCCATCGCGAGCACGGCCGACAGTTCGTGGGCGCCATCCACGTTGCGCATCCAAACGGCATGTGCCGAAGCTGGAAGCATGCCGAGACGTCGATGGATGTCGTTGGCATCGGTGCCCCAGCCGTAACGATCGGGGGTGTCGACCAGGGCCGAGACCGCCCGGCGGATCGTCCGCCCGCGTTCGGCGATGCGTGCTTCCATCGCTTCGTAGATGGAACCGTCCGCATCCCATGTGCTGTCGAGCAGCAGGCGGCCGACGTTCCGCGGGTAGCGTTCCGCGTAGTACGTCGCCACCCATCCGCCGTAGCCGGTGCCGAGGATGTGCAACCTGGATTGGCCGAGGGCATTGCGCAGCATGTCGATGTCCTCCACGCGCGGTTGCATGCCGATATGCGAATGCATCGGGTCGTTCTGGCATGCCGTGCCTACGGCCCGGGCGAGATTTTCGGCGACAGCGAAGTTGGCGTTGGTCGTGTCGGCACCCAATGAAGCGTGGCGGGGCAGCCGTGAGGTCGCCGACAGGCAGTCGTTCCCGCTTGCGTCGTCCATGAGGCGCGGTGCGAGGCCAACCAGGTCGAGGCGACGCGCTACGTTGCGCCAGTTCTCATCGCCTTCCAGCCATCTCGAGGCCATCGCCGTCACGGATTGGTCCAAGGGACCCGCGAATTCATCCTGCTCCAGGAGCAGGGTGCCGTCGTGGCGCGCGCCCCGTTCAGCAGCGGCTCTCACTCGCACCACATCCAGGTCCAGCGTGCCGGCAGCGGGGTTGGCATAGTCACGCGGCACGGCAAGACGTGCGCATTCCATGCGGGCCGCGACGTTGGCGGCCGGCGCAGGCACGCTGTCGCAGGGTGTCCAGGTGAGCGGGACAACGGATTCCGCCGGGGCAGGGAGGGAGGTGGCGAGGGCCGCGGCGAGCAGGCCAAGAGGGGCGGATTTCATCGACGTTCCTATAGGACGGGGCAGCCGACAAAGTTATTGGTTGGTGCCGAGGATCGGTAGCGGACTACCTCCGGTATCGGGTCGGTGAAGGACGGGGAATCGAACTAGTGTTATGCCCTCGTCACCGTCAGTGGAAGCCGTCTTGCTGACGGATCTTTCCTGTTGCGCGCGGAAGGGGAGATGATCCGCGCGCAATGCTGTCAGATGAACTTGCTCAGGCGTTCGAGATGCGTCTCGATGGCACGCAACCGGTCGTCGGCCGATCGTGGGACTCGCGCGGCCTCTGCCTCGCATGACACACGTTTCGTATCCGGTACCTGTCCTGTCAGAAGGTAGGTGCCGGCCGCGGCCACGACGCACCGCGGTGCTGCGAGACTCATCAACACGCCGTGACCATGCAGTCCTTTTGCCAGCACCATGCGCGCGTTGTCGTAGCTTTCCAATACATGGCTTGCATCGGCAAGAGAGGTCGCAGGATCGAATTCGGCCTGGATCATCAGGAAGGCCGGGATGGTACCCAGCACGGCCATGTCGGGACGCATGTTGCCGCGAGCGAGCCAGTTGGCGCAGGTGAGTCCGCTATGTGCTTCGCTGGAACTGCCGCCGGGAAAGCGGGACGCGGTATGTAGCGACAGGGCACGCCAGAACGACGAGCCGGAGGTCCACGGGGTGTCGTTACACGTGACAGCACGGTAGACAGAGAGCCCATCGGTGCCCAGGAAGGCTTCGGCGGGGCTCGGACCATCGTAGAAGTAAGTCGTCAGAAGTTCGTTTGCTGCGTCACGGATCTCGGCGTTCATACCGTTATCGGCATGAAAGCGATATGCGGCGACGCGAGCAGCCAACGCGGGTTCGTCCAGCGTCTGGTCATCGCGGAGCCAATCGGCCATGGTCAGCGCCGCGGCAAGTTGGGCGGGACTGCCGATCGAAGTCACCCACTTGGCATGTGCACGCATCGGCATGGCGCGAACACGGTCGAGCAGCGCATCTTCATCGATCCCAAGCCCGTATCGTTCCGGCGCGGCGAGCGCGGGACGGGCCGCGTCGACGAGGAATAGATTGTGCAAACCCACGACTTGCGTGTACACCGCGTCCTGGAAATCCCGCGTGACATCCATGCTCGAGTCGAAGAGCATGCGTCCCACGTGTTCAGGGTACATCGCGCCATACCATGCGCCGGCCCACGTGCCGTAGGACGTGCCGTAGAAGTTGAGCGGTGCGTCACCGAACAGCCGGCGCGCGTATTCCATGTCATGGACATGCTGCTCCGTATCCACCACCCGGAAGAACGGGTCCTTATTGCAATCGGCCGCGAACGATAGGGCATCCCGTTCCGCCGAACGCCAGTTGTCCTCGCCCTGATCCGCTGCGAGGTCGTTGAACGGAATGCCCTCGCGGCCGGCAAGGCAATCGTAGATACGGCCGCCGGCAAGGCCCCGGGGCACGACGGCAACGAGGTCGTAACGATCCGCCACGGTGCGCAGGAGGCCGAAGACGGCATCGCTTGTATCGAGCGCGTTCCACCCGTCCGCCAGGGAAGGAAGGAACTTGCGAGGGTTGCCACCGGGGCCGCCGAAGTTGAAGAAGATCGTACCCTCGCGTCGTGCGGGATCTCCGGCGAGGACACGGATCAGCCCTACCTCGACCTCGCCGGCGTCGGGATGGCGGTGGTCGAACGGTACCTGCATGGTGCCGCACTGCAGGCGATCGACGAGGGCTGGAGCGTCCCAGCCGGTTTCATCGAACGTGCAGGGCCGCCACGGAATGGCATTGGCATCGGTCGTCGCGGCGAACGTGGAGGCCGGATACGCGAACAGACTGAGGAGGGCGCAGAGGAGGCGGTGTCGGTGCATGATGAAGCTCCTTTCGGGAAATGTCCTTTCACCTTAGGAGCAGCATCGTGCGCTATCTGTCGGATTATGCCGGATGCGACTCCGGCCCTTTCCCCGCACTTCTTCAGTGCAAAGGATAGACAACGCCGAAAGCGCCTACCGCCTGGACAGGGGCGCCCGCGATTGTTCCATCATTGCATATGCCAGCCATGCGTCACGACCAGCGACTGTCCGGTCAAGGCCTTCGACCCGAAACCCGCGAGGAACAGCGCGGCGTCGGCGATATCCTCAAGCGTGGTGAATTCACCGTCGACGGTGTCGCGCAGCATCACGTCGCGGACGACCTCCTCCTCGGAGATGCCCAGTTCGCGCGCCTGCTCCGGAATCTGCTTTTCGACCAGCGGCGTGCGCACGAATCCCGGGCAGAGCACGTTGGATCGTATGCCATCGGCGGCGCCCTCCTTGGCGATCACGCGGGCAAGGCCGAGCAAGCCGTGTTTTGCCGCGACGTACGGTGCCTTGAATTTCGACGCGACGTGTGAATGCGCCGATCCCATCAGGATCACCGATCCGCCCCGGCCGGAAGCCACCATCTGGCGCATGGCGGCACGGCTGGTGAGGAACGCACCGTCCATGTGAATGGCCAGCATGCGCTTCCAGTCGGCGAGAGTAAGGTCGACCAGTGGCGAGATGATCTGCACGCCGGCGTTGCTTACCAGGATATCGACCGGCCCGAGCTCACGTTCCACGCGGGCGAAGCCGTCGTCGACCTGTGCTTCGTCGGTTACGTCCATGGCGATAGCGATGGCGCGTCCTCCCATATCGGCGGCCACCTGCTTCGCCTTGTCGTGAGCGATGTCGGCAACGGCGACCGATGCCCCAGCCGATGCGTAGGCTGCGGCGATCGCACGGCCTATGCCGCTGGCTGCGCCCGTGACGAGGGCGACCTTGCCGGTCAGGTCGTTCATGTGTGCATTCCCGTGACTGAGATTGCCCGGATTATGCGCGTCGCGGATAGGTGGGCGCATCGTACCAAGGTACGTGGTGGCCCGATGACATGGCGCCGTTCCCGTCAAATGTGCCGGTAGAGGCGCCGCAGCTCGTCGCGAACATCGCTTTCCGTCGGAGCATCGCTCACCTCGCGGATTTCTCGCCGCACGGGCGGTGCGACGAAATCGCAACTCGACAGGTGCGAGGCCGGCCGTTCGCCGGTGAGGAGGAAACGACCGATGGTACGTTCGACGCATGGCGTCGCCGATTGGCCGAACAGACCGTGCATTTCCGAGCCACGCGCCAGGACGATGTACGCATCGGGCGATGCATCGAATGCCTTCATGGCACCCGTGAACGGCGTCACCGGATCGAATTCGGATTGAACCATCAGCAACGGCGGTGCCTTTGCCAGTTCCGTCAGCATGGGACTCCATCGGGGCGCCGAGGGCCAGTGCGCGCAGATCAGGCCCATGATGACCGATCCGCCTCCGGCGGCCGGATAGTTCGCTCCTATCCGGTTGGCCAGTGCGCGCCATGTCTTGAGATCGTTCCGCCATGGCGTGTCGCCGCAAACGACGGCGACGTATACGGAATAGTCGACCAGGCCGTCCAGCGTCGGATCGATCACCAGGTCCAGCCGGGAGGCCAGTCCCGCTGCCGCATCCTTGATCGCGTCGTTCGCGCCGGTATCCGGACTGAAGACGTGATTCCGTAAGCGCGCCATAAGACGATCGCTGGATATCTCCATATCGGCCCTTATCCAGTCCGCGAGGGTCAGCGCCGCAGCCAGTTGGTGGGGCGTGTTTATCGTCAGGGGCCACGCCCAGAGCGCCCGATATGGCATGTCGCGAAAGCGGGACATCGCCACCCGGGGATCGCTTCCGATGCCATACACACCGGGTCGGGCGAGGGCTGGCCGCAAGGCATTTCGTGCGAACAGCGCCTGGCGTTCCGCGGGAAAATCAGCGACCTGCTGCTCGAACGTCCCGGCGTAATTCATGACGGAATCCAGCACGATGCGTCCGCTGTGCTGCGGGTACATCGACGCGTAGAAGGCACCGACCCAGGAGCCATAAGAAGTACCGACGAAGTGCATCACCGGCTCGTTCAGGGCACGCCTGGCATGTTCCATGTCGACGACATGTTGCAGCGTGCCCACATGCCGATGCAGGGGATGCTCGCCGCAAGTACCCGCATACGCCCTGGCGGCTCGTACGAAACCGACCCAGTTCCAGTCGGCCAGGGAGACCGCCGGGTCATACCCCGCGAGGAATTCCGGGTAAGGTCCACAGGTAAAGCGGGTTCCACCACGCAATCCTCGTGGAATCACCGCGACGAGATCGAAGCGGTCGGCCAGGCGCCGCTTGTCGCCATCCAATGGATGGTCGACGGAGCGCGAAGCCCATAGGTGGGCAGTGGGTGGAAGGAAATCCAGCGGGTTGGCACCAGGGCCGCCGAAATTGAAGAAAATGGCAGCTTCCCGTTGCTCGGGTCGTCCCGCCTTGAGCCGTACGAGGCCGACGGTGAACCGGCCACTTCCGGTGACATCCTCGTCGGGTGTAGCCAGCATGCTGCCGCATTCCAGCCTATTTCCCAAGGCGGCGATCCAGTGCTCACTTACCAGGTCCGGTGTACAGGACTGCCAGACGACAGGCGCCACGCCGGGCTGCACGGGAGGCGCCTGGGCGACGCCGAGCGCGGGCGCGAGCACCGCGCACAGGGTTGCGCACGCGCGGCATGTGGCCGCGCGGCGCGAGATCCGATGTCGTTCCTTCATCGTACGCTCCTTCATGGGAAGCGTACGCTATGACAAGGCAGGTGGCCGCGGGCAGCGGGCGACGAGGACAGCTATGTAGTCTTCCTGCCTCTCGGGCGCGGGACTGTGCCTATGTCTTCAGCGGCCCAGTAGCAGGAACGTCGCAGGTATGCCCGCCGCCGAGGAACCCGCGACCCATACCTGGAAGTCGCCCGGCTCCGCTTCGAACGTGGTGCCGTCGCGATGGGTAAACGCAAGATCCTTGCGAGTCAATTCGAAAGACACTTCCTCCGATGCGCCGGGGACGAGCGCGATCTTGCGGAAGGCTTTCAGTTCGCGCACAGGGCGGACACGGCTGGCCACGCGATCGTGGATATACAGCTGCACCACCTCTTCACCGGCGACCTTTCCAGTGTTGGTCACGATGGCCGATACGACGATGGTTTCATCCCAGTCCACCGTCGACTTCACCTGGGGAACGCCGTACTCGAAGCTCGTGTAGCTGAGCCCATGTCCGAAGGGGTACAACGCGTCGAACGTGATTTCGCGATAGCGCGACTTGAAAGCCGGTGGCTGGTCGGCCAACTCCGGACGCCCGGTGCGAAGGTGGTTGTAGAAATAGGGCTGCTGTCCGGCATCCTGAGGGAAGCTCACGGGCAGGCGCCCCGATGGGTTGTAGTCGCCGAAGACCACATCGGCGATCGCGGGGCCAGTCTGGCTGCCGAGGAACCAGGTGACAAGGATCGCGTCGGCCTCGCGCACGGCACCCGTGAGTGCCAGCGCCCGGCCGTTCTTCAGGAGCACCACGACCGGTGTGCCCGTCGCCGCCACGGCTTCGGCCAGCGCCTGTTGTGCAGGAGGGACCACGATCTGCGTGCGCGACTGCGCTTCGCCGGAATAATTCTGCGGCTCACCGATGGCAAGCAGCACCACGTCCGCCTGTTTCGCGGCGGCCACGGCGGCCTCGATGCCACCCTCGATGGGGTCTTCGATGCCGCAGCCGACGACGACGTCGAGCAAGCTCCCGTCCCCCAGGGCGGCGCGCAGTCCGGTCTCGATGTTGACGTGGCGCCGCTTGTCGCCGAACAACGTCCAGCACCCTTCGAGGTTGTCGACGTCGGTCGCGAACGGGCCGATCAGCGCGATTTTCTGTCCGGTCTTGCGTAGTGGCAGCACGCCGTCGTTCTTGAGCAAGACGATGGAACGACGCGATGCATCGCGCGCGAGCGCCGCATGAGCGGCATTCAGTGAGGTATCCGCCTCGGCGGCGGGATCGAGCGAACGGTACGGGTTGTCGAGCAGGCCGATGGCATGCTTCACCGAGAGCACACGGCGCACGCCTTCGTCGAGCGCCTCCATCGGCACGTCGCCCTTCTCGACGAGATCGGCCAGATGCGCCGCATAGAAGCCGCTCTGCATGCTCATGTCCACGCCGGCAAGGAACGCCAGGCGCGCCGCATCGCGTTCGTCGTCGGCGAAGCCGTGGGCGATCAATTCCATATCGGCGGTGTAGTCGGAGACGACGAGGCCTTCGAAACCCCATTCGCCGCGCAGGATATCCGTCATCAGTTCGCGATTGGCCGATGCCGGTACGCCGTTGATGTCGTTGAACGCGCTCATGAAGGTGAGCGCACCTGCTTCCATGGCCGCCTTGAAGGGCGGCAGGTGCACATCGCGGAGCGTCTGTGGCGCGATGTCGACGGCGTTGTATTCCATGCCGCCGGCGACGGCGCCATAGGCGGCGAAATGCTTGGGCGTGGCGAGGAGGGCATCGTCAGCCGTCAGGTCCGGGCCCTGGAAGCCACGCACACGCGCCGCGGCGAACGCGGAGCCCAGCACCACGTCTTCACCGGCACCTTCGGCCACGCGGCCCCATCGCTGGTCGCGCGCGATGTCCACCGCCGGCGCGAACGTCCAGTGGACGCCCGCCGCGGTGGCTTCCACGGCGGTGGCACGCGCCGTGCGCTCGGCGAGGCCCGGTTCGAAACTGGCCGCTTCACCGAGTGGGATCGGGAAGACGGTGCGCATGCCGTGGATCACATCCGCTCCAAACAGCAGCGGAATCCCGAGGCGGCTCTCTTCCACGGCGACACGTTGCGCCTCGCGGCCTTCCGCGGCGCCCACCCCGTTGAACAACGCGCCGACCCTTCCGGCACGGACCTGTTCGAGCACCTCCGCGGCGCCACGGGCGTTGGTCTCCGGGTTGATATCGGGTGCGAAGGGGCGCACGGCATCGGCGAACACACCCAGCTGGCCGACCTTCTCTTCCAGGGTCATGCGGGCGATCAGGTCTTCGATGCGGGGGTTACGGTTCATGGGCACGGCCTTGGGGGACGGAGCGACGGCGAACGGAGGCACGTCAGGCGGGCAAGGATACTGGCATCGGGCGACGAAGTGGGCACGTAAATGATGTTACATGTAAACGATTACGCCGTTGGGGCACAAAGACTTTACATATGTGAAGGCCCCCGGTGGGCCGGTCGTGGCGGCAACCTGGGTGCTTCCTCCGGGACGTGGGTGTGCGTTATCGCTACGTCTTTCCGGCAGCGTTGGCGTTCTCTTGACACAGGAAGGTCTAGTGCCCGGGACAACGTCGTGGACTGCAGTTAGGCTGGGTGAACCGCCGCACCGGAGTTTCGCGATGCAAGCGCACACGCGGCCAGCGATCATCGAGATGCATGGCATCGGCAAGGTATTCCAGGCTGGATCGGTGGAATGCCAGGTGCTGACCGATATCCACCTGACTGTACGACAGGGTGAATTCGTCTCGATCGCCGGGCCGTCGGGATGTGGAAAGACAACCCTGTTGTCGCTGATGGGCCTCCTTGACGTCCCCAGTCATGGCGAGCTGCGTTTCCACGGCGAATCGGCCCACGCCATGGGACGTGCGGAGAGGGCTCGCCTGCGCAACCGGCATATCGGTTTCGTCTTCCAGGCGTTCAACCTGATCGACGACCTGAACGTGGCGGACAACGTCGCACTGCCCCTGAGCTTCCGGAAGGACATGCTGGCACGCGATCGTGCGCGGCGGGTCGTCGACGCATTGGGCAGCGTAGGCATGGCGCATCGCATGCGTCACTACCCGGCCCAGCTATCGGGAGGCCAGCAGCAACGGGTGGCGGTGGCACGGGCGTTGGCGGGCGACCCGTCGATCCTGCTTGCGGACGAACCGACCGGCAACCTCGACCTGCACAATGGCGAAATCGTGATGGGCTTGCTGAACAGCCTGCATATGGACGGCCGGACCATATGCATGGTCACGCATGACGACCGTTTCAACGCGATGGCCGATCGCACCGTTCGCCTCCTCGATGGCAGGGTCGTCGACGAGAGCACGTTCCGGCAGTTGCAGAGCGAAGCGGATTCGGGTCTGGGCGAACGGCGGCACAGTGCATCGTTCCCATGAACCGGATCGTGGACATCGTACGTTTCTGGCGAGCCTCGCCGCGCCAGCCGGGTTCCCTTTTGCTGGCGTCGATGACACTTGCCATCGGGGCGGCCGCCCTGGCTGGCGCGTTTACGCTGATGGAAGCCGTATTGCTCCGTCCGCCACCCTGGCCCAATCATGCCAGGGTCGCCGTTTACGGCGGGCGGACGGCCGACGATCCCATGCGCGCGGCCTCACCGAGTCTTTACGACATGGTGGGAAGCCCGGCGCCAGTGCTTTCACGTGGCGCCGCCCGCATGCCCGAGGCGATGAACGTCGTTTATGGACGTCATCGGGGCCTGCTTCGGACGCAACGCGTCGATGCGGGGTTCCTGCCGACGCTCGGTGTCGTCCCCGCAGTCGGCGAACGTGTGCCGTCCCGTTCGGGAGGTGCGGAGGTGATGGTGTCGAATTCCCTGTGGCACCGTTGGTTCAGGGCCGACCCGGCGGCGGTCGGGCGGGTACTGCTGGTCGATGGCCAACCGATGCGTATAAGCGGTGTCCTGCCGGCGGACTATCGGTTCTTCACCGATGTCGACCTGATCCTGCCCCTGGTGATCCCCGCGGATGCCATCGACCGCACGGAGAACATGACGGCGGTGGCCCTCCTCGCGCCTGGAAGCATCGCGGCGTTTTCCGACAGCGTCATGGACACGGTCGGACGTAACGCTGCCAGATTGCACCTGGAGCCGGCGGACAGACAGTGGTACGGCGCGACATCCCTGGATGCGCTGACGGCTCCGGGAGCCAGGACGACCGTCTGGCTATGCGTGGGAAGCGCACTGCTCGTGCTCATCGTGGCTGCCATGAATGTCTCCAACCTCATGCTGTCCCGCGCACTGGACCGCAGGCAGGAAGCCTCCTTGCTGTTCGCACTGGGAGCCACGGGATGGCGCCCCTGGATTCCGGCGCTGTCGGCGGCGGTGATCACCGCATTGCTCGCGGTAGCGATAGGCATGCCTGTGGGGGCACTCCTGGTGATGTCGGTGCGTCCTCTCGTGCCGGATAGCTGGCTGGCCTCGGCCGGACCGTTGGCACCGGGAAGCGACGTGCTGGTGGCGGTTCTTGTCAGCGTCCTGCTCGCCGCCCTGCTGGCGACATGCAGTGCGGTGGCTCATCAGCATTTCGCCGCGCCCGGCTATCCGACCCCGGCTTTCGCGCCGCGCCGGATGTATTCGGCGATGGCCCTGGCGCAGACCGCACTGGCAACCTTGCTGCTATGCGCCTCGACCGCGGCGGCATTGCGCTGGTGGCGCCTCGACCAGCTTCCACTGGGTTTCGATCACGCCAATGCCCTGGTGATGGAAGTCCGCGTACCGCCGGCATGGTATCCGGGGCGGGACGCCACCGAACGGCTCGCCGAAGGCCTGCGCGCCAGGACCTTGCGATTGCCCGGCGTCGAAACCATGGGATGGTCCACCCAGCTTCCCGTCGGCGACGGCTTCGTGATGCCCTTCCTTCGTCCTGGGGGCAGCGTGGTGCGGCTGCAGTACGTGGTGGTGACGCCGGGCGCGCTCGAGGCGCTCGGACTGGAAAAGACCCGTGGCCGATGGCTGGAGCAGGGCGACCGAGACGGTTCGGAGCGCGTCGTGATGGTGAACCAGGCCTACCTTGAGCAGGTCGATGGACAGGGTGTGGACGGGATGGTGCGCCCGGCATTGGGTCGGCCTGCCGGGCGGATCGTCGGCGTCGTCGCCGATACGCCACTCGCGGGCGTTTCGGCAGAGGTCGAACCGGCTGTATTCGTTCCGCTCGCGCAAATCGATCCCGTGTCGTTTGCCATCGTTCGCCAGTGGACATCGATGCACGCCGTGCTGCGAGGCCCTGGCGTGGGCCCTGCGACCGCGGACGCCTTCGTGCGTATCGTCGAGGACATGGCGCCGTCCCTCGCACCCGACAATGCGCGAGCGCTCGACCAGGTGGCGCAGACGGCATACGCGGAACCGCGCCGCGATGCCGTGCTCCTCTCCAGCTTCGCCGGTTTCGCCCTGGCGCTCGCCTGCATAGGCCACTACTCGGTGCAGGCTGTCGAGGTGATATCGCGCCGCCGCATGTTCGCCTTGCGCGGCGCTTTGGGTGCCACACCCGCGAACCTCATGGCACAGGTGTTGCGGCGGGCCTTGATATGGGCGCTACCCGGCGTTGCCGCGGGATTGCTCGCCGCGCTCGCCGCATATCGATGGTTGTTCACGACCGACTCCGTCCTGGGCATGAGCGATCCATGGGTATTCGCCACCGTGGTGCCGATGATGACCATGGCCACGATCTTCGCCGTACTGTTGCCCGCATGGCGGGCGGCCGCGGTGGAACCCTGGCGTGTGCTGCGCAGTGACTGAAAGGGACAACTATGAACCGAGATCAAGCAGCCCAGGTGCCGGTGCTCGTCGTCGACGACCATCCGGACATTCGCCTGGCGATGCGTATGTTGTTGCGTTCCGAAGGCATTCCGTCCGTAGAGGTCGATTCCCCGGCCGCGGCGCTGGATGCCGTGTCGCGACGCGAATTCGCTTGTGCGATCGTCGACCTGAACTATTCGGCCGATACCACGTCCGGACGCGAGGGCATCGAACTCGTGCTGCGTATCCGCGAGGAGGTACCGGAACTGCCTTTGGTGGTCATGACGGCCTGGGGAAGCATCGACGTGGCGGTACAGGCCATGCGCCTTGGCGCCGCGGACTTCATCGAAAAACCGTGGAACAACGCGAGGTTGATCCACACCTTGCGCAGCCAGATCGCCTTGCGCGAGATCCGCGAAGAGAACCGGCGGCTGCGCACGGAAACCGCCCTCGCCCGACAATCCCGGGACATGCTGCGTGTCTGTGAATCGTCCGCCATGCGGCGCGTGGTCGAACTGATCGAGCGGATCGCCGTCGGTGACGCCAACGTGCTCATCCTGGGGGAAAACGGCACGGGGAAATCATTGTTTGCCCGTGAAATCCACGCGCTGTCGAAACGAGCGGAACAACCGGCGATCCGCGTCGACATGGGTAGTCTTCCGGATGCGCGTTTCGCCGACGAGATGTTCGGCGAAGACAAGCCGATGCCACGGTCCGGCCGCTTCGAGCTGGCTCATGGCGGAAGCCTGATCATGGAGGAAATCACCAACATCCATCCCCTGCAACAGGCAAAGCTTCTGCGCGTGATCGAGGAGGGCGAACTGGAGCGTGGCGGTACCATGCGTACGCGGCGAGTCGACGTGCGTATCATCTCCACGACCAATGCCGATCTCGAATCTGCCATCCGCAACGATCGCTTCCGCCGGGACCTGCTTTATCGGCTCAACGCCATGCAGGTGCGTCTGCCCGCCTTGCGCGAACGCCATGAAGATATCGTGCCGCTCGCACGTCACTTCATGTTGCGCGACTGCCAGCGCCGCGGCCGCGGCGCCATGACATTTTCACCTTCCGCCGAACGCGTATTGCGGAGCTACGACTGGCCAGGCAACGTGCGTGAACTCGAGCACGCGGTCGAACGCGCCGCCCTTCTCGCCAATCACGACATCATCGATGCGGAGGGTCTCGCGCTCCGCCGTCCGAGCGACACGCCGCTGGCGCTCGATGGTCTCACCTTGCCCGAGGCCGAGGAGCTCCTGGTCCGGAACGCGCTCGAGCGCAACGAGCATAACCTGCAACGTGCGGCCGACGCGCTTGGTATCTCGCGTCAAGCGCTCTATCGCCGACTCGGCAAGCAGCGGACGAAGGGTGCGGAGTTGGCCGGATGAACCGCACCCACCATCTTGTCCTCAGGTACTAGCGAGGATGACCTACACCTGGCATCCCGACAAGATGCGTCGCGGGGTCATGACATGGGCGGGCGTCGTCCTTCTGCCGCTGGCGGCGTCGGGTGGCGTCCTTGCGGTTTGCGATGGATTGCCGCTGACGGCCCGCGCGTTTACCTTCCTCGCCGGACTGGTGATCACGCTCGTACTGGGCTGGCTTGCCGGGCATCGTGCGTTGGGAACGTTGGCTGCGATATCCGATCTCCTCGGCGCGCTACGCGAGGGCGATTTCGGTATGCGTGGACGGGTACGTCCAGGATACGATCCCCTGCAAGACCTGGTCGCCGATGTGAACCTACTCTCCGACGAGCTTCGTGAAGGCCGGCGGAAACGAACCGAGACCTCGCGATTCCTCGGCAAGACGCTCGTCGCATTGGGCGACCCGGTCTTCGTCATCGACGACGAAGACACTTTGCGGCTCATCAATCCTTCCGCCCGCAAGCTGATCGGCGCCGAGAGAAGTGCGGTCATAGGCCAGGACGTGACGTCGCTCGGGCTCGTCGAAGTCCTGGCCGCACCCGACAACGCCGTTTTCAACTGGGGCTTTCCCGGAGGACGGGGACGTTGGTCGATACGACGCGCCGCATGGCACAGCGATGGGCGAGAGCACAGGCTGTTCATGCTGCGCGATCTCAGCGTCGCGCTGGGCGAAGAGGAAAGGCGGGCCTGGCAGCGCCTGATCCGTGTGTTGAGTCACGAGTTGAACAACTCGCTCACGCCGATCGGTTCGCTTGCGGGCAGCCTCTCGACCCTGCTCGCGGCACGCGGTGTCGACGAGACGCGCGAGGAGTTGCAAGTCGGACTGGAAGTCATCGAGCGGCGTGCCGCCTCGCTGGCACGGTTCCTTTCCGGCTACGGCAAGCTGGCGCGACTGCCGCCGCTGCAACCCCGCGCGTTCCGTCTCGACCGTGTGCTTGCCAGGCTGGCCATGCTCGATCGGCGCTTGCCCGTCGCAATCGATGGCACGGAGGCGGTGAACCTATGCGGCGATGAAGACCAGTTGACGCAGGCGTTCATCAATCTGCTGCGCAATGCCGTCGAGGCGGCACTTCCCGTGTCTGGCACCGTCCGGGTGGACTGGCGCTTGGAGGGCCGGTACGTCCGGGTCGTCATAGAGGACCGAGGTATCGGGCTACCTTCCAGCGACGCGCTGTTCGTCCCCTACTTCACCACCAAGCCCGAGGGATCTGGTATCGGGCTCAGCCTCACCCGGATGATCGTCGAAGCGCATGGCGGCACGGTGGAACTTTCACCCATGGTCGATGCATCGGGGGCCGTCGCCACGGTTCGCCTTCCCCTTGGAGGCTGAGGATTGCCATGTCCGTAAACGGACACCGTCGTCCATTTCCGGACAGGGTGGCGCCCGCTTTCGATAGGCCGCCCCAGAAACATGCGTCGCGCGGATCGGAACCGCCATGCATGGGCATTTCCGCCGTTGCCAGTCCTTGCCGCGCTATCTAGATTCGCCCTGCCTCCGCGCATCGCGGGGGGCGAACTCATCACCCACAGGAGGGAAGGCATGGAGCGGATACTGGATCTTCAGCGATTGATGGTGGAGATGGACTCGGTGGATGTGACGGATACCAACTACAGCAGTTGCAGTCATCGGGCCTGCTCGATCGCCAATTCGGACGGATTCGAGGACTGACCGGTTCACGACGACAACCCTCACAGGAAGCACCGAAGCATGGAGCGACGTACGGAACTGCTGCATTACACAGCGATCGATCGCGAATTCTTCGAGCCCTATGGACGGCATGTCATCGATCCGGCCGACTTCGTCGAGCCGGTTCGCAAGATCGTGCCCGACGAGTGGCAGATGCGGCGCGCCGGCATCTGGATGCATTGCGCACCGCCGGGTCTCGCGTTGCCGGCGCAAGGCTGGAAGATCCACGTCTCGTCCGTCGCCTCGACGGCACGCATCGTCCTTTCGATCGCGGCGGCGACGCTGGCCGCCGCCGGTACCGCATTCAAGTTCGCCGCCGATGCCCGAATACTATCCGCGGTGAATGGAAAACGCTGGCCGCGCGGTGGATCGGGCAAGTTCATCACCGTCTATCCGCGTGACGTCGCCGACTTTCGAGGCATCATCGACGATCTCCATGTCGCGCTTTCGGGATATGCCGGGCCCTATATCCTGAGCGACCGGCGGTATCGCGACTCGCGTGTCCTCTACTACCGCTATGGCGGAATCGCCGGAGAGTACCGCCTCGCGGCGGACAGTCGCCCTGAATGGTTGCTACGCCGGCCGGACGGCCAGATGGAACCGGACGAGCGCAAGCCGCACTTCCACCTCCCGGACTGGTTGCGCGATCCATTCCCGCGCGAAGAGGCGGGCGGGTCGACGAGCCCCCCGCTCCTGGGTGGAGGCCGTTACCGTATCAAGCGCTCCTTGTCGTTCTCTGCCGCCGGCGGCATCTATCTTGCCGACGATCTCGACGAAGGCCGTGCCGTGATCGTGAAGGAAGCGCGTCCCTACATCGGAGGTGGCGATACCGCGACGGCGATGTTGCG
Organism: Luteibacter sp. E-22; assembly: GCF_049913125.1. GTDB lineage: Bacteria > Pseudomonadota > Gammaproteobacteria > Xanthomonadales > Rhodanobacteraceae > Luteibacter. The sequence continues at coordinate 130,692 of NZ_CP183975.1, forward strand.
CAAGGAATACCGGTTATTGCGTCGGCTCGCATCCCTGCGCATCGCACCGGCACCCGTCGCCTACTTCCAGGATTGGGAGCACAGCTACCTGGTCGAAGAATACGTCGAGGGCGACACGCTGCGCAGCTGGCTGGCACGCCGGTATCCCTGGCTGAAGACGCGAGCGACCCGCGCCGACGTCGCCGGTTTTCTCGACGAGGTGGTGGGGGTATTCACCAGCATCGCCCGGAACCTCGAACGCCTGCACGCGGCTGGCATCTCGATGGGCGACCTGTCGTTCCACAACTGTATCGTCAGCGCCGATGGAGGCACCCGCCTGATCGACCTCGAATCGGCGGTCGAGGAAGGTCTCGATCATCCGATGGACGTACACACGCCAGGATTCGCATCGTCGCTGTCCAGGCGCGAGACGCCCATCGACGCCCGTGCGGAAGATGTCTATGCCTTCGGTGCGAACCTCGCCGCGGCGATCATGCCCATGAATGCCATGCTTCCGCTGGACCGGAGTGCCGCGCTTCGCTTCGCGAGACGCATGTCGACGGACATGGGTTATCCGGAGGCGCTCGTCCAGGTCCTCGAGCAATTGCTTGCCACGGACACCCGCCGGAGGCCTCCACCGGTCGCGGCCATGGCATCCCTGCGTGCATCCCTCGCCGACCTGCCACGGGACACCGCGCCGGTGCCGTACCTCGCGTCGTCCACGGAAGCAGCCACGGACGCCGCCGATGCGCTCTTCGACTATGTCGATGAACGAGCCCGTGGCGCACGCGCGGATCGTTACGTGCCCGCCGGCCCCGAGGTGTTCGAGACGCATCCCTGGGGCGTGGCCCATGGCGCGGCGGGCGTGCTTCACGCCTATCTACGCGGCGGCAGGACACCACCCCCGGGGCTGCTTGCTTACGTGCTGGAGGGTTGCCAGCGGCCGGACCACCGGGGCGACAGCCTCATGTATGGCGACGCCGGCATCGCCTGGGTGTTGTTCGATGCGCACGCGCACGCCGAAGCGGCGTCGCTGCTGCGGGGACGGCCCGCGGGTGAAAGCATCCGTGAGCGCCACGGCCTGTACGATGGAATGGCCGGATGGGGTCTTGCACGTATCAAGGCATGGCACGAGACGGCCGATGCCGGTTTTCTCGCCGATGCGTGTGTCGCTGGCGACATGCTCTTGCGTGACTCGCGTATCGACAATGGCATGCTGCACTGGCCACGCGGGTCGGCACAACCCGTGGGTCTTGCGCACGGTGCCTCCGGCATCGCGCTGTTCCTGCTCCACCTGTACGTCGCTACCGGCGACGAACGCTTCCTTCGCGGTGCGCGCGACGGACTCGCCTTCGACCTCGCCCAACGTGGCATCAACCCCGATGGTGCCGCGAGCTGGCCGAAGGACGTGGGCGGAGCGACCCTGTTTCCCTACCTGCGTAACGGCACGGCCGGCATTCTCGCTGTCGTCGCCCGTTTTTTCGCCTGCACGGGCGACCTCCGCTACCGCGAGATCGTGCTCGATGCGGAAGGCGACCTGCTCAGGAGGTATGCCGTGTCGCCGGGTGCCTATGACGGCCTGGCCGGTATCGGCGAAGCGCTGCTGGATCTCGCGGTTCTGCTTCCCGAGCGTGCGTCGATCTACAGGGAGGCGGCGCATGGCATCGCGCGAGGCATCGAGCCGTTCCTGGTGCGCCGTCCCGGCGGCCTCGCCGTACCCGGCGCGGAACTGCTACGCCTCAGTTGCGACCTGGCGACGGGGAACGCTGGCGTGGGGGCGTTCTTCGACCGTCTCTGGCGTGGCGGTCCGGCGTCCTTCATGCTCGACGAGCACATGCCTGCAGCCACGTGGGAGCGCGCGGTGCAGGCGGCGGCCTGACCGATGCGCGGCGGCGCCCTAACGCCGCCGCGCATCGGTCAGAGGTGGAAGGTCGCTTCCATCAGCCAGGTTCGTGACGGGTAGGGGTAGTACACGTAGTAACGTCGATCGGTGAGATTGTCGACGCCGATGCCGAGCGAGACATGAGGACTTACCTTCCAGTCCACCTTCGCATCGAAGACGAGGAAGTCGCTGGCCCCGCCGAACGTGTCCGGGTTCACGTCGCTGTGGTCGAGCGTGTTGTACTGGCGTCCCGAATAGCGTCCGGCCAGGACCAGCGACAGCCGTTCCGTGGCACGCCAGGTGGCGACCACGTTCGCCCTCCAGCGCGGTATGCGGTAGAACTGCTTGCCTTCCGAGGCGGGGTTGCGCGCGTTCCGCACGGTCGTCGCCTGTGTATACGCCGCGTTGGCGATCAGGTCGAACCCCTGCCAGAAAACATCGCGACCGTCATAGCTGGCTTCCGCGCCGCGCGTGCGTACCCGATCCACGTTCTGCACGTTGGTGACGTTGGGAAACACGGTGGTGTCGGTCTGGCTGAACAAGGTGTCCCGGGTGTCGCTGCGATAGAGGGTGAAACGGGTGAGGCTGTTCGCCCGGTACCACTCGACCGACAGCTCGCGCGACAAGTCATTCTCCGGCTTCAGCCCGGGATCGTTGTTGATCAGCGAAATGCCGTTGAAGGTGCCCTGGAACAATTCGTTGACCGTGGGAAAGCGGTAGGCGCGTGCGCCGGAGAGCCGTACCACCATCGAGTCGGTCGCACTCCAGGCCAGCGATGCCTTCGGTGAGGTATGCGATTCGTCACGCGACGGATAGCCGATCGATGCGGCACCTGTCGCGCGTGAACCGCCGAAGGCCCGCCATTGCTCGTACCGTGCGCCGACCGTCAGGCGCCAGCGTTCATCGAGTTGCCATGCATCCTGCAGATATACCGCCTGGGTCTGCGTGCTGCCGCCATTGGCGGCGGTAAGCGCCTCTGCGCCGCCCGAGCGCCATCGGGTGAGCGCGTAGCTGGCGTTGTCGAGCCGGTAGCCGTCGAAGTGGTAGCCGAAGCTCACGGTATGCGTGTTCGGCGAAAGCGAATCCGGCGTGTGGCTCGCGCGCAGGTCCAACGTGCGCCAGCGGCTGCCGTCACCGGAGGTCAGCAGGCCCGCGCCATCGTCGGTCACGCCGGAAGCCACGCGGTCGCGGTTGCGGCCCATGTCGAACAGCGAGGCATCGGCCTCGATGTTCCATCCGCTTTTCCGATGTGTTCCCAATGAAATGCCGTAGAGCGTATTTCGGCTTTGCCGCGTGCCGGGCGCGAAGAAATTTCCGGGGATCGTGTACTGGCGGCCGTCGATCGTGACGGAGCCCGACCAGACGGGGTTGCCGTTGCCGTCGCGCAGGAACGTTTCCGTGCGATGCGACAGGTCCTGCTTCCAGTAGCCGGCGGTGAACGCGCCGGTAAGGCCGGGCGTGAAATCGTAGGTCAGCCGGATGTGCGCTTCGTCCTGGCTGGTGGCTTCCTGCCCTTCGCTGTTGATGCCCAGCACTTCGCGCGGCAAGCCATTGGCACCGGTGTCGGCGACGGCACCCGTGACAGGGTTTGATGTGCCACTCCGGGTGGAGCGTGCCTGCGTCGCATAGACCAGCGGCTGCCCATTCGATTGCAGATGCGATACGCCGATGAGGAAGGCGAAGCGTCCGGAACGATCGCCGATCGTCACGCTCTGCCGGCTGCCGCCGTAGTCGCGGTCCACGCCATAGCTGTCGACATGCTGGGTGAACGCTTGCACATGGCCGGTGACCTCCAGTTTTTCGGGCATGCGTGTGGTCATGAGCACGGTCGCGCCGATGGCGTTTCCCGGATACAGCGCTGAATACGCACCGTAGAGCACCTCGACGCGCGCGAGGTTTTCCGGGAATGCCATGGACCAGCGGGGTGGGTTCGCCCAGTTGTTGCCCAGCAGGTTGGAAAGCAGCAGGCCGTCCAGGTAGACCAGGCCGCGCGCACTCTGCTGATTGCTGGTGCCACGTACCGAAAAGGTGGCGTTCTCATCGCCGATGAAGCGTTTGCGGATGCCGAAGGATGGGAGGTATTTCAAGGCGTCTTCGCTATTGACGATGTTGAGCAGGTCGAGTTGCGCGGCGCTGACGGTCTCCATGGCCGAAGGCATGTCGGGATCGATATCGCTGGCATGGCTCGCGGCGGAGACACGTACTTCGCGCAGCGTCGTGGCACGTTGCGGGTCGTCGTCGCCGGTGGCGTGCGCGGCAAGAGAAGAAGCGCCAATGGCGCAGGCAATGGCACGCGCGAGCGCGCGTCCATGGTGGGAAGACAGGGGCATGGGAGCAGGGTCCGTGGTCGTTGGCGTAACGTCGGGATCGGGAGCGATCAGGCGTGCGCGGTGGACGGTGGACCTCGAGGCGATACGTGAATGGTGAGCGGTGCCGGCCCGTGGTGAACCGCAGGTGGCATGACCTGGGCGGGAGCGGACAATGCGTGCACATGGCCGATGAAGAACGATCCGGCGAGCGCGGGTTGCTGGGCGAACAGCGTGCAGTAGCCGCAGGCCGCATCGGTATCGCGTGTTTCGTGCCCGTTGCCATGGTGCTCACCGGGGGCGCTTTCGCACCACGCCCCCAGATCGGGAAAGACGAAGGCTTGCGCCGTCCGCGATGCCGTCGGCGCAAGCGCGGTGAGCCAGACGGCGACGAGCGCCATCCATGCCAACCAACCGCTTCTTGTCCGAGCTCGACGCACCGGAGCGCCCCTGTATTGCAACCCTGGACCTGGGTCCAGGGATCTTCTCACGAGATCGCGTGAAGGCGATGCGACACGGTGTCGCTGGTCCTCACGTCGGCTCAGGGTGATGGCAGGGGCGGTACCGCGGGTGGCGTGGCGAGCACCGGCGGTTCGCGAAGGAACCATACCAGCGCCACCCCGAGCACGCCCACGCAGGAAGCGAGGAGGAAGCCGTCGAGGATGGATAGCGTGTAGGCCTGCGCACGGACCGCGGTGGCGAGCAGGCCGGCGCCCCGTGCCTCCGCCTCGCCGGCCCCCTGGCTCGCCGCCCCCACCACGCGCGCGTACGCCGCGATGCGCTCGGTGGTGACGGGGTCGCCGGCGATGACGTGCTGGCCGATGAGGTTCGAGTGCCATTGTTCGGCCTTGCGGGTGAACATGATCAGCACGGAGGTGCCGAGTTCGCCGCCGAACAACCGGGCCGTCTGGATGATCGCGCCGAAGGTGATGCCATCGGCCGGACCGACATGGTGGCCGAAGAAATAGATCACCGCGGTGAGTTCCAGTGTTTCGCCCACCGCCTGCAGGAGCAGCGCCACGCTGAAGTTTCCCTCCGCCCATTGCGACGTGATGCCGGTGGCGAGCAGGAATCCCGCGGTGGCGATGGCGAAGCCGGTGCCGATGGCGAAGCGTGCATCGATGCGATTGAGTAGCCAGGCCACCGTGGGCGCGATGATCAACTGCGGCAAGGCGACCCAGAGCAGCGCGTTGCCCACCTCCAGCGGGCGCAGGCCACGTACCTGGATAAGGTAGTTGGCTACCAGCGTGTTGCTCGAAGTCACCAGGAAGCGGGTGGCGAGCACCAGCACGATAAGGATGAACACGTTGCGGCGGACCAGGAGGCCGAAGTCCACGCTCGGCGTGTCCAGCGTCGACTCGTGGAGCAGGAACAGGCCCAGCATGACCACGCCGAGTGCGAGCAGCGTGACCACCAGCGAGGACGAGAACCAGTCCAGGCGGTCGCCCTGGTCGAGTCCGATGAAGATGAGGGTAAAGCCGGAAGCGCCGATGAGCATGCCGCGGAAATCACCGCCGCGCAGGTACTCGCGATCGATCGGAAGGCGGCGCAGGCCGAACCAGTACAGCGCGAACAAGGGAAAGGCCACCACGGTGTTCTGCCAGAAGATCCAATCCCAGGTCACGTGCTCGACATACCAGCCTTCCAGCGACGAGGCGACGTTGAGACCCAGGATGATGTTCATCGCATAGGCCGCCAGGCCCCAGGGCCAGAGGTTGCGTGGCAGGCTGAGCAGGATGAACGATGCCGTCAGCGGGATGAAGGTTCCCGAGCCGAGGCCGGCGAAGATCTGCAGCACGATCAAGGTGCGCAGGTCGGGTGAATAGGGGATCAGGAATTCGGCCACGCCATAGACGACGCAACCTACCAGCAGCACGCGCCGTGGCGTGAACGCGCGGCCGAGGAAGATCGCCAGCGGTCCGATCATCATCTGCGACGCCGAGAACGCCGTGGGAATCCATGCACCCTCGTCGAATCCCGCACCGATCGCACCGCGAAGATCGGCCAGGCCAATGGATGTGAGGCGCGAGGTGAGCGTCGTCGCCACCGCGCCGACGAGCACGGCCACGATGCCCAGCCAGGGCAGGTTCGCGGGAGGCGCGGGAGCCGCGGTGGCGGTACCGGCGACCGTGTTCACGGCGAGCCCGCCGCGGTCGCCACGGGCTGCCTCGGCACGCTATCGCCTTCCTGCCAACCACCGCCCAACGCCTTGATAAGCGACACGGCGGCGAGCAGGCGCTGCCGGTCGTTCTGGATCGTGGCGCGCTGGCTGGCCAGCGCCTGGCGCTCGGAATCCACCACCTCGAAGTAGCCGGCAAGGCCGCGGTCGTAGCGCGAACGAGACACCTTCGCCGTGGCGGTGGCGGCCTCCACCGTGGCATCGAGCGCGGCGCCACGTTCGCGCAACCAGCGCGTATCGCCGAGCGCATCCTGTACTTCGCGGAAGGCGATGATGCCGCTTTGCCGCCAGGTCGCGAGCGCGCCGCGATAGGCTGCTTCCGCGGCTTGCAGGCGTGAGCGGTTGCGACCGCCTTCGAAGATCGGCAGGTGCACGCCCGGTCCGATCGACCACGCGCGGCTGTCGGCGGCGGTGAGGTCGCCCAGGCCATTGCTGGCGACGCCGCCCGAGGCGGTGAGTTTCACTTGCGGAAAGAAGGCGGCTCGCGCCACGCCGATCCGTGCGCTCGCGGCCGCCAGCGACCGCTCGTTGCCGGCAACGTCGGGCCGCCGTTCGAGCAACGAGGAAGGCAATCCGGCGGGTACCTCGGGAACGTTCGGCGTCCACGATCGTTGTTCGACCGAAAAATCCGGCGCGTTGCGTGCCTCAAGCACGGCCAGCGCGTGTTCCAGGTTGTCCCGCTGGCGGTGTGCATCGGCGAGATCCGCACGGGTCTGGGTCAGGTCGGCGCGAGCGCGGAGCACGTCGAGGTCACCGACGACACCGGCGTGTGCACGACGTTCCGCAAGACGCAAGGCATCCTCGCGCAGGCTCACCGTGCGTGCGAGCACATCGATATCGCGATCGGTGCTGCGCAGGGACAGATAGGTCGACGCCGTGGTGGCCGCGAGGCTCAGGCGCAGCGCCGCCAACGCATCGGCACTGCTTTCCACGTCGGCGCCGGCAGCCTCCACGCTGCGCCGCACACGGCCCCAGAGGTCCACTTCGTAGGCGACATCGACCGGCACGCGCCAGAGCGTGGTTTCCAGTTCGGGCAGCCGGTTGGATACATTCGCCGAGGTGCGCCCGCGTGCGAAGGCGGGATCGAGGGCGACGTCGGGAAATTCGTCGGCGCGCGCGACGCCGAGCAGGGCGCGGCTCTGGTCGTAGCGGGCCAGGGCCACGGCCAGGTCCTGGTTTGCGGCGAGGGCCGCCTCGACGTGCCGGCCGAGTTCCTCGTCGCCGAAGAGGTTCCACCACGCGTCCGGCACTACGGCGACTGGCGCGGAGGACGCGGGCGCGTCGCGCCAGCCAGCGGGTGCGGATACATCCGGACGCCGGTAGTCGGGGCCGACCACGCAACCGCCCAGGCCGAGGACGATGACGGCCAGCACGAGCGGCCGCGCCGTCATGGCGCCTTTTCTCCCTCGCCACGGATCTTCACGATGGTCGACAGTCCCGGTGCCAGCCGCTCGCGGTAGCGGCCGAGGTCTTCGGCGGAGAAGAGGATCTTCACCGGCACGCGCTGGACCACCTTGGTGAAGTTGCCGGTGGCGTTGTCGGGCGGGAGCAGGGCGAACTGCGATCCGGAGGCCGGCGAGAGGCTGTCCAGGTGGCCGATGAACGTCACCCCGGGAATCGCATCGACGGTCATGCGTGCCTCGGTACCGCGGTGCATCCCATGCAGTTGGGTCTCCTTGTAGTTGGCAATGACCCACACCTCGTCGGAGACGATGGAAAGCAGGGTCTGCCCCGCGGTGACCCGGGCGCCGACCTCGACGGTTCGACGTCCCACGTAGCCACTCACCGGGGCGATGACCCGGGTGTATCCGTAGGCCAGCAAGGCGTCGTGCAGCGAGGCTTCCCCGGTGGCGACCTGCGCCCTGGCCGATTCGCGGGCGGCGAGCGCGGCCACCTTGCGCGCGCCGGCGCTGGCGCGGTTGGCCACGGCCGAGTCGGCGGCGGCCTTTGCCGCGTCGTATTCCTGTTGCGATACACCACGCGGCGTCTCGTTCACCAGTTCGGCGGCACGCCGCAGATCCAGGGCGGTCTTCCGCGCGCTCGCCTCGGCGGCGACGATGGACGCGTCGGCTTCCGCGATCTGCGCCTCCGCGCTGGCCAGCTGACCCTTCGCCCGGTCGATCTCCGCCCTCGCCTGTTCCACGCGTACGTCGAAGTCGCGCGTATCCAGCTCCAACAATACGTCCCCGGCCTTCACGTGCTGGTTGTCGTTCACTCGCAGCACCTGCACGGTGCCGGTGACGCGCGGAGCCACGGGATGGATACGTCCCGTCACATAGGCGTCCGTGGTCCTTTCGGTGCGGTCCAGCCAGAAGAACAGGAGCACCGCCAGCGTGCCGAGCACCAGCAGTCCCCCGATGATGCGCAGTGCGTGTTTCATGCGGGCCCCTTCCACCCTCGATACAGCGCCCAAGCTGCCATCGATCGCCACCGGTTTGCTTGGCGATTCCTGCGCGGACACGGCGCGGGGAATGTCATTGACCAACCGCTATGTAGGTTCCTATATTGCGGTGATTCACCCCGGAACCTCCGTCATGCGCCTTCGGCCGTTCGTCGCCGCGCTGTTCTTCCTTGCCGGTCCGGCCAGCGTGGCCGCGGCCGACCTTGTCGTTTCGGCGGCCTCCAGCCTGACCGACGCCTTCCAGGCGGTGGGAAAGGCCTACGAACGCAGGCATCCGGGAACCCACGTGGTCCTCAATTTCGCCGCGTCGGATGTGCTGTTGCGCCAGATTTCCAGTGGCGCCCCCGCCGACGTGTTCGCCTCGGCCGACCAGTCCGCCATGGACAAGGCCGTGACGGCGGGCGCCATCGATCCCGCCACGCGGCAGGACTTCGCCAGCAACCGGCTCGTCCTGGTCGTGCCGAAGGATGGCCGCGTCCACGTGACCGGCCCCACCGACCTCAAGGACCCGGCGGTGACACGCGTCGCCTATGGCGATCCGGCGTCCGTGCCCGTGGGTCGATATACGAAGGCCGCGCTGGAACGGCAGGGGCTCTGGGACGTGATATCGGCGAAAGGCGTGCTGGCGCAGAACGTGCGCCAAGGCCTGGATTACGTCGCTCGTGGGGAGGTGGACGCCGGCTTCGTGTTCGCCACCGACGCGGCGATCATGGGGGACAGGGTGGTGGTGGCCGCCGTCGTGCCCACGCCCACGCCGATCACCTATCCGATCGCTGTCGTCGCCGGTTCGAAGCAGGCGCGCGAGGCGGCCCGGTTCGAGGCCTTCGTACAGTCGGCCGACGGACGGGCGATCCTCGCCGGCTTCGGTTTCCTGGCGCCCTGACCTCCGTGGGCACCTTATGGCTCCCGCTCGCGCTTTCGCTCAAGGTCGCGTTGTGGGCGACGGCGATCAATCTCGTACTGGGCGTGGCCGTCGCCTTCGGCCTGTCACGCTGGCGCTCGCACGCGCGCGAGCTGGTCGACTCCATCCTCACCCTGCCACTGGTCCTGCCTCCGACGGTGCTGGGCTACTACCTTCTCGTCTTGCTCGGCCGTCGCGGCGTATTCGGTGAATGGCTCGATCGCTTCGATATCCAGTTGGTCTTCACCTGGCAGGGAGCAGTGATCGCCTCGACCCTGGTCGCCTTTCCGCTCGTGCAGAAAGCAGCCCGTGCCGCTTTCGAGGCGGTCGATCCGCAACTCGAGGACGCGGCGCGCGTGCTGGGGCTGCGCGAGGCCGCCGTGTTCTTTCGCGTTTCGCTGCCACTCGCCGCGCGCGGCATCATCGCGGGTGCCTTGCTCGCCTTCGCCCGGGCGCTCGGTGAGTTCGGCGCCACGCTGATGATCGCAGGCAACCTCCCCGGCCGGACACAGACCTTGTCGGTCGCGATCTACGCCGCCGTGCAGGCAGGCGACGATCGCACCGCGGGGATCATGGTGGCGGTGACCTCGGTGACCTGTGTCGTCGCCTTGTTGCTGGCCGGCTGGCTGGCGCCCGCCCACCTGCGGCGGATGCGTCCGTGAGTGTCGACATCGCCATCCGCAAGACGCTGCGGGCCGACGACCGGCACTTCGAGCTGGACGTGGCCTTCGCATCGACGCATCGACGCATCGTCATCTTCGGCCCCTCCGGTGCGGGCAAGAGCCTGACGCTGCGTGCGATGGCTGGCTTGCTCACGCCGGACGAGGGGCACGTACGCGTCGACGGCCGCACGCTGCTGGATACCGCGACGGGCGTGGACTTGCCGCCGCGCGATCGCGGAGTGGCCTACGTGTTTCAGGATTACGCGCTGTTCCCTCACCTCACGGTGGCACAGAACATCGGCTTCGGACTCGCGCGTCGCTGGCTCAATCCCCGCCGCCACTCGCAAGACGACCGTGTACGCCACTGGCTCGACACCTTCGAACTGGCCGCCGTGGCTGACAGCTACCCGGTGCGCATCTCCGGTGGCCAGCGCCAGCGGGTGGCGCTGGCGCGTGCGCTCGCGGTGGAGCCGCGTCTCCTCTTGCTCGACGAACCTTTCGCCGCGCTGGACCCCGCCCTTCGCAGCCGCATGCGCGGCGAACTGATGGCATTGCAGGCGCGCCTCGATCTCCCGCTATTGGTGATTACCCATGATCCGGCCGATGTCGAGGCGCTGGACGGCCACACGATCGAGGTGCGCGACGGCCGGGTCGTATAGCCGTTCCTTCAATCGGTCACGCCGACGATCACCGATGAGGCATCGAAGATGGCGACGACGGCCGAGCCCTCGGCCAATCCCAGCATGTTCGCGCTTTCCAGGGTGACGATAGCCGTGACGGTGCCTCCACCATCGAGTTCGACGGATACCTCGGCATTCACCGCGCCCGGCGTCGTCCGCAGCACCGTGCCCGGCAGCTGGTTCGACGCCGATACGCGCAGGCGTTCGTCCGGCAAGCCGAGCATGACCCAACTGGCCTTGACCAGGGCGACGACCGCGCGCCCCGGCGCCAGCGCCAGGCTGGCCGTGCTCTCCTTCGTCACCGTGGCGACGAGCGGCGTGCCGCCCGGCAAGGCGATGTCTACCGTGTCGTTGACCGCTCCCGCGGTGACGGCGCGAACGACGCCGGCCAGTTGGTTGCGCGCGCTGGTCCGCATGGTGAATCGCCTCAACAGGTGAATGTCATCGGTGGCTTCGCCGCCGAGTGCCGCAAGACGCTCCATGAAACGCCGATGCTCCGCATCGATGCCACGGAACGCCGCAATCAGGCGCTCGGCGCGTGGCGTAAGCCGGGCGCCGCCACCGCCACGCCCCCCGGTGACGCGAAGTACCAGGGCTTCGCCGGCCAGGTTGTTCATGGCTTCCACGGCATCCCATGCGCCCTTGTAGCTCATCCCCACCGCCTTGGCGGCGGCGGTGATGGAGCCGGTGGCGCCGATCTGCGCGAGCAGTTCGACGCGATCGGCCCCGCCCCATCGGCGGGCACCGTCGGACAGCCAGAGCGAACCTTCGTAGCGAAGCATGATGTCTCCGAAAAAGCCTCTGGGCGCAAGTCTAGCCCCGCCGGGGGCTCGTCGTGGGATGATGCCCGCCGTTCGTGGGCGAGCGCCCGATGGGATAAGAGTGGAGCAGTGACGGATAAGAAGCGGTCCCCGAAGACGATCGCCGTATGGCTGGCGAAGCACGTGCTGATGCTGGCGATCCTCGGTGTCGCCGTGTTCCTTCTGCATCGGTACATCGCGCGCATGGCCTGGCACGACGTACGCGATGCCGTCGACCGGATTCCTCGCTGGCATGTCGCCGGCTCCATCGCCGCGGCCCTGCTCAGCTGGGCCTGCCTCACCGCCTACGATGTCTTCGCCGTGGAAACCGTGGTGCCGGGCAAGGTGTCGATGCGCATGAAGATCTTCGCTGGCGCGACCGCGCACGCGATCTGCAATGCGCTCGGTTTCCACGCCATCACCGGTACCGCGCTGCGCTATCGCATCCTGTCGACACGTGGGGTGAGTGCGGCCGACGTGGCACGGGTCGTCGGACTGGTCGGTTTCGCCGTGGCCATGGGTTTTGCCGCAGTGGCGGCCATCGCCCTGATGCTGGAACCGTCGATAGCGCATGGCTGGGGCCGATGGCTGGGTGCGGCGCTGGTGAGCCTCTTCGTGCTGTTGCTACGCTGGCTGGCTGGCAAGCACGACGAACTGCGGGTTTGGAAATTCAGCACGCCCGTGCCGTCGGCCCGATCGGCCGGGGCGCAAATCGTCATTGGCGTACTCGAGATGATCGGCGCCATCGCCGCCATGTACTTGCTGCTTCCCACGGAGATCGCGGGCAGCTTTCTCGACTTCGCGCCGATCTACGTCGGCGCGATCATCGCCGGCATCGTCAGCAATACACCGGGAGGGATCGGCGCATTCGAAGCGTTGACGTTGGCGGCCTTTCCGCAAGAGCAACGCGCTCAGGTCCTGGCGGCCTTGCTTGCTTACCGCGTGATCTACGGGCTGGGGCCGCTGGCGATCGCGTCGCTCGCACTGGGCGCCTTTGAGCTCCGCCGCCGCACGAGGAAAGCCTCGTGAGCCACCGTTCCCGTACCTGGTGGGAGCCGACCCTGTCCGCGATGGCGGCATGGTTGCTTGTCCTCATGTTCCTTGCGGGATGCGCGGCGCCGCATGCGCGCCGTACCGATGTGCTGTTCTGGGACCAGCCGCAGCGCGAGGCGGCGTTCCGCGCCATGGAGACGCATTACGCGAGCAACGTGGTGCGGCACGGCAAGGCGCATCCGTTACCCGGAGGCGCGCCGCTGTCGCCACGGTTCGATGAGGGTTCGACGCTCGAAAGTTACATGGCCACCCACCACGTCGCGGGTGTCATGGTCGTCGAGGATGGGCGGGTACGCCTTGAGCGCTACGGCCTCGGCGCCGGTCCCTCCACTCGCTGGACTTCGTTCTCCGTGGCCAAGTCGTTCACCTCCACCCTGGTCGGCGCCGCCTTGCGCGACGGCTCGATACACAGTCTCGACGACAAGGTGACGCGGTACATCCCCGAACTGGCCGCCGGCGCCTATCGCGACGTGACGATCCGGCAGCTGCTTTCGATGACTTCAGGTGTGCGCTGGAACGAGGACTACGCCGATCCGCATTCGGACGTGGCGATGATGTACGAAGGCGCGCGCCAGCCCGGCGTCCCCTTGCTGGTCTCGTACATGGCACGGCTGCCGCGGGAGTTCGCGCCCGGGGAGCGCTGGGTCTACAAGACAGGGGAGACCGATCTGATCGGCATCCTCGTCACGCGGGCGACGGGCAAGACGCTGGCATCGTACCTGTCGGAGAAGATCTGGAAACCCTACGGCATGGCCGCCGATGCGCTCTGGCTGAAGGACGAAATGGACGGCACCGAAGCCGGCGGCTCCGGCGTGTCCGCCGTCCTGAGCGACTACGCCCGGCTGGGACAATTCCTCCTCGACGGCGGCATCGCCGACGGCAAGGCGGTGCTCGCGGATGGCTGGCTCGAAGACGCCACGCACACGCACGCCGCAATCGGCGCGAAGGGACGTGGCTATGGCTACCAGTGGTGGACGTACGACGATGGCAGCTTCGAGGGCATCGGTATCTTCGGCCAGTTGTTGCACGTCGATCCGAAGCGGCACCTCGTCATCGTGCAACTGGCGGCGTGGCCCGTCGCGACGGACGAAGCCCAGGCCAAGGCGCGGGCAACCTTCGTGCGAGCGGTGAACCGCGCCGTGGACGATATGCCAGGCCATTAAGTCCTGTCGGGCGATGGGGGATGACGCATCGCGCGCGGAGAAGGCCTAAAATGGCGGCCCCGATCGAAAAAGGCGCCCCCATGGCCCTCTCCTGGAACGACCTCATCTGCACGCCGGACAAGGAGGCCATCGACGCGCTCGCCGAATCCTGGCGCTGGCGCATCGGCGACGCCTTCACGCCCCTGCTGTTCACCGCGTTGGGCGACATGTTCTACGAAGCGGACGAAGGCGGCATCTTCTGGCTCAACACCGGTACCGCCGAAATCGAGCGTGTCGCGGAGAGCGTGCCGGGATTCAACAACCTGTTGCGCGAGGAGATCGCCGAAGACTGGCTGTTGCCGCCCCTGGTCGAAGCGCTGATCGAGGCGGGGAAGACGCGGGCGGAAGGCGAGTGCTACACCTATGTCACCCTGCCGGTCTTCGCCGAGGGCGAGTACACGGTCGAGAACCTGAATCCCGTGCCGGCCAAGGAGCACTTCGAGCTGACCGGTTCGGTACTGCAACAGCTGCAGGACGTGCCCGATGGCACCAACGTCAAGATCGACATCACGCACTGAGCGGATCAGGCGAAGTAGTCGTCCATGGAAAAATGTCAGGCTCAATCAGGTGTCGCGGCCTTGCAGGCATGGGCCCTCGATTCGAGCAAGGTGCGTTCGCGTTCGTTCCGTGTCATGCGCGCGGCGCGAAGGAACGCTTCGCGGGCCTCGTCCATGCGGCCGAGGCGGAACAGGAGGTCGCCGTGCACGCTGGGCAGCAGGTGATAGTCGCGTAGCGCGGGTTCCCCGATGAGCGCTTCGACGATGGGCAAGGCGGCGTCCGGTCCCTCGGACATCGACACGGCCACCGCGCGGTTGAGTTCGACGACAGGCGAGGGCACGACCTCGACAAGTTCGGCGTACAACGCGGCGATGCGAGGCCAATCGGTATCGTCCGCACGCGTGGCGCGCGCATGGCAGGCCGCGATGGCGGCTTGTAGCGCGTAAGGGCCATGCGCTCCGCCCAGGCGTTCGGTGCGTTCCAGCGCGGCGAGGCCGCGCCCGATCAGCAGGCGGTCCCAGCGGTGCCGGTCCTGGTCGAGCAACAGGATCGGTTGGCCATCCGGGCCGGTACGTGCGCCTGCGCGGGACGCCTGTATTTCCATGAGCGCCACCAGCCCATGGACTTCCGCTTCACCGGGCATCAGCTCGGCGAGGATACGGCCCAGGCGCTGCGCTTCATCGCAGAGCGCGGGACGCATCCAGTCGCCACCGGTCGTGGCGGCGTAGCCCTCGTTGAAGATGAGGTAGAGGACGCGGAGCACGGAAGCGAGGCGTTCCTTCAAGGCGTCACCGCGAGGCACCTCGTAGGCCACCGCTTCATCCGCCAGGCTACGCTTGGCCCGCACGATACGCTGGGCGACCGTGGCCTCGGGAACGAGGAAGGCGCGTGCGATCTCGTCGGTGGTGAGTCCGCCAAGCAGGCGAAGCGTCAATGCCACGCGTGCCTCGATCGACAGCGCCGGATGGCAGGCGGTGAAGATCAACCGCAGCATGTCATCGCCGATGTCGTCGTCGAGCGCATCGATCAGGCGGTCATCATCCGACTCGAGCAAACCCTCCATGTCCTTGCCAAGGGCTTCGAGCTTGCGGCCGGCCATGCGTTCTCGCCGGATGCGATCCACGGCGCGGTGCTTCGCTGCCTGGGTCAGCCATGCGCCGGGATTCCGCGGCACGCCTTCGCGCGGCCACTGCTCCAGGGCGGAAACGAGTGCGTCCTGGGCCAGTTCCTCGGCCAGGTCGAGGTCACGCACCATGCGTGCGACCGTGGCGATCAGGCGAGGCGACTCGATCTTCCAGATCGCATCGATGGCGCGATGGGTGTCGTGTTTCGTCATGGCCACGCATGACAGCATTCGCCGTCATGCGTGGCAAGCCGCGTTGCGGCAATCAGGATGCCACGGGCATCAGTTCTTCCATGCGGTAGAGCTGGCGGATTTCCAGCCGGGCGTCGTTGCCGTCGGGGAACGGATAGCTTTCCGTCCAGGCGATGACGTCGTCGAGGCTGTCGACGCGAAGCACCCAGAAACCGGCGACCATCTCCTTGATCTCCGCGAAGGGGCCGTCGAATACCGTGGGCTTGCCCTTGCTGAAGCCCACCCGTTTGGCGTGGCGGCTGGACGACAGTCCATGTCCCGCGATGAGGAATCCGGCCTCGTGCCCTGCGCGGTTGGCCTCGACCATGCGGCCGAGGATCTCGGGACCGGGGTTCCAGTCGGTTTCGCTGCGCTCGTTCGCCTTCAACATCACGACGTAACGGGATTGGGGGGAATCGGCTTCGCTGGGATCGCCGAAGCCGCCCAGGCCGCCCGGGCAGCCGATCGGCCGGATATCCACCACGGCATCGCCGTGCGCATCTTCCGTCGGCCAGCCTTTCACCCAATCGACGGCTTCGTCCATCGATCCGGCCTCGATGATGCTGATGCCGGCGACCAGTTCCTTCGTTTCAGCGAAGGGGCCGTCCTGCACCACGGCCTTCCGGTCCGGTCCGAAGGTGACGCGCACTCCTTCGCTGCTGGGTTTCAAGCCTTCGCCGGCGAGAAAACGGCCCTCGGCCGCAAGCGTGTCCACGTAGTCGCCCATCGCTTCGATGAGTTCGCGCGTGGGACGTGCGCCGGCTTCACTATCGTTGTCCGCCTTGCGGATTATCAGGAATTGCATGGTTGGCTCCTCACGGGCTGGGCTTGTCACCGGCGTTGATCATCCAGGGCACCCCGAACTGATCCTTGAACATGGCGAAACCATTGGCCCAGAAGGTCTCGCCATACGGCATCTGCACGTCGCCCTTCTCCGAAAGCGCTTCGAATACCTTGCGGCCTTCCTCCACATCGGTGAATCCCAGCGTGATGGTGACGCCGTGGATGCCGTCCTTGGAATCGTCGGGGTTGTCCGATCCCATGATCGTCTGGTCGCCGACGACGAGGTTCACGTGCATGACCTTCTCGCCCATGGCCGCCAGCGCTTCCGGCGACATGCCGCCGCAGCCGTCGTCGGCGGCGCCTTCCTGTGGCGGCATGTCCTTGAATCGATGCAATTCGCCGATCTTGCCGCCAAGCGCCTTCTCGTAGAATCGGAAGGCCGCTTCGCAGGTGCCGTTGAAAAAGAGGTAAGGCTGGATCTTCATGACGAACTCCGTCTGTCGTGGGTCAATGGTGTGAGGCAAGTTCGGCGCGCAGGCGTTCTTCCTGGGCGCGTGCTTCCGGGGTGAACTCGACGCCGAAATCCTCGGCCTCGAAGATCTGGCGAATCTCGATCTCGGATTCGCCCTCGAATGGGTTGGGTGCGCGCTTGACCCATTCGATGGCCTCGCCGAGCGAACGGACCTGGATGAGCCAGAAGCCGGCGATGAGTTCGCGGGCCTCCGCGAAGGGGCCGTCGATGACATCGCGGCCATTGCCGGAAAAGCGCACGCGGGCGCCCTTGCTACTGGGGTGGAGGCCTTCCGCCGCCAGCATGACGCCGGCCCGGACCAGTTCCTCGTTGTAGTTGCCCATGGCCGTGAGCATTTCCTCGCTCGGCATCTTGCCGGCTTCGGAGTCCTCGTTCGCCCTTACGATCACCATGAAACGCATCGCCGTTCTCCTTGCTGGTCACCGGGAAGGACTCCCGGTGTTCATGGAGACGTCGATTGTGGCCCGACCTTATCGACAAGGGCGACCGACATTTATTCAACCCGGGGCATTCTTCTTGGGCTGAGGGGACC
Source organism: Luteibacter sp. E-22 (assembly GCF_049913125.1). Lineage (GTDB taxonomy): Bacteria > Pseudomonadota > Gammaproteobacteria > Xanthomonadales > Rhodanobacteraceae > Luteibacter. Next base: position 148,436 of record NZ_CP183975.1, read on the forward strand.
AGGGCAGTCCCGCGGTGGCTTCGAAGACGGCGCGAACACCGTCCTGCTCGAAGCGGATGGCGGCCTGGCCGCGCGACTGGCCGGACAGCACGCGCTCGATGAAGCGCGTGCCGAATCCGCGTCTCATGGGGGCGGCGACGGGCGGACCGCCGCGCTCCTTCCATTCCAGGCGAGCCTTGCCCGGTTCCGGCGTCTCCACGTACGTCCAGGCGATCGCCACCGTGCCTGACGGCGTGGACAGCGCACCGTACTTGGCGGCGTTGGTCAGCAGCTCATGTATAGCCATGGCCATCGCCACGGCGGCTTCCGGGTCGAGCACGAGAGGCGGGCCCTCGAACGTGATCCGGGCCTTTCCCGGGTCGTGCGGGGCGACGGCGGATTGGATCACCCCGTGCAGGGTAAGGTCGTTGCGCGAGGGGTCCAGGAGCAGGTCGTGCGCGCGTGCCAGCGCGCGCAGGCGGCTGCCAAAGGCGCTCATGGAGATGTCCAGCGGACGATCGTCGGTGAAACTCTGCATCGCCATGGCCTGGACCACCGCAAGGACGTTCTTCATGCGGTGGTTCAGGTCGTTGATCACGATGCGCTGGGCGCGCTCGGCGTCGCGATGGTTGGACACGTCCACGCAGCTGCCCCAATAGCCCGCGAACGCCCCGCCGCGATGGAAAGGCGCGCCATTGTCGAGCAGCCAGCGGTATTGGCCGTCGTACCGGCGCAGGCGATATTCCATGGAAAATGGCTTGCGCGCGTCGAACGCGTCCACATAGGTTTCGAGACAGCGTTCCAGATCGTCCGGATGCACACCCGTGGCCCAGCCGTTGCCCACTTCCGCGGCCATGTCGCGGCCGGTGTACTCGAGCCAGGGCTTGTTGAACCAGTCACAGAGCTTGTCCGGCCCCGATCGCCAGATCATCACGGGTGCGAAGTCCGCCAACTCACGAAATTCGTGGTCGCCTGTGGCGATCGCCCTCTCGATCAGACCCGTCGCGTCGTCGTTCATATGTTCACGTTGTCGGCGAATGTAGCGACCATAGCGCAATGTTTGCGCCTGTTACATGCCGTTACGCGGCATGCGTGAGGCGGATCACGTCATATCCGATCGATAAGCATTTTCAGAATCGTTCTATTGCAACACGCTCGCATTATTGCAACACGCCCGCAAAAAGCCCCGATCGTGTCCCGCGCTGTGCCAGAATTCCGTCGCAGCCGCGACACGGTTCGCGCGCAGCATTGTCATCGGGGATACGAAGCGAAGGCCGGTTCACCGTGGATGCGGGGGACGGGCCTTGCCGTATCCGCGGCACGGCGGCGATTGCGCCGTCATCTTATGGGATCGGAAGGGACACATGGATCTGCTTCGTTTCATCGCCCTGTTGCCCGTGCGCTTCGTGCATGGCCTGTTCTGGTTGTTGGGCCGGTTGTTCAGGCCCATTTTCGGCAACATGGCCTGGTCGGCACCCGGCTGGATGCCGGCGACTGCCCGGGTCGCCCGCAGCCATCCGCTGAAGTTCACCGGCAGTGTCGCCGGAACCCTGCTGCTGGTCGCCGGCGGATGGTTCGGCTGGCAGTGGTGGCAGAACAGGCCCAGGCCCGCGGAACCGGACCGGGTGAGCTTCGAGGCGCCGGCGCCGGCGATCAGCGATTACGAACACGTCCCCGTGACGATCCACCCCCTTACCGTGACCTTCTCCGGCTCGGCGGCCCGGCTGGAATCGCTGGGTAAGCCGGTGACCGACGGCATCGCCATGGATCCGAAACTGCCCGGCCAATGGGCCTGGGAAAACGATCGCGTGCTGCGTTTCGTGCCGGCGGGCGACTGGCCGGTGGGCCGCAAGATCGATGTGAGCTTCGACAAGGCGAAGGTGTTCGCGCCGCAGGTCTTGCTGGCCGACGACCATTTCAGCTTCAGCACCGCGCCCTTTACCGCGAAGGTCGTCAACGGCGAGTTCTATCAGGATCCGCAGGATCCGACGAAGAAAAAGACGATCGTCCAGTTCGGCTTCAATTATCCCGTGGATGCGGCGCAGTTCGAGAAGCGCCTTTCGCTGGACTTGCGCAATGGCGAGGAGAAGCGCGGGACCGCCCTGAAGTTCAGTGTCACGTACGACGAGCGCCGTCTTAACGCCTTCGTGCACTCGCAGCCGCTGCAGCTGCCCCGGGACGACGGTGCCGTGGGCGTCAAGCTGGACGATGGCGTGCGCAGCAGCCGCGGTGGCGACGGCACGGAAGAGGCGCTGGCGACGTCGGTGCGCGTGCCAGGCCAGTACAGCCTGAAGCTCGACGAGGTCTCGGCCACGCTGGTGGACAACGAGCGATTCGAGCCGGAACAAGTGGTGGTGATGCATTTCGGCGGCCCCGTGAGCGACAACGAGCTGGCCAAGCGCTTGCACGTATGGGCCGTGCCGGAAGGGGACGACAAGCATTATGCGGTATCGCAAGTGGGTGAGGCCGACCTGCGATCCTTCACCCCGCTCAAGGCGGAGGTAGTGCCCACCGAGAACGACTGGTCGGAAACGCAGAGCTTCCGCTACCACGCCCAGCCAGGCCAGCGCATCTACGTGCGTGTGGACAAGGGCATGACCTCGTTCGGCGGCTACGTGATGCCCAAGGCGCGGGTCGACATGCTCACCGTGCCGGACTACCCGCGCCTGCTTCGCTTCATGGCGGATGGATCCCTGCTTTCGCTCAGCGGCGATCGCCGCGTCTCGGTGGTGTCGCGCAACATCCCGGGCATGCGCGTGGAGGTCGGCCGCGTGTTGCCGGACCAGTTGCAGCACCTGGTGTCGCTGAACTCCGGCAGCTATGCGAAGCCGGAGATGTATGGCTTCACTCCGGACCACATCGTGGACCGCTTCGTGAAGAAGGTTTCCTTCCCGGACGAAGGTCCCGGCAAGGCGCACTACGAAGGTTTCGACCTGGGCCAGTACCTGGCCGCCGGCAAGCGCGGCATTTTCCTGCTCAAGCTCTCCGGCTACGACGCGAAGGCGGAGCAGGAAGCGCGCGAACGTCGCGAAAAAGCCGCCCGCGAGGCGGCGGCTCGCGAGGCGGGAGGGGATGCGGATGGCGCGGTGGCCGATGCCGCTCGCGAGGACGACACCGATACCGCTCCCTACGACTGGCCGAAGGACGAGCGTCTCGTCGTCATTACCGATCTCGGCGTCATCGCCAAGAAGTCGCTCGACGGCAGCCAGGATATCTTCGTGCAATCCATCCGCAGCGGCTCGCCGGTGGGCGGCGCCTCCGTGGCGGTCATCGCGAAGAACGGCAGCACGTTGTTCACTCAGACCACCGGTGCGGATGGACGCGCGCACTTCGCCAATCTCAAGGGTTTCACGCAAGAGAAGGCACCGGCCATGTACGTGGTGCGCCAGGGGGACGACCTGTCCTTCCTGCCGGTGACCTCGTACGACCGCACCCTGGACTTCTCCCGCTTCGACATCGGGGGTGAGCCGAACGCGCACAGCCAGGGCCAGCTGTCGGGATACCTGTTCTCCGATCGCGGCATCTACCGGCCGGGCGACCTCTTCCATGTGGGCATGATCGTGCGTGCCAACAGCTGGACGCGCAGCGTCGCGGGCATGCCGTTGATCGCCGAGGTGGTGGACCCGCGCGGCACCACGGTACGCCAGCAGACGGTGGCCATGGACGCCGCGGGTTTCGCGGAACTGGACTACACCACGGCCGAAACCTCGCCGACCGGCAACTGGACCGTGAACCTGTACATCGCCAAGGACGGTAAGCCGTACTCGCAGATCGGCAGCACCACGGTCCAGGTGAAGGAGTTCCAGCCTGACCGGATGAAGGTCTCGGCGGCACTGTCGACGGCCGTGCCCGAAGGCTGGGTGAAGCCCACGCAGCTGAAAGCGCTGGTCGACGTGCGGAACCTGTTCGGCACGCCCGCGGCGGATCGGCGCGTGGAAGGCTCCCTGACCCTGCGCCCGGCGTTCCCCTCGTTCCCGAGTTACAAGGATTACCACTTCTACGACGTGCGCCGGGCGAAGGAAGGCTTCGAGGAGAAGCTGGCCGATGTGAAGACCGACGACAAGGGCCACGCGGAGTTCGCACTGGACCTGTCCAAGTACGCCGACGCCACCTATCAGTTGTACTTCCTCGCCAAGGCCTACGAGGCGGAAGGTGGCCGCAGTGTGGCCGCGGCCACGCAGGGCATGGTCTCCTCGAACGATTGGCTGGTCGGTTACAAGACCGTCGACAACCTCGACTACGTGAGCCGTGACGCGAAGCGCATCGTCAATCTCGTGGCGATCGATCCGAACGCGAAACGCATGGATCTGCCAGGGCTGAAGCAGGCAGTCGTGGAGACCCGTTATGTTTCCGTGCTCACGAAACAGGATTCGGGTGTCTTCAAGTACGAATCCAAGGCCCGTGAGTCGACGCTGTCCGAAGTACCCTTGAGCATCCCCGCCGCTGGCGTCGACGTGACATTGCCGACGGACAAGCCGGGTAACTTCGCCCTGGTGGTGAAGGATGCCAACGGCAAGGAAGTCAATCGCGTGGCGTGGTCGGTCGCTGGCGAAGGCAACGTCTCACGGTCGTTGGAACGCAATGCCGAATTGCAACTCACGTTGTCCAAGACCGATTACGCGCAAGGCGAAGCAGTCGATATCGCCATCCGTGCCCCCTACGCCGGTAGCGGCCTCATCACCATCGAGCGTGACAAGGTCTACGCACACGCCTGGTTCCACGCCGATACCACGAGCACGGTGCAGCACATCACCGTGCCCGCGGACTTCGAAGGCAACGGGTACATCAACGTGCAATACGTCCGTGATCCTTCGTCGGACGAGATCTTCATGAGTCCGCTGTCGTTCGGCGTGGTGCCGTTCTCGGTGAACATGGACGCGCGCCGCAATGGCGTCGCCGTGGAGGCCCCGGCCCTGGTGAAGCCCGGCGATACCGTCACCTTCCATGTCACCTCGCCCCATCCGACGCGCGCCGTGGTCTTCGCGGTGGACGAAGGCATTCTGCAAGTGGCTCGCTACAAGCTCGGCGACCCGCTGAAGTACTTCTTTCGCAAGCGCATGCTAGAGGTATCCACTTCGCAGATCCTCGATCTCATCATTCCCGATTTCCAGAAGCTGATGGCGATGGCCGCGCCGGGCGGCGATGCCGACGGCGCGATCGGCCGCCAGCTGAACCCGTTCCGGCGCAAGCGTGACAAGCCGGTGGCGTACTGGTCGGGCATCGTCGACATCGACGGCTCGCGCGACCTGACCTACAAGGTACCCGATTACTTCAACGGCAAGCTGCGGGTCATGGCGATCAGCGTGTCGCCGGATCGCATCGGTACGTTCGAAGGTGCCACGACGGTTCGCGGCGACTTCGTCCTCTCACCGAACGTGCCCACCACGCTCGCTCCGGGCGACGAGGCGGAAATCAGTGTTGGCGTAGCGAACAACCTGACCGGCCTGGGCGGAAAGGAAGTGCCTGTCGCGGTCGGCCTCAAGCTGGGTCCGCAGTTGCAGATCGTGGGTGACGCGACGAAAACGCTGAATCTTGGCGAGATGCGCGAGGGCGTGGCGATTTTCCGCGTGCGCGCGACGGACAAGCTGGGCTCGGGCAACCTGGGCTTCACGGCGTCCTATAACGGCAAGTCCGCGAAGCAGGGTGTCGACCTGTCGGTGCGTCCCGCATCGCCCATGCGCACGGATCTCGCCTTCGGTCACGTCGATGCGCACTCGCGCGGCGATGTGACCGGCTTGCGCGACATGCACGATGAGTACGCAAAGCGCGACGCGGCCTTCTCAACCGTGCCGGTCGTGCTGGCGCGCGGGCTTGCCGCGTATCTCGTGGATTTTCCGCACTACTGCACCGAACAGGTGATCAGCGCGGCGATGCCCGCCCTGATCCTTGGGCAGCGCCCCGAGTTCGGGGATGTGAAGCCAGCCCGGATGTCCGGTGATGCGCCGCCCCCGTCGGACCCGGTCGCAGCGTTGTTCGATGTCTTGCGCGCGAGACAGAACGGGCAGGGCGGCTTCGGCCTGTGGACGGCGACGCCCGACGCACATACCTTCGCCACCGACTACGCCGTGCATTATCTCGTCGAGGCGAGCGATCGCGGCGTGACCGTGCCGCGCGACATGCTGGCCTCGGCCGACGAGGCCCTCCGCCAGATCGCCGCCAACGACAGCGGCGATTCGCTGGTGGAGATGCGCCAGAGGGCTTACGCCATCTATCTGCTGACACGGCAGGGCAATGTCACCACGAACGACCTCGCATCCTTGCAGCGCCGCCTGCAGGAAGTGCATGCGAACGAGTGGAAGAACGACCTCGCCGCCGCGTGGCTGGCGGCTTCGTACAAGCTGCTCCACCAGGATCGCCTGGCCAGCGACCTGATCGCCGGGCCGCGCAAGATCCTCGTACGCAAGCCCACGGACGAGTCGTATGCCTATGGCGACTACTACGATGCGCCCATTCGCGATGCCACGGTGCTGTACCTGCTATCGAAGCACTTCCCCGATCTGGCGAAAGCCCTGCCGCCGGAGACGGTCGAGAACCTGGTCCGTCCGTTGGGCATGGGGCACTACAACACCCTCTCCTCGGCGATGATCATCCTCGCGCTGGACGCATGGGCGAAGGATGCGGGAGGCGACCCGGCCAAGCTCTCCATCGGCGCGGTAGCCGCGAATGGAACCGTCGCGCCGATCGGCGCAGCGAAGGGTTCGATCCTGGATGGGCACTGGCCCGCCGGCACGCAACGCCTCCGGCTGGTCAACGACGCGGACTCCACCGGCTGGTACGGCGTGGCGCAGACAGGCTTCGATCGCAAGCCGTCCAGCGACACGCGCAAGGACGGCCTGGAGATCACCCGCACTTACACGGATACCAAGGGTAAGTCGGTGGACAGCGTGAGTACCGGCGACGAGATCGACGTGCACCTGCGCATCCGCGCGACGAAGGACGAAGGCGTCGACAACATCGCGATCGTCGACTTGCTGCCCGGTGGATTCGAACCCGTGCTCGACACGACGGCGCCATCGGAAGCGGCAACGGCTTCATCCGACGAGACGGCGTCGGCGGCGGAAGAGGGTGCCGAGGGGGATGAACCGGTCCAGGGCGAGGACGGCGGCGAGGGCGACGAGACGCCCGCATGGCGCTCGCCGATCGGCAACCCGGAATCCACCTGGAAACCCGAGTACGCCGATGTCCGCGAAGATCGCGTGGTCGTCTATGGCTACGCCAGCCGTGACGTGCAGGAGTTCGTTTATCGGATCAAGGCGACCAACGCAGGCAAGTTCGTCATTCCCCCGGCCCTGGTCGAATCGCTTTACGACCGCGGTGTACAGGCACGCGCCCCTGGCGGCGGCGTGATGACGGTGGAGCGGAAGCCATAAAGGTTGGATGCTTCTTCCACCGCATCAAGTGGCACAACGTCCTCGTGGCGTTGTTGCTGCTCGTGGCCGTGCCTGTCGGGCTGCGCCTGTGGCCGCACGACGATTTACGCACATGGTTTCCCTCGTCCACGGCGGTGTACGACGCGAATGGCCGGCTGCTGCGGCTGACACTGGCGAGCGACCAGCGGTACCGTTTGTGGGTGCCGCTGGAGGATATTTCCCCGGCGCTCGTCGACGCCGTCCTCCTGCATGAGGACCGTTGGTTCCGCTGGCATCCCGGTGTCAGTGCCTGGGGTCTCGTGCGCGGCGCGTGGATGACCTACGTGCGCCGTGGCAACGCACAGGGCGGCTCTACGATCACGATGCAGCTCGCCAGGCTGATGTGGCGCCTGGACACGCGCAGCCCGGGCGGAAAGCTGGTGCAGGCAGTCCGCGCGGTACAACTGGAATTGCTCTATTCCAAGCACGATATCCTCGAGGCATACCTTAACGCCGCGCCATACGGCCGTAACGTCGAAGGTGTCGGCGCGGCCAGCCTCGCCTATTTCGGCAAGGCACCCGCGCGGCTGAGCCTGCCCGAAGCGCTCACCCTTGCCGTTATCCCGCAGGAGCCGTCGCGAGGCCTTCCGGGTCATGTCGACGGCAGTGCCGTGATCGGCAAGGGCCTCAAGCTATCGCGCGATCGACTGTTCTCGCGTTGGATCGCGAAGCACCCCGACGACGCGAGCGCGCGGCCGCTGTTCGACCTTCCCCTTCGCCTGCGTCCGCTGTCACAGCTGCCGTTCGAGGCGCCGCACTTCGTGGAGCAGGTGCTTGCCGAACGCCGCCTGGACGGCGACAGTGACATGCGCGTCGCGACGACGCTCGACCTCGGCCTCCAGCACAGCCTGGAGCGTCAGGTGCGCCAATACGTCGAGCGCAGCGGCGATCGCGGTATCAAGAACGCGGCTGCGATCCTGGTCGATACGCGCGACATGGGCGTCAAGGCCATGGTCGGGTCCGCCGACTATTTCGATGCGTCGATCCAGGGGCAGGTCAACGGCACGTTGGCGAAACGCTCGCCCGGCTCCACGCTGAAACCCTTCATCTATGCGCTGGGCTTCGACCAGGGCGTGCTCCACCCGGAGACCGTGCTGCGCGACGTGCCTTCCGCCTTCGGTCCGTATACCCCGGAGAACTTCGACGGCCATTTCCTGGGCCCGGTGACCGCGACCCAGGCGCTGGTCAGAAGCCGCAACATTCCGGCGGTGCAAGTGGCGGCCAAGCTCGCCAATCCCAATCTTTACCAATTCCTTCGGGATGCCGGTGTCTCGCGCATGGCCAGCGAACAGCATTACGGGCTGGCTCTCGTGCTGGGTGGCGGTGAAGTGACCATGCAGGAGCTTTCCGGCCTCTACGCGATGCTGGCCAATCGGGGTGAACTGCGACCGCTGCGCCTGCTCGCCGCGCAGCCGAAGAGCGGTGGCACGCGCCTTCTCAGCGAGGAGGCGAGCTTCATGGTCATGGACATGCTCAGGCAGAATCCGCGTCCTGACGACGCGGTGGCCGCGCAGGCCTCGCGCCTTCCGATCTACTGGAAAACGGGCACCTCGTGGAGTTTTCGCGATGCATGGACCGCCGGTAGTTTCGGTCCCTACGTGCTGGTCGTATGGATCGGCAACTTCGATGGCGCGGGAAACCCGGCTTTCGTCGGAGTGGACGCCGCCGCGCCGCTGTTTTTCCGTATCGCAGACGCACTGCGTGCCGAACGCCCCGGCCTGGCCGAGCCCATCCGGCGCAATCCACCGAATCTCCGCCGCATACCCGTCTGTCTCGCCAGCGGCGACTTGCCGAACGCATGGTGCCCCCAGGTGGGAAGCACGTGGTACATCCCTGGAAAATCGCCGATCAAGGTGAGCAATGTGCATCGCCCCGTGGTGGTCGACACGGCGACAGGGAAGCCGGCGTGTCCTCCTTACGATCCCGGGCGCACGCGTACGGAGGTCTACGAATACTGGCCCTCCGATCTCGCCCGCGTTTTCGCCCAGGCAGGCATGCCCCGAAGGATTCCGCCGTCGCTGCCGGATTGCCAGGGCGGCGGCCAACCCTTGGGCGATCCACCGAAAATCACCTCGCCATTGAAAGGCAGCACGTACCAGATACGCGTATCGCGCCTGGGCAGCGAAAGCATCGCTTTCTCGGCGACGACCGATGCCGCTTCGCACACACTCTATTGGTTCGTGGACGATGCCTATCTGGGCAGCGTTCCGAGCGGCCAGTCCTTGATGTGGGTACCAGAACGCTCCGGCCGTTTCCTCGTACGCGTGGTGGACGACCGTGGCCGCACGGACTCGCGCGAGATGGGAATCGGGGCGCTGGAGTAGCACTTAGCACGGCACGGGCGTTCTTGTCCTAAGAAAGAGGGCCACGTAATGAAAGCGTGAGCTGCGTCGAAGGTCGGAAACAAACTCAAAATTTTGAGGAAACTTCCATATGGATTGCCGGCGCATTCCTACACACTTTCGTCAGCGCTCGCGTTTGTCGAGCTCGGCTGCGTGATGCGCGGGGATGACCCGTGTCTCCCCAGGCCGACGGCTCCAAAAGAGTCGTTGCTCAGAAAATCATGAAATAAAAGGTTGTCCCCGCCGAACGCCAGGAAATGGTCGCCTGCTCCCTCGGGGCCGCGCTCGCCTACGACGTTCCCGCCAACGTGCTGCTCGCGGTGGCGGAGAAGGAGGCCGGCAAGCCCGGCCAGTGGGTACGCAATGACAATGGAACGTTCGACGTAGGAGCGCTGCAATTCAATACGGCCTACCTTCGCGACCTCGACCGTTACGGCATCACCGCGGCGGACGTCGCCGCACCCGGCTGCTACCCTTTCATGCTCGCCGCATGGCGCATACGCGGACACTTGCGTAACGACAGCGGCGATGTTTGGACGCGCGCGTCGAACTACCACTCGCGCACTCCCCGCTTCAATGCACGTTACCGCGCGGACCTGATCCGCCGTGCCGTGCGCTGGACCACGTGGCTGGACAGTCACTTCCCCACCCACGACGCCGTCGTGGATGTCACTCCTTACGGAACGAGGTAAGCAATGAAAAATACAAGCAGGCGATTACGTCGAAATTTTTTGCTTGCGGGAGTTATCGGCGCATCCTGGCAGTCCGGCACGGCATGGGCCAAGGATGGCGGTTGCTACCACTCCGCCGACGGCTACTACCAGATCGGGCAGACCGCGCAGATAACCGTCACCAACGACATGCTTCCCGGAACGGTCGTTCGTGATGAGAAAGCACACGGCGATGGCAACGTGTTGGCGACGTGCGTGGAGGGTGAGGCGACTTTCGAAGGGGACTACAGCCGGGTCACGGTCAATGGTCTCGTGCCGTTGACAGTCGATGGAAAGGACTCCGGATTCGGTGTCGAGCTCTACATCGATGAACTTCAGGAGGGCACCAGCTTTTCATTCCCGCACAAGTATAAACGCACGTTCAAGCTGGGCGATCCCGTGCGTAGCAACCATGCCGACATCGGGTATCGCATCGTCCGCATGACGGGTCCGGTGGAATTCGGCGCCTTCGACAAGCTGACCATCGGCCAGCAATGGACGTATCAGCCCAACGGCGTTGCGACCAAACCGTTTCGTCACATGAAGATCTACGACCTGACGCTTATCCGTCCTGCATGCAGCATCGTCGCGGAGGACCTCAACCAGACGGTGGAACTGGGCCCCTTCAACACGGGTAACTTCGCGACGCCCGATCGGGCGACGCGATGGGAGGCCTTCCATCTCAGGGTGGACCAGTGCCAGGAGCCGGTGGGCCTCGTCGCGACATTCACCTTCGGTGATGCCAGCGATGCGGTCGTCGGCCAGCCGGACCTGTTCACGCTCGATGGGCCCGAGAATGTCGGGCTGGAACTTGCCGACGAGAATGAAAAAAATATCGCTCCCGGTGTAGGGGCCCGGTTCAACGCACTAGGCACCGGCGAGGTCTATACCTTCAATGCGCGCTTGCGTGAGATCCGCCCGACCGTGCGGGGTGGGCGCTTCAGCCGCAGGGTCAGGGTTCTCGTCGAATTCATGTAATCGCGTCAGTACTCCGCCTTGAGGATATGAAAGGGGCCGGCGAGCCTCACGCCATCGGCATCCCATTCCTTGACCGCCTTGCCATCGGCGATGACCCTGACGGGCTTCACTCGCCCGGGCCAGAACACTCGCACCGGCGTGCCGGCGCGGATGCCTTGGTCGAGTGTCACCGTGAAGGTCTTGCCGTCCCGGCGGGCGGTCAGGCTCAAGGATCCGTAGGCGACGGGCAGCCGCGTCACCGAGAGGCCGCTTCCCGTCACCCACGATGCCGGAGCCCCCGGCAGAAGGTACAAACCGTCGTCGGCTTCGCGCATCAGCATGCCGAAGAGGGTGCGCGCGTACTCGGAGCCGATCCAGGTGTGCGGCATGTCGCCGAGATAGCCGGGATGGCGCAGGCGCGAATGCACCACCTCGGCCCACATGTTCCATTCGGGCGGCCGGCGATCGCGAACGACGTCGGCGAGGAGTTCGGCGGCGTCGTCCGGTCGGTCGAGATATACGTAGGTCAGCACGTTGCGCAATTCGTACGGCGTGTATGCGAACAACTCACCCGGTGTTTCGCGCTTGCGTACGTCGGCGAGGTAACGGTCGAAAGTCCTCACCAGCGCATCGTGCGGCAGGACGTCCATCTGTCCCGCAGGATCGAGTGCGATCGATACGCTGGTGGGATCGCCGTCACCGAGATCGGCGGCGGCGGGAATGGTATCGGAACCCTTCCAGGCCATCGTCGTCTCGATCGACTTGCGCAGCGATTCGCGCAGGGCCGCGTACTGCCCGCGCGCGTAGGCAGCCAGCTCCTTGTCGCCCCATTGCTCGGCAAGCCACGCGCCGTCGTGCCAGCCCTTCAGTGCCCAGTAGTCGTCCCAGTAGCTATGCGTAGGGCTGGAGTAACCTTCGTGACTGATCGACGGGGCGATGATCCCGTGGAAGCGTTCGGACGCAGGCAGGTTCGACAGGTATCCCGGCACCATCGTGCGTTCACGCAGTTCCTGCATGAAACGCATCGCGGCACGGACCTTGGGCAGATAGTCTTTCACGCTGGCGGGGCCACCGCCGAAGCGGGCCACGTCGGCGACGAGATTGATGAATTCCCCTTGGCTGTCGTATTCGATGTCCGAACCGAAACCGCGGTTCACGCTGCCGTCGGCGTTGAGGATAGGCGAGACCAGGCCGTTCTCGTGCACCGCATGTGCCGCGTACCAGTCGAGGTAGTCGCGTGCGGTCTTGATCTCGCCCATGCGCAACAGGATCGACGCGGTCGCGGCGCCATCGCGGATGAACGAGCGGTTGTAGTTGCGTGGTCCCGCCTGCATCGCGTGGCCGGTCTGGTTCACCAGCATGTATGCCGCCTGCGAACGCAGGATATCCACGAGCGATTCGTCCGGTAGCGAAATGCCCACGCTGCCGAGGCGCTTCTGCCATTCATCGGACACCTCGGCCGCCAACGCGTCGTATCCGGCGGCGGTGAAAGCGGAACGATCGATCGGTGGCGGTTCGGGAAGGCGGCCATTCGCATCGGCTGGTGCGTTGCCGAGTGGGAACGCGAGGACGATGTCGCGCGTCTGGCCGGGGTCAAGGTGTACGCGGTAGCCGAGCAGTCCAGCGGCGAGACCGTCCGGATCGTGGGCTTCCCTGGCGGCGGGCGCGGAACCCGCCGCCGCGTTCGCGGTGATTTCCGTCTCGCCATGCGCACCGAATGGAGCGGCCCCGGCCTGGTCCACCGGCGTGAGGGAGGTCAGTAGCGTCCTTCCTTCCACGCGCACGTTCGTGCTTGCGCCGGTGCCGGTGATCGCGATGTCGTGGATCGGCGATGCGCCACCATTTTGCCAGGGCGGATTGACCTGGATCGGACGTACGACCAGGGACAGCGTGCCGTCGACGACGGTGGCGCCATCGTTGTGCAGGCGATGGCGAAGGAGGACGACGGGCTGTCCGTCACCTTGTACCGCTATGGCCTCGCTGGTGATGGAGAGCCCCGGTTGCGCGGTCCAGCTCACCGACGGCATGGGCTTCCAGCCGTCGCGCAGCGCGTGTTTCCGCTCGGTGCCGTCGGAGACGGCGGTGCGGCCCGACGCATCGCGCCAGATGGCCTGGATCTGCGGGCCGCCCTTGAACGGTTCGATGTCGCCGTATTCGTCGAAGATCGACTTCTGCAGCCCAGCGGGCACACCGACCGCCGTCCAGTACACCTGTTGCATGTGCAGCGAGGAAGGGAACAGCGCGGCGTTGTCGCGTGAAGCGGCTACCTGGTAGCGCTTCATCGGCGTCATGGCGCGGAGGGGGCCGAGGAAACGCAGGCGTTTGATCCGAGGCGTGGTGCCGTCCTTCGCGCCGACGACGAGACGCAACGCGCCAACGTCCCGAGCCTCGCGCGCCGCGAGATAGGAACTGTCGCCGAGGCTCCCGGGGTCGCTGTCGAGGGTCGACCAGGCGCCCTTGGCGTCGCGTGCCTGGAGCGTGGCCCCATCACGCGGCCCGTCCCAGAGGACCTCGACACCGGCGATGTCCAACGGACGGGGCAGGGCGATGTCGAGTTGCCGCGTGCCACGGGGTCCCTTGCCGACGATCCCCCTGGCGTGGCCGTCGGACCAGAGCGAGGCACCATCGTCCTTGCCATCGAGGCCGGCGATGCGGGCCGCATCGGCAGCCGCGAACGGCTCGAACTCGAACACGGACACGCCCCAGTCCGCCGTACGCGCCGGCGCAGCGAGGCGTACGAAGCGTGCCTCGGTGGCGGGGAACACGAGGTATTCCGTCCCGCCGGGCGAGTCGGTCACGGTGTAGACGGGACGGAAATCCTTGCCATCCACGGAGGTCTGGATCGAGTACGCGGCGGCGAAGCCACTGTCCCAGTGGATCCGTACGCCGCCGACCTTCGCCACCTTGCCAAGGTCTACCTGGAACCACTGGCCCGGGCTGAAGGCGCCACCCCAGCGGGTGGTCTCATCGGTGTCGATGGCGTGTTCGGGCGCCAGCGCGGGCACCTGCTGGGAGGAGCTGCTCGCCTTCCATTCCGCGCGTGGCGGCAACCGGTCGGCCGCGAACGCGGGGGTGGCAAGGAGGGTGGCCAGGGCCAGGCTCAGGCGCAGGGAGCGCGGGGAAATGAGGACGTGCATTCGTTCTACCTCCGGGGAGGCCACCAAGCCTAGGCACGTAACGCGATGTAACCAACCCTTCGGGCTAGAATCGAAGCCCCGCTGGAACGAAATGCTCGATATGCGCAATCCATTACAGGAACAACTCCTCAAGGCCGGCCTGGTCAAGAAAGACAAGGCCGCCAAGATCGTGCGCGACCAGGCCAAGCAGCGGCAGGGCAAGGCCCCGCCGCCCCCTGTCGATGACTCCATCGATGCACGCAAATTGCAGGCGGAACGTGCCGAACGTGACCGGGCCCTGGCCGCCGAGCGCAACGCCGAGGCTCGTGCGAAGGAAATCCGCGCACAGGTGCGCCAGATCATCGAGACGACCAAGGTGAAGCGCGAAGGCGACAGCGCTTATCGTTTTCCGGATGGCGAGAAGATCGCCAGCATCTTCGTCAACGACGCGCTCCGCGTGCAACTGGCATCCGGCGCGCTCGCCATCGCACGTGCCGGCGAGGGCTACGAGTTGATTCCTCGTTTGCCCGCCGACAAGATCCACGCCCGCGCGCCGGATATGATCGTGCTCGACCACGGGCGCAAGGAAGGTGCCGCGGCGCCGTCGGAAGAAGATGTCGACGACTATTACAAGCAGTTCGTCGTGCCCGACGACCTCATCTGGTGAGGATGCGATGACCGTTCTCGTCACAGGCAGCGCGGGTCATCTCGGCGAGGCGCTCGTGCGCCGCTTGCGAGCGGACGGTCGTGCGGTGAAGGGCCTCGACATCAAGCCCTCGTCGCATACGGATGTCGTCGGTTCCATCGCCGACGAGGCCTTCGTGCGTGATGCCATGTCCGGCGTCACCCGCGTGATCCACGCCGCCACGTTGCACAAGCCGCACGTCGCGACGCATTCCAAGCGGCAGTTCGTCGACACCAACGTCGGCGGCACGGTGGCGCTGCTGGAGGCCGCGGTGGCGCATGGCGTGCGCTCGTTCGTTTTCACCAGCACGACGAGCACGTTCGGCGCGGCGTTGTCTCCAGCACCCGGCGAACCGGCGGCATGGATCGACGAAGACGTCGTGCCCGTGCCGAAGAACATCTACGGCGCGACGAAGATCGCCGCCGAGGGCATGTGCGAACTGGTGGCGCGCAAGGAACATTTGCCGGTGCTCGTGCTGCGGACCTCGCGCTTCTTTCCCGAGGACGACGACAATGCGAGCGTACGGTCGGCGTACGGCACGCTGAACATGCAGGCCAATGAACTGCTGTATCGGCGAGCCGACATCGAGGACATCGTCGAGGCGCATCTGCTTGCACTCGACCGGGCGCCGTCGCTGGGTTTCGGTCGTTACATCGTCTCGGCGCCGACACCTTTTTCGCGGGACGCCGTCGCCGCGTTACGCCACGATGCGGCCACGGTGGTGCGGGGGTTGTTCCCCGAGGTGGATGCGCTTTATGCGGCGCACGGGTGGAAGTTACTGCCCTCGATGGACCGCGTCTATGACAGTACTCGCGCCCGTCGCGACCTTGGCTGGGCACCGAAGCGCGATTTCGCCTTCGTGCTGGAATGCCTGCGGCGCGGTGAGGATTTTCGTAGCGAACTGGCTCGGGCTATTGGCGTGAAGGGGTATCACGACGAGGTGTTTGCCGAAGGGCCGTATCCGGTGTTGGGCTGAGGCAAGCTCCCATCGCGGACAGGGTCCGCTCCCACCAGGCATGAACAGTGGCCCTGTCCGCGATCAAGTTGCCGCCACCTTCCGTTCGTGCCGCAACAGCCAGTCTTTCCGCCACAACCCTCCGCCATACCCGGTCAGCGACCCATCCGCCCCGATCACCCGGTGGCACGGGATGACGATGGCGATCTGGTTGGCTCCGTTGGCCCGGGCGACCGCCCGAACCGCCGTGTGCCGTCCCGCGGCTGCCGCGACGTCCGAATAACTGCGCGTCGTCCCCGGTGGAATGGCGATCAGCTCGTCCCACACGGCCTTGGTGAATACCGAACCATGCAGGGCGAGCGGTATTTCGAAGGCCAGCCGGGTTCCGGCGAAATAATCACGCAGCTCGGCCTCGATACGGTCGATGACCGGCGTGCGGCCGAACGTGATCGTGGAGCGGCTCGCCTCGCGCAGCCGCTTCAACTCCGTGGGCAAGGCTGCGCGGTCGAAGAACTCGAGCAGGTGCAAGGCATGGGTATCCGCGACTGCCAGCATGCTGCCGATAGGGGTTTCGATCCAGTCGGCCTTGAGCAGTTCGCGCCCACGCAGCTCGGCCGGGCTGTCGCCGATCAGCTTGACGATGGCTTCGCGAAAGCCGCTGCCGGAGTCGTAACCGGCCGACTGTTGTGCGTCGATGACGCTGGCTCCCGCCGCTAGTCGATCCATGCCACGTCCGGCCCGGCGCAGGCGGGCCATGTCGAGGAAGGTGAGGCCGAGGTGGCGCTTGAACGCGCGGCGGACGGTGGAAGGATCGTAGCCGAGGCGGACGAGGTCGTCCTCGGACCAGATCCGCTCCGGCTCTTCTTCCAGCCGCCGGAGCAGGGCCGAGACCATGGGTTCGCGCTGGCCCACGGGATCGAGCGGCCGGCAACGCAGGCAAGGGCGGAAGCCCGCTTCGAAGCAGCTGGCGACGGAGTCGAAGAAGCGGGTGTTTTCGAGCTTAGGCTTTCGCGCGGGGCAGGTGAGCCGGCAGAAAACGCCCGTGCTGGTCACGCCGACGAAGACATGGCCGTCATAGGCGGGATCACGCTCAAGCAGGGCCCGGTAGAGGGTGTCGTGGTCGGGGAGGTCGAAGAGCATGAGGCATAGGGTACGCCGTGCCGGACGGGCACGGCGCCGGAGATCGGGCGGCTATTTCCCCCCGGAGGACCGCCCCCTTAAGCCTTGTTCCGGTCCGTCTCGAAGGCCTTGTTGATGCGCAACGCCAGCAGGGTGCAGGCCACGCCGGAGAGCAGATAGGCGCTGACCGCGACCAGGCCGAAGCGGGCCGACAGGCCCAGCGCCACCAGTGGGGCGAAGGCCGCGCCGATCAGCCAGGCGAAGTCGGAGGTCAGGGCCGCGCCGGTATAACGGAACCGCTTGGCGAAGTTGGCGGTGACGGTGCCGGCCGCCTGGCCATAGGAAAGGCCGAGCAGGGCGAAGCCGACGATCAGGAAGGCATCCTGGGCGATCTTGCCGCCGCCGAGCAACCAGGGCGAGGCGATGGCGAACAGGCCGATCAGCACGGCCATCGTGCCCAGCGTATTGCGACGGCCGACCTTGTCGGCGATGACGCCGGAGGCCACGGTGGCCAGGATCGCCACGAACGCGCCGACGATCTGTACGACCAGGACGTTGTTGATGTCCTGCGAGCGATTCAGGGAAATCCACGACAGCGGGAAGATCGTCACGATATGGAACAGGGCGTAGCTGGCCAGGGCCGCGAAGGCGCCGATGAACAGGTTGTAGCCCTGTGCCTGGACCATCTCGATGATGCCGATCGGCTCCAGCTCGCGCTCTTCAAGAAGCTGGGTGTATTCCTCGGTGACGACCAGGCGAAGGCGGGCGAACAGCGCCACGACATTGATCGCGAAGGCCACGAAGAAGGGATAGCGCCAGCCCCAGCCGAGGAAGTCTTCACGGGACAACTGGGTATTGAGGAAGAGGAACAGCGAGGCGGCGATCAGGAAGCCGGTCGGGGCGCCCAGCTGGCCGAGCATGGCGTACCAGCCGCGGCGGTTCTTCGGCGAGTTCAGCGAAAGCAGGGAGGGCAGGCCGTCCCAGGAACCGCCTAGCGCAATGCCCTGCAAGAAGCGCAGCACCGACAGAATCACAATGACCGTGTAGCCGTTGGACGTGTTGGCCGGCAGGAAGGCGATGCACACCGTTGAGGTACCCAGCAGGAACAGGGCGGCCGTAAGCTTGGTGCTTCGGCTCCAGTTGCGCTGGATCGCCATGAACAGCGTCGTGCCGATGGGGCGCGCGATGAAGGCGAACGAGAAGATCGTGAAGGCCAGCAGGATGCCGTCCAGCTGGTTCAGGAATGGAAAGAACACCGACGGGAACACGAGGACGGACGCGATGCCGTACGTGAAGAAGTCGAAGTACTCCGAAGCGCGGCCGATGACCACGCCCACGGCGATCTCGCCGGGGGCCACGGCGGCGTGGCTGGTCTGGTGCTGGCGGCGGACGTCGTTCTCGGCGCCTTCCGCGGCATTGTGATGGGCGTGTGAAATGCTCGACATCGTATTCGGCCCGCTCGGGGAGGTGGATGGCAGGATAGCCAAGGATCGCACTACTCGGCTTGCAGGGCCATGGGACAAAGTGTCCTATGGCCTGCGCAGGCGTATCGGCGTATTTTTTCGTGTCCCCACGGTTGCCTCCATCATGCGAATGTCCATGAAGATGTTGCGCGGATTGCTGATCCCCGCCCTGGCCCTGCTCTTGTCGGGCTGCGATGCCGTGCTGCTATCCCCCTCGGGCGACATCGCCCGGCAGCAGCGCGACCTGATCATCATTTCCGTGGTGCTGATGCTGATCATCATCGTCCCGGTGATCGCGATGACCTTGATCTTCGCCTGGAAGTACCGGGCGTCGAACGAGGCGGCCCGCGCCGAATACGCCCCGGACTGGAACCACTCCACGGTGCTGGAGCTGCTGATCTGGGCGGCGCCCCTGTTGATCATCATTGCCCTGGGCGCCGTGACCTGGACCAGCACCCACAAGCTGGACCCGTACCGTCCCCTGGACCAGATATCCCAGGGCCGCACCCTGGCCCCCGGTACGAAGCCCCTGGTGGTCGAGGTCGTGGCGCTGGACTGGAAGTGGCTGTTCCTCTACCCGGAACAGGGCATCGCCACGGTGAACGAGATGGCCGCCCCGGTGGACCGCCCCATCGAGTTCCACATCACCGCTTCGACCGTCATGAACGCGTTCTTCGTGCCCTCGCTCGCCGGCATGATCTACGCGATGCCGGGCATGGAGACCAAGCTCCATGCGGTGATGAACAAAACCGGCGATTTCGAAGGCATTTCAGCCAATTACAGTGGTGCCGGCTTCTCCGACATGCGCTTCCGCTTCCATAGCCTGTCCGACGCTGATTTCGACGCCTGGGTGGCGAAGGCCAAGGCGAGCGCGGACCAGCTCGGCCGCGAGGACTACCTCAAGCTCGAACAGCCGAGCGAGAAGGAACCGGTCCATTACTACGGGACGGTCACCCCCGGCCTCTACAACGCCATCCTCAACCGCTGCGTCGAATCCAACCGCATGTGCATGAACGACATGGCGGCGCTCGATGCGCATGGTGGCCAGGGCGTGGTCGGTGCCTACAACGTGACCTCGCTCGACGCCGCGACCCGCGCGCGAGTGGGCCTGGCCGACGCCCGCCAGCGTTATGTCGGCGCCCTGTGCGTCGGCAACGGCACCGCCGGCCAGCCGATGACACCTGCCGGACGTCCGCTCTAAGAGCGGCGGCCTCCTCAGAATTCAAGCCTTGCCGAGTCCGGTAATGAACATGCCCGATCTAGCCAAACTGATCTTCGGACGCCTCACCCTCGAGGCGATCCCATACCACGAGCCGATCCTCGTCGGCACCTTCATCATGGTCGCCATCGGCGGCATCGCCCTGCTTGCCGTGATCACCCGGGCGAAGCTGTGGGGCTACCTGTGGAGCGAGTGGTTCACCAGCATCGATCACAAGAAGATCGGCATCATGTACATGGTGTTCGGTATCGTGATGCTGCTGCGCGGATTCGCCGACGCGTTGATGATGCGTGCCCAGCAAGCCGTCGCCTTCAACGGCAATCCGGGCTTCCTGCCTCCGCACCACTACGACCAGATCTTCACCGCCCACGGCGTGATCATGATCTTCTTCGTGGCGATGCCGCTGGTCACCGGCCTGATGAACTACGTCGTGCCGCTGCAGATCGGCGCACGCGACGTGGCCTTCCCGTTCCTCAATAACTTCAGTTTCTGGATGACGGTCGCCGGCGGCTTGCTGGTGATGGCCTCGCTGTTCGTGGGTGAGTTCGCCCGCACCGGCTGGCTCGCCTATCCGCCCTTGTCGGGGCTGGCGCAGAGTCCGGATGTCGGGGTCGATTACTACATATGGTCGCTACAGGTGGCCGGCGTGGGAACGACCCTCTCCGGCATCAACCTGATCGCTACCATCGTGAAGATGCGCGCGCCGGGCATGTCCATGATGAAGATGCCGATCTTCACCTGGACCTCGCTGTGCACGAACGTGCTGATCGTGGCGGCCTTCCCGGTGCTCACGGCGGTGCTGGTGCTGCTCTCCCTCGACCGCTACGCGGGCACCAACTTCTTCACGAACGACTTCGGCGGCAACGCCATGATGTACGTGAACCTGATCTGGATCTGGGGCCACCCCGAGGTCTATATCCTGGTGCTTCCGGTCTTCGGCGTGTTTTCCGAGGTCGTCTCCACCTTCAGCCGCAAGCGCCTCTTCGGTTATGCGTCGATGGTGTACGCCACGGTGGTCATTACCGTGTTGTCCTATCTGGTGTGGCTGCACCACTTCTTCACCATGGGCTCGGGCGCGAGTGTCAACTCGTTCTTCGGCATCACCACGATGATCATCTCGATCCCCACGGGCGCGAAGATCTTCAACTGGCTGTTCACCATGTACCGTGGCCGCATCCACTTCGAGGTACCGATGCTGTGGACGGTGGGCTTCATGATCACCTTCGTGATCGGTGGCATGACCGGTGTGATGCTGGCGGTGCCGCCGGCCGACTTCCTGCTGCACAACAGCCTGTTCCTGATCGCGCACTTCCATAACGTGATCATCGGCGGCGTGATCTTCGGCCTGTTCGCCGGTATCAATTACTGGTTTCCGAAGGCCTTCGGCTACAAGCTGGACCCGTTCTGGGGCAAGTGCTCGTTCTGGTTCTGGCTGGTGGGCTTCTACCTTGCCTTCATGCCGCTCTACGTGCTCGGCTTCATGGGCGTCACGCGCCGCATGAACCACTTCGAGGACCCGTCGCTCGCCATCTGGTTCCGCATCGCCGCCTTCGGCGCGGTGTTGATCGCGCTCGGCATCGGCTCGTTCCTGGTCCAGTTGTGGGTCAGCTACAAGCGCCGCGACGAGTTGCGCGATGTCACCGGCGATCCGTGGCACGGCCGCACCCTGGAATGGTCGACGTCCTCGCCGCCGCCGGAATACAACTTCGCGTTCACTCCCATCATTCACGAATCGGATGCGTGGTGGGACATGAAGGAGCGAAACGCCGGTCGCCGCACCGAGGGCTACCTGCCGATCCACATGCCGAAGAACACCAGCGCCGGGATCATCATCGCAGGCTTCGCCTTCGTGCTCGGTTTCGCGATGATCTGGCACATGTTCCTGATCGCCGGCATCACCTTCGTGGCCCTGCTGGTGACCGCGATCGGCCACACCTTCAACTACAAGCGCGACTACCACATCCCCGCCGATGTCGTGGCCCGGACCGAGGCCGCCCGCACGGAAGAGCTTGCCGCCCATGTCTGATATGAACGCCACGCCCTCCGCCGCCGTCGCGGACCAGGACCTCCAGTTCTGGATGAAGGAAGACCACCATCCGGCCAACGGCACGTTGCTCGGGTTCTGGATCTACCTGATGAGCGACTGCCTCATCTTCGCCTGCCTGTTCGCCACCTATGGCGTGCTTGGCCGCAGCTACGCGGGCGGTCCTTCCGGAGCCGACCTGTTCGAACTGCCGCTGGTCGCGATCAACACGACGATGCTGCTGCTGTCTTCGATCACCTACGGCTTCGCCGTGCTGGAGATGCAGAAGAACCGCAAGGGCACGATGATGGCCTGGCTCATCGTCACCGGCCTGTTCGGCGCCACCTTCCTCGGCATCGAGCTCTACGAGTTCGCCAACCTGATCCACGAGGGCGCGGGTCCGCAGCGCAGCGCATTCCTGTCGTCGTTCTTCACCCTGGTCGGCACCCACGGCCTGCACGTGACCTTCGGCATCATCTGGCTGATCACCTTGCTGTTCCAGGTGGGCCGTTTCGGGCTCACGCCGGCCAACAAACGCCGCATCATGTGCCTGTCGATGTTCTGGCATTTCCTCGACGTGGTCTGGATCGGCGTCTTCACCTTCGTTTACCTGATGGGAGTGCTGCCGTGAGCGCGCACATCGAATCGCACGATCACCACGAACACGAACACGACGACGGTCACAGCCATAGCACCCTGAAGGGCTACATGACGGGGTTCTTCCTCGCCGTGGTGCTGACGGCCATCCCGTTCTGGCTGGTGATGGGCAAGGTCATCCCGAACTCGCAGACGCTGGCGGTGGTGATCCTCACCTTCGCCGCGATCCAGATCGTGGTGCACATGATCTACTTCCTGCACATGAACACGAAGTCGGAAGGCGGCTGGAACATGCTGGCGCTGATCTTCACGCTGGTGCTGGTCGTGATCACACTTTCCGGTTCGATCTGGGTCATGTTCCACCTCAACTCGAACATGATGCCGGGCATGTCCCATGACATGACCGAGCAGCAGGTGAAGAACCTGCCTTGAGCGTGGACGGCGCCGACGACACCACGACGCCGCGCCGACCGCGCGGCGTCTTCGTTCTGGGCTTGCTGGCCCTGCTGGGGATGGTGTTGTTCGCGGCGTTCGTCGCGCTGGGCGTCTGGCAAGTACAGCGCCGGGCGTGGAAACACGACCTCGTCGCCCGCGTGGATGCGCGAGTGCACGCGGAACCGGTGGATGCGCCGGGCCGCGGCCAGTGGCCGCTGGTAAGTGCGGCCAACGACGAATACCGTCGGGTCAAGCTCATCGGCCGTTTCCTGCAGGACAAGAGCGTGCGCGTCCGGGCGAGCACCGAACTCGGCATGGGCTCGTGGCTGCTGACGCCACTGCGCTTGCGCAGTGGCGACGTGGTGATCGTGAATCGCGGTTTCGTCTCGCCCGCCTGGTGCGGGGGCAAGGCCACCTGCACCCCGGGACCGTCCGGGGAAGCCTCGGTGACCGGCCTGCTTCGCATCAGCGAACCGAAGGGCGCGTTCCTGCAGCCGAATCGGCCGGCGGAGGATCGCTGGTTCTCGCGTGACGTGCCCGCCATCGCCGCGGCGAAAGGTCTCGACGACGTGGCACCGTATTTCGTCGATGCCGATGCGGCATCCTCGCCGGGGCGCGGCGAGGGCAACGACGGCCCGGTCGGTGGACTCACCGTCATCGCCTTCCCCGACAACCATCTCATGTACGCGATCACCTGGTTCGCCTTGGCACTGCTGACCCTGCTGGCGGCGTGGATCGTCTGGAAAGACGAGCGGCGCAAGCGGAAGGGCGAACGCCGCAAGACTAGCGTCTGACCACCTGACGCCCGGCGGAACCGGCCACCCCTGTGGGAGCCGACTCTGTCGGCGATGGGTGCTTGCGGCGACCTGGCCCGCTGCCGCGGGATCGCCGACAGAGTCGGCTCCCACCAAGGCCTGAAGTTGTCTCTCAGCAGGCCATGCCATTTCCTCAGCCTGGCATTTCAATTTCAGGGTCGCCGTACGTCTTGTAGGTATGCAGCCCCGCTACCCCCACAGCGCGCCCTTCGACGACCTGCCGCTAGGCTGGACGTCGCCCCGCCAGGATCGCGGCCCCCTGGGCCTGGTGTTCGACCATGCGCGGCGGCGCGCGATCTTGCGACGCTCCCGGCCCATGCCGGAGCGGCGGCTCGCTTATCTCCTGCGCACGCTCACCGCATTTCGCCGCCAGGCCCAATGGCTCCGGCTGGTGGGTGCATCGCGTGCGATGCGGGTGGCCGCCGAGTTCAATCCGCGGGTGTACGAGCGCTGGCAGTCGCACTACATCTCGCGGTCTTTCGATCTCGATGCCCGCGCGCGGCTCATCGAAGCCCACTATCGCTTCGTGGCGCGCGAATTCCCCGAACGCTTGAGCACCCGCCTGCTCAAGGGCCATGACGTACGCCTTGCCACGCTGCCGCTCGGCGACGGCGAAGTGGCCTATCTGCATGCACGCGCCCCGGAAAGCGAGTGCACCGGTGAGCTCGGGTTGTACCTGTTGAACGGCGACAAGGAAGTGATCTCGTCCTGCGCGATCACCTTCGGTGGCGCGGAGGGGCTGCTCGTCGGCGCCGTGCGTGGCTCATGGGCCTATCTGGGCCGTGGTGCGATCGCCCGGTTCAGCCGGGCCAGCGGCGGCCTGCGCCCGCGCGACCTGCTGTTGGCGGTGGTGCGCGCACTGGCTACCTATTACGGCGTGGAGCGCGTACGTGGCGTGTCCTGCGCGGCACATCCACTGGATCGCCGTGCCGGCGTGACGGCTGCCTCGTACGACAGGTTCTGGCGTCGTCATGGCGGTGTGCCGGGCGTCGATGGCTGCTATGACATCCCCCGTCTCGGCGAATCGAGCGGACGTGCCGAGCGTGACGCCTTCCGCCGCGAGGCCTGCGAGGTCGCGCTGAAGGCATTCGCGAAATCGGTTGGCTGAATCCCAGCGGTTAGAAGTCGTAGGTGCCGGTGAGCAAGACCACACGCCCCTGTCGTATCGGTACGAAGGTCTCGTCGAAGTTCACGGCGTACAGCGTGCGCGCGAAGAGGTTCTTCACGCCGAGCGTGAGCCGCCAGTGCTCGCCGTAGCGCGATACGTTGGTTTCCACGCTGGCTTGCCCGGGGATGCCGAAATATCGCCCGTCCGAACTCGTGCGGCCGAGGCTGCGGCTGCGGGCGAGAATGCCGGCCGCCACGCCCCACGGCTTCACCGCCCCCTCGCCGAAGCGATAGCTCGTCCATACGGCCGCCTGATGCTTCGGCGCACCGGTCGGCCGCGTGTCGTCATGGTTGCTGATGTGCGCTTCGGTGAGGCTGGCGAGCACGTCGAGCCCGGGCGCGACCTGTCCCGCGAATTCCAGTTCCAGGCCGCGATTGGTCTGGCCCGGCCCCGGCGTGGCGAAGAAAGGCGGTTCGGGCGAGACGAGGTCGACACTGTGGTCGACGTGGATGCGGTAGAGCGCCGCGGTCAGGCGCGCGCGCTGGTCGAACAAGTCGAACTTCGCACCGAGTTCGACCTGGCGCGAGGTGGCCACCGGTAGAGGCTGGCCGTCCTTGCCAAGCAGGGGATCGGGCTGGAAACCGGTGGATGTATCGGCATAGAGGGCAATGGTGGGCGAAAGCTTGTAGACCACGCCCAGTTTTGGAATCCAGCGCGACTTGTGCACCCGGCGGGGTGAGCCGTCCTGCCAGCGGGTCTCCAGTTCGTAGTTGGTACGACGCAGCGCCACCAGCACGTTCCATTGCTCGCCGATCGCCATCTGGTCCTGCAGGTAGAGGCCCGCGTTGGTCTGCCACGAGCCACCCAGCGCTTGCACCGTGGTGCTGACCGGCGCCACCAGCGTATTGAATTTCGCGGAAAAGTCGTTGCTGCTGCGCAGGTCGTAGGCAAGCGGCCTGGTGATGATCACGGCGTCGATGTTCGATGTGTCCGCCGTGACGCCTTCCTCGGTACTGCCGCTGCCGTTGTCGCCGGCATGTGTCCGCGCCAGGTCCAACCCCATCAGCAAGGTGTGCGTGACGTCGCCATGGCGGAACGTGGTGCTTAGGTCGTTCTGCCAGGTCCAGTACGTTCCCGAATAGCGGAAGCGGCGATCCACGGCGTCCAGCGCCCCGGCGAATCCGCTGGCGAGATAGGACTGGCTGCGGCCGTCGCTGCGCTGGCGCACGTACTGGCCCTGGCTGTGGAAGGTCCAGTCATCGCCGAATTCATGGTCCAGTTCGAATACCGCCCGGCTCGTACGATAGGTCGATTCGTCGGTGGGATCGGCGGATAAGGAACGGTAAGGCTTGGCGGTGGACAGACCGGGACCCAGCAGCACGGTGTGGTCGGGGCCGGGCACGCGGTTGTCCACGAACTCCAGTCCGCCCATCACCCGCGTCTGCTCCCCCTGCCACGCCAGTGACGGGGCGAGATAGGCACCCCTGCCGCCGCCAAAGCCTTGCGGCGTCTTCTCGCCGCGCTGGCCCGCCGCCACGAGGCGGTAGGTCACGCTGCCGTCTTTCGAGGCGGCGCCCGCCAGGTCGAGGCCGAGTCGCGCGCCGTCGTACTCGCCCAGCGAATAGGTCAGCGTGCGCACGGACTCGGCTTGTGGCCTCTTCATGACGACGTTGATCGAGCCACCGAAATTGTTGTTCTGCGAGGCATCGCCAAGGATGGCCTCGGGGCCACGCAACACTTCCACGCGCTCGATGCCGATCAGCGGGGGAAGATCCTCGGTACGGGCGATACCGTTGGGCATGCCGTCGGTCAAGCCGTGGCCAGCGTCGAAGCCGCGGATCAGGAAGAGCGGCGAGCCGCCATACCCGTCCACGTATTGCACTCCCGCCACGTAGCGGGCGACATCGCCGATATCCACGGCCTGCTGCGATTCGATCACGTCCCGGGTCACCACGGTGACCGACTGGGGTACATCGGTGAGTCGCGCCTCGCCGCGCGTGACGGTGCGCGTGGTGTCTGCCTTGAAGCCCGTGTCGGAAACCAGCCCTTGCACGTCCACGGTGGCCAGTGGCACGACGGTGCCAGGATCGAACGCGACGTCGGGATCCACCGGGGCGGGTGTCGCGTTGTCGGGTTTCTGCCGCTGCCGGACCACGACGGTGCGCTTGTCGTACGACTCGCGTTGCAGGTCGGTGCCCTCGAGCAACTCGTCCAGCGCGGCATTCGGAGTCAATACGCCCTGGGCGCCACCCGAGCGCCAGTTGGCGATCGAGCCGGAAGCGGTGAGGACCTGCACGTTCGCTTGTTTGCCCCAGGCCAGCAACGCCGTGGCCAGCGGTTGCGGCGCGATGGCGAATGGCATGGGGACGGAAGGGCCGTCGGCAGGTGCTTCGGCCGCCCCGGCGGCATGCGCCGCGAGAGCCAGCGCGAGCGCGCCGGTGAGTGCGCGCCGGCGCCCGCGAAGCATGTACTGCAAGACTTGCGGCCCTTGTGGTCTTCAGCGCGGCTGGATGCTCCGCGCCATCGTGGTCTGGCGAGCGAGTTCCAGCCGGTCGGGATAGGTGTCGACACGTACCGGGAAGACTCGCGGCAAGGCGGATACCCAGCTGTCGATGGTATCCACCTCGACCGTACCGGTAAACGTCAGTTTGCCGAGGGCAGGATCGGTGAGCCGGATCGGTCGCGCGCTGTAACGGTTCACGTTTTCGATCACCGAGGACAAGGGCTCGTTGACGAACTCCAGGCGATGCCCGCGCCAGGCGGTGGCGCTCGCGGGGTCGATGTCGAGGATCCGCATCGCCTGCGTCTCAGGGTCGAAGGAGACTTCACGTCCCGCTCCCAGTTCGATGGTGCCGGCGTCACCCTGGGTGGCCAGGGGCGAGACCCGCACGCGGCCCTCGGTGACGGCGACAGTCACCCGGTCGCCGGTGCGGCGCACGTTGAAGGCGGTACCCAGGTCGAGGATCTGCAAGGGCCCCGCATGGACGACGAACGGCCGTTCGGCGTGCGCGACGCGGAAGAACGCCTCGCCTGCTTCGAGGTCGACGGCGCGCTCATCGCGACCGTAGCGCGCGGTGATCGAGCTGGCGCCGCCGAGTTCGATGCTGGAGCCGTCGGGAAGGTCGATGTCGCGATGGCCCGCCCGTTCGCTGACGTATTGCCGCGGCGCTTCTACCTGTCCATGGCGCAAACCCAGGAACGTGCCCGCTCCGACGACGGCGAGCAGCACGCTGGCCGCCACGGCGAGAGCGACGCGTGGAATCGTGCGGCGCGGCGGCCGGGGCGGGGCGAACCGATGGGCGAATGCCTTGCGGTTCTCCGCGTCCATGGTTCCGGCCACTTCGGCGAGGGCGGACGCGCGGTCGAAAGCCTCCGCATGCCGCGGATCGGCTTCGAGCCACTCGCTCCATTGGAGCAAGGCCGGATCGGGCAGGCCGGGGTCTCGAAGGCGGACCCACCAGTCGGCGGCGGTGTACTCGATCTGCCGATCGGCAGCGTGGGTGGTCGTGGTCATCGGAGGTTCTCCGCGCGGTCGCGGCGTTCACGGCAATGCGCCAGGGCATTGCCGACGTGGTAGCGCACCATGCGCTCACTGAGATTCATCTCACGCGCGATCGTGGCGAATTCCCGCCCTTCGATCACGTGCATGACGAAGGCGCGACTGGTCTTGGGGGGCAGTTCGTCGAGTGCCTGGCGCAGGTCGCGCCACTGTTCGTGGGCCGAGGCGTGTTGCTCGGGAATCGGCGTGGCGTGCCAGTTGTCGCCGTCGGGGTCAGCGGGCGCCGAGGCTCGCACGTTGCGCATGCGCAGGCGGTCCACGGCCAGGTTGGAGGCAGCCCGGAACAGGAAGGCGCGCGGCGAGTCGATCACGGTCGCGTCGTCCAGCGAGAGCAGCTTGAGGTAGACCTCCTGAGCCACTTCCTGGGCATCCGCGAGCGAGTTCAGCCGGGCCCGCAGGAAGCCCACGAGTGCCGCGTTGTGCTCGCGGAACAGGGCCACCACCTGGGTGGCGCGCGTGCCGCCGGGTGGCGTGCCCGCCTCGGATGGATCCATGGTTTGCCTGACCGCGTTCATGGGCTGGATATAAGCGCTATATGGTCGCACGGTGGGAAATCGACGCCCGTACGGGCAGGGACGAACGCCGATTTCCGCACCGGCGAACCCTTTAGACGTGCCAGCTCCGGAAAATTGAAATGGACCCCTAAGCGAACGGTAAGGGTGGCGGGGTGCCCCTTCGGCTACGATGCGCGGGACCGCCTTGCCAGACGTATCCATGCTATCCACCGACGAACGATCCCTTCGCCGCGAGTTCGGCTGGTTCATGCTGATCGCCCTGGCCGTGCTGGCGGCGGGCATCGGCCTGCGTGACCCGTGGCCGCCGGACGAGCCGCGCTTCGCCCTCGTCGCCCGGCAGATGCTCGAATCCGGCCAATGGCTGTTCCCGCACCGGGGCATGGAGCTGTATTCCGACAAGCCGCCCATGCTGATGTGGACGGAGGCCTTCTGGATGTGGCTCACGGGCGGCTGGCGCGGCGCCTTCCTGTTGACCTCGCTTTTCTCCGGCCTCGGCACGCTCGCCCTCGTCTGGCACCTCGGCCGGCGACTGTGGAACGCGCGCGTGGGCCTGGTGGCGGCGACGCTCGTGCTGGCGACGATGCAGTTCGTCGACGTCATCAAGCACGCGCAGATCGACCCACTCAACCTGTTCTGGATCACGCTGGGCAATACCGGCATCTTGCTTCACTGCTTGCGCGGCCCGAACTGGCGCATGTACTGGCTGGGCTGTTTCGCCGCCGGGCTGGGGGTGATCACGAAGGGTGTGGGCGTCATCGCCTTGCTGATGCTGGTTCCCTACGCCGTGATGCGTGCGCGGCAATGGCCGGGGGTGACGGTGACCCGCGGCGACGGCTGGCGCTGGGCGGGCGGCGCGCTGGCTTTCCTGCTCGCCATCGCGCTGTGGCTGGTGCCGATGCTCGCGACGGCCTACGGGTTGCGCACGCCGGAGTATCTGGCCTATGTGCACGACATCCTGTTCCGGCAGACCGCCGAGCGCTACGCCAATTCCTGGCAGCACGAGGAAAAACCGTGGTTCTTCCTGCTGGTGATCCTGCGCCAGTGGATTCCGACCTGGCTGCTGGTTCCTTTCCTCGTGCCGCGCTGGCGCGAGGCCCTGCGCCTGCGTGAGCCGCGGGTGTGGATGCCCCTGCTGTGGTTCGTGCTGGTACTGGTGTTCTTCTCGATTCCGCGCGGCAAGCGCGAGATCTACATCCTGCCCGCGCTGCCGATGCTGGCCCTGGCGATGGCGCCGTATGTCGTGGACCTGCTGAAGACGCGCTGGTTGCCCAGGGTCGCGTTCTGGGTGACGGTCGCTTGCGCCGCGGTCTTCGGCGGAGCCGGCCTGTGGGCGCTGACGAAGGCGCCGAAGGCGGCGCAACGCATCGCCGAAGGCTACGAACTGCCGGGCCACGGCCACGACCTCTGGGTCTGCGTGATCGCGGTGGGCGTGGGCTTCCTGGTGTCGGCGCTGGTTTTCAGGCCACGACGCGGGGTCGCCGCCCTGCTCGGTGGCATGGCGCTGGCATGGATCATCTGGCCGTTGGGCACGTATCCGCTGCTCGACGCCAACCAGTCCACGCGTCAGCTGATGGAGGAGGCGGACGCCGCGATCGGCACCGATGGCGAGCTCGGCCTCGTGGTGTGGCGCGAGGAGCTTCTCTATCAGGCACGGCGGCCCGTGGCGGAGTTCGGCTTCGCGCGCGATTCGGCGGCACAGCTGCGCGATGCGCGCGCCTGGCAGGCGGCCGATCCGGCGCATCGCTGGCTGCTCATCAACGAAGAAGCGTTCGACGACTGCATCGTCGCCGACAAGGTCGTGCCGCTGGGCGTGGCGAACCGCTCGCGCTTCGCGCTGCTTCCCATGGCGGCGTCGAAACCCGGCTGCGTGCCGTCGCCAGCGGTTACGAAGTAGGCGGCGCGTCGGCCTTCGTCCGCCGCAGCATGCGCTCGTACTTCTTCTTCGTCCGCGAGGCGTTGTGCGCGCGGTTCATCGAGCAGTGCGGGATGATGTTCTTCTCGCCGAAGCCGTCGATCATGACCAGGCGTGGCCCGCCGCGGGAGTCCTCGCCGTAGACCACGTTCCATGCGTGCAGGTCGGCGGCGATGGTGTTGTGCGAGAGCAGTCGCGCGTAGAACTCGTCCAGCTCCGCCTGGGTCTTCGCCGTGAAGCCTTCCGCCTTCACCCAGTCGTGCAGGGTCGGCGCCAGCCGGCCATCGGGCGTGCGCACCTTCTCCACGATCTGGCCGAGCCCGATGTCGGTCATCTCCAGGCCGACCACCCGCGCGATGGGCGAAGTGGCATAGCCGCCCACGTAGATCCCGGTGACGTACTCGCGGAATTCGCGCACGAAGTCCTTGTACGGCCCGCTGCGTGCCATGCGGCGATACCACGGGGCCTTGTTCCAGCGTTCCTCGATGGAGCCGCTGGCGATCACCTTGATCAACAGGTCCGCCTCGCCGGGGTGCTGGTACACCTCGCGGACATGCCCGGTGGCGATCGGCTGGGCCTCGGCCAGTCTGAACATCGTCGATCCTCGTGCGGTGGCCGAAAGGCCGCCGTAAGTTGCTGATGGGACGCACAGTGTAAAGTCTTGGCGCTGTAACATGCGTCTTCCACGCGTGGCCATCCGCCGCGCCCCACCCGGATCTCCAACGTGCGCAAGCTCACCTGGCGTTTCATCGTTGCCGCCCTCGTCTTCCTGACGCTCTCGCGCGTGGGACTATCGTTGTGGCAGTGGACCCGCGTACACGATGCCGGCGGCCTCTGGCCGGTGCTGTTCGGCGGCTGGCGCATCG
This sequence comes from Luteibacter sp. E-22, assembly GCF_049913125.1. Classification (GTDB taxonomy): domain Bacteria; phylum Pseudomonadota; class Gammaproteobacteria; order Xanthomonadales; family Rhodanobacteraceae; genus Luteibacter. The sequence goes on from NZ_CP183975.1 coordinate 180,220, forward strand.
ACCTCTCGCTGGTCGCCATGATCGTGGCGTGGCCGGCGCTGCTCTCGCCCTGGCTCGGTCACCGCGCATGGCCCACGCGCATCGCCGCATGGTGGCTGCGCTTCTGGTGGCTGGCCTTCGTGCTGCTGGAAGTTTCCACGCCGCAGTTCATCGTCGAATACGACACGCGGCCGAACCGTCTTTATTTCGAATACCTGACCAGCCCCAACGAAGTGGCGGCCATGCTCTGGCATGGGTACAAGCTCTCGGTGGCCGCGGGCCTCGTGGCCTTCGCGCTGATCGGCTGGCTGGGTTTCCGCCTGCTGCCCACGCGCCGGCCGGATCGCGTGCCGATGCGCGGATGGTTGCGCCCCGTGGCCACCGTGCTGGCCTTCGTGGTGCTCTTCCTCGCCGGCCGCGGCACGTTGCAGCATCGTCCTTTGAATGCCTCGCAAGTCGCCTTCACCAACGACGCGATGGTCAACACCTTGCCGTTGAACTCGCTCTACAACGTGCTGAACGCGGCCATCGCGCTGGGCAATGAACGCTCCGCGTCGGCGGTGTACGGCAAGATGCCCGAAGACGAGATGCAGTCGATCGTGCGCAGGGACGCCGGGCTCGACGGCGCGCCGCTCGATCCGCAATACCCGAGCCTGCATCGTCAGCAAGCGACACGTCAGGGCGAGAAGCCGCTCAACCTCGTCATCATCCTCGAGGAGAGCCTCGGCGCGCAGTTCGTCGGCAGCCTTGGTGGCGCGGGATACACGCCGGAACTCGACAAGCTCGCGAACGATGGCTGGTGGCTCACCCGCACCTATGCCACCGGCACGCGCAGCGCGCGTGGCCTCGAGGCCGTCACCACCGGTTTCCTGCCCACGCCTGCCGAAGCCGTGTTGAAACTGCCGCGCAGCCAGCGCGATTTCTTCACCCTCGGCTCGCTGCTGGATACCTTCGGTTACCACACGCGATTCCTCTACGGCGGTGAGGCGCACTTCGACAACATGCGCTCGTTCTTCTTCGGAAACGGGTTCAATGAAGTGGTGGATCGCGCCACCTTCGAGACCAAGCCGGGCTTCGTCGGTTCGTGGGGCGCGTCCGACGAGGACATGTTCAACGAGTTGCACCACCGGCTCCTCGACGACGGCGACAAACCCACCCTCACGGTGGCCTTCTCGGTGTCCAACCACACGCCCTGGGAATATCCCGCCGGCCGTATCCAGCCGGACGGCGATCCGGCAAGCAACGCGAATGCCGTGCGCTATGCCGACTGGTCCATCGGCCGCTTCTTCGAGCGGGCGAAGCAGTCGCCGTACTGGAACCACACCGTGTTCCTGATCGTGGCCGACCATGATGCGCGCGTGTTCGGCGCGAGCCTCGTGCCCGTGCGCCACTTCCACATTCCGGCGTTGATCCTCGGCGCGGGCGTGCCGGTGAAGAAGGATGACCACATCGTCAGCCAGGTCGACCTGGCACCCACCCTTCTCTCGCTCATCGGTATCAGCAGCGAACACCCGATGCTTGGTGCCGATCTCACCCAGCGTTATCCGGACCGCGCCATCATGCAGTACGGCGACAACTACGGTTACCTGAAGGACGACCGCTTGATCGTGCTTCGCCCCAACCAGGCGCCCACGCAGTACCGCTATACCTTGAATGGCGAGTACAGCCCCGACGGCGAGAAGCTCGAGCCGCAGCCGGTCGATCCGCAGCTCGAGAAGACCGCGCTGGCGCATGCCTTGTGGCCAAGCTGGGCCTACGGCAAGCAGCGCTACCGTTTGCCTGAGAAGGCCGGCGCGGCGAAGCCGTAGGACACCGGAACGAACGCGCCGTAGCCCGCGAAGCGGGCATGTGCCTCATGGCCGGGGCGCTGCGCATGGCGTCACCACGGCGTCATCCGCCACCCCGCCGGCGTTGGCGAAAGACGGTCGGTAAGCCGAAGGCGATCGAGGAAGACGCCGTCGTGCGACACCACCATGAGCGCACCCTCGTACTGCTGGAGCATCGTCTCCAGTGCCTCTAGCGAGGCAAGGTCGAGGTGGTTGCCCGGTTCGTCGAGAAGCAGCAGTTGCGGTGCCGGATCGGCGACGAGCGCCAGCGCGAGGGCGGCCTTGAGGCGCTCCCCGCCGCTCAGTCGGGCGGCAGGCACCGCTACCTTGTCCGCATCGAGCCCGAGCAGGGCGAGCCGCAGGCGTAGCGCATCCTCGGCCGCCGCGGGATTCGCTTCCCGCATGTGGTCGATCACCGGGCGGCCCGGGTCCAGCGTCGAAAGCCGCTGGTCCAGCCAGGCCACGGGCACGGGAACGTCGACATGCCCGGCCCGTGGCGCGATTCGTCCGGCGAGTACCTGCAGCAGGGCGGACTTGCCACTGCCATTGGCACCGACGACACCGACACGCTGCCCGCCCATGAGGACGAGATCGACGATGCCTGCCGCACCACGCACGAAAGGCAGTTCCACGCGCTCCAGCACGGCCACCCTGCGTCGTGCCACGCGCGTCGCGTCCGGGGCGAGCACGGCGAGCGACACCTCGCTTTCCACGTGCCGCGCCGCTTCGGCGACCCTTTGGGAAAGCGCATCGCGCGTGGTTTCCCGTTGTCGTTTCAGCTTTCCGGCCGAGCCTTCGCTCCGGCTCTTCCGTCCACCGAGCAGGATGGGCGCCTGGTTGGCCCGGCTGGCGTCACGTTGCCCGCGGGCCTGTCGCTGCGCCTGCCTTTCCTGCTGCTCGCGCAGCGCCTGCTCACCACGCTTGCGCTCGGTCTTGCGTGCATCGAGTACGCGTTCGGCGGCGTGCCGTTCCTCGCGACGTACCTGTTCGTAGAAGGCGTAGTCGCCTCCATAGCTACGCAAGCCCCGGGGCGACAGTTCGACGATGCGCTCCATCTGGCCGAGCAGTCGCCGGTCGTGGCTGATGACGAGGAGGCCGCCATGCCATCCTCGCAACCACTGCATCAACGCCGTGCGGCCTTCGTTGTCGAGATGGTTGCTCGGCTCGTCCAGGATCAGGTAATCCGCAGCGCGAAGGCGTGCGCCGAGCAGGGCCACGCGCATGGCTTCGCCTCCGCTCAGGGCATGGGTCGGGCCACGCGCGTCCACATGGGCGAGGCCTTCCGCATCGAGCGCGTCACGAAGCTGTTCGCGCACGGCCCATCGATCGCCTACCGCGTCGAAGTCGCGCTGGTCGGTGCTCCCCGCCTCGATCCGTTCCAACGCCGCGATCGTATCGCCGGCACCGGCGAGCGTGGCGACCGATTCAGCCGGATCGTCGGCGACGCGTTGTGCGAGGTAATGGACGGGGCCGACGCGATCGCAACGCCCCCGTGTCGGCTCCTGCCGTCCGGCAAGGATGCGCGCAAGCACGCTCTTGCCCACGCCGTTGCCGCCGACGAGGCCAGTGCGGCGGTCGTCGAACGATTCGTGGAGGTCGGAGAAAAGCGTCCTTCCATCGGGAAGGACACAAGTGACGCCATCGAGCGTCAGGAAGGTCGTCGTCATGCGCCATCTCTTTCATGCCATCGGCTTCCCGCTGTGGGGAAGATCGAAATTCCCCCTTGGGGGCAATGGCATTACTTGCGCACTGGACTGACGCCTGGATGGGAAGGAAGTGAGATTCTATCGCCCGACCCGGGCGAGGACCAGTCGCCGCGAGATCGCCGAATGGATAGGGTCAGCGCGCCGCCCTCGTACGAGCCTCGTCAAGGGCATGGCAGAGGGTGGCTACCCCGGAGAGGATCGAGGGGGAGGGAAGAGCCAGGGTCGGTGCGTCGATCGCGAAGACGTTGTCGTGCTTCACCGCGGCGAGGAAGCCCGAAGCCTTCCAGCCATTCAACGATTCTCCTTCACCGCCGCCGCTGAGGATCACATCGGGGTTGCGCACCAGCACCGCCTCGCGACCGACGGCCGGCGCGGGCTGGTCGAGGTCGGCGAAGATGTTGTCGCCGCCACAAAGGACCAGGGCGTCGTCGATGATCTGCGCGCGGCCGACGGTCATCAGCGGCCGGTCCCAGATCTGGAAGAACACCTTCAGGCGCTTCTTGCCGGCATAGGCGGTTCGCAGCCGGTCGAGTTCGGTTTCGAAGGCGTCGGCGTTGCGGTCGGCGGCGTCCTCCGTGCCGGCGAGCTTGCCGAGCCGGCGCGTGGTGGACGCCACCTCGGTGAGCCTTGCCGTTTCCGAGTAGAACACCGGTATCCCCAGGCGCGTGAGTTTCTCCACCTGCGACGCGGCGTTACCGCTTTTCCACACCACGACGACATCGGGCTTCAAGCCCACGATGCGCTCCAGGTCGATCATGGTCGCGTCGCCGACCACCGGAACCTTCTTCGCCGCTGCGGGATAGTCGCTGAATCGCGACGTGCCCACGACATAGGCGCCCGCACCGGCAGCGAACAGTGCGTCGGTGAGGTTGGGCGCCAGGCTGACGATGCGATGGGCGGGTGCGGGCAAGGTCACGCTGCGGCCGGCATCGTCGACGACGGTGACCGATGCCGTGGCGGCGGCGGTGCCGAAGAGCAGTCCGACGAAGGTGATGAGTCGCATCATCGAGATGATCCGTTGAGGCGTTCGGCACGGAAGAACAGTTCGTCGCCGAGCGTGACGCCATGGATGGGGTGGTGGAAGGCGGCGCTGAGGTGTTCGCTGGTGACGACATCGTCCTTGAGGCCGGCTAGCGCGGCGCCCTTGCCATCCAGCAGCACGGCGTGCGTGGCGTGTTGGAAGGCGAGATTGATGTCGTGGACCGTATAGATGACGGACTTGCCCTGTTCGGAGGCGGCACGCATCAGTTCGTGCAATGTCTTCATCTGGTGGTGAAGATCGAGCGACGACAGCGGTTCGTCGAGCAGCATGATGTCCACGTCCTGGGTGAACAACGTGGCGATGTTCACCCGCTGGCGTTCGCCGCCGGACAACGTGGTGATGTCGCGCTCCGCCAGCGCCTCCAGTTCGAAGGTGCGCAATGCGTTCTCCGCGTGGCGGGTGTCCTCGTCGCCCCAGGCCCAGAAGGGCAGGCTGGGGTGGCGAGCAGACATCACGGCTTCCATGACCGTGAGGCTGAAGGCATCCACGATCGTTTGCGGTAGGAAGCCGCGCCGGCGCGCGATCTCGATCGGACGATACGAAGCGACGTCACGTCCTCCGAGCGCCACCCGGCCGCCGTCTGGCGCACGCAATCCCGCCAGCGTGCGCAGCAGGGTGGACTTGCCCGCTCCGTTTGGTCCGAGCACGCACCATACCTGCCCTGGCGCGATACGCATGTCCAGCTTGCCGACGAGCGACCGTCCACGCATCGACACGGCCAGCGATTCGGCGACCAGCTCGATGCTCATCGCCGCCGTACCAGCAGGAACATGAAGGTAGGCACGCCGATGATCGCCATCACCGCGCCGACGGGAAGCTGGATGGGATCGGCGACGATGCGCGAGATCGTATCGGCCACCACGACCACGATCCCTCCGCAGATCGCGCAGGCAGGCAGCAGTACACGCTGGTCGTTGCCGACGATCCGGCGCAGCGCGTGCGGTACCACCAGCCCGACGAAACCGACGGTACCCGCCGTGGTCACGGCCACGGCCGTGGCCAGCGACGCGATGGCGAAGATCGCCGACTTCACGGCGTTCGGCCGGACGCCCAGGGCGCTGGCCGATTCCTCGCCGCGCATCAGCAGGTTGAGCTGTCGTCCCAGGGGTGCGACCAGGAGCACGCAAGCGAGCAGCGTCACGACCGGCAGCAGCCAGTTCGCCACGCCACTGAGGTCGCCCATCATCCAGAACAGCATGCCGCGCAGATTTTTGTCCGGTGCGAGCACGAGCATCATGCTGACGATCGCACCCAGGCCCGAGGCCAGCATCACGCCGATCAGGATGAGGTCGGTGGAGTCTTCGCGCTGCGCGGCGCGAGCGCGGGCAAGCAGGTCGCGATGGGCAAGCACGAAGACGGCGATGCATGCGAGAAGGGCCCCCGAGGCCGCGCCCAGGGCGGTCGCCAACGCACCGGCCCCGGCCAGCATGGCGCCGAGCGCACCCACGGCGGCGCCACCGGAAAGGCCGAGCGTATAGGGATCGGCCAGGGGATTGCGCACGAGGATCTGCATGAGGCAACCCGAGATGGCCAACAGCCCACCGACGCCATAGGCGGCCACCGCGCGCGGAATGCGAAGCTCCCAGACGATGGCATGCATCGGGGTCTCCGCGGGCGACACCAGCGCCTGCCATGACGCGGAGATGGTGGAATCGCCGCCGCCGATGAGCACCGAACCCAGCAGCACGGCCAGCCCGCAGGCGAGCAGCGCCAACCAGAGCCGGAGGGCGGAGAGGAAGGTCGTCATGCGGGGCGACGTGGACTCACGCATCGGGCCGCTCCGTATCCGCGGCGCCCGTGCCGGGCCATGCGATGCGGTAACGCGTGCTGCGGCCGCCCCCGGGCAGGCGCACGATCATTCCCTTGTCGAGCAGGTCGCCCAGGTGACGCGTCGCGGTGGCCTTGGAGACTTTCGCGACGGCCTGGTATTGAGACGCGCTGATGCCCTGCGGGAACCCACGCTCCCCTCCGTCGAGCAGGCGATTGAGCACGTTCACCTGTTCTGCTGAAAGCTCTTGCGTACGGTGCTCCCGCCAGAAGCGGCTCTTGACCATCACGCGGTCGATGTGGGCCAGCGCCTGTTCGAGGCTTCGCAGCAAGGTCCGCAGGAACCATTCGAGCCACGCCGTGATGTCCAGGCCGCCGCGCTGGCTCGCTTCCAGCGTGTCGTAGTAACCCCGGCGATCATCGAGAATGCTGGTGGACATCGTGTAGAAGCGGATGGCCTGGTGTTCCGCTTGCGCAAGCGCCAGGTCCGTGAGCGCACGGGTCATCCGCCCGTTGCCGTCGTCGAAGGGGTGCAGCGTCACGAACCAGAGGTGGGCGATGCCGGCGCGGAGCAAGGGATCGAGCGCAGGGTTCTCGCGACTGGCGGAAAACCAATCGAGAAAGACATCGACCTGGCTTTCCAGCCCGGACCCGGGCGGCGCCTGGACATGGACACGAGGTTTATCCATCCGGCCGGAAACCACCTGCATCGGTTCGTCACCACGCAACTCCCCGATGCGGATGCGCAGGGGCAGGACGTTTCCATCTGCGGGAAAGAGAAAGGTGTGCCAGTGCAGCAAGCGAGGCAGATCGAGGGGAGCGCGGTAGTTCCTCGTGGCGTCCAGCATGAGTTCGGCCAGGCCTTCGCTGTGCGCACTCCGCCGGCCGGGAACCTCGTCATGCAGGCCGAGGCGGCGCGCCAGCGACGAACGGACCGACCCGACATCGATAAGCTCTCCCTCGATGGCCGATGAGGCCACGATGTTTTGCAGCAAGGCATCGAGTTCGCTTCGGGCTCCCAGGTCGGCATCCACGGCGCTGGCGGCGCCCATCAGCCGGCCCTGGGCAAGCTGGCAGGCGCGCAGGAGTGGCGCGACGACCTCGTCTCGCCAGCGGAATGCTGGCCAGTCGGAGTGCTGCCAGATCCAGGTGGGGTCATTCATACCGCTGTCGTGAGCCGATGAGTCGAGCCATTCGGCTCATTTCGTGAGCCGAATATACCCTTTATTCGGCTCACCACCAACATCACACCGCCGGAAAGCGGATCTCCGCAGCCGCTTTCACCCGCACACGGGGGCCGAAGCTGCTGATATTGCTGAGCGTACGGTTGTGGTGGGCAATGATCTGGGCGGCGGTGAGCACCCCGTTGTCGAGAGTCGAATGCGCGTCTCCCGCAAGCGTGACGGGAAAGCCGAGAGCCAGGGCCCGCCGGACCGTCGTGTCGACGCAGAAATCCGTCTGTAGCCCGCAGACGACGAGGTCGGATACTTCCAGCCGTTCCAGCACTTCGCTCAGTTCCGTCTTATGGAACGCGTCCGGCGTGGCCTTGCGCACACGGATATCGCCATCGGCCGCCGCGAGGCCCTGGGTGAGCTGCCATCCCTCGCCGCCGAGAACCAGGGAGCCTTCGCCCTCTTCGTGCTGGATGAAGATCACGTGGGCGCCGCCAATCTTCGCGTTGGCGATCAGCACGTTGACGCGTTTGAGCACGTCCTTGATGTCGAACGCCTCTTCCTCGCCGGAACAGAGCGCTTGCTGCATGTCGATGACGAGCAGGGCCGTGGTCATGTGTGCGCTTCATCCGTCTTTCGAAGATGCCGCACAGTCTGCACCTATATCCGCTTCAGCGGAACGACGCGTAACATTCGGGTCTTCATTTGATGGAGCATCGTCCGTGCCCTACCAAGCAGCATCGAATCGTTATGACAACCTCATGCCCTACCGCCGTTGCGGGCGGAGTGGCATCGACCTCCCCGCCATCTCGCTGGGCCTGTGGCAGAACTTCGGTGGTGCCGATGTCTTCGAGACCGGCCGCGCCATCCTTCGCCGTGCCTTCGATCGTGGCGTGACCCATTTCGACCTCGCGAACAATTACGGTCCACCGTATGGATCGGCGGAAGAGAATTTCGGCCGGGTGATGGCGAGCGACTTCGCACCCTACCGCGATGAACTGATCATCTCGACCAAGGCCGGCTGGGACATGTGGCCGGGCCCCTACGGCGGTATCGGTGGCAGCCGGAAGTACCTCGTCGCCAGTCTCGACCAGTCGCTCAAGCGCATGGGCCTGGACTATGTCGATATCTTCTATTCGCATCGTGTCGATCCCACCACGCCACTGGAAGAGACGATGGGCGCGCTGGCGCACCTGCATCGCCAGGGCAAGGCGCTGTATGTGGGCATCTCCAGTTATTCGCCCGAACTCACGCGCAAAGCCGCCGCCATCCTGGCCGAGGAGCGCGTACCGCTGTTCATCCACCAGCCCAACTACTCGATGTTCAACCGCTGGATCGAAGGCGGCCTGCTCGACACGCTGGAAGAACTCGGCACGGGATGCATCGCCTTTTCGCCGCTGGCCCAAGGCCTGCTGACGTCGAAATACCTGAAGGGCGTTCCCGCCGACGCACGCGCCACCCGTGAAGGATCGCTCGGCAAGGACCAGCTCAGCGAGGCGAACCTCGAGCGCATCCGCGCGCTCAACGCCATCGCCGAGCGCCGTGGCCAGACCCTGGCCCAGATGGCGATCGCCTGGTCGTTGCGCGATCCGCGCGTGACCTCGTCGCTGATCGGCGCACGCACGGTGGAACAACTCGACAACTCACTGGACGCCGTGAAGGGCCTTGATTTCACGGCCGGAGAGCTGGCCGAGATCGACGTATATGCGACCGATGGCGGAACGGACCTCTGGCGCGAGTCGGCGAAGCTCTAAGACGCCGGGGAATCGCATTCACGGGCACTCCATGGCGTACGGATTGGCGTAATCTTCCCTACACCGCACGCCGTGCGACCACGATCTCAACCAAGGAGGCGATATGAGCAAGGGTATGGATTCGAAGAAGAGCGACAAGAAGAAACCGGCCAAGACGATGAAGGAAAAGAAGGCCGCCAAGGACGAGAAGAAAAAGAACCTCAAGTAACGGCCTGACACCGGGTCGCCGCGTCCGGTGGGGGAAGGAATGATGAGCCCTGTCGCAGAGGAACGGGCCGCATGATATCCACGGATATCGGTGCGGCCATTTACGGCATGGGCGCCGCGTTGATCGTCGGCTTGCTGGTCGGCCTGGAGCGCGAGCGCGCCAAGGGTGAGGGGCCGGAGCGTGAGCCTGCGGGCATCCGTACGTTCGCGTTGCTCGGCCTTTGCGGCGCCGTCGCCACCCTTCTCGGCGTGGTGGTCACCGCCGTGGCCGGACTCGCGGTCGGCACGATGATGTTCGCTTCCTACCGCCGTACCCGCGACCGCGATCCGGGCCTGACCACCGAGATCGCCATGCTGGCGACTTTCCTGCTCGGTGCCCTTGCGATGTCGTCGCCACCACTGGCGTGCGGCGTAGGTGCTGCTGTGGCGATCGTCCTCGCCAGCAAGCGTCGTCTCCACCACATCAGCAGGCATCTGATCGGCGCGCAGGATCTGCATGACCTCCTGCTGCTGGCGGGAGCGACTTTCATCGTGCTCCCCCTGCTGCCGGACCGTACGCTCGACCCCTGGCATGCGCTCAACCCGTATCGCCTGTGGCTCCTGGTGATCGCGGTGATGGCGGTTTCGGCCGTCGGCTACGTCATGTTGCGGGCGCTCGGCACGCGCACGGCGGTCGCGTTTGCCGGGCTGGCGGGCGGGTTCGTGTCGAGCACGGCCACGATCGTGGCCATGGGCGATCGGGCACGCGCCACTCCAGAGGTGGTCGCGGCGGCAGCCAGCGGAGGAGTGGCGTCGAACGTCGCCACGTTCGCGCAGCTGGCGGTGGTCGTCGGCATGCTCTCTCCGACTCTGCTTGCCCATCTGGCCCTGCCGCTGACGGTGGCGGGAGGCGTTGCCATCGGCTTGGCGCTCCTGCTCGGCTTTCGCTCCACTGCATCGCCTTCCGACACCGCGGCCTTCGCCGGTAAGCGTCCGTTCGAGCCGCTGTCCGCCATTCGTTTCATGCTCGTGTTCGCCGGCATCATCCTGTTGGCGGCCATCGTTCGGGACCATCTGGGAAGTACCTCGATACCCTGGGTACTGGCGATGTCGGGTATCGCCGATGTCCATGCGGCCGCGGCGTCTGCCGCGCAAATGGTTTCGTCCGGCGAGGCCGCGATCGAGACGGGCGGGCAGGGCGTACTGGCGGCGCTGGTGGCGAATACCCTGCTCAAATGCGTGCTGGCGGGGATCCGTGGAGGTCGTGAGTATGCGCTGCGCCTGGTGCCGTGCGTGCTCGCCGCCACGGCGGCCTTCGCGATCGTGCTCGCTATCGATTGACCGACGGCCCAGCTTCGACGGGGAGCCGTCGTGTCACGCCGAGGAACACCATGGTGACGATGCTGCCCAGCGACGCCAGCAGCATGTCCTGCTGCGCATCCCACACATCGCCTTGCGTGCCCAGGTATTCCTGGCCCAGGCCATCGCCGAACGCGGTGGCCGCGGCCCACTCGATCAGCTCGTAGATCAGGGCGTGGGACATGATGAAGGTGACCGGAAGAATCCAGCGCCATATACCCTGCGGCGGTGCCCGGCGCGCAAAGAGTTCGACGGCGGCGGGAGTGATCAGCAGCCCATAGGAAAAATGGACGAGCCGGTCGAAGTGGTTGCGTGTCAGGCCGAGCAGGCCGTTCAAAGTCACGCCGAAGATGTCGGCGAACCATTCGTCGTAGGGAACGTTCGAATACGTGTAGTGCGCGCCGATCTCGTGCAGGGCCAGGAACACGAAAAGCGACACACAGGTGGCGTTGGAGAAATGTAGCCGGCGGTAGCCCACGACCAGCAGCGGCAGGGCCACGACGACGACGGCGTTCTCAAGTAGCCAGTTCGCCCAGAGGGCGGGCCCCATGGCCGAAATCGCGATAACGAGGATCGAGCCCGCCAGCAGGGCGGATGGGACGCGGCCGCGGTTCATGGCGTGCAAATCAGCTTCCCCATCCGAGGTATCCATGACGTCGTCGCGTGGGATCTACGATATCCGAGGCAAGAGGTGAAATAAAAGAGTAAAATCAGCCTCTTTTGACCAGCAGAACCGTGCAATCTTCCCAACGGACGATGGTCCGGGGACCGACGTTCATCCGCTTGCTTGCCCGGCTCACGGACGTCGAGACCCCTCCATCCAGCCAATCGCTGTCGGACCGGTTGAGCCAATGGCTCGAGTGGACCCACGCCATCGCCCTCTCCACGGCCCTCGATGGCACGCCATCGGCGCCGGCCAAGGACGTGCCGGCTTTTGGCGGCGCGCAGGAAGATGAGTGCGTGCGCGCCCGGGCATCCCTGGTGAACGCCATCGTGGGAGCGCGCGAACTGGCTCTTTCCGGCGATCGCGACGCCGGGCGGGGCGCTGGCGTGGACGAGACGGCCGACTACACGCTGTTCCGTCAACGCTATCTCGCCCTGCAAAGGTCGATGCAGGCCACCACGGGCCAACTGCGGGGTCGCCTGCGGGACATGCTCGCGGCGAAATCGCCCGCATTGGCCAGGTTGGCGGAGGTCGACGCGGTGATGGAGCTTGCGTTGAGTCCGCGCGAGCAAAAGTTGCTGGGTGCCGTGCCCACCGTGCTCGGGGGGCACTTCGATCGCCTCCGCCAGCGGGAACAGGCGGGCTCGGGTGCATGGATGGACGTATTCCGAAAGGACATGCGGAGCGTCTTGCTCGCCGAACTGGATGTTCGTTTTCAACCGGTCGACGGCCTGCTTGCAGCGCTGCGCGCCAGCTAATTGGGTAGTCATGTTCAGAAATCTTCTTTACTTCGCCGTGTTCCTCGTCGGCCTTGCCGCCATCGGCTGGATCGGCATCGGCTACGTCGGCTCGAACCCGCTGGGTGCGGCAGTCGCAGGGCTGATCGGTGCCTGTTACCTCGTCGGTGCGCTCGAATTGCACCGTTATCGCGAAGCCACGCGATCGCTACGGCTGGCGGTGGCCGACCTGTCCGCGCCGCCGCCGAGCCTAGCGGCGTGGCTCGAGCCCTTGCATGCCAGCCTGCGGAGCGCGGTACGTCTGCGTATCGAGGGCGCGCGCGCGGCCATGCCCGCGCCGGCATTGACGCCTTACCTGGTGGGCTTGCTTGTCTTGCTAGGCATGCTTGGCACGCTGCTGGGCATGATGGCGACGCTGAGGGGCACCGGCATCGCGCTGGAAAGCGCGACGGATCTGCAGGCGATCCGTGGTTCGCTCGCCGCGCCCGTGAAGGGCCTCGGCTTCGCCTTCGGCACGTCGATCGCGGGCGTGGCCAGTTCCGCGATGCTCGGGCTGCTCTCGGCCTTGTGCAGGCGCGAACGGCTCGAGGCGGTACAGCTGCTGGACGTGAAGATCGCCACGACCCTGCGCATCCACTCCCAGGCGCACCAGCGTGAAGAAGCCTTCAAGCTCCTGCAACAGCAGGCCGAGTCGATGCCCGCCCTGGTCGACCGCCTGCAAGCGATGATGGTGGTTATCGAACAGAACAGTCTCGCCGCCAGTGACCGCCAGCTCGCGAACCAGGAAGCATTCCACGCCTCGACCGACGCGATGTACACGCGCCTCGCATCATCGGTCGAGGCATCGCTCAAGGACAGTGTCTCCGAAAGCGCGCGCGCGGCGAGCGCGACGCTCCAACCAGTCATCGACGCCACCATGGCCGGGCTCGCGCGTGAAGCGGCATCGCTGCACGACACCGTGACGAAAGCAGTGCAACGGCACCTCGACGGCCTTACGGCGGGCTTCCAGGCATCCACCGGGACGATCGCCAGCCTCTGGAACGATGCCCTGGCGGAGCAACGCCGTACGAATGAAGCCGTGGCGAACGATCTGCGTGGCTCACTGGAAGCGTTCACCCAGACCTTCGAAGAGCATTCGACGAGCGTCGTGGAAGCCGTCTCCGCGCGTTTCGAAGCCACGTCGGTCGATACGGCAGCCGTGTTCGAGCGGCACGCCACATCGCTGATCGATGCCGTCCGCCAGTCGCATACCGACCTGCAGGACGCACTGGCATCGCGCGACGAAGAACGGCTCACGTTGTGGGCCGATACGCTCGCCCGCGCCGCTGGCGACATCACGGCACAGACCAAGGCCGACGCCGGCGCCACCATCGCCGAGATCTCCCGCCTCGTCGAAGCCGCGTCCGAGGCGCCGAAGGTCGCCGCCGAAGTCGTTGCCGAGCTGCGACAGAAACTTTCCGACAGCATGGTGCGCGACACGGCGATGCTAGAGGAGCGCAGCCGTTTGCTGGCGACCCTGGAAACCCTGCTCGATGCCGTGAACCACGCGTCGACCGAGCAACGTGCCGCCGTCGACGCGCTGGTGGCCACGTCGGCCGACCTGCTTGAGCGTGTGGGTACGCGATTCACCGATCAGATCGAGGCCGAGACCGGCAAGCTGGCTTCGGTCGCCGCACAGGTCACCGGCAGCGCCCTCGAGGTGACGAGCCTGGCCGAAGCGTTCGGCGCGGGTGTCCAGTCGTTCGGCCGGTCGAACGATGCCTTGATGGAACGCCTGGAGCAGATCGCCACCGCGCTGGACAACTCGCTCGTGCGCAGCGACGAACAACTGGCGTACTACGTGGCGCAGGCAAGGGAAGTCGTCGATCTCAGCGTGCTCTCGCAAAAGCAGATCCTGGATGACATGCAGCGCCTCGCCGCGCAACGCCTGCCGACCATGGACGAAACGGCATGAGCGACGACGTCGAGTTCGAATCCGAATCGGCCGCACCGATCTGGGCCGCGTTCGGCGACCTGATGTCGGTGCTGCTGGGCGCCTTCGTGTTGATCCTCGTGGGCGTGATCGGCATGCAGCTGCAACTCTCGAACCGCCTGGATGAAGAGGTCAAGCAGCGACAGGCCGAGGCTCAGCGTCGCATGACGCTCGAACAGGCCCTGGCGGTGCCGCTCGCGGCGGGTCGCGTCACCCTCGTCGACGGCCGCATCGGCATTCGTGGCAGCGTGTTGTTCGCGCTGAACTCCGACCAGCTCCAGCCCGAAGGGCGCGAGCTCCTGAAGAGCCTTGCGGTGCCGCTCACCCAATACCTCGCCTCGCGAAACGAGGTCCTCATGGTCAGTGGTTTCACCGATGACCAGCCGGTGCGCGACAGCAATCGCCACTTCGCCGATAACTGGGAGCTGTCCGCGCAACGTGCGCTCACGGTGACGCGCGCGCTGATCGCCGAGGGGGTACCCGCGCCGTCCGTGTTCGCCGCCGCGTTCGGTTCCGAACAACCCGTCAGCCCGAACGCCAGCGAAGATGGCCGCGCGAAAAACCGGCGCGTGGAAATAGCACCGATTCCGAAACCGTCGACGGCTACCGTGGCGTCCCATGGACCGTAGCGTGTCGCGCACTCGCGGCCCGCTGGGGCGGTTGGTGGACGAGTTCGCGGGTGACCCGGCGTCCAGCGCCTATCCCGAGCTACCCGCGCTCGAGGACTTCCGGAAGATATGGGCGGGCCTGCGCGCCGAAAGCCAACTGCGGCAGACGCTGGACTATGTGCCCCGGAACGCAGGTCCGCTCAACTCGAATGCCCTGGTGCACCGTTCGATCGAACTCATGCGCGAGCTGTCGCCGGGATACCTGCGGCAGTTCCTGTCCTATGTCGACGACCTGGCGTGGATCGAGCGGGTGACGGCCGGTGGTCCCCCGGGGGAGAAGGGCGCCCCCCAGGCGGCGAGCATCGGGAAGCGGCCAAAGGGCAAGCGCGTCCGTCGATAGGCCATGTCGATTTGGGATATCCCCGTTCGTCGTAGGCAATGAGGACTCCACCTCGCCACGAGAACTCCCATGACCGGCACCGTTCGCTTGCACCGCGTATTCACCGCCCCGCCCGAGCGCATCTACCGCGCCTTCCTCGATGCCGCCGCCACGTCCAAGTGGCTGCCCCCCGATGGCTTCACCTGCACCGTGCACGAACTGGATGCGCGGGTTGGTGGTAAGTATCGGATGACGTTCACGAATTTCTCCACCGGCAACGGCCACAGCTTCGGCGGCACCTATCTGGAACTGCTGCCGAACGAGCGTATCGTCCACGACGACCGTTTCGACGACCCCAACCTGCCCGGTAGCATGGTCACGACGATCAGCCTGCGCGCGGTGCCCTGTGGGACCGACGTGCAGATCGTCCAGGAGGGGATTCCCGACATGATTCCGGTCGAGCAGTGCTATCTCGGCTGGCAGGAGTCGCTGACCTTGCTTGAGCGGCTTGTCGAAGTGGCGATACCGGACTGACCCAAAGGACACGCGCGATGAGCATTGTCATTACCGCATTCGAACGCTCGCCCGATGGCGGCCTGGGCCTGGCGCGCGATACGCGTGTCCGGTGGGCACTTGAGGAAGTGGGCCAGCCGTACGAGGTTCGACTCGTGTCCTTCGGGGCGATGAAGGAGCCCGCGCACCTGGGCCTTCATCCCTTCGGCCAGATTCCCACCTATGAGGAAGGCGACCTCGCGCTGTTCGAGAGCGGCGCGATCATCTTCCATCTCGCCGACCGCTACACGGGCCTGTTGCCGGACGATGCCAATGCCCGGGCGCGTGCGATCACCTGGATGTTCGCCGCGCTCAACACGGTGGAGCCGCCGATCCTGGAACTGGTGACCGCCAAGTTCGTGGAGGGCGACAAGCCCTGGACCCAGGAGCGCATGCCCCTGATCGCGGATCGCATTCGCGGGCGGCTGGATCGGCTTGCCACCCGCCTGGGCGACGCCGAGTGGCTCGACGGCGGGTTCAGCGCCGGCGACCTGACGATGGTATCGGTGCTGCTCAGGCTGAGGCCCTCGGGAATCCTGGCGGAATTTCCGATCCTTGCCGCCTATGTCGCCCGCGGCGAAGCAAGGCCGGCGTACCAGCGGGCATTCGCTGCCCAGTTGGCGATCAACGCCGCTCCAGCCAACATGCCCTGAGCTAGGAGTTCGTGTTCTCGCTGTCCAGTCGTTGCATGATCCGGTCGAACAGCGATCGCCTCGCCAGCGCCTCGTCCAGGCGATCGAGCGCGGCGATCGCGTTATCGGCTTCCGCGTTCACTTCCAGCGCGGCGGCCTCCATGGCCTGCCATAACGGTTGCAGCCGACGAACCAGCCGCGTACCCGCGGCGGTCAACACCAGGTAGCGTCGTCTCGCATCGGTGGCGTCTTCCTGCGATGCGATCAAGCCATTCTTCTCGAGCGACTGCCGCGCCTGGCTCACCGAGACGTGGGTGATGCGCAAGGCGGCGGCGAGTTCGCTGACCGTCATCGGACCGTTGATCGCCAGCTGATTGAGTGTGCCGAACCAGCGCTGTTCGAAACGCATTCCCACGGAGGCGTAAGCGCGGGTCGCGTCGCGGTCGATCGTTTCGGACAGTCGGCGCAGCCGGGCACCGAGCGCCTTGCCGCCCATGCGTGAGGTGTAGTCCATCGCTTGTATTTCCCGAATCACGTGGCCAGAATAGTAGGTGCCTACCTAATTACATGCAATGGGACACCGGCGACTTTCGGGGGAGCGTATGGGACTGACTCGGCGTGATTTCCTCGGCACGGCATGGATGCTGGGCTGTTCTCCAAGGTTGTTGTGGGCGGCGAATGCCCCTGCGATAGCGGATGACGGGCGGCGATGGCTGGCGCGCTGGCTCGCCGCTTTCAACGATGCGCGCGCCTCAACCTACGTCGATTTCGTGCACGCCCACGTGCCGTCGCTCGTGCCATACCTGGACGACGATCTTGGTCTGCGCGAGGCCTCTGGCGGCTTCATCTTGCTCGGTAGCGAGCCGACAGGACCCGGGGAAATCACCGCCAGGCTGCGTGATCGTCGCTGGGACCGGTTCTCCCGTGTCGTGCTGACCATCGGCAAGGATCGCATCGACGACCTGTCCTTCCAGGGGGCGCAACCGGCGGCGGACTTCCGGGTGCGACGGCTGGGAGAACGCGATGCCATCGACAGCCTTCGCCTCAAGCTCCGCACCGAAGCGGCCGACGGGCGATTCTCCGGCACGGTGCTCGTCGCGAAAGGCAAAACGATCTTGTTTCGCGAAGCCTACGGTAATCGCGCGATATCGCCCTCGCGCGCGGTTACGCCGACAACCCGGTTCTGCGTGGGGTCGATGGGCAAGATGTTCACCGCTGTCTGTGTACTGCAATTGATCCAGCAAGGCCGGCTGCGCCTGGCCGACACGATCGCGTCGCTGCTGCCCGCTTATCCCGACACGGCCCTGGCGCGGCAGGTGACCGTGCAGCATCTTCTTACGCATAGCGGCGGCACCGGCGACTTCTTCGGCCCCGAGTACGATGCGCACCAGGCCGAATTGCGATCGCCGTCCGACTTCATACGCCAATTCGGAAACAGGGACCCGGCGTTTCCGCCGGGATCGCGATGGGGATACAGCAACTTCGGATTCATCCTGCTGGGAGCCATCGTCGAGCAGGTGACGGGGACAGCCTGGGACGCCTACATGGAGGCCCATGTGTTCCGCGCCGCCGGAATGACCTCGACCTCGCCGCGCGCATCGAAGGAAGGCGCCGCCCAGCCATTCACCGGTTCGGTGCAGACAGGCCTCAAGCCACTGCCTTTCTATGTCGGCCTGCCTGCTGGCGGCGGCTATTCAACGATCGACGATCTGCACCGTTTCGGCATGGCCTTGCGCGGCATGCGCCTGCTCGATGCGGACCATCTCGACCTGCTCACGCGTGCCCGCATCCCGGCCGGAAGCGCGCAGTGGTCGCTCGGGTTGCGCGTGGGTATCCGCAACGGGGCGGCCTACTATGGCCATGGCGGCAGCGCGCCGGGGGTGAACGGCGATTTCGCCATATATCCCGGCTCTGGTTACCAGACGGTCGTGCTGTCCAACCGCGGGCATCCGCATGCCGCCAACGTCGCGGACTATATCGGCGCGCGGCTACCGTCCTGATCGAGGGTGCTCCAAGCCACATCGAACCCAAGTAATATGGCCCCATGTTGACCCATGTGAACTGCGCCGCTGACCATGGGATTTGCAGACGCCATGGATGAGCGACAGCCGGACTCGAATCGCGCGGCTATCATCCTCGTCGCCCTGATCCCCCTGCTCGCCGTGGCGGCCTTGTATGCGCAGCATTTCGTCGAGCCCATGGTGGCGATCCAGGCCGCTCCGCCTGTACGGCCGATCATGCCCGCAGTCGAGGTTTGGCTGAGCACCGCCGATCACCGCCTCAAGCTGGCGCCGCAACCCGATATCGACACGAGACCCCACGACGCCTCGCCCGCCGACATCGTCATCGACGTCGGCACTCGGTACCAGACCATGACGGGCTTTGGCGCGGCCATGACCGACTCGTCGGCGTGGCTTCTCCAGAACACGTTGAACGCCCTGCAACGCCGCGCGTTGTTGCGCGAGTTGTATGGTCCACCGCCGAACCTCAACCTCAACATGATGCGCCTGATCGTCGGCGCCTCGGACTTCTCGCTGAGGCTGTATACGCTGGACGATATTCCCTTCGGCCAGACCGACCCGCAGTTGGAGCACTTCAACGTCGCGCCAAACCTTCAGGACGTGATACCGGTGGTGCGCGAAGTGCTCTCCATTCACCCCGGGATGCTGATCGTCGCTTCGCCATGGAGCGCCCCGGCTTGGATGAAGACCAATGAGAATCTGATCGGTGGGGAGCTGCTGGAACAGTACGAGAGCACGTACGCGGACTATCTCGTCAAATATCTCGATGCCTACCGCAGCCACGGTATACCCATATTCGCCCTGACCTTGCAGAACGAGCCCGCTTACTCACCCATCAGCTATCCCGGCATGGTCATGGGCGCGGAGACGCGTGCACGGATCATCGCCAAGTACCTAGGGCCGAGGCTGGAAGGGCGGAAGCCGAGAACGGCCATCCTGGACTGGGATCACAACTGGAGCCATCCCGAGCAACCGTTGGCCGTGCTGGCCAACGCGGATGCCGCACGCTATGTCGATGGCGTGGCCTGGCATTGCTATGAAGGCAGCCAGCATGAGCAAGGTCGCGTGCATCGCCAGTATCCCGACAAGGATGCGTATATCACCGAGTGTTCGGGTGGCGACTGGCCGTTGAACATGAACGGCGAACTGCTCTGGTTCACCCGCAACCTGCTGGTCACGGGAACCCGCCAATGGGCGCGTGGCGTCATCTATTGGAACCTGGCGCTGGACGAGAACCACGGCCCCCACTTCGGCGGATGCCTGGCTTGCAAGGGCGTGGTCACGATCGACTCGCAGACCGGGGCGGTGACTCGCAACGACGAGTACTACGCCCTGGCGCACTTCAGCCAGTTCGTCCTGCCGGGCGCCACGCGAGTGAAGTCCAACGATACCGATGCCGACAAGGGCATCGCCAACGTGGCCTTCCAGAACGACTTCGACGGGTCGATGGTTCTTGTGATGGTCAACATCAATACAGCGGCACGTCCCGTTTCAGTGACGGATGGCCGGTTCCGCTTCGAGTACACGATGCCGCCGGAAAGTGTGGCTACCTTCGTATGGAATCCGGATCTGCCGGGGGCGCTGGTGCGACGGGCCCTGCGGTGGCTGGGCAACGTGCGCCCTTTGCCGTAGGCGAGGTCGGCGCGCTTAAACCTTCGTGATGCATACGGCATCCAAGCCGTGGTCGCCGGACCGGGGAGGTGTCGATGAACGTTTTTCCAGGATCGCGAAAGCGAGCCCGCCGATGCTGTCCATGGCGGGTCGCGCTGTGGCTGATCGCCTTGCCGATGACCTTTCCGGCATGGGCGGACTGCGGTGGCTGCGCCGCCATCGCCCAGCGTTTCGTTGCCGAGGAAGGCTTCAATGGCGTGGTGCTGGTAGGCCACGGTTCGCACATCGACTACTCCGCCAGCTTCGGTGTGGCGGATGCCGCCACGGGTCGCGCCTTGACTGCCGACACACCGTTCGAGTCCGGCTCGATCTCGAAGTGGATCGCCGCGATCGTGGTCATGCGATTGGTCCAACAGGGGCAGCTCGCGTTGGACGAGCCGATCTCCACTTATCTCCCGGACTATCGGCCCGACAACGGCGCGAAGCTGACCCTGCGCAACTTGATGACCCATGCCAGCGGGCTTCCCAACGACATCGACGACGCCATCAAGCGCGACCCGGCCACGCGGTCCGTGTCGATCGACCAGGCAGAGGCCGTGCGCCGCTTCGCAAGCGGTGATTTGCGTTTCGAGCCTGGGACGGAATGGGACTACTCGCATTCCAACTGGCTACTGGTCAAGTCGGTCATCGAGCGGGTCACGGGACGAGATTATGCTTCGCTAGTCGACGGGTACATCGTCCGGCCGCTTGCCATGCGCCATAGTGGAACCTTCACGGGAAGCTCGCTGGCGGTACCGGGCATGGCTCACGGTTACCGGAAACTGATTCCCCAGGCGGAACCGCTCGACAAGCCATCGCCGAACTTCATGATGCTCGCTGGTGGCTTCTACGCCAGCGCTCACGACTTCTTCGCCTTGGTGGACGGTCTTTTCTCAGGCAGGGTGTTGTCGCCCGAGTCCACGCGTATCTTGATGACCGTCGAACGCCCCGCCCAGCACTACGCCTTGGGTGGACGTACCAAGACGTTGCCCTTTGGCGGCAAGGATCATCCCGTCGCATGGGAATACGGATCCAACGGCGCCTACCGGGTGCTCGTATGGCGCACGCTCGACGATGGCCACACCGTTATCCTGATGAATAACACCAGTTTCGATCACATGAAGATCGGAGGGCTGGGCACGGCGCTCATGGATGCGAGCTATCGTTAGACGGCTCTCGCCGATTTGTTGGTCGATGAAGTTGACGCTCATGCTGGGGCAGAATGTTTGGCAACTCGATGTCGTGGATCAACCAAAATAAAGTAGCCCGACCGCAAGCAGGGCACACTGAAAAAAGAAATACGTTATGACTCTGATCAGGAGGATCGAGCCATCCTTTCGGCAAAACTTATAAAGGATGAAAGTATTGGCAAGAAGCCATGCTACAAAGGACACATAATAAGCTGCTGTTCCAGAACCAAAGAATACCTGGGAGAAAATTCTCCCCACGAGGTACATGGGTACCAGCAGAGAATAAAAGACTACCTTATCGAAGGTCATATCAAAGCTTGCCTTACTTGGGCTCGGTTGAAGGGTGCCGCAATGAACTCACGGGCGCCTCATCCCTACAGTTGCCGTCATCGTCGCAACCACCCAGATCATCTATATGAGTCACGGCCTCGAACGCAGCACCCATAGGGGTGACCTTCAGGACGCCGGTCTTCGTAATCTTAAGTGCCTTGTAGGACAAGGTTTTGACGATTTGGTTAGACGCAGCATCATCAATTTTCCGGAAGATGGGCTTCAGGATGCTCGATCGGAAAATTGCTCGGCCCTCGGGTGGCCTGAAGATCGGAGGAGGAATCCCGATACTGGTTGTGCTGGTGCTTGGTTTAACTCGCACTTCCGAAAGAGGGGTGGCGTCTTTGGGGGAAGGTTTCGGTTGAGGGGGCGTAGGGTCCGGTGGAGGTGGTGAATCTGTTTCAGGGCAGTAACTTCCTTCAGCGTTAGCAGCGCACATGCCGGTAGGATCCCAGTTCACTACCGGGTTGTTATTCACGTATGAATAATTGTTATTGCCGAAGGTGTCGCCGGGCTGCAATCCAACTGGATCATTACTCAGAAATCGACCAATGTCAGGATCGTAGTAGCGTGCCTGCATGTAAATAAGCCCCGAATCCGGGTCGCTTATATGACCAGTGTACCCTGGGCCAGATTCGATTTCGGATAGGACCCGCGTTCCATAGGGCCGGTAATCCGCTATTGAAGTGATGTTGCCCACGGCATCCGTTGTTGCCAAAACAGTGCCTTGAGGATCTGTGTAATAGTACGTAATGGATTTTTCGGCATAGAGAGTTTGGGCCGGTACCGCCGTCATGACAATGGCGCACGCCAGCGTGACGGCGCGTAGCCGCGACTGCTTCCAAGCACTCATCAATGTCCCCTGTAGAAAGTCAATTTTCGGTGGGATGGAGATCGTGAGATCAATGGCCATCCGAGTACATCCTGCCGCAAAGTTATACGATGTGCCTGCGGTATAACGCAAGCGATCGCACGCTGATCATCGGCGGCTCAATAAATGACTACTCTATGTGGGTTCAAGGACCGGATATGGGATTTCTGCCGAAGGCCCACGTATTAGTGCTCGCAGTCATGGTGTCTGTGATCACCCTGGCCGCCGTATCCCGGGCGTCGGCAGGTGAGTTCCCGACGCATTCGGCAGCTTCCCCGTTATTCGGCACCTGGTCGCTCGATACGTCGCGCCTACCCATGCCGACCGATCAGCGCCCGAAGAGCGTCACGTTTACGTTCGCCGATGCGGGCGGCGACAAATGGGTCACTCACGTCGACATCGTCTACACGCCTGGCGTGGAGGTTCATTCCGTTTCCACGGCTACGCTGGACGGGACTTACGCGGTCATCGAGAACAGTCCGGAAGCCGACCATGTCGCAGTGGAGCGACCCGCACCCAACGTCCTGGTCATGGCGTTGCAGAAAGAAGGCGTTCTCGTCTCGACGCGAATCTACACCGTGTTGCCGGACGGACGTAACCTCGTCGAGACGGTGGTTTATCCAGGAACCAACCGCACGCCCGTCATGCGTGCCAACCACTTCACGCGTATCCGCTGACTCAGCCGTTCATGATGCGGGCGAACAGCGCCTGGTGCAGCCATCGTGGCGTCGCCCACACCATCGCCACGGCGGCCTTGTTGTTGAAGCCCGGGACGACACTGATGCGGCCCGCATCGAGCGCGCGGATTCCGACCCGTACCACGGGCTCGGGCTTCATCATCAGCAGCTTGAGTCCTAGCGTGATTTTCTGCTTCGCGGCCTGGGCAAAGCCGGTGTCGGATATGCCGGGGCATAGCGTCGTGACGGTCACGCCGTCACGCATGAACTCGCGGTGCAGCGCCTCGCCCAGACGAAGCACATAAGCCTTGGCTGCACCATAGACGGCCATGTCTTTCACGCCGAAGTAAGCCAGCAAGCTGGCGACGAGCAGGATCTTTCCATGGCCTTGCTTGCGCATGTCGTCACCGAAGAGCCGTGTCATGAGTGTCAGGCTCGCGATGTCCAACTGCACCATGTCCAGGATGCTTTGCCGCGACGAGTCGAGGAAGGAGCCCTGCAAGCCATGCCCCGCGTTGTTGATCAGGATTTCGATCGCGATTCCGCGCTCGCGAAGATTCGAGTGCAGCCCGTTGACGGCTGCCAGGTCCGACAGATCGACCTGTTCCGTGATGACCTCCACTCCGTATGTCTGGCGAAGCGTCGCAGCCAAGGCTTGCAGCCGATCGAGACGACGTGCGGCCAGGACCAGCGAATGGCCCTGGGCAGCGTACTGCTTGGCGAATTCTTCGCCAAAACCACTGGATGCCCCCGTTATGAGGACCCACGTACCGGCGTTGGTAGCCATGATGCTTGCCTTTGTTGAGGTCACGGTGAAAAAGAAGGTGGCCGCCATCCCGCATTTCAGGCAGAATTGAAGACCGATGGTCTCTAATATAACAGACCATCGGTCTTTTGCAACTGGAAGGTGATCCCCCGCATGACCTCGCCCCATTCCTACGTACGCGCCCGCTCCCCCGAGCAGAAGGAAGAGCGCCGCCGGCATCTGCTGGCTACCGCCCGGGCCATGCTGCTGCAGGACCCGGACGTCCTGGATCTCGGAATCAATGAGCTCGCCCGCCAGGCGGAGATGACGAAGTCGAACGTCTACCGGTATTTCGAAAGCAGCGAGGCCGTGCTGATGGATCTGCTCGTCGAGGAATTCGCGGGGTGGCACGCGGACCTGGGCGCGGCACTGGATCGGGGCGGCAAGAACGCATGGGGTGTCGAACACATCGCCCGTGTTTTCGCCTCGACGATCGTCGCGCGTCCGTTGCTTTGCCGCCTGACCAGCATCTTGCCGTCCATTCTCGAGCGCAAGGTGTCATTCGAACGCATGGTCGAGATCAAAGGCAATCTGCTGGCGATTCGTCAACGAACGGCGCAGGACTTCCATTCCCGGGTGCCCGGCATATCCGCACAGGCGTTCGATCAGGTGGTGAAGCACGCGCTGCCACTCATCATCGGTCTGTGGCCGCTAAGCCACCCCACGGGGATCGCCGCGCAAGTGATCGAGCAACCGGGCTTGCAGAGCCTGCGGTACGATTTCGAGCACGATCTCGAACATGCGCTCCTGGCATTGATGCGGGGAATGACGCAAGTCTGAAAGGCGTCGTGTCACGGTCGCCGCTCCAGCCTCAGCAAGCGCCCGTCGGATTCGTCGGTGAGCAGGTAGACGGTACCGTCCGGCGCCTGCTTCACGTTGCGCAGGCGCACGCCGGTGAGCAGTATCTCTTCGCCGATCACGCGATCGCCCTGCAGGTCCAGCCGGAGCAAGCTGCCTGTGCTCAGGCCTGCCAGGAGCAGGTCACCGCGCCATTCCGGGAACTGCTTGCCGCTGTAAGCGGCAAGCCCGGCGGGTGCGATGGTGCGATCCGTCCAGGTCCATGCCGGCGCGGTATAGACCGCGCCCGGCAGCGTCTGTGGCACATAGCCGGCATCGCGATGCCGGCCCGCCGTATGCACGGGCCATCCATAGTTCGCATGGGGCCGCAAAAGATTGATCTCGTCGCCCCGCGTGGCCCCGTGCTCGGACATCCAGATGCGCCCGTCCTCCGCCTGTGCGAGTCCTTGCGCGGAACGGATGCCCAGTGCGTAGATCCCCGGTATCGCGCCCTTGCCGAAATCGGGATTGCCGCGCGCCGGTTTGCCATCCAGGGTGAAGCGATAAATTTTACCGCGTCGATCCGTGGGGTCCTGCGACACAGGTAGCGGAGGGTTGCTGCTTTCGCGGAAATGGCGCTCGCCGATGGTCATGTAAAGGTGACGCTGGCGATCGATCAGCAGTCCGCCGCCGTAATGGAAGCGCTCCGACGAGCGTGGCGTGGCATCGAAGAGCGGACGCACGTCGACAAGGCGATCGTCGAACAGACGGGCCGTGGACAGGCGGGTCGTCGTGCCATCCGCACCGCGCGATGTATAAGTGAAATAGATGCGGTGGTTGCGGGCGAAGTCCGGGTGCAGCGCTACGTCGAACAGGCCGACATTGTCACCGCGTCCCTGGGCAGCGTTTTCCAAGTCGTCGGGCATGCCTGCGATAGGATGTTTCGTACCGTCCGGGGTGATCCGAACCAGAACACCTTCCTTCTCGCTGACCAGGAAGTCCCCCTGGGGCAGGAACGCCATCGACCAGGGACGCCGGAGGCCCGTGGCAACGGGAACCGTTTCCACCCGGGCCGTCGCCATGTTCGCGGCCAGTATGAGTCCGAGCAGCATCGACGACTCCTTTGGTATGGTGTTTCGCGGAAGGAGGGGACTGCACATGTCGTCTATGAGGCTAGCGGTTGCAGAAGCACCCGGTGGGGCGTTTGCGCCGAAGCGTTCCGCGCGCGCGCCGAACCGAATCGCAGCGGCCACCCGGTGAAGGTGTTCCTTCTATGCTGCCGATAGGTCCATCACCTATAGCCATGACTCCTGATCCCGTCGCGCCAAACGATCCAACGCCGCCGCCCGCGGCCGAGCTGCTGTCGGCAAGGTCGGCGGGTGCGTTGTTCTGGTGGCTCCATGCGGGTGGCTGGGGAGGCGTGTTCCTGGTCAACTATTTCTCCGCGCTCGCCAACGGGAAGCCGGCCGAGTACTGGACGGTGTTGCTCGCCGTGGCCGCCACCGGCTTTCTCGGCACGCTTGGACTGCGTTATCTGCTGCGTGCGTGCGGCGACCGGCCGCCGGCGCGAGTGGCCTTGCTGATGATCGTGCCGGCGGTGTTGATCGCCGCGGCGATGGGGCTCACCTATAAGCTGGTGACCGACCTGGAATGGTGCCGCCAATGCCTGCCCTTCACCCGCTTCGGCTACTTCACTTACGTGATCGGCCAACTCTACGTGGTGGTGGGTTGGGCCAGCCTTTATTTGGTCATGACCACCTGGCGCAAACTTCGCATGCAGACCGAAGCGGCCTTGGCCGCGACCGCGATGGCCCACCAGGCACAGCTGAAGATGCTGCGCTATCAGTTGAACCCGCACTTCCTGTTCAACACCCTCAATGCGATCTCGACGTTGGTGCTCGATCGCGACAACGCCACCGCCAACCGGATGGTGCAGGGCTTGAGTGCCTTCCTTCGGCATTCGCTCGATGCCGATCCGATGCAGCGAGTGACGCTGAGGCAGGAACTGGACGCGATCGGCCTGTATCTGGACATCGAAAAAACCCGCTTCGCCGAGCGTCTGCGGGTGGACGTCGAGGTCGAGCCCTCGTGCTGGTCGGCGTTGCTGCCGAGCCTGCTGCTGCAGCCTTTGGTGGAGAACGCCATCAAGTATTCGGTGGCTAGGCGGGTGGAGGGCGGCATGATCGGTTTACGCGCGGTTCGCGAGGGCGACCATTTGAAACTCTCCGTCATCGACGACGGCCCGGGATGGCTGGAACTGGAGCAAGGTGGCGTACCGACCGACAGTGCGCCACGCGGTACCCGGGTCGGCCTTGCCAATACCCGCGACCGGCTGCGCGTGCTCTATGGAGCACGGCAGAGTTTCGAGTTGCGTAACCGTGGCGAGGGCGGCTTCGCGGTGACGATGACGCTGCCGTTCGATGTCGCGGACGCGCCACGGCCATGACCCTATCCAAGGCCACGCGGGACAGGATGATCC
Organism: Luteibacter sp. E-22; assembly: GCF_049913125.1. Taxonomy (GTDB): domain Bacteria; phylum Pseudomonadota; class Gammaproteobacteria; order Xanthomonadales; family Rhodanobacteraceae; genus Luteibacter. The sequence continues at coordinate 207,355 of NZ_CP183975.1, forward strand.
GGACGCTGCTCGTCGACGACGAGCCACTGGCGCGGCGTGGACTGGAACTGCGCCTGGCTGATGAGCGTGACATCCATATCGTCGGCCAGGTGGGCGACGGCGCGGCGGCGGTGCGTGCGGTGTCCGAGCATGCGCCGGACCTGCTGTTTCTCGACGTGCAGATGCCCGGACTCGATGGCTTCGCGACCCTGCGCGCAATCCCGGCACAGCAGATGCCGCTGGTCGTGTTCGTTACCGCTTATGACCACTATGCGCTCAATGCGTTCGAGGCGAGCGCGGTGGACTACCTTCTCAAGCCGGTGGACGAGGGACGCCTGCACCAGGCACTGTTCCGCGTGCGCGAAGCGTTGGATCGCCGTGAGGCAAGCGATCACCGCGCCAAGCTGCTCGGTCTGCTCGGTGCGCTCAGTGGCCGCCCGGCGCTGACCCTGGACGAGGCGCTGGATGCCGACGGTGCACAGGAACTGCGCGATCCGGAAGCGCCGTTGGCCATCCGCGACGGAACACGCACGTTGCGCCTTGCGCGCGCCGGTATCCGTTGGGTCGATGCGGCGGGCGATTACCTCTGCATCCATACCGATCGTGACACCCACGTCTTGCGTGCCACCTTGGGGCAACTGGAAAAACGCCTGCATCCCAACCGTTTTCCCCGTATCCATCGTTCGACGCTGGTCAATGCGGCGCGTGTCGTCGAACTGCGGCCGCATCTTAACGGCGAGTACTTCCTGACCCTGGACTGTGGGCAGGAGCTCAAGCTATCCCGCAGTTATCGCGATCGGCTCGCGTTGTTCAAATGAACTTATCGACCGGCGCTTCCTGGGCGATTTCGAGGCAGAACTCGACGAATTTCTCAACCTTCAAGGGGGTGAATTTCCGCGATGGACGCACGATGTAGAGTGGGAAGGTCTCTCCAGGCCAGTCTGGAAAGAGATCGACGAGTACGCCGCGTCGAAGCTCTTCCCCGACGCAGAGTGCCAGCACTTGGGCTATTCCGCCGCCGGCCACACAGGCCCCTATCTTCATATCGACGTCGGAGAAGGTCAGCTTGCCGGTAGTGTGTACCGCCAGCGTCTCTCCGGTTCGCTGGAATTCCCAGTCGAAAGGGCGCCCATTCTGAGGATCGAGGAACTGAATGCAGTTGTGGCTGGCCAGTTCCGATGGATGCGTGGGCCGCGGGTGCTCTTGCAGGTACCCAGGCGATGCCACCGTCAACACCCGCGTCTCGAGTAACCGCCGGGAGATCATGCTCGACGAGGGCTGCGAGCCGAATCGGATAGCGACGTCGAGCCCGTCGGCATTGAGATCGCCCGTATCGGAGTGCTGGGTGATATGCAGGTCCAACGCCGGATAACGTCGGGCGAAGTCGGGAAGTCGCGCGGTCAACACATGACGCGAGAACGCGGCAGCAACGCCAGCTCGAAGAAGCCCGGTGACCTCCGTCGCATCCCGTGAAGCCGCGGTGGCCGCTTCTTCGATGGCAGCCAGGTGAGGAGCTGCCATTTCGTAAAGGCGGCTTCCTTCGACCGTCAACTTGAGCGCGCGCGTCGAGCGAGCGACGAGCCGGACGGACATCCGCGTCTCCAATCGTGAAATGGCCCTGCTGACACCCGAAGGCGAGAGGCCCAATACCGCAGCCGCTCGCGTAAAACTTCCCTGCTCGACCACCGTGGCAAGGATAGTCACCCCCGAAAGCAAGCGTGCGTCAATCGGCATAGGGCCCCTTTTTTGAAAAAACGCAAAGCAAAGATGATCGGATTGCATCTAATCACAAGTGGAACCCGGCGCCTATAGTGGAAACGTCGGCAAATCCCCGCTCCAACGTCACGTCACTGCCGATGGCGTATACCCCCATCTACTGAAAGGTTCCATATGTTTGCGATTACAGCGATTACCGGACGCGTCGGTGGCGAGCTTGCGAATACCCTGCTCAAGGATGGCCGAAAGGTCCGTGCCATCGTCCGAAGCGAAAGCAAGGGTGAGCCTTGGGCAGCCAAGGGCTGCGAGGTTGCCTTGGCCAGCCTCGACGACGCGGAGAGCCTCACGAAAGCGCTGACGGACGTCGAAGGCGCCTTCATCCTTTTCCCTCCGCTCTACGATACCGAGCCGTCTTTCCCGGACCTGCAGCCCCGCATCGATGCGGTCCGCCGTGCACTCGCCCAGGCCCGTCCACGCAAGGTCGTCGTCTTGTCGACCATTGGCGCTGAAGCGTCCCAGCCGAACCTGCTGAACGCCCTCGGCCAGGTCGAAGCCGGCTTGTCGGAACTTACGCTTCCGATCACGTACTTGCGCGCGGCCTGGTTCATCGAGAACGCGGAGTGGGACGTCGCGGCGGCGAGAGACGAAGGCGTTCTGCGCTCCTATCTCCAGCCACTGGATCGTGGCGTGCCCATGATCTCAACGACAGACGTCGGCCGTACCGCAGCAGACCTCCTCAGGGAAGACTGGACCGGGCAGCGAGTCGTCGAACTCGAGGCCGCTTCGCGTGTGACGCCATTGCAGATGGCCAAAGCATTCAGCAATGCCTTGGGTCGAACCGTCGACGCTCAAATCGTCCCGCGTGATCAATGGGAGGAGATTTTCCGTCAGCAGGGTATGCGCCATCCCCTGCCGCGCATGCAGATGATCGATGGATTCAACGAGGGTTGGATTGACTTCAAGGACCGCGGGGTCCACGCCCGAAAGGGCCAGGTCAGCCTCGATGAGGCCATCGCCAACCTGGTGATTCGAAAGGCCTGAGCAAGGCGTGTGAATCGTTTCACCGAGGCATCGTCGGAACATCACCATGTCGGAACATCACCATGTCCGACGGGATATCCGTATACGGACGACCGGTAACGTCGGGCTACTAAGGGAAGCGTCATAGAGGGGAGCAAGCCAATAGCCTGGGTCGCTTCGACGCCGTCATTCACAACGTCGCGATCGGTTATCGAGAGCCCGTGAGGGTCCAGACCGGCGATGGTCTGTCTCACGTCTTTGCAGTCAACGTGATGGCTCCGTACGTGTTGACCGCGCTGATGCGTCGACCCAGGCGACTTGTCTATCTGAGTTCAAAGCTTCACCAGCAGGTTGAAGCCAACTTCGACGACCTGTTGTGGAAGCATCGTCGCTGGGACGGGGCGACCGCGTATTCGGAAACCAAGCTCTACGACACCATGCTGGCCTGTTTCATGGCGCGTCGCTGGCCGGAAACCTGCTCAACGGCCTTGGAACCTGGATGGGTTCCGACGAAGATGGGCGGACCAGGCGCGCCGGACGATCTTGACCAGGCACACCTGACGCAAGCGTGGCTGGCGACCTCCGAAGACACCGAGGCCATGCAGAGCGGCGCCTATTTCTATCACCTGCGCCGAGTGCAACCCAATCCCCAGGCCAACGATGAAGCCCTTCAGGCCATGCTGATCCAGCGCCTGGAAAAGCTTACGGATATCGTGCTTCCCGCATGACCGAATGGCTCACTACGAACAAGTCCATCCTTACCGGGGAATGACACATGAAAATTGTCCATGCCATTTTGTTTGCCGTCGCATTCGCGGCGTTCGGTACCGTAGCCGTTGCGGCGGCGTCGACCGGGACGATTCGTGGTAACACCAAGCCCCACGAGCAGATCATTGTCGTCAACGAGGGTTCGGGTGCCATCGTGGGAGTCATGAGCGATTCGTCGGGGCATTTCGAGGCTCCGGATCTACCCGAAGGACAGTACAACGTCGCTCGTGCCCGCATCCCCGCGAGAACGACGGGCGCGCCGGTGTTCGCAGGACGGGTCACCGATGTGGTGCTACCCGAAAATTAAGTATGCGGAAAGCCGTTGCGCCGAAGCGTGCGAAATCCGCGACGAAAGCGATTGTCCGAACACTCACCGCCGGACATGCTGCGTCGACTTCCCACGGAGACGCGCCATGAACCAGCAATGGATTCGCCGCCTGCTTGCAGGTGCCCTCATCACCCTCGCCACGGGTGCGCATGCCGTGCCCGCCGACCCGCCGGCGACGCGCCAAACGGCGCCGCAGGACCCGGCGGCGCAGGAAGGCATGAGGCAGGCCATCCAGCACTACTTCAGCGGACAGGCCACCGGCGAGGCGTCGCATATGCGCCTGGCCTTCCTTCCGAGCGCGCGGATCGAGAGCGTGCGCGACGGCAAGTTCACTTCGATGTCCCTGGACGAGTTCTGTGCGTTCTTCAAGGGCAAGGTGGCGGAGAACGAGGCATCGCGAGTGCGGACCATCGATTTCATGGATGCATCGGGCAATGCAGGCGCTGCTCGGGTCACGCTTAATTATGGTGCTGTCGTGATTACCGATTACTTCTTGCTGTTGAAGGTCGGCGACGAGTGGAAGATCGCGAACAAGGTTTCTTATTTTGGCCGGAAAGAGGCAAGTCGGCAGGGATAACAACCGCTTCTATGCATTTGACAAACGATTGGTGGGCCCACCAGGACTCGAACCTGGAACCAAAGGATTATGAGTCCTCTGCTCTAACCATTGAGCTATAGGCCCTTGCAGCGCAAGGAGTGTAGCGGATGGCGCCGGGCAGGTGGAGAGGTGGCCGTGCCGTCGGGTCGCCGCCCTACAGGAAACCGGCAGCCGCAAAAGAAAATGCCCGCTTGTGCGGGCATTTTCTTTTTACCTTTTGACGTCGCCCGATCAGTCGATATCAAGGAACGAGCGCAGCGTTTCCGAGCGGCTCGGGTGGCGCAGCTTGCGCAGGGCCTTGGCTTCGATCTGGCGGATGCGCTCGCGGGTGACGTCGAACTGCTTGCCGACTTCTTCCAGCGTGTGATCCGTGTTCATGTCGATGCCGAAGCGCATGCGCAGCACCTTCGCTTCACGCGGGGTGAGGCCGGCGAGCACGTCGCGCACGGTTTCCATGAGACCCGTTTCGGTCGCCGACTCGACGGGCGAGCTGGCGTTGGTGTCTTCGATGAAGTCGCCAAGATGCGAATCTTCGTCGTCGCCGATCGGGGTTTCCATGGAGATCGGTTCCTTCGCGATCTTCAAGACCTTGCGGATCTTGTCTTCCGGCATCTCCATTTCCTTCGCCAGCTCTTCCGGCGTCGGCTCGCGGCCGAACTGCTGGAGCATCTGGCGGGAGATGCGGTTCAACTTGTTGATCGTTTCGATCATGTGCACCGGGATACGGATGGTGCGGGCCTGATCGGCGATCGAGCGGGTGATGGCCTGGCGGATCCACCACGTCGCGTAGGTCGAGAACTTGTAGCCGCGACGGTATTCGAACTTGTCCACCGCCTTCATCAGGCCGATGTTGCCTTCCTGGATGAGATCGAGGAACTGCAGGCCGCGGTTCGTGTACTTCTTGGCGATCGAGATCACCAGGCGCAGGTTCGCCTCGACCATTTCCTTCTTGGCGCGGCGGGCCTTGGCCTCACCGACGGACATCGCGCGGTTGATTTCCTTGATGTCGGTCAGCGGCAGATACAGGGTGCGCTCGATCTGGGCGAGCTTCTCCTGCTCCGCGTCGATGGCTTCGCGGTAGTTCTTGATGTTCGGCGACCACTTCTGGCGCTTGCGCGACAGCTCGGCGGCCCATTCGAGATTGCCTTCGTTCGACGGGAAGCTCTTCAGGAACTCGGCGCGCGGCATCTTCACCTGCTTGACGAAGATGTCCATGAGCACGCGTTCGTGGTGACGGATGTCGTTCACCACTTCGCGCAGCTTGCGCACGAAGCTGTCGATCAGCGCCGACGGGAGCTTCAGGTTGAGGAACGCCTCCGACATCTGCTCGCGGATCTTCGCGACCTTCTTGTCGTTGATTTCAGCCTTCGGTGCGGCCTTCTGGAATTTGCCATGCAGCGAACGCAGTTCTTCCATGCGGCGCTTGACCTCTTCCGGGTCGGGACCGGTCGGACCGGCTTCCTCTTCCTCGGCGGGGGCACCCTCGACTTCCTCGTCGTCGGTCTCGGCATCGCCGTCGACGACCACGGCGGCGTCGGCTTCAGCCTGCGCGGCGTCGGCGGCTTCTTCCAGATCGGCGAAGCCGGCGAGGATCTCGCTCAGGCGGCGCTTGCCCTCCACGTGCTGGTCGTATTCCTCGAGCAGCAGCTGGATGGTGAGCGGGAAGCTGGCCAGCGCGGTCTGGACCTGGCTGAGGCCTTCCTCGATACGCTTGGCGATGGCGATCTCGCCTTCGCGGGTCAGCAGCTCGACCGTGCCCATTTCGCGCATATACATGCGGACGGGGTCGGTGGTGCGGCCCACCTCGGCGTCCACGGCGGACAGCAGCGCCACGGCTTCTTCAGCCGCGGACTCGTCGTCGGTGCTGGCACCGGGGGCGGCGCCGTCGGAAATCGTGTCGGTATCCGGCGCGGAATCGTGGACTTCGATGCCGACGCCCTTGAGCACCGCCATGATGTCTTCGATCTGCTCCGGATCGACGATGTCGTCGGGCAGGTGGTCGTTGATTTCCGCGTAGGTCAGGTAGCCCTGCTCCAATCCCTTGGAGATGAGCTGTTTGATTTCAGACTGTTGCTCGTGAGCTTTATTAGTCATGCCGACCGCCGCGGGTTACAGGAACCGATCAGTATAGTCATCTGATGATTTTTTGACCAGTTTTCAAGTGGATCGGCCTCACCAGCACCACGCAAAAATCGCGCCAGAGGGCCTGTTCGGGCCGGGGCGTTCACGTGGCGGTGAGGAAGGATGGGGGCTCGGCCCCTCGGACAGGACACCTCAGCGCACCTCAAGACGGAAGGTGACCGGGCCATCGTTGATCAGGTGAACCTTCATATGGGCACCGAAGCGGCCGGTTTCCACCCCTGGCTGGGCAAGGCTTGCCAGGGAGACCAGGCGGTCGAACCAGCGCAGCCCCTCTTCGGGAGGTGCCGCCGTGGTGAAGCTGGGGCGCATGCCCTTGCGGGTGTCGGCGGCAAGGGTGAACTGGCTGACCAGGAGCAACCCGCCGCCGGTCTCGGCCAGGCAAAGGTTCATCTTCCCCTGGGCGTCGGAGAACACCCGATAGCCGCGCAGGCGCTCCAGCATCCTCACGCATTGGGCTTCGCCATCGCCCGGTTCCACGGCTACGAGCGCGAGCAAGCCGGCACCGATGGCGCCCACCGTTTCCCCGTCGACCTCGACGCGTGCGGACTCGACCCGCTGGATCACTGCAATCATGGACAAGCTTAGCGGCGGATGGGCGCCAAGCTTAATGGCGAACGAGGCCGTTTGCAGGCGGGTTACACTTCGCGGAATGCGCCCGGACATCTATCTCCTTTATCTCCTGCTCAGGCTGGTGAGCCTGTTCCCGCTGCGTACGGTCCATGCCATGGGTGCCTGGATCGGTCGGCGCTCGCTGCGCGCCCATTCGCGTAGCGCCCGCTATAGCGCGGTCAACCTGCGCCTGACCCGCCCGGAGCTGTCCGAGGCCGAACGGGCCGACCTGTTGCGCCGGACCATGGAGGAATCGGGCAAGTCGGTGACCGAGGTAGCCGCGATCTGGGGTGGTGGCGCCGAGAAATCGCTGGGCATGGTTCGCGACGTGGTCGGTGGCGAGCTGTTCGCCGAGGCGCTCGCCTCGGGCAAGGGCGTCATCGTGGCCGCTCCCCATCTGGGGTGCTGGGAGCTGCTGAACTACTGGCTGTGCAGCAAGACGCCGATGGCCATCCTCTATCGCCCGCCGCGCATCAAGGCGATCGAGGCGCTACTGCGCAAGGTGCGCGGCAAGCTCGCGCCCGAGCAGGTGAGGGCGGAAGGTGCCGGCGTGCGTACGCTGTTCAAGCGCCTGGGAGCCGGTGGCACCGTCGGCATCCTGCCGGACCAGAAACCGCGCGAAGGGGAAGGCGAGTTCGCGCCATTCTTCGGCGTCGATGCGCTCACCATGGTGTTGCTGCCGCGGCTCGCGGCGCGCACGGGAGCAACGGTGCTATTCAGCTTCGCCGAGCGCCTCCCCGATGGCGAGGGCTTTCGCATCCATGTGCTGCCCGCGCCGGAAGGCATCGACAGCAGCGATCTCAAGATCGCGTGCACGGCGCTGAATCAGGGTGTGGAGCGTTGCGTGGAGCGCGCCTTCCCGCAATACCAGTGGCACTACAAGCGCTATACGGCACACGACCGCCCCGACCCCTACAAGCTCAACGCGGCCGCGAAAGCCGGTTGAGGAAGACGGTCATTTCCTTCGCCGCCTGGATGTCGCCGCGCCGGGTGGCGGTGTCGATGCCGGAGCGCCACGCGATGGCGGCGCCTTCCTCGTCATCGACCGCCAACAAGGCCTTGCCCAGCAGCTTCCACGCCGCGGAATAATCCGGGTCGAACGCCAGCGCCTCGCGAAACGATTGCGCGGCGTCGACGTATTGGCCGTCGCCCAACAGCGCGTTACCGATCGAAAAACGCAACAAGGCCCCATCACGGACACCGCCGATCTGGGCGCGCAGCCGTTCGACGAGGGGATCGGTCACCGGAGTGCCGTCCGCGTGCGCCAGTAATCCTGCGGATAGAGCAGGGTCGGCTGCCTCGGTTCCGCCGGAAGCCGGCCGTTCTGCAAGGCGTTGAGCGTCGGCGCGTCCCAGATCATGAGCCATCCGGTGCGAGAAGGCTGGATCAGGCGCGCGTAGCGGAAGGCGTTCGCGGGCGGATGCTTGGCGTAGGAGATCACCAGGCCATCCGGATGGTGGCGGGCGAAGTCGTCCAGGGTATCGCCGTCGTGCACCACATCGTCGTCGTCCTCGTCCACCTGCGTGGGCATCCCGGGCGCGACCTTCAAGCGCGCGATCGGATGCATCAGCCGGCCGGCGAAGTGGTACTGGCCGTTGTACGAGACACCGAGGTTGCCGATGGGCCGCCCGGCGGCATCCGCCTGGCCGAGGAAAAGCGAGGCGGGGGTGAGGTCGTAGCGGTACCACAGGCCCAGGGTGAAGAGCGCGTTGAGCGCCACCGTGCCGATGAGGCCGGCGAAGGCCAGCCGGCGCATCTCGCCGCGGCCGCGAAGCAGCAGGAGTGCGCCCAGCACGATGAAGATCACGCCGAAGAAGCGCGCATACGGCGCCATGCCCACCAGCCAGATGTTGTCCGGGAAACGCGACGGCACCACCGACGGCATGGCGAACAACGCGATGGCCAGCAGGAAGGCGCCCAGCGAAAGCGGCCACGTACCCAACGCGTAATGCGAAGCCAATCCCTTGTGACGTTCGCGCAGGTCGGCGACCGACGCGGCGACCAGCATGGTGGCGCCCGCCAGTTCGGGCAGCACGTAATAGAGCTGCTTGCCGGTGATCAGCGAGAACGTGAGCAGGGTGGGCAACAACCAGGCCACGAGGAAGCGCAGCCCCGGTTCCAGCGGTTGCCGCGCGAGCGCCAGGAACAGCGGCAGCAACACCAGCACCACGAGGATCTTTTCGGCCCAGCCGGGGAAGTGGCCGCCCGCGGCCGATGCGAGCAGGAGCAGCAACGCCACCCCCGCGCAGACCAGGGCGGCCGTGGTGCCCGCGCGCCAGGGCCGGCGGAACAGGGTGGTGGGCACGGCGACAAGGCCACGCAACCAGCCGCTGAGCGGGAACAGGAGCACCGGCAGGAAGAGGAAGTAATACCAGGCCGGCCGCGCGTGGTTCTGCAGGTCCTGCACCTTCGCGTCCACGACGCGGCCCGCGGTCTGGGTGAAGAACAGGCGCTGGCGATAGGCCTCGCCCCCGGATTCACCGGCGGGAATTGCCCATGCCAGCAGGATCGCGAAGCCGAGCAGGAGGCCGAGGACGCCGAAACCGTACCAGCGTGCCTTGTTCTGTCGCGCCCAGTCGTTCCACAGCGGCCCGAGCAGGAACGGGAACAGCACGTGCACCACCATCACCGGTCCCTTGGTGAGGAGACCGGCACCGATCATCAGGCCGAACAACCACCATCGCGGTTGCGCCCGCGTGGCGGTCGGCGTGAGACAGAGCAGCGCGGCCAGCACCCAGACCACGAGGAGCACCTCGTACATGATCTGCAGGCCAAACAGGAAGGCGTACGCCAGTGCCATCAACAGCCACGGCGTGGCCTTGGCCACCCACGGCCGGGTCGGGAACAGGCGCCCCGCCAGTACCGAGGCGAGCACCAGCTGTACGCCGCCGAAGATCACCTCGAGGATGCGCGGCCATACGTCGGTGACGCCGAATACCGCCCAACCGGCGTGGATCATCCAGAACAGCAGGGGCGCCTTTTCGCTGTACGGGTCGCCGTTGATGTGTGGCACGAGCCAATGGCCGTGCGCCCACATCTCCCAGGCGACGGCGAGCGTGCGCGTGGAAAACATCGGCATCGGGCCGTGCGCGAAGATGGCGAGCAAGGCCATCGCGGCCCATAGCGGTAGCCACGGCCAGAGGGCGCGGAGATGTTCCGATCGGGTATAGGCGCTGTTGGACAAGGGCGTCGTCACCGTTAAAGGATCATGAATTCTAAACGCACCATGGCGGGAATGGCTGACTTTAGTCCTACCGCTCCCCCCGTCTGTGCGGCGTGGACACCGCCGGGCGCCGGCTACCCGAGCAGGTGGTCGAGCGCGCCGCGCAACCTTCCGGCGAACCCGGCCTGGTTGTTTTCGTACCAGCGCCGCGCGTTTTCCCCGAGGCGATGCAGTTCCTCGTCGGGCATGCCGGCGGCACGCTCGACGCATGACGCCAGGGCGGCCTCGTCGAATTGCCACAGCGCGGACGCGTTGAGCGTGCCGTTTTCGTGCGCCGTGACGAGCAGGCCCCGGTCCTCGCCCACGAGTTCGTTCATCGGCGGCGCGTCCGTGGCGAGGACGACGGCGCCACAACTCATCGCCTCGACGATGTAGTGGCCCCAGCCTTCGGCTTCCGACAGGCACAGGTGGAAGGCGTGCGCGTTCTGCAGTCGCCGGATGTCCTCGATGTCATCGACATAGGTGACGCGGTGATCCAGGTTCGCGGCCGTGCCAGCTTGCTCGCCGCGCGCGGTGGATGGCGACTGCAGCACGTGCAACGTGGGCCACTCCGGGTGGCGGCGCCAGATCTCCAGCAACCGTTCCGTCCCCTTCATCCGGCTGGCGCCGGCGAGGTGGAGGAAGTCGCGGCCCCGTTCGATGCCTTCGCGGCGGCAATCGATGCTCTGGAACCCGATGACGTGCACCGGCAGGCCCTGCGCCGCGAAGGTGTCGCGCGCGACGGCGGTCTTGCACAGGATCGCGTCGAAGCGATGCAACTGGCGCCGGTCGCGGCGCGAAAGCCATTCCGGATTCGGCACGAGCGCGTTGCGCCGCGCGAGCGGCAGGTACGCCGCATGCACGTGTTCGAGCGTGATGCCCAGGTCGTAGCGGCGTGGTCCCCGCCGGGCCAGCCAGCGCGCGTGCATGCGCAGCCGCTGCCACCATGCGCGCCAGGGCAGGCCGCGGCTGCGGCGTGGCACCGAGGTGATCGACACCTCGTGCCCCAGCGCGAGCAGCGCATCCTCCAGCAGGCGGATGTCGTGGCTGAGGCCACGGCCGTTGTTCCAGGCGATCAGGTGGATGGAAGCCACGCGTCAGCGCACCGCGGCCGGTCGTTCGGCCCTGTTCATCAGGCGGCCGATGTAGACGGCGAGGCCCAGCGTGAGGAAGAAATAGAGCGAGTGCGGCATCGGACGGTAGAAGACGTTGTCCGTGAGCGCGCAGAGCGCGTACATGCAGACGGTGCTGAGGCCCGCGCTGGCCGGCATGGCGATGGTGTTATCCGGATGCAGCGCGTATCGCAGGAAGAACGCGAGGGCGGCACCGAACAGCAGGACGAGCACGGCCAGTCCCGGCAGGCCGCCGGTCACCGCCCATTCGAGGTATTCACTGTGCGGGTGGTCGTAGCGTTCCACCGTGGCGTTGACCTTGCCCTCGGCGATACGCGCCCGCGCATAGTCGCCGAACTGGTTCAGCCCCACGCCCGCCAGCGGGTGGTCGTCCAGCGCCATGGTCGCGGTGCGCCACATCTCCAGGCGTTCGCGAACGGCGCCGCTGGCGTCCTGCTCGCTATACGTGGACATTTCCTCGGTCACCGCGGCGAAGCGGGTCAACACCTCACCGTGCATGGTCGTCGCCGCGCCCGCGGCGGCGGCGATGCCGACCACGAGGAACACCAGGCCTTCGCGCCAGCGGCCGGTCCGGCGCGACTGGATCAGCACCACGATGACGAACACCGGCAGGAAGGCGAGGAGCGGACCGCGGCTCTGCGTCAGCAGGGCGCCGTAGATACCCAGGGCGGCACAGACGATATGCAGCACGCGCTCGCCCCGGCCGAGTTCGCTGCGCAGCGCCTGCACCACGGCGATCAGCGCCAGTACGAGCATGAACATGCCGAATTCGATGGCACCCCACAGCCCGTTGTTGATCCCGTAGACGCGGTCGATGCCCTCGATGTAATGCTGCTCCAGGCAGACGATCCCGAGCACGCCGGCGGAGGCGCTGAAGCCGATGCGCAGCATGATCGGCCGCAGCGGACTGGCGAAGCCGACGGCGGTGACCAGGAAGGCGAGGATGTGTGAGGTGACGTCGAACTCACGCCAGTCGATGCCGTGGATGGCGACGTTCACCAGCCAGAACGCGAAGGCCAGTGCCGCCGTGCCGAGCACCCAGCGCGCACGGCGGACGGCGGCGCGTGCCTCGGGATCGCGGATGAGCATCCAGGCGCCGAGAAGGAACAGGGCGGCGGCGGGAATGGCCTTCGCCTTGATCGGGAGCGCGAACGACAGCGGCATCATCGCGATCAGAAGCGAGACGATCCATACGCGCCACGGGTTGGTTTTTTCGAGCACTCGGCACCTGGCTTGGATCGGGACGGCATGGCGGCTACGCCGCACGACGGCCCAGATGGTACTTTACCGGACGGCCGATGCCGCTCCGAGGCGATCCTCGCGGGCCGGCCGGAATTCAGCTTCGGCAAGGACCGACCCAGGGCGATGAAGCTCCTTTTCACGAACTTCCACGACGGTGACGGCGGCGGTCACACCACTTACATCATCGGCCTGGCGCAAGGGCTTGCGGGGCGCCATGAGGTGCATGTCGCCGCACCACCCGGCAGCCGCCTCAACCGCGAAGCGCGCGCGATCGACGGTGTGCGCGTGCTCGACCAGCCGTTCCCGAACGGACTCGGCCGTCTTCCGGCACGCCGTCGTGCGCGCAGGCAGCTTGCCGATGTCCTCCGGCGCGAGCGCTTCGACCTCGTCCATGTGAATGGGTCGGCGGACCACCGGCTGGTCATGTCGGCCGTGCGCGGCATGCGGCCTCGCCCCCCCATCGTCCTGACCAAGCACAACTCCAAGCCGATGACCGGTCCCGGGCACGCGTGGCGTTCGCGCTTCGGCACCGACCAGGTCATCGCCGTGTGCGACTTCGTGCGGCGCCAGTTGCTGGCCTCTCCTTACAAGCGTTGCCGTGTGGCCACGGTCTTCAATGGCGTGGACATCGACCGTTTCACCCCACGCGAACCGGAGCCGGAGCAGTGCGCGGCGTGGCTGGCGCCGGACACCGGGGCCGATCCACTGCTGATCGGCAGCAATGCCGGTACCGCGCGCTACAAGGGCTGGATGGACCTGGTCGAAGCGATGGCCTCGCTGGCGCCGGACGAGCGCGCCCGCCTGCGGGTGGTTCTCGCCGGTGGGATACCCGGTGCGGAGGAACTGGCCAGGATCGAGGCGCTGGGTGTCGCGCCGCAGGTCCATTTCACGGGGCGGTTGGCCGACGTGCGCCCGATGGTGGCCGCGCTGGATGCGGGCTTCGTCTTGTCCTGGGACGTCGAGACGATCTCGTTCGCCTGCCGCGAAATAATGGCGATGGGCAAGCCGGTACTAGTCAGCGACTACGCGGGTCTCCCCGAGAACATCCGCCAGGGCGAAGACGGCTGGGTCGTGCCGGCACGCGACCGGGTGGCCATCGCCGACGCCTTGCGTGCCTTGCTGGCCGCGCGCGCATCGCTTCCCGCGATGGGCGCCGCCGCGCGCGCCCATGCGCAAGCCGAGTTCGGAATGGATCGCTTCGTGGATGCCACGGAAGCCGTCTACGCGGCGCTGGTGGCGGACTTTTCCAACAAGGCGTAGTACATGCCGTCCAGGTCGCCGTCGCCCGGCAGGACCTGCCAGCCCACGGTGGCGGCTTGCCCCACGGGCAAGGTGAACGGCACGGCGATGGCATCGTCGCGGCCGGCGAGGAAGGCCGCGACCACGCCCTCGTTCTCGCGTCGTAAGAGCGAGCATGTGACGTAGAGCAGGCGCCCGCCGGGAGCCAGGACGTTCCAGCAAGCGGCGAGGATGCGTTCCTGCTGCGGGACCAATGCGTCGATGTCGCCCGCGCGCCGATGCAGGCGTACGTCGGGCCGGCGGCGGATCACGCCTGTGGCCGAGCACGGCGCATCGATCATCACGCGGTCGAAGAGACGGCCGTCCCACCAGCCCGTGGTGTCGCCCGCGTCGCCGACGATGACCTCGGCTTCGAGGCCAAGCCGCTCCAGGTTCTGCCGGATACGCGGCACACGGTGCGCCTCGGATTCCACCGCGATCAGCGACACCGCCGCCCGCTCCAGGACGTGACAGGCCTTGCCGCCCGGTGCCGCGCATGCGTCGAGTACACGTTGGCCATCGGCGAGGCCGAGCAGGTCGGCGGGAACCTGCGCGGCACCGTCCTGCACGGCGAAATGGCCCTGGGCGAAGCCCGGCAGGCGGGTGACGTCGGTGCTGTGTGGCAGGACCAGTCCGTCCTCCAGCCAGGGATGGAGATCGACCTCCTGGCCGGCGGCGCGCAAGGCTTCCGCCGCCTCGGCACGCGCCACGCGGCGGCGGTTCGCGCGCAGCATCAGCGGTGGTTCCGTATTCGCGGCGGCGAGGACGCCTTCGACCTGCGCTGGCCAGTCGTTCGCGATCGCCTCTACCAGCCACGCCGGGTGCGCATGGCGCGTGGCCGGCACCGCGTCGAGTTCGACCAGCAAGGTTTCGCGTTCACGCTGCCACCGGCGCAGCACCGCGTTGACCAGCCCGGCGAGTCGCGGCCGGCGTAATTCGCGAACCGCCTCGACCGTGGCGGCTACGGCGGCGTAGCCGGGCAACTCCAGGATTTCCAGTTGCACCAGTCCGACGACCAGCAGTGCATGTACGACGGGTTCGTTGCGCCGGATCGGCTTGTCGAGCAGGCGATCGAGCGCCGCGTCGAAGCGCGGCCACCAGCGGGCTCCTTCGTTGAGCAGGGCGGTGAGCAGGGCGCGGT
This sequence comes from Luteibacter sp. E-22, assembly GCF_049913125.1. Lineage (GTDB taxonomy): Bacteria > Pseudomonadota > Gammaproteobacteria > Xanthomonadales > Rhodanobacteraceae > Luteibacter. The sequence continues at coordinate 222,511 of NZ_CP183975.1, forward strand.
CGCGTGAATCCGGCAGTCGGGGCAGGGCGCGATCGGCGACCTCGCGCAGCGAGTGCCCGGAAAGTGCGATGTCGGCCAGGGCTTCCGCCGCCAGGGCGCGTACCGAGATGGTGCGGCTCACGAGGCGGCCCGCTTCAACTCCGGACGGGCGTTGAGGTAATCCGCCGCGCCGATCCGGCGCCCACCCGCCCGTTGCACGGCGGTGAGTCGCAGGGCGCCTTCCGCGCAAGCCACGTCGATGCCTGCCCGTGACGCCGCGATCACCTCGCCGGCGGGCACGCCGGGGACTCCCTCGATGGCGTGGGCGGCCCAGATGCGCAGCCGCTCACCCGCGACATCCGCTTCGGCGACCGGCCAGGGATCGAAGGCGCGGACCTTCCGCTCCAGCTCGGCGGCCGGCAGGGAAAAGTCGAGGCGGGCTTCCGCCTTGTCGAGCTTGTGCGCGTACATCACGCCATCCTCGGGCTGGGCCCGGGGCATCAGGGTTTCGCCGGCGAGCGTCCTGCGCAGGCCCTCGGTGAGTGCTTCCGCGCCCAGGGCGGAAAGCCGGTCGTGCAGGCTGCCGCCGGTGTCGTCCGCGCCGATCGGCGTGCGCCGCTCGACCAGCACGGGACCGGTATCGAGGCCTGCTTCCATCTGCATGAGGTCGACCCCCGATTCGCTGTCGCCGGCAAGGATGGCGCGCTGGATCGGCGCGGCGCCGCGCCAGCGTGGCAGCAGTGAAGCGTGGACGTTCCAGCAGCCCAGCCGCGGAATGGCCAATACCTTGCGCGGGAGGATCAGGCCGTACGCGACGACGACCATAAGGTCGGGAGCGTATGCCGCGAGCCGCTCGCGGTCGGCTTCGGCCTTGAACGATTCAGGCTGCTCGACCGGAATGCCGGCGGCGAGCGCGGCTTCCTTCACCGGGCTGGCGGCCAACTTGCGGCCGCGGCCGGCGGGCCGGTCGGGCTGGGTGTAGACGGCGACGACATCCGCACCCGAGGCCCGGCAGGCCTCGAGGCAGGGCACGGCGAACTCCGGCGTTCCGGCGAACACCACCCGCAGGGAACGGTCGGCCACGATCAGGCGCTTGCCTTGCGCTGTTTTTCCATCCGCTTGAGCAGCATTCCGCGTTTCAGCGGCGACAGGTAGTCGACGAAGACCTTGCCGGCGAGATGGTCCATCTCGTGCTGGATGCACACGGCCAGGGGGCCTTCCGCCTCGACCAGGATCTCCTTGCCGTCGACATCCTGGGCGCGGACCTTCACGTGCAGGGCGCGAGTCACGTCCGCATAGATGCCCGGGAACGACAGGCAGCCTTCCTGGTAGACCTGCTGGCCGTCCTTTTCCAGGATCTCGGGATTGATCAGCGCCAGGGGCTCGTTGCGGTCGTCGCTCATGTCTGCGACGAGCACACGCTGGTGCACGTTGACCTGGGTGGCGGCGAGGCCGACGCCGTTGGCGGCGTACATGGTTTCGTACATGTCGGCGACGAACTGCTTGAGTTCAGCGTCGAAGACGGTGACCGGGGCGGCGACGGTGCGCAGGCGCGGGTCGGGGAATTCGAGGATGGCGAGGGTGGACACGGTGTCACCTTGAACGTTCACGGGCCGCTGCGGCGCCTGTGCCCGGATTTGCGGGCAAATCGGCGAAATCCAAGCAACGGCGTCTGTAGGATGGCCCCTTATTCTACGCCCGCGCCGGGGACCGGGCGAGCAGGCGTACATATTGTGCCCGTTAACGATTCGGTTACACTCGCGACAGCACCGGGGAAGGGGGAAAACCCGCCATGATCAAGAAGTTCGCCATGCTGCTTGGCGGCATGTTTTTTACTGTGGCCGTCTATGCGGCGGCGGCCCAGATTCGTCCCGATCACCCCGACACCTACACGGTGCGCCGGGGCGATACCCTTTGGGACATCTCCGCCCGCTTCCTCAGCAAGCCCTGGCTATGGCCTGAAATCTGGCAGGCGAACCCGCAGGTGCGTAATCCGCACCTCATCTATCCGGGCGACGTACTCAACCTGTCGATGACCGGAGGCGGCCCGCGCATCGGCCTGCAGCCGCGCGTGCGCACCGATGGCGACGCCGTCCCGGCGATTCCGCTCAGCGAGTTGCGCATGTTCCTGAAGGAGCTGCGGGTGATGGACGCCGACGAGGTCGAGCGTTCGCCGTACCTGGTCGGCTTCGAGGAGAACCACCTGCGCGCCACGCCGGGCAACAAGATCTACGCCCGCGACCTCGATTCCGCCCAGCCCGGCCAGCGCTGGGCCATCGTCCGCCCGACCAACCGTTTCCGCGACCATGGCGGTTCGGATGGCAACGTCGACATGATAGGCAACCCCTCGCATGGCTCGTTCGTGGCCGACGAACTCGACAGCGATGTGTCCATGGCGCCGAGCCCGTGGCGCGAGGATTCACGCCACGACACGCATACGGGCAAGGGCGACGATCGCGGGGTCGAGGTATCGGTGATCGGCACGGCCGAGGTGATCGCGACCAATGGCGACGTCTCCAGCCTGGTCCTCGTCGATTCCACCCTCGAGGTGCGCAAGGGCGACCGCCTGATGCCGGTCGACGACAAGCCGTACGATCCGTATTTCTATCCGCACGCGCCGAAATCGATGCCGACGGACCCTCGTGTGATTGGCTTCACCGACGCCTTGAGCGGCGTGGGCAGCCGCCAGGTCGTCTCCATTTCGGCGGGAGCCGCCGATGGCATCGACAACGGCACGACCTTCACGGTGATGAGCCAGGGCGAGAAGATCCCCGACGAGGTCAGCGGCAACTACAACCGTCGCGACACCTCGCGCAAGGTGCAACTGCCGGACGAATTCGGTGGCCACCTGATGGTGTTCCGCACCTTCGACCATGTCAGCTACGCGCTGGTGATGGACGCGCTGCGTCCGTTGCGCAAGGGCGACCGCCTCGTCCTGCCGGAATGACGCGGAACGGGGGGCCGTGAACCGGCCCCCCGTTCCGCCCACGACTCACCCGAATTGGTGGCCTGTTCCGACAGGCAGCCCATGCGCGCCCTCTAAACTGCGCGGATGACCGACTCCGACGACCTCCGCGACTGGTTGATCCTGCTGCGCACCCCCGGCCTTGGGGCCCGCCGCATTCGTGAGGGCCTCGTCGCCCGCGGCGATGCGGCGTCCCTGCTCCGCTGGCTGGCGCGGCACGCCGATGCCCTGGACGGCGAGGGCCGGGCCTGGATCGATCAACCGGACGAAGCCGCGCTCGCCCACGACCTCGCCTGGCTCGCCGGCGACGACCAGCGCTTGCTTCGGTGTACGGAGGAGGATTTTCCGCCGCAGCTGGAGGCCATTCCCGATCCGCCGGCCGCCCTTTTCGTCAAGGGCGACGCGTCGCTGCTGCTGCGACCGCAGATCGCGATCGTCGGTGCCCGGCGGGCCCAGCCGCCCGGCCTGGCCAATGCGCGACGCTTCGCCGCCGAGCTGTCGGCGGGCGGGCTGCTGGTCACCAGCGGCATGGCCGACGGGGTCGACGGCGCGGCGCATGAGGCCGCCCTGGACGCGGGCCAGCCCACCGTGGCGGTGATCGGCACCGGTCCGGACAGGGTCTACCCCCGAAAACACCACGCCCTGGCCCGGCGCATCGCCGCCCAAGGCGCGATCGTCAGCGAATACCCGCCGGGGACGCCCGCGCTGGTCCACCATTTCCCCCAGCGCAACCGCATCATCGCCGGCCTGAGCCTGGGTGTGGTGGTGATCGAGGCCGGGCGCCGCTCGGGTTCGCTCATCACCGCCCGACAGGCCGGCGAGCAGGGGCGGGAAGTCTTCGCGCTGCCCGGATCGATCCACAACCCCCTGGCCGAGGGCTGTCATGCCCTCATCGGGGAGGGGGCCCGCCTGGTCCAGAGGCCCGATGAAGTCCTGGCCACGCTGGCGCCCGCGGCCTTGGAACTGGGGGCGGAACTGCGCGCCCGGCTGGAGCGCGGCGAGGGGCGGGCCGGGGTCGGCCGGCGCAAGACCGGGCCGTTCGATTGGCGCCAGGATGAGGAATATCGCCGCCTGCTCGACGTCATGGGGTACGATCCCGCCTCCCTCGACGCCTTGGTGGACGCGACGGGCATCGCTCCCGGAGCGCTGTCGTCGATGCTGCTGATACTGGAACTCGAAGGCGAAATCGCGACGCTGTCGGGCAACCGCTACCAGCGCATGGTCTGATCGCCGACGCTTGACAGCCGTCACGGCGATATGTTTCCAACTAAATATATACATACGCTGGGGTCAACTCGCCCCCGCGATCCTCGGAATCGGTAACGCATGGCAAAGAACCTCCTCATCGTCGAATCGCCGGCCAAGGCCAAGACGATCAACAAGTACCTGGGAGCCGACTTCCAGGTGCTGGCGTCGTACGGCCACGTCCGCGACCTTCGGCCGAAGGAGGGCGCCGTCGACCCCGAACACGGCTTCGCCATGGCCTACGAGGTGATCGACCGCAACGAGAAGCATGTCGACGCCATCGCCAAGGCGGCACGGGCGGCCAGCAGCATCTACCTCGCGACCGACTTGGATCGCGAAGGCGAGGCCATCTCCTGGCATATCAGCGAAATCCTCCGCGAACGCGGCCTGCTGGAGGGCAAGGACGTTCAGCGCGTGGTGTTCAGCGAGATCACGCCGAAGGCCATCAAGGAGGCCGTGGCCAACCCGCGCAAGCTTTCGCACGACCTGGTCGATGCCCAGCAGGCTCGCCGGGCGCTGGATTACCTGGTCGGTTTCAACCTCTCGCCGGTGCTCTGGCGCAAGGTGCAGCGCGGCCTGTCCGCCGGCCGCGTGCAATCGCCGGCGTTGCGCATGATCGTCGAGCGTGAACTCGAGATCGAAGCCTTCAAGGCGCGCGAGTACTGGACCATCCAGGCCAACCTGACCCACCCGGACGGCGCATTCGACGCTCGCCTGGTCCGCCTCGACGGCAAGAAGTTCGAGCAGTTCGACCTCACCAACGAAGCCGACGCCATGGCGGCGCGGGCCGCGCTGGAGAAGGCCGCCGCCGGCCGCTTCACCGTCGGCGAGGTCACCAGCAAGGAGCGCAAGCGCCGCCCGGCGCCGCCCTTCACCACGTCCACGTTGCAGCAGGAGGCCGCGCGCAAGCTGGGCTTCTCCACCAGCCGCACCATGCGCATCGCCCAGGGCCTCTACGAGGGCGTGGGGCTGGGCAGCGAGGGCAATGTCGGCCTCATCACGTACATGCGTACCGACTCGGTGGCGCTCTCGGAAGACGCCGTGGCCGAATTGCGCGACCTGATTGGGCGCGAATACGGCAAGGGAGCGTTGCCAGACGCCGTCCAGGTCTACAAGTCCAAGTCGAAGAACGCCCAGGAGGCGCATGAAGCCGTGCGCCCGACCTCGGCCATGCGCACGCCGCGCAGCGTCGCCTCCTTCCTCAACGACGACCAGCGCAAGCTCTACGAGTTGATCTGGAAGCGCACGGTCGCCTGCCAGATGGTCCATGCCACGCTGAACACGGTTTCCGTTGAATTCCCCGTCGGCGAATCGGCGTTCCGAGCCACGGGTACCACGGTGATCGATCCCGGCTTCCTCGCCGTGTACGAGGAAGGTCGCGACCAGAAGGGCGAGGACGAGGACGAGCAGCGCCGCCTGCCCCGCCTCAAGCAGGGCGACGTGGTGCCGGTCTCGCAGATCGCCGCCGACCAGCATTTCACCGAGCCGCCGCCGCGCTTTTCCGAGGCGAGCCTGGTCAAGACGCTGGAGGAATACGGCATCGGCCGTCCCTCGACCTACGCCAGCATCATCCAGGTGTTGCTCAGCCGCGAGTACGTCCTGCTCGAAAGCCGGCGCTTCAAGCCCACCGACGTGGGCCGCGCGGTCAGCCAGTTCCTTTCCGGGCACTTCGCCCAATATGTCGACTACGACTTCACCGCCCGCCTCGAAGACGAATTGGACGCGGTCAGCCGTGGCGAGGAAGCCTGGGTGCCGTTGCTCGAACGCTTCTGGTTGCCGTTCAAGACCCTGGTGGACGACAAGACCGAGTCGGTCGATCGCAACGAGGCCACGGGCGCACGCGAGCTGGGCAACGATCCGAAAACGGGCAAGCCGGTGTCGGTGCGCCTGGGACGCTATGGCGCCTACGCCCAGATCGGCAGCAAGGACGATGAAGCCAAGCCCACCTACGCGAGCCTGCGGCCCGGGCAGAGCATGCACACCATCACGCTCGAAGAGGCGATGGAGTTGTTCAAGCTGCCGCGCACCCTGGGCAAGTCCGACGCAGGCGAGGATGTCACCGTCGGCATCGGTCGCTTCGGGCCGTTCGTGAAGCAGGGCGACACGTATGCCTCGCTCAAGCCCGAGGACGACCCGTACATCATCGAATTGCCGCGCGCGCTGCAGCTGGTGCAGGAGAAGCTGGAGGCCATCGCCAACCGGACGATCCTCGACTTCGGCAACGGCGTACAGGTGCTCAATGGTCGCTACGGTCCGTACATCACCGACGGCGAGAAAAACGCACGCATTCCCAAGGATCGCGAGCCGAAGACGCTCACCGAGGCGGAATGCGCCGAACTGCTGGCGGCTGCCCCGGTGAAGAAGCCTCGTGGCGGTCGCGCAGCCAAGAAGACCGTGGCGAAGAAGGCCACCGCCAAGAAGGCGGCGGCGAAGAAAGTAGCGGCCAAGGACGCGACGGCGGTGAAAAAGACGGCCACGAAGAAGGCGGCCACCAAGAAAACCGCGAGCAAGAAGACGGCGGCGAAGAAGGCCACCGCGAAGAAGACGACAACCAAGACCGCCACGAAGAATGCCGTCGCGAAAAAGACGACGAGCAAGGCGACCGCACCCGTCGCCGATTGACCATGCGTCGTTTCACGTCGGCCGCCATCGAACAGGCCGCCTCGCTCCTGCGCGAAGGCGGCGTGCTCGCTTATCCCACCGAGGCCGTCTTCGGCCTCGGTTGCGACCCGCACGACCGCACCGCCTTCGAACGCCTGTTCGCGCTGAAGGGCAGGCCTTACTCGCAAGGCGTGCTGCTCATCGCCGCCGATTTCCTGCAGGCGGCGCCGTATATCGACCTGACGAAGGTTTCCGCGAAGGCCCTGGAGCAAGTGCTCGCCTCCTGGCCGGGCCCGAACACGTGGATATTCCCTCGCAGCGCCCACGTGCCCGAATGGGTCGCCGGCAACCACGCCGGCATCGCACTGCGGGTCACGGCCCACGCGCCCGCTGCCGCGCTGTGCCAGGCATTCGGTGGCGCCGTGGTGTCGACCAGCGCGAACCCCCATGGCGAGCCGCCGGCACGGGACCTGCCGACGTTGGAGCGTTACTTTGGCGCCCGGCTCGACGGCGTGCTGGACGCTGAACTCGGTGGCCTGGACCGCCCTACGGTCATCCGTGACGCCCTGAGCGGCGCTATCATCCGCGCCTGATAGGGGGAGAAGCCGTTGTCGTCGAACGTATTTGAGATTGCCGGCCGGGCTCCCGGCCCACGGCTGCCCTTGCTGGTGGGCTCGTTGTCACGGCCCGTCGCGTGGCGCGCCGGACAGCCCGTCAGCGCCGCGGTGTTCCTCGGCCACGTGCGCCAGGTGGCCTCGCTCCTCCCGGACGCCGGCAGCGCGGTGAACCTGTGCGAAGACCGCTATGCCTTCCTGGTCGCCTTCGCGGCGCTGGTCGTGCGCGGCCAGACCAATCTTCTTCCGCCGTCGCGCGCGCCGCATGCGGTCGACGAAGTGATGGCGGGACACCCGGGCTCGTACGCGATCGGCGAACTCGACCTGTCGCCCGCCCCGGCCGGCTACCTGCGCATGCCGGCGCTCGACGACGGCGCGCCCGTGGAAACCGAGGTGCCGATGATCGCCGCCGACGCGGTGGTCGCCATCGGCTATACCTCCGGTTCCACTGGCAAGCCCAAGCCTAACGTGAAGACGTGGGGCAGCTTCGTGGATAGCAACGCCGGGAACGCGAGCATGCTCGGGAAGAGCATCGGCAAGGCGTTCGATCTCGTCGCCACCGTGCCGCCGCAACACATGTACGGCATGGAGATGTCGGTGCTGATGCCCCTGCTTTCCGAGGTGAGCGTGCACGCCGGGCGTCCGTTCTTCCCGGCCGACGTGGCGGCGGCGCTGGCGACGATGCCGGAGCCTCGCGTCCTGGTGACCACGCCCGTGCACCTGCGCGCCCTGGTGGAATCGGGCGTGGTCCTGCCGGCGCTGGCGGCGTTCGTCTCGGCGACCGCACCCATGCCGGTCGAGTTGGCGACCACCGCCGAGCGACGTTTCGGTGCGCCGCTGTACGAAGTATTCGGTTCGACGGAAACCTGCGTCTTCGCCAGCCGCCGTACGTCGACGGACGAGGACTGGACACTCTATCCGGGTGTCACGTTGCATCCTCAGCCCGACGGCACGCTGGTCGATGCTCCGCAGCTGGCGGAAGCCATCGCGCTCGCGGACATCGTTACCTTGCACGGCGAAGGCCGCCTCTTCCGCTTGCGCGGCCGTAACAGCGACCTGCTGGAGATCGCCGGCAAGCGCGCCTCGCTGGGCGACCTGAACCGGCGGCTCCTTGCCATCGACGGCGTGCGTGACGGCGTGTTGTTCCAGCTCGACGAGGCCGACTCATCGGGTGTGCGCCGCATCGCCGGTCTGGTCGTCGCACCGGGAAAGACCGAGCAGGCGGTGATGGCGGCCTTGCGTGACGCGATGGACCCGGTCTTCCTGCCGCGTCCATTGCGCCTCGTCGATGCGCTGCCGCGCAACGAAACGGGGAAGCTGCCGCGCGACCAGTTGCTGGCGATCCTGTTCGCGCGCTGAAGCGCGGTCAGCGGGAGCCGAACGCGCCCATCGTTCCTAGTATCTCGCGCGCGATCGCCACCCGGTTGCCGCCATCTTCGGGCTTGGCGATGTCGATGTTCAGCGCGAAGAACCAGCGCTTGCCGCCGTGTTCGACCCAGCCGACGTACCAGCCGATGTCGTCCGCCTTGGTAGGATCGGCATTGTTCCGGGCCCCGTGCGTTGCCCAACCCGTCTTGGCGTGCAGCACATAATCCGTGCCTGCTTCGTAGATCGTGATGCGTCGCGCGATCTCTTGCGCACGTGCCGAGAAGGGCAGCGTGCCATCGGCCAGCCGCCGCAGGAAAACGACCTGTTGCTCGGCGGAGATGCGCAATGCGCCGTCCAGCCAGAACCTGTCGATGCCGCCGCCGATATCGCGGTTGCCGTACCCCGCCTTGTCGATCCACGACTGCATCCTTTGCTGCCCGGCGCGGCGCGCCACTTCCTGGTACAGCCATACGGTGGAATAGCGCATGCCACTGGCGAGGCTGTTGGCGCGATTCCATTCGACCATGGGCTTGCCGCCCATGTCGCGAACCTTGCCATCCCAGGCGACCGGGTCGAATTCATCGGCGACCGCGCCGGTGTCGATGGCCACCATCGCGTTGAATATCTTGAATGTCGAGGCGGGGATGTAGGCCTTGCGAGCGCGTGCCGCGTCGAAAACGTGCGTCGTTCCCGAGCCCTCCTCATACACCAGGAGGGTTCCGTGCACGTGGGCATCGGCGAAGACTTTGCCCCACTCCGGATGCTCCTGCCAGCCGGTGGCGTGAGACGAGGTGGCTAGCACGAGGGCGAACAGAGCGGCGAGTAGTTGGGGCAGGCGTGCCATGCGGGCGATCTCCTTGGTCTGGGGTGTCGAGCTTCCTTCCGCGCGGGGCAAGGGGCGGGGCTCCCGTGTGGCGTTTCGCGGGCAGTGCCCGAAGACGCCGGGTAGAATAGGTGGTTCAACGTCTGGAGATATCCCATGAAAGTCCTCGTCATCGGCGGCGGCGGGCGCGAGCACGCGCTGGCCTGGAAGCTTGGCCAATCCGCGCGCGTGGACGAGGTGATCGTGGCTCCCGGCAACGCGGGCACGGCGCGCGAGCCGCGCATGCGCAACGAAGCCGTGGCGGTGACCGATATCGATGGACTGGTGGCGCTGGCGAAGCGCGAAGCGGTGGGCCTGACCGTGGTCGGCCCGGAAGTGCCGCTGGTCGCGGGTGTAGTCGACCGCTTCACGCGCGAAGGCCTGCGTTGCTTCGGCCCGGGCGCCGCGGCGGCACAGCTTGAGGGCAGCAAGGCCTTCGCCAAGGATTTCCTGGCTCGCCATGCCATTCCCACCGCCCACTACGCCGTGTTCACCGAACTGGCTCCCGCGCTGGCGCATGTGCGCGAGAAGGGCGCGCCGATCGTCGTCAAGGCCGACGGCCTGGCCGCGGGCAAGGGCGTGGTGGTGGCGATGACCCTCGACGAAGCCGAGGCCGCGCTGCACGACATGCTTGGCCAGCAGGCCTTCGGCGACGCCTCGTCACGCGTGGTGATCGAGGAATTCCTCGACGGGGAAGAAGCCAGTTTCATCGTCATCGCGGATGGCAAGCATGCCTTGCCGATGGCCACGAGCCAGGACCACAAGCGCCGCGACGATGGCGACAAGGGCCCGAACACGGGCGGCATGGGCGCCTATTCCCCCGCGCCCGTCGTCACCGACGAGGTGTCCGCACGCGTGATGCGCGAGATCATCGAGCCCACGCTCGCCGGCATGGCGGCGGACGGGGCTCCCTTCACCGGTTTCCTGTACGCGGGGCTGATGATCGACAAGGCGGGCGCACCGAAGGTCATCGAGTTCAATGTCCGCTTCGGCGACCCGGAAACCCAGCCGATCATGTTGCGGCTCACCTCCGACCTGGTCGACCTGGTCGAGGCGGGGCTCGATGGCCGGATCGCGGAGGCCACGGCGACGTGGGATGGCCGTCCTTCGCTCGGCGTGGTGCTGGCCGCGGAAGGCTATCCGGGCAAGGTCCGCGCGGGTGACGTCATCGAAGGCGCCGACGCCGACTTCGGCGCGGACGTGAAGGTGTTCCATGCCGGAACATCGGAAGACGCGGACGGCAAGCCGGTCACGGCGGGTGGTCGCGTGTTGACGGTGTGCGCGCTCGGCAACGACCTGGTCGAGGCACGCGAGAAAGCTTACGCCGCGCTGGGCGCCGTCCGTTTTCGCGGTGGCTTCTATCGCCACGACATCGCCCATCGCGCGCTGGCGCGCTGTTGATCCAAGGGGCGCCGGTGCGCTCGGCTACACTGGCGTCCATCTTTCCGCAGGGACCACGGCATGTCGCAGTTCTCCCTCCTCGCCAAGCGCCGCTTCGCGCCGTTCTTCTGGACCCAGGCACTCGGCGCCTTCAACGACAACGCGTTCCGCAACGCGATGGTCATGCTGGTGGCGTTCCAGATGGCCTTGCCCGACGCGCAGGTGTCGCTCTACACGAACCTTGCGCCTGCGCTGTTCATCCTGCCGTACTTCCTGTTCTCGGCGACGGCGGGACAACTCGCCGAGAAGTTCGAGAAGACCCGCATCATCCGCTTCGTGAAGCTGTTCGAGATCGCCGCCATGGCGATCGCCGCGATCGGATTCTTCACCCATCATGTGTCGTTGTTGCTCGTCGTGTTGTTCCTGATGGGCGTGCATTCCACCGTGTTCGGACCGATCAAGTACTCGATCCTGCCGCAGGCGCTGGAGCGTAGCGAACTCGTTGGCGGCAACGCCCTGGTGGAGACCGGCACCCAGCTGGCGATGCTGACGGGCATGATCCTCGGCAACTCGCTGATGCTGATCGCCGGCTATGGCACGCTCGCCGCGTCGCTCACCACGATAGCCATCGCATGCGCGGGTTATGTCGTAAGCCGCTCGATTCCCATCGCACCGGCGACGGCTCCCGACCTTCGCTTCAACTGGAACCCGTTCAGCGAAACATGGCGCGTGCTGAAGATCACGCACGAGGATCGCGCGGTGTTCAACGCCGTGCTGGGTATCTCGTGGTTCTGGTTCTTCGGCACGGTGATGATCGCGCAGTTGCCGAACTACACTCGGCACACGCTGGGTGGCGACGGTTCGGTGAACACGCTCGTGCTGACACTGTTCTCGCTGGGTACGGGTATCGGTTCGCTGCTGTGCGAGAAGCTTTCAGCCAAGCGCGTGGAGATCGGCCTCGTGCCCATGGGCGCATTCGGCCTTACCGTGTTCGCGGTGGACCTGTTCTTCGCGCGGCCGTTGGTCGCGCCGGGCGCCGGCCTGGGCTGGCTCGCCTTCGCCGGTACGCCGGGCGCATGGCGGGTGATGCTCGACCTGACGATGATCGGCGCGTTCGCCGGATTCTACGTGGTGCCCTTGTTCGCCTTCGTGCAGAGCCGGGCGCCGCGCGAGCGCCTGTCGCGCATCATCGCGGGGAACAATATCGTCAACGCCTTGCTGATCTGTGTAGCGTCCGGCTTCGGCATCGGCTTGACTGCATGGGGGCTGGATGTCCCCACCATCTTCCTGATCACGGGCATCGTGAACGTCGCGGTGGCGGTCTACATCTTCACCCTCGTGCCCGAATTCATGATGCGCTTCATCACCTGGGTGCTGGTGCGCACGCTTTACCGGGTCCACGTGGACGGCCTGAAGCACGTGCCCGACGAAGGCGCGGCGCTGGTCGTGTGCAACCACGTCAGCTTCATGGACCCGTTGATCCTCATGGCGAACGTGCGCCGGCCGATGCGCTTCGTCATGTACTACAAGATTTACAACCTGCCCATCCTCCGTTTCGTCTTCCGCACGGCGAAGGCGATTCCCATCGCCGGGCGCAACGAAGATCCCGCCTTGATGGAGCGCGCCTTCGAGCTGGTGGACGAGGCCCTGGCGAACGGCGAAGTGGTCTGCATTTTCCCCGAGGGCGGCATCACCCGCGACGGCACGATCCAGAACTTCCGCCCGGGCGTCGACCGCATCCTCGCGCGCCGGCCTGTGCCGGTGGTGCCGCTGGCGTTGCGCGGCATGTGGGGCAGCATCTTCAGTCGCCGCGACAGCGCGTTGCGCCGGGCACGCCTTCCTCGCCGTTTCTGGTCGAGGATCGAACTGGTGGGCGGTACGCCGCTACCCGCAAGCGACGCCAACGCGGCCGTGCTGGAAGCGCGCGTCACCGAACTCCGCGGCGACAAGCCCTGACGATCAGGCGAACCAGGCGGCCAGGACGATCACCGCGACCACGGTCAGCCAGACGATCAATACGCGCCGGATGACACGCCGGGCGTCCTCCAGTTCAGCGATCGGGTCGCTCACATCCTGCACGTAACCATCGCCGGCCTCCACGTCCGCATCGACGCCCGCGCGCGCGACGGCGCCGAGGAAGTCGGGTTCGAGACGGGAGCGTGGGCTGCCGGAGGTGTGATGCCACTGCTTCCAGGCGCCCATCACGGCGTCGAAATCCGACACCAGTGCCATGGCGAAGACCATCAGGTGGGCCGGAATCCAATCGAGCGCGTCGGCGACACGGCGCGCGGCGTTGCGCGTGGCGGCATCGAGGGCGAGGGCGGCCTCGCGGCCGAGGATTTGTGCAAGGCGATAGCCGAGCGCGCCGGCGGGACCGAGCAGGAAGAACCAGAACAACACGCCGAAACGCCGGCGCAGCGCGCCATAGAACGCGGCTTCGACCATGACGGGGGCGAACCATGTCAGCGGCGCGTCGTCGTGGCGCAGGGCGGCGATGGCTTCGTCCCGGCGCAGGGCGTCCGGCGCGCGCAGGATCGCATCGATGTCGGCCTCGATCTCACGGGGACCGAGGGCGTAGACGAGCACGATCACCGCGAAGGCGAGCCAGCCCAGGTCGAAGAAGGGCAGGGAGCGCAGGATGCCCGCGAGAATGGCGCATGCGACGACAGGCACCAGCAGCACCACGGCGACGCGCCCCGGTCCGGACGTATCGCCCAGCCGGTTCACCCAATGGCGAAACCAGCGATCGTCGCGCCAGCGGGCCAGCTGCGGGACGCTCCAGGCGACGACGAGGGCGATGAGGACGGCGAGGAGACGTAGAGCCATGGTGTCGGGGAATCCGCGAGTCGTTGCCCCGATTGTAGGCGAAGCATCGCCGTCAGCGGCGAGACGCGTAGGCGACCAGTTCATCCAGGTGCACGCCGCGCAGGCCCAGCCAGTGTTCGATCAGCCGGTACGACACGGAGAGCGGCGGCGGCACGCCGAGCGAGCCCGAGGTCATGCCCTGGACGATATCGTCGACGGTGAACCAGCGGGCATCCTCGAGTTCGTCATCGCGCAGGTGGATTTCGCGCGTTCTGGCGGTCGCGGTGAAACCCACCATCAGCGAGGCGGGCAGCGGCCATGGTTGCGACGAGTGATAGGTGGCGCGCAACACTTCCACCCCGGACTCCTCGCGCACCTCTCGCTTGACCGCGTCTTCCAGCGATTCGCCCGGTTCGATGAAGCCGGCCAGCGTGGAGTAACGACCGGGCGGCCATCCGCGCTGGCGACCGAGCAGGCAGGCGTCGCCGTCTTCCACGATCACGATGATCGCGGCATCGGTACGCGGGAAATGCATGTGCGGGCCGTCGGGGTTCGTGCATTGCACGCGGTGACCCGAGGCCACGACCAGGGTGGGCGACCCGCATTGGCTGCAGAACCGGGTCTGCCGTTGCCAGTGGGTGATGCCTTTCGCATAGGCGAACAGGCCGGCTTCGAAGGCCGGAAGGATCAGTCCGGCCTCACGCAACGACATGCGCCGCGCGCCGGTCAGGGAAACGAAGAGTTCGGCGTGCGCTTCGTCGACGACGAGCGTGAACCAGGCGCTGCCGTTAGCCAGGCCGAGCAAGGTGGACGGCAGGTCGCCGAAGCGCTCGGAACGCATCGCCGGTGTCATCCAGTGCGGCATATCCGCCTCCGCCTGGACGAAGGCCTGGCCTTCACTGTCGAGTACGAGGAAACGCGTATCCGGCGAGCGTTCCGTTTCCTCGACCCACAGGCGGTCGTCACGCCGCTCGGCCATGCGGTCGATGTCGATGCCGGCGAAGACGTTCTCGCGGGCGCGGCTGGCGACCGCCTTGTCCCGCTCCTGCTCGACGCTCACGCCCACCGACCAGTCATGCGCTGAACGAAGAGCCGCAGCCGCAGGTGGTCTTCGCGTTGGGATTGCGAATGACGAATTGCGAACCGCTGAACGATTCGGCGTAGTCGATTTCCGCGCCGGTGAGGTATTGCAGCGAGAGCGGATCGACCACCAGCGTCACGCCTTCGCGGGACACGGCCAAGTCATCCTCGGCTTGCTCCTCGTCGAAGGTGAAACCGTACTGGAAACCCGAACAGCCGCCGCCGCTGATATACACGCGGAGCTTGAGGCCCGGATTGCCTTCCTCTTCGATCAGCTCGTGCACCTTGCGGGCGGCGGCTTCGGTGAAGACGAGCGGCGCGCCCGCGGACCGATAGTCCGGTGCCGAACTCGGGGCCATGGGGAATGGGTTATTCATGCTGCTCATAATGGCGCCGTTCCGTGTCAGGTCAAGCCTCGCTGAGGACCGGGGCGGCCTCGATCGCCGCCTGGGCCAACTGGCGAACCGTCTGCGGGGCCCGGTGCACCATCTTGCCGTTGACCTGAGCGCCGGCCGCCATCTCCAGTACCTGGTAGCGCACGTCGCCCTCCACCCGGGCCAGGGGAGCCAGCTCCAGGCGCTCCGCGACGTCGATGTCGCCGGTGACGCCGCCATTGATCACGGCCTGGGGCACCTCGATATGCCCGATGACACGGCCCGTCTCACTGATCGTGAGCACGCCGTCCCCGGAAGGGTCGGCATGGATCGAGCCTTCCACCGTTCCGTCCAGGTGCAAAGCACCACTAAACAGGACGTCGCCGCGAAGGGTGACGCCGCGGGCGATAAGGCTTGTGGCGGCCGCGCCCACGGCGGGAGCCTGGTTCTTCCGGTTATTGCTGAACATCGTTGGCCTCGTCGTTGCGCAGGGCATCGGTCCACGCCACCGTGCCGGTGACGGACTGGTCGCCGGTGATATCGGCGGCCAGCCGCAGGCGGGTGGGTTTAAAGCCCGCCGGCAAGGTGAAACTGCCCTGGATCTGCTGGAAATACTTGAAGGAGAAGGGGAGTCCCGTCGTCTGCGCACCCTGGCCGAGCGCCGCGCCCTCGAGCGTCGTGACCTTGTCGTCCTGGATGCCCTCGATCGCCAGTTTCAGTGAGCCTTTCACCAATTCCCCCCGGCGCGCGTTCTGGGTGAGCGTGACCATCAGGTTCCAGGCGTTCGCCGTGCCCTTTACCGGCGCGGTGCGGGCACCCTGGATCTTCAGTCCATCGCGCTGGCCACCGCCGCCGACCAGGCGCGAGTAAAAGGCGAGGTCGGTGCGCAGGCCGCTGATCTCTTCGTCGCGCTCGGCCATGTTGCGCTTGAGTTCTTTCGCCGCGATGTCCGCCACCTGCGCGGAGCGCTGCAGGTTGGCCAGCTGCTGGCGGAGGTCTTCGTTATCGGCGGCGAGCTGGCGAACGCCGCCGCGATCGGAGACAGCGACAGGCCCACGGACCGCCGCGAACCAGGTGCCCACGGCCACCAGCACCAGGCTGAGCGCCCAGGCACCGGTCAGGACGAGGCGCTTGCGGCGCTCGCTGACCGTTTCGTCGAGCGAGCGCACGACGAAACGCGGCGGTGGGCGTGAAGCCATGGACGATACCGTGGAGAAGACGTGAAGACGCCGATGGTATATCCCCCGTCTTCCCCCACGGTCAAGGAACCGTTCCCCATAACGGAGAAGGCCGCCTCGCGGCGGCCTTCGATCAATCGTGGAGCGATCCGACCTTGCTGAGCATGTACCGCTCGGGGCCGATGTCGGAGATCAGGCTGAACTGGGTTTCCAGCCAGTCGATGTGCTCCTCTTCCTGGCCCAGGATGAACTTGAAGAGGTCGCGGCTGACGAAATCGTGGATGCCTTCGCTGTAGGCGATCGCTTCGCGCAGATCCTTGGTGGCCAGCATCTCAAGGTCGAGATCGCCCTGGAGGGCTTCGACCACGTTCTCGCCGATGCGCAGCTTGCCCAGGTGCTGGAGGTTCGGCAGGCCGTCGAGGAAGAGGATCCGCTCGATGAGCTTGTCCGCGTGCTTCATCTCCTCGATCGACTCCTCGTACTCGTGCTTGGCGAGTTCGTTGTAGCCCCAGTCCTTGAACATCCTGTAATGCAGGAAGTACTGGTTGATCGCGGCCAGCTCGTTGTAGAGGACCTTGTTGAGGTATTCGATGACCTTCGCGTCGCCCTTCATGAGGGGTCTCCCTGAGTGTGCAGGGCACGACTATACGTGGCCCGGCGGGGGCATGACGTAACGAGAATGAAGGTGGTTTGCGTCCGCGAATGGACGCGCGCGCGTCAGGCCGGGGAAGGCAGGAAGGTGAGCACGGAACGCGTTTCCGCGACCGCCTCGCGCAGGCACTGGCGGGCTTCAGACTCGCAGGCCCCGCAACAGTCCGAGCAGCCCGTGCGAGCCTGGAGCTCGGCAAAGGATTCGACACCCTCGGCCGCGGCGCGGCGGATGGCGTGGTCGGTGACGGCATTGCACATGCAGATGTACATGGCGCGCATTCGAACGCGAATGCGAACGATTGTCAACTACGCGAATGTGAAGGCGCTCCCGGCGGCGGGCGTCCGTTCATTCTCCGCCGCGAGCCAGCCGCTCCGCTTCGGCCTGCTGGGGGCAGGTGCCCACCGTCACCGAGCACACGGTCTCCACGGTGGGAGCGAACTGGCGCAGCGCCCGCTCGTAGACCTGCCGCTTGAAGTTCACCACGTGGTTTGCCGGATACCAGAAGTCGACCCAGCGCCACAGGTCGAACTCGGGTTTCTCGCAGGCATCCAGGCGGAACGCGTCCTCGCCGCACTTCAGGCGGAGCAGGAACCACACCTGCTTCTGGCCGATACAGGTGGGTCGCTGGTGATGGCGCACGAAACGGCTCGGCAGCCGGTAGCGCAGCCAGCCTCGGGTCTCCGCCAGCACTTCCACGTGCTGGGCGAGCAGGCCGGTTTCCTCTTCCAGTTCGCGGTACATGGCCTCCAGCGGTGTCTCGTCGCTGCGCATGCCGCCCTGGGGGAACTGCCAGCCGTCACGATTGACGCGGCGCGCCCAGAACAGGCGACCGTCTCCGTTCAGGAGCACGATCCCCACGTTCGGTCGATAGCCATCAGCGTCGATCATCCGCCCTCCACGAACCAGTTCGGCGCTTCCGGAGAGGCGCTCGATGCGCCCGATTCAACCACAGCGCGAGAAGCGCGGGCAAGGCGCTACTTGAACGGGAGGCCCACGCCGATTAAACTGCCCGGCCTTCGCGGGTCCGCCCGTGAACGACCAGGTTCCATGGCTAGGTAGCTCAGCTGGTCAGAGCGCGGCACTCATAATGCTGAGGTCGGCGGTTCGAGCCCGCCTCTAGCCACCAATGCAAAAGGCCGCGCTCATGGGCGCGGCCTTTTTCTTTGTCCCGACGTTCGAATCAGGATGCCTCGCGTTCCACCAGCGGAAGATCCTCGACGCGCGGTGGCGTATCCAGAACGGCCCGTGCCAGCTCGACCACATTGTGCACGCGCAGCTTGGCCATCAGGTTCGCGCGGTGCAGTTCGACGGTCTTCGGGCTGATGTTCAACTCGCTGGCGATGACCTTGTTGAGCTTGCCGCCCATGATCCCGTCCAACACCTGCGACTCGCGGCGGGTCAGCGAGACGTCGGGACGGAGGCTGGCGAAGACGTTCGCCGCCGGTTCCTCGCTACCGGGTTCATCGTCCGGAAGAGGCATCAGGAAGACCGCGTGGAAGGCCGCGGGCGGCACGTCGAGCAGTTGCCGGGTGAGTCGATAGCGGCGGGGAGGCGCATGCCGGTCGCGAAAGACGAACTCGTCCGCGTGGTCGGTGCGATGGAGGTGCTCCTCCAGCCATGCCGGTCCGGCCCGTCCCCTCGCGGTCATGCCGAATTCGCGCTGGAAGGCCGCATTGACCATCACGGCGCGACCGCCTTCGTGGCGCCAGACGACGCAGGGCCAGGGCAAGGCGGCGAATACTTCCTCGGCCAGCCCGCAGGTGTGCGAGCCGTCGAGCGAATCACTAGCAAGGCACATCGATGCCTCCTGAATGTACGCGTGGGAAGTCGGCGAAGCCCCCTCGCTTCGCCCGTTGTAGTTACCACTGCAACCGTTTCCCGATGAAAAGTCCATGAATCATGGGCGCGGATATGCCGAACTGCGACATCCGTCGTGAATACCACTTCCACGGGGGCGCCGGCACGCCCTCCGCTACAATGCGGGGTCCTTCGCGAAAGACGCCGTCCCCATGCGCATATTCAAGACATTCAACATCGAAGCGGCCCACCGCTTGCCGAATGTGCCCGAAGGGCACAAGTGTTCGCGCCTGCACGGCCATTCATTCCGCATCGAACTGCATGTCGAGGGTCCGACGGACCCTGTGCTGGGCTGGGTGATGGATTTCGGCGACCTCAAGGCGCGTTTCCAGCCGCTCTACGATCGCCTCGACCATCATTACCTCAATGACATCGAGGGCCTCGAGAATCCGACCAGCGAAAACCTGGCACGCTGGATCTTCGAACGCCTGCGGGCGGACGTGCCGGGCCTGGCGAAGGTCGTGGTGCACGAGACCTGTACCTCCGGCGCCGAATACTCCGCCTGAGCCAAGGCTCCAAGCAAAACCTGTCGACGCAACAATTCGTGGTTGCCGCCTCGTCCGGGGCGGGTCTACACTCCGGCACTCCCCGTTCCCCAACGGTTGCCGCGATGTCCCATGTAAACGGTTACGCCCAACTTGCCCGATGCGTCGGGGAGATGGCGACCGTATGGGTGACTACGTCGGCCGGCGCATTGGCAGGCCGCCCCGCCCGGGCCTGACCGACCGCGTCTCCTCGCCAACGACGCGACGGATGGTCGCGCCGGCGGGTGGTTATGGCCTTTCGTCGCTTGTCCCGTCGTTTACGGCACTGGTATACTTTTCCAGATTAAACCGTGGCCCGTTGAACCATCTGGTGCCGCCTTCGAGCGAAACCACGGGAGCCTCGCGTTGCTCAACAGTCTTGCAGCCGGTCGTCACCTCGCCATGCGCATCGTCATCGCGCAGCTGGTGGTGGCTGTCATAGCGGGACTCGCTTTTTCCCTGCAGGGTCGTCCAGCCGCGCTGGCCGCCTTCGGGGGTGCCCTGGTCGTCGCCATCGCTACCGCGCTGCTTGCCGCGCGAGCGTTCAGCGCGCTGGGTGGAGCGGGGGCGACGTTCATGAGGTTCCTCGTGGGAATGATCCTTCGCTGGATCGTCCTCATTGGCGGACTGGCGCTCATCCTGGTTCAGTGGAAGCTGCCACCCTTGCCCGCGTTGGTGGGACTGGTGGCCGGCTACGCGGTCAACGTATTTGCATTCAGATTCAAGGGTTGAGCATGGCGAGCGAACCGCAAGGCGGTCTGACCGAATACATCCAGCACCATCTGAACCACATGACGGTGAATTTCAGCGCCGATCATTTCTGGTTCTGGAACCTCCGCGCGGACTCGATCATCGTTTCGTTCGTCCTCGGCGCGGCGTTCTGCCTGTGGTTCTGGCTGTTCGCGCGCAAGGCCACGTCCGGCGTGCCATCGAAGGGCCAGGCCCTGGTCGAGCTGGCGATCGAGTTCGTCGACACGCAGGTGAAGGACACCTTCCATGGCGACCGCCGCACGGTGACGCCGCTGGCGCTGTCGATCTTCATGTGGGTGTTCCTCATGAACGCGATGGACCTGCTGCCGGTCGACCTCGCCGGTTGGCTGGTGCACACCTTCGCCGGTGACGAAGCCGCTCACCACACCTATTTCCGCATGGTGCCCACCGCGGATATCAACACCACCGTGGGCCTGTCGGTCGCGGTGCTGTTCATCGTCATCGGCCACGGCATCAAGGCCAAGGGTGGCTTCGGCTTCGGCAAGGAGCTGCTCACGGCCCCGTTCCATGCGAACAACCCGATCGCCAAGCTCGTGCTGGTGATCCCGAACTTCCTTCTCAACGTCGTCGAAACCCTGTCCAAGCCGGTGTCGCTCGCCATGCGACTGTTCGGCAACATGTACGGCGGCGAATTGGTGTTCATGCTGATTGCCGGTCTGATGGTGAGCTGGATCAGCTTCGTGCCTGGCGTCGTGTTCAACACGGCGTGGGCGATCTTCCACATCCTGATCATCGCCCTGCAGGCGTTCATCTTCATGATGCTCACGATCGTCTACATCGCCACCGCGCGGGAACACCACTAACTCACCGCACCGACGTTAGAACTTCAATCCCGAACCGTTTCGTTTCCACCCTTTCGCTATTCGTATATCCCAGGAGAACACCATGGAACTCGCCTCGCTTCTCGCCCACGTCCAGGGCATGACCGCCATCGCCATCGGCGTGATCATCGGTCTCGGCGCGCTCGGCGCCTGTCTCGGTATCGCCATCATGGGCTCGAAGTTCCTCGAGTCGGCCGCTCGCCAGCCGGAACTGGTTCCGCTGCTCCAGGGTCGTATGTTCCTGCTCGCCGGCCTGATCGACGCGGCGTTCATCATCGGCCTGGCCGTTGCCCTGCTCTTCGCGTTCTCGAACCCGCTGGTCGGTGTCGTGCGCGCCGCGGTCGGCGGCTAAGCAGCCGTTCGTCTTGTCGCCGTGATCCCCCGGGGTCACGGCGATCGTCAGTACCCAAGCGTTCGGAGTCTTTGGAGAGATCATGGAAATCAACATGACCTTCCTGGGCCAGATGATCTCTTTTGCGATCCTGGTCTGGTTCACCACCAAGTTCATCTGGCCCCAGCTCAACGGTGCCATCGAAGAACGCCAGAAGAAGGTGGCCGAAGGGCTCGCCGCGGCCGAGCGTGCTCGTGCCGAGCTGAAGGATGCCGATGCCAAGGTCGCCGTCGAGATCAAGCAGGCCCGCCTGCAGGCCACCGAGATCATCGACAAGGCCCAGCAGCAGGGCAACCAGATCCTCGAGAAGGCTCGCGCCGAAGCCACCAGCGAGATCAACCGTCTGAAGGCCCAGGCCCAGGACGAGATCGCGTCGATGGCCCAGCGTGCACGTGAGCAGCTGCGCGAGCAGGTTGGCGCGCTCGCCGTCCGTGGCGCCGAGAAGATCGTCCAGCGCGAGATCGATCCGGCGGCTCACAAGGCCCTGCTCGACCAGCTCGCTGCCGAGATCTGATCATGGCCCAGGCGCTCACCCTCGCTCGTCCCTACGCACGCGCCGCTTTCGAAGTGGCGCATGCGTCGGGTTCGCTTGCCGAATGGCTGGCGGCGCTGAACTTCGCGGCCGCCGTCGCGGTGGACCCGCGTGTCGCCGGCCTCGGTAACGATCCACGCGTGCTGCCGACCCAACTGGTCGCGCTGCACCTGCCCCCCGGCGTGGCGGCCGATGCGCCGTTCGGCCAGTTCCTCGCGGAGCTGGCGGAGAACGGCCGCATGGTGCTGTTGCCGGAAATCGCCGCGCTCTACGACGACTACAAGCATGAGTCGGAGTCGACCTTGAAGGTCAAGGTCACGAGCGCACTGGATCTCGACACGGCGCAGGCTGAACAGCTGCGTGCCTCGCTGAAGCGCCGCTTCAAGCGCGAGATCGAACTGGATACGCACGTCGATCCGGCGTTGCTCGGCGGTGTCGTCATCGACACGGGCGAGCAGGTCATCGACGGTTCGGCGCGAGGCCGCCTGCAACGGCTGGCCAGCGCGCTGACGCACTGATACGAGCTTCTCATACCACCGGGTGCCGTGAGAGCGGCGCGACCCAAGGAACCGACCATGTCCAGCACCACTCTGAATCCGTCCGAGATCAGCGAGCTGATCAAGACCCGCATCGAGCAGTTCAAGCTCGGCGCCGAGGCACGCAACGAAGGCACGATCATCAGCGTGTCCGACGGCATCGTGCGCATCCACGGCCTGGCCGACGTGATGCAGGGCGAAATGATCGAACTGCCGAACGACACGTTCGCCCTGGCGCTGAACCTCGAGCGCGACTCGGTCGGCGCCGTGGTGCTCGGTGAATACCAGCACCTGCGCGAAGGCGATGCCGCCAAGACCACCGGCCGCATCCTCGAAGTGCCGGTCGGCCCGGGCCTGCTCGGCCGCGTCGTCGACGCGCTGGGCAACCCGATCGACGGCAAGGGTCCGATCGACGCCGTGGGCACCAGCCCCGTCGAGAAGGTCGCCCCGGGCGTCATCTGGCGCCAGTCGGTCGACCAGCCGATGCAGACCGGCTACAAGTCCATCGACTCGATGATCCCGATCGGCCGCGGCCAGCGCGAGCTGATCATCGGCGACCGTCAGACGGGCAAGACCGCCGTCGCCATCGACGCGATCATCAACCAGAAGCACTCCGGCATTAAGTGCATCTACGTCGCCATCGGCCAGAAGCGCAGCTCGATCGCCAACGTCGTGCGCAAGCTGGAAGAGAACGGCGCGCTGGCCAACACGATCGTCGTCGTCGCCTCGGCCTCCGAAGCGGCCGCCCTGCAGTACGTCGCACCGTATTCCGGTTGCGCCATGGGCGAGTACTTCCGTGACCGCGGCGAAGACGCCCTCATCGTGTACGACGACCTCTCCAAGCAGGCCGTGGCCTACCGCCAGATCTCGCTGCTGCTGAAGCGTCCGCCGGGCCGCGAAGCCTATCCGGGCGACGTCTTCTATCTTCACTCGCGCCTGCTCGAGCGCGCCTCGCGCGTCAGCGCCGAGTACGTCGAGAAGATGACCAACGGCGAAGTGAAGGGCAAGACCGGTTCGCTGACCGCGCTGCCGATCATCGAGACCCAGGCCGGCGACGTGTCCGCGTTCGTTCCGACCAACGTCATCTCGATCACCGACGGCCAGATCTTCCTCGAGACCGATCTGTTCAACGCCGGTATCCGTCCGCCCGTGAACGCCGGTATCTCGGTGTCGCGCGTCGGTGGTGCCGCACAGACCAAGATCATCAAGAAGCTGTCCGGCGGCGTGAAGCTCGCCCTCGCGCAGTACCGTGAACTCGCGGCGTTCGCGCAGTTCGCCTCGGACCTGGATGCCGCCACGCGCGCGCAGCTCGACCGCGGCCAGCGCGTCACCGAACTGATGAAGCAGCCGCAGTACTCGCCGCTCTCGATCGCCGAACTCGGCGTGTCGGTCTACGCGGCCGAGAAGGGCTACCTCGACGACCTGCCGGTCAACAAGGTGCTGGCGTTCGAGAAGGGCCTGCACGCCTTCATGCGCCAGAACCATGGCGACCTGATGAAGAAGATCGACCAGACCGGCGACTGGGACAAGGACATCGAGGCGACCTTCAAGGCCGCCGCCGACGAGTTCAAGAAGACCGGTAGCTGGTAAGAGCGAAACGCGCGGGGCGCAGGCCGAAAGGCCGGCCCCGCGAGCTGGCGACACCTTTCAAAGACGAGTAAGCCATGGCTAGCGGCCGCGAAATCAAAACCAAGATCAAAAGCACGCAGAACATGCGCAAGGTGACCGGCGCGCTGCAGATGGTCTCGGCGTCGAAGATCCGCAAGGCGCAGGACCTGATGAAGGCCTCGCGCCCGTATGCGCGTCTGATGCGCAAGGTCATCGCGCATGTCGCGCAGGCCAGCACCGATTTCACCCATCCGTTCCTCACCGAACGCGAGAACGTCGCGCGGGTGGGCTTCATCGTGGTGTCGACCGATCGCGGCCTCGCCGGCGGCCTCAACTCCAACCTGTTCCGTCGCACGCTGACCTCGATCCGCGAGTGGCAGGGCAAGGGTGCCGAGGTCGACGTCGTCGCCATCGGCCAGAAGGCCGTGCAGTTCTTCCGTCGCATCAAGGGCGTGAACCTGATCGGCTCGGCCACGCATCTTGGCGAGAAGCCCAAGCTCGAGGACCTGATCGGCGTGATCAAGGTCGTCCTCGATGCGTATTCGGACAACAAGCTCGACCGCGTTTTCCTCGTCTACAACGACTTCGTGAACACCATCGTGCAGAAGCCGAGCATCGACGCCCTGCTGCCGCTGTCGCTGGTGGCCACGGAGCTCGAGAACACGGAAGGCAAGACGTCCGAGGGCGTGAAGGTCGAGCAGACGCACGACTGGGACTACATCTACGAACCGGACGCCCGCACGGTGCTCGAGCACCTGATGACGCGCTACATCGAGTCGGTGGTGTACCAGGCGGCACTGGAAAACCTCGCCAGCGAGCACGCCGCGCGCATGGTCGCCATGAAGGCCGCGTCGGACAACGCCAGCAAGGTCATCGGCGAACTGACGCTCGTCTACAACAAGGCGCGCCAGGCGGCGATCACCCAGGAAATCTCGGAAATCGTCGGCGGCGCCGCCGCGGTCTGACCGAACAAGCCATGGCGACGCGAAAGCGGCGCCGCTACAGAACCTAAAGAAGATTCATCCGGAGCATTCCATGAGCCAGGGTAAAGTTGTTCAGATCATCGGCGCGGTCGTCGACGTCGAATTCCCGCGCGACCAGGTCCCGCAGATCTACGACGCACTCAAGATCGACGGCACCGAGATCACCCTCGAAGTGCAGCAGCAGCTCGGTGACGGCATCGTGCGCACCATCGCGCTCGGTTCCACCGACGGCCTGCGCCGTAACCTCGTCGCCCGCAACACCGGCGAAGGCATCAAGGTGCCGGTCGGCAAGGCCACGCTCGGCCGCATCATGGACGTCCTGGGCAACCCGATCGACGAAGCCGGTCCGATCGGCGAGCAGGAAAAGTGGGTCATCCATCGCGAAGCCCCGTCGTACGACGAACAGGCCGCCGCCAGCGAGCTGCTGGAAACCGGTATCAAGGTCATCGACCTGATGTGCCCGTTCGCCAAGGGCGGCAAGGTCGGCCTGTTCGGCGGCGCCGGCGTGGGCAAGACCGTCAACATGATGGAGCTCATCAACAACATCGCGAAGGCGCACTCGGGTCTGTCCGTGTTCGCCGGCGTGGGTGAGCGTACCCGTGAAGGTAACGACTTCTATCACGAGATGAAGGACTCCAACGTTCTCGACAAGGTCGCGATGGTGTACGGCCAGATGAACGAGCCGCCGGGCAACCGCCTGCGCGTCGCCCTGACCGGCCTGACCATGGCCGAGTTCTTCCGTGACGAGAAGGACGAGACCGGCAAGGGCAAGGACGTCCTGCTCTTCGTCGACAACATCTACCGTTACACGCTGGCCGGTACCGAAGTGTCCGCGCTGCTCGGCCGCATGCCGTCGGCCGTGGGTTACCAGCCGACGCTGGCCGAGGAAATGGGCGTCCTGCAGGAGCGCATCACCTCGACCAAGACCGGTTCGATCACGTCGATCCAGGCCGTCTACGTTCCCGCGGACGACCTGACCGATCCGTCGCCGGCCACCACCTTCGCGCATCTGGACGCGACCGTGACGCTGAGCCGTAACATCGCTTCGCTGGGTATCTACCCGGCGGTGGACCCGCTCGATTCCTCCAGCCGCCAGCTGGACCCGGCCGTTATCGGCCAGGAGCACTACGACACCGCGCGCCGCGTGCAGATGACGCTGCAGCGCTACAAGGAACTGAAGGACATCATCGCCATCCTCGGCATGGACGAACTGTCGCAGGAAGACAAGGAAGCCGTGTCGCGCGCCCGCAAGATCGAGCGCTTCTTCTCGCAGCCGTTCCACGTGGCCGAAGTGTTCACCGGCTCGCCGGGCAAGTACGTGGCGCTGAAGGAAACCATCCGCGGCTTCAAGATGATCCTCGACGGCGAGTTGGACTACCTGCCGGAACAGGCCTTCTACATGGTCGGCGGCATCGACGAAGCCATCAAGAAGGGCGAAGAGATGGGTGCGAAGAAGGCTGCGTAAGCCCTCTTTCCCCATCCTCGACCAACGGAAGACCAGCCCATGACCCATACCATCCGCGTCGACATCGTCAGCGCCGAAGCCGAGATCTACTCCGGCGAAGCCACGCTCGTGGTCGCCACCGGTGAGCTTGGCGAGCTGGGCATCGCGCCGCGTCATGCCCCGCTGATCACTCGCCTGAAACCCGGCCACGTGGACGTGGTGGCCGCCAACGGCGATCGCCAGCAGTTCTACGTCTCCGGCGGCATCCTCGAGGTGCAGCCCCAGGTCGTGACCATCCTCGCCGACACGGCGGCCCGCGCGGCCGACCTCGACGAGGCGGCCGCCCTGAAGGCAAAGGAAGAGGCGGAGGCCGCATTGGCCAACCGGGGTCCGCAAATGGACGTCGCCGAAGCCCAGGCCAAGCTGGCAGAGGCGCTGGCCCAGCTCCAGGCGCTCGAACGCATGCGCAAGACGCTCAAGCACTGACCGGCGAACACCAATCAAGGAAGCCCCTCCCAGGAGGGGCTTTTTTTTTGGATGGAGGCCGTCTTCATCCGAAAATGACTACGGTGGCGCAACACTCGATGACTACGTCATCACAGTCGCATCATGCGTATCCATTACCGTCGCAGCCTCTGGATCATCGGTGTAGTCGCCGTCGTGCTCATCGCGGCGCGGCTCGCCCTGCCGTATGTGGTGCTCGACTACCTCAACGGCCGCCTGTCCCGCATGGGTGCTTACTCGGGGCATATCTCCGACATCGACATCCATCTCTGGCGTGGCGCCTACTCCATCGACAGGCTGACCGTCACCAAGGTGGACGGCAAGGTGCCGGTGCCGCTGTTCGATACGGCGCGTGCGGATATCTCGCTCAGTTGGCGGGCGATCGCGAAAGGACATATTCGCGGAAAGATCGATTTCCACGAGCCCGTGGTTAACTTCGTCGACGGCCGTGGCGAGGGCGACACGCAGACGGGTAAGGGCGTGGATTGGCGGGCGCAACTGCGCGCCCTGGTGCCGACGCAGCTCGACGAGGTGAACGTGTTCAACGGCACGATCACTTTCCGCAACTTCGTCTCGAGTCCGAAAGTGGACCTGAAGATGACCGACGTCAATGGCACGGCGACCAACCTCACGAACGTGCAACGCGAGGGAGGATCGCGCGTGGCGCACCTGCACGCCACCGCGAAAGTACTCGGTGACGCGCCCCTCGAAACGCGGGCGGAGTTCGACCCGCTGGAGCGGTTGGGTGACTTCCACTATGAGTTGAGCGTTCGCGACATCAAGCTGGTGAAGGCGAACGATCTCGCCCGTGCCTACTCCGGACTCGATTTCGCGGGAGGTGAGGGGGATTTCTTCATGGAATTGCAAGCCAGGGACCGCCGCCTCAGCGGATATGCCAAGCCTTTGTTCCACGGCTTGCAGATTTTCAGTTGGAAGCAGGATGTCGAACAGGACAAGAAGAACCCTCTGAAGCTCGCCTATGAGGTGGTTGCCGAAGGGGTCACGAAGATATTCAAGAACCAGTCCAAGGACCAGTTCGCGACGCGCGTCCCGATCTCGGGCACCATCGACGACAAGAACGTCTCCGCGGGCGAAGCGATCCTCGGCATCCTGCGAAACGCCTTCATCGAGGCGTACAAGCCGAACCTCGAGCACCTGACCGAGCGGCCGAAGGACGACTAGCCGACTTGGCACGGCGACGTAAACGCGCGAAAGTGCGGCCCTCCCTTACCGGCAGGCAAGCGTGCCCATGACCGTCAAGCCACTCCATGTCCTGATCCTCGCCGCGGGCGAGGGCAAGCGGATGAAGTCCGCGACCGCCAAGGTGCTCATGCCGCTCGCAGGGCGGCCCTTGCTGGCTCATGTACTCGATGCCGCCCGTACGTTGGACCCCGCGGGCATACACGTGGTGTACGGCCATCACGGGCAGCAGGTGCGCGATGCCTTCGCGGCCGATACCTCGCTGGCTTGGATCGAGCAGCGCGAACGCCTGGGTACCGGTCACGCCGTGCGCACCGCGCTGGAGGCCATGCAGGCGGCAGGCAAGCTCGAGGGCCGCGTGCTCGTCCTTTATGGCGACGTGCCGCTCATCCGCGCCGAAACGCTGGCTGCGCTCGTGGCTGCCGATGACGGCCTGGCCATGCTGGCGACCCGTCTCGCCGATCCGCGGGGCTATGGGCGCGTGGTGCTCGACGCCGCAGGCAAGGTCCGGCACATCGTCGAGGAAAAGGATGCGAGCGCGGCGCAGCGCGCCATCGACCTGGTGAATACGGGGATCGTCGCCGCCGATGCGGCGCGCCTCCTCGCGTGGACGCAGCGGCTCGGCAACGGCAATGCGCAGGGCGAGTACTACCTCACCGACGTCTTCGAAATGGCCGCGGCTGAAGACACACCGGCGGCCTGCGTGGATTGCGACGCGGTCGAGGCTTCGGGTGCCAACGATCCCTGGCAGTTGGCCGGCCTGGAAGCCCTCTACCGCGAGCGAAGCGCACGTGGGCTGGCCCTGGAGGGAGTGCGCCTGGTGGACCCCTCGCGCCTCGACGTGCGCGGCAAGGTCAGCGTTGGGCGTGACGTCGAAGTGGACGTCAACGTCATCTTCGAGGGCGAGGTGGAACTGGGCGACGACGTGCGCATCGGTCCCTTCACCCGGGTGCGCAACGCGAAGCTTGCCGCCGGTACCGTCGTGCTCGCCCATTGCGACCTCGATGGCGTGGTAACGCACGGGCCGTGCACGATCGGCCCCTTCGCGCGCCTGCGCCCCGGGACGGATCTCGCCGCTGGCGTGCATATCGGGAATTTCGTCGAGACGAAGAACGCGCGGATCGCCGAAGGCTCCAAGGCGAACCACCTGAGTTACCTCGGCGATACCGTCATAGGCAGCAAGGTGAACATCGGTGCCGGTACCATCACCTGCAACTACGATGGCGTGAACAAGAGCCGCACCACGATCGAGGACCATGTCTTCGTCGGCTCGAACAGCGCGCTGGTGGCGCCCGTGACGTTGCACGCGGGATCGACCATCGGTGCGGGGTCGGTCATCACCAAGGACACCCCGCCGGACG
The DNA here is from genome assembly GCF_049913125.1 of Luteibacter sp. E-22. Taxonomy (GTDB): domain Bacteria; phylum Pseudomonadota; class Gammaproteobacteria; order Xanthomonadales; family Rhodanobacteraceae; genus Luteibacter. The sequence continues at coordinate 252,146 of NZ_CP183975.1, forward strand.
CGCTGACCCTGTCGCGTGCGCGCCAGAGCACGATCGAGGGTTGGCACCGGCCGACGAAGAAGGGCTAGAGCATCGCCGACAGGGTCGGCTCCCGCCAGGCATCGGGTCTCCGGTATCCGGGCTTCTCCAGAAGCCGGGCTTGGTGGGCGTCGAGCGGGTGGGAGCCGGGCTTTGTGGGAGCCGACCCTGTCGGCGATATCAGCCGCGGTAGCGCCAGCCGTCGATTTCCACCAGCAACTCCGCACGGCAGACATCACCGTGCACGAGCAACAACGGAGCGTCCGCGAAGTGCGTCGCGGCGAAATCGCGCACGGTCTCCTCATCTTCGGGACGCCGTACGTAAACCTTCAGTGGCGCGTGCGGACCGAATCCACGCGGCATGCCGCCGGTATCCAGCAACGTCTCCAGGTTGCGCAGTGTTTCCGCCAGCTGCGCGTCGATGTCGCCCGCATGCGCCGAGGCGTGACCGACCACCGCCGCCGTGCCGGATATCGCCAGCACGTCGTTGGCTGGCAACAGCGTGGCGCGCGCGAAGCTCGGCGGGGTACGTCCGTACTGGCGCGGATAACGCCATGCGCTCACCTGGCGTGGGTTCTCCACGCGCGTGCCGGGACGGTCCGTCGAGAGGAGGTAGACCTGCAGAAGCCCAGTATCCGCGTGGTGCCCGATCGCCGTGGCAGCGGGAAATCCCTGAGCGAAGATCTCCCCCATGCCGCCGATCCGTCCGGTGCAGAAGTGCTTGTACCGCTCGTCGTCACCCTTACCCGCGTTGATCGCGCCAAGGTAGTTCCATATGCGCTGGACATGCCGTTCGTCGGCCGTGGCCACGAAGCGCGACAGCAACCCATACGCGTACCGCGCCGCGCCTTCGGGCCCGCCATGGGCGTCCTCGTGGCACTCCACCGCGGCGTACAGCCAGCCGCCGCCGCGTGACCAGCGCAGGTCGCCTTCGCGGCCGAAGTTCACCTCGCCGTCCACTTCCCACACTTCGGCAGGGGCATCGCCCAATGGCTCCAGTGCGACGCGTAGCCACCGGGGATCGTCATGGGCGGGGGCCGCGCCGCCGAAGCCGAAGGCCGCCAGGGTGGAGGGTGACAAGGCCCCGGACGGGGACCGGTAGCCCACCCGTGGCGAGGGAGGGGCCGAGAGCGGATTCCGCTCTCGCATTTCACTTCCTGGGAGCATCGAGTCTTCCGTCCTGCGCGTTCGGAGCATGATATCGCCCCGGCGTCAGCGGGGAACGTGAACGCGGGTTGGATTCATCAGCCTGAACACCGTCCTAAGCGGCGCCAAAGACCCCTGTGTTAAACTCCGCGGCCGCTGCCATCCGGGGGGAGGCAGGAACATCCAGGACCTGGAAACACCAATGGCAACGCAGACCGCAGCACAGCACGAACTCGCCGAACTCATCGTCACCAGCCTCAATCTCGAATCGGTGCAGCCCGCCGACATCGATCCCGAGGCGCCCTTGTTCGGCGGCGAGCTGGGCCTGGACTCTATCGACGCGCTGGAAATCGCCCTTGCCGTCTCCAAGCGATACGGGTTCCAGCTGAAATCCGACAATCCGGATAACCGGACGATCTTCACGAGCCTGCGCACGCTGTCCGAGCATATCGAACAGCACCGCGCCGCGGCCTGACCGCCGTTCAGGTCGCACTTGCCCGGGGCGTGCTCTGCTTTGCCCTGGACGGCCGGGCGAGAACCGCTATCGCCGGTATGGCCCCGATCGTGCTCCGGAGATACCGATGACCGATCCGACCGATATAGCACCCTGTGTGCGCCCGCTGCGTTTCGACGCGGCACACCCCAGCTTCGCCGGTCATTTCCCGGGCCGGCCGATCGTCGCCGGCGTGCTGCTGCTCGAGGCCGCGGCCACCGCGCTGCGTGAGTGGCGCGGACTCGTCGTGAGCCAGGTCATCGATGCCAAGTTCCTCGCGCCTCTCCTGCCCGGCGAGGATGCCCAGATCGAACTCGTCGCGGTGGACGCCGTCCGTTTCCGCTTCACGATCCACCGTGCGGCGGAGGTCCTCGCGCGAGGCACGCTCGAGGGCATGGCATGAGTCACTGGAAGCAACGCGAAGGCGGCAGCTTGTTCGCCATCTGGCTGATTCGCACGATCGCGCTGAAGCTCGGCCGCGGCGTGGCCCGCGTGCTGCTCTATCCGATCGCCTTGTACTTCTTCCTGCGTCGTGCCGACGAACGCGCCGCCTCGCGTGCGTACCTGTCGCGCGTGCTGGGACGTCCCATCACTGGCTACGACGTCTTCCGCCATATCCACATGTTCGCCGCGACCCTGCTGGATCGCATGTTCTTCCTCGCCCATGGCGAACGCGATTTCGTCGTCGACGTGGAAGGCCTGGCCGATCTCGACCGTTGCATCGATGGTGGCCGCGGCGTGCTGTTGATCGGTTCGCACCAGGGCAGTTTCGAAGCCTTGCGCGCGCTCGGCGCACGCCGGCCGGACGTGCCGCTGCGCGTCGTGCTCGACAAACAGAAGACCCCGGCGCTCACCACCGTCCTCGAAGCGCTCGCGCCGGAGGTCGGCGCGGCGGTGATCGATGCCTCCCGCGGCGGTGCCTCCGTCGCGCTGGCGATGGCCGAAGGGGCCGCACAGGGCGGCATGGTCGCGCTGCTCGCCGACCGCGGGCACCAGGGCGAGTCGACCTGCCGGGTGCCCTTCCTCGGCACGCCTGCGCCGTTCCCCGTGGGGCCGTGGCTGCTCGCGTCCGCGCTGAAGATTCCCGTGGTGTTGTGCATGGGCATCTATCTGGGCGGCAACCGTTACCGTCTGATCTTCGAAGCGTTCTCGGATGGTGTCGACATTCCCCGCGCGCAGCGCGCGGTAGCCCTCGAAGCCGTCGTCGCCCGCTATGCGGCGCGCGTAGAGCACTATGCACGCCTGTATCCCTTCAACTGGTTCAATTTCTATGACTTCTGGCAAGAAACTGGCCCTGCTGACGAGCCTGCTGCTGCCGCTCACGTGCCTCGCCACTCCGACGCCTGACGCGGACGCCGCGAGGGCGCTGGTCGCGAGCCTCAACCGGCCCGCACCCGCACGCACCGCTTTCGCCGAGGCGCGCTTCATGCGTGTGCTCGACAAGCCCCTGGTGGTATCGGGCGAGCTGGCCTGGCTAGGCGGCGATCGCCTGGAGCGTCGCGTCGACACGCCGATGAAGGAAACCTCCACGATCGCCGATGGCGAGGTCACCCAGGAACGCGAAGGCAAGAAGCCGCGAAGCTTCTCGCTGAAGCGCGCGCCGCAGCTGAAGGTACTGCTCGACAGCTTCGTCGCGTTGCTCGCGGGCGACCCCTCGCGGCTGGGCGAGTCCTTCGAGATCGCCCTGGGGCGCGATGCCGATCGCTGGCAATTGACGCTCACCCCGCGCGATCCGCGGATCGCGAAGCAGATCGCCAGCATCCATGTGTACGGCAGCGGCAACGTGCCGCGTTGCATGCGCATGGACGAGAGCGATGGCGACACCTCGATCGACCTGCTCGGCGAACTCGCCACGAAGATGCCTGCCGAACCGACCCGCGAAGGACTCATCGCGCAGTGCGGCGGCGCGATGTGAAGGGCGCACGCCTTGGCATCCTCGTCGCCTGGCTGGCCGCGCTCGCGGCCTTGGGCGCGGTCGTCTTCACGCAACTGAAGGTGGGCACGGACCTGCGCAGTTTCATGCCGGCGCCGACGACTCCGGACCAGAAGCTGCTCATGGACCAGGTCGGCGAAGGTCCCGGGTCGCGCCTGCTTCTCGTTGCGATCGACGGCGGCGACGATGTCACCAAAGCTGCGTTGAGCCGGGGCCTGGCTGCCGCCTTGCGCAAGGATTCCGTCTTCACGCAGGTGGTCAACGGCGACTTCGATCTCGGCATGCTCGACACCCGCCTGATGCCTTACCGGTTCCTGCTGTCGCCGACACTCGATACGCAGGCGCTGGACGAGGACTATCTCGCCGACCAGCTGCAACAACGCCTTGACGACCTGGGCTCGCCGGCGGCCACGTTGCTCAAGGGCCTGTTGCCACGCGATCCCACGCTGGAAACCCTGAAGCTCGCCGAGCGCTGGACGCCGGTACGTTCGCCCGACGTGCGCGAAGGCGTCTGGTTCTCTTCGCGCGGCGAGGCGCTGTTGCTGGCGCAGACGCGCGGCGCGGGCTTCGATCCCGGTGCCCAGGACGAGGCGATCGGCCACTTGCGCGCCGCCTTCGCGGCATTGCCGGACCACGCCGGCTCGCATCTGACGATCAGCGGTCCGGGGTACTTCACGGTGGTGGTCAATGCGCAGACGCGCGACCAGGCCGACTGGATCGGCCGCATTTCCACCATCGGCTTCATCGTGTTGATGCTCGCCGCCTACCGCAGCGTCAGCAGCCTCGTCTTCGGTGCCTTGCCCGTGGCGACCGGCGCGCTCGCCGGCATCGCCGTCATGACCTTGTGCTTCGCCGAAGTGCACGGGATCACGCTGGCTTTCGGCTTCACCTTGCTCGGCGTGGCGCAGGAATACCCCATCCGCCTGCTCAGCCATCGTCGCGCGGGCGAGTCCGCGGTGGCGAGCGTGCGAGGCTTGTGGCCACTCCTGCTGACCGCCATCGCCTCGGCGTGCATCGCCTACCTCGCGTTCTACGCTTCCGGCGTGGGAGGCCTGAAACAACTCGCCGTGTTCACCATCACGGGCCTGCTGGCCGCGGGATTCACCACTCGTTACGCGCTGCCCTACCTTTTGCCCGAGCGTGCACGTGACGTGGCCGATACGCCGGGACTGGCCCGCTTCCGTGGCTGGCTCGATGGCTTGCCCCGTCCGCGATGGCTGCCGATTCCCGTGGCGGCCGCCGCGGTGGCGATGCTCGCGTTCGCCCCCGGGCCGTTCTGGCAGAACGACCTGTCGGCGCTGACACCTCTGCCGCGCGACCTGCTGATGACCGACGCGCGCCTGCGCGGCGAACTGGGCGCGCCGGATGTGCGTTACCTGCTGGTCGTGCAGGCCCCCTCGGCCGATGGCGTGCTCGCGGCGTCGGCGAAGCTCGAGCCGCGCCTGCGCGAACAGGTGGCGGCGAAGACGCTCGATGGGTTCGAACTGCCGTCGATCTATCTCCCCGACCTGGCGACGCAGCGTGCGCGCCAGGCGAAGTTGCCGGACCGCGCGACGCTGGACGCGGCGCTGGATGGCGCGCTCGACGGCATGCCGTTCCGCAAGGACCTCTTCGCACCCTTCGTGGACGACGTGGAAACGGCGCGTAGCGCCCCCTTGCTCGCGCCGGACGTGTTCGCCCGCTCACCCCTCGGACAGCGGCTCGCGGCGATGCTGGTGCCGCGCGGCGACCATTGGGTGGGCCTGTCCGCGTTGAGCGGCGTGCACGACGCGGCGGCCATCGCCGCGGCCGTGGCATCGGCGGGGGCGAATGCGCGCCTGCTCGATCTCAAGGATGCCTCCGAGTCGCTGGTGGCGGAATACCGGACACGCATCCTGCACGCGCTGCTCGCGGCGACGCTGTTGCTGCTCGTCACGATCACCCTGGCCCTGCGCAGCGTGCGACGCGCATGGCACGTGCTGGCGCCCATGACGCTGGCCACCTTCCTCGTGCTGGCCGTGGAGCGCGTGGTGGGCATCCCGATATCGCTGTTCCACCTCGTGGCCCTGATCCTCGCCGCCGGCCTTGGGCTGCACTATGCGTTGTTCTTCGAACGCGACACGGGCGATCCCGCCGAGCAACGGCGTACCCTGCATGCGACCGTCGTGTGCGTGATTTCCGCCTTGCTCGTGTTCGGCATGCTCGCGTGGTCGTCGATCCCCGTGTTGCGTGCCATCGGCCTCACGGTATCGCTCGGCGTCGCCTTCCATTTCTGTCTCTCCATCCTGATGGCACCGCATGCTCGCCAAGACCGATTTCATTGACCTGGTGCCCCACGCGGGCGACATGTGCCTGCTCGACGGGGTACTGGCGTGGGATGCGTCGTCGATCCACGCGATCAGCACGAGCCACGTGTCGATGTCGCATCCGTTACGGGGTGAGGAAGGACTGCATGCCGTCCATCTTGCCGAATACGGCGCACAGGCGATGGCCGTTCACGGTGCGCTGCTGGCTCGCGAACGAGGCGCGACGGAAGCCCGCCCGGGGATGCTGGTGAGTCTGCGTGGGGTGAAACTGGCCGTGCAGCGGGTCGACATGCTGGCGGGCGTGATCGACGTGCATGCCCAATGCCTGATGGCCGACGAGGGCGGCGCGCAGTACACCTTCCGCATCGAGCACGAAGGGCACGAGATCGCCTCTGGCCGCGCCGCGGTCATTCATCCGGCGGGATGACGGTCGGCCCGGAGGGGCTGCTTGAAAGGGGACTGATGAGGAGCCTGACCGCTACCCTCCGGGCCGACCAGGAGAGTCTGCGTGGCGGCTGTCTCACGGATCGCGACCGCGTCTCAGGCGACGCGGGCGAAGAGTTCCATGGGCGTGTCTTGCGCCCCGAGCAGGTGCTCGTTGCCTTCCCTCAGTGACGGGTGATCCGCCGCGGCGCGTTCGACGATGCTCGCCGCCAGCGAACGCATCATGCGAACGTTCTCGCGCAACCGGTGGGCGAGGGTCTCGTCGTCGAGGGTATCGTGCAACGTCGCGTTCATCGTGGCGAACCAGGTCAGGTCGCGCTGGTCCATCATGACCTTGCGGTTGCGCCCTTCCGAAACGGCGTGCCAGCGTTGGAAGAACGCTTGCATCTCGGTGTTGAGGTCGGCCGACGTCATCAGCTCGGGCCCCATGCGGGTGATGAACGCCGCGTCGCCCAGGCGTTCCTGGAAAACGATCTGGCAAAGCACGCCCCAGTAATAGGCGTAGTCCCAGATGACCTTGATCGGCAGCACTTCCGGATCGCCGAACAGGTTGTACTGCCCGCGATACATCCGCAACGTGCCTTCGTAGAACGAGAAGAACAGCCGCTCGTAGTGACGCGCGTGCGCGTTCAGCTGCTCACCCTGGCGATCCAGGCCGACCAGCAGCGTGATGTACGTATTGGCGATCGCGATGAAATCGCTGCCGGGCGAGTAGAACGGATCGAGGAATGCACCGGCCTCGCCCGTGAGGCCCCAGCGATCGGGCGAGAACATCCTCGCGCACCCGTAGGAAAAATGCCGGAAGAAGGCGAAGTCGAGCAGCTTGTCGCGCCGGCTGGCCACGTGGCGTGCGACGACGGGCTGGTGCTCCTGGAGCCACTCCAGGGCGAGGTCGAAGGTCTTCATCGTTTCCAGCGGATGCATCGTCGCGTCGGCCACGATGCCGACCGAATGCGCGCCTGACGACAAGGGAATCAGCCAGACCCAATAACCAGGCCCGCACAAGTGGTTCGTCGAGCGCCAGCGCTCCGGCGGCTCGCAGCGGCCCTTCCACGCGTCGTCGTCGCACCAGCCGTCGATCTCGAGCCTGTCGTCGATGCGGAACCACACGGCGTTGGCGTGATGGCCGTTGTCGCGGGTGAGATCGAGCTTGCGGCGCATCAATCCGGCACGGCCCGAGGCATCGAGCAGCCAACGCGCCTGCAAGTCGCCGGTGCCGGCGGCCGTCTCGAAACGAACGGTATGCGGCAGGGTGCCAGCGCCGATGTCGAAGCCTCTTACCGTGACGCCTTCACGGAAGTCGATGCCGCGGCGGCAGGCCTCGTCGCCAAGGAAGTTCTCCAGTATGCCGCGGTCGATCTGGTAACTCGGCGTTGGCAGTACGGCGCTCACGCCCAGTTCGGTCACGTCGGCGAGATCGTCTCGCCCTTCGGAAAAGAAGAAGCGGAAGCCGAACTTGCGGATATGCGCATCCTCGAGATGTGCGCGCAGTCCCAGCGTATCCGCGAAGTAGTGCGCGGCGATCTCGACGGTGGACTCGCCCACCTTGTGTGCCGCCACGGGCAGCGGGCGAGACTGCCGCTCAAGCACGACGATGTCCATGTCGGGATAGGCGCCCTTCAGTTGCAGGGCCAGGGTGAGCCCGGCAAGGCCCCCTCCAAGAATGACGGCGTCGTGTGGCTTGCGATCCATCGTTTCGACCTCGTGCATGGGTGCCCGAATCAGTATGCCGTGTGCCCTGCTTCCTGTTCCTGGATGATCGTCGGCTTCGCGCGCGAACGGCGGTAGCTGGCGACGGCGTTTCCGTAGTGGACGATCCGGCCGATCGTGTAGAACGTGATGCGGCTCACGTCGCGTACCGGGTTGAAGTGGCTCAGCCGGAATTCTCCCTGGTAGCGTGAAGCGATAGGCACCGAGACCACGCCGATGCTGCGTTCACGGCAGGCGGTGATAAGGACGGCGGCCTCGAAGACGAAGTGTTCCGCCGGCAGGTCGACCAGGTCCAGCGTCTCCCTCGGATATAGCCGCTGCCCACTCTGTGTATCCGCGATCGCTCGTCCACAGGCCCAGGAAATGCCCCAGTCCGCCACGGCGTTGGCGCGCCGCCGCCCCGGCGGCTGTTGTTCGCGTTGCAGCAGGCGCGCGCCGATGACGATGCTTCCGGGATAGCGGCGGCTCGCCGCGAGCATGGCGGGGATGTCGGAGGCGAGATGCTGGCCGTCGCCGTCCATGGTGACCACGGCATCGTAGCCATGGCGGAGGGCTTCGCGGAAACCGGTACGCAAGGCTTCGCCCTTGCCGCGACGTGTCTCGTGGCGGAGCAGGGTCACCGGCATGGCGCCGACAATGTCGGGCGTGCGGTCGTCGGAGCCGTCGTCGACGACGATCACGGGAAGCCCGAGCGCCAGCGCGTCTGCGACGACCCCGCCGATGGCGCGCTCTTCGTTGAGGCACGGAATCAGGATGCAGTAGCGCCGTTCGGAGGGGCTCACGCGGCAATCTCCACGTCGATGTGGAGATCGAGTCCGTTCGCGGCCGGCAGACGCAAGGCGGTGGACCGGGTCAGCGCGAGGGCGCGCATGAGGACGACGGAGCGTGCCGATGGATTGCTTGCCGCGATGCCGTCCAGCCATGGATCGCCCACGGCCTCGTTGCCGCTGTTGCCGGGCTCGGGCGTGATGTCGAGCCGTACCGCGGCACCTTCCGCCCGTGGCGACAGCACGAGTGCCACTGCGAACGGTCCCGTGGTGCTCGTCATGCCACCGAGGGGGCCGGTGCCCGCGATATCGTAGCTGGCCAGCAATACGTCCTGGTCGTCGGCCACGGCCAGCGTGGCGGCTTCGAGCAAACCGGCGCCGAAGACGTCTTCGCCACCGGATATCGCGCTGGAGCTGGCGTGGCAATGCGTGGCGATGGTCCAGTAGCCGGCGGGGGCGTTATGCACGGAATTGTGGAAACGCGTGGGCGAGAGTTCCGCGGGCGCCCGAGCCAGCGTGTCGCACATGTAATCGGTGATGACCTGGTCGCCGTGGGCGGAAGCGAACACGCAGGGCAGGGTGGCCGCATCGAGGCCACTCATGCGTACCGCCTGCCCGGCCACGGCCACGGCCAGCAACACGCTTTCGGGTGCACGGCGGCGCTCGTTCGGTGGCAGGGCGTCAGCCATCGGCCGCTCGGTGGCGGCGGGGGAGGCGACACCGGTGACGATTTCGCGGAACGCATGCCAGTCCGCCGCGCCCGGCGCCCACAGGCCGATGCCCTTCACCCAGACCGATAGCGCCGCGCTCATGCGGCGTGTCCTGCATGGGCGAAGGCGAGGCAGGCGTTGTTGCCGCCGAAACCGAAGGAATTGCTCAGTGCGATGCGGATGTCCCTCGTCTCGGGTTGCCATGCCATCTGCGGTCCGCATAGGGGGTCCGGCTCGTTTGCACCGAGGTTGCCCGGGACACGTCCATCACGCATGGCGAGCAAGGTGAGCACCGTTTCGAGGATGCCGGCGGCACCCAGCGTGTGGCCGGTGAAGCCCTTGGTGGAACTGGCCCGTGTGTGGGCCGGAAAAGTACGTGCCACGAGCGCGGCCTCGACCTCATCGTTCTTCTGGCTCGCGGTGCCGTGCAGGTTGATGTAGTCGACATCGCCCGGCACGATGCCCGCGCGGGCCAGTGCGTCGCGCAACGCCAGTTCGGCGCCGAGGCCGTCCGGGTGTGGCGTGGACATATGGTATGCGTCGCTGGCCTCGCCATAGCCGATCAATAGGGGTGCATCGTTCGGTTCCGTCACCCGCTCCAGGATGGCGAAACCGGCGGCTTCGCCGATCGAGATGCCGTTGCGGTGCGCATCGAACGGCCGGCAGGGAGCGGGCGATACCAGTTCGAGCGAGTTGAAGCCGAACAGCACGCTATCGCACAGGCTGTCGGTACCGCCGACGATGGCGGCGTCGACGAGGCCCAACCGGATCATCCGTTCCGCGTTGGCGAACACTTTCGCGCTCGACGAGCAAGCGGTGGCGACGGTGAGGCACGGTCCCTCCAGCTCGAACGCGGCGGCGACGAAGCCGGCGAGCGAATGGGGCGTATGCAGCACCGGGCGGTGCAGGTCGGCGGGCATGCGGCCGTGGTCGAGACGCCGGTAGCCTTCCTCGGTGGCGCCGATGCTTGCGGTCGAGGTGCCCAGCAAGATGGCGATCCGGTTGCTGCCGTAGCGCTCGCGGGTGGCGCGCACGGCATCGGCGAAGCCGTCCTGGCGAAGGGCCAGCCAGGCCAGCCGGTTATTGCGGCAATCCCAGTCGGACAATCCGGCGGGAAGCGGCTCTTCCTCCACGCCGGCGACGCGGCCTATCCAGCAGTCGAGCGGGGCGACACTGAAGTCGTTGGGCGACAGGCCACCGTGTGAGGCGGCGAGGGCATCGGCGTGGGCCTGCAGGCCGCGGCCGAGGGCGGAGGTGGCGGTGTACGCGCGGATGGCGAGCGGAGGCATGGGATGGGGCATGCGGCGAGCCTATCCTTTTTGATCGATAGCGTCGCGTGAACGTGGACGGGCGTTCAGGCGATTGCACGGTGCCCCCGGAATACGCAGACTGCGCGTCTCTCCGGGATCGTCCCCATGTCCGGTATCCAAGCACCCAAAATCCTGCGCCGCGGTGTCTGGCGGTACCTGAGCGACCGCGACATCCTCATCGCGGCGCTGGTGACCGCGATCGTTTTCGTGGGCAGCCTCGGCCTGCTGTACGCCGCGCACCTGGCGCGTGTCTGCTGGCTGGCCGGCCGCAGCCCGGCACGGGTGGCGGAGCGCAGGACCATGCTCGTTTTCGGCCGTCGCCTCGTCGACGACCGGCTGGAAACCGATTTCATCGGGCGCCTCGCCCGGGTGCGGGAGCATGCGTTGGACGGCAAGGCTGAACGCGTGCTCCTGCTCGGCGGTTTCAGCGGTGGAACGATGAGCGAGGCGGACGCCGGTGAACGCTGGTTGTTGGCCGAAGGATGGCCGCCGGCCGTGCCGATGCTGCTGGAACAGGTCTCCATCGATTCCCTGGAGAACCTGCGCCACGCACGGGTGTTGTTGCGCGAGCGCGACGATATTCCCCTGCCTCGGGTCTGGTTGGTCACGAGCCGTTATCACCTCGCCCGTTGCCTCTATCTAGCCCGCCGCCTGGGCTTCGATGCCGGGCCTCTCGCTGCGGAAGAACGCTTGCCGCTGAGCCGGCGTTATGTCGCGAGGATCTTGATGGAGGCGGGCTACCTCATGTGGATCGATACGGGCATGCGCTGGGCCGCCTTGACCGGCAACCGGCGGATGGCCGGACGCATCTCCTGATGTGTCGGTTCCACGCGGCGGCGTGCCGCAGCTGGCTCGCCGCCGCGTCTTGCTAAGCTCCGCTACATCCCCTACCCGTAAGAGGCCACGCCTTCCATGTCCGGACAAGCCGACCTTGCCGAATCGTTCCTGCGCGGCCTGCAGGACCGCATCTGTGCCGCCATCGAACAGGTCGACGGGACGGCTCATTTCGAGGAAGACGCGTGGACGCGTCCCGCCGGCGGCGGTGGGCGCACGCGCGTGCTGCGCGATGGTGGTGTCTTCGAACAAGCGGGCGTCAATTTCTCGCGGGTATCCGGATCGCCCCTGCCCCCCAGCGCCACGGCGCACCGGCCGGACCTCGTCGGCGGCAGTTTCATCGCCACCGGCGTGTCGCTGGTCTTGCACCCGCGCAACCCGTATATCCCCACTACCCACGCGAACGTTCGCTACTTCGAAGCCTCCAAGGAAGGCGCCGAACCCGTCTGGTGGTTCGGCGGCGGATTCGACCTCACGCCGTTCTACCCGTTCGACGAGGACGTGCGCCATTGGCATGGCGTGGCGAAAAGCCTTTGTGAGCCGTACGGCGACGACGTGTACGCGCGCTACAAGCGCTGGTGCGACGAGTACTTCTATCTGAAGCACCGGGGCGAGACACGCGGTGTCGGTGGGCTGTTCTACGACGACCTCAACGAGGGTGGTTTCGACCGCTGCATGGACTTCACCCGCGACGTCGGCCAAGGTTTCCTCGATGCCTACCTGCCCATCGTGGAGCGGCGCCGCGGCATGCCCTGGGGCGAACGCGAACGCGAGTTCCAGCTGTATCGCCGCGGCCGCTACGTGGAATTCAATCTCGTCTACGACCGCGGCACGCTGTTCGGGCTGCAATCCGGCGGACGCACCGAATCGATCCTGATGAGCCTGCCGCCGCGCGTGCGCTTCGAGTACGCGTATGCGCCGGAAGCCGACAGTCCGGAGGCGCGGCTGCAGGAATACCTGAAGCCGCGCGCCTGGATATGACGTCGCTTACGGTGCGCTGCCCGAGAACTTCTTCGCGGTCGCACCTTCGATCTTGCCGACCGTCGCGGAATCGCTGACGTAGAGGTCGACGTCGCGTTCGAAGGTGAGCGAGCCCTGCACGACGGCATGCGGGCCGATCACGATCTTCGGCTTGCGGTCGTTGTTGTTGAACCAGCTCATCGAAGGCTTCTTCACGAGCAGGCCGCCCTCGACCTTGGAGCCTTCGCCGATGGTGACATCGGCGTTGACGGTCTCGATGCCGCCACCCACGTGCGCCTGGTCCAGCGAGATCTCGCCATTGACGTTCGACAGGTGGCCCTTGATGTCGGCGCCGCGATCGAGACGCACCTTTCCGTTCACGGTCTCCACTTCGTCGCTGACCTTCGCCTGCTCGTGCAGGGTGACGGCGCCGTTGACCGTCTTCAGGACGGTGGCCGTGGCGGACTCGCCGAGTTCGACGGCGCCATTGACGGTGCTGGCCTTCTGTACGACCGCGCGGTCGCCGATGCGGACCGAGCCGTTGACCGAATGGACGTCCCCGGCATGCTGGCCCGCCTCGACCGTGGCGCTGCCGTTGACCTTACTGATGTCGTCGTCGGCCAGGGCCGCGCCGGAAACGGAAAGTGCGATGAGCAGGGAAAGCAGGGTACGGCGCATGTGTGGTACTCCACGGGTGGACTGGACCCCTAGGATGCACCTGAACAGGCGAAGGTTTAGCGTGACTGACGGCATGGGGGCGGGGGAGGGTATCCGGCGAAGTTGACGGGTCCCGGTGCAGGTTCCACCATCGGATTTTTCCTTTCCCACGTTGGATGCCATGTACAAGCTCGTCATGATCCGTCACGGCCAGTCGGCCTGGAACCTAGAGAACCGCTTCAGCGGCTGGGCCGATGTCGACCTCAGCGAACAGGGCGTCGCCGAGGCCCGCGAAGCCGGCCGCCTGCTCAAGGAAGCCGGCTTTACCTTCGACCTGGCCCACACCTCCTACCTAAAGCGCGCGGTGCGTACGCTCTGGCACGTGCAGGACGAGATGGACCTGATGTGGATTCCGGTGGTAACCGACTGGCGGCTCAACGAACGCCATTACGGTGCCCTGACCGGCCTCAACAAGGCCGAGACCGCCGCCAAGTACGGCAACGAGCAGGTGCATATCTGGCGCCGCAGCTACGACACCCCGCCGCCGCCGCTGGAGCCGGGCGCGAAATCCTTCGCCGACGACGGCCGCTACGAGGGCATCGATGTCCCGTTGACGGAATGCCTGAAGGACACCGTGGCCCGCGTGCTGCCTTATTGGGATGAGGTGCTGGCGCCGGCCATCCGCGCGGGCAACAATGTGTTGATGGCCGCGCACGGCAATTCCATGCGCGCGCTGGTGAAGTACTTCGACGGGATATCCGACGACGATATCGCCGAACTGAACATCCCCAACGGCATCCCCCTGGTCTACGAATTCGACGCCGACCTCAAGCCCGTGAATCACTACTACCTGGGCGACCAGGCGGAGATCGAGGCCAAGATGGCCGCCGTGGCGAACCAGGGCAAGGCCAAATAAGGCGCCGGCCGTGCCCCACGGTGAGAGAGGGTGACATCCGTCACCCTCGATGGGTCACAACCGCCCCTCGAACCAAAACGGCGGTTCGCTAACCTAGCCTCACACCGACCAACCGAGGCCCATGCCATGCTGGCTCCATCCGCCATTCCCCTGATCGTCGCCCCGCTGATGGCCTTCGCCATCTATCGCCGTGTCCGTGGAAGCTTCGGCAGGCAACCGATCCGCACGAAGCGGATGACCGTCCGGGTCGTCATGTTCGCCGTCATCGTGGGCCTCATGATGCTCTCCGGCCTGCAGGATATCCGGCTCGCCGAGGGTGCCTTGGGCGGGGCGGCGATCGGCGCCTCCCTGGCTCTCCTGGTGGGCCTGCGCCTGACCCGGTTCGAGCAGGGCACCGACGGTACCGACTTCTACATACCCAACCCCTGGGTCGGAGGCGCCTTGTCGGCTTTGCTGCTCGGGCGGTTGGCCTGGCGTTTCCTGGTTCTCGCCCCCGCCTTCGCCAGCGGTACCGCCGCGGCCGTGCCGGGTCCGGCCCCGGGAAACAGCCCGCTGACGATGCTGGTGGTGGGCCTGACCGTGGGTTATTACCTGGCCTACTACGCCGGCGTCCTGATCCACCACCGTCGCCACAAGCGGCAGTGGCAGGCCGCCTGATCCCGCCCCGGGGCGCCCTCTGTCAGAGGGCGTCGTTATCCAGCTCGCCGGTGCGTATCCGCACCACCTGGTCCAGCGGGCTGACGAAGATCTTGCCGTCGCCGATCTTGCCCGTCCGTGCCGCTTGCTGGATCGCTTCGACCACCCGCTCGATCTGCTCGTCGGCCACCGCGACCTCCAGCTTGATCTTGGGCAGGAAGTCCACCACGTATTCGGCGCCGCGGTAGAGCTCGGTATGGCCTTTCTGTCGGCCGAAGCCTTTCACTTCCGTCACCGTCACGCCCTGGACGCCTACGTCGGCGAGGGCTTCGCGGACATCGTCCAGCTTGAACGGCTTGATGATGGCGACCACCAGCTTCATGTATCACTCCTCGGGGCGCGGCCGGCCGCCGGCGCGCGAAAGACCATTGTGCCATCCGGGTCCCGGATCGTCTCCATACGGTGGCTTGTAGGAAAAACCCTACACGACGTGTGGGCGTACGCCTATAGCGCCTACAATTCCATCACTTAGAATTCATCCACGACATCGAGGTGCGCAAGATGGATGTGCAGGGTATCGATCAACTCGCACAGCGGTTGGCATCGTTGGTTCCGCCAGGGTTGGCGCAAGCGCGTGAGGACATGCAGGCCAACTTCAAAGACATTCTGGCGCAGGGACTTCGCCGCCTCGATCTCGTAACCCGCGAAGAATTCGATGTTCAGAGCCAGGTACTGGCTCGTACGCGCGAAAGGCTGGAAGCCTTGGAACAACGGCTTGCAGAGCTTGAGGCAAGCACGCAGCACGGCCAATAGGACGGCCACAGGTCCCGGGACCGCCCCCGATCCGTCACCCTCACCCCGAGAGCGGTCGGGGGCGGTTATTTTCCCAGCGAACGCAAGGGAGTGCGTATGCGAACCGGGTCCCTCACGGATCACAAGCAGTCGTACTCCCAGACGGTCCGTTACCGGTTACGATATTCATCGTCATGAGCCTCGCCGTCACCCTTTCGCGCGCGCAGGAAGGTGTCACGGCGCCGCAAGTGGTCGTCGAAGTCCACCTATCCGGCGGTTTGCCATCCACCTCGATCGTCGGCTTGCCCGAAGCGGCGGTCCGTGAAGCGCGTGACCGCGTGCGCGTGGCTATCCAGAACACCGCCTTCGAATACCCCAACCGCCGCATCACGGTGAATCTCGCTCCGGCGGAACTGCCAAAAGATGGCGGCCGCTTCGATCTCGCCATCGCCCTCGGCATCCTTGCCGCCGGTTCCCAGGTGCCGCGCGAGCGTCTCGACGATTGCGAATTCCTGGGCGAGCTTGCCCTTTCCGGCGAGCTTCGTGCCGTACCGGGCATCCTCCCGGCCCTGATCCGCGCCCGCCGCTGTGGCCGCCGCATCGTGGTGCCGCGTGCGAACGCCGCCGAGGCCGCGCTCATCGGGGAGGGAGATGTCCTCGTTGCCGACAGCCTTGCCGAAGTCTGCGCCTGGCTGAGCGGCCACGCGGACCTCACCGCCCCCGCGGCCGCCGATTTCTACGACATGCCGACCTGCGGTCCGGACATGCGCGATGTGCGTGGCCAGTACCAGGCGCGACGCGCCCTGGAGATTGCCGCCGCAGGCCGTCATCACCTGCTGCTGATCGGCCCACCGGGTACGGGCAAGACCATGCTCGCGGAACGCCTGCCCGGCATCCTCCCTCCGATGACGGAATCCGAAGCACTGGAAAGCTGTGCCGTCCGGTCGCTGTCCGGCGAGGAGATCGATCCCGGCTGCTGGCGCCGGCGTCCGTTCCGCTCGCCGCACCACACGGCATCGGGCGTGGCGCTGGTGGGCGGCGGATCGTCGCCGCGTCCTGGCGAGATATCCCTCGCGCACAACGGCGTGCTGTTCCTCGACGAGCTTCCCGAATTCAGCCGCCACGTTCTCGAGGTTCTGCGTGAGCCACTGGAGTCGGGCCAGATCGTCATCTCGCGCGCGGCGCGGCAATCGACTTTCCCGGCGGAGTTCCAGCTCGTCGCCGCGATGAATCCCTGTCCTTGCGGCTATGCGGGCGATACCCTGCACGAATGCCGTTGCACGCCGGACCAGGTGCAGCGTTACCGTAGCCGCATCTCCGGTCCGTTGCTGGATCGCATCGATCTTTGCGTCGAAGTGCCGCGCGTCGCCATCGCCGAACTTTCCTCCGCCCCCGGCCCCCATGACGACGACAGCGCCAAAGTGCGGCAGCGTGTGATCAAGGCGCGCGAGAAAGCCCTGCTGCGCGCCGGCCAGCCTAATTCCGAATTGAGCGTGGTCAACCTCGAACGCGACTGCGCACTGCCTTCGGCGGAGCGCGAGTGGCTGGAAAGTGCGCTGGACAAACTTGGCGCGTCGGCGCGTGCGTATCACCGCATATTGCGAGTGGCGCGGACGATCGCGGATATCGAGGGTGGCAGTGGGTGCGTGGAGCAGGTGCATCTGGCGGAAGCGTTGCATTACCGGCGGTTCTAGCAATCGGAAGGCCAAGCTCACCCTTTTGAGTTAATACTTATTTCATGTACTGACGGGTTGACAAATAGTGGGGTCGAGCGGAGAATTCTGTACCAGGCGGTTCTCTTAATGGGCTGCCCGCCCCGTCCCGGTGTTGGATACCCCTCCCTCCCCCCGCTCCAACACCGGGACCCGGCCTTTCTTCTCGCGGCATTCCCCTCGTTGCCCGGATCGGCCCGCCTCCTTGGCGCTGGCCGATTTTTACTTTCTGGCCTGCTCTCAGGCCGCAGAGGCTGGGTGGAACTGCTCTTCCTCAGTCGACCCGCTGAGTGCCGAGAGCGAGCTCAGGGAGCCTGAGATCACCTGGTTGACCGTGTCGAAGTAGCCCGTGCCGACCTCACGCTGATGCTTGGCGGCCGTGTAGCCATCCTTCTCCGCCGCGAATTCCGCTTCCTGCAACTCCACATAGGCAGCCATCTGGCGATCACGGTAGCCGCGTGCCAGCTGGAACATCGAATAGTTGAGCGCGTGGAAGCCGGCAAGGGTGATGAACTGGAAGGCGTAGCCCATCTCGCCCAGCTGCTTCTGGAAGGTGGCGATGGTCTTTTCGTCCAGGTTCTTCTTCCAGTTGAAGCTTGGCGAACAGTTGTAGGCGAGCTTCTTGCCGGGGAACTTCGCATGGATGGCATCGGCGAAGCGGCGCGCCTGTTCCATGTCCGGCGTCGCGGTCTCGCACCAGATCAGGTCCGCGTACGGTGCATAGGCAAGCCCACGGCTGATCGCCTGCTCGATGCCCTGCTGGCTCTCATAGAAGCCTTCGACCGTGCGCTTGCCGGTGAGGAAGGGCTTGTCGTAATCGTCGACATCCGAGGTAACCAAACCCGCACCCATGGCGTCGGTACGCGCGACGATCAGCGTGGGCACGCCCGCCACGTCGGCGGCCAGGCGGGCGGCGACCAGTTTCTGCACCGCTTCCTGCGTCGGCACCAGCACCTTGCCGCCCATGTGTCCACACTTCTTCGCGCTGGCGAGCTGGTCCTCGAAATGCACGCCGGCAGCGCCGGCCTCGATCATGTGGGCCATCAACTCGTACGCGTTCAACACACCGCCGAAGCCCGCTTCCGCATCGGCGACGATCGGCACCAGCCAGTCGATGTTGTCCTTGCCCTCGGCGTGGTGGATCTGGTCGGCGCGCAACAGGGTCTTGTTGATCTTGCGCACGACGTTGGGCACCGAGTCGACCGGATACAGCGATTGGTCGGGATACATCGTGCCCGCCGTGTTCGCGTCGGCGGCCACCTGCCAGCCAGACAGGTATATGGCCTGCAACCCGGCCTTCACCTGCTGCATCGCCTGGTTGCCCGTCAGTGCACCGAGTGCGTTGACGTAGGGTTTGTCGTGGATGGAGCGCCACAGGCGCTCGGCCCCGCGTCGGGCAAGCGTGTACTCGACCTGGACCGTGCCGCGCAGGCGGATCACGTCCTCGGCGGTGTAGGGGCGCTCGACATTGCTCCAACGTTCGTTGTTCTTCCAATCGAGCGTGATCTGTTCAGCGGTATGCGTCTTCATCGTAGGGCTCCGTGGAAAGAAGGCTTCAAGCCAGGTGTTCGTAGGCGGGCAGGGTGAGGAAGTCGCGTAGTTCGTCGGCATGGGTGAGCGCGGAGATCAGCGCGGCGGCTTCCTCCGCGCGACCGGCACCAGGCTGGGTGCTTTCGCGCAGGCGATGGCAATGCGTTGCCAGGGCGTGATCGAACAAGGCCATGTCGATGTGCGCGTGATCGCTGAATTCCAGCGGGCCGTGATGCAGCCATTGCCACAGCTGCGCGCGGGCGATCTCGGCGGTGGCGGCGTCTTCCATCAGATGGTGGATCGGCACGCAGCCGAGACCTTCGAGCCAGGCGGCGGTGTAGCGCAGGCACACCTCGACGTTGTTGTCGAAACCTTGCCGCGTGATCGTGCCGATGGCGGGTGCGATCAATCCGTCGCGGGTCACCTCGACATCCTCGCGCAGCACATGCAACTGGTTCGGCGTCGGCATGTGCTCGTCGAAGATCGACTGCGCGATGGGGACCAGGGCGGGATGCGCGACCCATGTACCGTCGTGGCCGGCGGTAACCTCGCGCAGCTTGTCCGCGCGCACCTTGGCCATCGCCGCCTCGTTCGCCACGTCGTCGCCGCGGATCGGAATCTGTGCGGCCATGCCGCCCATCGCGAACGCGCCGCGGCGGTGACAGGTTCGGATCAGCAACTCCGAATACGCCTTGAGGAAGGGCACGGTCATCACGACCTGCCCGCGTTCGGGGAGCAGGCGGTCGGGATGGTTACGGAACGTCTTGAGATAGGAAAAGATGTAGTCCCAACGACCGCAGTTGAGGCCGACGACGCGATCACGCAACGCGTGCAGGATCTCGTCCATCTGGAACACGGCAGGCAGCGTCTCGATGAGCACCGTGGCCTTCATCGTGCCGTGTGGAAGGCCCAGCTCGACCTCGGCGTGTGTCATCACGTCATTCCACAGCGTGGCTTCTTCCATGCTCTGCAGCTTCGGCAGGTAGAAGTAGGGGCCGCGGTCTCGTTCGTGCAGCGTATTCGCGTTATGGAACGCGTACAGGCCGAAATCCACCAGCGCGCCGGCGACCACGTCACCGTCGACTTCCGCGTGACGCTCCGGCAGGTGCCAACCCCGTGGACGCACCACCAGCACGGCCGGGTCCTTGCCCACGCGGTACACCTTGCCTTCGGCGTTGGTGAACTCGATGCTCCCGTCCACCGCATCGCGAAGGTTGCGCTGACCGTCCATCTGGTTGGCCCAGGTCGGAGCGCTCGAATCCTCGAAGTCCGCCATGAACACCCTGGCGCCGGAGTTCAGCGCGTTGATGATCATCTTGCGTTCGACCGGGCCCGTGATTTCCACGCGGCGATCCCGGAGCGCAGGAGGGATGGGTGCGACCGACCAGTCGTCTTTCCGAATGGAAGCGGTATCCGCGCGGAAGTCAGGCAGTTCGCCCGCGTCGTATCGCTGTTGCCGGGCCACTCGTTCCGCCAGCAGGGCAAGACGGCGGCCGTCGAAGCGGCGATGGAGTCCGGCCACGAAGGCGACGGCGGCGGGCGTCAGGATGTCGCTATAGGCGCCGCTCTGGTCGCCGAAACGGATGCCGGCTTGCGGGTCGATCGCGATCTTGGGAACTGCCATGGGGATAAGCCTCTGGACCTGGGACTGGTGTCCACGCTAGGCCCGGGGCTATGCTTTTGACAAAGCATATGTTTCAAAGACTAACTTTAACTATGTCAATGAATGAGATAACTATTTAATTAATATGGAATTATAGATGGCAAAGAAGCTGAACCCAGCCAGTGAAAAGGCTACGAAGCGCTCTGCCAAGGCGCGGGTCGCCGGTGCGGAAAAGGACGCTGCTGCCCGCTTCTACTACAAGGGCAATCGCCTCAAGCAACTGCGGGCCTTCGTCTACATCACGCGCCTGGGCACCCTCACTCGTGCCGCGGAAGCGCTGTTCCTGTCTCAGCCCTCGGTGAGCCTGCAGCTGAAGGCTCTCGAACGGGAACTGGGAGTTCCGCTCCTGGAGCGAACCCGGCGTCGCGTCACCCTTACCGACGCCGGAGAGGCGCTCTACGAGATGGCCCGCCCACTCGTGGAAGGCCTGGAGAACCTGGATCGCGAGTTCCACGCCAAGACCGGTGGCTCCCAGGGAGGCAAACTCACGGTGGCGGCGGGCTCGTCCACCATCCAATACCTGCTGCCTGAGCTGGTGAAGGCCTACCGTGAGCGCTACCCATCCGTGCACCTGCAACTGGCCAACGTCACGGGCAAGGATGGCCTGGCCTTGTTGCGTGCCGACGAAGCGGATATCGCCATCGGGTCGATGCTCGATGTGCCGAACGACATCGCGTGGGCACCGGTGTATCACTACGATCCGATGCTGATCATGCCGCCGGATCATCCGCTCGCCTCACTCGACAACATCCGCCTGGAGGACCTGTCGCCGTACGGGTTGATCCTTCCGCCCCAGCGGCTGACCACGTTTCGACTGGTCGACATGGTCTTCCAGCAACGGCACGTGCCGTACACCGTGGCGATCGAAGTGGGTGGCTGGGACGTGATCAAGCAGTACGTGGCGATGGGCCTGGGCATATCCATCGTTACCGGCATCTGCATCACGGAAGCCGATCGTGAGCGCCTGGCCGTGCGCAACCTGCGCCAGTTCTTTCCGCAGCGAAGCTATGGTGTCGTCATGCGCAAGGGCAAGTTCCTCAGCCCGGAAGCGCGTGCGTTCATCGACCTGATCCGCCCCGGTTTGCTGACGCATCGCGACTACGACGAGTCGGGGCATTCGGAGCGCTGACTCTTACCCGTAGATATCAATCGGGCGTATCCCCTTGATGGCCGCCGCCAGATAATTCAGGCCACGGGCGCTCATTGCGAACTCCGCGTACAGCCGTTCCGGAGCGAAGTCCCCTTTTTTGCGTGACATGGCTTTCGCAACGGTAAGACCTTGGCGTACTTCGCCCAGAAAGTTGAATGGAAGGTCTGGTCCGGGCTTGCCATGAGCATCGAGCGTGAAGTCCTTGATCTTGTCCAACGCAGTCCCGGACATCAGGCCCTCTTTACGCAGTGCCGAAGCGATTACGAGCAACTCCGAAGGACGCACGCGCGTCAGGTCCATTTGCTTGAGCGACTGCTTCACAGAGGTAGAAAGACTCCACGAAAGCCGCACCGGGTCACAGCGGTGCTGGCCTACCTTGCCAAGTACGTCGACCTTGGCAGGCGGAGTATCGAATCGCCCCAGCCATGATGGAATGATCATGAAGCACACTCGCTGAAAGTTGCTAGCGAGCGTCCCGCATAAGGGGCGCAGGTGCTGTCGGGAATGTGCGGCGTGCCGAGTAGCCGAAGCAGGCGATGCCATCCCCCTTTCTTCCTATGGGATCGGCGTAAGGCCTGAAAACATCAAACGCCGCGGTGCTTACCGCGGTATCCAGCGAACAATGCACGGATGGAGGCGAGATCGCCTTCGACGTCCGCGCTGGCGTTTACCAGCGGCCCCACCGTGAACGTCTTCGTCGGATAATCGATGAAGACGGTCTGGATGGGTACATTGGCAGCACGGGCGATGCGCAGGAAGCCGGACTTCCACTGCTTTACCGCCTTGCGCGTGCCTTCGGGCGCGATGCCCAGCCACATCTTGTCGTGGCTGGCGAATCGCTCGACCATCTGGTCCACGACGTTCGTCGCCGCGGAGCGGTCGATGGGGATCATGCCGAGGCGGCGCACGATGGGGCCGAAGGGGCCATTGAGCACTTCGCGCTTGATCATCACGCCCAGGTCGAGGCCGATCGCCGATTTCATCAGCAGGCCCCACACGCCATCCCAATAAGACGAATGTGGCGCGCCGATGAGCACCACCTTGGGCAAGTCGGGCAACTCGCCGACGAGACGCCATCCACTCAGGCCGATCGCCCAGCGGCAGGAGCGCTTCCACCATGAGTCGGGCAACGACGGTACCTGGGGCGGGAGTCGCTCGGGAACCCCGATCACTCGTGGCTCCAGTCACGCGAACGGGTGCGCTTCACCTGGCCACGCTGGGTCTTGCCGGTGAGCCGCCGTTCCTTGGAGGCGCGCGTCGGCTTCGTCGCAACACGTTTCTTCGCCACGACCGTGGCCTCTCGCACGATGTCCGCAAGACGGTCGCGGGCGTCGTCACGGTTGCGCGCCTGGTCGCGGAAGCGCCGTGCCTGGATGACGAGGACGCCGGCGTCCGTCATGCGCCGATCACGACGTGCCAGCAGGCGGGCGCGCACCTCCTCGGGGAGCGAGGGCGAGCCGGCCACGTCGAAACGAAGCTCCACCGCGCTTTCGGTGCGGTTGACATGCTGCCCGCCAGGGCCGTCGGCACGCGTGAAGCGCTCGATCAACTCGGCGTCGGGAATGGCGATGGAGGGGGTCACGATGAGCATGGCGGAACGAATTCTAGCAGCGGCACGACGCTTGGCATGCTGCGGCGCGATTCTTATAGGGCGTCGTGCCAACCCGCGAAGGCTTCGGTCCACGCGAACCGTTCGAGCAACGTGAGCCAGGTCTCGTCCAGGCTGGCTTGCAGCGTCAGTTGCCTGCCGTCGACGGGATGCACGAACGACAACGCGGTGGCATGCAGGAGCAGCCGGTGCGAGGCGAAGTGTTGCTTGAAAAGGCGGTTGTGGTCGCCACGGCCATGCTGGCTATCGCCGATGATCGGATGATGGATGTGGGCGAAGTGCTTGCGGATCTGCCGGAACCGGCCCGTACGCGGCTCCGCCGCCGCGAGAGCATAACGTTGCTTTTCGTAGCGCCCCAGCGGGATGTCGACCTCGACCGTGGCAAGGCGGCGATAGTCGGTGTTGGCATCACGCCGTGGGCCGGTATCGCGCGAACCAGGGAGGGGATAATCCACCGTCCCTTCCTCCGGTTCCGGCCACCCACGCACCACGGCGAGGTAGCGCTTGCGCACGCTGCGGCCCATGAATTGTTCGCCGAGCTGGCCTGCGACTTCGGGAGAGCGGGCGACCAGGAGCACGCCGGAGGTGGCGCGGTCGAGGCGATGCGCCAGGTGCAGCCGTCCTTCCACCTGCTCGCGCAGAAGGTCGATCAGGAAGGCATCGTCCGGACCCACGAACTTCGAGCGGTGCACGGCCAGGTTCGCGGGCTTGTTGACGGCGACGATGTCGTCGTCCTGGTAAAGGATCTCGAGCACGGTGGTCAGGGGGTGCGACGTGGCCAGCCGGCAGCGAAGGAGGCCAGCCCCGCCAGCCCGGCGACCACGGCCGGCCACATGCCGCGTGGCGCGAGCGTTCCGACCAGGGCCGCGGAAACCAGCAGCGCGGCGCCGAGCAGGCTACAGGCGACGAGCCGGCGCATCCGTCGCGCGTCGTCGCGAACCACGGCCAGGGCCAGGGGATCGGCCACCTCTTGGCGCTGGCCGCTGGCCACCTGGCGCAAGGCATCCCGCACCAGTTCCGGCATGCGCGGCGCGCTGTGGATCCATTCCGGCAGGCGCCGTCGCACGTCGCGCAGCGTGGCGCGCACGCTGTAACGCTCGCGCAGGATGCGCCGCAAGACCGGATGCGCCACGGCCCAGATGTCGATCTCCGGATCGAGCATGCGCCCCACGCCCTCGATGTTGAGCAGGGTCTTCTGCAACAGGATCAGTTGCGGCTGCAGCGTGAGTTCGAAACGCCGCGCGGTCTGGAACAGCTTCACGACCAGTTCCGCGATGGAGATCTGGGCAAGCGGCCGGGTGAAGTACGGTTCGCACACCGTGCGCACGGCGGCTTCGAGTTCATCGATGCGGACGGTGGCCGGCATCCATCCCGCCGCCACGTGCAACTGCGCGATGCGCGCGTAATCCCGCTCGAACAGCGCGATGAAGTTCTCGGCGAGCCAATACTGGTCCGCTTCCGGCAAGGAGCCCATGATGCCGAAGTCGAGCGCGATGAAGCGTGGCTCGTCCACGCGCGATGTATCGACCCAGATGTTGCCGGGGTGCGCATCGGCGTGGAAGAAGTTGTCGCGGAAGACCTGCTCGTAGAACAGGCGGACG
The DNA here is from genome assembly GCF_049913125.1 of Luteibacter sp. E-22. Classification (GTDB taxonomy): domain Bacteria; phylum Pseudomonadota; class Gammaproteobacteria; order Xanthomonadales; family Rhodanobacteraceae; genus Luteibacter. Next base: position 277,022 of record NZ_CP183975.1, read on the forward strand.
CCCTTGGCGGCGAGGCGCTTGCGATCGAGACCGGCCTTGTCGATCGCGGCGACGTCGTCCGCGCTCACGCCGTGCACGCGCTCGAGGGTGAGTACGCGTTCCGTGCTGAAGTCCCAATGCACCTCGGGCACGTAGAGATCGACGCCGCTGGCGAAGTTGCGCCGCAGCAGGCTGGCGCTCGCGCCTTCACGCTGGAGGTCGAGCTCGTTCGAGAGCATCTTCTCCACTTCGGCGACGACTTCAAGCGGACGGATCTTGTCCGCGTTCGGATGCCAGCGCTGGGCGAGCCCACCGAGTGCGTGCAGAAGGTCGACGTCGCGGGCGATGCGCTTGTCGATCCCGGGACGCAACACCTTCACCACGACCTCGCGGCCGTCGTGCAAGGTGGCGGCATGCACCTGGGCGATCGAGGCGGAAGCGAGCGCGACCTCGTCGAACGAGGCGTACAGCACGGTGACCGGCGCCTTGAGTTCGCGCTCCACGATGGCTCGCGCTTCGGCGCCGGGGAAGGGTGGCACCTGGTCCTGCAACAGCGCGAGTTCGTCGGCGACATCGGCCGGCACGAGATCGCGGCGCGTCGAAAGTACCTGGCCGGCCTTCACGAAGATCGGGCCTAGCTCGGTGAGCGCAAGCCGCAGGCGCGCGCCGCGGGGCAGGCCGCGCACGTCGGCGGACGGTTTCGGGAAAAGCGGCCGGACGAGCTTCAGGGGGCGGAAGAGATGAGCCCCGTCGACGAGTTCGTCGAGCTGGTATTTCAGAAGGACCGCGGCGACGCGCAGCAGGCGGGGAACGAGCCGCAGCGACGTCATGCGCCGCGCCCCTTCAAGGTGCGCTCCAGGCGCGCAAGGCGCGCTTCCGCGCGCTCGGCACGTTCGCGGATGGCATCCACCCCATCGAGGAATACGTCCATCTCGGCGGGCGCCACCGCCACGCGGCCTTCATCGCGCAACCAGTCCGCGGCGTCCTCCGTGAGATGTGCGGCCGACTCGCGGGCATGGCCGAGCGCCTCGCGCATGGCCTTCGCCAACGGCACACCGATCACGTCGCCGAAGGTTTTCGCGAATGCCTCCTCGACGTCGGGCGCGTATTGCCGTGCCAGGCGTTCGAGCCGGCGGGCCAGTTCGGCGTCACCGGCGATGTCCACCTTGCCGGGTGCCACGCTGTCGTCGTCGCGGCGCAAGGCCATGGCCAGCAAGCTGCCTGGCGACGCGGTGACCCGGAGACTGCCGCCGTCTTCCGGCGGGCCGACCCGGAGGCTGCCCTTCTCGACGGAGATACGCAGGGCCAGTTCCGGTCCACTGAGGTACACCTGGACACTGCGGCCATCCAGAACGTCGAGGCGCGCCCGGGTGTCCGGGTCGAGGTCCACGGCGCGGTTGAGCGCGGACTCCATGGCCCGTCCGGCGAGGACGCGCAGCGGGCGGGGCAGGAAGCGGTTGGGGCCGGCGTCGGCCGCAGGGCGATCGGAGGTCATGCGCCGGATTGTAGCTTGCCCGTACCCGCCGTTCGTCAGGCCTACGGTGTCGCGCCTTCGAAACCGGCCTGGCGCCAGGCTTCGAATACCGCCACGGCGACCGCGTTGGAAAGGTTGAGGCTGCGGTTCCCCGGACGCATCGGCAGGCGTATGCGTTGGGTTTCGGGGATGCCATCGATCACTTCGTCAGGCAGGCCCGCCGTCTCGCACCCGAAAAGGAGGGCATCGTCCTGGGCGAAGGCCACATCGGTATGCAGGTGGCGGCCACGCGTCGAGAAAGCGAAGACGCGGGGATGGCCGATGGCGGCGAGACAGGCCTCGAGGTCGTCGTGTACGGCCACTCGGGCGAACTCGTGATAATCCAGCCCGGCGCGGCGCAATCGGGTGTCGTCCAGCTCGAAGCCAAGCGGTCGCACCAGGTGCAGAGCCGCGCCGGTATTGGCGCACAGGCGAATCACGTTGCCCGTATTGGGCGGTATCTCGGGTCGGAACAGGATGACATGGGGCATGCCCCCATTATGAGGCCGCGCGTGGGCAGACGATGCCATCGGGCGGCAGCGCGCAAGTGGTCGCCGTAGCGCTGACGGCCGTGCCGACGCTGGCGAGCTGGATGGGGTTGCCGGAGTAGGTCAGCATGTTGCCGAGGATCAGGCCACAGACGAGCAGCGAGGCGACCAGCAGGCTGCGCAGCATCAGGAGTTCGTGTTTCATGGTGTATATGCCTTGATTCATGGTTATTCGAAAGGGTCAGAACATTTGCGCGAGGGTGAGGCCGCAGATCAGCATCGAGGTGACGAGCAGGCTGCGGAGCATCAGCATTTCGTACTTCATGGCGTTCTCCTCATCTGGCGTCGGGTCGAAAGCCACCCGGCTTGGCAGGACTAGTAACGCAAACACCGTGCCAGTCTTTAAGAGCGCGCAATCAGCTGATTCGCATGAGGTTTGTCAGGTGGGTCGGCGATCCTTTCCTGTCCGCGGACACTGACCACCCGTAAGCGGACACCGTCCGCACCCTGTCCGAGTGCCGATTGCGCCGGACGGACGGCGCGGGCTAGCCTCACCGGGATCGAGGCCACGAAGGCCCCTGAGGAGCCGTACATGAAGCGTCCCTTCGCCCTGCTTGCCGCGGGGCTGATTTCCCTGGTCGGTGCCGCCAATGCGGTCCCCGCGTCGTCCGACGCGATTCCCGACATCCCCTACACGCGTTTCCAGCTGCCCAACGGCCTCACCGTGGTCGTCCACGAGGACCACAAGGCCCCCGTCGTCGCGGTCAGCATCTGGTACCACGTGGGCTCCGCGGACGAACCCGCGGGCAAGACCGGGTTCGCCCACCTGTTCGAGCACCTGATGTTCTCCGGATCGGAAAACCGCAAGGGCACCTACTTCCAGCCTTTCGAGCGGGCGGGTGCCACCGACATGAACGGCACCACGTGGTTCGATCGCACGAACTACTTCGAGACCGTGCCCACCACGGCGCTCGATATGGCGCTGTGGATGGAATCGGACCGCATGGGCCACCTGCTCGGTGCGATCGGGCAGAAGGAACTGGATACCCAGCGTGGCGTCGTGCAGAACGAGAAGCGGCAGGACGAAAACCGTCCCTACGGCCGCGTGGACGAGAACGTCCTGGTCAACACCTATCCGGCGAACCATCCCTATCATCACGACACGATCGGCTCGATGGCGGATCTCGACGCCGCGTCGCTGGCCGACGTGAAGAAGTGGTTCCACGATTACTACGGCGCGGCGAACACCACGCTCGTGCTCGCCGGCGACATCACCGTCGCCCAGGCGAAGGCGAAGGCCGAGGAATACTTCGGCGATATCCCGGCGGGGCCGCCGGTGCCGCGCCAGCAGCCTTGGATCACCCCGCTGACGACGTCCACGCGCGGCATCCAGCACGACCAGGTCGCGCAGACGCGCATCGTACGCACGTGGATCGTTCCGCAGCTGGGCAGCGACGATGCCATCCAGCTCGATCTCGCGACGACCGCGCTTGGCGGCGGCAAGACCTCTCGTCTCTACCAGCGCCTCGTCTACCAGGACAAGCTCGCCGATGACGTCAGCCTGGGCATCGCGCCGTTCGCGCTCGCCAGCCAGGTGCAGCTGACCGTCGACGTGAAGAACGGCGTCGATCCGGCGAAGGTCGAGGCCGCGGTAGCCGACGTGTGGAAGGAATTCCTCGCGCACGGTCCCACCGACGACGAACTCGTCCGCGCCAAGGTCGCCAACCGGGCGAGCTTCGTCCGCGGCCTGGAAAAGGTCGGCGGCTCGAGCGGCAAGGCGGTGATCCTGGCCGAGGGCCAGGTGTACCGAGACGATCCGGAGGCCTACCAGAAGGACCTCGCGCGGGCACAGGCGGCCACCGTGGCCTCCGTGCTTTCCGCCACGAAGACATGGCTGACCAAGGGCGATTACACGCTCACCGTCCTTCCCGCCGCGCCCGGTTTCGATCCTGCCGCGGAAGACAAGGCGGTCACGGCGCTCGGTCCCGCACAGGGGCGCCCCGCCGCGGTCACACCGCCCGCCAAGCCGTATGCCGTGGCGAAATCCGCGGTGGATCGCTCCAAGGGCGTGCCGCCGGTCACGAGCTTCCCCGACCTGGTCTTTCCGCAGCTGCAGCGCGGCAAGCTCAAGAACGGCATCGAAGTGGTGCTGGCCGAGCGCCACACGGTGCCGGTCACGCAGGTGCAGCTGCTGTTCGATGCCGGCTACGCGGCCGACCAGGGCCGCAAGCTCGGCACGGCCAGCTTCACGTCCTCGCTGATCGAGGAAAGCACCAAGACGCTGGACTCGGTCGAGGTCGCCCGTCGCAAGGAGCGTCTCGGTGCCTTCGTCAGTTCCAGCTGCTCGCTGGATACCTGTGGGGTGGGCCTCAACGCGCTCAACTCCGAATTGAAGCCGTCGCTCGACCTGTTCGCCGACATCGTTCGCCACCCGGCGTTCAAGTCGGACGATATCGAGCGTGTCCGTGGCCAGTGGTTGGCAGGCATTGCCCAGGAAAAAACCGAACCGACCGGACTGGCGCTGCGCACGCTTCCGCCGCTGCTCTACGGCAAGGGTCATGCCTATGGCATTCCCTTCACCGGCAGTGGCACCGAGAAGGCCATCGCTTCGTTGACGGCGGACGACCTCGCCGCCTTCCAGCGCGACTACCTGCGTCCGGACAACGTCCGCATCCTGGTCGCGGGCGACACGACGCTGGCGCAGATCCTGCCCCAGCTCGATGCCGTCTTCGGTGACTGGACACCGCCCGCATCCGCGGTGCCGAAGAAAAACATCGGCCAGGTCGCGGCGCAGGCGAAGCCACGCGTGTTCCTGATCAATCGCACCGATGCGCCGCAGTCGCTCATCCTCGCCGGCTTGCTCGCCCCCTCCACGAAGGCGAAGAACGCCATCGACCTCGGCATCGCCAACGGCGCGTTCGGCGGCACCTTCACGTCGCGGCTCAACATGAACCTGCGCGAGGAGAAGCGCTGGGCCTATGGCGCTGGCAGCATGCTTTCCGATGCCCAGGGCCAGCGCCCGATGCTGTTCTACGCACCGGTCCAGACCGACAAGACCGCGGAATCGGCCGGGGAAATCCTCAAGGAAGCGAAGGCGGTGATCGGGCCGAAGCCGCTGACCGACGACGAGATCGCGAAGATCCGCGCCCAGCGTGTCCGCGCCCTCCCGGGTAGCTTCGAAACCACCGGCGCGGTGCTCGGCGCGATGACCGGCATCGTCGTCTACGATCGGCCTGACGACTACGTGCAGACACTCAAATCGCGTATCGAAGGCGTCGACCGCAAGGCGGCGGAGGACGCGCTCGCGGCCGTGATACGGCCCGATGCGCTGACCTGGGTCATCGTCGGCGACCTGCGCAAGATCGAGGCACCCGTGCGTGCGTTGAACCTTGGCGAGGTGCACGTGGTCGATGCCGATGGCAATCCGGTCAAGGCCAGCCACGCCGGCGCTTCGACGGGCAAGGCCCACGGTACCCCGGCCGCATCGCCAGAAAGTAAGTAAAGCGCGGGCGAGGGCGTGAACGAATCGCGCCCTCGTCGGCATCCGTTAGCATATGCCTCGTCGTTTCCCCGGAGTTCCCCCATGCGCAAAGCCTTCGTCCTTCTCGTTCCACTCGCCCTCTCGGCCTGTACCTGGGGCATCAAGCTCGACGACGGCGCGCGTAACGTGCGCACCGCCTGGAACGGCGATGTCGGCAGCTGCAAGGAGCAGGGCAAGGTCACGGTGTCGGTCATGAACCGGGTCGGGCCGGTCGACCGCAGCGATCTCAAGGTTCGCGACGAACTCGAAGTGCTGGCCCGTAACGAGGCGGCGAAGATGGGTGCCGACACGATCAAGCCGCTTGCCGAACCCAGCGAAGGGTCCCAGCCGTGGGGCGCCTATAGCTGCGGCAGCCGCGCCGTGGAGCCTGCGCGTGGCAACACGCCCCCGCCGCCGCAGAACACGGCCCCGCAGGGTGGTTTCGAAACCGTTCCGCTGAAGAACTGATCCGGCGGCGCCACACGCGCCGCTCCTTATTCCTCGACGGTCGGCTCGTTCTGCGAATACGCCACCTTCCCCTGGCGGAGTGCTTCGACGAGCGACGTGACTTCCCGCACGACCAGCTCCGGCCGGTCCACGTGGATGTAATGGTCGCTGCCTTTCGCGATGACCCGACGGGAAAGTGGTGACAGCTGTTTGCTCTCCTCCTGCATCCGGTCCCACACCAGCGAGTTTGCCTTCGCGACGTCCGCCGGCCAGTTCGGCGGCATGGATGCCGGGTCCCTCGAAAGGACCAAGACGGGCAGGCCGGGGAAGGGACCCGCATGACGCGTCTCTTCGCCGGACTGTCGCACGGCGTCGAGTTCGGCTTCCAGCGCGTCGAACTGTGCCGGATCGCAGTTGCTCGCCTGGATGATCAGGCCGTAGGCCTCGAAGCCGGCGGGCACGCTGGAGCAATCCCCGTGCAGGCGATACCAGCCGACTGTCATCAGAAACTTCTGCCAGGGCATCCGGGCTCGTTGGTCGTCCTGGATGGCGACCAGGGACTTCGGTACGCGGTCATCCTGGAGGGGCGTGGCGCCGTCGATGAAAACCAGGGCGGCCAGGTCGCTCGTGTACTGCCTTGCGTAGCTGCGCAGGTACAGGCCCGATATCGAATGGCCGATGAGCACGAACGGTTTGTCGATACCGGCAGCATCGACCATATCGTGCAGTTGCGCGGCGAGCGTGTCCGCGTCATGCGGCCCCGGCGTCATCTGGCTCAGGCCAAAGCCGCTGCGGTCGAATGAACAGACCCGCGTGACTTTCGCCAGCGCGGGCTGGACCTTCAGCCACGTAGTGAAATCGTCGCCCAGGCCGGTGCTCAAGACGATGGTGGGAGACCCGGTCCCGAGACAGTGGACGTGCGCGTCGTAGCCGCCGACTTTGTAGATCTCGCCAGGAGCGTGCGCGGCGGCCCGTTGCCTGCTCAGCGCGAGCCGGTTGTAGGTCGCACCTGCGGCAAGGAGCAGGACGGCCAGCGACAGAATACAAATGATCGTCATGACGAGGGCTTTGCGCATACGATTCCCCTGTAGATGACGCCTCACGCTATGCCCTGATCGTTGGTCTGGTCAGTGCGGGAAGTCATCCTGGACCGACCAGCTTTTCGTAGACACTCAGAGCGGTCACAGTCTTGTGAAGCGATGCAATGTGAAATCGGCACAGCTGCAGCCTTTGAAGTTTTTGCGTGATTCTCATTACATGGATTCTGAGCTGGCCTAGCTTTTTCAGACTATTCTGATATCGCACTACCTTCTTCGCCTCTAGCCTGCCTTCCTTTCAACTGGGAGGGCAGGAACCGATGGCAAGGACATTGGGAGCACGACATACGTTAAGAATGCGCCATACGCGTGTAGCAATTGCGATCGGATTTGCATTTTCAGTGGCAAGTAGCGGTGCGTCGGCGCAAATACACCCGGAGGACTTTCCGTCTTTCGTCGATGGTGCGCTGGTACCAGCGAAGTTCGTTGACCCGGAGAAGACAGGGCTTGTCCATGTCGACGACGAGATGGTGGATACCTATGCCAATGTGGCAGCGGAGGCGTACTGTCAGTCGTTGTCCACCACCTACACGTGCGAACTGAACGACATCAGCCGACGTGAAGTCGCCGGTGTGAAGCCCGAGAGCGCCTACACCATTCTCGACGTTGCTATTGATGTCACTCGGCCGGGCTATCCCACGGAGACCAGGCACCCTGATCTCGACATCCTCCTGGTACGCTCATGCACCTCCGGCGCGATACTGGCCGATGACAGCGATAAGACACAAGAAGATCGCGGTAGGGTCTCGGGCGAACGGCCAGTACGTTGCCGTTTTGATCCATTGGCTTCTACCGAAAAAGCGCTTGGCGTACCCGACGAGGGCGACAGCAATACCTGCCCCATGGGTAATGCCCCCACGGTGGGCAACCCGATCAACCCGACGACGATGACCAAGATCGAGGTGACCACTGATGTGGCTAGCCCGAGCGGGTCGGGTCTGGATTTCCAGCGCGTATACAGCAGCGGAGCCTTCTCGCTGGATGACTCCTTACCCGCTACGGAAGCGCGGTATCCGGCGTCGGCGCGCCTGGGCTCGCGCTGGCGTGGCACATACGATCGCGCGTTCGTCTCCCGGCGCTACTACGACCCGGCTACCAAGGCCTATGTGCAGGCATTGCATCTCGTTCGTGAAGATGGACGAGAGGTGCGTTTTGTGCCGAAGGGTGACACCTTCGTGGCCGACGCCGAGGAGCGCGGCGTCCTGCGCAAGGAAGGTGACGCGGGTTGGACCTACACCTGGGCCGATCAGACGGTCGAGCAGTTCGACGACCAGGGCCGGTTGCGCGTGCGTACCGACCCCAATGGCAACACGATCACTCTTGTCTACGACGAGATCGAAGTGGATATTGGCTTCAAGGTCAAGGTATTGGTCCGCGTCGAGGATCGCCAGGGACGGAGCCTGTACTTTGGTTATGATCGTGTGGGTCGGATCAATAAGGTGACCACGCCCGACGGGCACCAGATCAAGTATGCATACGACGAGTCGCTCGGTGCAGGTCTTGACGCCGATATGGTTGCAGTCACTTACGCCGATGGTCGCTCCCTACGCTACATCTATGACGAGCCCGGCATGGGTGGCACGCCGAATCACAAGCTGACCGGGATCATCACAAGCGACGGCAAGCGCTACGCCACATTTCACTATGACAGTCGAAATCGCGCCATTGAGTCCAATCACGGAGACGGGCTCGAGTACACCAAGGTTAGTTTGAGCGGCAAGGGTCAAGTCGCAGTAAGTGGCAGAGATCGGCGTGCCGAACATTTCCTGGTCGCGCCGGTACTGGGTAGACCTCGTCTGTCCGATCGCCGAGAGAACTATCTATCCGGCGAAGTCAGTCAGCGCTTCGATTACTTGGACTCGGGGCGGGTCAGTACTTATACCGACTACCTCGGAGTGCCGACGACGTACCAGTACGATTCCATACGCCACCTCGAAATTGAACGTACAGAAGCGGCGGGCACACCAGTCTCCCATACGGTCAAGACGACATGGCATCCCGTCTTCAATCTTCCTTCTCGCATCGAGGACGCCACGCATTGGATATCGTTTCAATATGACGTGCATGGTAATTTGACTCAGCGGCGCGAGGGCGGTGTTTCCGATGCCGGCGATCCGGCTTCGGTGCCCTGGCCGGACGAGCGCATAACGACGTACACATACGATCCCGCTGGCCGCGTTCTGACGACTGACGGTCCTTTGCGAGGTACTGCCGATACCACTCGCTTTAGTTACTTCGAAACCGATGCCACGGAGTGTGTCACGGGTAGCACGTGCGCATGGCGCAAGGGAGACCTTCATGCAACCACTAACGCCCTCGGCCACACGAATACGGTACTTATTTACGACGGCGCTGGTCGGATTCTTGCGCAAACCGATGCTAATGGGGTCCGCACCGATCGACGCTACGATGAGCGCGGACGCCCCATCGAGGTTGCAGTTCGCGGGAATCGCGACGGCCTACCCTCAGCGTCCGACATCATCAGCTTGGTCAGTTACGATGCCAATGGCAATTTCGAGATGTCTAAAGACCCCGACGGTGTCGTTGTGCGGCATGAATACGATGCCGCACATCGGCTCGTGGCGGAGGTCGACGCAGCGGGCAATCGGCACGAATTTGTGCTCGACGGTCAGGGGTTGCCGAGAAAAGAGGTTCATCGTAATGGGAAGGGTGTGGAAGAGCGGCTTATCGAGCGCACGTTTAACGGCCGCGGTCAGCTGTTGTCGCGGGGCATGTACGAGGATCACGATTACGATGCCAATGGACGGCAGGTCGGACTGCGGTCCGGTTTCCTGAATATCCAGGAATGGCATAGGGATGCGCGCGGCCGCGTCGTGGAGACAATTTACGACCGGGATACGGTCAATGCGCATATTTCCATGCTTTACGACGGCCTGGATCAGCCGAAGACTGTTTTCGATCCCAAGGCCTTGGCGACGGCATTTTTGCGTAATGGCCTTGGAGACGTGCTGTGGCAACACAGCCCTGATACGGGCGATACGATTACTACTGTCGATGAGGCCGGGCGGCCCACGAGAACTGTGGCGGCGGATGGCCGGGAGGTCAGGCGAACCTTCGACACACTCGGCCGATTGATCCGCGCCGAATACATCGATGGAAGTAGCGATGAATATGTCTACGATGTCGCGTCGTCGGAGTGTCCGGCGGAGGCCGGCTTTGCCACTGGCCGGCTTAGTTCGGTCGCCGAAACCAGTGGTTCGACGGTGCTCTGTTATGACTTTGCCGGTCGCGTCGTGCGCAAGATCCAGACAACGCGTGGCGTACGCTTGGAAATCGGCTACACGTATACGTCTGCGGGACGACTCGCAGCGGTCACCTTGCCGGATGGCAGGATTACGCGATATGCACGCGACACTGCCGGTCACATTTCAGAAGTGGCGACCTCGCATGTCGGGAGATCATCGGCTGTCGTTGCCTCAAACGTCCAATGGACCTCGTTCGGAGCTATACGCGGCTGGACGGCTGGCTCCAGGTCGTTGGACAGAACCTACGATGAAGAAGGTTATACGAAGACCGTCAGGGACGCTAAGGCCGGCGGCCTCTCGTTTGAACTTCAGTGGGTTGCAGATAACGTTAACGACGTGAGGGTGGGGTCTCTTGCGCTGGGCGCCTGGCACGACTTGATAGATCGCCTAGAGCACGCTACAGAATACGACTACGCATACGATCCAACGGGAAACCGGGTCCGAAGAGAAAAGCTATTCGCGCCACGAAAGTACACATATGCGGTTGATAGCCATAGATTGCTATCGGTCAACACTACAGCCCGCGAGTATGACGAAGTGGGCAGAACGACCCGCATTGGGGCGAATGAGTTCGTTTATGATGTCCGCGGTCGCATGGCGCAAGCCAAGGTAAATGGCGTAGTGGAAATGAACTACGCCTACAACGTCTTCGGCCAGCAGACGGCTAGGTATATCGCCAATCAAGTCGCTATCTCGCTCTATGACGAGGCGGGTCATTGGATCGGTGATTACGACGCCGCTGGTCAACCCATCCGCCAGATGGTCTGGCTCGACGATTACCCGCTGGCTGCGTTAGACGGCGATGCGATCTACGACATTCAATCCGATCACCTTGGCACCCCCCGTGCCATTGTCGATCGCGCCCTGGATAAGGTCGTCTGGAACTGGTCGATCATTGGCGAAGCATTTGGCGACACCAAACCGAACGAAGACCCAGATCGGGACGGAAAGAAGTACATCTTTGACCTGCGTTTCCCGGGGCAGCGCTACGATGCTGTCACGGGGCTGTTCCACAATGGATTCCGCGATTACGATCCGGCAAGCGGACGCTATATCCAGAGTGACCCACTTGGATTGGCGGGCGGTATGTCGACCTATGCGTATGCGGGGAGCAGGCCATACCGAAACGTCGATTCCCTAGGCCTCAAGTACGCCGAGCAGTATGCGGCGTGGGGTGCGGCCACCGGTTTCGTCGTAGCGGGTGGTGTTTCGGTGGCCGCCGACTTCGCTACCGGTGGCGCAAATCTGGTAGTTACTCCAGCGGAGTTGCAAGCTGGCACATTGCTGGGTGGTGGGATCGGCTATGGGGCAGGGTGGCTTGCGGACTGGGCGACGGGCAATGGCGCCTTCATTAAACCACCCAAGGATGCGCATGACCCGAACGGCGCGAAAGCGCCGGGCAAGCCTCCCGAGGCGTTGGGATACAGAGATCCAAAAAAAGGCGAAAGGTGGGTACCAAACCCGAATCCTGGGGCAGGTGGGAGAAGTCATGGATGGGAAAGTAAGGATGGAAGCGTATGGTGTCCCACTGGGCCGGACGCCGGCTCTAGAGGAATTGGCCATGGTGGACCGCATTGGGATGTTCAGCGTCCGGATGGAAGTCACGAGAATGTATTTCCGCTGAAGTGATCAATGCTATGAAGAACATTCAGGTAATCGACGGAGCAATTAATGCAACCTATGCAATTTGCACAGCCGAAGATGATCAATTCGACATCATTTTCCCGGATGGAAAAGATATTGAGTTTATCGGCGACCTCTTTGATCGCGTGGGCGACACTTTAGCCGACAAGGTTGCTGGGTCGTTGTGGCAAAGGCCCGTGGATAAGCACTTCGTTGACGGTATTCATGGGACGTTGATCTACGAACAAATTGCAAAGCGTGACTACTTTCGGTCTAAGCGCTCCACGGAACTCGATAGAGTCGATACAGTCGCATACCGGTGGCTGAGGAAATCCGCAATGGCCACTGCTTCGAGCAGAACGGGGAAATACCTTCATGTACAGATTTCCGATGATCGCCCGGAATCAGACTATCCGATTTTTGCGGTAACGCGTCCGGAGTTCGCGCTGATATTCCCCGATGGCGCGGACATGGAGTTTGAGGGGGATTTCGTAAAGCGCCATGGTTGGTTGCGGGGGCACAAGTTGCTTTATCGAGTCTTTGGCCGGCGTATTCCCAAGACCATGGTGCGTGGAATTCACGGCATGCTTTTCAGAGGTGGTGATTCACGAAAGGAAATTTTCCCGACAAAGAGATCCAGCGAGGAACTCACATATGCTCAGCGGCTTCATCTCGAAGGCGCCGATTGATCAGTTCTCTTTCCATCCCGTGGGAGGGCGTGAAAGCCTGCGCCCTCCCTGCTTGCTGCTGTCGGGTAACTTTAACTTGACCAGAATCGTAACTTGATGAAAACAAACCTTAATATTGGTGACGAACGAAGGCGATTGCCGGGAATTACCGAGGGTAAAGGGGGCGATCTCGGTGTTATGGCCAGGCTACCTGATTGGTACGTTTCTTTACGGGCTCGGCATTGAGGTAAACAGCGCCATCAATTGTTCGCGAGGGATGCCGTGTATAGCGTCGCCCTTGAGTCCCGCGACCACATGATCGAGGACGATGCGTGCGCGGTAGCGAAGCTCTTCGGGCGACAGAGGTGGTGTCGTCCCGGGTTATCGAATCAGCGCGGATAGACGATGAACTGATCGAGCTTTCCGTCTGGCGTGAAATACGTCGCGACACCCACGGTCTTTTCTGCACCCTTGATTTTGAAGAAGCGATAGATGAGGCCGCCTCGCCGATCGGTACGCGTTTGCGTCACCGTAACAGCTGTACCTAATGGCATGAGTGATGACGAGAAATCAGACACCACCTGCTCGTTAAAATACGCGTTCAAAGCACCTGTCATCATGCTTCGGTCTGGATGTCCCGCTTGCAGCTGCGCGAATAACGTTCGCACGCTCGATAGCGCAGCCGGCGCATCGGGATCGACGGCCGGGGTAAAGAGGAGCGCTTCGATCTCGCCTGTCACCCTGTCACTCGTACCAGCAGTCCCATTGGTCAGGACGACGATCGCGATGCCGTCATTCGGGAAAACGGTGTTCTGGGAGCGGAAGCCCGATGTCTCGCCACCGTGGTCCCAGCGCAAGCGACCTTCGTCGGTGGTCAACACGAACATGCCCAAGCCATAGTGAGTGCCCGTGCCGTCGGACAGCAATGTCTCCTTTGAAAGCTCGTTTCGGGAAGCGCGGCTAAGAATTGCGTCACGCATCAGTCCCATGTCCCACCGAGCCAGATCGCTGGCCGTCATAGCCAGATTCCCGGCCGCCCATGTCCAGTTTTTCCCCTCGGCATGCGCTGGACGAGGCGGACCAAGGGCGGCAACCTCGTATCCCTGTGGATCGCGCGAATCCCATGGCGTGGTGCTCGTATCGACGACCGATTTCATATCAAGCTTGTCGGTGATCCGGCTGCGGACAAACTGGTCTAAGGACGTCCCGCTGGCAATCTCGATAATGCGGCCAGCAATGGCATAGCCGGTGTTGCTGTATGACCACTGTGTGCCGGGCGCGAAGCTGAGCGGGCGCTTTCCCCAGTCGGCCAGGATGGCGTCGACGGTCGTCGGCTTTGCCATATATGGCGGCAAATAGTCGAGTGGGTAGTAGTCGACATATCCGGCTGTGTGCGAAAGCAACTGCCTTACGCTGACATCATTCGCTCGCGTGAGGTCCGGCAGGAAGCGCGATACCTTGTCGTCCAGCGATACCTTTCCGTCCTGCACAAGCAGAAGCATGGCAGCGGCAACAAACTGCTTGGTATTCGATCCGATTTTGTATCGCATGTCGGTCGTCGCGGGCACCGCTCGGTCGAGACGTGCGATGCCATAGGCCTTGGCGTAGGCAAGGTTGCCGTTGGCCACGATCGCCAGGGACACGCTTGGTACGGATTTGTCCTCAAGTGCCTTGTCGACGATAGCGTCGATAGATCGCAAGGTACCTGGAGCGAGCTGCGCCGATGCGGTCCAGGGGATTGATGATGCGAGCGCAAGGATGTAGCCGGCGGCGGTGGTTCCAATGCGCATATCGTTGTTCCGAATGAGGCTGTGGGTGAGCGCGGGGAACTCGTTCCATATGATGGTGTGTTGCTCGACCAACACACCTGTGCCGAAAGGCAGGCCTCTCAGGCTTGGACCGATTTCCCGAAGTTGATGCACGCCCCGTTGAAACGAGCGGCCGACGTGCGCGGGCCGACGCTTCGCAGGATCGCCGCGCGGCCGGATCTTTCGAGGGAAAACAATTACCGCTATTGAATATACATAAATGAACTATATACTTATGAGGTAACCATCGCGGGTACCTCCTATGCACCGTTTCGCCCCCACCGAAGCTCGCCTCGATATCACCCGGGCAAAATATCCGGAGTTTCCGCGTGGGCCGGCTGCGCTCATGCGCCTGGTCAAGCATCTCTTCAAGGACATCACCGACGAGGCGAACGCGGTGATGCGTCCTTACGGACTCAACCACCCCGAATACAACATCCTGATGATGCTGTACGGCTCGCCGGAGAACAGCCTGCATCCGTCGCAGCTGGCGGATGCGGCGGGCGAGAAATCCGCGAACGTCACGCGCCTCACCACCCAGCTTTGTGAAAAGGGCTACATCGCCCGCTCGGGAAGCGACGAGGATCGCCGCAAGGTGACGCTGACGCTCACTACCGAGGGCCTCGCCCTCATCGAAAGCTTCCTCCCCGATATCGTCACGCTGCTTCACCGGCAGACGCGTAATCTCACCGCGGACGAACAAGGGCAGCTCGAAGCCCTGCTCAAGAAGATGCTGGCCGGGTTCGGGGAATAGACGAGCGCGTCATGTCCGCCGCCAACCTTTCAACCAGCGCTCCCATGACGCGACAGCTCGTCGTCGAGACACTGCGCGAAGAAGCCTCGGTATGGCTGTTCGTGGTCAAGACCCTGATCGCGTTCTTCCTGACCGGCTGGATCGCCATGCGCCTGGACCTGCCCGCGCCGTCCACGGCGATGCTGACGACGATCATCGTCGCCAACCGGCAAGCCGGCATGGTGCTGGCGAAAAGTTTCTATCGCGCGCTGGGTACGCTGGCTGGTGCCACGGCGGCGGTCGGCATCGTGGCCGCCTTTCCGCAGCAGCGCGACCTTTTCCTCCTGGCCCTTTCCCTGTGGATCGGCATCTGTGCCGGCGGTGCCACGTTGTACCGCAACTTCAAGTCGTACGCCTTCGTCCTTGGTGGATACACCGCCGCCATCGTCGCCATCCCGGTCATCGAGAACCCGCCAGGTGTATTCGACTCGGCCACGGCACGCATCAGCGAGGTGTTACTCGGCCTGCTGGTCAGCGGCGTCGTCAGCGATGTCGTCTTTCCGAGCCGCATGCGCGATGTGCTACGTCGTACGGCGCGCGACCAGTTCGCGAATTTCGTCGCCTTCGTCCGCGACAGCACCGGTGGCGCCATTCCACGCGAGTCCATGGAGAAAGCGCACCTGCGCTTCGTGCGCACGGCGGTCTCGTTGGAGGATCTGCGTAGCTCCGTCATCTTCGAGGATGCCGAAGCACGCGCGCGCAGCAACCATCTGCGTCTTTTCAACCAGCGTTTCATGGCCGCATCGACCAGCTTCCAGTCGTTGCATCACCTCGTCAACCGCCTGAAGCGGGCACGCCGCGATACGGCGGCGAACCTGCTGATCCGTCTCTACGCTCCCCTGGGCGATGCGCTGGACGCACCCATCGAGGCGGGGGCGGCGGCGCGCGTGCTATTGCCAAGACTGGCAGTCGCGCGCGATACGATGCGTGGCAACATCAATGCATTGCGCGCCACCCTCGACGACACACAGGATCTGCGCGACTTCGATACCGGTGCCGCGCTGCTGCTTCGATTCGTCGATGAACTGCACGACTATGTGGACGCGGCAGCGACCTTGCAGACGCCGCGCGTCATCGCCGGGTCGGCCGAGCGTGTCCGCTTCGACCGTGGCAACGATTTCCTCGGTGCGGGTGTCGCCACCGTTCGAACGACGCTGACCATGCTGGTGTTGGGCGCATTCTGGGTCGAGAGCGCATGGCCCATGGGTTCCAGCGCGATGCTGCTCGCGACGATCTTCGCCGGACTCTTCGCTACGACACCGAACCCCACCAGGGTCACCTGGCAGGTGATGCTCGGTTATTTCTCGGGCATGGTCGCGGGTTTCGCCTGTGAGTTCTTCGTGCTGACGCAGTTGGATGGATACGGTTTGCTCGTGGTCGGCGTCGCGCCTTTCCTGGCCGTGGGCCTGGTCATGATGATGACCCAGCGGTTCGCATCGTATGGACTTGGCTGGGCCATGGGCTTCGCTTACATCCTCGCCTTGAAGAACGTGCAGACCTACGATCCCGCGCATTTCATCAACGATGCGATCGCCCAGGTCATCGGGCTTGGCGCGGCGGCCGTGTCGTTCGTGGTGATTCCCCCGGCGATCGGCAGCGCGTGGTTGCGCCGTCGCCAGCTGGCCCGGCTTCGTGGACAGGTGGCGCTCGCCGCGGAGGCGCCATTGCCGGGCCTTCGCCACCGTTTCGAAAGCGTCAACCATGACCTGGTGAGCCAGGTGGTCGCGCAGACCGAGCCCGGCAGCGCCGACTCGCGCGCGCTGATTGCCTGGGCCCTGGCGGTGCATGAAACCGGCCGCGCACTGATCGAACTGCGCCATGACATGGCCCGTCGTGAACTGCCTGCCACGTTGCGGCCCTACCTCGAAGAAGCATTGGGCACGTTGTCTCGCTTCTACGAGAAACCCGATGCGCCGGGTTACCTGCTGGCGCGTGACGCCGTCGCCACGGCGATCGCCAGCGTCGGGGAGCACGATGGCGTCGCACACCTGCTCGAACACCTTCATCTCGTGCGCATGGCATTGCTCGACGGCGAGTCCGTGCTCGCCGCGTACATGCCCGATGCGCCTCTCGACAAGGAAATCGCCCATGCCTCGTGAGATCGCACTCGGCGACGCCCTCGTGCCGGGGTTGCTCGTCTTCTTCGTCCTGGCGTTGCTCCTGTTGTGGATGCTCGACGGGCTGGCCGGCCGCTTCGGCCTTTACCGCCTGGTCTGGCATCCGCCGTTGTTCCGTCTTGCTGTCTTCGTCTGTGTCTTCGGCGCCCTGGCGCTGTTCCTGTACTGAGTGATGCCATCATGAAATTCGCCAGCCTCGTCCGTTTCGCGATTACCGCCGTCGTCGTCATCGTCGCAGCCTTCGTCGGCCACGCGCTGTGGAAGCACTACATGTACTCGCCATGGACGCGTGACGGGCGCGTACGCGCGGAGATCGTGAGGATCGCGCCCGATGTGGCGGGTCTCGTGACCGACGTGCGGGTCATCGACAACCAGACGGTGAAGAAAGGCGACCTGCTCTTCGTCGTCGACAAGGCGCGATACCAGAACGCGGTCGCGCAGGCGCAGGCCAATCTCGACGCCGCCGACGCCGCCGCGCGCGCCGCGGGCGCGAACATCAACGCCGCCACGGCCGGTGCGCAGCAGAGCCGGTCGAACTATGAAATGTACGAAGCGCAGTCGGAACGCCGGCAGAAACTGATCAACAACGTCATCTCCGCCGAGGACAAGGCCAATGCCATGGCCGCCGCCAACGCCGCGCGCGCCGGTTGGCAGCAGGCACAGGCGAGCACGAAGCAGGCCAGCGCCGCGCAGCAGCAGGCGCTGGCCGCCGTGGCCCAGGCGCAGGTGGAACTCGCCTCCGCGCAACTTAACCTCGACCGGACCGAAGTGCGCGCGCCGGTGGATGGCTACGTCACCAACCTCGATGTCCGCGTCGGCGACTACGCCAGCGCCGGTACGGCACGGCTCGCCCTGATCGATAGCAATTCGTACTGGATCTACGGGTACTTCGAGGAAACGAAACTGCCCGGCCTGCGTGTCGGCGATCCCGTCGACATCCGCCTCATGAGCGGTGGGGTCGACCTGAAGGGGTCGGTGGAGAGTGTCGCGCGGGGCATCACCGATGCCGACAACCCGACCGGCAGCGATCTGCTGGCGGACGTGAATCCCACGTTCAACTGGGTTCGCCTGGCCCAGCGCGTGCCGGTGCGGGTGAAGATCGATACCGCACACCTGCCACCCGGCACGGTGCTGGCGGCCGGCATGACGGCCACGCTCGTGGTGCGCCCGTCCGGTGGCGAGGCGGTGGCGTCTCGCTGAGGTGTGCCGCGGGTCTCAGGAATCCGCGGGAGCGAGGCGCTTCAGGCGCAGGTCCAGCCATTTGTCCACGTCGGGCCACTCGGTGGCGAGGATGCTGTAGCAGACCGTGTCGCGCAGGGAACCGTCGGGGCGCCGCTTGTGGGCCCGGAGGATGCCCTCACGCCGGGCGCCCAGCTTCTCGATCGCCCGCTGGGAATCCTGGTTGTAGGCGTCGGTGTGGAACTCCACCGCGACCACGCCCTCGTTCTGGAAGGCGTTCGCCAGCAGCAGGTGCTTGCACGCCGTGTTGACATGGCTGCGCTGCCAGCGCCGCGCATACCAGGTGTAGCCGATGGCCACACGGAAAGGATCGGGAACGATGTCGTAATAGCGCGTGGAGCCGACGATCTCTCCGCTGCCGTTCTCCCGAACGACCCATGGCGACATCCGCCCCTCGTCCTGGCCGCGCAGTGCCGACTCCACGTAGTCGGTCATGCGGCCCGGGGCGGGTACGGAGGTGAACCAGAGGTCCCAGAGGTTGCCGTCGGCGGCGGCGCGCTCGAGCGGGCCGATGTGGGCGAGAGCCAGCGGTTCCAGGGTGACGTAGGCGTTTTCCAGGCGGGTGGGGATCATGGATGGCTCAGGCGTCGAGGTCGGGAATCAGCCGGCTTTCGATGCGGGCGATGGTGTCTTTCAGCAGCAGCTTGCGCTTTTTCAGGCGGGTGAGTTGAAGCTCGTCGCGGGTGATCGCCGCCGCCAGGTACTCGATGGCGGTGTCGAGGTCGCGGTGCTCCACCTTGAGTTCGGCGAGGCGCTGGTTGAGTTCTGCTGGGTCCTGAACCTGCATGGCATTGGGCCGGACGGCGAGGGAAGCACCGATTGTAACCCCGGGCGGGCGGGCCCGCAGCGGCTACAATAGGGGACCCGCCCCCGCACGAAGCCATCGCCACACCATGTCCGCCTCCCCTGAAGCCACGCGCAAGCAGACCTACGAGACAGGCAAGCTGGCCAAGCGCCTGCGTCGCCAGGTCGGCCAGGCGATCGCCGACTACGGCATGATCGAGGACGGCGACAAGGTGATGGTGTGCCTTTCCGGCGGCAAGGATTCCTACACCTTGCTGGACATGTTGTTGTCCTTGCAGGCGAAGGCGCCGGTCCGCTTCGAGCTGATCGCGGTCAACCTCGACCAGAAGCAGCCTGATTTCCCCGAACACGTGCTGCCGGAATACCTCAAGGCGCGGGGCGTTCCCTTCCACATCATCGAACAGGACACCTACAGCGTCGTGACCCGGGTCATCCCCCAGGGCAAGACGATGTGCAGCCTCTGCTCGCGCATGCGCCGTGGCGCGCTGTATCAGTGGGCGGCCGACAACGGCATCACGCGGATCGCACTCGGCCATCACCGCGACGACATCCTCGGCACGTTCTTCCTGAACATGTTCTACCAGGGCAGCCTGAAGGCGATGCCGCCGAAGCTGCTGTCGGACGACGGGCGCCACGTGGTGATCCGTCCGCTCGCGTATTGCCGCGAAGACGACATCGCGGCCTATGCCGAGGCGCGGGCATTCCCGATCATTCCCTGCAACCTGTGTGGTTCGCAGGAAAACATGCAGCGCAAGGTGGTCAAGCGCATGCTGGCCGACTGGGAGAAAGCCCATCCCGGCCGCAGCGAAACCATCTTCCGCGCGATGGGCAACATCGCCCCGTCGCAATTGACCGACCGAAACCTGTTCGACTTCGCCGCCCTCGGCTCACGTGCCGACGCTCCGCGCGCCGACACGCGCGCCTGGCTCGCGGGTGGCGACGCCGCCGACGACAACGACTGATCATCTCCCTTCACACGCTTCAAGGCCTGCCGATCATGACCCTGTTCTCTTCCGTCGAACTCGCGCCGCGCGATCCGATCCTCGGCCTCAACGAGGCCTTCGGTGCCGATACCCGTACCGACAAGGTCAATCTTGGCGTGGGCGTGTACTACGACGAACACGGCCACGTGCCGCTCCTGCGCGCCGTGCGCGAGGCCGAGAAGGCACGGCTGGAAGCCCAGTTGCCGCGCGGCTACCTGCCGATCGACGGCATCGCGTTGTACGACAGCGCCGTGCAGAAACTGTTGTTCGGCGACACCTCGCCCTTGCTGGTCGACCGGCGCGTGGTCACCGCACAGGCGCTCGGTGGCACGGGTGCGTTGAAGGTCGGGGCCGACTTCCTGAAGCGGCTGAACCCGTCCGTCCCGGTGGCGATCAGCAACCCTAGCTGGGAAAACCATCGCGCGTTGTTCGAAGGCGCGGGCTTCCAGGTCGTGGAGTATCCCTATTACGACGCCGCGACGCATGGCGTGGACGTCGAAGCCATGCTCGACGGCCTGGCGACGTTGCCCACCGGTGCCATCGTCGTGCTGCACGCCTGTTGCCACAATCCCACCGGCGTCGATCTCGGCTCCGACGACTGGAAGCGTGTGATCGCGACGGTAAAGGAGCGGGGCCTCGTGCCCTTCCTCGACATCGCCTACCAGGGTTTCGGTGACGGCATCGCGGCGGATGCCGAGGCGGTGCGTCTGTTCGCCGAGACGGATATCGCGTTCTTTGTCGCCAGTTCGTTCTCCAAGTCGTTCTCCCTGTACGGCGAACGTGTCGGAGCGCTGTCGATCGTCACCGCTTCGCACGACGAGGCGGTGCGTGTGCAGTCTCAGTTGAAGCGGGTGATCCGTACCAATTACTCCAATCCGCCGACGCACGGTGCCGCGGTGGTGTCCGCCGTGCTCAATCACGACGATCTCCGAGCGACGTGGGAAGCCGAGCTTGGCCACATGCGTGAGCGCATCCGCACCATGCGCAGCGGCCTGACCGAACGCCTGGCCAAGGTCGGCGACTTCGGGTTCATCGAGCGCCAGCGTGGCATGTTCTCGTATTCGGGGCTGTCGGCGGCGCAGGTGGAGCGCCTGCGTGTGGAATTCGGGATCTACGCCGTGAGCACGGGCCGCATCTGTGTCGCCGCGCTCAACCAGGGCAATATCGACCGCGTGGCCGAAGCTATCGCCCGCGTCGTCTGACCCCATGACAAAGCCTTTTCGCCGGTGGGCGCACAGCGCCCGCCGTGGCCATCCCTTCGCATGAGATTCATCGATACATGTTTTTTCGCAACCTGACCCTGTTCCGCTTTTCCGAATCCGTCGCGGCCGACCTGGAGCGCCTCGACGAAGCGCTTCCCGAACACCGGCTGCGTCCGGTCGGCCCCTTGGAAATGGCCACCCGCGGCTTCGTCTCGCCCCTGGGCCGCAATGAAGAAGGCCTGACCCATAGCGTCGGCCGCAACACGATGGTCACGGTCGGCAGCGAAGATAAACTCCTGCCGTCGTCGGTCGTGAACGACGAACTGGCCAACCGCGTGCAGAAGATCGCGGAGGAGGAAGGGCGCAAGGTCGGCGGCCGCGAGCGCAAGAAGATCAAGGACGACGTCATGAACGAACTGCTTCCGCGTGCGTTCGTGCGCAGTTCGCGCATGAAAGCCTATGCGGACAAGAAAAATGGCTGGCTGGTCCTGGATACATCCAGCCGGAAGTCGGCGGAGAACACCTTGAGCCAGATCCGCGAGGCCCTGGGCAGCTTCCCCGCCGTGCCGCTGGCGCCCGAGGAGTCGCCCCGGATTCTGATGACCCACTGGGTAGCCACGGGTGAACTGCCAGGTGGCCTCGCCCTGGGCGACGAGTGCGAGCTGCGCGACCCAGCGACCGCCTCGGGCGCCATCGCACGGTGCCGCCGGCAGGATCTCGACACGGATGAGATTCGTGAGCACTTGCGGACAGGAAAGCAGGTCTTCCAGTTGGGTCTGGTCTTCGACGACCGCATATCCTTCGTACTAGGCGAGGACCTGATCCTGCGTAAAATCAAGTTCACCGACGTCGTTCTGGACGAGCAGGCGGACAGCCCTGAATCGGCCGCGGCGGAAATGGATGCGAATTTTTCCCTCATGGCGCTCGAATACGAGCGCCTGCTGGGCAAGCTGGAAGAATGGTTCAAGTTGCCGCGCCCGGACTGATCGGGCGTCGGCGTCGCAGGTAATGATATGGCTTGGTGGGATGTTCGTCGGGATCGACACGAGACTCGCGACATGGCATCGGACGAAGGCGACTGGCTGGAACTGGCAACCCCCACGGGTGGCACCATCCGTGTGCTCAAGGCGGCGCACCCGCGTGCCCGCCGCTTGCGCCTGACGGTCACGCCCAAGGGCGCACGTCTCACCTATCCCAACGGCACGCATACGGCGCAGATGACGGCCTTCCTCCGTCATCACGCCGATTGGCTGGAGCAGAAGCTCGGCGAATTCAACCTCGATGCCCAGCCCTTGCCGCCGCTACGCGTGGGCGTACCCACCACGTTTCCCTTCCGTGGCGAGGAGATCACCCTCGATTGGTCGGAGGGGTCCTACCCCCGGGTGGAGCACGAGCCGGGCCTGTTGACCCTGGCGCTTCCCCGGCCGCACACGCGGGCGTTGCTCGTCGCCCGCGGCCTTCTGGCCACCTACTTCGAAGCGCAGATCCGCCGCGATGTCTCGCGTTGGCTGCCTGCCTACATCCCGCAGATCAACGCGGCACCCACGGCATTGCGCATCCGTCCGCTGAAGAGCCTGTGGGGCAGCCTGGACACGCGGGACAGGATCAATCTGGACCTCGCCCTGGCGCTGGCGCCCCCCGCCGCGTTGCGCTACGTGCTCGTGCATGAGCTTTGCCACCTCAAGGTGCGCAATCACTCGCCGAAGTTCTGGCATTGGGTGGAGAGCGTGTTCCCCGACTACGGGGAACAGC
The DNA here is from genome assembly GCF_049913125.1 of Luteibacter sp. E-22. GTDB lineage: Bacteria > Pseudomonadota > Gammaproteobacteria > Xanthomonadales > Rhodanobacteraceae > Luteibacter. The sequence goes on from NZ_CP183975.1 coordinate 300,321, forward strand.
GTGCCTGGCTGCGCGCGAACGGCAGTGGGCTGAAGATGCAGTTGGACAGGCTCATCGCTGACGTGGCCGATTAGCTTTCGGTCAGTGAGCGAGCGCGAAGCCCGTGATGATGCGCGCGGTTTCTTCGGGCTTCTCGAGCATCGGCATGTGGTTGCAGCCGTTCAGTATGGTGGCGCCGATGGACGGCGAGCTCTTGAGCCCGCCGCGCAGCGTATCCAGCGCCGATACGTCGATGAGCTTGTCCTCGCGGCACCATAGTCCCAGGACGGGCATCGGCAGCTTGCCGATCACGGGATCGAGCGCGAACGCCTGCGCCGGTTGCTTCAGCTGGTTGAAGGTGCGCTCGATGAACGCGTGGTCCTTCTGGTTGCGCGCGACCAGCGCGTCTTCCAGGCGGCCGGGAATGTGCGGCGGCGTGAGGAAGATTCGCGCCAGCAGCGCTTCCAACCCGGCGCGGTCGCTGTAGAGGAACGGATTCACTCCCGCCTTCACTTCACGGGTGAAATCGTTGTCCTTGAAGCTCAGTCCCAGCGAACTCATCAGAACGAGGCTGGCGACACGCTCCGGATGCTGTTCCGCATAGATTCCGGCGATCGCGCCACCCATCGACTGTCCGACCAGGAGGAAACGCTGTGCGCCGACGGCCGCCGCGAAAGCCTCCAGGCGCGCCGCCTGCGCCGGAATGCCGTAGTCGCCGCCGTCGTTGCGCGAGGATTCTCCCCAGCCCGGCAGGTCGGGAATGACGACGTGGAAATGGTCGGTCAGGCCCTTGGCCATCTCCAGCCAGGTTTCCTTGTTCGCGGCGAAACCATGCAGGAGAACGATCGTGGGGCCGTCACCGCCTTCGTAGTAGGACCAGGTGGTATCGCCGGCGACGATGGTTTTCTTCTCGACGTGCGATGCCATCGCCAGGCGTGCCGCATCGGCCTTGAGCAGCAGCGAAGGGGCGAACAGGTAGACGAGCCCCGCGCCGATGCCGAGTACCAGCGCCACCACGACGAGGAACTTGAGCCGGCGCAGCAGCAGGCGTTGCCAAAGGGGACGGCTATCGGGGGATGCGGAGATCGGGGTCTTGGCCATGGAATAGGGAGCCTGGAACGGAGGACGCCCCGCAAGATGCGGGGCGTCGCGGAAGGATGCAAGTCTTGTGACCGGAAAGGGATCGCAGGTTCGTGCGTTATTTCTTCTTCGACGTACCGGCTAGGATGCGCTCCACCGCCTGCTGGGTCATCGGGTGGTAGCCGCTCCTCGCCTTGGCGTACGTCTGCTTGGCGAAGGCGAGGCCTTCCGGGGTACGGGCGAAGGCGCGATAGACCGGCGTGGTGAGGTAGAGGCGGCCGATACGGGTCATGTGTTCGGCGGCGGCCGTCCACACGTCCTTGTCGCCGGCGGCGATGGCGTGCGCGTACCAGCGCATGCCGATCTCGGCGTTCGGCGTGCCTGTGAGGTGCCACGCGGCGTCGATTTCCTTGATCCGGGCCAGCGGCGTGACATCCGGCAAGCGATCGAGGAAGTACATCCATTCCTGGGTGTTCCAGCTTTTCGCATCGAGCCTGGCGGCGTCGAGCGTGCCCGCGAGGAAGGCTTCACGCTGCTTGTCGATGCTGTCGAAGCGTGGCGACGACGGCAGCGGCGCGTCCTTCGGAATGCCCGGTTGCCAGATCCAGGCGCGGGCTTCGGCTTCGCTCATCTTGCCCGGATATTTGTCCAGCAGGTTGGTCTTGAGATAGGCGAACATCGTATCCGTGTCGATGCTCTGGAAGGCGAAGTGGGCGAAGTAGCCTTTCAGGTAGGCGTCGAAGACGTCGCGGCCGAAACGCTGTTCCAGGGTGCGTAGAAACCACGAGCCCTTGTCATACGCAACCGAGGACAGGGCATCGTCTGCGTCCGTGCCGCGCGGGTCGGGCGTGAGCTTCTGCGCGTTCGGGGGCATGTGGCCGATGGTCTTCTGCAGCTCGCGTGCGGACAGCAGCGCTTCCTCGTCGGCAAGGGCCTTGCCGTAGACGGCTTCGGTGATCCGTCCTTGCACGTAGGTGGTGAATCCTTCGTTCAACCAGCCGTCGCGCCAGGCGGCATTGGTGACGAGGTTGCCCGACCAGGAATGCGCCAGTTCGTGCGATACCAGCGAGACGAGGCTCTTGTCGCCGACCAGCACGGTCGGCGTGGCAAAGGTCATGTTCGGGTTTTCCATGCCGCCGAACGGGAACGACGGCGGCAGCACGAGGATGTCGTAGCGGCCCCAGGCATACGGACCGTACAGCTTTTCCGTGGTTTCGATCAGCTTCTCGGTGTCCTCGAACTCGTGAGCCGCCTTGCCGACGATGCTGGGTTCGGCGTAAACCGCACTGCGTGGGCCGGTTTCCTTCACCGCGATATCGCCGGCGGCGATGGCCAGCAGGTACGAGGGAATGGGATGCGGTTGATCGAAGGAGAAGTCGCCATTCAACGGATGCTTCGCATCGTTGATCGCGCTCATCACGACGCGGACGTCCTTCGGCGCGCTGATGTGCGCGTCGTAGGTAATGCGGATGGCGGGCGAATCCTGCAGTGGCACCCACGAACGTGCGTGGATGGATTCCGATTGCGAGAACATGAACGGTTGCTTCTTGCTGGCCGTCTGTTCGGGCGTCAGCCATTGCAGGCCCGACGCTTCGGGAACCGTCGCGTAGGCGATGCGCACGCTTGCCGGGTGCGCGGGTGCCTCGATCGTAAGCTTGGAACCGAGTTCCTTGTCGCGCGGTGCCAGTGCGAACTTCAACGGCGACGCCTTGCCCGAGGCATCCACGGCTTCCACGCTGGCGATCTTCAGGTCGCGCGTGTCCAGGACCAGGTCCTTCGCCTTTGCATCCTTCCAATCGAGCTTCAGCGTCGCATTGCCGGTGAGCTCGCGCTTGCCGAAGTCCAGCGTGAGGTCCAGGTCGAGATGGGTGACACGGACCGCGTCAGGCTGCGCGTAGGAATGCGGATCGGAGGCGAAGGCCACGGCGGGAAACGCCATGACCAGGGCAAGGACGGGAAGCAGGCGCATGCTGGGTTCCGGTGGAGTTGAGCGGCCAGTATGCCACCCCCGGCCAGGCCCCGCCCTCGCGTCGTGCCTACAGCTTGTAGGCGCGGTGGATGGCAACGATGCCGTTGCTGAGATTGCGCACTTCGACATGCCCGAAGCCGGCGTTGAGCATCATGCCCTTCAGGGTTTCCTGGTCGGGATGCTTGCGGATCGATTCGGCCAGATACTGGTAGCTGTCGGCGTCCTTGGCGAACAACTGGCCGAGTCGCGGCAGGATCTTGAACGAGTGCACATCGTAGAGCTTGGAAAGCACCGGGCTCTGCACCTTCGAGAACTCCAGCACCAGCGCACGGCCGCCGGGCTTGAGGATGCGATGCATGTCCGCAAGGGCCTTGTCCTTGTCGGTGACGTTGCGCAGGCCGAAGGCGATCGTGACGGCGTCGAAGCTGTTGTCCGGGAACGGCAGCATCTCGGCATTCATCTGCGCCCAGCGCAGACCCGCCACGAGGCCGCGATCGGTCAGGCGGTCGCGACCCACGCCCAGCATGGCGGCGTTGATATCGCCGACCACCACCTCGCCTTCGTCGCCGACGACGGGCTTCAGCAGTGCGGCGATGTCGCCCGTGCCGCCGGCGAGATCGAGCACGCGGTCACCACGGCGCACGCCGCTTACCGCCACGAAGTGGCGCTTCCACAAGCGGTGGATGCCGAACGACATGAGGTCGTTCATCAGGTCGTAGTTGCGCGCCACAGACGTGAAGACCTGGCCGACAAGCTTTTGCTTGTCGGCCAGGGGGACGTCGCGGAAGCCGAAGTGGGTGGTTTTCTCGTTTTCCATGCTGCGCATGGTACTCCCGTTCGGTCCGCTCCTGCAGGCGCCGAGGGCGTGCTCAAGGCAGCTTCGTGATCACCTCGTGCTGGCGCTGATGGAACTGGATACGGTTGCCTTCGGGCGCGCGCATGACATAGCTACCCGCCGGCCCTCCCTCGCGCACGAGCAGGCCTGCCTGCGGGGCGACTTCGCTGTTCGATACGGTGAGCATGGTTCGTGGGTGGATACGCACGGCAAACGTATCGTGCCGTGCCGCTTGCAGGCCCGACGCAGCGCGGATCTCTTCGATCGACGCGGTGGGTGGCACCGTGGTGAGACGGATGCCGCTCACCCGCCGATCGACGATTTCCGTACGGATGGCCGCCCAGTTGGGACTGAAACCTTTCCCGCCCCGCGCGGCCATGCGTTCGAGGGGGCTGGATTTGAACGGCTTGCTACCGTAGTACCAAAGCACCTCCGGGACCTCCGGTAGCGCCACGACGCGATAGCCGGCGGGGACCGAAGACGGCTGGGGAATTCGTGGGACGACCATGTTCACCGAGACCCCGACCCCGAGCTGCGGAGGTCGCGCTTCCGCCAGGCTGCGCTCGTGAGCGCGAGCGACGGCCCCATTCCATCGCAGTCGCTGTTCGGCGGTGATGTTGGCGGCGGGGACGTTCTCGGTGAGTTCGCGCCGCATCTGGGTGCGGATGAGGTCGCGTTCGAAGGGGTCGGGGAAGGCGGCTTCGAACTCGGCCAGGTACTCGTTGTAGAGCTCGGGCTGGTTGGCGCGTCCGGCGGGGGCGGGGAGCATGCCGCCGCGGGGGCCGAGCTCGTGGTAGGCCCATTGGCCGTTGCCGGCGCGGCGGATGGCGGGGCCGCGGAAGGCGGCATTGCCGTGGGGGCGGCTCAGGCGCCAGGTGCCGATGTCGCCATCGAAGCGGGCGTGGTAGAGCTTGCCGTGGTGCTCGATGTAGGAGCGGCCCTGGAGGGTGAAGATGCCTTCGTGATTGGGCTGTCCGGTCTTGCGCACGCCCTTGGCGAGGTAGGCGGCGTCGAAGTGGACGGTGGGCTGGAGGGTGGGCCGGGCTTCGACGAGGCGACCGGCGAGGCGGAAGCGGGCGCCGAGGATGGCGCGTGCCAGGGGGGCGGAGCTGAAGGCCTGGACGGGTGCGGCGGCGGCCAGGGAGGCGTTGTAGAAGTCGGCGAAATCGACCAGGGCCTGGGCCTGGTCGCCGGTTTTGACGGTGTCGTAGAAGCGCCAGGCGGCCTGGGCGGCGCGGGCGGGGGCGGTGAGGACGCCCTGGAGGGCGTCGTGGAGGAGGCGGTGATTCAGGGTGGAGCGGGCGTGGTCCCGCAGCCAGGCCCAGTTGGCCTGTTCGGCGGTGCGGGTGAGGGTCTGCACGTTGCGCAGGCCCAGTTGCACGTCGACCTCATAGGCGTCGTCGAGGAAATTGCCAGGGAGGAGGCGTTCCTCGAAGCGAGCGGCGGTGCGGGTGTAGGCGGCCGAGTCGCTGGCCCCCAGGACCCAGTGGGCGAGGTGATCGCCGGCGAACTCGCGGGCGGCGCCGTTGGGCAGGACGCGGGCGTACTCCAGGGGCAGGCGATCGAGGAGGTACTCGCGGAAGGCGGGGTGGTAGAGGAATCGTCGGCCGGCCTCGGCGCGGTCGTCGAACTCGCGGAAGCTGATGCCGTCGGGGGCGTCGGGGGTGTACATGACGATGGAGGGCACGCTGGCGGGGTTGCGCACGCCGAAGACGAGGACATCGCGCAGGGGGGTGCCCTGGTAGGTGACCTGGTGGACGGCGATCTCGTGGCCTTCGACGCGGGCGCGGTCGGCGGCGTTGGGTGCGTCGAGGACGGCGCGGACCCAGCGGTAGCCGCGCTCGGCGTGGTCGTCGCGGAAGGAGCGGGGGGCGTCGGTGAGGTAATAGGCCAGGCGCGCCTCGGCGGCGAGCAGTCCCATGTGGGCCTGCTGCAGGCTGGCGGCGTGTTCGCGGCGAAGGGCGGCGTCGGGTCCGGAGCGGAAGGTGGTCTGGAGCAGGGCGGGATAGCGCGAGGCGAGGTCGAGGCTGCGCACGAGCTGGCGGATGGCGGGATCGTCCAGCGCGTCCAGGGGGGTGCCCTCGGCGGTGAGGGCGGTGAGGCGGACCGGCTCGAAGGTGGCGATGTTCTGGTAGGCGAGGTCGATGAGGCGCAGGTGAGCGGGTGCGGGGCCCTCGAAGAGGGCTTGCAGGGATTCCAGTCGAGCGGCGGGGTCGGGGCCGCGATCGATGCGGATCTGGATATCGGCCGGGTCGAGGGTGATGCCGCGGGCGCGCAGTCGTTCGCCCAGGGCGTTGGCGGCGTACTCGGCCAGCGAGGGCGGGGGGAGCCATCCGGCGTCGGCTTCGCGGGCGGCGATCGCCGGCAGGGTGGCGCGGAAGAGGGCTTCGGCGTCGCGCCAATCCTGGGCGACGGCCTGGGGCACGCGGGTGAGCCGCTGGTCGTTGAAGCGCTCGATCAAGGCGGCGTGGCGCAGGGCGAGGATGTGGGTCACATCGACGGCGCGATCCAGGCGCAAGGCGGCGAAGGCGGTATCGGTGAAGGTGGTGGCCCGGGTGGTGTCGTCGTGGGAGGCCAGGGCGAAGGCGAAGCCGGCCTGCTGGAGCTTGTCGCGTTGGGTCTGCAGGAGGGCGTCGACGAGGGCGTCGAAGGGCTGGCCGGGGATCGGGCGGGAGGTGAGGAAGGGGTCGGGGCCGAGGGAGGTCAGGTGCTGGCGGGCGATGCCGGGCAGGTCGGGGGTCGCGACCAGGGCGCGTCGCGCGCGCTGTTCCATCCTGGCCAGGGCGTCGGCGAGGCGGGGAAAGACCTCCCAGCCGTGCTGGGTGGAAAACACCAGGGTGCGCTCGGGGTGGCGCAGGTCCTGGAGGAGCAGGACGCCGGCGTAGACGGAGGGGCCGACCATCGGTTCGCGGACGCTGAGGTGGGCGGGCAGGTTGCCCGCGCCGGTCGCGACGAGGTCGCGGACCAGGGCCAGGGCGTCGTCGTCGAGGGTGCCGTCGTGCTGAGCCAGGAGGGCCAGGTCGCGTGCGGCGGTGGCGAGGCGTGAGGCCAGCGCGGCGCGGCGCGAGGAGCCCTCGGCGCCGTCCAGGGGCGGGGCGTCCCAGTAAGCGGCGAGGGCGGTGAGGTAGGCGGGCAGGGCGCCGGCGGCGAGGGTATCGGGAAGCGTGGGGACGCGGGCGTCCTCGGTGGCCAGCCAGGACTGCAGGGCGACGAGGCGATCGAAGGCGTCGGTCGCTTCCTGGTAGGCGGACTGGGTGAGGGCAGGCGGGGCCTGCGGCGGCATCGTATCCATGATGATTTCCTTGTCTGTATCTGTCAGTGACGGACGGGGGGGAGAAGACGCGCGTCACCACGACGGCCGACGCTGATGACGTGCGTCGACGGGACGGTGATGGGCGCGTTGCTATGCAACGTGTACTGATATTCCCCATTGGGAAGGAGGCGCCGGCGCATCTCGAGTCCAGGACCCATCCACGGCCTCTGGATGTGGTGGGCTCCTACGAGCCGCTCGCGAAGACCCGTCGTGTTGATCTGAACCCAATAGCCAAGCGGGTCGCGCTGCGTGGACTCATGGACGGGCGATGTGCCGAGCACCTCGGACAGCCGGCTGGCCGGCGTTTCCGGCGGAAGCAACGACACGGGGTATGTGCGTGGACCGCTACCCGTACCGGTCCATGCCGAGCCAGGCGACAACGTGACGCCTTCGCCGTTCGACGCCAGTCGGAAGTTGCGTTCGCCGAAATACCAGATGCGCTCCGGCCAGTCGTAGAAGGGAACGATCTCGGTGACCGGAAGGGTCTCGGTCACGATGCCGCTGGCAGACGCGACCGGCGCACGCTCAGGCGAGCGCGGCGTGTTCCTTGCTGTCGCGAGTGCATTGTCCCAGCGCGTCTGCTGGCTCGGCGTAAGAGTTGGCGTTGCAGGTGCCGCATCTCCCGTAGACGACGAAATCGAGGGTGACTGGACGTCTGCGTTGTCAGCCACGCTCCACGACGACGGGACGCGGCGGCCGTCGTGGCGAGCCCACCCACTGATGTTCAGTACCTCGGCACGTTCGCTGGCATGGGGAAACAGGGTGTCCAGCTCGTGCAGGAAAACTCGTCGTTGATGGGCGCTGAGCGCCGCGATGTCCGGATGGAGTTGCGGCGAGACGATCAGGGCACTGCGTGGGGGGACGATGAACTTGAGGTGGGTTCCGTCTGGCCTGAAAAACGGGGTCGCGCTCGGATTGTCCGCCAGCACGGCGGCGACCTCGGCACGCAACGGCTCCATCGCCGGAGGAAAGGCCGGGGGCGGCGGGACATCGGGAGCCGGGGCGGCGGGTGGAGCGGGCTCGACGGGGGGATGCACGGGCGGACGTGTGTTATCGGCCACGGAGATGCGGGCAAACCGATCGCGGAACCGGCGCATGCCACCGCGCAGGCCGACACCGTGTGCGTAGACCCATCGACCATCGATCCGTTCTACCAGTGGACCGGTGAAACGGGCATCGATGGCTCCCTTCGGGGGCGCGAGACGCCAGCGGGCGTAATCGGTGTCGTAGCGCACGAGAAAAAATGTAGCGTCGTGCTCGATGTACGTATGGCCGCCGACGCGAAAGATACCTTCGCTGTCGGGCTTGCCCGGCTTGCGCAAACCACGAGCGGCGTAACGATCGTCGAAGCGGACGCGTGGTGGCGTCAGTCGCACGCCTGTGCTTGTCACGCCGCGCGTCGCGGCACGGGAGCGCACGATCGCCCCGGCGACGTGGCGGCCGCCAACAAAAGGCGGAACGATGAGGTTGAGCGCGTTGACGTAACCCTCGGTGAAGGCGACGACAGCCTGTCCCGTGTCGCCCGCCTTCACGTGATCGTAAAAGCGCCAGGATGCCTGCGTCAGGCGAGCGAGGCTGGCGGGCACCTCGGCAAGCGCGGCCGCCACGAGCCTGGAGGCGGGATCGACGTTGAAGCGGCCCTGTGCGTAGTCGAGCAATGCATCGCTATCCGCGTCGGCCGTGGAGCGGGCAAGAAACCGCGTATCGCGCCGGTATTTCTCGACCGTGGCGTCATAGGCCGCCGCGATAAAATCGCCTCGCACCTCGCGTTCTTCGAATGGTTCGGTAGTACGCGTGTACGAGACATCGCCACTGGCGCCAAGGACCCAGTGGGCGAGTCGGTCACCGGCGAACTCGCGCGTTGCGCCATTGGGTGAGACGGTGGCGAATTCGGCGGGGAGACGATCGAGGAGGTACTCGCGGAAGGCAGGGTGATAGAGAAAGCGCTTCGCGGCATCCTGCCGGCTATCGAACTCGCGGAACCTGAGATCATCCGGTGCGTCGGGTGTGTACATGACGATACGCGGCGCACTGTTCGGCGCGCGCGACGCGAAGATCAGGATGCCATCCAGCGGCACCTGCCGGTAGGTGAGCTGCGAGACCGCGATCTCGTGCTTGCCCACGCGACGCTGGGCGGCCGGCGCGTCGAGCGCGGCCTCGACCCAGCGAAATCCTCGCTCTTCCCGGTCGTCGATGAATGAGCGCGGCTCCTTGGACAGGTAGTACGAGAGACGTGCTTCCTCGGCCTCCAGGCGCATTTGTGCCGCCTGCACCGTGATGGCCATTTTTTTTGCCAGGGCGCCTCCCGATCCCGCCCGGAGATGCTTTTCGATATGAAGCTGGTAGCGGTTCGCGATGTCCAGGTCGCGCACCATGTCGCGGATCGCAGCGTGACCGAGGCGACTGCGCAGCGAGGTCCCTTGCGCGTCGACCGCATGCAGGGTTTCGAAGGAGAAGCGGCCGATGTTCTGGCAGGCAAGGTCGATGAGCGAAACGTGCCGCGCTGTCGTCGATCCGGGCAGGGGATCGAGTGCCGAGAGTGGATCTGGCAGAAGCTTCTTCCGGACGATTTCAACGGAGATCGACTCTGGCGAGATGTCGATGTCCAGGGACGCGAGTCTCGCGGCGAGTTCGCGCGAAGCGAACGCCTGCAAGGTCAACGGTTGTTGCACTCCGGTCATCCAGCGAGCGGCCGATGCCGCGGCCAGGGCTTCGTTGTATGCGTCAAGCGCCCCGTACCACGCTGCGCCGACACCTGCCGGTACGTTAGCCAGGCGTGTGGCCGCGACGGCTTCGAGTAGCCGGGCTTCGCGCAGGCGTTCAACGGCGTCGATGTCCAGCATCGCCGCCGGAGAGAGTTCGTAGCGAACGCGGTCGCCAAGGTCGGTCGCCGCACCGGGTTCGTCGATGTCGAGGCTGTAGTCGTCCGCCGCGAGCGCGATGCGGCCGAGCTGCACCTCGACCATGCGCCTCGCCAGTGTGGCGAAGACCGCATCGCCGATGTCTCGTGAACCGACTGTCCCCCGCGCCTTGGCTTCTGCGAACGTGTCATTTTCAAGGCCGGTACCGTCGTCGGCATCGACCGACTCGAGCAACCTGCGGCGCGTGGACGCCAGGAGGCGCTCCAGGGAGTCGAAGGCCTCCCATCCGCCGTGAGCGGTGAACAGAAGAGCGAGGTCGGGCGTGCCATCGTCGACGAGGATCAGCGATCCCGCATGAGGAGCGTCACCCAGGATCAGTTCGCGCGCGTGTATGCCGGCGGGGAGGGTAGCGCCATTTGCCGTGGCAACGCGTGTGGCGAGCGAGACCGCGTCGTCGCCGAGCGTGCCATCGAGACCCCGAAGCGAGGCCTGCTCTTTCATTACGCTGGCGAGATGGCGGGCAAGGATGGCAGTGCGTGTTTCGCCGCCGGCCGTTTCCGGGGATGCCCAGAAGGCAGGCAACGCGTCGAGCAGTCGCTGCGCCCCCGTGGCATTGGGTTCGCTCAAGGATGGTTGCGCCTCGTACATGCGCATGAAGGCATCGCGTGTGCTGGCGAGGCGTCGCAATGCGTCGATGGCAGCCTGGTTCTCGGCTTGTACGGCATCATGGGTAGCTGTCGGTGGGATATCCATATCGCTTTCCTTGCGGTGGGGATGGGGGGGGCTCGTACACAGGGTTAACGGATACGTAGCCCCGTGCGGAATTCCCCATGCCTCAGGGCGACGCTGGCGAGATCCCTTTGCCTCGTGGGCGAAATCGGGGCGATGCCTCGCTCAGGAGCTGGCAACGTCGGCTTGATGACAAACTCCAGGCCCGAACGATTGGTCACCGTGTAGACGTTGAACTCATACGTTCCGTCTGCGCGTTGTCTGTTGCGCAGCTTGCCCAGGTCGATTTCCACGTAGGCTCCGGCAATGCGCTGCACCTTCTCGTCCGTGAATGTGTTGGTGCGACGTCGCCCACGCATGATCTCGACGATATGGCGTGATGGGCGGCTCGGGTCGAGTGTCATGACGTGCAGGCCGGAAGGACCGGTGGCCGCTGGCAGGGACTGATTGAGCCTGAGTGTGGTTCCCTTGAACATCGCGTGCCGGTGTGGCGTGGTGTAGTGCCACACCGTGGTTGGCCACTGGCTGCGTTCGAGTTTCACGAGCTTGAATCCGGCGATGGCCGGAGGCGACGGGGTGCGGATGCGGGGCGGCGGACGGCGGGCTTCTTCCACGGCCGTCTCCCAGTGGCGGGATAAGGTCGCACTGGTGGGGCGGCCGTGCGTGCGATCGTAGATCAGGCGTTTCACGACACCGGAACGAAGGCCTTGGCGCGTCAATGACTGGACCAAGATCTCGATATCGCTGTTCGTCAGCCCCGCGGTATCGGGAGCCCCGCCACGGTATTCCATCAACAGATCCACCGGGTCCCGCTCGTACAGATCGGGGCGCTTCGGTGCGCCACCGCGCAGACCGACATCCTTGTTGTATCGCCATTCGCCGCTGGCGTCACGGATCACCGGTGGAGCGTAGTCCGCAGGCGTGTGCTGCGGCTTTCGCAAGCGCCAGGTGTCGTTTTCGCTATCGAAGTGGACGCCGTAAAGCTGACCGCGATGTTCGATGTATCGATGTTCACCGATCTCATAGATGCCGTCCCTGGCGGCGCGCGCGCGCTTCAGGGTCACGCCACGTGCGATGTAACGCGCATCGAAGGTCGAATCCAGTTCAGGCAACCTGACGGAGCGCATGGCCAGTTGGTTCGGTCGGGCGGGTTGCCGCATCAGCATCGTTTTGCCCAGCGACTGCGTAAACAGGTGGCTTCCCATCAGGTCGCCGAGCGAGCCGAGGGCGTCGACAAAATCCTCGAAGGCGCGCGCCCGCTCGTCCCGAGCCACGTTGTCGACACCTCGCCACGCCGCGTGCAGTGCCCTGACGGTGCCGACGGCAACACTCAGCCGCAGGGGCAGGAAGCCTTCCGCGAAGTGGGCGGACAACATGCCGATCGACCTGGCACGGTCGTAGTCCGCTTCCCCCGTCGAGCGCGCGAGGTCCGCTGAATCGCGGCCGAGCTGACCCAGCGCCACGTCATACGATGCGTCGTAGACGTTGCCGGCGATCTCTTCGTCGCTGAACCGTCCTTCGGTCAGTGTGTAAGGTTGTTCGCCGGTCTGTCCCGAAAGGGCCCACACCGCACGCCGCGTGCCTTCCGAAACGCGAAAGCGGCGGGTGATTCCATCGTGACCCACCGTCGACCAATTCGCTGGCAACCGATCCAGAAGATATTGTTCGAACGCCGGATCGTGCAGGAAGCCGGCCGCCGCCGATTGACGATCGTCGAACTCGCGAAAGCTTCGGCCGTCCGGCGCGTCGGGGGTGTAGAACACGGTCCGATAGACGCTCCCCCGCGCTCGAACGCCCATGACAAGTATGTCCTTGAGCCTGGCGCCTTCGTAGACGACATGGCCCACGACGATCTCGTGGTTTTCGACGCGACGGCGCCCCGCGGACTCTGGTGCATCCAGGACCGCTTCCACCCATCGATAGCCTCGTTCGGCATGGTCGTCGATGAAGTCCTTCGTATCGCCTTCGATGTAGGTGGTCGAGCGCGCGTCGATCAGTTCGAAGCGCATCCTTGCTTCCTGCAGGCGCGCGGACGCGGCCCGAAGGCGAGCACCCCGCGCGGATGTCTTCAACTCGCGGACGAGGTAATCCTGGTAACTGTTCCTGAGGTCGAGTGTACGAACCAAGTCGACGATGTCGTCGCGACCGAGCGCCAGCACGAGACGGCCACTTGCCGTTCTCGCCTGCATGCCACGGAGCTCGAGAAAACCAAGGTTCTCGCTGGCCAGGTCGACCAGCGAGCGTCGCTCGATATCGGTGCCGCTATATCCATGCGCGGTACTGGCGGTAGTCGCGAAGAGCTCGATGGTGATGTCCGCCGGGTCGTCGGCGATACCACGGGCGTGCAGGCGGAGCGAGAGTTCGTTACGAGCGAACTGCCGGATCGATACGATCGTGTCGAAGCCGTCCTGGGCGAGGATGCTTGCGGTATCCGTCCGTGCCTGCCTGTAGTCAGCGAGTGCCTGCTCCCATCCCAGGCGAATCTGAGCGGGGAGTTGTGCGAGTCGAAGCTCTTGCATGGTTGACAGCAGACGGGCCTGCCGACGCTGGAGCATGACGGTCACGTCGAGGTAGGGCTCGGTAGCCAGCGCGTCGTGGAGACGATCTGCCAGCCGCAGCGGCCCGCCCTCGCGATCGTCATGCCTTGTCCACGCATCGACCACCTTGCGTCGCTGCACGTCGATGGCATTGCGCACGAGCACGTCGAAGGCGTTGCCCGTGATATCGCGGGAGGTCACGGAGAGTTCGCCGGTCAGCACGGACGAATCGTCGTCCGCCAGCCCGGGGAGGTGCGTCGTGGCAGCCAGGGTCTCGCGGAAGCGTTCCTCGACCTCCGTATGGAGTGCCTCCAGGTCACCGAAGCTTTCCCAGCCCCGATCGGGCGAAAAGAGCAGTGCGGAGCCGTGTTCGCCGCTATCCACGACGACCAGGCTGCCCGCATACGGAAGCGCATTAACCATGAGTTCGCGCGCGCGAATGTGGGGAGGCGCGAGATCGCCGCGTGCGCGGGTAACCGCGAGGATGGTCTCCCCGGCCTGTTCGCTCAGGCTGCCGTCGGCGACGCTGAGCGCGGCTTGCTCTCCCATGACCGTCGCCCAGCGAAGGGCGAAGGCTTGCGCGCGCGTGACCGCAACCTGTCCGGAGTGGGGCGAGACTGGCGTTTGCCAGTATGAGGCGAGTTGCTCCATGAACGGCGCCTCCGCCGAAGCGTTTCCGTGTACAGGAATCGTCGGCAAGAACCCCTGTTGGTCGATCAGCCAACGCTGCGTGTCACCGATGCGCTGGATGAGTGCAGAGGCTTCTTCACCTGCAGCGCGCGTGATCGCCGTGGGCGTTTGTGGAGGGGCCATATCCATTGGCATGTCTTCGGAAATCGTGTGGCGCGCAGTGTAGATGGGCGCGCATCCGCCTGGATGCCGGTCTTATCCGGGACACACGACAGTGGTGATCGCGGCGATACCCCCTCGCCGCCGACATCGGACCACGTTCCCGCTTACAAGGGAGATCGATGATGCGTGTCGTGCCGAGTGTGCTCATTGGCGACATGGCGATCGTGCAGCGACTCGCCAGCCGACCCGTCATCCGGATCGATCGGGGGGCGTGCGTCGGTGTCGCGGTCGCTATCGCCGCCCGGCGTGATCTTCAGGATCGAGTGACGCACCTCGCGCGCGAGGATCACGCGCGCGTCGCGTACCATGTCTTCCAGGGCGTCGCTGAAATCGAGCTTGCCGGCGTCATCGGTCCAGACGATCTTCGCTTCGCGAAGTTTCTGGATGAACCCGCGGAACAGCGCCTTGTCGAAGAACTCGGGTGCCGATAGCTCGTTGAGCATGCCCAGGCGTTGTGCGGTAAGCGTGCAGGTGGTCTCCAATTCGCCCGCGCTCATCGTATGCGGACCGTTCTTCACCAGTGCGGCGATGGCGATGTAGTAACGCTCGAAAGCCTGCAGCATGCTGCGTGCGATCACGCGTAGCTGGTAGGCGCCATCGTCCTGGCCGGGCCCACGCTCGAGCACCCGCCCTTCCGCGCTGGCTTCGAGGATGCCTCGATCGACGAAGAATTCGATCGTGTCCTGCACCTGCGTCGCGAAGCCTTCCTTATCCCACGGCAGGAACAGTTCGCCCTGGATGAACGGGTAGATGAGCTGGCCCAACCGCAGTACAGAGGAACGCGACATCCGTCGGTTGTTGAGAAAGCATGCCGCCACCCACGCGGCTGCCGCGTTCAGGTGCAGCACGTTGTTGCGGAAGTAGGACAGCAGGACCGCCTGTTCGCCCTCGGTGACCAGCACGTCCCCGAGCGGGTGGCGTACACGGCGGATCCAGCCCATCTGCTCCCCGTAAGCGACGACGCCCTGCGGATTCATTGGCGTGATGGTCACGCGGTCGGAGTAGGGAAGCTCCTGGAACAGCGCCTTGGTGAGTTCGATCTGGGCAAGCAGATCGCTCTCCGCCATGGCGTGCTTCGGGGTTGCCAGCAGGGCGAGTGCAAGCAGGTTGATGGGGTTTACATCGGCGGCGCGATTGATGTTTATCTGGATGCGTTCGGCAAGACGGTCGACGACGCTGCTCATCCATTCGGGTTTCACATCGGGATCGGCCGTGGCCTCGCGCCAATTGGCCGCGGTGGCGTCGAGCATCGGGGTGAGCAGGATGGGTTCACCGAAATTCAGCGTGACATGACCGTAGCGCTGACGCAGCACTTTCAGGCCGCGGATGAGTCCGATCAGCGATTCCTTTTCCTTGGACTTGCCCGAGAGTTCTCCGATGTACGACTTGCCTTCCATCAGTTTCTCGTAGCCGATGTACACCGGCTGGAACATGACCGGTCGACGCGGCGCACGCAGGAATGCGCGAAGGGTCATCGCCAGCATGCCCGCCCGTGGCGCGAGCAGGCGCCCGGTTCGCGAGCGGCCACCTTCGATGAAGTATTCGAGCGGCACCCCGCGATCGACGAGTTGGGCCAGGTATTCGTTGAACACCACGGAATACAGCGCATTGCCCTTGAAGCTGCGACGCAGGAAGAACGCGCCGCCCCGGCGGAGGATCGGCCCCACCACCGGCAGGTTGAGGTTCACGCCCGCGGCGATGTGCGGAGGTACCACGCCCGAATGGTGCAGCTGATAGGACAGCAACAGGTAATCGGCATGGCTGCGATGGCAAGGTACGTAAATCACCTCGTGGCCTGGCGCGGCGGCGCGGGCCTTGTCGAAGTGGTGCATCGCGATGCCGTCGTAAAGCTTGTTCCAGAAGTTCGACAGCAGGAACGAGGTCGAACGCACCACGGGGTGCGAATAATCGGCCGCGATTTCCAGGGCGAAGTCGCGCGCACGTCGCTGCGCCTTCGCCAGGGAGATGTTTTCCTTGCTGGCGGTGGCGGCAATGGCATCGCGCACCGGCTCGGTATTGAGCACGGCGTCGACCACGGTACGGCGGTGCGATAGATCGGGGCCGATCACCGCGGCGCGGATGCGCCGGAAGTGCGTGCGCAGCACGCGTGCGATCTTGCGCGTGAGGCGCTCGGGCGTAAGCCCGCCAGACTCCCCGAGCACGCTGCGCAGAGACACCGGGGCGGAAAAATGCACGACGGTGTCGCGACCGTTGAGCACCAGGGCAAGGATGCGGCGGAAACGACCGACGACGAGCCAATTCTCTACGAACAGCACGCTGAACCAGCCGGATTCGCGGTTCGGCGCACGGCCTACGTATATCGATACCGGAACCACCTGGATGTCGCGCGTCGGGTCTTCCTCGATCGCGCGGATAAGCTGGCCGATCGGTTCCTTCGGACCGCGTGAGTCGGTGCGGCCGAAAAGCCAACCCTGACGGCGGCTGAGAGAAAACACGGAGCGGCGCCGGCGACCGGGGAGATCGAGCAGTTGCATCGGGCTCGGCAAGCCGGCCTCGCGGCAGGCCCGTTCCAGGATCAATGCGTCGGACGTTCCGTCGCGTTCGATGGCGTAGCAGACCGCCGCCCCGCTGTTAAGCAGGCTTGCGGGCTCGGCGGGCTCACGTTTTATCCGTACCCACGGCTCGAGGAGGCGGCCCAGCAGTTTGAACCACCAGGGTGAACGGGCGACATGGACGTGCGGATCCGCACTCATCGGAATTTCGGACATCGTGGGATTGTACGACCTCAGCGGGCCTTAGCGGCTGCCGCGGGTGCTCCAGGGGGCCGCGGCGCGGGCGCGGTGGAGGAAGGGGTGGGTGCGCCGGCGGCGGGAATGGGCGAATCCAGGCGTGCATGTTCGTCGCGGACGCGCTGTAGCAGGTCACTGTCGTACCAGCGACCGTCAAGCAGCACCAGCGTGGCGTCGGTCTGGATCGGTTTGTCGAGTAGCGTGTAGGTGATCTTTATGTGGGCCGACCCGCCGTTGTTTTCCAGCGTGTCGATGCTCACCGATTCGAAGCTCTTGTCGACCGACAAACCATAGACGTTCAGCAAGCGCTTGAAACCCAGCCACGCCGTGGACCAGGTCGCCATCGACTGCTCGAAGCTCATCGAGTACAGCGCGTCGGACGTGGACAGGTGGGCCTTGCGAGTCGTGTCGACGAGGATGCCGATGGCTTCCTTCGCCTTTTCCTGGTCACCCCAGGCGACAGTCTGCGTCCAGGGTGCAACCACGTTCACGATCTCTCGTAGCTGCCTCTTCTGCGAGAGCGTGAGATCTTTCGCCTGGTCGATGGCTGTCAGCGCCATGGATTGGCCTACGCCGGCGAGCAACGGCATCTGGTCCTTGTAGTCGCGATCGAAGCGCACGAGGGTGGGACGCAGATCGGCGAAGAGCTTCTTCTCCGCATCGGCTTCCGTCAGGCGTTTGATGCCCGCCGCGAACTTGACCCGATCCTCGGGCGTGATCGGCTCCTGTGCGGCGGTGCGTCGCGCCCAATCGGCACGAAGCAGCGCAAAATCGGCCGGCGGCAGCGTATGCCTCCAGAACAGGTCGAACTTGCCATCGCGCAGCAAAGTCAGCGATTCACGGGCGGCGTCTTCCGGCGAGCCGCCGCCGGGCGTGCCTGGCGGGTCCTTCTGCTTGCCGCAGGCGGTGAGCAAGGAAAGAGCCAGCAGAAGAATCCAGGCAGTCGGGCGGCGCATGGTGGGAATCGGCGGCACTATCGGCGGGATGTGGAGGATACATGGCGACGAGAGGTCGCGTTGTCGGCTAGCGGCGCAGGCAAAAAAGTCCCGAAGGCGCATGGCCTCCGGGACTTTGCCGGTCGGCAGCGGGTGGCCGGCTGCAACCCGATCCTCAGGGAATGGCGGCGGGCGGCAACGAAGGCTCCACGTGGAATTGGCCTCGGCCGAGCTTCAGCGTTCCGTCGTCGCGACGCACGAAGAACACATTCGCCGGCCCTTCGGTGCGCGCAAAGAGTTCGGCGTTCGGGCCATTGCCTTGCCATAGGTATCTCGCCCGCCACTGGGGCGACAGGGGATCGTAAACGGCACCGAGGTCGATGCGGACCGAGAATGTCGACGATCGCGTGAGGTTCGGCGCTCCCATGGCGTTGCGGATATCTTCGATCCGCGCAGTAGGCGGCACGGTGGTAACGCGAACGCCGTGCATGTCGTGGGCGATAAAGCGCGTCTGAAATTCGGCCATGTCCTTGCTATAGCCCAGGCCGCCGCGATGGCGTATCAGGTCGCTGTCCTTGAATGGCATCTCGCCGTAGTACCAGAGATCGGTCGGGGCGTCGGTCCTCGCGATCCGGCGGAAGCCAGCGGGCGCAGGTGGAGGGGGCGAATTGATGGGAAGAAGGTCGGGGACGGGACGTACGGATTGGGCTCGTTGGGCAACGCGCGCTTGGGCGCGTACCGCGGCCCCATTCCATCGCAGTCGCTGTTCGGCGGTGATGTTGGCGGCGGGGACGTTCTCGGTGAGTTCGCGTCGCATCTGGGTGCGGATGAGGTCGCGTTCGAAGGGATCGGGGAAGGCGGCTTCGAACTCGGCCAGGTACTCGTTGTAGAGCTCGGGCTGGTTGGCGCGTCCGGCGGGGGCGGGGAGCATGCCGCCGCGGGGGCCGAGCTCGTGGTAGGCCCATTGGCCGTTGCCGGCGCGGCGGATGGCGGGGCCGCGGAAGGCGGCATTGCCGTGGGGGCGGCTCAGGCGCCAGGTGCCGATGTCGCCATCGAAGCGGGCGTGGTAGAGCTTGCCGTGGTGCTCGATGTAGGAGCGGCCCTGGAGGGTGAAGATGCCTTCGTGATTGGGCTGTCCGGTCTTGCGCACGCCCTTGGCGAGGTAGGCGGCGTCGAAGTGGACGGTGGGCTGGAGGGTGGGCCGGGCTTCGACGAGGCGACCGGCGAGGCGGAAGCGGGCGCCGAGGATGGCGCGTGCCAGGGGGGCGGAGCTGAAGGCCTGGACGGGTGCGGCGGCGGCCAGGGAGGCGTTGTAGAAGTCGGCGAAATCGACCAGGGCCTGGGCCTGGTCGCCGGTTTTGACGGTGTCGTAGAAGCGCCAGGCGGCCTGGGCGGCGCGGGCGGGGGCGGTGAGGACGCCCTGGAGGGCGTCGTGGAGGAGGCGGTGATTCAGGGTGGAGCGGGCGTGGTCCCGCAGCCAGGCCCAGTTGGCCTGTTCGGCGGTGCGGGTGAGGGTCTGCACGTTGCGCAGGCCCAGTTGCACGTCGACCTCATAGGCGTCGTCGAGGAAATTGCCAGGGAGGAGGCGTTCCTCGAAGCGAGCGGCGGTGCGGGTGTAGGCGGCCGAGTCGCTGGCCCCCAGGACCCAGTGGGCGAGGTGATCGCCGGCGAACTCGCGGGCGGCGCCGTTGGGCAGGACGCGGGCGTACTCCAGGGGCAGGCGATCGAGGAGGTACTCGCGGAAGGCGGGGTGGTAGAGGAATCGTCGGCCGGCCTCGGCGCGGTCGTCGAACTCGCGGAAGCTGATGCCGTCGGGGGCGTCGGGGGTGTACATGACGATGGAGGGCACGCTGGCGGGGTTGCGCACGCCGAAGACGAGGACATCGCGCAGGGGGGTGCCCTGGTAGGTGACCTGGTGGACGGCGATCTCGTGGCCTTCGACGCGGGCGCGGTCGGCGGCGTTGGGTGCGTCGAGGACGGCGCGGACCCAGCGGTAGCCGCGCTCGGCGTGGTCGTCGCGGAAGGAGCGGGGGGCGTCGGTGAGGTAATAGGCCAGGCGCGCCTCGGCGGCGAGCAGTCCCATGTGGGCCTGCTGCAGGCTGGCGGCGTGTTCGCGGCGAAGGGCGGCGTCGGGTCCGGAGCGGAAGGTGGTCTGGAGCAGGGCGGAATAGCGCGAGGCGAGGTCGAGGCTGCGCACGAGCTGGCGGATGGCGGGATCGTCCAGCGCGTCCAGGGGGGTGCCCTCGGCGGTGAGGGCGGTGAGGCGGACCGGCTCGAAGGTGGCGATGTTCTGGTAGGCGAGGTCGATGAGGCGCAGGTGAGCGGGTGCGGGGCCCTCGAAGAGGGCTTGCAGGGATTCCAGTCGAGCGGCGGGGTCGGGGCCGCGATCGATGCGGATCTGGATATCGGCCGGGTCGAGGGTGATGCCGCGGGCGCGCAGTCGTTCGCCCAGGGCGTTGGCGGCGTACTCGGCCAGCGAGGGCGGGGGGAGCCATCCGGCGTCGGCTTCGCGGGCGGCGATCGCCGGCAGGGTGGCGCGGAAGAGGGCTTCGGCGTCGCGCCAATCCTGGGCGACGGCCTGGGGCACGCGGGTGAGCCGCTGGTCGTTGAAGCGCTCGATCAAGGCGGCGTGGCGCAGGGCGAGGATGTGGGTCACATCGACGGCGCGATCCAGGCGCAAGGCGGCGAAGGCGGTATCGGTGAAGGTGGTGGCCCGGGAGGTGTCGTCGTGGGAGGCCAGGGCGAAGGCGAAGCCGGCCTGTTGGAGCTTGTCGCGTTGGGTCTGCAGGAGGGCGTCGACGAGGGCGTCGAAGGGCTGGCCGGGGATCGGGCGGGAGGTGAGGAAGGGGTCGGGCCCGAGGGAGGTCAGGTGCTGGCGGGCGATGCCGGGCAGGTCGGGGGTCGCGACCAGGGCGCGTCGCGCGCGCTGTTCCATCCTGGCCAGGGCGTCGGCGAGGCGGGGAAAGACCTCCCAGCCGTGCTGGGTGGAAAACACCAGGGTGCGCTCGGGGTGGCGCAGGTCCTGGAGGAGCAGGACGCCGGCGTAGACGGAGGGGCCGACCATCGGTTCGCGGACGCTGAGGTGAGCGGGCAGGTTGCCCGCGCCGGTCGCGACGAGGTCGCGGACCAGGGCCAGGGCGTCGTCGTCGAGGGTGCCGTCGTGCTGAGCCAGGAGGGCCAGGTCGCGTGCGGCGGTGGCGAGGCGTGAGGCCAGCGCGGCGCGGCGCGAGGAGCCCTCGGCGCCGTCCAGGGGCGGGGCGTCCCAGTAAGCGGCGAGGGCGGTGAGGTAGGCGGGCAGGGCGCCGGCGGCGAGGGTATCGGGAAGCGTGGGGACGCGGGCGTCCTCGGTGGCCAGCCAGGACTGCAGGGCGACGAGGCGATCGAAGGCGTCGGTCGCTTCCTGGTAGGCGGACTGGGTGAGGGCAGGCGGGGCCTGCGGCGGCATCGTATCCATGCTGCTGCGTCCTTTGCGTGGGAAATCCAGCGCAGCAGTGTAGAAACGATCGGCAGGAGGGTCCGTCGGCGTGGAGCGCGTTCAGGACTGCCGCAATGCAAGCGAGGCCTGTCAGGCCGCATCGTCCGCGCAGCCGCATCGTCCCCGCATAAGAAAAAACCCCGGAGACGCGAGGCCTCACGGGGTTATCCAGCCCGAAGCCGGAAAGGGAAATGGCCTTGCCTGCTTTGCTTTGGGCACCGCAGGTTTCGGCGAGAGAGATGATAGTTGGCCCACATTGCTAAAGCAACATGTCAGGTTATGCTATCTAACTCATTGATTTACTTCGTTCGAAGCGAATCCATCTTTTTCTGGCGCCGCTCGTTGCGGGGCAGGTCGTAGTCGTTGTCGAAGAGGGCAGATTCCCAGGCGCCGTAGGTCGGATTCGGCAGCACGAACCAGCGCTCGCCGATCCAGGCGGTATAGGGAGCCATGGCTTTCGCGCGGCCGTCGGCGGTGTTGCCAGGCACATTCGCGAAGTCTCCGATCTGGTCGCCGAACTGCATCAGCACCCGATAATCCCGGGCCACGAGTTGGCGCCTGCAACCCTTTTCGCTACCGACCTGCTCGCAGCCCTCGACGAAGGTGCCCAGGCCGAGGAAGGATTGTTTGCCGGCCACGGGGAAACCCGCAGACCGCAGGTTGGCTAGCGTGGCGTCGTCGAGATCCTTCGCGCGGTTGGAAATGTAGATCACCGCGATACCGTGGTCCGCCGCGAACTTCGTGAACTCGAGGGCACCCGGCAGCGGCCTGGCGATGGCCTCGTTGCACCAGGCGGCCCACTCGGCCTCGTTGAACTCGCCGCCCGAACGGATCAGGCGTGCCTGGTAAGGCGAGTTGTCCAGCACGGTTTCGTCGATGTCCAGCACCACGGCCGGTTTCCGCCCTTTCAGCGACGGGTGGGCTGCATGATCGTCCTTCGGCAAGGCGTCCCAGTTGGGATCGTTCTTCGCCTTGAGAAGTTTCTCCCGCGCGTCGCGGAAGGTTTGCAGGTAGATGAAATCATGCTCGCTGGCGTTCTGCGACCAGGCCACCGCGTTGAGATTGTCGTCGGCGGAGGGCCCCGGGGCGGGAGCCTCGGCGGGCGCCACGGCAGTGGCGGCGGGAACCGGTGCCGCGGCCTGCGGCGCATGGGCGCAGCCGGCGAGGGCAAGGACAGCCGCGAGCGCGGCCGGGACGAACTTCATCATGGAAACCCCTGGCAAACAGGCATCGCGCCCGTGGGGCGGCGATTGTCGGGGCAGTTTACGACAGCATGACGACGGCGGCACGCCTCTGGCGCGACCACCCCGCGTCCTGACAGACTGCGCCCTCATCCACGACGAGACCGCTCATGGAAGCCGCCCCTTCGCGGACGCACGCCGTGCGCATCGCCAGTTACATCGCCGCCGGACTCGGCCTTTTCCTCGTCCTCTATCTGCGCCTGCTGCCAGCCTTGCTCGCGGGCCTGCTGGTCTACGAGGTCGTGGTGTCCACGGCTCCCCTGATGGGGCGGAAGCTTTCGGGCGACCGTGCGCGCGTACTGGCCGTCGCCCTCGTCGGCGTCGTCGTCGTCGGTTTGCTCACCCTGCTCATCCTCGGTGGCATCAGCTTCTTCCGCAACGAGATCGGCAATCCGGAAGACCTCTGGCAGAACAAGCTCATGCCCGTCGTGGAGCGTGCTCGCCAGCAGTTGCCGCAGGCCGTGGTCGAGCGTCTGCCGGACAGCGTGGACGCCCTGCGCATCACCGCGATGGACTGGATGCGCTCGCATGCCGTGACCCTGCAACTGGCCGGCAAGGAGGCCGCGCGTGTCCTCGTGCACATCATCATCGGCCTGGTGCTGGGCGCGATCATCGCACTGAGCCGCGCCCGGCCCACCCACCAGATCGGTCCTTTCGCGGCGGAACTCAGCCTGCGCAGTGCCCGGCTCGCCGACGCCTTTCACAACATCGTCTTCGCACAGATCAAGATTTCCCTGTTCAACACGCTGTTCACGGCGATCTACCTGCTGTGCGTGTTGCCGCTGTTCGGCGTGCACCTGCCGCTGACCAAGACGCTGATCGTGATCACCTTCGTGGTCGGATTGCTACCGGTGATCGGCAACCTGCTGTCGAACACGGCGATCACCATCGTCGGCCTGTCGGTATCGTTGTATGTGGGGTTGGGTGCGCTGGCATTCCTCGTGGTCATCCACAAGTTCGAATACTTCCTCAATGCGCGCATCGTCGGCGGGCAGATCCGCGCACGGGCGTGGGAGTTGCTGGTGGCCATGCTGCTGTTCGAAGCCGCCTTCGGGCTTCCCGGCGTGGTGGCCGCACCGATCTTCTACGCGTACCTGAAGGCCGAACTGGAAGCGGAGCGCTTGATCTAGCGTTCATCGCCAGGCTGCTGGAATCGCGCCATCTTCGAGGAGTTGCACTATATGGCGGGTATCCCGCACGACCCGCACCGCATCCGGATCGCCACCTACGTGCTGGCGGCGCTGGCCCTGTGGGGCATCCTGATGCTTCATCTGGTCTCCGCCCTGCTCGCCGGATTGCTGGTGTACGAGGTGGTCGAGGCGCTCACGCCGTTGATCCGGCGCGTCATTCCCGGCGAGCGCGCGCGGCTGATAGCGGTCGGGGTCGTCACCGTGGTCGTGGTTGGCGCGATCATCCTGATCGTGGTCGCCGCCTTGTCGTTCTACCGCCGCGATATCGGCGATCCCCAGGAGCTATGGGACAGCAAATTGCTGCCCTTGCTCAGCAAGGCGCACGAGCAGTTGCCGCCATGGCTGACCTCACGGCTTCCCGATAGCTTCGTCGACTTCCGCGAACAGGGCATGACCTGGATGCACGAGCATTCCGGCGACCTGCGCCTGGCAGGCACCACGACCGCACGTGTATTCGCGCACGTTCTCATCGGACTCGTGCTCGGAGCGATCGTCGCGGTGACGCACGGTGCGGGCGGACGGCCTGCGCAGCCGTTGTCGTTCGAGTTGGCGACACGCGCCATGCGGCTGGCCCATGCGTTTCACAACATCATCTTCGCCCAACTCAAGATATCCGCCATCAATACCGCGCTGGCTGCGATCTTCCTTCTCGTCGCGCTTCCTTCCTTCGGCGTGCACGTGCCACTGGCGAAGACGATGGTGCTCGTCACCTTCGTGACGGGCTTGCTGCCCGTGGTGGGCAACCTCATTTCGAACACGATGGTGACCATCGCCGCGCTGTCCGTTTCGCTATGGGTGGGCGTGGCCGCGCTGGGCTTCCTGATCGTGGTGCACAAGCTGGAGTATTTCCTCAATGCGCGTATCGTCGGCGGCCAGATCCGCGCGCGCACGTGGGAGTTGCTCGTGGCGATGCTGGTGTTCGAGGCGGCATTCGGCCTGGCGGGACTCGTGGCCGCGCCGATCTACTACGCCTACCTCAAGAGCGAACTCGAAGCGGAAAAGCTCATCTGAGCAGACACCGGTGCCAC
Organism: Luteibacter sp. E-22; assembly: GCF_049913125.1. Lineage (GTDB taxonomy): Bacteria > Pseudomonadota > Gammaproteobacteria > Xanthomonadales > Rhodanobacteraceae > Luteibacter. The sequence goes on from NZ_CP183975.1 coordinate 325,095, forward strand.
CGTCAGGCGCCGCCGGCCAGCATCGCCCTGATCCTCGCCATGTGCGTCTCGGCGGTTTCCTTCTTCACCTCGGCATCGGCATCGGGGTCCTTGCCATCCCAGTGCAGGTCGTCCTGCGGGAGTTCCTGGAGGAAGCGGCTGGGATCGTTGTTGAGGATCTCGCCGTACTTGCGTGACCGCGCCGCGAACGACAAGGTCAACATTTCCTTGGCCCGCGTGATCCCTACGTACATCAGGCGCCGTTCCTCGTCGAGGCGCCCCTCGTCGATCGCGCCTTCATGCGGCAGCGTGCCGTCTTCGCAACCGACGATGAAGACGAAGCGGAATTCCAGCCCCTTGGCCGAGTGCAGGGTCATCATGCGCAGCGCATTGCCCGGGTCGTCGCGGTCGGCGTGGCTGAGCAGCGCCAGCTGGGCGGCGATATCGCCGGTGCGACCGCCATCCTTGCCCATCGCGCGGAACCAGTCCACCAACTCCCGCAGGTTGCCGAGACGGCGTTCGCGGAGCGTTTCATCGGGCGTGGACGCGGCGATCTGCGCGCCGTAGCCGGTTTTCTCGATGACGATATTGACGAGTTCGGCGGCGCTCTCATGAACGGCGTGGCTGCGCAGTTCGTCCATCAACCGGGCGAAACCGGCCAGTGCCGACGCAGGGCGCGGCGATATGTTCTTCAGCGCGGCGTCGCTGCGCGCGGCGTCGAGCAGCGACGCATTTCGCGCCTGGGCCATCTGGCCCAGCTTCTCCAGCGACGTGGCGCCGATCTCGCGCTTCGGTACGTTCACCACGCGGAGGAAGGCCGCATCGTCGGTGGGGTTGGTGAGCAGGCGAAGGTAACAAAGGATGTCCTTCACCTCCGCGCGGTCCAGGAACGAGAGCGCGCCGCTCAGGTGGTATGGCACGCGTGCCAGGCGCAAGGCCTTCTCGATGGCGCGGGCCTGGAAATTGCCGCGGTACAGGATGCAGAAGTCATCCCAACGGATACCCTTTTCCTTGTATTTTTCGTGCAGGTTCGCCGCGATGGCGGCGATGCGCTCGGCTTCGTGCTCGTTGTCCTTGCACTCGATGACACGGATGGGCGGGCCCTCGACGTGGTCACTCCATAGTTTCTTCTCGTGCACGTGCGGGTTGTTCGCGATCAACTGGTTGGCCGCGCGCAGGATGCGCTTCGCGCAGCGGTAGTTCTGTTCCAGCTTGATGACGCGCAGATGGGGGAAGTCGCGGCCGAGCTGGTCGATATTTTCCGGATTGGCGCCGCGCCACGCGTAGATGCTCTGGTCGTCGTCGCCGACGCAGGTGAATCGCGCCTTCGGGCCGGAGAGCGCCTTGAGCAGGCGGTATTGCGCGTCGTTGGTGTCCTGGTATTCGTCCACCAGCAGGTAGCGCAACCGTTCCTGCCAGATGGCGCGCGCATCGGCATCGCTTTCGAGGATGCGCAGGGGCAGGCGGATCAGGTCGTCGAAGTCCACCGCGTTGAAGGCGGCCAGGCGCTGCTGGTAGAGGTCGTAGATCGTCGCGGCTTCGATCTCACGCGGGCTGCGCGCCGACGCCATGGCTTCCTCGGGCGTGAGCCCGGCGTTCTTCGCGCGGCCAACGAGGTTGCGGATGCCCTGGATGACCTCCGGCTTCACGCCCTTGGGCGACAGTTCCTTGATCATGTTGGAACTGTCATCGGCGTCGAGCACGGAGAAACCGCGCCGCAATCGCGCGCGCTCGTGCTCGATCTGCAGGAACTTCAGGCCCAGCGCGTGGAAGGTGCAGACGGTGAGCGCTTTCGCTGCATCTTCGGAGATGAGCCTGCCGACGCGCTCGCGCATCTCCTTCGCCGCCTTGTTGGTGAAGGTGATGGCGGCGATCTTTTCCGCGGCCAGGTGCCGGCGCGAGATGAGATGGGAAATTTTCTCCGTGATGACACGGGTCTTGCCGGAGCCGGCGCCGGCCAGCACGAGGAGGGGGCCGTCGCAGTATTCGACGGCCGCGTGTTGTTGCGGGTTGAGCATCGGGATCGGCCGTAGGACAGGCGGACGAAGCCACGGATCTTAGCAGGTGGGCGGGCCGGATGCCGGCCGGCGGGCTTGGCGGTACCATGGCCGGTCACGCACCGGACCGATCGCATGGCCAAGCTCTACTTCTATTACTCGGCGATGAACGCCGGCAAGACTACGACCCTGCTGCAAAGCGCGCACAACTACCACGAGCGCGGCATGCGCACGCTCATTCTCACGCCGGCGCTGGATCATCGCTATGGCGAGGGCATCGTGGCCTCGCGTATCGGCTTGCAGGCCCGGGCGATGCGTTTCGGCGGCGAGGACGACATCTTCAGCCTCGTGGAGCGGGATATCGAGCGCCGCGGTCCCCTGCACTGCGTGCTGGTGGACGAAGCCCAGTTCATGAGCAAGGCCCAGGTCTGGCAGCTTTCCGACGTGGTCGACCGCCTCGGCATTCCGGTGCTCGCCTATGGATTGCGCACGGATTTCCGCGGCGAGCTTTTCGAAGGCAGCAAGTATCTCCTGGCCTGGGCCGACAACCTGGAGGAGATCAAGACGATCTGCCATTCAGGCAAGAAGGCCACCATGGTGGTGCGGGTGGACGAGCACGGCCGTGCGGTGACCCAGGGGCCGCAGGTTGAGATCGGTGGCAACGACCGCTATGTCTCCGTGAGCCGCGCCGAATTCAAGAGCATTACCGGCGGTGACGGCCGTATCGAGTTGCAGCAATCGGTGCTGCCGCTCGGAGAAAACGATTCCGACGAAGGAAACCACGCGTGACCGAGACGACGACGCCCCAAGCCGCCGAATGGCCGCGCCCCTATTGGAAACCCAGCGACGAGCAGGCGGTCCTGCTGTTCTTCGTGTTCGGCGCCTTCCCCGAGGATCTCGCCATTCCCGCCGTCCGTTACGGCAGCCCGGGGCTGCCGGAAGGCGTGGAGTTGCGGCGCTTCCAGAATGCGGTGCTCGCGCGCTGGGAAGGCTATCCCCTGTCCGGCGCGCTCGGCGAACTCCTGCGTGAAGACAATCCGGAAGCCTTCCAGACGGCCAAGGCCGCTCCACATGTCGTGGCCATCCGTGGCCGCTTCGCCGATCGCGATCGCCTGGACTACCTGCGCGACACGCTCGGCGTGGTGGCCGCGCTGACCGACATCGGTGGCAAGGCGGTCGTCGACCCCCAGATACTCACATTGTTCGACACCGCAAGCTGGCGCGAGCATTACCTGGTGCAGGGCGGCGCGCCCCCTCGCCATCATGTGTTGATCCTGTGCAGCCCCGAAGAAGCCAAGGGGCGTTCATGGATTCGCACGCGTGGCATGCGCAAGTTCGGTCGTCCGGACATCAGCCTCGTCAACGTGCCCGATCGCGAGATCGATCGCGCCGGCGCGTTGGCCGAGCGCTTCGTGGAATTAGGGGCCTTGGGCGCGCATTTCGATCCCGCGCAGACGATCGATGTCGGCGGCGTGCCGGGTGGATTGGCGGTGACCTTGTCCGGTAATGAAGAAGACCCCGCCTTCAATAATTCCCATGCGGACATGCGCTGGCCGGACTGATCCGGTTCACGGCAGTTCGTCCGGCGCCGACCGCGTGAGCCAGTTCACGAAGCGCGCGGTATCGCCGCGCTGGTAGAAATCCACGGCGACGAAGTTCGGTTTGCGTCGTGCGGAGGGGCGGCAATGATCGAGGTACCGGCTCTGGAGGCGGTCGAAATCGTTGTCGCTGCGGGCATGGCTTTCGAACGGCGCTCCGTGGAACTGGTTCATCGTGAACAATGGCCGCCAGCCGGGCTTGCCCGGGATCTCCCGGCGCGATAGCGGGGTGTCCCAGCGACTGTGGCAGCTGTTGTCGTGGGTCAGGGGTGTCGCGCCGAGGCTCCAGTAGTTTTCCACGGTGAAATCCTCGCTTGGCATGACGTGGATCGCACCCGCGCGGGTCATCAGTGCCCCGCTGTTGTCGCGTTTGAGACTGAAGATGAGCACGCGCTGCCCGCTCTTGACGATGTCCTCGGGCGTGGGCCATTCCGGTGTCGGCCATGCATGGGGATCGAAGGTTTTTCCTACCAGGCCCGGCGACTTTCCGAGTTCGTCAACCAGGTCGTTCGCATCGGTGAAGTCGTCCAGGTGCAAGCTGACGATCGCGTCGGGATCGCTTTCCAGGAACGGCAAGAGCACCTCGTTGATGAGGTCGGCGAGGGGTTGCGCCTGGCCTGTGCATACGTTGTGACAGAGCAGTACGCGTCCCTGGCTGGGGTGCAGGTCGAGCATCAGTCCGCGCACGCCTCCGGCAAGCTGCTGGCTCACCGTCTCGGTCTGGTTGGGGAACAGGCCGTTGCTGGTGAAAGCGTTGTGGCTGGTCACCCAGCTATAGCGGTCGAACGGCCGGCTCGTGTCCGCCGGTGTGTCGGCGAGGGCCGTGCCGGCCAGTAAGCCGAGGACGAGGAACGCACCGCGTCGCATCGTCGGGTTCGGGCGGGGGCTCTTCATGCGCAGGTTCCATGGCGGGGGGCGTGTCATGGAAGTCTAGAAAGTCACGTCCTTGCCGCGCCGTAGGGCCAGGCCGTCATTTCACGTCGTCCCCTGCTACTTCTGGCAGCCCGGGCAATAAAACGAAGCGCGTTGGCCGAGGGTCACGACGCGGATGGCCGTTCCACATACCTTGCACGGTTCGTCGGCCCGCCCGTAGGCGAAGAGTTCCTGGAAAAAGTAACCGGGCGCGCCGTCCGGCGCGAGGAAGTCGCGTAGTGTCGTACCGCCGCGGTCGATGGCGTGGGCGAGGATGCGCTTCACCTCCATCGCCAGTTTTCGATAGCGTTCGCGCGATACCTTTCCCGCGGCGCGACGCGGATCGATGCCGGCGGCGAACAAGGCTTCGCTCGCGTAGATGTTGCCGACGCCGACGACGACGGCGTTGTCCATCAGGAACGTCTTCACTGCGGCGGAGCGGCCTCGGGACACCCGCCACAGCAGGTCGCCATCGAACGCGTCGGTGAGCGGTTCCGGCCCGATCCCTTCGAGCAGCTCGTGCGTTTCGCCCGGCATCTGCCAGAGCAACGCGCCGAAGCGGCGAGGATCGGTAAAGCGCAGCACTTGCCCGGAGTCGAACGCGATGTCGACGTGGTCGTGCTTGCCGATCGGCGTATGGGCGGGGAGCACGCGCAGCATGCCCGACATGCCCAGGTGCAATAACGCGGTACCCGCTTCCGTCCGGAAGAGCAGGTATTTCGCCCTCCGCTCCACGCTGTCGATCACCTGTCCCGGCAGCAGTGTCGAAACCTCCGAAGGGATGGGCCAGCGCAGGTCCGGACGGCGAAGCACCACGCCCGTGACGCGGCGGCCCTCGATGTGGGGGGCGATACCGCGACGCGTGGTTTCTACTTCGGGCAGTTCGGGCATGCGTGAAAGATGGGGCGTACCGTCGCGCGTGGCAAGCGTCGCCAGAGACAGGAACGTGCCGGCCGCTCGCCTACCGGGCGGTCGACGTGCTCGTCGGCAGCGAAGCCGTTCGCGGCGCACGCGGCAGCGCCTGGGCAGGCACGAATGCAACCCGCCCCGCCACGCGCGCATAGCGCTGCTTGCCCAAGGCCGTCATCTCCCCGAACTCGATGCGCGTGCCGTCCAGGACCAGCGTGGCCAGGGGCGGCGCCAAGCCGATCTTCGCCGCTTCGAAGCCACTCGCCGGTGTCCATGCCGACACCGGGGTCGCCGCCAGCCCGGCCAGCTCCTGAGCCCGTCCTTCGTCGACCGGACCCGCCGGACTGGTCCAGTGTCCGTCACGCCGCTCGAATCGTTGCGTCGGCAGGCCTTTCAGCTCGACCACGATGCTTTGCACGGCATCCGGATCGAGCGGGGTAAGCGTGTATGCGCGCGCCTGGGCGTCGTCGGCATGCCACTGCCACGCCACGGCGGCGACGAGGAAGACGACAAGGGCGAGGCCTGCCAGCCGGGCTTTCACCTCAGCGCCTCCGCCGTCGCCATGCGATGCCCACGCCGAGGCCCAGGAGCACGAGTGGCAGCGCGACCAGGAAACCCAGCGTGACCGCATTGAGGCCTTCCTGGGAGAGCGCGATCACACGATCCGGCGCTCCGCGCGCGGGAAGATCCACGAGCACGTCGTCGCCCAGCAGCCAGTCGACGATGCGCTCGCCCAGGGCGCGGTTGCCGCCGTTGCCGACATAGGTATTGGATAGGAAGTCGCCATCACCCACGATCACGGCGCGTTGTTCGCTCTTGACCGGGCTGGGCGAGAGGCGGTTCAGGGCGAAGCCGAAGTCGAGAGGTCCCTTCAGTTCGCCCGTCTCGGGATGGAAGGCGACGGTGGAAGGCTTGTCGTTGTCGATGCCGCCGAATGCCGTCCAGCTGCGCTCCCCCGAACGCAGGAAGGGTACGACTGCCCAATCGTGGTCGGATACCTGCGCGAGCGCGGATGCCTGGGGAAACAGCGTGGTGTCGCGGAACGCCCGGGTGATCGCATGGAAGGGGTACTCGCCCACCACGACGATGCGGGGATCGTTGACGTTGAGTGTGCTTCCCTGCCCATCGACCAGTACTCCGGGCAGCACGCGTACGCCCAGCACGTCGGCGAGGGCGCCGGTGCCGAGGTCGTCGTTGCCGGGCTCCACCATCCACAGCAGGTTGCCGCCGCCGCGGACGTAATCGACCAGTGCACCGACGGTGGCTGTCGGAAGCGGGGCGGTGGGGCTGGCAAGCACCACCAGGTCGGTGTGCTCGGGCACGCCCTGCGTCTGGCTGAAATTGAGCGGCACGGCGCGGATGCCGCGCCGCTCGACCTGGCTCATGAAGACACCGAGGTCGGCGTTGGCGTGTCCGTCGGCCTGGCGTTCGCCGTCACCCGTCACGAAGGCGACGATCCGCTGGCCACCGCGGGCAAGTCGCTCCAGGGCGTTCGACAGATTGCGTTCGTTGATCGGGCTTTCGACGCGTTCCTCGTGGCCCTGGTAGCGAACCAGCAGCGCACCGTCGCCGGCGATGCCCAGCTGGCGCGAGGCGGCGGGATCGACGTCGGGATCGACGAAGGACAGCGTCAGATCCTTCTTCTCGCGTGTGTAGCGTTCCAGCACGGCGGCGATCTGTTCGCGCAACGGGCCCGTCGGCGAGATGTACCCGACGACCTCGACCGGGCCGCGCAACGTGTCCAGTACCGCGACGCTCTCGGGTGCGAGGCTGGCGCGCGCGCCTCGCGTCCAGTCGAAGGTCCATACGTGACGCGAACTGAGGAAGCCGATGCAGCCGGTGGCCACGAAGAGGCCGAGCAGCACGAGCCAGCGATCCAGGCGGCGCATCACTGGCGCTCCCTGTCGAAAGCCAGGCGGCGGATGGCGAGGCTCAGGGACAGGGCGATCGCCAGCGCGAACCAGGCAAGGTCGCTGGATGTGACCAGGCCGCGCAGGAGGTTCTGCAGATGCGTCGCCATGGTCAGCCACTCCAGGAAGCCACCGCTCACGCCGGCGGCCTGCGCGCCGCGGTCGATCGTCCAGAGGGCCAGCGTCACGATGAGGGCCATCGCCGCGGCGATGGCGGGGAAGGTGGTCGCCGCCGAGCAGGCGATGCCGATCGCGGCCAGCGTGGCCAGCAAAAGAGCGGTGCCGAGGGTGGCCGAGGCGAGCTTGCCCCAGTCCGCCGTGGAACCGAGTCCGACGACCAGTGGCATCGCCAGGGTGGCCAGCAACCACAAGGTCAGCCACACGAGCACGGCCAGGTACTTGCCGAGCACGATACGCCACGGCGGCAAGCCCGTGGAGGCGAGGAGGGCAAGCGTGCCCGCACGGCGCTCACCCGCGATCAGGGTCATGGTCATCAGCGGGACAACGAGGAAGGCGAGTTTGGCCAGCTCGGCGAGCAGCGGGATCGCCACGAGGTCGGTGAAGCCCGGGGCGTCCGCCACGGCGGCGAGCTTCACCTGGGCGCCGAGGAACTGGCCCAGGCCGAGCACGAAGGTCCAGGCCAGCCACGCGATGGTCAGCGCGGCCAGTGCCCAGGCCAGCGGGCGGACGGCGAGACGCCTCAGTTCGAGACGGGCGACGGCGGCGACGCTCATGCCGCGGCTCCCGTGGCGATGCCGAAAAAGACCCTCTCCAGCGAGGCGCCGCCGTCTTCTTCCCTTAGCGGCGAGTCATGGCGCAGACGCCCTTCGTGGAGGATGGCCACGCGGTCGCAGACGGCGACGACCTCGGCGAGGACATGCGTCGACAGGATGACGGCCGAACCGGCCGTGGCGCGTTCGCGGATCAGCTTGCGCAGTTCCCCGACCTGGATGGGGTCCAGGGCGTTGGCCGGCTCGTCGAGGATGATGAGGGCGGGATCGTGGACCAGGGCGCACGCCAGGCCGAGGCGCTGGCGCTGGCCCTGGGACAGGACGCCGGCGAGGCGTCGGCGCAGGTCGCCCAGCTGCAGCCGGGCGATGATCGACTGCGCCGCCTGCCGCGCCGCCTGCCGCGCGGCCCCACGCAGCCGGGCGAATGCGACGAGGTGCTCCTCCACGGAGAGTTCGGGCCATAGGGGCGCGCTCTCGGGGAGCCAACCGACGAGTTGGCGGGCAAGCGCGGGATGGGCGACGAAATCCCGGCCGTCGAGTTCGATCCGGCCGCGGTCGGGCCGGAGCGCGCCGGCAAGCATCGATAGCGTCGTGGACTTTCCTGCGCCATTGACGCCGAGCAGGCCCAGTACTTCACCGCGGTTCAGGGAGAAAGACACGTCCGTCACCGCTTCCCGGCCCGAACGACGTCGCGAAACCCCGTCGATATTCAGCAAATGACTCGTGCTCATGCGACTACGTCGGCGATCGTCGCGTTATGCGACGTATCTTGCGCCCAACGTACGAGGCGGGCCTGGTCTGTCTGAACGGCTGGACGGGAAGTCATCGGACGATTGTGCGCAATGGGCTCGCGATCCCACAACAACTCCTTTCACAATTTGCCGCTTTCCGTGCTGGTGGGTATGGATGTTGCTGGTTAGACTGGACTTGTACGCCTCCTTTCACTTCCCGCGCGGTACCGACTCGATGTTCGACACCCTGCTCGATTTCCTGGCCAACGGACTCACCCGCGCAAGCTGGGGCGAGATGCTGGTCTATCTGCTCGTGGTCACCCAGCTCACCATCTTCACCGTGACGCTGTACTACCACCGCAGCGCGACCCACCGTGGCGTGGATTTCCATTGGATACTCAACGGCTTCTTCCGTTTCTGGGGTTGGCTGACCACCGGCATGGTGGTGAAGGAGTGGGTGGCCATCCATCGCAAGCACCACGCCAAGGTGGAAACCGAGGAAGACCCGCATAGCCCGCAGATCGCGGGTATCAAGAAGGTCTTCCTGGACGGCGTGGCGCTCTACCGTGAGGCCAGCTACAACAAGGCCGACATGGAGAAGTATGGCCGCGGCACGCCGGACGACTGGTTCGAGCGCACGCTGTTCGGCCGTCACCCCTATTGGGGTCCGACCCTCATGGCCGTCATCGACATCTCGCTGTTCGGCGTGATCGGCTTGGCGATCTGGGCGGTGCAGATGATCTGGATTCCCTTCTGGGCCGCCGGTTTCGTCAACGGTATCGGCCACTGGTGGGGTTACCGCAATTTCGAAAGCTCCGACAAGGCGACGAACATCTCGCCGTGGGGCTTCTGGATCGGTGGCGAAGAACTGCACAACAACCACCACGCCTTCCCCAGCTCGGCGAAGTTCGCCCTGCGCAAGTGGGAGTTCGACATCGGCTGGGCGGCGATCTGCAGCCTGCGCTTCCTGGGCCTGGCCAAGGTGCTGCGCGTCGCGCCCACCCTGAACATCCGTCCGAACGTGCACCTGCCGGATGCCGAGACGCTGAAGGGTGTGTTGACCCTGCGTTTCCAGGCCACCACCGACTATTACCGGAACGTGATCCTGCCCACGATGCGCGAAGAAATGGGCCAGGCCGGGGACAGCATCAAGTCCGTGCCGCGTCGCCTGCGCCGTGCGCTGGCCGATGGCGGCCGTTGGCTCGACAACGACGCCCGCGAGCGCCTGCAAGCCGCCCTGGCGAACCGTCCTGCGTTGCGTACCGTGTGCGAGTTCCGCGCCCGGCTCGTGGCCCTGATGGAAGAGCGCGGTGCCGACAAGTCGCTCAAGGCCTTGCAGCAGTGGATCGTGGAAGCCGAGCAGAGCGGCATCCGTTCGCTGCAGCAGTTCGCGCAACGCCTCAAGGGCTATTCGGCGGTGGGCGCGTAAACTCTCCCGCATGGTCTGAGTCACCGAAAACCCCGCCTCATGGCGGGGTTTTTTTTTTGGCTCTTCATGCGATCCCGCGGCAGCGGGCCTGTTTCTTGGGCCGGCTCGGCTTCGCCTTCGCGTTGGGTTGTGTGGCTCGCGGAGGAGCTGCCGGGCGTCCCCCTCGGCGCGCCAGGCGGCGCCGGCCCTTGGGGAAGGAAAGCCGCTGCGCGGCCATGTTTGATGGCTTGCGCCCCGGCGGGCTCGGACGGTCGGGCGGGGGTTTTCGATTCGGCTCCTGCCTCAGCGAAAACGATCGGCCGTCCAGGCCGATCCCCTGCGGGCCTTTCCCGCCCGGCCGTCCTCGGTGCCTCATGGCGCGCCGAGGGGGACGCCCGGCAGCTCAGTCACGACTGTGGTGGGTTGAGGCGAAAGAGCGAAGGTGTCGCACGCCGCATAGCGCGCACCGCACACGGAACACCGCGACACACCGCCAAGCACCGCACCCTGTTGGACCGCCATACCCTGGTGGGAGCCGACTCTGTCGGCGATCCCGCGGCAGCGGGCCAGTTCGAGGCAAGCACCCATCGCCGACAGAGTCGGCTCCCACCAGAGCGACGGGTGCCACCCGGCCGTCGGCTCCGGCCCCGCACCCCAAATGCAAAGCCGAGCCACAAAAAAACCCGCCGTGAGGCGGGTTCTTCGAGGTCAAGAACGCGGAGCGTTACTTGATCTTGCCTTCCTTGTATTCCACGTGCTTCCGGACGACGGGGTCATACTTCATGAAGACCATCTTTTCCGGCGTGTTCTTCTTGTTCTTGGTGGTCGTGTAGAAATGACCGGTGCCCGCGGTGGAAATCAGGCGGTGCTTATCGCGCTTGCTTGCCATGGTTCGATCTCCTTAGATCTTTTCGCCGCGGGAACGGAGGTCGGCCAGCACGGCTTCGATGCCGTTCTTGTCGATGGTGCGCAGCGCGTGGTTGGAAACGCGGAGCTTCACCCAGCGGTTCTCGCTGGCGACCCAGAAGCGGCGCTCGTGCAGGTTCGGCAACCAGCGGCGACGGGTCTTGTTGTTAGCGTGCGAGACGTTGTTGCCGGTCTGCACACCCTTATTGGTGACTTGGCATCTACGGGCCATGGTGGCCTCCTCTAGATTCGTTGGACCATCCTTTGGCCAGGACGGCGACGGCCCAGCCGCGACCCGGGAAACGGGTCGCCACGCGATGGCTGGCGGGTGGAGCGCTTCCGCCGATGGGGCCCGCATCGCGTGACGGGCCTGCCCGACGTGTCGGGTCGGCATAGGGAAGCCGGGCATTCTCTCAGAATCCCACACGCCAGCGCAAGCCGGACTGTGCGGCGCGGCGGGTTGTGTGAAACAATCCCCGCTTTCGTGCCAGTGGCACGCAATCAGACCACACGACGCCTTTTCGAGGACCACGCAATGGCAGAAATCACCGCCAACGGCCAGGCCGGCCAGCCGCAGCTCGTGCTGCAGAAGATCTATGTGAAGGATGCCTCCTTCGAAGCGCCCAACGCCCCCCAGGTGTTCCAGGAAATGGGTGAGACCGAGGCGCAGCCGCAGGTCCAGCTCAATCTGGGCCACAAGGCGGTCGATCTGGGCAACGACCTTTTCGAAGTCGTCCTGAGCCTCACCCTCACCTGCAACCTGGGTGACCGCACGGCGTACCTCGCCGAAGTTCATCAGGCCGGCATCTTCGGTATCGGCGGTTTCACCAACGACGACCGCGACGGCATCCTCGGTTCGTACTGCCCGAACCTGCTGTTCCCGTATGCGCGCCAGATGGTCTCCGCGATGATCCAGGAAGGTGGCTTCCCGCCGTTCCTGCTCCAGCCGATCAACTTCGACGCCCTCTACGCCGAACAGCAGCGCCAGCAGCACGAAGGCGCCGGTGCCCATCCGCTCAACAGCTGAGCGATGAGCTCCACTTCCCGACCCACCGTCGCCGTCCTCGGTGCCGGGTCCTGGGGCACCGCGCTGGCCGCGCTCCTGGCCCGTAACGACGTCCCCACGAGATTGTGGGGACGCGATGCGGAAGCCTTGGCGGCCATGGCGTCGGCAAGGCGCAACCTGCGTTACCTGCCCGATCTCGACCTGCCGCCGGAACTCGTATACGAGGCCGATCTCGCCACGGTGCTGCGCGGTGCCGACATCGTCCTGCTCGTCGTGCCCAGCCATGCGTTTGCCGCGTTGCTCGACCAGATCGTGCCCCTGCTCGATCCTGGAGCGAAGATTTCGTGGGCCACCAAGGGGTTCGAAACCGGCACGGGTCGTTTCCTGCACGAACTGGTCAACGAGAAACTGCCGGGTCGGCCGGCGGCGGTGGTCACCGGTCCGTCGTTCGCCCGTGAGGTGACCGCCGGCCTGCCCAGCGCCGTGACGGTGCATGCCACGGACGAAGCCTTCGGCAAGGAACTGGCCGTGCTCCTGCACGCGCCCAACTTCCGGGCCTATACCGGTAACGACATCCTCGGTGCCGAGCTCGGTGGTGCGATGAAGAACGTCCTCGCCGTCGCCACGGGTGTCGCCGATGGCATGGAACTCGGGCTCAACGCGCGGGCTGGCCTCATCACCCGTGGCATGAACGAGATGCTTCGCCTCGGCGTGGCGCTCGGGGCTCGCGCGGAAACGCTGATGGGCCTCGCCGGTCTGGGCGACCTGGTGCTTACCTGCACCGGCGACCTGTCGCGCAACCGGCGCCTGGGCCTCGCCCTGGGCAAGGGCATCCCGCTCGACGAGGCCGTGCGCCAGATCGGGCAGGTGGTCGAAAGTGTCGTCACCGCCGACGAAGTGGCAAGGCTGGCAGGGTTCCACGGGCTGGATTTGCCGATTTCGGCCGCCGTGCGCGCCGTGCTGCATGGCGAGGTCACGCCGGCCGAAGGCCTGCGCACGCTCATGGGACGCGAGCAGAAGGCGGAGTATCCGGTCGACCTGTTTCCGCACCGCCGCGGCTGACAGTCACGGCATCTCCCTGCTCGCTGAACCGGGGCGGTCCGCCGGGTAAAAAATCCTACGGGTTCCTTCTCCCGCCTTTGCTAAGCTTCCTGTTTTGGTCGCGCGGGCGGGAACGCTACGGATGCATCAGCCGGACGACAAGCGCAGGCGGGACGACACGGCGGGATCGCTTCCGCAGGCATGGCGGCGCGCACTCGACGAGCCGGTCATCGCGGCACCCGCCGATAGCATGGTGCTTGGCTTCTTCCTCGAAGGCGTCAACGACGACCACGAGCCAGCGGCCCACCTGGATGTCGCGCCCGTCCTTCTCACGCTAGGTGCGGACGGCCGTTATTCGCGGCCCTTGCCGCTGGACAGCCGCCATCTGTCCGACACCTCGTTGACCGTAAACGAGAAGCGCCTCGCCGCAACCCTGTTGGGCTTGCCGCAAACCCTGCGCAAGAGCCGCAGCTACGCCCGGTTCACCGGCGCGCTGGGCGACCAGCTGCTGGCCGAGGTGCTCGACTCCGCGCCTTGCTTCTTCGGCGGCGTGGCCGGATTGCAGCTGTCACGGGGCAAGCCCCAGGCACTGCGCTGGCGCTGGCACCTGGAAAAGGACGGCAGCCAGAAGTTGCTTCCCGATGTTCCGTCCAGCCAGCGCCTGTTCCGCGTCGGCTCGCTCTGGTTCCTCGACGCCGAACATGCCGAGGTGGGGCTGCTGGAGAGCGCACCTGCGGAAACCACGTGGCTCGACCTGCCGCCCTTGCCGCCGGAACACACCGCGGCGTTTCGAGCGGAAATGGAGTCGACGCGCATGGGCCCGCGCGTGCCCGAGCCGCAAATCTTCGGCGAGGTGCGCCGTGCGGAGGTCTCGCCGCGTCCCGTGCTGGTCTTGCACGCCTTGACGCGCCACGCGCGACTGGCTGCCGGTACGCCACCGCTGGCCTACGGACGGCTCGCTTTCGACTATGCGGGCGAGCGCCTGCCGGGGCGGGGTGGCGAACCGCTGGTCCGGCGCGTGCGCAACGGCACCCTGCTGGAAATCAGCCGTCGTCGCGCGGAGGAGCTGGCCTCCATGGAGAACCTTGAGAACGCCGGCCTCAATCCGGCGGTGGATACCGAGGGATTGCCCTGGGACATGGCCGATACATTGCCGGAAGACGCCTGGCTCTTCCCGGGCAAGGGATACGCTGGCGCGCTGGAAGTGAATACGCCCGCTCGCTGGCTGGCGTTGCGGCCCAAGCTCGAAGCCGATGGCTTTGTCCTCGAGTACGCCCCGAGCTTCCCGTTCGAAGTGCTCGAAGGACCCGTGCGCTGGTATGGCCAGGCGCACGAGGATGACGCCGACCGGGCCTTCGACCTCGAGATCGGCATCGAGATCGAAGGCAAGCGAGTGAACCTGTTGCCCGCCGTGGCGCAAGCCCTGGCTGAGCATCAGCTCAGTTTGAGTCCGTCGCCGGGCGAAGCCGAGGATTCGGTCTGGTACGCGCCGGTGGACGAGCGCCGCCGCGTGCCGGTTCGCCTGAAGGAGCTGCGTGGCCTGCTTGCCCCGCTTGCCGAATATCTCGAGAAGCCGCGCCAGCAACTGCACTTGCCGCGCGTGCAGGCGGGACGTCTCGAGGAACTGGCGCAAGCGCTGCCCAGTGGCGGCTCGTTCGAGGCACCCGAACGTCTGCGTGGCTTCACCAAGCGCCTGCGTGAAGCGGCCGAGCGCGCCAGCGACGTCGTGCCAGCCAGCCTACGCGCCGAGCTTCGGCCTTACCAGCGCGACGGCCTGCGCTGGATGAACGCACTTGCCGAAGCCGGCACCGGGGGCGTGCTCGCGGACGACATGGGCCTGGGCAAGACCCTGCAGCTCATCACCCACCTGCTGGCGCTCAAGGAAAGCGGAGGGCTCACTTCGCCCGCCCTGGTGGTGGTGCCGACCAGCCTCGTTCCCAACTGGATATCCGAGGTCGCGCGTTTCGCGCCGGAACTCACGCTCCTGGCCCTGCACGGTCCACAACGCGCCGAGACCTTCACGCGCATCGCCGAGCATGACGTGATCCTCACCACGTATGCGCTGCTGCCGCGCGACGTCGAGACGCTGAAGAAGCAGGCTTTCTCGCTCGTCGTGCTCGACGAGGCCCAGCAGGTGAAGAATCCACGCACGCAGGCACGACGCGCGTTGCTGACACTCAAGGTGCCCCGTTGCCTGTGCCTCACTGGCACGCCTCTGGAAAACCACCTGGGCGAGTTGTGGTCGCAGGTGGATCTCGCCGTGCCGGGGTTGTTGGGCGACGAAGGTGCCTTCCGCCGGCACTATCGCCTGCCGATCGAGAAGCATCAGGACATCGAATGCCAGGAACGGCTCAATCGCCGCATCGCGCCGTTCATCCTTCGCCGCACGAAGGCGCAGGTCGCATCCGAATTGCCGGCGAAGACCGAGATCACGCGTCGCGTGGTCATGGAACCGAAGCAGCGTGATCTCT
The DNA here is from genome assembly GCF_049913125.1 of Luteibacter sp. E-22. GTDB lineage: Bacteria > Pseudomonadota > Gammaproteobacteria > Xanthomonadales > Rhodanobacteraceae > Luteibacter. The sequence continues at coordinate 340,694 of NZ_CP183975.1, forward strand.
ACGAGAGCCTGCGTCTCTCGCTGGCGGAAGAACTGCGCGAGGTGATCGCGCAACGAGGCATCGCGCACAGCGGCATCGTCGTGCTGGATGCCCTGCTCAAGTTGCGCCAGGTATGTTGCGATCCGCGATTGGTGAAACTGGAAGCCGCGCGCGGCGTACGTGATTCGGCGAAGTTCGAGCTCCTGATGGACATGCTTCCGGCGCTGCTCGCGGAAGGCCGCCGCGTGCTGCTATTCAGTCAGTTCACCGAGATGCTCAAGTTGATCGCCGGCGAACTCGATCGCCGCCGGATCAGCTACGTCACGCTCACCGGCGAAACGCGCGATCGCGCCGAACCCGTGCAGCGTTTCCAGAACGGCGAAGTACCCCTGTTCCTGCTTTCGCTGAAGGCGGGCGGTGTCGGTCTCAACCTGACCAGCGCCGACACGGTCATCCACTACGACCCATGGTGGAATCCCGCGGCCGAGGCGCAAGCGAGCGATCGCGCGCACCGCATCGGCCAGGACAAACCCGTCTTCGTGTATCGCCTGATCACGGCGGGCACGGTGGAAGAACGCATCGAAGAGTTGAAGGCGCGCAAGGCCGAGCTGGCCGATGCCGTGCTTGAGGGCGGCGGCAGCCGCGAACGCCTCAGCTTCGACGAAAGCGACCTGGACGCGCTGCTGGCGCCGTCGGCCTGATTCATTAGCGTGAACTGGGTCACGTTTCAGTCAACTGGGCTGGATTCTCAAACATTACGATTGCGCAGCTGAAAAGATAGCTGCGCACGCGTCGATTTCTGCCGTGCAAATGCATGTCGCGCGAATATCGCGACGCTCTCGTTTGTCTTGATTATGGAGACTGATTTGCGAATGAATCGCGGTAAAGCGAATGCCTTCATGGGTGTTCTTCTTTTGGGGTTTTCCTCCGCCGCTGGGGCCCAGGTGAGACTCGGAGAAACCTGCACGAGTGAATTTCCGGAACCGCCGGCGCTTGTTGAAACAGGGCTGGGAACCGGTATCGATGACCTGGCCCATAGTGCTTATGCATTTCAATGGCGGCTGGCACAGGTGAAAAGGGAAGGCTGGACAATTTCATACGGAAGCTCGTCGGCGACCGATAAAGTTCGGAAGGCCATCACGATCGTCGACGGACAATCGACTTCCTACAGCACGTCCCATCTCTCGCATGAGGTCGGTCACGCGACCAGTTATTTCGGCGAAGATCTCTCGTCTCGCGAAGCCTATATCCGAAGCCGCTGCATCGACGAGGGATTTGCCCTTGGGAGGAATATCGTTGCGCGGAAGGGGATAAAGCAATGCGTCGGCGTAGATGTCGGAGTCGTGTCCGCGGATGTGCCCTATTTCACCGAGTGGTACGAGTCCATGGCGGCCCGTCCGCCGGTCGTCTACGGAGACTTCGGATACGCGTTCTGCGAGAAGAATGTCGAGTCCGTGTCGGGGAAGAACTATCTGGACTATTACGGTGACTGGTACGACTCGCACTTCGTGGCGCCGTCGGTGTCGACGCAGCAGGCTCATGCCGATTCATTCTTCGAGCGGGTTGCCGCGCTTGCTGGCCAGGCGGGCGGGACCGTCGATGATCTGCGGAATGCATGGCCCGGCGGTGACCGTTCGGTATTCATCGAGCGAAGCCCCGGCGGCTATCACTCAGGTTCCGCGCCATTCGTCGATGGCATCGACATCGTGAAGTCTGAACTGCGGTTGAAGTACGACGATAAGTCGCGGGTAGTCCTGGCCACGATGGACATCGTCGGGCAATGCATCAGTCTGGAAATGGTACGGGCCCGTTACCCTGCAGCCATCATGACCGACTCCCCAACAACCGCGATGCCGGACGACGAAGGTGCGTGGTCGGCATTCGGACCGTGGGGAGAGATCGGTTTCGGCTTCGCCTATGCAAATCCGAAATGCGTGTCGAGCGTGACATTCAAGCCAGATGCGTTTCCGCCACCGTGGGCCGGGTCCATGCTCTGATAGCTCTCTTGTGAACGCTCTTGTGGGAATTCCCACAAGAGCTTCCTTTCCCAAGGAGAGGGCGACTAGCTCAACGACGCAGCGGCGTGCCGCCAGCCTCGACGATAGCCAGTGCGGTGCCGCCGATCAGGCCCGGCTCCGGATTCATGATCGCCTGGGTCGGTACGGTTTCCATGGTGTCGCGGAAACGGCCCTTGGCCTCGAAGCGCTCGCGGAAATTGCCCTTCTGGATCCATGGGAGGAGGATCGGGGTCATGCCGCCGGTGAGGTACACGCCGTCCCATGCGCCCAGCGTCAGCACGAGGTCGCCGGCGACGCTGCCGAAGATACCCGCGAAAGTCTCCACGGCACGGCCGCACATCACGCAGCTTTCGTCCGCGGCGCGGCGGGTGATTTCTTCCGGGGTGATGGTTTCATCCGGCTTCTGGCCGGAGATCTCGCAGATGGCGGTGTAGAGGTTCACGAGGCCGGCGCCGCTGATCAGGCGCTCGTTGGAGACGCGGCCATAGCGCAGGTTGAGTACCTTCAGGATCTCGATGTCCTCCGCGCTGTGCGCGGCGAAGCCGGCGTGGCCGCCTTCGGTCTGCAGCACACTCACCTTGTCGCCACGGATCAGCAGGCCGCCGACGCCCAGGCCAGTACCGGGGCCGACGACGACGAAGGTCTGTTCTTCCTTGCTGCCGATCTTCGGAATGGCCGACTTGCCTACCTGGACCAGGTCACGATGGCCGCTGGCGTCTTCCTTGTCGGTCATCAGCATCACCGCCATCGACTGGGCGGCGAAGTCGTTCACCAGGTGGACCCATTCCAGGTCCAGCTCCTTGGTGAGGTTTTTCGCTGAGATCGCCCAGGGATTGTTGGTGACCTTCACCGTCTCGCCGTTATCGATACGGCCGGCGGCGGCGATGATGGCGCGTTGCGCCTCGTGGCCGGTTTCCTTGAAGTACTGCTTGGCCGCGTCGCCCAGGGAGGCGTAGTCCTTCACGTGGTAACGCCGGATGCTTTCCTGGATAAGTGGTTGATCTTCATCCGGATGCGCGATGCCGAAGCGCACGTTGGTGCCGCCGAGGTCGGCGAGCAGGGTCGGCGCCGGGGCGCTAACGTTGGCCATGTTGTAAACCTGTCGTGTCACGGAAGCACGCAAGGGTGCCTCGCGCGGGGGCTGGCGTCTAGTGAGGGCTTGTCCTGCGGCTCTTCACGGGGCCCGGAAATTCCGACACGCGACGGTGGAAACCGACACTTTGATGTAAACGATTACGTCGGCAGAATACCGCATTGTCCGGATCAATGTCAGGCATCGCCCGACAGACCGGAATCCAACGGGAGAGTAAGTGATGGCAGCGGTTCGCCTCGACAAGGTGCGCAAGGTATATCCGAACGGGCACGTGGCCCTGAAGGAAGCGAGCTTCGACATCGCCGATGGCGAACTGCTGGTACTCGTCGGGCCGTCCGGTTGCGGCAAGACGACCCTGCTGCGGATGATCGCCGGCCTGGAATCGATCTCCGGAGGAACCATGACGATCGGCGACCGCGTCGTGAACGACGTCCCGCCGAAGGATCGCGATATCGCAATGGTGTTCCAGAACTATGCGTTGTATCCGCACATGACGGTGCGCGAGAACCTCGGCTTTGGCTTGCGCCTGCGGGGTGCGCCGAAAGAGGAGATCGACCGTCGCGTGGCCGACGCATCCGGCATGCTCGGGCTCGACGAACGCCTGGAACATCGTCCCGCGGCTCTCTCGGGAGGCCAGCGGCAGCGAGTCGCGCTGGGCCGTGCGCTGGTTCGCGATCCCGCAGTGTTCCTGCTCGACGAGCCGCTATCGAACCTCGACGCCAAGTTGCGCCTGTCCACTCGCGTGGAGATCGCGCGTATCCACCGTCGCCTTGGCGCGACGATGGTCTACGTCACCCATGACCAGATCGAGGCGATGACGCTCGGCCAGCGCATCGTGGTGCTGAACGGAGGCGTCATCCAGCAACTCGATACGCCGATGAATCTTTACAACAAGCCGGCCAACTTGTTCGTGGCGGGCTTCCTCGGCAGCCCGGCGATGAATCTGTTCCACGGCACGCTGCGCCGCGACGATGGGCTGCGCCTGGAAATGAAGAACGGTTCGTTCCCGCTGGGGACCGATTCGCCCGTCCTCGCCGCACACCTCGACAAGCCCGTCATCGTCGGCATTCGCCCGGAAGACCTGTTGACGGTGTCGGATCACCCAGGTGTCGCGGAACGCCTGCATGCGCATGTGGACGTCGTCGAGCCGGTCGGCAACGAGGTGTTCCTCAACATGCGCCATGGCGATGACGAACTCGTCGCACGCGTGCCGCCACACACGACGATCCAGCCGGGCGACGACGTGGCCCTGGGATTCCAGGCCGAGCGGCTGCATTTCTTCGACCCGGAGAGCACGGCGCGTATCGATGCGTGAAGCGTCGCACGCGCTATTGTGAATAAGAACCATTCTTATTAAGATGCGCTGACCCGGCCGCCAGCCGGAGGCACACGACCTCCTTCGCAAGCTCCCGATTTGTGCCGCCAGGCACGACATCTGCGAAGGAAGCATCACGTGCTGCGAAAGAATGCCCTCGCCGCGCCGATTGGCGCGGTACTCCTTTGCGCCGCTGGCGTTCATGCCGCGGACGCTCCCGTGCGCGACGGCGCCGACGACCTGCCGCGCATCACCGTCACGGCGATCGGCTCGGCGTTTCGTTTCGACGTACCGGCGACAGTGTCGGTGATCGACCGCCAGAAGATGGACCGACACCTCGTCGTCGACATACGCGACCTGGTGAAGTACGAGCCGGGCGTATCGGCCGTGGGTACCGCGGGACGCTGGGGGCTGGACAGCTTCAACATCCGTGGCCTCGACGGAAACCGCGTCGCCATCCTCACCGACGGCGTGGCCGCCTCGAGTTCATTCGGGTTCTCCACGACGGGCATGCGCGCCGGCCGCAGCTTCGTGGACCCGGACACGTTGAAAAGCGTGGAGATCGTCCGGGGGCCCGCCTCGGCGCTCGATCCTTCCGATGCCCTGGGTGGCACGGTGCGCTATGTCACCAAGGACCCCGCCGATTACCTGCGCAACGGCAAGGATGTCTACGTATCCGTGAAGGAGCGCTATGGCAGCGCCGATCGTTCACTCGGTACCTCCCTGACCCTCGCGGGCGGCACGCCCACGAACGGCATCGTGTTCGTGGCCGATCACCGTGAAGCCCATGCACCGAACAACAAAGGCGACGTCGACAGTGCCGATTATCTGCGCACACGGCCCGATCCGCTCACCCAGGACACGACCAGCGTACTGGCGAAGTATGTCCACGTCGCCCGATCGGGACGGGAAGATCGCGTCACCGCCGACCTGTACCGCAACGACGTGGACACCAACGTCCTGAGTGCCCTCGGCCAGGCGGGTACCACGCGGCTGTCGAGCGACATTGCGAAAGACCGTGCCACGCGAACGCGTCTGTCGGTCGGGCAACGCTATGCGAACATCGACCTGGGGATCGCCGACCGCCTGGAGTGGGATGCCTGGTGGCAGAAGTCCGAGACTGAGTCGACCACGCGCACGCTGGCCAACGTCCCGTCGCGAGGCGCGACCTATGATCGTCTCTATCTGAGCGATCTGGACGAGCGGCTCTTCGGCGGCAAGCTCACCCTGTACAAGACGGTGGACGGCGGCGTCCAGCAGCGCATCGCCTATGGTGTCGAAGCATCGCGTACCACGCCGACAGGCCAACTCGGTGGCGAAGGCCGCGACGTACGCACGGGCATCGTCTCCAGCAGCGCGCCGTACATGCCCGAGAGCTATCCGCTGCGTTTCTTCCCGCGTAACGACACCGACCGCTACGCTGTCTTCGCACAGGACGAGATCGCGTTACTCGATGGTCGTTTGCGCATCGTTCCCGGCGTGCGTTGGGACCGTTACACGTTCAAGCCCGATCGCGACGACCCGTATTTCGACGGCTCGTTCGTGCAGGGCGGCCTGGGCGAGGTGCGCAGCAGCCGGTTTTCGCCGAAGCTCGGCGTGACCTATGCGATGAACGATGCCGTCGAGGTCTACGCGCAGTACGCACAGGGATTTCGCCCGCCGTTGTACAACGAACTGGCGGTGGCGTGGGGGACGCCTCGGCTGTACGGCATCGTGCCCAATCCATCGCTCAAGCCGGAAACGAGCAAGGGTATCGAGATCGGCGTGCGTGGCAACGGGGAACTCGGATACTTCAGCGCCAGCGCCTATTACAACCGGTACCGCGATTTCATCTTCGGTGGCTACACCCTCGATCGCAGCCAGTGGCCGCAATGGGCGCTCAACCAGAACCTGCTCATCGTGATGCAGGCGGTGAACTTCCCCAAGGCGACGATCAAGGGGGTCGAGGCCTCCGCCGGTCTGACCCTGGGCGCCTTGAACGATGCGCTGCAAGGCTGGCGCATCGAAGGCAATCTGGCCGCGGCCAAGGGCGACAAGCAAGTCTACGGTGCCTCCGGGTGGTCGCCGCTCAACAGCGTGGACCCGCTCACCGCGGTGCTCGGCATCTCGTACGACGCGAGAAGCTGGGGCGCCGAACTCATCGGCAAGGGCGTGCGGCGCAAGTCGCGCCTCGACAGCGCTACCGCCTTCCGGGCACCGGGCTACGCCACGCTGGACCTGTATGCGCACTGGAGGCCGACCGAGGCTCTGGAATTCAGCGCCGGATTCACCAACCTCACCGATCGCAAATACTGGGATTGGGGTTCGCTGCACGGCGGAGTGCTGGCCAACGTGGGAAGTACCGATGGCGGCGGCGTCGACGATGCGCAGGTGCGCAATGCACAGATCGATCGATTGACCATGCCCGGCCGCGCCGTCGCGGTGTCCGCCCGCTACACCTTCTGAGGAAACGTCCATGCAAGATATCGAGACCGCCGTGTCCCCACGCCCGGACATCCCCTCGCTGATCGGCGATTGGCACCGTCTGCGCCAAGCGGAGCCGGGGCTACGCGCCCGTGATGCCGCGCGCCGGCTCGGCGTGAGTGAAGGCGAACTCATCGCCGGCCGCGTCGGCGAGGGCGTCACGCGCCTGGAAGGCGACTGGCCACAACTGATCCGTGAATTACCCGCGCTCGGGCGGGTGATGGCGTTGACCCGCAACGAGTACTGCGTGCATGAAAAGAAAGGCCGCTACGACCACATCGACATCGGCGGCACGATGGGCATCGTGCTCGATGAAGACATCGATCTTCGGCTGTTCCTCCGGCATTGGCGCTATGGATTCGCCGTGCGCGAATCGTCGCATGGGCGCGAACTGGAAAGCTTGCAGTTCTTCGACGGCGATGGGCAGGCGGTACACAAGGTGTACCTGACGGAGCAGAGCGACCGACCCGCATGGCGGTCGCTCGTCCATCGTTACACCGCCGCCGTGCAGTCGCCCCTGATCGATTGCGTGGCGGTGGACGATCCGTTGCCCGCCATGCTGCCGGATCACACGGTGGATGTGGATTCGCTACGCGATCACTGGCGCGCGCTACGCGATCCGCACGATTTCTTCGCCATGTTGAAGAAGCACAAGGTGACGCGGACGCAGGCCTTGCGCCTGGTCGGCGATGCATTCGCCACGTGTACCGACGAGTCGTCGGTACGCCGTCTATTGGAAGCCGCCGCCATCGGTGGGGAACCGCTGATGATCTTCGTTGGTTCCCCCGGGGTGGTCCAGATCCATACCGGGCCGGTGCACAACGTGAAGATGGCAGGGCCGTGGCTCAACGTGCTGGACGATGGCTTCAACCTGCATCTTCGCAGTGACGCGATTGCGGAAACGTGGATCGTACGCAAGCCGGTACCCGAAGGGTTCGTCACGTCATTGGAAGTGTACGCGGCCGACGGGACGCAGATCGTGCAGGTGTTCGGCAAGCGCAAGCCGGGCCTGCCCGAACGCGACGATTGGCGGGCGTTGCTGGCGAAGGCCGGGGCGGGCGCATGAACGCGCGCAACGTATCCGTGTGGCGCCAGGGGCGTGTGTTCGCGTTGGTGTCGGCGTTGCTGGTGTCGTCAGGCGTCATGGCCGCATCGCGCATCGTGTCGCTCGGTGGCGATGTCACCGAGACGATCTACGCGATCCACGCGCAGGACCAGCTGGCCGGTGTGGACTCCACCAGCACGTGGCCGGCGGCGGCTACTCGGCTGCCCAACGTAGGCTACGTTCGCCAGTTGAACGCGGAGGGCGTACTGGCGTTGCGGCCTGGCCTCGTGCTGGCGACCCACGACGCGGGGCCGGCATCGGTGATGTCGCAGCTTCGCGACGCCGGCGTGCGCATCGAGGTCTTGCCCGTCGCCCGGACGGCACGCGACATCGGCGAAAAGATCCGTCGCATCGGACAGCTCACGGAGCACGAAAGGGAAGCCTCCGCGCTCGCCGCCCGGGTGGATGCGGGCTTCGCCACGCTCGCTCGCGCCGTGGCGGCGATGCCGGCGCATCCGCGTGCCGTCTTCCTGATGTCGACGGGGCAGGGCAGCCCGATGGCGGCGGGACGAGGGACCGCCGCCGATCGAGCGATCACGCTGGCGGGCGGCACGAACGTGGCGGACGGTATCGAGGGCTACAAGGCGGTTTCGCCGGAAGCGCTGGTCGCGATGAAGCCCGATGCCATCGTCCTGATGAAGGAGCGCGAGGATGCGGTAGGCGGCATTGCCGGGATTCTCGCGCTACCTGGCGTGGTGGACACGCCGGCGGGACGGGCCAGGCGCATCTATTTCGTCGAAGGACAGGCCCTGCTCGGCTTCGGACCACGCACACCGGACGCGGCGCTGGACCTGCAGACGCGCTGGGCCGCGTCGGCGCCATGAACGCGGTGAGCCTCGTGTTGCCACGTGTCCGCACGCGCCGTGGTGTCGCGATCGTCACGCTGTGTTGCCTGCTTTTCGCCACGGCGGTATGGAGCCTCGCTCGTGGCGCCATCGCTATTCCAGCAGGCGACGTCGGCGGGGCACTGGTGCGATGGATGGCGCGCGCCCCGGCCGAAGGAGACGACAATGTCGTGCTCATGTTGCGGCTGCCGCGCGTGTTGCTCGGCATGTTGGTCGGCGCGGCCCTGTCCAGCGGCGGGGCCACGATGCAGGGCCTGTTCCGCAATCCATTGGCCGATCCGGGACTGATCGGTGTGTCCGCGGGCGCCGCGCTGGGTGCGGTCGGGGCGATCGTCCTCGGCGGCCAGTCGGGTTCGCCGCTGGTCGCGGGATGCGCCTTTAGCGGCGGCCTGGCGGCGACATCGCTGGTGTACCTGCTCGGTCGCCGGCGGCCGGGGGGCGCGAACCTGCTCCTGGCCGGCGTCGCCATCAATGCGATCGCGATGGCCGGCGTGGGCTTGCTGACCTACCTGGCCAACGAGAACCAGTTGCGCGACCTGACGTTCTGGTCGCTGGGCAGCCTCGGTGGCGCCACCTGGACCAGGCTTGCCACGGTGGCGCCATGGATCGTGTTGCCCTTGCTGTGCCTTCCGCGGGCCGCGCGTGCGCTCAATGCCCTCCTGTTGGGTGAAGGCGAAGCCGCCCTGCTGGGGTTTCGTCCCGAGCGCCTGCAACGGTGGCTGGTGGGCCTGGTGGCCTTGGGCGTGGGAGCAGCGGTCGCGTTCACCGGCGTGATCGGTTTCGTCGGCCTGCTGGTGCCGCATCTCCTGCGCATGGGTTTCGGTCCGGAGCATCGTTTCCTGCTACCGGCTTCCGCCCTGGGCGGCGCGATCCTGCTGGTGGCGGCGGATGCGCTGGCACGTACGGTCGTGGCGCCGGGCGAGCTTCCCATCGGTGTACTCACGGCCCTGGTAGGCGGGCCGTTCTTCCTGTGGTTGCTGCTGAGCCGCCGGGTCGGCGAGGGCATTTCATGAGCGGTGGCTCTCTCGTCGCCTGCGCCATCGGTGTCTCACGCGATGGCAAGCCGGTGCTTCGCGAGGTGTCACTGACCGCTCGTCCAGGTCGTCTCCTCGTGCTGATCGGCCCGAATGGTGCCGGCAAGAGCACCCTGCTGGCCGCCTTGTCGGGACGGCTCGTTCCCGATACCGGCCGGGTGACCCTCGACGGGCGCCCTGTGTCCACCTGGCCGCCACGCGAGCTCGCGCGCCGCCGCGCCATGCTCTCCCAGCGGGTGGTCCTGGAGTTCGGTTTTACGGTGGAAGAGGTCGTCGCGCTCGGCCGAAGCCCGCATTCGCCCGATGCGGCGCGCGACGCACGCATCGTCGATGCCGCCTTGCGTGCGGCGCACGTGGCGGATCTCCGTGACCGGCGCTACACCGGCCTCTCGGGTGGAGAGCAGCAGCGCGTGCAACTGGCGCGTGTGCTCGCCCAGGTATGGGGTGCCGCGGATGACGGCGCATGGCTGCTGCTCGATGAGCCGGAGGCCGGCCTGGACATGGCTCATCAGCATTTCATCCTGCGCCGTGCACGGGATCTCGTCGCGGAAGGTTTTGGCGTGGTCGCCGTATTGCACGACGTGAACCTCGCGGCGCGCTATGCGGACGAGGTGGCCGTGTTGGCGAACGGGAGGGTGCTGCGGCAGGGAACACCGGAGGATGCGCTCGATGTCGGCCTGCTTTCAGAGGTGTATGGCATCCCTTTGCGGCGACATGGCGGCGGTCTTCGGATCGACGCCGCATAAGCCTGTCCCCCCCACCCTGCGACGCTTTGCCCCCCGGCGGCGGGGCGTCAGGGAGTAAAATGGAGGGATCGCCAACGTATGGGCACCTCCCATGACCTTTCCCGCTGTCCGCATGCGGCGCATGCGCCGCGACGCTTTCTCCCGCGCCCTGATGCGCGAGAACGTGCTCACCGTGTCCGACCTGATCATGGTCGCCTTCGTCGTCGACGGCGAAGGCATCCGTCAGCCGGTGCCCTCGATGCCGGGCGTGGATCGCCTTTCGGTCGACGAATTGCTGAAGCTCGCCGCGGAATGCGTCGCCCTCGGCATCCCCGCCCTGGCCCTGTTCCCCTCCGTGGATGGGTCGGTGAAGACGGAAGACGCACGTGAGGCATGGAATCCGGAGGGGCTGTTCCAGCGCGCGACGCGTGAATTGAAGAAGCGCTTCCCCGAGCTGGGCCTGATCGGCGATGTCGCGCTCGATCCCTACACCACGCACGGCCAGGATGGCCTGATCGACGGGAACGGCTACGTGATGAACGAGCCAACCGTCGAGGCGCTCATCAAGATGTCGCTGGCCCAGGCCGAAGCGGGCATGGATTTCGTCGCGCCTTCCGACATGATGGACGGCCGTATCGGCGCCATCCGCGAGGCGCTGGAAGATGCCGGGTACATCCATACGCGCATCCTCGCCTATTCGGCGAAGTACGCGTCCAGCTTCTACGGCCCGTTCCGCGATGCCGTCGGCTCGGCGGCCAACCTCGGCAAGGGCGACAAGCACACCTACCAGATGGACGTCGGCAACAGCGACGAAGCCTTGCGTGAAGTGGAGCTCGACCTCGCCGAAGGCGCCGACGCCGTCATGGTGAAGCCGGGCCTGCCTTATCTGGACATCGTTCGCCGGGTGAAGGACACCTTCGGCGCGCCGACCTTTGTCTATCAGGTCAGCGGCGAGTACGCGATGATCAAGGCAGCCGCGCAGAACGGCTGGCTGGACGAGAAAGCCGTGGTCATGGAGTCGCTGCTGGCGATGAAGCGCGCCGGAGCGGATGCCATCCTCACTTACTTCGCGATCGATGTCGCGCGCTGGCTGAAGGCCTGAGCGAGAAAAGGATTTCATGCAAAATCCGCCGATGTCCCCGTGACATAATCCAAGGCGATACTTCGGGAGTCGCAGGATGGATGGGCATCACTTTCTCGAGACGGCGGTCGTCTTCCTGCTGGCGACGGTGATCGCCGTTCCGCTGACCAAGCGGTTCCGCCTCGGCGCGGTGCTGGGCTACCTGCTCGCGGGCGTGGTCATCGGCCCGTCGGTGCTGGGCCTGGTCAGCGATACCGAAGGCGTCGCCACGATTTCCGACTTCGGCGTCGTGCTGATGCTGTTCGTCATAGGCCTGGAACTCTCGCCGTCGCGCCTGTGGGTGATGCGGCGGGCCGTATTCGGCAGCGGCAGCCTGCAGGTGCTCACCTGCGCCCTCGCCATCGGCGCCATCGGCTATTTCCTGTTCGGCCTGACGTGGAAGGCTTCCGTGATCGTCGGCGGCAGTCTCGCCTTGTCCTCCACGGCGTTCGGCCTGCAGATCCTGGCCGAGCGCAAGGAAGCCGGCACAGTCTATGGCCGGCAAGCCTTCGCCATCCTCCTGTTCCAGGACCTCGCCGCCATTCCGCTGATCGCCGCCGTGCCCCTGCTCGGAGGCACGATCGCCCACGACGCGCATGCGCCGGACATCATGAGTGTCATCCGTGTCGTCGGAACGATCGTCGCGGTGATCATCGGCGGCCGCCTGCTGTTGCGTCACGTGTTCCGCTTCGTCGCCAGGGCGAAGAGCACCGAGGTATTCACGGCAACGGCCCTGCTCGTGGTGATGGGCACGGCGTGGCTGATGGAACTGGCGGGCATATCGACCACGCTGGGCGCCTTCCTCGCCGGCTTGCTGCTGGCCGACTCGGAATACCGGCACGAACTCGAGTCGAACATCGAGCCATTCAAGGGGCTGCTGCTGGGCCTCTTCTTCGTCAGCGTGGGCATGTCGGTCGATCTCGGCATGCTGGTCGCGAAACCGTTGCTGGTGCTCGGCATGGTGGCTTTGCTGCTGGCCGTGAAGGCCGTCCTGATCCTGCCGCTGGGAAAGCTCGTGGGCGCGCTGACCACGGCGGATTCCGTCCGCCTTGCGGCGGTGCTCGCCTGCGGCGGCGAATTCGCGTTCGTCATCCTTAATCTCGCCCAGCAGAACCGCCTCATCGATGGCAACCAGCGCGGCCTGATGGTGATGGCGATCTCGCTGTCGATGGCGCTGACGCCGCTGCTCGTGCTCGCCGCGTCGCGCCTGGTGCACGAGCGTGTGCGCAAGCCGGACCGCGAGTTCGACGCCATCGAAGCGGATACGCCTCGCGTGATCATCGCCGGCTTCGGCCGCATGGGCCAGATCGTCGCCCGTGTCCTGCGCGCGCAGGGCATCCAGTTCGTCGCGCTGGAAAGCTCGGTGGAACAGGTGGAAACCTCGCGTCGCTTCGGCGGCACCTCGCTGTTTTTCGGCGATCCCGGCCGACCGGAAATGCTGCGCGCGGCCCAGGCCGACAAGGCCGAGGTCTTCGTCATCGCCACCGACGATCCCGAGGTCAACCTGCGCACGGCGCGCCTCGTGCGCCGGCAGTACCCCCACCTGAAGATCGTGGCCCGCGCGCGCAACCGCCAGCACGCGTTCCGGCTGATGGACATCGGTGTCGAGGACCCCGTGCGAGAGACGTTCTATTCGAGCCTGGAAATGACACGTCACGTACTGGAGTCGCTGGATATGGCCCCGGATGTCGTCGAAAGCCGGATCGCCCGGTTCCGCAAGCACGACGACCAGGTATTGCGCGCGCAGTACCTCGTGTACGACGACGAGACCGCACTGGTGCAGACCACGAAGGAAGCACTGCACGATCTGCAGCAGCTGTTCGAGGCGGACGCCGTGGAAGAGCGGGTCCGCGAAGAAGAAAAGTAATCAGTCCGGTTGCGCGGGCTGCCGCAGCGTCTGTCGCACGCTCGGAATGGCTCCCGTGCGTCCGCCGAGTTCGTGTGCGATATCGACGTAGCCCAGGTGCCTTGCCACGTCGGCCGCGGTGCGGCCGAAGGCGTCCGCGGCGTTACGACTGGCTCCCCGATGCAGCAACAAGCGTGCGGGTGGAAGCAGGGCATGCATGGCGCAGGCATGGAGCGCACTGACACCGCGGTGATCGGCATGTTCGATCCTGGCACCGGCATCGAGCAGCACCGGCACGAGCGCGCCGAGGTGCGTCGCATCGGTAGCGACGCCGGGCCGCATATGTGCGCCGAGCAGCATGAGCAACGGCGTCACGCCATCCTTGTCGGCCTTGTTCACGTCGGCGCCCCTGCCGATCACCGTGTCCAGCAAACGGCGTGCGCGCAGGCTGTCGCTGCTGCCGAAGCAGTACTGGGCGGCGGCATGCAAGGCCGTATGGCCGTGGGCGTCCTCGGCGGTGGCATCGGCGCCGGCCGCGAGGAGCATGTCCGCGATCTCCGGATAACCGAGCGTGGCCGCGATCATCAGCACCGTGGCATTGCCTGGCAGGCGTTGGTCGGCCGCCACGCCGCGCGCGAGCAACAGTTCCACCACGGCCTCGCGCCGGGCGTTCACCGCAGCGGCAAGCGGTGTCACGCCGGATGCCGCGGCCGCCGTGGGATCGGCGCCAGCGGCGAGCAGGTGCTCGACGACGTCGCGTTGGCCGGCACCGGCTGCGCGCAGCAGGGCGCTTGCGCCATGGCTGTCGCGTGTGTCCACGGGGAATCCCAGTTCGAGCAGGCGATCGACCGCCTGCGTATCGCCGGCAGCCGCGGCAGCGGGCAAATCGTCGGCACGCAGCGCGCGGCGCGGTAGTTGCCAGGCCGGCCAGTTCAACCAGCGCTCGACGTCGCCGTGGCCGATGCCGAGGCCATAGGGCGTTTCGCCGTTGACATCGGCGGCTTCGGGGTCGGCACCGTGGGCAACCAGGAGGCGAACCAGCGGCAGGCTGTCGCCGCCCTGTTCGAGCGCGGCGTGCAGCGGCGTGCGGCCGCCGGTGTCGCGTGCATTGGGATCCAGTCCACGTGCCAGCAAGGCACCAAGGAGCGCGACGCGGCCCGTGGCGGCCGCCATGTGCACGGGCGTGCGGCCGCGCGCATCGGCGCCGAACGGGTCCGCGCCGGCATCGAGCATGGCCAGGGTCAGCCGCTCGTCGGCGCCCTCCAGCCGGCACACGGCCTGTCCGAGCAATCCCGCGCCGGCAGGCGATGCGCCTGCGCGCATGAGCTGGAGCAGGGCATCGGCGGAATGAGGCAACTGCGGCAGCAAGGCGTCGAACAATCGGCGGCCCAACGTGCCTTCCTCGTCGGTGGCCGTGGCCAGCCGCGTCTCCGCGGCGAGGCCGTGGTCGAGCAGCCACGCTCGCGCGGCGTCGAAGCCGGCGCCGGCCAGGTCGACGTACAGCGCGGCAAGTTCATGCCCTGGCCATTCGCGCACTTTCGTCGCGAAGGTGGACGCCACCGCCCAGTGACCGAAACGTAGCGCATCGTACAAATGCATCGGCGAATCCGCGCCGGCTTCCGGTACGACCGATTCGCTGAGCGATGTCGGCAACGGGGTCTCGGGATCGAGCAAGGCGACGAAGTCCCAGCGGCCCGTGGCGGCGGCGTGGTCCAGTGCGCTGCGACCGTCGGCGCCGGTTTCCTTCGGCTGGGCGCCGAGCGCGAGCAAGGCACGCACCGTGGCGGCCTGGGCCCGCGGTGACTGGCAGGCGAGGGTCAGCGCATCGCGCCCGTGACCGTCGCGTGGTGCCGTATCGGCATGGGCTTCGGCGAGCAGTTGCACGATGCCATGGGCGCCTGCGCGTGCGGCTTCCATCAGTGCCGTCGTGCCGTGCCGGTCGGCGAGGTTCGGGTTGGCGTTGGCTTGCAGCAGGGCACGGGCGATCTGCTCGTGGCCCTCCGCGGACGCGGCGATCAACGCAGTGCGTCCGTGCGCGTTCACCGCATTCACCGGTGCCTTGTGCCGGAGCAATACACGGACGCCTTCGCTATCGTCGTCGGCGATTCCCGCGGCCGCCACGAGAGCGGGCTCACCGCCGACGGACGCCGGCTTGGCGCCGTGTTCGAGCAGGAAGCGAACGAGTGCCCAGTTCGCGGCACGGCAGGCAACGGCCAGCGGCGTGTCGCCGGCAGCGTTCACGGCATCGACCGGCGCACCTGCGTCGAGCAGCATGGCGGCGACCGTCGGCTCCGCGCTGAGCACGGCGCCATGCAGCGGCGTATTGCCTTCCGCGTCCGTGCTGGCCGCGTTGGCGCCGTTCGTCAACAGCGTGAGTACCGCTTCCGGCCGGCCGTGCCAGCTATCGCGGCTGGCAGCGAGTAGCGCGGTCATGCCGTTATGTACGCGATCGACCTGGGCGCCCTTCGCGATCAGGGCACGAAGCAGGCGGATGTCCGGCGACAACGCGGCCAGGGTCAGCACGGGCCGCTGGTCGCGGTCGCCGGGTTCCGCGGCGGTGTCGGGATCGGCGCCGGCTTCCACCAGCGCCACCGCACGGGCGATGTCACCTTCGCGCGTCGCCGCCAACAGGGCGCGGTCGCGCACGCCGGGCTGGCTTTCTTCATTGCTGAGCACGGGAACGGGAGCCGGCGCGACGGTCGCGGCGGGCGCCTCCGCGCCACGTCGTGGCTCGGCGCGCACCGTGCGGATATGGCCACGTCGATCGCATAGCAGGGCACGCAACGTGCGGTTGGCGATGACCATGCAGCCCAGCGGCAGCAGCACGATGGCGTAGACGCCGAGCGCGGCGAGGCGCATCTCCGCCGGCAGCACCCCATACAGGCCCGACAACGCCACGGCACTGAAGGCGAGCGCGAGCAGGCCCAGGGCAGCCGGAAGGAAGTGCGAGAAGAAGCGATCTTCCGCCGAGAGGTGGCGGCCGAAGCTGACCGAGCGGGCCATCGCGGTGAAGATCCATGAGCCGTCGCCACCTTGCGCGGGGTAGGCGTCGTCCCAGAGGAACACCAGTCCGAACGCGGGCCAGACCCGCCAGAGCACCGTCAGGGCTACCACCAGCGTCCCGGCAAGAAGGAGAGCCGCGCCCAGGCTGGGTGCCTGGGTCAGCTTGAGCAGTGGCCAGGCGACCAGCACGAACACGACGAAGGTGTAGGCCGTGAACATGACCACATAGGCCGAGCCACGTCGCAAGACCGTGCGCAGGTAGCTTGGCTCGGGGTCGAAGCCGATGGCGTGGCAGACCGCGCTCATCGCCAGCGCGTTCGCCAGCAGCAAGGGGATCAGCGCAAGCGGAGACGCGGTGAGGCCCGCGCAAGCGACGGCCGCGAGGGCGGGAAGGAACCAGGGCAGCGCTTTGATCAGCGGCGGGCGACGACGTTTGGGATTGGCCATGCGCAGGAGTATACGGAGCGGAAACCGCCCACGCGGTAACGTCGCGTTAACCCGGGCTGCACGTCTTGGCCATGCACGGATGGAGCCTTGTCAGGCTCGGACGACGAACTGGTCCGGATCGATCTCGCGATTGTGGTTCGGCTGGTTGCAGACGCTGAGCGTTTCGTTGGGGGGCGTCTGCATGTGCCAGCCCTGCGAGGCCAGGTTCGCCAGCACGCGCTCCGAATCTTCGTGTGGCAAACGGCGCTCCGGAGTGAGTTCCACCTCGAGCACGAGGTGGAGTTCACCCAACAGGAGGACGAGCGGCTCGGGGAGGACATCGAAGCCCTCGCGGCGGGTGAGCCAGACGTAGGTGTCGGGTTTGCGCTGACTGGCGTAGACGAAGCTGTGCATGACGGCAGGTCTCGCTTGGCGACTCGTTCGCCTACCCTACCAAAAGCCGGTGCGTGTAGGAGGCCCGTAAGCGATAACCGTTTCATCTTTGTTGCATCTGCACTTGCAAAACGGACGTCAAGTCGTCCAGAGTTCGCAGCCAGATTGTTAAACGCGCGTATGAAAAGGGGAAAGTTTTACGCTTTCTACGCGCGTCGTCGCCCCAGAGCAGAACAAAAGCAGGAGCCACTCCGCATGCAGAAGCTGAACCTTTCGACCCGTCCGCTGGCCGTCGCCGCCCTTTCGCTGGCCATCGCCGGTGCGTTGGTGGCTCCGCAGGCCGCCCACGCCAGCGCCTTCCAGCTGAAGGAAAACAGCGCCAAGGCGCTGGGCCGCGCATTCGCCGGCTCCACCGCCGCGGGTGACGACGCCTCCGTGATCGTCAACAATCCGGCCGCGATGTCCATGCTCAAGGGCAACGTGTTCCAGGCCGACGTGACCGGCATCAATTTCAGCACCAAGTTCCACGGCACGGCCACCGACGCGCAGGGCCGTCCGATCAGCGGCGGCAATGGCGGCGAAGCCGGTACCACGATTCCCGTCCCGGCGATGTACTTCGCCACCCAGGTCAGTGATCGCGTGCACCTCGGCCTTGGCCTGACCGCGCCGTTCGGCTTCAAGACCGAATACGACTCCGACTGGAAGGGCCGCTACAACGGCATCAAGTCGGACTTCAAGTCGTTCGACGTGACCTTGTCGGCTTCGTTCGACGTGACCGACGACTTCGCCGTCGGTGTCAGCGCCATCGCGCAGAAGACCAGCGCGGAACTGACCAGCGCGATCAACTACAACACCGTCGGCCTGGGTCTGATCCAGCGCGCCGCGGCTGCCGGCCAGCTGTCCCCGGCCGTCGCCCGTGCGCTCGCCGCCCAGTACGCCGCGGTCGTGCCGCCGGGCAGCGATGGCTACGCCAAGATCAAGGGTGATGACTGGGCCTACGGCTGGCAGGTCGGTGGCCTGTGGAAGCTCACGCCGAACGATCGCATCGCGCTGAACTACCGCAGCAAGATCAAGCACACCCTGGAAGGCACTGGCAACTTCACGATGCCGACCAACGTCACCGCCGTGCTGTCGAATCCGACCGTGGGTGCGTTGCTGGGCAGCGGCCAGCCGCCGTTCACGCACACCGACGGCCGTGCCGGCTTCACCACGCCCGCGATCGCCACCGCGAGCTTCTGGCACCAGGACGAGAAGTTCGGCCTCGGCTTCGACCTGTCGTGGACCAAGTGGGATTCGTTCAAGGATCTCACGGTCAATTATTCGAACCCGAACCAGCCGTCCACGAGCGAGAACTACAGCTGGCGCAACAGCTGGTTCGCATCGGTCGGCGGCGAGTATTACCTCGACGACAAGTTCACCCTTCGTGCCGGTGTGGCCGTCGACAGCACCCCGACCTACGACGACACCCGTTCGCCGCGCGTGCCGGACTCGACCCGCAAGTGGGTGGCCTTCGGTCTCGGCTACAAGGCGACCGAGCGCTTCGAGATCAACGCCGGTTATGCGCACATCTTCGTGAACAACGCGCACATTGCCGGTGTGTCGAGCTCGACGGGCGATCGCCTGGTCGGCGAGAACGACGACAAGGGCAACCTCCTGAGCGTGTCGGCCCGGTACCAGTTCTGATCGCTCCGGCGATCGGCTGATACGAAGTCGAAAAAAAACCTCCCCGGCGACGGGGAGGTTTTTTTGTTGCCTGGAATCGCCGACCCTGTCGGCGACGCTTCAGTAGGCGTATTCGCGGAAAACCGGGTCGACGCTCCCGTTCCACTCCTTGTGGAACCGTTCGAGCTTCACGTCGGCCTGCGTCTTGCCGGAGAGCGCGATCTCCATCAGCGGCTCGAGGTAGATCGATTCGTCCGCACCGCGGTTTCCGAGCTGGTTGCGGCGCTTCAGGCCCGCCTCGGAAATCTTCAGCGCTTCCAGCGAAAGGTCGCGTACCTTGAGACCTCGGAAAGGGAGATCCAGGGCTTCCTTCGGCACGCCGTCGCGCAAGCCGTGGCGCTCGGTCCTGTTGAAGTCCTTCACCAGGTCCCACGCCGCGTCCAGCGCGACATCGTCGTAAAGCAGGCCGACCCAGAAAGCGGGCAAAGCACAAAGCGAGTTCCACGTGCTGGTGTCGGCGCCGCGCATTTCGAGGTACTGCTTCAGGCGCACCTCGGGGAAGGCGGTGGTCAGGTGGTCGGCCCAGTCTTTCATCGTCGCCCGCACGCCGGGCAGGGCAGGCAGCTCGCCACGCATGAACTTCTTGAAATCCTGCCCGGACAGGTCGACATACTGGCCGTCGCGATAGCTGAAATACATAGGCACGTCGAGGATGTAGTCGACGTAGCGCTCATAACCGAAACCGTCCTCGAAGACGAAATCGAGCATCCCTGTGCGGTCGCCATCGGTATCGGTCCAGACGTGCGAGCGATACGACTTGTAGCCGTTGGGCTTGCCCTCGGTGAAGGGTGAATTGGCGAACAGTGCCGTGGCGATGGGCTGCAAGGCCAGTGCGACGCGGAATTTCTTCACCATGTCGGCCTCGCTCGCGTAGTCGAGGTTGACCTGGACGGTGCAGGTGCGGGTCATCATGTCGAGGCCGAGCGAGCCGACCTTGGGCATGTACTCACGCATGATCTTGTAGCGCCCCTTGGGCATCCAGGGCATCTGGTCGCGGCGCCACTTCGGCTGGAAGCCCATGCCGAGGAAGCCGATGCCGAGTTCCTCGGCCACCGAGCGGACTTCCTTCAGGTGGTTCGTCACTTCGTCGCAAGTCTCGTGCACGGACTTCAGTGGGGCACCGGACAATTCCAGTTGACCGGCGGGCTCCAGCGTGATGTTCGCCATGCCCTTGGTCAGCGCCACGGGCGTCTCGCCCTCGCGGGCGATATCCCAGTCGAAGCGGGATGCCATGCCTTCGAGCACCGCGCGAATCCCCGGACGCTCGCCCACGAAGGGCGGCGGGGTCAGGTCGTCGGTATAGAAACCGAATTTCTCGTGTTCCGTGCCGATGCGCCAGGCCTCGCGCGGCTTCTCGCCTTCGGCGAGGTAGGCGACCAGGTCGTGACGGTCGCCGATCGGCGTGCTCTTGGCGGCGCTGGGGATGGACACGGACTTTCCTTGACGTTGGGCTTTAGGCCGGTAGCCGCTCCACATGGGGGCGCGTCTTCGTGCCCAAAAGGGATGGCCGGCGGCGCAGCGTAGCAAAAGCCGGTGGACGGGGCGCGGATACGAAGAGGCCGCCCCTTGGGCGGCCTCTTCGCAAGTTCCCGTGGAGCGCTCAGCGCTTCATGGAATTGAAGAACTCGTCATTGGACTTCGTGTTCTTCATCTTGTCGAGCATGAACTCCATCGCGGCCAGTTCGTCCATCGGGTGGAGCAGCTTGCGCAGGATCCAGATCTTCGCGAGCAGGTCCGGATCGATCAGCAGGTCTTCGCGGCGGGTACCCGACCGGTTGATGTCGATCGCCGGGTAGACGCGCTTCTCGGAGATGCGACGGGACAGGTGCACTTCCATGTTGCCGGTGCCCTTGAACTCCTCGTAGATCACCTCGTCCATCTTCGAACCGGTATCGGTCAGGGCGGTGGCGATGATGGTGAGGCTGCCGCCTTCCTCGACGTTGCGCGCCGCGCCGAAGAAGCGCTTCGGGCGCTGCAGGGCGTTGGCGTCGACGCCGCCGGTGAGCACCTTGCCGGAGCTGGGCACCACGGTGTTGTAGGCGCGGGCCAGGCGGGTGATCGAATCGAGCAGGATCACCACGTCCTTCTTGTGCTCGACCAGGCGCTTGGCCCGCTCGATCACCATCTCGGCGACCTGCACGTGGCGGACGGCCGGCTCGTCGAAGGTGGAGCTGATGACCTCGGCGCGAACGGTGCGGGCGATTTCCGTGACTTCCTCGGGACGCTCATCGATCAACAGCATGATCAGGTGAACGTCCGGGTGGTTGTACTGGATGGCCTGGGCGATGTTCTGCAGCATCATCGTCTTACCGGATTTCGGCTGGGAGACGATGAGGCCGCGCTGGCCACGGCCGATCGGGGCGACGAGGTCGAGGATGCGGCCGGTGATGTCCTCGGTGGACCCGTTGCCGCGCTCGAGCTTGAACGACTTGCGCGGGAACAGCGGGGTGAGGTTCTCGAACAGGAGCTTGTTCTTCGACGCCTCCGGCGGATCGCCGTTGATGTCGTCGACCTTGAGCATCGCGAAGTAACGCTCGCCTTCCTTCGGATGGCGGACGCGACCGGTGATGTAGTCGCCCGTGCGCAGGTTGAAGCGCCGGATCTGGCTGGGCGAGACGTAGATGTCGTCCGGACCTGCCAGGTAGGACTCGTCGGCCGAGCGCAGGAAGCCGAAGCCGTCCTGCAGGATCTCG
The DNA here is from genome assembly GCF_049913125.1 of Luteibacter sp. E-22. GTDB lineage: Bacteria > Pseudomonadota > Gammaproteobacteria > Xanthomonadales > Rhodanobacteraceae > Luteibacter. The sequence continues at coordinate 362,474 of NZ_CP183975.1, forward strand.
AGCACGCCCTCGGCCCAGATGCCGCCGCCGGAGCGGGCGTGCGCCTTGAGGATGTTGAAGACGACGTCCTGCTTGCGCTGGCGCGCCACGCCCTCGCGGACGCCGAGGGATTCGGCGAACTCGAGCAGCTGGATGGCGTTCTTGCGCTTGAGCTCGGTCAGGTTGATCAGGCGATCGTTGCTGCCGGCGTCGGCATTCTCGTCGTCGTCGACGGGATAGCCATTGTTGTTGCGCGGATGCTGGTAGTTACCGCCACCGCCGCTACTGCTGTTGCCCGGGCTGCCACCACCACCGCCGCCGCCCTGGCGTTGCTGGTTGCGCTCGTTGCGCCGGCGGCGGCCGCGGCCGTCACGCTCGTTGCGGTCATTGGCGCGATTGGGGTTCTGCTGCTGGTTCGGGTTGTCGCCCCGCGCCTGCTGCGGGTTGTTCGGCTGGCCACCACCCTGGGATGGTCCCTGGTTGCCGTCACGTGGCTCGTTCTGCGGCGTGGGCTGCTGCGTGTTACCCAACTGCAGTTCGGCCTGTGGGGCCGGCGGAAGCGGTGGTGGCGAGGGTGGGGGCGGTGGCACCGCCGCCCTGGCGGGAGCCGGCGACGGGGCGCTCGTCTCCACCGCCGGGGCATCGGCCGAAGCCGGTGCCTTGCGACGGGTACGGGGACGCGGTTCGGTCGCAGGCTGGTCGCCGGCGCCCTTGGCGTCGATGGAATCTTTGGTTTCGATATCGGACACGGGCAAACCTCACGGGGCGCCGTTGAAAGAAGAATGGGAGAGGGTTCGCGACGTGGGGGACAAGCGGTGTCCCGGCGAACGCCTGAAGCCTAGCATCGCGTGAGGCGCGGCGTAAAGCGCCTCACGCGGCGGCTTGGGTGAACCGTACAGCCGGCGATCAGATCGCCTTGTCGATGAACTGGGTCAGCTGACCCTTGCCGACGGCCCCGATCTGGGTGCCGGCGACCTTGCCATCTTTGAACATCATCAGGGTGGGAATACCACGGACTCCATACTGGCGAGGGGTCTGCGGGTTCTCGTCGATGTTGATCTTGACGACCTTCAGCTTGCCCTCGTACTCACCAGCCAGTTCGTCCAGGACCGGAGCGATCGACTTGCAGGGGCCACACCATTCCGCCCAGAAGTCGAGCAGGACGGGGGTGTCGGATTCGAGGACGGTCTGCTGAAATGCAGCGTCGCTCACATGGGTGATCTTGTCGCTCACCGTGATCTCCAGGAAGGGGGTGAAAGGGGGTTGACGACCGTGACGCCCGCATCGGCTACACTAAGGAGCCCCATGTCGCGGGTCCAACCGGAACCGAAGGTCTTGGCCATTGCAGCCGGCGGCCCTCATTCCAACCCAACTAGGGGCGCGATTCAAGCGATTCAAGGGCGCCGACGGGATGGTTCTCGTTGACATAGGTGAGCACGCTCTCGCGGTTAACAGCCTTTTCACCTATGCCAGCGAGAACCGTCGGGTCGCGCGCCGCCGCCTCCGGCCATCGTGCGCCGGGCGCGTCGTACGGCCGCCGGCGGCAACCGGCGCCTGCCGACTCTCCCGTGACGCCGCCGACCGGATCACCCACCGCCCCGCGGCCCATTCCTGCCGTCGGGGCGACGCCGCGTATGCGCGGCGCGAGACTCCAGGTCACTCATCCACATGTCCCAAACCGTTCTCACCGACGTCTTCTACGAAAACCTCGACCTCCATCCGCTGCTCCACCAGGGTCTCGCCGCCGCCGGTATCACCCGCTGCACGCCGATCCAGGCGCTGACCCTGCCGATCGCCCTGACCGGCCGCGATGTCGCCGGACAGGCCCAGACGGGCACCGGCAAGACCTTCGCCTTCCTGGTCGCCCTGATGGACCGCCTGCTCAAGAACCCGGCGCATCCGGACCGCAAGGATTCCGATCCTCGCGCCCTGATCATCGCGCCCACCCGTGAGCTGGCGATCCAGATCGAGAAGGACTTCCAGACCATCGGCAAGGCCACCGGTCTGCGCAGCGCCCTCATCTACGGCGGCGTCGACTACGACAAGCAGCGCCAGCAGCTGCGCGACGGCTGCGACATCATCATCGCCACGCCGGGCCGCCTGCTCGATTACTACAAGCAGGATGTCTTCGGCTTCGGCAGCGTCGAGGTCATGGTCATCGACGAAGCCGATCGCATGTTCGACCTCGGTTTCATCAAGGACGTGCGCTTCATCTTCCGCCGCCTGCCGTCGCGCGAGGCCCGCCAGGTGCTGCTGTTCTCCGCCACCCTGAGCCACCGCGTGCTCGAACTCGCCTACGAGCACATGCACGAGGCCGAAAAGCTCGTGGTGGAGACCGAGAACGTCACCGCCGACCGTGTTCGCCAGGTGGTCTACTTCCCGTCCAAGGAAGAGAAGATGCCGCTCCTGCTCAACCTGCTCGAAGAGAGCAAGACCGAGCGCAGCATCATCTTCGTCAACACCAAGGCCGCCGCCGAGCGCATCACCGATCGCCTGAAGCGGCACAACTTCCGCGTCGGCGCCATCTCCGGCGACGTGCCGCAGGTGAAGCGCCAGAAGCTGCTGCAGCGATTCCAGGATGGCCAGATCGACCTGCTCGTGGCCACCGACGTGGCCGCCCGCGGCCTGCACATTCCGGCGGTCAGCCACGTGTTCAACTACGACCTGCCGCAGGATGCGGAGGACTACGTCCACCGCATCGGCCGTACGGCCCGGCTCGGCGCCGAGGGCGACGCCATCAGCTTCGCCTGCGACCTCTACGCCATGGGCCTGCCCGACATCGAGGCCTACATCAACCAGAAGATTCCGACCGCGTCCATCGACGCGAAGATGCTGGTGATGCCGCCGCCGCGTCCGCGTGCGGATGGCGTGCAGGATGAAATCGACGATCCGAACGACAACGACGGGCACATCCCGACCCGCGGCGCGCCGCCGGAAAAGGGTGGCCGTGGCGGTCGCGACGGCCGTGGCGGTCCCCGTTCCGGGGAGCGTTCGGGCAGCCGCGAGCGCCGCCCGCGCCCGCCGCGTGAAGACAGGCCGGCCGCGGCTGCAGACGCCGTGTCGACCGAAGTGCCGATGAAGACCGTGGTCGTCGCCGAAACGGTCGCCGAGCTCCCCGCCGCCGCCCAGGCGATGGCCGATGCTTCCGCGCCGAAGAAGCGCCGTCGTCGCGGCGGCCGTGGCCGCGGTGCCCGCGAGGGCGCCGAGGGCGGCAACGCCAGCGGCGCTGGCAATGCCGATAACGGTGCGAACCGGCGCAACGGTGGTCGTGAAGGCTCGAACGGTGGCCGCAATGCCTCGTCGGCTGGCAATGGCGCCTCGACGCGCTCCACGGTCAAGGAGCAGCAACCCGGTGCTGCGCGGCATGCGGAAGGCCAGTCGAACCCGAACCGCCGTCCTTCGCGCCAGGTGACCGCCAGCCGACCTGCGTCCGCGCCTGTGGCTCCGCCCGCCAAGGAAAAGGTCGGCCTCCTGCGCCGTATCGGCCGGTTGTTCGGCGGGCGCTGAGGCAAGCACATCGCCGACAGGGTCGGCTCCCACCGAGCCGGCCCCACCGAGGCGACTTCACCGAGCCGACCCTGTCGAGCCAATCCTGTGGAGCCGGCTTGGTGGGAGGCCCCTCACTCGGGTGGGAGCCGACCTTGTCGGCGATCCCGCGGCAGCGGGCCAGGTCGAGGCAAGCAGCCCATCGCCACTGAAGCGGCTCCCACAGTAAAGCGGCTTCGATCCGGTGCGGCGGTTGGCTGAACTCCGTCGGGTGCCCCACCGCAAAAGCAACACCACATCCCTTATCCTCTGGGGCTTCACGGGCCAACGGGTGACGCGGTGATCGGTTTCGATCTGGTGAGCAAACGGTACGAGGGCGATCACCAGGCCCTTACCGACGTGTCTTTTAGTGTCGAGGCGGGCGAAATGGCCTTCGTCACGGGCCATTCCGGGGCGGGGAAAAGCACGCTGCTCAAACTGCTGGCGATGATCGAGCGCCCCACCAACGGCGTGGTGACCCTCGACGGCCGCAAGCTCAATACCGTGCGGCCGGCCGAGATCCCTAAGATCCGGCGCAAGCTGGGCATGGTTTTCCAGGACCACCGCCTGTTGCTGGACCGCAGCGTCTTCGCCAACGTCGAACTGCCCTTGATCATCGCGGGCGTGTCGCCGGCCGACCGGGGCCGCCGTGTGCGGGCGGCGCTGGAAAAGGTCGGCCTGCTCAGCTACGAGAAGCAACTGCCCGAGGCGCTTTCCACGGGCGAACAGCAGCGCGTGGGCATCGCGCGGGCCATCGTCGCCAAGCCCGCCGTACTCATCGCCGACGAACCCACCGGTAACCTCGACCCGCAACTGGCCATGGAAATCATGGGCCTGTTCGCGGAGTTCCAGGCGGTTGGTACCGCCGTCCTCGTCGCCAGCCACGACCTCATGCTGATCAAGCGAATGAAGAAGCGCGTCGTCGTGCTCGACCACGGCAAGCTGGTTGCCGACGTCCCCGCGATGGAGGTGGTATGAACGCCGTCCGCGAGCCGCGCCGCGCGCCCGAGCCGGAAAAGACCCGTCGCAGCGAACCGCGCAAGGTGGGCGCGTGGCGCGAACACCACGCCTGGAGCATGTCGATCAGCCTGCGCCGCCTTGGCGCCCGGCCACTCGGCACCTTGCTCACCGTGGCCGTGATGGGCGTGGCGCTCGCCCTGCCACTGACCTTCTACCTCCTGCTCGGCAACGTGCAGCGGATGGGCGATGCGCTTGGCCGCAACCAGTCCATCAGCGCATTCATGAAACCGGGCCAGAACGCGGGCATGGCCGAGACCGCCGCTTCCGCCTTGCGTGGTCGTCCGGAAGTGGCCGACATCGTCGTGCGCACGCCGAAGGATGGCCTGGACGAACTGGCGGAGGTACAGGGGTTCTCCGGCGCATTGCAATCGCTCGATGCCAACCCGCTGCCTTACGTGCTTTCCGTGCAGCCCAAGCCAGGCTTGTCGGCGGAGGATATCGGTCGCCTCGTCGATTCGATGAAGGCCACGCCCGGTGTCGACATGGTTCAGGACACCGGTGCATGGCGGCAGCGTCTCGATGCCCTGATCGGCGTGGGTACCCGTGCGGTCAGCCTGCTGGCCTTGTTGCTCGGTGTCGCCGCCCTGCTGGTGGTCGGCAACACGATCCGTGTCGACATCCAGAGCCGTAGCGCCGAGATCGGCGTGCTCCTGCTCATCGGTGCCAGCCGTCCGTTCGTCCGCCGTCCGTACCTGTATGCCGGTATCTGGCTGGGCTTCCTGGCGGGTGTGTTTGCCGTGGCGCTGGCCGTGGTGCTCGAACTGGCCCTTGCCGGGCCCGTCGGCCGCCTTGCCGCGGCATACGACGGCAGCGTGAGCTTCGGCGGACTCCCCGCCTGGCTCCTGCTTTCGGTACCCTTCGCTTCTGCCGTGCTGGGGTGGCTCGGTGCACGGCTCGTCAGCGCACGGCAGATTCGCCGCGCCGCGGCGGCCTGACAGGGGGAGGCGGGGTGGGATCTCACATCGGTTCGGGTGTCGCGGGCGCGACGCCTCGTATGCTCGTGGTGGACGGCTCGAAGGTCGTTCGCCAGTTGATCGCGCGCGTGGTCAACGCGGAGGTACCGGGGGTGGAGATCGTCGGCGCATCCACCGGTGCCGAGGCGCAAGCCGAGTTGCAGCGTGGCGTCTTCGACTTCGTCACCGTGGCCCTGCGCCTGCCCGACATGGATGGGCTGGACGTGGCGCGTTTCGTGCGCGAGTCCGCGCCGCAGATCTACATGCCGATCGTCGTAGTCTCGGGCGATGTCGAAGCGCGCCTGCACCGGCGCGAGCTGGGCGAGTTCGTCACCGACTACTTCGACAAGTCCCTGGGTTTCGGCGCCCTGGCGGAATTCATCCGCGGCTACGTGCGTCCCGAGGGCGGCGCGGAAGGCGAGGTGCTCTATGTCGAGGACAGCCGCGTGGTGGCGCTTGCCACCCGGCGCATGATGGAAAAGTACGGCCTTACCGTGCGCCATGTCATCAGCGCGGAGGACGCGCTCACGCACCTGCGTGAAGCCCGGACGCGTGGCGAGATCGGCGCCGACGTGGTCCTTACCGATGTCAGCCTCAAGGGGGAACTCACCGGCGGCGATCTCGTCGAGCGCATCCGCAACGAGTTCGGCTATGGCAAGGGGCAACTTCCCACACTGGTCATGACCGGTGACGAGAACCCCGCGAACCAGGCGGCGCTCCTGCGCGCCGGCGCCAACGACCTCGTCGAGAAACCCGTCGAGGAAAAGCTGCTCATCACCAAGCTGCTGTTCCAGCTCCGGGTGGCCTTGCACCTTCGCGACAGGGCGGAAAGTTGAACGATCGCATAAAGCTCGAGCCGTCCTGGAAGGAAAGGATCGGCGACTACCTCGATCGCCCGGAGATGCGGGCGCTCTCGGCCTTTCTTCGCGAGGAGAAGGCGCGGGGCAAGACGATTTACCCGCCCGGGCCGGAGATCTTCAACGCGTTCACGCACACGCCATTCGACAAGGTGCGCGTCGTCGTCCTCGGCCAGGACCCCTACCATGGCCCTGGCCAGGCGCATGGCCTCAGTTTTTCCGTGCGCCCCGGCGTGCGCGTGCCTCCTTCTCTGCAGAACATATTCAAGGAAATCGAGGATTCCCTCGGTATCCCGCGCCCCGACCACGGCTGCCTTACGCCATGGGCCGACCGTGGCGTGCTGCTGCTCAACGCCGTGCTCACGGTGGAGGCCGGGCAGGCGGGTTCGCACCAGGGCAAGGGCTGGGAGGGCTTCACCGACACTGCCATCGAGGCCCTCAACCGCGAACGCGAAGGCCTCGTCTTCATGCTTTGGGGCAGCCACGCGCAGAAGAAGGGCCAGCTGATCGACGGAAAGCGCCATAAGATCCTGCGTAGCGTGCATCCCTCACCCCTGTCCGCGCATCGCGGCTTCTTGGGCTGTGGCCACTTCGCCCAGGCGAACGCTTATCTCGAATCGCGTGGCGAGCCGCCGATCGACTGGTCTCTGCCGCCCAAGGCGGAACTGACCGTCTAGACCGGGGGCTGCCACGGCAGGGCCTCGGAGGCTTTTAAAAGGGTCTTCCGCATTTCCGGGATTCGTCCGGTGTTGGGGGTTCGGCTTCGCCCTCGCGTTGGGTTGTGTGGCTCCCGGGGGAGCTGCCGGGCGTCCCCCTCGGCGCGCCAGGCGGCGCCGTCCCTTGGGGAAGGAAGCCGCTGCGCGGCCATGTCCGATGGCTGCGCCCCGGCGGGCCCGGACGGTCGGGCGGGGGTTTTCGATTCGGCTCCTGCCTCAGCGAAAACGATCGGCCGTCCAGGCCGATCCCCTGCGGGCCTTGTCCGCCCGTCCGTCCTCGGCGCCTCATGGCGCGCCGGGGGGGGGGCGCCCGGCAGCTCAGTCACGACTGCGGTGGGTTGATGGGAAAGAGCGAAGGTTGTCGCACGCCGCATAGCGCGCACCGCACACGGAACACCGCGACACACCGCCAAGCACCGCACCCTGTTGGATCGCCATACCCTGGTGGGAGCCGACTCTGTCGGCGATCCCGCGGCAGCGGGCCCGGTCGAGGCAAGCACCCATCGCCGACAGGGTCGGCTCCCACCAGGGCGATGGGTGCAACTCGGAGCGACGAGGGTGGTGGCCGACGGCTCCGGCCGCACACCCCCAACGCAAGGGCGCAGCCGAGCCGAAACGCCGCCACAGACTTCCGTGAAGAACCTTTAAAGTCCGCGGGCCGCCCCAACTTCATGAAGCACGACAGCTACATAGCTGCCGTTGTGGGCTTTCCGCCGCGTGCCGTACGGCGGCGGGCCGTCTGTCTCCTGAATACCTCCCCCAGTCCTCTGGACAGCCGGAGGGTATTTCTGTACCATTGCGTACAGTTAACCGATATGAACTTCGGGCTGACTTAGCACTCTCACTTCGGGACTGCTAATCTGCATACAGACTTTCAGGAGGTTCCACACATGTCCCAAGCCCTCGCCACCCGTAACTACGGGCTACCGAGCGTCGTTGGCAGTCTGGATTCCTACATCTCGGCGGTCCATCGCATCCCGGTGCTCAGCCTTGACGAGGAGCAGTCGCTGGCGCGCCGCTTCCACGACGACGCCGATCTCGACGCCGCCAAGCAGCTCGTGATGTCCCACCTGCGTTTCGTGGTCCATGTGGCCCGCGGCTACAACGGCTATGGCCTGCAGCTGTCGGACCTCATCCAGGAAGGCAACATCGGCCTGATGAAGGCCGTGAAGCGCTTCGACCCGGACCAGGGCGTTCGCCTGGTCAGCTTCGCGGTGCACTGGATCCGTGCCGAAATGCACGAGTTCATCCTGCGTAACTGGCGCATCGTGAAGGTCGCCACCACCAAGGCGCAGCGCAAGCTGTTCTTCAACCTGCGCAAGAGCAAGAAGCGCCTGGGCTGGATGAATGCCGAGGAAGTGCGCGTGGTCGCGCAGGACCTGGGCGTGCCGGAAGCGACCGTCCGCGAGATGGAATCGCGTCTTTCGGGTCGCGACGTGGGCTTCGAGGCCCCGGCCGACGCGGACGACGACGACAAGCCCGCACCGGCTGCGTTCCTGGTCGACGAAGGCGCCGATCCTTACGACAACCTTGCCGAGGAAGACGCCAGCAACAACCAGATGGGCGCGTTGTCCTCTGCGCTTGGCAACCTCGACGACCGCTCGCGCGACATCATCCAGCGCCGCTGGCTGGCCGAGGACAACAAGGCCACGCTGCAGGATCTTGCCGATGAATACGGCGTTTCCGCCGAACGCATCCGCCAGATCGAGGCGAACGCCATGAAAAAGATGCGCGTCGCCATCGCCGCCTGATCGACCGAACAGGCGTAAGATCCGGAACGGCCCCGCGCGGGGCCGTTTTCCGTTGTTCCCAGTCGTGGAGTGAACCCGGATGCCCAGGGCCCTGGTCATCGAAGACGATGAAGTGACCGCCCGCGACATCGTCGCGGAACTCGGTGCCCACGGCCTCACCGCCGACTGGGTGGCGAACGGCCGTGACGGCCTCGACCGCGCGCTCGCGGACGGCTACGACATCATCACCCTCGACCGTATGCTGCCCGGCATGGACGGCATCGACGTGATCTCCGCGTTGCGCCAGCGCAACGTGGACACGCCGGTGTTGATGATCAGCGCCTTGTCCGACGTGGACGACCGCGTGCGCGGCCTGCGCGCCGGCGGCGACGACTATCTCACCAAACCCTTCGCTCCCGACGAGTTGGCCGCGCGTGCCGAAGTATTGCTGCGCCGGCGCCGGCCCAGCGCGAACGACACGCGCCTGCGCGTCGCGGACCTAGAACTGGACCTGGTCCGCCATAACGCCCAACGCAACGGCGAAGCGCTCACCTTGCTGCCCACCGAGTTCCGCCTGCTCGAATTCCTGATGCGCAACGCGGGCCAGGTGGTGACGCGGCAGATGATCTTCGAGCATGTGTGGGGCTTCCACTTCGATCCCGGCACCAACGTGATCGACGTCCATATCGGCCGCCTCCGGCGCAAGATCGACGGCGCCGGCCAGGTGCCACTCATCCGCACCGTACGCGGCTCGGGGTATGTCCTTGCGCCCGCTGACTGACGCCTGGCGTTCCGCCACCTCGCGCCTGATCATCATCTACGGCGCCCTGTTCGCGATCTGGTCCGTCGTGCTGCTGGGTGTCGTGCAATGGGAGTCCTCGCGCTACCTGTCGGGCGTGGTCGACCAGATGCTCGCCGCGCGCATCCATTACCTCGAGAACACGGACCAGCAGCGCCTGCCGGCGACCGTCGAGGCGGCGAGCGCCATCGATGTCCAGGGTTTCATGTGGATCGGCTTGTTCGATGCGAAGGGCGCACGCATCGCGGGCAATATCAGCAAGGTACCCGAGGAACTGACCGACGAGGGCGTCGTGCGGTCGGTGAACGCCAGCCTCGCCGGCCCGACCCGCAACGTCACCATGCGCGCACGGGGTATCACCCGCGTGCTGCCCAACGGCGACCGCCTGGTCGTCGCGAAGGAAAGCACGACCATCGACGGCATCGGCGCGATCATCCGCCGAGGCTTGCTGTGGGGCCTGTCACTGACACTCATTCCCGGCCTGCTCGGCGGCGTCCTGATCGCGCGTGGCCCCGCGCGGCGGATCCGGGCGATCCAGCGGGCGATGGAGCCGATTCGCGAAGGCGATCTCAGCGTGCGCCTGCCCGTCACGCGCGGCGGCGACGAGGTGGACCTGCTGGCCGCGACGGTGAACACCACGCTGGCCGAGATCGAGCGCCTGCTCGGCGAGGTGAAGGGCGTCACCGATAACATCGCTCACGACTTGCGCACACCGCTCACGCGGATGCGCACGCGCCTGTATCGGCTGCAGCAGCAGTTCGAGGGGAAGCCCGAAGCGGAACAGCTCGACGCTTGCGTCGCCGAGATCGATACCGTCCTCAGCCGGTTCCGCGCCCTCTTGCGCGTGTCCGAACTGGAGGATCGCCAGCGCAGTGCCTGCTTCGAAAACATGGACCTGGGCGCCGTGTTGCGCAACGTGCACGAGTTCTACGCACCGCTGGCCGAGGATCGCGGGCAGCTGTTCGAGATCGACGTGGGGCGTTTGCCGCCGCTTCGCGGCGATCCGCAGCTCATGTTCGAGGCATTCGCCAACCTCGTCGGCAACGCGATCAAGTTCACTCCGAACGGTGGCGCGGTACGCCTGGTGGCGCTCACCGATCCCACGGGCGACGCGCGGGTGGATATCGCGGACACCGGCCCCGGCATCCCGCCGAACGAGCGCGAGGCGGTGTTCCGCCGGTTCTACCGGGGCGACGAGACCCGCACCAAGCCGGGGTGCGGCCTGGGCCTCGCGATCGTGAGCGCCATCGTCCGGCTCCATGGGTTCTCGTTGTCGGTGGGTGGAAACGAGAAGGGCGCGGTGTTTTCCGTGACGTGTCCGGCCGCCTAAATAAATCTTAACTACGCGGCGGATTCCGCCGGGCGCAAAATCCGCCGCGACGCAACATCGCGCTCGGAATCCGTCTTCCCATGATTGGCATCGTCCGGATCGCACTCACGCGGCCGTATACCTTCGTCGTCCTCGCCCTGCTGATCCTCATCATCGGCCCGCTTGCCGCGCTGCGCACGCCGACGGATATCTTTCCCGACATCAAGATTCCGGTGATCGCGGTGGTGTGGCAGTACAACGGCCTGCCGCCGGACCAGATGGTCGGACGCGTCTCGTCGCCGTTCGAGCGCGTGCTGACCACGACGGTGAACGACGTGGAGCACATCGAGGCCAGTTCGATCCAGGGCTTCGGCATCATCAAGATCTTCTTCCAGCCGACCGTCGACATCCGCACCGCCAATGCCCAGGTCACGGCCGTCGCGCAGACCCTGTTGCGCCAGCTGCCGCAGGGCACCACGCCGCCGCTGATCCTGAACTACAACGCGTCGACGGTGCCGATCATCCAGTTGGCATTGTCCGGCGAGGGCCTCACCGAGCAGAACCTGGGAGACCTCGGCCTCAACATCATCCGTCCACAACTGACCTCCGTGGCCGGTGCGGCCATTCCATTCCCGTTCGGCGGCAAGACCCGCCAGGTGCAGATCGATATCGATCCGCCGGCGTTGCAGGCTCGCGGACTGTCCGCGCAGGACGTAGCCAACGCGCTGGCCGCGCAGAACCTGATCACGCCGGTGGGCACGCAGAAGATCGGCGAGTACGAATATACGGTGCAGCTCAACAACTCGCCGTCGGACGTGGACGAGCTCGGCAACCTGCCGGTGAAGACCGTCAACGGTGCCACGGTCTTCATTCGCGACGTCGCCCATGTGCGCGATGGCTCACCGCCGCAAACCAACATCGTGCACGTCAACGGCGACCGATCGGTACTGATGACCGTGCTGAAGAACGGTTCCGCCTCCACGTTGGCGATCATCGCCGGTATCAAGGAGCGCGTCGCGGCGATGAAAGACGCACTGCCGCCCAACCTCAAGATCGCGCCCATCGGTGACCAGTCGCTGTTCGTCAGCGCGGCGATCGAGGGTGTGGCGCGCGAAGGCGTCATCGCCGCGGCGCTCACCAGCCTGATGATCCTGCTGTTCCTGGGTAGCTGGCGCTCGACGGTGATCATCGCCACGTCCATTCCCCTGGCGATCCTCGGCTCCATCGCGGCGTTGTCGGCGATGGGCGAGACGATGAATATCATGACCTTGGGCGGCCTCGCGCTGGCCGTGGGCATCCTCGTGGACGATGCCACGGTGACCATCGAAAACATCAACTGGCACCTGGAGCACGGCAAGGACGTCGAGACGGCGATTCTCGATGGCGCGGCGCAGATCGTGACGCCCGCCTTCGTCTCGTTGTTGTGCATCTGCATCGTGTTCGTGCCGATGTTCTTCCTCCAGGGCGTAGCGCGCTTCCTCTTCGTGCCCATGGCCGAGGCGGTCATGTTCGCGATGATCGCGTCCTTCATCCTCTCGCGCACGCTCGTGCCGACGATGGCCAAGTACCTGCTGCACCCACACTCGCACGACGATCCGCATGGCGAGGGCAAGAAGCCATCGCGCAATCCGCTGGTCCGTTTCCAGCGCCGTTTCGAGGCCCGCTTCGAAAAGATACGCGAGAGCTACCATGGGTTGCTTGCACTCGCCCTGCATCACCGCAAGGCCTTCACCGTCGGCTTCATGGCCTTCGTGGTGCTCTCCTTCGCCCTGGTGCCGATGCTCGGCCGCAACTTCTTCCCCTCGGTGGACTCGGGCCAGATACTCATGCACGTGCGCGCTCCCGTCGGAACGCGCGTGGAGGAAAGTGCGCGTCTCTTCGCCGAGGTGACCGATGCCGTACGGCGGGTCATCCCGAAGGAGGAACTCGGGACCGTGGTCGACAACATCGGCCTGTCCTCGTCCGGTATCAACAATACCTATAACAACACCGGCACCATCGGCTCGCAGGATGGCGACATCCAGATCGCGCTGAATGAAGGGCACGCACCGACCGCCGATTACGTGCGCCGGTTGCGCGAGCAGCTGCCACGCGAGTTCCCGGGCACGACATTCTCGTTCCCGCCGGCGGACATCATCAGCCAGATCCTTAACTTCGGCTCGCCCGCGCCGATCGACTTGCAGATCCGCGGCCCGAACCTCGCAGCGAACTTCGACTATGCGAGCCGCCTCCTGCGCGAGATTCGCCGCGTGCCGGGCGTGGCCGACGCACGTATCCAGCAGTCGCGGGCCAACCCGACGCTCAATGTGGACGTGGATCGCAGTCGCGCGCAGCAGGTGGGCATCACCGAGCGTGACGTCACCAATAGCCTTGGCGTGAATCTCGCCGGTTCCAGCCAGATCGCGCCGACCTTCTGGCTCAACCCGCAGAACGGCGTGTCCTACCCCATCGTGATGCAGACGCCGCAATACAGCCTCGACAGCCTGCCCGACCTGGAAAACGTGCCGATCAGCCCGAGTTCGGGCACGGCCGGCTCGCAGATCCTCGGTGGCCTCGCCACGGTGTCGCGCGTGGCCACCAACGCGGTGGTGAGCCAGTACAACATACAGTCGATGGTCGAGATCTACGCGACGACACAGGACCGCGACCTCGGCGCCGTCGCCGCCGATATCCAGAAGATCATCGAGGCGAACAAGAAATTCCTGCCCAAGGCGTCGACCACCGCCTTGCTGGGCCAGGTGCAGACCATGAACAACGCGTTCTCCGGACTGATCCTGGGACTGCTCGGCGCGATCGTGCTGATCTACCTGCTGATCGTGGTGAACTTCCAGTCGTGGAGCGATCCGTTCGTGATCGTCACCGCGCTGCCCGCGGCGATCGCGGGAATCATCTGGATATTGTTCGCCACGCACACCACATTGTCGGTGCCCGCGCTCACCGGCGCCATCATGTGCATGGGCGTGGCGACCGCCAATTCGATCCTGGTGGTCAGCTTCTGCCGCGAGCGGCTGGCCGAACTCGGAGATGCGACGGCCGCCGCACTCGACGGCGGATTCGTGCGCTTCCGCCCGGTGCTGATGACCGCATTGGCGATGATCATCGGCATGGCACCCATGGCCCTGGGCCTGGGTGAAGGTGGCGAGCAGAACGCACCGCTCGGCCGCGCCGTGATCGGCGGCCTGGTCTTCGCCACGGCCGCCACGCTGTTCTTCGTCCCCGTCGTCTTCAGCATCATCCACGCGCGTCGTGGTCATCCGTCACCCACACCGGCGAACACCTCCGGAGAGCCTGTCCATGTCGCCTGATACGTTGCAAACTCCTCCGCCGCGCCGGCTCCGGCTGGCCGGCATCATCGCCGCGATCGTCGTCCTCGCCGTCGTCGTGGCTGGCGTGGCGACGCGCGCCAACGACTCGCGAAAGCTGCGCGAATGGACGGATGCGCAGTCCGTGCCGACGGTGAACGTGGTCACTCCCGAGGGTGGCCAGGGCGGCGGCGAACTCAACCTGCCGGGCCGTCTCCAGGCGTATGCCCGCGCGCCGATCTTCGCGCGCACCAGTGGATACCTCAAGTACTGGAAGGCGGATATCGGACAGAAGGTGAAGGCGGGCGAGCTGCTCGCCGAGATCGAGACGCCCGATCTCGACCAGCAGTTGCTCCAGGCTAAAGCGGACCTCGCCAGCGCGCGTGCCAACGAGGCCTTGGCGAAGACCACGGCCACGCGCTGGCAGGGCATGCGCGATTCCGATTCCGTATCCAAGCAGGAAGTGGACGAGAAGGTCGGCGACTACGATGCCAAGCACGCGCTGGCCCAGGCGGCGCAGGCCAACCTGGAACGTATCGAGGCGCTGAAGGGTTTCGCCCGGCTGGTCGCGCCCTTCGATGGCGTGGTCACCGCGCGCGAGACGGATGTCGGTGCCTTGATCAATGCCGGAGGTGGCGGCCAGGAATTGTTCGTCGTATCCGACGTGCGCAAGCTGCGGATGTATGTGAACGTGCCGCAGAACTATGCCCCCTCCATCAAGCAGGGCGCGACCGTGAAACTCGCGGTGCCGGAGTATCCGGGGCAGACCTTTACGGGTACCGTCGAATCGTCGTCGTCGGCGATCAACGCGGCATCCGGTACCACGCTGGTCCAGGTGTCGGTCGACAACGCCGACGGCAAGTTGCTGCCCGGCGGCTATGCGAGCGTCACTTTCGACCTTCCGTCGAACGCGGCCTTGCTACGCGTGCCGGCGAGCGCCCTGGTCTTCGACAACTCGGGCCTGCGTGTCGCGGTGGTGGACGGACAGGACAAGGTGAAGTTCAAGGAAGTGACCATCGCTCGCGACTTCGGAAAGACCGTGCAACTCGGCTCGGGCCTGGCCGCGGGCGAGCGACTGATCGAGAGCCCGCCCGACGGACTTGCCGATGGCGACACCGTGCGCGTCAATCCACCGAAGAAAGCGGAAGGCGAGCAAGCGAAGAAGGCGGATGGTGACCATGCCAAGGCCTGACACTCTACTGGCCGTCCTGGTGTCGCTTGGCCTGTCGGCCTGCTCGCTCGCACCCGCCTACAAGGCACCCGATGTGCCGGTGGTGGCGCAGTACGCGAACGCGGACACGCCGTGGACCGAGGCGAAGCCGGCCGATCACATCGACCGGAATGGCTGGTGGAAGCTCTACGGCGATCCTCGCCTCGACGAGCTACAGGCGAAGCTGGTCGCGAACAATGCGACGCTGGCGGCAGCGCTTGCGCATTACGAGCAATCGGAAGCGTTCACCCGGCAGGTGCGGGCGGGCCTCTTCCCGCAGATCGGATTGAACGGCAACGCCACACGTAACCGCGAGTCCGATACGCGACCCTTGCGCGGTGCCACGTCGCCTGCCTACTACAACTCCTACACGATCGGTGCCCAGCTCGATTACGAGGTGGACCTGTGGGGGCGGGTACGCGACAGCGTCGCCGCCGGCACCGCCGAGCAAGCCGCATCGGCGGCGGATCTCGCCTCCGTGCAGTTGAGCCTCCAGGCGCAACTGGCCGACAACTATCTCCAGCTCAATGGATTCGATCGTCAGATCAAGGTCCTCAGCGAAAGTATCGACGCGTTCACCCGGGCCCTGGAACTGACCCGGTCACGCCACGACGGTGGCATCGCGTCAGGACTGGACGTGGCGCGTGCGCAGACGCAGTTGTCGAACGCGAAATCGCAGTTGACGCAGGCGCAGGCACAACGCGGACTGGTGCAGCACGCGATCGCGGTGCTGGTTGGCGAGTCCGCTTCGACGTTCACGCTGGCGGCGGATGACGACGCCGTGCGCGTTCCCACGATACCGCTCGAAGTGCCTTCGCTGATCCTGCAGCGGCGCCCGGACATCGCGGCGGCCGAGCGGCGCACGGCGGCGGCGAACGCGCGCGTGGGCATCGCTCGTTCCGCGTTCTTTCCGCAGCTGACGCTCGACGCACAGGGTGGCTGGCAGAGCGGCGCCTGGGGCAGCATCGCCACCGCACCGAATCGATTCTGGTCGATCGGCCCGACGTTGTTCCTCAGCGTGTTCGACGGCGGGCGCCGCAAGGCCGGTGTCGACGCGGCGAAGGCGGCGACCGAGGAGGCCGGTGCGCAATACCGCGGCGTGGTGCTCGACGCCTTCGCTCAGGTCGAGGACAACCTCACCCTGCTGCGCGACCTGGGTGCGGCGCTCACGGATCAGAGAGCGGCCGCGGATGCGGCGCAGCGGTCCGTGGACCTGTCGCTCAACCGCTATCGCGAGGGCGCGGTGGGTTACCTCGATGTCGTCCAGGCCCAGACCGATGCGCTCGACGCGCGGCGCAGCGTGATCGATCTCGAAACCCGTCAGCTGCGCGCCAGCGTGCAGCTGATTCGCGCCCTGGGCGGCGGCTGGAGCAACAGCTAGGCCGTATAGTGGCGTCATGCACGCCACGCTGGAACGCCAGAAGTCAGCCCAACTCGCCGATGGACCACCGTCGGCCGAGGTCCGCATCGACCGTCTCGACCGGGCCATCGGCCTCCTGGTGGACCACGCCGACGAGATGGCCGACGCCTTGCGCGAGGACTTCGGTCACCGCTCGGTGCACGCTTCGCTGGTGACCGACGTGGCGGCTTCGATCGAGCCACTCAAGCATGCGAAGCGTCATGTGCGCCGCTGGATGCGCCGCGAGCCGCGCAAGGTATCGCCCGCGCCGCTCGCCTTGCTCGGTGCGCGGGCCTGGGTCGACTACCAGCCCAAGGGCGTCGTGGGCCTGATCTCGCCGTGGAACTTCCCGTTCAATCTCACGTTCGCCCCGCTTGCCGGCATACTCGCCGCCGGCAACCGCGCGATGATCAAGCCCTCGGAATTCACGCCGCGTTCCTCCGCTCTCATACAGCGGATGATCGCCACGGCTTTCGACGATAGCGAGGTCGCGGTGTTCACGGGCGATGCCGAGGTCGGTGCGGCTTTCGCTTCGCTCCCCTTCGACCATCTCCTGTTCACCGGCGCCGGCTCGGTGGCGAAGCACATCATGCGCGCCGCCGCCGAGAACCTCGTGCCCGTGACGCTGGAGTTGGGCGGCAAGTCGCCGGCCATCGTCGGCACCGATGCCGACCTCGACCTGGCGGCCAGACGGCTGATGTTCGGCAAGACGCTCAACGCAGGTCAGGTCTGTGTCGCACCGGACTATGCGCTGCTGCGACGAGACAGGGTGGACGCCTTCGTCGACGCCCTGGATCGTGCGGTGAAGGGCATGTTCCCGACGTTTGCCGGCAATCCCGATTACACGGCCATCGTCAATGCCAGCCACTTCGACCGGTTGCTAGGTTACCTCGACGATGCGCGCGCGAAAGGAGCGGTAGTGCGCGAACTGAATTCTCCGGGCGGGGCGCTGGAGGAGCGTCGACTCGTACCCGCCGTGGTCACCGGCGTGGACGACAACATGGATGTCATGCGCGACGAGATTTTCGGACCGATCCTGCCGATCGTCGCCTATGACGGCATCGACGATGCCATCGCCTACATCAACGGACATGCTCGCCCGTTGAGCCTGTATTACTTCGGCGACGACGTACGGGAACAGGAGCGTGTGCTTGCCCGCACCGTCGTCGGTGGCGTGACGATCAACGACACGGTGATGCACCTGAGCATGGACGACCTGCCATTCGGTGGTATCGGGCCGTCGGGCATGGGTGCGTACCACGGCGTGGACGGGTTCCGCACGTTCAGTCATGCGCGTCCGGTATACCGGCAATCGCGCTTCGACATCAGCGCCGTGTTGCGTCCACCCTATGGCAAGACCATCCGTCGCCTGCTGGATTTCAAGATCCGCCGCTGAGCGAGGCACCCTGGCGTAACCTCTACAACGGTCTCTGCTGGAAGCCGACCTTGTCGGCGATCCCGCGGGCTCCCACAAGAGGCGCTCGCCACCACAGGCCGGACAACGGTCCTGTCTCCACGTCTGGACACATAAAAAAGGGGCCTTGCGGCCCCTTCGTGTGTCACGGGTGGAGCGTCGCTTACAGCTTCGCGCCCAGCAGCTCTTCCAGCTTGCGCTGGTCGGCGGCGAACTTGCGGATGCCTTCGGCGAGCTTGTCGGTGGCCATCGCGTTCTCGTTGTGGCCCCAGCGGAACTTGGCCTCGTCGATCTTCGCGGGACGATCCTCGCGGCGGCCGTTGTCCTTCAGGGCCACCGGCAGGTCGCCGGTGTTCTCGTCCAGTTCCTTGAGCAGGTCCGGCGAGATGGTCAGGCGGTCGCAACCGGCGAGCGCCTGGATCTGGCCGATGTTGCGGAAGCTGGCGCCCATCACCACGGTCTCGTAGCCGTGCAGCTTGTACCAGTCGTAGATGCGGCGGACGGACTGCACGCCCGGATCTTCCGCCGGCGCATAGGTCTTCTTGTCCGTGTTGGCCACGTACCAGTCGAAGATGCGGCCAACGAAGGGCGAGATCAGGAACACGCCGGCCTCGGCGCAGGCCACGGCCTGTTCGAAGCTGAAAAGCAGGGTCAGGTTGCAGGCGATGCCATCCTTCTGAAGCTGCTCCGCCGCGCGGATGCCTTCCCACGTGGAGGCGAGCTTGATCAGGATGCGCTTCTTGTCGATGCCGATTTCTTCGTAGAAGCCGATCAGGCGTTTGGCCTTGTCGATGGAGGCTTTCGTGTCGAAGGAGAGGCGTGCGTCGACCTCGGTGGACACGCGGCCCGGAACGATCTTGAGGATCTCGCGGCCCACCAGCACGGCGAGACGATCGCTGGCGTCGACCAGCTGCTGGTTGCGGCTGTTGCTCTGGCCCTTGGCCCACTGCACCGCTTCGTCGATGTAGCCCGAATAAGCGGGAATGCCGGCGGCCTTCAGCAGCAACGAAGGATTGGTGGTCGCGTCTTCCGGCTTGTACTTGGCGATCGCGGTGATGTCGCCGGTGTCGGCCACGACGGTGGTGATCTTGCGGAGTTGCTCGAGCTGAGTGGTCACGTTCGGGGTCCCGTTACCTGGTTAAGACTTTCATTGTCGCGCCGATCGCTTCGCAAATGTAGGCATCCGAAGGTATCGGTTCAGCGATATCCACACGATGTGTGAGCGCGTCCGGTGCGAATCAAGCGGTGAAGGGCCACCGACACCGGCTAATAGAGATCGATCGGGTCCACGTCCAGCGACCAGCGCACCTTGCGCGCCGCCGGCAGGCCGGCGAGGGCATGCTGCCAGGGCCGCAGGAAGCCGTGGAGGCGCGCCCGGGACCCGGCCTCCACCAGCACCTGTCCGCGATGACGCCCCGCACGCAGGGGCATGGGCGCGGGCATGGGGCCCGAGATGCGCAGGTCGCCGGGGTCGCCGATGGCCGCGTGCGCCTGCGCGAGGAAATCGTCGACCTCGGCGCGACCCAGCGCATCGGCACGCAGTAGCACCTGGTGCGCGTAAGGAGGCAGTTCGAGCAACCGGCGTTCCTCAAGCAGGGTGGCGGCCACGGCGGGATACCCGCCACGGAGCAGGCCGTGAAGCATGGCGTGGTCGGGGTGGTGGGTCTGCAGGAGGACGCTGCCCGGCTTGCTGGCCCGGCCGGCGCGGCCTGCCACCTGGACCACGAGCTGGGCCAGCCGTTCGCCGGCGCGGAAATCGACGCTATGCAGGCCTTCGTCGACGCCGACGATGGCCACGAGCGTGAGATTGGGCAGGTCGTGGCCCTTGGCCAGCATCTGGGTGCCGACCAGGATCGCCGGCTTGTCCTCGCGCAGGCCATCGAGGATGTCGCCGAAGGCTTCGCGTCGGCGCGTGGTCTCGCGGTCGATGCGCACCACCGGAATGTCCGGGAAGCGTTCCGCGAGCGCCTCTTCAAGCCGCTCGGTGCCTTGCCCCTGCGGGCTGAGGTTGGCCGAGCCGCAGGCAGGGCAGGCGACGGGCACCGGCATGGTGTTGTCGCAGTGGTGGCAGACCAGGCGCCGCCGCCCCGCGTGGAGGGTCATCGGCCGTTCGCAACGGGGGCAGTCGGCGTGCCAGCCGCAGTCGTGGCATAGCAGTACGGGGGCATAGCCGCGGCGGTTGCGGAAGACCAGCGCCTGTTCGCCGCGGCCGACCGTCTGCGCGACCGCATGGACGAGCGTCGGCGAGAGGCCGTGATCCAGCCGCTGCGCGCGCATGTCCACGATCTGCACGCGGGTCGGCTGCGAAGCGCCCGGGCGCACCCTCAAGACGAGACGGCGATAGCGCCCCGCTTCCACGTTGCCGAGGCTTTCCAGCGAGGGCGTGGCCGAGCCCAGCACCACCGGCACGCCGAGTGCCCGCGCGCGCACCAGCGCGAGATCGCGGGCGTGGTAGCGGAAGCCTTCCTGTTGTTTATAGGAGGCGTCGTGTTCTTCGTCGACGATGATCAGGCCGGCGTTCGGGAGCGGCGTGAATACCGCCGAGCGGGTTCCGAGCACGACCCGCGCCGTCCCATCGCGCGCGCGCAGCCACGCCCGGGCGCGCTCGCCTTCGGCCAGGTTCGAATGCAGCACCTCCACCGCCACGCCCAGGCGTTCGCGCAGCCGGCGCACGGTCTGCGGCGCCAGCCCGATCTCGGGCACCAGCAGCAGCGTCTGCTTGCCGTCGGCCAAGGCGCGTTCGATGAGGGCGAGATACACCTCGGTCTTGCCGCTGCCGGTGACGCCATCGAGCAGGTAAGGCTGGAAGCCGCCGAAGCCCTGGCCGATGGTGGCGACGGCGGCGGCCTGTTCCTCGCTCAGCGCCGGACCGGGAGCTGGCCGGGCGGGAAGCGAGGTTTCCTCGAGTTCGAGTTTCTCGATGAGTCCGGCCTCGACCAGACGCCTCGCGGCGGCGCGCCATGCCGGCAGGGCGAAAGCGAGTTCGTCGGCGGCGCGTGGTCCGTCGTAAAGCGCCTCCAGCAAGCTGGCCGAACCACCCTTGCGGCTCTTCGCGTCACGTGCGCTGCGGCCCTGCACGGTCAGGGCCCAGACCTCGCGTCCGGTGGCCGGTAGCGGGCGCGGTTCGCGCAGGGCCAGGGGCAGGGCGTTGGCGAAGGCTTCGCCCGGAGCGCCCGCCCAATAGTCGGCCGCCCAGGCCAGCGTCGCGAGCAGTTCGGTATCGAGCAACGGGTAGGGGTCGAGCACCTCGGTGGCCCGCTTCAGGCGCTTGGCGCCCACCGTGGCCTCGGCGGCCGGATCGACCACCACGCCGACCATCTCGCCGCGTCCGAAGGGCACGCGCACGCGCGAACCGGCCTTCGCTTCACCCGCCGCGGGGGGCAGGTAGTCGAACAGGGTCAGCAGGGGGACGGGAAGGGCGACGCGGAGGACGGCGGTCATGCGAGGCCTAGTTTAATGGCATATGCCGATTTTGCTGGTCAATGATTGACCATCCACACATGGGTTTGCCTACGAATGGCATCCCCCGAAAGAGGAACAGGAGCTAAGTGCCCGCCCCGAGAACGCTTTCCATCTTATCCACAAGTCCTGTGGATAACTCTGTGGATGAGCTTCGGATGGGGCCCATCCAAGGCGCATGGTTGAGCCATTGAGGTTAGCTTGGGTACATTTTAACCAAGCTGAAATATATTTCTAATTCATTGACTTACGAATAGGGTCCCGGTGCGGCTTCACTGCTTGTCCATAGAGCCTTGACAAACGCGAAGGCCTCTTCGGCCCTGTGCACAACCACCCGCTCCTAGGAAGAAATCCTAGTGCGCCGCAGCGATGAGACCGGCTATGGAAAGCGCGAACAGAACCAGCCAGAAATAGACGCTGCCTATCAACCAGTACTTCAGGAGGGTCATCGGCCAACCCTGTCGGTACACCCGTTTCTGCATCAGCAGGAGGTAAATCGGCATCCACACCCACATCGCCGCCTGGACCAGGGAGATGACCGATCCGGCGAAGGCCGCGTGCGGGCGGATGGCTTCCTTGGCGAAGCCCAGGATCATCAGGCCGAGCAGGGAGATGAACAGGAACGCGTGGCTGTGCAGGGCCACGATGATGTGTTCCATGTAGAGCCGGCGGCGGAAGGCGTAGAACAGCTTCAGAATCAGGGCGAACACCGGGATCATCACGAGCAGGGTCTGCGGGATCACCGAGAAGAAGCCCTCGATCATCCGGCGCAAGGCCTCTTCCTTCTGCGGCCCGCCCGCCTGGATCTGCACGATGTTCGCCTTCAGGTGCGCGATGCCCACGGCGAGGCGGCGCGTCACCGCGTCCGGCAGCCAGGCGATATCGACGACCGTGGGCTGGTTGAACCAGTTTTTGTGCCGCGGCACCTTCCCGGACGGGTTCTCACCCGTGCCGGCATCCTCCGCGGGGTCCGCGGCGATCGGCTCGGCCTTCAGTTCGGCCAGGCGGCGATTCGCCGATTCCCGGACGAGATCACGGGCGGCTCCGAGGGCCGGCCTTGCCGCGGCCGGCAGGCCCGGCGCCTCCATCGCCTCGGTCAGATCCCGGTGCTGTTCCTCGTAGAGTTCGCGGACCCGCTCCGGCGTGGCCGCCTGCTGGATCGCGGCGATATCGTCGCTGGCGGCCGGTTTGCCGTCCGATCCGCCGATATGCGTGTCGCTGATCGCCAGGTGGACGAAGAAGAAGGCCAGCAGGCAGAACACGAACATCAGGCGGAACGGCGCGATGTAGCGGACGCGGCGTCCGGCGAAGTATTCCAGGGTGAGGAAGCCCGGCTTCGTGTACAGGGGCGGCAGCGTGTGGACGATGCGTTCGTCGAGATGGAAGAACAGGTCGCCGGCGTCTTCGAGCATGTGAGAGACGGGCTTGATGACGCTCTTGATGGACTGGCCGCACTCGTGACAGAACTCGCCTTTCAGCTCAGCGCCGCAATTGGCGCACATCAGGCCGAGCGACGGCTTCAGTTCGTTCATTCCCAGGTTCCCCGAGTTTTCCCCTTGCGAATTCGGATGATGGCACGGCAACCGCTACAATGGGCGGCCACCCATCGTCACTTTTCCCATGTCCATCGACCGCGCCCGCGCGCGGCGTGAGATCGGCGCCACCACCCGGCTGGCCTTGCCGATGATCGTCGCCCAACTCTCCGCCATCGGCACCAATGTGGTCGACGCCGTGCTCGCGGGCCATCAGAGTGCGCACACACAGGCCTCGGTCGTGACCGGCGCGAACATCTGGGTGCTGGCCATCGTGACCGGCATCGGCACGATGATGGCCGTGCCGCCGACGGTCGCGCAGCTCGACGGCGCGGGACGTCGCGCCGAGGTGGGACCGGTGTTCCACCAGGCCCTGTACATCGCCTGGGGTCTCGGCCTGCTGCTGGGCTTCGGTGTCTGGCATGCCTCGCCGCTGATGGTCCTGTTCGGCGTCGTCGAATCCATGCGCGCCGACGTCGAGGCTTTCCTCCACGCCATCTGCTTCGCGGCGCCGGCGTTGACCACTTACTTCGCGTTGCGCGGCCTTTCCGAAGGCCTGTCGATGCCGCGCCCGTCGATGTATTTCAGCTTCGGCGGGCTCGTGGTGCTCGCGCCGCTGGGCTACGTGCTGATGTACGGCAAGCTCGGTTTCCCGGTGATGGGCGCGCGCGGCAGCGGCATCGCCACGGCCATCGTGCTCTGGCTGGAGATGCTCGGCTTCGCCATCTATGTGCTGAAACACCGCAACTACCGCGATCTCAACCTGCGCGGGCGCATGGCGCGGCCGGACCGCCGGCAGATCGCCCAGCTCCTGCATATCGGTCTGCCGATGGCGGTGACCCTGCTGATGGAGGCGGGATTGTTCGTCGCGGTGGCGCTGCTGATCGGCCGCCTGGGCGAGACGGTCACCGCGAGCCACCACGTGGCGCTCAATGTGGCCTCGGTAGCGTTCATGATCCCGCTCGGCCTCTCCATGGCGATTACCGTCCGCGTCGGTAACGCGGCCGGGCGGCGCGACGTGGCGGGCGTGCGTTATGCCGGCCTTTCCGGCATCGCGCTGGTCCTGGTCACCCAGCTCGTCTCCTCAGGCACGATGCTGCTCTTCCCGGCGGCGATCGCCAGCCTATACACCCACGACGTGGCGGTGATCGCCACTGCGTCGCAGTTGCTCATCCTGGCGGGCTTCTTCCAGTTTTCCGATGGCATCCAGGTGGCCTCGAATGGCGCGCTGCGTGGCCTGAAGGACACCCGCGTACCCATGGGCATTACCTTGTTCGCCTACTGGATCGTCGGCATGCCGATCGGATGGTGGCTGGCCTTCGGCCATGGCCTGGGCGCGCGCGGCATGTGGATGGGCTTGATCGCCGGTCTCAGCATGGCGGCCATCCTGCTTTTCGCGCGGTTCTGGCGGAGCAGCGCGAAGGGCCGCTGGCGCGACGATCCCGACACCGCGAAGCCCATGCCATTCCACACGTGATGCCAACGCACCGACGCGCTACGCTGCGCACAATCATCGAGGAAGCCGCTTAGATGCCGGATCGTTACGACACCGTGCCGCCGCCCCTGCCGGGCCGCCCCCAGCCGGTCCCGCCGCCGCGCCGCGGTGGAGGATTCGGCCGATTCATGCGTGGTCTCGGCCGTGGCATCAACCTCACCCGGCTGGTGATCATCAACGTGATCTTCTTCGGCCTGCTGGCGGTGTTCCTCCTGCTGGTGTTCGTCGGCGGACGGGCGAACCAGGTGGACGACAAGACCGTGCTGGTGCTGGCGCCGGAAGGGGCGTTGGTTGAGCAGTACAGCGCCGACGCGTTCTCGCGCGCCGTGGGCCGGATGTCGGGCGACGGCGTGAAACAGGTGCAGGTGCGCGACCTCGTGCGCGCCATCGACTCCGCCGCCAAGGACGATCGCGTCAGCCGCATCGTGCTCCGGCCCGACAAGTTGCAGGCCGGCGGTTTCGCCGCCCTGCGCGAAGTGGGCGCCGCGCTCGACCGCTTCCGCGCCGCGGGCAAGCCGGTGCTCGCCTGGGCGGCAAGCCTGGACCAGGGCCAGTACTACCTGGCGGCGCATGCCGACAAGGTCTACCTCGATCCGCAGGGCGGGGTGATGGCCACGGGACTCGCGAACTACCGCCTGTTCTACAAGGACATGCTCGACCGCCTCGGCGTGCAGGTGCACCTGTTCCGCGTAGGCCAGTTCAAGAGCGCGGCGGAGCCCTTCATCCTCGACCACGCCTCGCCCGAATCGAAGGAAGCCGATGCCTTCTGGCTCGGCGGACTCTGGACCACCTGGATCGACGAGGTGGCGAAAATGCGCCATCTCGATCCGGTCGCGCTGCGCGCCGATGTCGACGGCCTTGCCGGGCGCGTGCGCGACGCGAAGGGCAGCCTGGCCGAACTGGCGGTGGAGGAAAAGTTGGCGGACGGCATCGCCACCGAGCAGCAGTTCGTGCAGATGCTGCGCAAGGAAGGCGTGCCTGCCGGGAAGAAAGACCAGGGTTTCCGCCAGGTCGATCTCGGCGGCTACCTCGCGGACCGTGGCCTGTCCAATGTCGACTTGCTGCAAACCGGTCCGGGCGTGGCGGTGGTCGTCGCCGAGGGCGAGATCACCGGCGGCAAACAGGCGCAGGGCACGATCGGCGGCGATTCCACGGCGGCGTTGATCCGCGCGGTGCGCAACGACCGCCGCACACGCGCGCTCGTGCTGCGGGTGAACTCGCCCGGTGGCGAGGTGTACGCGGCCGAGCAGATCCGTCGCGAGGTCGAACTCACCCGCGAAGCCGGCATCCCGGTCGTGGTCTCGATGGGCGACGTCGCGGCCAGCGGCGGCTACTGGATCTCGATGAACGCGAACCGGATCTATGCCGAGCCGAACACCATCACCGGCTCCATCGGCATCTTCGGCATGTTCTTCACCGTGCCGGACACGTTGGCCAAGATCGGCGTGAAGAGCGATGGCGTCGCCACCGGCCCCCTCGCCGGCGCGTTCGACATGACCCGCCCACTCGATCCCAACGTCGGTGTGCTCATCCAGAGCATCATCGACAAGGGTTATCGCGATTTCGTCGGCAACGTGGCCAAGGCGCGCGGCAAGGATTTCGCCGCCATCGACGCGATCGCGCAGGGCCGCGTATGGACGGGCCAGCAGGCGCTCGAGCGCGGCCTCGTCGACCGCATGGGCAGCCTCGACGATGCCATCCGCGATGCCGCGCAACAGGCCAACCTCGGCAAGGATTTCAAGGTTCGCTATGCCGAGAAGCCAATGGGTGCGTTCGAGCGCTTCCTGACCAGCATCGGTGACAGTTCCGAGGCGCGCGTGGCGATGTCGTGGGGATTGCGCTTGCCTTCGTGGGTCGCCGAGCTGCCTCGCCTGGCGCCGGAGTGGGCATTGTTCCGCACGGCGGAAGCCGGTAAGCCGCAGGTTTACGCTTACTGCTTCTGCTCGCCGCGCTGATCGAGAGCATCGCCGATAGGGTCGCGATAACCCAGCTATCGCGCCTGCCTATTGCGCCTGTGCCTCGACCGCCTTGGCCTGTGCCTTGGCCTGATCGTCGACGACCTTCTGCACGTCCTGCGCTTTCTTCTTCTGGGCCTCCAACGAATCCCACGGGGTTTCGACGCGCGCCTGTGGCGCAGGCGGTTCGTTCGGCTGCGGCGGCTTCGAACAGGCCGCGCAGGCGAGCGCGACCATGACGGGCAGTGCGGTACGGATCATGACGCGGTCCTCCGGGGCTGTCCCGAGTCTCGCGCGGCCGCCGGGTCAGCGCAATCGCGCACCGTAGAAACCGTCGGTCCGTTCCACTTCCATGCGCCAGCCGAACAGGTCGGACAGGTGTTCGTCCGCCAGCAGCCGCTCCTTGGCGCCCTGGTCGAACAACGCACCATCGCGCAGCATCACCACGTGGCCGATCTCCGGCACGATTTCCTCGACGTGGTGCGTGACCAGCAGCAAGGTGGTGCCATCGCGCGCGAGCTCGCGCAGCAGGTCGAGGAAGCGCCGGCGCGTACCGGGATCGAGTCCGGCGCAGGGCTCGTCCAGCAGCAACGCCCGGGGGCGGTGGACCAGTGCCCGCGCAATCAGCACGCGCCGCGCCTCGCCGGTCGACAAGGTCGAGACATCGCGTTCCGCGAGGTGCGACGCGCCGACCCGCTCCAGTGCCTCCACGGCGCGCCGACGCATGCGATCGTCGACCGCGTGATCGAGTCCCAGCGTCATCGAGGCGAAAAAGCCGGAAAGCACGGCGTTCAGTGCGACCTCGTTACTGGCCTCGAACTCCCGGCGCAGGTCCGACGAGACGACGCCGAGCAGCGAACGCAACTCGGCCACGTTCCAGCGATCGCGCCCGAAGATGCGTACCACGGCGGAGCCGTCGTCGTGGACCAGCGGGTAGACCCGTCGTTCGATCAATTTCACCAGGGTCGACTTGCCCGAGCCGTTGGGTCCGAGGATGGCCGTGTGCTGCCCCTGGGTGATGGTGAGCGAAAGCCTGTCGAGCAACGCGCGGCCTTCGCGAAGGACGGTGGCGCGGTCGATGGAAAGCAGCGGTGTCGAAGTATCCATGGTCCCGAGCATACCGGCCCCTCGGAGCTGGCGGCGATACCTTGTACGATCCTTCCAAAGGAGACCGACATGCATCCACGACTTTCCAGCTGGCGCCTCGACGGGCGTACCGCCCTGGTCACGGGCGCAAGCAAGGGTATCGGCTACGCCTGCGCACGCGAACTGGCCGTCCTCGGCGCCGACGTGCTGCTGGTGGCGCGCGACGAACTCGTCCTGCAGGAAGTGCGCGACGAACTGGCCGAGGAATGCCCCGACGTGGAAGTACTCGGCATGGCGGCCGACCTGTCCGACCACGAAGACCGCCTCGCCGTGTTCGACTGGGTCGTCGACCTCGGCATGAACCTGTCCATCCTGGTGAACAACGTCGGTGGCAACACGCCGCGTCCGACGCTGGACTACGAGGAGGACGAATACCGCGTGCTCTTCGAACTCAACGTGTTCTCCGCCTTCGAAATGAGCCGGCTGGCCTACCCGCACCTGGTCCAGCACGCCAACGCGTCGATAGTGAATATCGGGTCGGTCTCCGGCATCACGCACGTACGTACGGGTTCACCCTATGGGATGACCAAGGCCGCGCTGCACCAGATGACCCGGAACCTCGCGGTCGAATGGGCGGAGGATGGCATCCGCGTGAACGCGGTGGCCCCGTGGTACATCCGCACCCAACGCAGCGAACCGGCGCTGGCCGATTCGGAGTACCTGGAGGAGGTGCTCGACCGCACGCCGATGGGCCGCATCGGCGAACCCGAGGAAGTGGCCGGGGCCGTGGCCTTCCTCTGCCTGCCGGCATCGAGCTACGTCACCGGCGAAATCGTCGCCGTGGACGGCGGATTCCTGCGCTACGGCTTCTGAGGCCTTAAGATAGGCGGTTCCCCGGGGCCGCCGGCGCGCCGCCGCGCCATGCCGCCCGCCTGTCTTGCCCCCGAGAACCCCATGAACATCGGTATCGACTTCGGTACGAGCTATTCCGCCGCCGCGACCTTCATCGGCGACGAACTGACCCTGATCCACTTCGGCAACGCCAGGCAATTTCGCACGGCCGTCTTCTTTCCCGAGGTGGTGCCCGATCCGAACGACTTCCAGCTGACGCCCGAACTCGACGCGCAGGTCGAGGCTCATATCCGCTCGGCACGCGCCCAGCAGCGCCAGTTCGCGACGGAGGCGCAGCAACGTGGTGGCGCCTTCGTCGAACGCAGCGACAACGAATTGCGCCGCGACGCGTTGCGCACGGTGCGCCGGCAGTGGATGGAGCGCCGCGCCGCCGAATCGCCGACCGCGACGGTGGAAAGTTTCCAGCATGCGTTGTTCGGCGACGAAGCCGTCGAGGCCTATCTCGAATACGGTGACGGCAACCTCATCGAATCGCCGAAATCGATGCTGGGATACCGCCTCGATCCGCAAGTGCGCAAGGTGATCGTGCACATCGCCACGCACATCCTCGAACACATCCGCCTCGCCGCCAGCCGCCAGCTCGGCGAGGCGGTGCGCACCGCGGTGATCGGACGCCCCGTGCACTTCCGCAGTTCCATGGGCGACAAGGGATCGGAACAGGCGGTGGAGATCCTCCGCGAAGCCGCCGCCGTGGCCGGCTTCGATGCCGTCTCGTTCCTCGAGGAACCCGCGGCGGCGGCGATGCATTATCACAAGCGGCTCACGACACGGCAGGCAGCGCTCATCGTCGACATCGGCGGCGGTACCACCGACGTCGCCTTCGCCGAACTAGGCGGCGATGAATTGCCCCGTATCGTCCGTACGTGGGGCCTGGCCAAGGGTGGTACCGACCTCGACATCAACCTCAGCATGCACAGCTTCATGCCCGAGCTTGGCAATAACATCACCCGCGTGCCGGTACATCATTTCGTCGAAGCGGCCAGCGTGCACAACCTGCCGAAGCAGCGCGAGTTCCGCCGCCAGGATTACCGCATGGTCGACGAACCCTGGCAGTCGCGTTTGCGCGCGTTGCAGCAGCCGGGCGCCACGACACGACTCAACCAGACCGCGGAGCGCAGCAAGATCACCTTGAGCGGCCTTGACGAGGCGCATGCCGACCTCGGCTTCCTCGAACCCGGCCTCGGCGTGAGCATCGCTCGCGCCGACATGGACGAAGCGGTGGAGCCGTTCATTCACCGCATGCAGCGCCTGCTCGCGGAAGTTCGCGAGGAATGGCCCGGCGTGCCCGCCAGCGTGTTCCTGACCGGCGGCACTTCGCGTTCGCCTGTCGTGAAAGCGGCCGTGCGCGACAGCTTCCCGGGCATTCCCATGGTCGAAGGCGACCCGTCGCTGGGCGTGGTCTCCGGACTCGCCGTCGCGGCCGCCTGATCGAGCCCTTGTGGGAGCCGGCAGGGTCGGTTCCCATCGTCGGGTATCCGCAGCCCTTCAATGGCTTATCCGCAGCCCTTCAATTGCGCCTGAAGCCGTGCGTCCTTCGCCTCCAGCGGAGCGCGCTCGCTCTTGAACGCGTTGCGGAGCAGGCGCTGGTTCGCTTCGGCGTCGCCGCGCACGGCCTGGCAGGCCTCGGCGGGGCTGAGCCGGCGGCACTGGTCCTGCACCCATACGTAATTGCTGGTCGCCACCGCCGCCGCGTTGCCCTTGCCGCGGTTGAGCTCCGGCGCGGATGCGACCGCCGCGTCGCGGCTGCCGTAGGTATCGGCGAGTGACGAAGTGACCGCGCCCAGGACGCCGAAGGGCGCCATGTATGGCTCGGGATAGCCGTTGTCGCTGGTATATGGCTTGCCATCGGTGGCGCGAATGCAACCGTAGAGCACGGGAGCCGGGGCCACGGGTGCCTGTGGCGGGGGCGCTTCGTCGACCGCCTCGCGCGATGGCGGCGGTCCGGGCATCGGCGCCACGCGCCCGTCCGCCGGTGCGGAGTCCTGCAGCTGGATCGCCTGCTGGCGCTGGTTCTTCGCGCAGGGTGTCTGCTGGTAGATCGTCTGCCCACCGGCCTGGCACTTGTAGACGGTTTCCGCCACCACGTCGCCGCCCGTCGCCAGGGCGAGGGCGGCGAGCAGGATGCGCGCGGGAAGCATGCTCAGAATTCGGCCACGTGTTCTTCGGAGGCGAGGCCCAGCGTCATCGCGCCTTCGCCGACGTTGACCATGCCCGTGATACCCATCGGGCTCTCCAGTATCTCCACGCCGGCCTCGGCGCAGACGCGCGTGAGCGCCTGGTAGCCGGGCAGGTTGCGCATGTCGTCGAGATCGCCGCCGTAGCTGAGCGAGAGCGAAGGCACGAGCAAGCCGGCCTGCACGCGCTTCGCGGCGTAATCGAACAGCGTCTGCGCGCCGTGCTCGAATCCCCGAACCTTGCCCACCGGCCCGGTTTCACCCTTGTGCGCCCGCAGGATCGGCTTGATATCCAGCGCGGTGCCGAGCATGGAACTGAGGAAGCTCACGCTGCGGTCGCCCTTGCTGCGGGCGCGGGAGCGCAGGTAGTTGAGGTCGCGCGGCAGCATGTAACCGTAGGAACAATCGGCGATGTGGGCGGCGCGTTCGCGTACCTCGGCAGGGGACTTGCCCGCCTGGATCGTCCGCACCGCCTCGACCACCACCGGTGCCGAGCCGGCGAAGATGTTGCGGGTGTCGACCACGCGCATCAGGAAGGGGCCGCCGATGCCAGCGGCTTCGCGGACCGGCCGGTAGTTCTTCAGGATCGCGAAGCTCGCCTTGATCACGTTGTCGTGGATGGGGCTGCGCGTGGCCATGATGGTGAGGCAGACGACGCAGTCGTATTCCTTCACCATCCGCTGGAGGAAGAGGTTCTGCACGTCCTCCACCGAGCTCGCCTCGGTCTCGGCCGAGTGGCTGCGGCTGCCCAGCTTCTGGTTTCGGAAACGCTGGATCTCGACCGGGTCGCGGTCGTCCTTGAAGCGTTGCAGGTCCACCTTCACGGCGATGGGCATCACCGCGATACCGTTGCGTTCCAGGAACTCCTGCGGCAGGTCGCAGGCCGCGTCGATCGCTATGCCGATTCGCATCGGGCACCACCCCCCATGGTAGGCCTGACGGCCCCGCGGCGCCCGAAACACCCGATGCGTCCCGGCTTGCCCCGCTGGGCCGGATGCTACACTTGCGCGAATGAATTTGGCACTCCGCCGGCGTGGCGTCGCCGGTAACCGCGCCGTCGGCAAGCAAAGGCGAACGCCGCCGGCGCACGCGCACCCGGATTCGACATGAAAACCAAGAACGAAATCGTCTCCAACTGGCTGCCCCGGTACACGGGCACGCCCGTGGAGGGATTCGGCCGGCACATCCTGCTGACCAACTTCGGCCACTACGTGGAGCGCTTCGCCCTGGAGCACGGCGTGGAGGTGCAGGGGCGCGACCGGCCCATGCCCAACGCGACGGCCGACGGCATCACGCTGATCAACTTCGGCATGGGCAGCCCCAACGCGGCGACGGTCATGGACCTGCTCAGCGCGATCGAGCCCCAGGCCGTGCTGTTCCTGGGCAAGTGCGGCGGCCTCAAGAAGAAGAACGCCATCGGCGACCTGGTCCTGCCGATCGCCGCGATCCGTGGCGAGGGCACCTCGAACGATTACCTTCTGCCGGAGGTTCCGGCCCTGCCGGCATTCCAGCTGCAGCGCGCGGTCTCCACCATGATCCGCGACCTGGGCCACGACTACTGGACCGGCACCGTCTACACGACGAATCGCCGGGTCTGGGAGCACGACGACGGTTTCAAGGAGTACCTGCGTCGCACCCGTAGCATGGCGATCGACATGGAGACCGCGACCATTTTTGCCGCCGGCTTCGCCAACCACATCCCCTGCGGCGCGCTCCTGCTGGTGTCCGACCAGCCGATGATCCCCGAAGGCGTGAAGACCGAAACCAGCGACGCCGTGGTCACCGCCACCTTCGTCGAGCGGCACATCAAGGTAGGCATCGAAGCCTTGAAACTCGTCCGCCGCCACGGCCGCAGCGTGAAGCACCTGCGCTTCGAAGACGACGGCGAGCCGTGAAACCTGCGGATCTATGTCTGGGCGTGCTCGTCGCGTTGATCTGGGGAAGCAACTTTTCGGTGATCGAAGTGGGTCTTCGCGACCTCGATCCGTTCCTCCTCACCGGGTTGCGCTTCACCTTCACCGCGTTTCCACTGGTGTTGTTCCTGCGCTGGCCGCGCGACGTGTCCATCGCGGCGTTGGCGGCATATGGCGTGCTGTTCGGCGTCGGCCTCTGGTGGGTCGTGAACCTGGCCATGGCCAAGGGGATGTCGCCCGGGCTTTCATCGCTGGTGTTGCAGTTCAGTGCGTTCTTCACCGTTCTGTTGAGCGCGGTGTTCCTCCGCGAACGCATCCGCTTGCCCCAGCTTGTGGGCATGCTGCTTGCGGCGGGTGGTCTGATGATCGTGATAAGCCATATCGAAGGCACGTCCACCGCCTTCGGCATCGCGCTGGTCTTGCTGGCGGCGCTCAGCTGGAGCGCCTGCAACCTCATCGTGAAGTGGCACAAGCCGGCCGACATGATCGCGTTCGTCGCATGGTCGAGCGTGTTCTCCGCGCCGGTTCTGTTCATCCTCACCTACGTCGTCCATGGATCGGGTCCGTTTCAGGCTCTCGGCCATGGCGTGAGCTGGCGGGCGGCCGGGTCGGTGCTGTTCCAGGCTTATGTGACCACCGTGTTCGGCTACATGGTGTGGAACAACCTCATGAAGAAATACCCGGCGACGTCGGTGGCGCCGTTGTCGCTGATCGTGCCGGTGTCCGGCATCTTCACCTCGTACCTCGTGTTCGACGAGGGATTCGAACCGGCCGTGTGGGGCGGCATCGTGGTGATGCTGATGGGCGTGGCCTGCTTTGTCCTCGCGCCTTACCTCCAGCGTCGCGCAGCTGCTGTCGCTTGAGGTTGTTGGGGCGCTTTTCATAAAAAAGGCCGCCCGTGGGAGCGGGCGGCGATCTGGGGAGGTTGCATCGGTCGCGCGCCCGGAGGCGCGCGCCGTTGTCTTCTTGTGGTGGAGCGTCAGAGCGAGAAGTCGTACTCGGCGGACAGCTGCACATAGCGCGGCTGCTGGAAGCTGGTCGGGATCTTGTACGTGCTCCCGGAGAGCGAATTGCCGCTGTCGTCCTCGCCCACCTCGTTGATCGACGTCGTGTGCTGCTTGTTGAACACGTTGAAGACGTTCGCGGAAAGCGTCAGCCCCTTCGCCCACACCGGCTTGTACGCCGCGTTCAGGTCGATGTTCCAGTAACTCGGCGTACGGCCGACCGAGCCGCGCTGGACCACCATGCCGTCGCAGTAGAGGTACGCACCCGCGCCGTAGCCGCCGACCACCTGCGAGTCGATCGGGTTCAGGCCGTAGCAGTTCTCCGGGCGGCCGGTCTGGAACACGCCGTTGGCGCCGACGAGCCACTGCTCGTTGATCTGCCAGGCTCCGTAGATCTTGAACGTGTGCTTGCGGTCGTTCGGCAGGTAGCCGTTCGAACCGGCCATGATCTCCGGATAGTCGAACAACTCGGTCGTGCCGGTGTCGGCCTGGCCGTTGCTGGAATCGACGCCACCTTCGGCATTGCCCCGCGTATGCGAGAAGACATACGACGTCTTCAGGTACCAGGTGTTGTCGAAGTTGCGCTCGGCGGTCAATTGAAGCGCGAGGTAGGAGCGCTTGTACTTGGGCTCGCCTACATCCACACCCGGCAAGTGGATGTTGTAGAGCGTGCCGGTGGCGTCCACCGGCGTACGCAACGTCACCGAGCTGCCCGGATTGAAGATGTAGCAGCCGGGCACGTTGGCATCGGCGGGGGTCAGGCTCGTGGTATCGAGGTTGAGCCCGTACTGCGCGTTGGCCGCCTTGGCGATCGGACGGAAGTCGCAGGAATCGTCGATGCCGGTCAGCACCTTGCGATAGATGGCCTTGGCACCGAAGGTCCAGTCGGCGATCTGCTGCTGCGCGCCCAGGATGAACTCACGCTGCTTGAACGGCTTCAGGTCCTTGGTGGCGACAGCACCCGGATTCGGGACCACGCCGGCTTCGCCGTTCGAGTAGATGATGCCCGTGCGCGACGGGAAGGCCGCCGCATAGGCCGCCGGCAAGGCACCGAGGCCCGTGGGTGCGCCGGTCACCGGATCGATGCCCGTATAGCTGAAGTACTGGTTCTGGTACAGCGAGGCCGACGAACCGCGCAGGGCCACGTTGCCGTCCAGCGGTAGCGAGTAGTCGCCGGCGCTGCCATAGATCTTCAGCGTCGAATCGCCATGCACGTCCCACGAGAAGCCCAGGCGCGGCTGCCAGCTATGCACCTGTTTCACATAGGTCTGGCCGAGGCTGTTGGTATTCTCAAAGCCGTCGTTGCGCACGCCGATGCGGGCGACGAAGTTATCGGTGATGTGCCAGTTGTCCTGCAGGTAGTACGACTTCTGCGTGATGCCGACCTTCGCGCCGGTGGCGAACACGGTCTGTTCGACGACGCTGTCCGCCGGATCGAGGCCCGGCGCGTGGCCGAGGATGGCTTCCGGTTGCGAGATGTACGTCCAGCGGCTGCCGCCCTCATAGGCGGTGCCGGTGTCGGTGGTGAAATGGTCGCGTGCCCAACCGGCCTTCAATTCGTGGTCGCCGATGTGATACT
This sequence comes from Luteibacter sp. E-22, assembly GCF_049913125.1. Classification (GTDB taxonomy): domain Bacteria; phylum Pseudomonadota; class Gammaproteobacteria; order Xanthomonadales; family Rhodanobacteraceae; genus Luteibacter. The sequence goes on from NZ_CP183975.1 coordinate 397,796, forward strand.
CGAAGTCGATGCGACCGGCATTGCGCTTGTCTTCGCCGTTGGGCGTGGTGAGCGTGCCGCCGGTGAAAGAGCAGTGCGGTGCGGCGGTTCCGCCATTGCTGACCGGGATGCGGTTGTCGGCGATCAACGGGCAACCGGGCGAGTTCGCCGCGTTGAAGATATTGCCGTCGTACTCTTCCAGCGTGCCATCGGCCGTGGTGGCGCGTTCATCGCGCCGGTTGGTGCTCTTGCCGTACTGCGCCGATATCGTGAAGTCGTCGGTGATGTAACTGGTGTACTTCAGGATGTTGTTCATCCCGCCGGTCTTGTCGTAGACCTGGCCGAGGTAGTCGCCACGATGCGGTTGCCCATCGGCGTCGTAGCTGTATCCATAGATGCTCTGCTGCTGCGTGCTGCTGTCGCTGAAGCCGGTGTATTCGAGGATGTTGCTCTCGTTGATGTTCCAGTCCAGCTTTACCAGGTAGCGCGGGTCCTTGATCGTGGTCTTGTTGAAGTTGCCGCTACCCGAGGAGTCCCCGTAGTGTTCGTCGGCCGTGCGCGTGCCGCCGACGAGGGCGAACATGAACAGCTTGTCCTTGATCAGCGGACCGCCCAGCCATGCGTTCCAGCGCTGGCCGAAGTCGGTGGCGTTGCCGCTGTTGTTGTTGCCGACCACGTAGTTGCTGTTGTGCCGGTTGTTCTGCAGCAGGCTGCCGTTCTGCAGGTAGATGTTGGGCTGCTTGGCCTGGAACTGGTAAGGGTCCCAGGTGAAATCGACGCCGCCCTTCCACTCGTTCGTGCCGCGCTTGGTATTCACCGAGATCACGCCGCCGGTGGAATTGCCATACTCGGCGCCGTAGCCGCCGTCCTGGATCTCTTCCTGGTCGATCGCTTCGAACGGAACCTGCGAATACGTGAGGCTCTGGAAGAAGTTGGTGACGTTGAACCCATTCACGTAGTAGCTGTTTTCGGCGACGGACGCGCCACCGAAGGAGGCCAGGTTGCCGAAGGCGCTGTCGCCCTTGGTCGCGCCCGGCGCGAGCAGGGCCACGGCGGTCTGGTTGCGCGCCAGCGGCAGCTGCTTGATCTGTTCCGAGGTCATGACCGTATTGGTCTGGCTCGAGGTGATGTCGATCGGCGGCAGCGCGTTCGCCGTGACCGACACGGTCGTGAGGTCCTGGGCACCCGCATTGGCCGCACCGGCCGCATTACCGGCGGCGAGGTTCAGGTTGAAGCCCTGCCCGGCGACGATCTGGATGTCACGCGTGGAGCTCTGGCCACCCTTGGTGGAGGTGATCTTGTAGTCACCCGGCGGCAAGGACGAGATGTTGAAACGGCCATCGTTGCCGACGGTGGCGGAACGGCTCAGCCCGCTTCCCGTGTTGGTGGCGGTGACCTGCGCCCCCGCATCGGCGGTGCCGTAGACGGCGCCGACGGTGCTCTGCGCAAGGGCGCCCGTGGCGACCAGGCCAAGGCCGAGCGCGATGGCGAACGATAACGAGCGCCGCCTGGTGCGCTCCATTGAGTGACGCGAATCCATGGTGATCTCCCCGGCCATTGGCCAAATGCTTCAAGTCGTCCCGTCATCCCTCGACGAACGGAACGGAGTGGTTCACGTGATGGCCGTCCGGGCCCCTGTATGGCGTCGATCTCCTCCGCATCGATGCGCCGCGTATCGCCGTTAACGAAACTGCAACAAGCGAACGCAAACTACGCCCGGCCGACATCGGCACTCAATGCGAGTTGCATGAACGGAAGTTCTTGTCCCTCTTGCGCGCGCAGGGGGCGCAAGGGCTGGATGCCCGGATCGCAAGGCCGACGTGGCGGAGGAGTGCGGTTGTCCGCGTGGATGGCGCAGGAATATGCGCGGCGCGTTAAGGCGAAGATGAAAAAGTCTTCATGAGGAACGAAAAATTTTCACTGCTTTCCGGGGACAAAAGCCCTGTCATCGGTTGCCTGTCCGTCCCGCCCCGGTTAGCGTCGCGCGATGGATCTCGTCATTACCATCCTCGTGCTTCTCCTGGTCGTCGCCCTTTCCGGGGCGGTCGTCCGTGTCCTGCCGGTGAAGCTGCCGTTGCCCCTGCTGCAGATCGCCTTGGGGGCCCTGCTGGCGCGGCCATTCGGCATGCACGTGGAATTCGACCACGAGCTGTTCTTCCTGCTCTTCATTCCGCCGTTGCTGTTCGCCGATGGCTGGCGAATCCCGAAGCGCGAATTGTTCCTGTTGCGCGGTCCGATCCTCGCGCTCGCCATCGGACTGGTGTTCTTCACCATCCTCGGTATCGGCTATTTCGTGCACTGGATGATTCCCACCGTCCCACTCGCGGTGGCATTCGCCCTCGCGGCGGTCTTGTCGCCGACGGACGCGGTGGCGGTGACATCGATCACCGGCGGCTCGACGATACCGCCTCGCCTGATGCACATCCTTTCTGGCGAGGCGTTGCTCAACGATGCTTCAGGCCTCGTGGTGTTGCAATTCGCGGTAGCGGCGGAACTCACGGGCCGGTTCTCGCTCGCGACGGCGGCAGGCGACTTCGCCGTGATGGCGTTGGGCGGCGTGGCAGCCGGCGCCTTTGTCGGCTATATGTTCGGTATCTTCCGCCGGCGCCTCGTGCGATGGAGCGACGAGGTCGACCCGGCGAGCCAAGTGGCCTTGTTGCTCTTGCTCCCCTTTGCCGCTTATCTGCTCGCGGAACATTTCGGCGTGTCCGGCATCCTCGCCGCTGTCGCAGCGGGCATGACCATGAACTACACCGATGTGCTGAAGGGCGGCTATGTCGCGACGCGCATGCAGAACGGCGCGGTGTGGTCGATGGTCGAATTCATCTTCAACGGGCTGATCTTCCTCCTGCTCGGCCTGCAGTTACCTGGCATCGTCGACGGCGCGAAGAACGACCTGGTCCAGGCGGGTGGCGGGCCGATGTGGCACCTTCCCGCGTATGTGATCGCCATCACCCTGGCGCTCGTCGTGTTGCGTTTCATCTGGGTGTGGGTGTCGCTGCGCTTCATGCTGATGCGTGCGCTGCATCGCGGGGATAAGCGTCCGAAGGTGGGCACGCGGCTGGTCTGGACCACGGCATTGGCGGGTGTACGTGGGGCCATCACCATGGCCGGCGTGCTTTCGTTGCCGCTGATGAAAAGCGATAGCGTGCCGTTCCCCGTGCGCGACCTGATGATCCTCCTCGCCACCGGCGTCATTCTTTGCACGCTGCTGTTCGGTGCGATCGGTCTACCGCTGTCGGTGAAGGGGTTGAAGATTCCCGGCGAAGATCCGCGTGTGCGCGAGGAGCGCAAGGCGCGGGCGCTGGCCGCGGAGGCGGCGTTGCGCGGCATCGCGGGCGAACAGCAGCGCGTGGAGGCCGACGGCGACGAAAATGCCGTGGTTCTGGCCTCGCGCGTCGCCGCCCGCGTCATGGCGGATTACCAGCAGAGGCTCGAAGCAGCGGGCGAGGAAGGCGACGTGCCGGAGAAGGCGCGCGCCGAGGCGGGCACGGAACGCGTGATGCGGCTGGCCGCGCTACGTGCGGAGCGGCTTGAGCTGTATGCGCTACGCCGCAGCCACGAGATCAACGATGAAACCTTGCAAGCGTTGTTGCGCGAGGTGGACCTCGCCGAGGCGGCGCTGACCGGGCTGCACTCAGGCTGAGGGTCCAGCGACAGGGTGGGAGCGCGCTGTGGCGTGAACCCGCTCTGGTGGGAGCCGACTCTGTCGGCGATGGGTGCTTGCCGTGACCTGGCCCGCTGCCGCGGGATCGCCGACAAGTTCGGCTCCCACCAGGTCAAGGCCATCTTCCATGGATCGGCTCCCACCAGGGGAGCGAGCGGTCAGGTGGCGAGTTGGAAGAAGGCTTCCGTCGTGCGCACGCTTGCTTCGGTCAATGCTTCGCGCGTTTCGCCGCGGTCCTTCGCCACTTCGTCGCGGATGTGCGCCAGGTACATCGGCTCGTTGCGACGATCCTTCGGCATGGGCCGGATCGTGCGTGGGAGCAGGTAGGGCGCATCGGTTTCCAGCATCAGCCGGTTCGCTGGAATCATCCTCACCAACTCGCGCAGGTGCGCACCCCGGCGTTCGTCGCAGATCCAGCCGGTGATGCCGATGTGGCAGTCCAGGTCGAGGTAGTCGCGCAGTGCTTCGCCGGTATCGGTGAAGCAATGCACCACGGCCGCGGGGACGCGGTCGCGATACCGCTTCAGGATGGCGAGGAAGTCGTGGTGGGCGTCGCGCTGGTGGAGGAACAAGGGCTTCCCCACCTCGACGGCAATCTCAAGTTGACGTTCGAACACCTCCCGCTGGACATCCCTCGGCGAATAGTTGCGGTTGTAGTCCAATCCGGTTTCACCGACCGCACGAACTTCCGGCTCCTTCGCGAGCCGGCGCAGCAGCGCATGGGTTTCCTCGTCGTAGTCGATCGCGTGGTGGGGGTGCACCCCGGCGGTCGCGTAGAGGCGTCCGGAATGGGCGCGGGCGAGTTCGAGGGCGTGCGTGCTGCCTTCACGTGAAGCGCCGGTGACGATCATCTTCCCTACGCCGTGGGTGGTCGCGCGGGCCAGCACATCGTCAAGATCTTGACGAAAGGAATCGTGGGTGAGGTTGGCGCCGATATCGATCAAGTCCATGATTTTTTTCGCTTTGAGCTCGTTGTTTTAGAGATGTAACAGGACGTTATTGTCGCGCAAGGCTATGAATTGAAAACTTATCCAGGCGTCCGATCATCGTTTGCACGGGGTTTCCCGCACGCAGGTTTGGATAACACGGGAATTTGCGTCAAACGATTGACGTTCGCATTTTCCTGCTGCTACGTTCCAACGACCGCCGTCAATAAGACGACGCGCAGGAGGGCGCAAGAAGGATCTATTCGACCTTTTCGCAGGGGACGTCCGCCAGGACATCAAAAGGGATGACGACCGGCAATCGGCCGTCCGCCAGCAGTACCACGGGTAAGGGGTAGTGCAGATGGTAAATCGTTCGATCGCACCATGTCGCCGCGGCAAGGCCGCGCACTGGGGCAACACCACGTCATGAATCGTCACCGCTGGCGCTTGCGCGCCGGCGGGCAGGGATTGGCGTTGAGGGGAACGTCGAATCCTCGAGTGTTTACGCCGGCGAGGGGGTCTTCGCCGGTGGGCGTGCAGGGAGGGGTCCCGGCGCCGCACTAGGGAGGTATGGGTAATGACTTCACGATCACTGGCACAGGCCTTGGGTCTCGTGCTGACGGGCATCTTCACGGTGGCGGGAGCGGCACATGCCGCCGACACGCCGCACGCGACCCAGCCGCAGACCGTCATGGTCCAGGGCGTCCAGGTCGCTATCGATCCTTCGACCGGCCGCCTCCGCGAGCCGACGGCGGCCGAACGCGCGGCGCTTTCGAAGGCCTTCCAGGTCCGCTCCAGCCGGGCTTCCTCGCTCTCGGCGCAGCCGCGCACGGCGGCCGATGCGAAATCCACGTTCCGCACGGTGAGCCTCGGCAACGGCGTCCGCGCCAAGGCCGTGCGCGTGCCGCAGGAACTGATGAGCAGCGTCGTGGCCGAACGCGCGCCTGACGGTACGTTGAGCGTGCATCACGACGACCACGGCGTGCAGGCCGCGCCGAAGGCGCCGGAGGTGACCCGATGATCCGCCGCAGCCTCCTCTTTACCGCGCTCGCCGCCGCCGGCCTCTTCGCCACGGTCGGTGCCCAGGCCGCCGAGATCAAGATCGTCAACCAGGACGTCGGCACCGGCCAGGGTCTCGACGACCCGACGCCAGCCGCCCCGGTCGGCGGCAATCCCGGCACCACCGTCGGCAAGCAGGCGCTGAACGTCTACCAGTTCGCCGCCGATATCTGGGGCGCCGTGTTGCAGAGCGACGTGACGATCGTGAACAACGCGACCTTCGAGCCGTTGTCGTGCGATGCCACCTCGGGCGTGCTCGGTTCCTCCGGTACCACGTACATCTTCTATTTCGACGACACCAGCACGTTGCCACCCGGTGCCGTGCGCAACACCTGGTACCACTCCGCGCTGTTCGATGCCCTGACCCACGAAGACGGCGTGCCGGGCGAAGCCGACATCCAGAGCCAGTTCAACGGTGCACTGGGAACGCCCGGATGCCTGGAGGGTTCGCGCTGGTACTTCGGCCTGGATGGCAAGACGCCGGCGGGCTCGATCAACTTCCTCAACGTCGTGCTCCACGAAATGGCCCATGGCCTGGGCTTCTCCGGCTTCAACAGCCTGACCACCGGTTCGCCGTATGTCGGCGACGACGGCGTCGCGCGTCCGGACATCTATTCCACCTTCGTCTTCAACGACACGCAGATGAAGAAGTGGTACGACCTCACGCCGGCGCAGCGCGTCACGGCGGCGCTGGACGACGGCAAGCTCGTGTTCACCGGCGCCACCGTGAAGGCGGAAGCGCCTCTGGCTCTCGGCACGCCGAATGTCTTCCGCGTGACGGCACCGGCCGCGGCGGCGGGCGACTACGGTTATTCGCAGGCCGCGTTCGGCCCGACGGCGACATCGTCCAACTTCACCGGCAGCGTGGCCCAGGCTTCTCCCGCCGATGGTTGCGCGGCGATCACCAACGGCTCGGCGATCGCCGGCAAGATCGCGTTGATCGATCGCGGCACCTGCGACTTCACCGTGAAAACGCTCAACGCGCAGGCGGCTGGCGCTTCCGCCGTGCTCATCGCGAACAACCAGGCCGGCGCGATCACGCCGGGAGGCACGCCTGCCTCGCCGGTGAACATCCCGGTGATCGCGGTGAGCCAGGTCGACGGCAACAAGCTGAAGGCGAACCTCACAGGCCTGACCGGTGCCGTGGGTACGGGTACCGGCCTCGCCGGCACCGACGCTCAGGGCAACGTCCAGCTGTATGCGCCGACCGTGCTTGCCCAGGGCTCGTCGTTCTCGCACTACGACACGCGCCTGACCCCGAACGCGATCATGGAATACGCGATCAGCCAGGACCTCGTCGGCCAGATCGACGTCGACCTGACGCCCGCGCTGTTCCAGGACATCGGCTGGGGCCTCAACCGCACGTCGCAGAAGTTGCTCACCTGCGATACCGGCATCCCGACCCTCGTGCCGGGTGGCGTGATCATCGGCGCCAACGTGATCGCCAACGCCCAGATCCTCGCGGGTGCCGCCGCGAGTGTCGGTGACTACCGCGCAGCCGTGCATGCCTATGCCGGCCAGCTCGCCACCGACGGGCTGATCTCGGCAGGCCAGGCCACCAGCCTCAACGCGTGCTTCTCCGACGCGGAAACGCAGTCGCAGTACGACGCGTGGGGTCCGCCGCCCGCACCTCCGGGCATCGTGTTGAGCAACAACACCGCTCTGGGCAACCAGAAGGGTGCGGCCGGCGCGAGCACCGTCTACCTGCTGACGGTACCGGCCAACGCGAAGACGCTGACCCTGCGTACCTTCGGTGGCTCGGGCGACGTGTCGATCTCGGTGACCGATCCCAGCGGCAAGGTGAAGGACCAGCCGAACCGTCCGGGCAACAGCGAACCGTTCACCGCCGGCAAGCCGGCGGCCGGTACGTGGACGCTGACCGTGAAGGGAGTCAAGGCGTACTCGGGCGTAAGCGTCCTGGGTGCGTACACGCTCTGACGCATGACATGGAAGAGGCCCCGGTTCGCCGGGGCCTCGACCGTGACGCGCCCGCCATGCGGGCGAGGGACACACACACCGAACACGTTCGAGCGGCCGGCGCCTGCGCCGGCCATGGGGATACATCGTCCGCCGCGGTCGCGACGGACTGGCGGAGGGCAGCGCGCCGCGCGCCCGCGCATCGATCGCTCACATGCGGACATCTGGGAGGAAGGCTGACGTGAACACCATCTACAGCAAGGTCTGGAACAAGACGCTCGGGATTCTGGTCGTGGCTTCGGAACTGGCCCGGGCCAGAGGCAAGGGTGGTGCGTCGCGACGCGTGCGTGCCGCATTGGCCGCGCTGCCACTGGCTGCCGGCGCGATGCTGGCGCTGGGCAGCGCGCCGGCGCACGCAGGCAACGTATGCGGTGGCTACCTGTTCGGCATCCAGGGCAAGGCGCCGGTCGCCAAGGGCGACGATGCGTTCGCCTGCGGCACGTCCAGCAAGGCCGCGGGCGACTACAGCACGGCGGTCGGCACGGCGGCGAACAGCAGCGGCGCCTATAGCGTCGCATTGGGACAGAACGCGCAGTCCACCGGTATCTATGCGACGGCGCTGGGCCAGAACGCCCGCGCCGTCGGTACGGACAGTGTCGCGGTCGGCGAGTCCTCCTATGCGAGCGGATCGGCCAGTTCGGCATTCGGCACGGATTCGCGCGCCACGGCGAAGAATTCCGTCGCCCTCGGTGACGGATCGATCGCGGATCGCGCCAATTCGGTATCGATCGGCAAGATCAACGAAGAGCGTCAGCTGGTGAACGTCGCCGACGGCACGCAGGCGACCGATGCGGTCAACAAGCGGCAGCTGGACAAGGTCTCGTCGTCGGTTGGCGGTGTGTCGGCTCGCGTGGATACGCTGTCCACCCGTGTCGACGGTGTATCGACGCAGGTGAACCAGCTTGCGGACGATGTCAGCGACGCCACGCATTACTTCAAGGCGAACGGCGCCGGCGATGGCAGCGACGATGCGCAGGCTACGGGCGATTTCGCCACGGCCTCCGGCTCGGGTGCCTACGCCGGTGCGACGGGCGCGAGCGCGTTCGGCTCTGGTGCGGTGGCGACGCAGCAGTTCGCCACGGCTACTGGCTATGGCGCCGTCGCATCGGGACAGAACAGCGCAGCCTACGGTTCCGGTGCGCAGGCTTCGGCCAACGGCGCGACGGCGATCGGCGGGCAGGCGCTGGACGAAGATGGCAATCCGTTGATCACGTACACGGCGACCGGCGAAGCGGTCGGTCCGGCGACGGCCTCGGGCCTGGCCGCGACGGCGGTGGGCGCGAGCGCGCAGGCGGAAGGCCAGTTCGCCACGGCCTTGGGCACGGCGGCGTTCGCGCAAGGCGAGCAGTCGACGGCGAGCGGTTTCCTCGCACAGGCATCCGGTGCGGGCGCGGTGGCGAACGGCGCGCAGGCCTTTGCCGATGGTGACCTGTCGGTGGCCACGGGCTACGGTTCGGCGGCCTATAGCAGCGGCGCGACGGCGATCGGCGGTGGCGCGAGCGCGGCGGGCGAGGGCAGCGTGGCGATCGGCAACTACGCCGAGACGGGCTTCGGTCTGTTCGGCATCGAGAGCGCGAACGCGGTGGCGATCGGCGCGGGCAGCTGGGCGCTGGGTAACGGCGGCACGGCGCTAGGCGCGAATGCATGGGCGATCGGTGAGAACTCGGTGGCGCTGGGCCAGGGTTCGTACGCGGATCGCGACAACACGGTCTCGGTCGGCGACGTGGGCAGCGAGCGGCAGGTCACCAACGTGGCGGCCGGTACCGAGGCCACCGACGCGGTGAACAAGGGACAGCTCGATGCCGTCGCCAGTGGTGTGAGCGATGCCAGCCACTATTTCAAAGCCAACGGGCTGGGCGATGGTTCCGATGACGCGCAGGCCACGGGGCAGTATGCGACAGCGTCGGGCTCGGGCGCTTATGCGGGTGCCGACGGTGCGAGTGCGTTCGGCAGCGGCGCGGTCGCCACGGGATCGAATGCGACGGCGACCGGCAGCGGAAGTGTCGCCACGGGACAGAACAGCGCGTCTTACGGTGCCGGTGCGCAGGCCAACGGTCCGGGCAGCGTCGCGGTCGGCGGTGTCGCCGTGAATGAGGACGGCGATCCGCTGGTGACCAACCAGGGTGTTCCGGTCGACACGGCGGCCACGACGGCCGCGGTCGGTGGCACGGCGGTCGGCGCGAGTGCGCAGGCCGGTGGCTTCGCCGCGTCGTCGTTCGGCGTGGGTGCGTACGCCAGTGGCGCGCAGGCGACGGCGGTGGGCGCGGTCGCCAACGCGATCGGCGATTACTCGACGGCCGTGGGTACGCAGAGCGCGGCGACCGGTGCGAGCAGTGTCGCCGTGGGTGAATCGTCGCAGGCGACGGGCGAGGAAAGCGTGGCGGTGGGTGGCACGGCCTACGGCGGCTTCATTCCGACGATCGCAAGCGGTATCGGCGCGTCGGCCTTCGGCGCAGGCGCATGGGGCACGGCCGATTACAGCACGGCGATCGGTTGGTCGAGCACGGCCGATCATCTCAATGCCACGGCAGTGGGTGCGAACGCCGGTGCGCTCGATGTCGGCGCGGTCGCGGTCGGCTTCCTTAGCCGTGCCATCGGCGTGCAGACGACGACGGTCGGTACCAACTCCTTCGTCTGGGGCGACAACGCCTCGGCCTACGGCAGCAACACTTCCATCAGCGGCAACAACGCGACGGGCCTGGGCGCCAGCTCCAGCATCGATGGCGAAAACAGCACGGCGGTGGGCGCGAATACGTCGGTCACGGGTAGCGGTTCCACGGTGACCGGCGAAAGCAGCATGGCCATCGGTGACGAGTCGACGGCGAACGGCCATGGCGCCATCGCCAGCGGTTACGGCGCGTCGGGCTTCGGTGCGGGCAGTTTCGCCAGCGGCGATTACACGACGGCCGTGGGACAAGGCGCGATAGCGCAAGGCACCGGTTCTTCCGCTATCGGCAGCGGCGCGAGCACGAACGCCGATTTCGCCACGGCGACGGGCTATGGCTCGGTGGCATCGGGACAGAACAGCGCGGCCTACGGTTCCGGTGCGCAGGCTTCGGCCAACGGCGCGACGGCGATCGGCGGGCAGGCGCTGGACGAAGATGGCAATCCGTTGATCACGTACACGGCGACCGGCGAAGCGGTCGGTCCGGCGACGGCCTCGGGCCTGGCCGCGACGGCGGTGGGCGCGAGCGCGCAGGCGGAAGGCCAGTTCGCCACGGCCTTGGGCACGGCGGCGTTCGCGCAAGGCGAGCAGTCGACGGCGAGCGGTTTCCTCGCACAGGCATCCGGTGCGGGCGCGGTGGCGAACGGCGCGCAGGCCTTTGCCGATGGTGACCTGTCGGTGGCCACGGGCTACGGTTCGGCGGCCTATAGCAGCGGCGCGACGGCGATCGGCGGTGGCGCGAGCGCGGCGGGCGAGGGCAGCGTGGCGATCGGCAACTACGCCGAGACGGGCTTCGGTCTGTTCGGCATCGAGAGCGCGAACGCGGTGGCGATCGGCGCGGGCAGCTGGGCGTTGGGCAACGGCGGCACGGCGCTGGGCGCGAATGCATGGGCGATCGGCGAGAACTCGGTGGCGCTGGGCCAGGGTTCGTATGCGGATCGCGACAACACGGTGTCGGTCGGCGACGTGGGCAGCGAGCGGCAGGTCACCAACGTGGCGGCCGGTACCGAAGCCACCGACGCGGTGAACAAAGGACAGCTGGATTCGCTGGCCACCAGCGTCGGCGACGCAAGTCATTACTTCAAGGCGAATGGCCTGGGTGACGGTAGCGACGATGCACAGGCGGTCGGCGATTTCGCCACCGCTTCGGGTTCGGGCGCATTCGCGGGTGCAACGGGTGCCACGGCCAACGGTAGCGGTGCGGTTGCCACGGGTGTCAATGCGACGGCTACGGGATATGGCAGCGTCGCGTCCGGACAGAACAGCGCGTCTTACGGTGCCGGTGCGCAGGCCAACGGTCCAGGTAGCGTCGCCGTCGGCGGCGTCGCGGTGGATGAAGAGGGCAACCCGCTGATCACCAATGGCGGCGTGCCGGTCGATACTGGCGCGACGAGCGCGGGCGTCGGCGGTACGGCGGTCGGCGCGAGTTCACAAGCGGGCGGCTTCGCCGCGTCGTCGTTCGGCGTGGGTGCGTACGCCAGTGGCGCGCAGGCGACGGCGGTGGGCGCGGTCGCCAACGCGATCGGCGATCTGTCGACGGCGATCGGCACGCAGAGTGCCGCGACCGGGGCGAGCAGCGTGGCCGTGGGCGAAAGCGCGCAAGCCACGGGCGACGAAAGTGTCGCCGTCGGTGGCAGCACGTTCTTCGGCCTGATACCGGCGCAAGCTTCGGGTTATGCCTCGTCCGCCTTCGGCACGGGCGCATGGGCCACGGCGGACTATGCGACCGCCCTGGGCTGGAACAGCTACGCGGATGGCGCGAGCAGCACGGCGGTTGGCGAATCGGCGATCGCCGCGGCGGCGAACTCCGTGGCCCTCGGAGCGGGCTCCTTCAACGATCGGGCGAATACCGTTTCGGTCGGCGATGTCGGCAGTGAGCGGCAGGTCACCAACGTCGCGGCCGGTACCGAAGCCACCGACGCGGTGAACAAGGGGCAGCTGGATTCGCTGGCCACCAGCGTCGGCGATGCAAGTCATTACTTCAAGGCGAATGGCCTGGGCGACGGCAGCGACGACGCACAGGCGAGCGGCGATTACGCCACCGCTTCCGGTTCGGGCGCCCTGGCGGCCGGCTCCGGCGCCACGGCTACCGGTTCCGGTGCGGTGGCCGCGAACCAGTTCGCGACCGCAACCGGCTATGGCAGCACGGCCAGCGGCCAAAACGCGGCCGCCTTCGGTGCGGGCGCGCAGGCGACAGGCGCGGGCAGTGTCGCGGTGGGTGGAAACGCCGTGGACGAGGACGGCAACCCGCTGATCGCCGATGGCAATGGCAACCCGGTCGACACCGGCGCGACCAGTGCCGGCGTAGGCGGCACGGCGGTCGGCGCCAGTTCGCAGGCCGCCGGTTTCGCGGCGACCTCGGCCGGCGTCGGCGCCTACGCCAGCGGTGCGCAATCCACGGCGTTGGGCGCGGTGGCCAATGCGACCGGTGATTATGCGACCGCGGTGGGTACCTCCACCACGGCCTCGGGTGCCGGTTCGGTCGCGGTCGGTGGGCCGAGCAATCTCGCCGGCGTCGGACTCATCTATACCGGCGCGACCGGCGACAGCGCGGCGGCGTTCGGTGCCGGCGCGCAAGCCACCGCCGACTTCGCCACGGCACTGGGTGCCATCGCGGGAGCCGAGGGCGTGGGTAGCACGGCGGTGGGTTACTTCGCCTATGCGCCGGGCGCCAATGCCACGGCACTGGGCATCAACAGCTGGGCATCCGGCGCGAGCAGTGTCGCGGTGGGCGATTTCTCCACCGCGCGCGGCGCCGCCAGCGTCGCCCTTGGGGCCAACGCGACGGCCACCGCGGCGGATAGCGTGGCCATCGGCTCCAACGCCCTTGCCGATCGCGCGGGTACGGTGTCGGTGGGCGCGCGCGGCAGCGAGCGCCAGATCACCAACGTGGCCGCGGGCGAGCAGGGCAGCGATGCTGTCAATGTCGATCAGCTGACCCAGTTGTCCGACAGTGTGGCCAGTGCCCGTCATTACGTGTCGGCCACGGGTGCGGGCGACGGTTCCGACGATGCCAGTGCGACGGGCACGCTCGCCACGGCCACCGGTGCGGGAAGCGGCGCCACCGGCGATCTATCCACCGCCAGCGGCGCCTTCGCCACGGCGAGCAAGGAATCCGCGACGGCGGTAGGTGCCTTCGCCAATGCCGGCGCGGCCGGTGCCACGGCGATCGGCGACAGCGCGCGTGCGCTGGCGGCGAATTCGGTGGCCCTGGGCAGCGGGTCGCTGGCGACGCGGGCGAATACGGTCTCGGTCGGCAGCGGAAGCAACAATCGCCAGATCACCAACGTGGCCGCCGGTACACAGGCGACCGACGCGGTGAACCTGAGCCAGTTGAACACGGCGCTGTCGGGTGCCTTTGCCGGCACGTCCAGCGTCACCGGCAATGCGGTGGCGATGGCCCTGGGGGGTGGGGCGACGATGGGCGCCACTGGCTTTGTCGGGCCGGTGTATCGCGTACAGGGCGGTTCCTACAGCACGGTCGGCGATGCGGTGGGTGCGCTCGACGGCGCGTTGTCCTCCTTGGACACCCGGGTGAATCAGCTGGAGTCCGGTTCCGGCGGGAGCACCCTTCCGGGAACGGCGCCGGTGCGGCGCAACAGCGTCATGTCGGCATCGGTCGCCAATGCCGGCGTCGCGGCCCCGATGGCCGCGCAGGATGCGGCTGCCCCGGTGCAAGCGGCAGCCGTACCGGTCACCGCCGCCGTTGTCGACGGAACGGGTAACGGCACCGCCATCGGGACCGGCAGCTATGCGAAGGACCCCACCGACCTGGCCGTCGGCACCAATGCAAGCGTCGGCGCCGACAATGGCACCGCCGTGGGAACGGGTGCCACGGTCACGGCGGCGGCGACCAACAGCGTCGCGCTCGGTGCCAATTCCGTGGCCGACCAGCCCAACACCGTCTCCGTGGGCAGCGCGGGGGCGGAGCGGCGGGTGACCAACGTCGCCGCCGGGACGGCGCCGACCGACGCGGCCAACGTGAGCCAGGTCGACCAGGCCGTCGCCACCGCGAAGTCCTACTCCGACCAGGGCGATGCCGCGACCCTGAGCAGCGCCAAGGCCTATACCGACCAGAAGTTCGGCGACGTGGTCAGTGGCGGGGCGTTCGACGAGTACAAGCGCACGGTGGATCGCCGCTTCAGCAACCTCAACGACCGCCTTAACAAGGTGGGCGCGATGGGGGCGGCGATGTCGCAGATGGCCTTCAGCACCCAGGGCGTCAACGGCGACAACCGGCTCGGCGTGGGCGTGGGCGGATACAAGGGTCAGGGCGCCCTGTCGGTCGGCTACTCGCGCAGCCTCTCGTCCAACGCCAGTCTCACCTTCGGTGCCGCCGTAAGCGGCGGTGAGACCTCCGGCGGTGTTGGTGTAGGCGTGGGCTGGTAAAACAACCCGGGCGGCGCCTACAAGGCGCCGCCAAGTCCTTGAAGCCGGTGGAAACGCCGGCTTTCGTTCGTTGCGCCGAGTCGCGAAACGAAGCGATCGCGGTCGCCGTCGACGCACGGTATGTGCTACCAATAGCGGCCCGTCCGGTCAGGAACGATCGGCCGGACGACGTAATCAACGGACCGTGATGGAGATGGCATGTCTGCGATGACCGAGCATAGGGACATGCTTACCGGGGAACCGGGAGAAGTCCAGGTGTGTGCGCACCTCGTCGCGCATGGCCGGCTCAAGGATGCCGACCTTGCGCGGGCCCGCCGCCTGCACGACGAAACGCCGGAGGGCACGCTCACGGCGCTGATGGCGCGGCTCGGCCTGGTTTCAGAGCGCGATCTCGCCGATGCGTGGACCGACCTGCTCGGCCTGCCCTTGCTCGCGGCGAAGGACGCGCCGGAACTGCCCCCCACCGATACGGAGCTCTCGCTCCGTTTCCTCAAGCAATACCACGTGGTTCCCGTCCGCGACGGCGATGACGGCGTCGTCCTGCTCGTGGCCGATCCCGCCGATCCGTATCCCCTACAGGCCGTGCGGCTGGCGACCGGGCGTGACATCCCGCTGCGCGTCGGCCTGCGCTCCGAGATCGACGATCTCATCGAACGTTATTACGGCCAGGGCCGCTCCGCGATGGGCAGCATCGTCGAGAGCCTGGACGGCAACGCCGCCGTGGAAGACGACGTCGAGCACCTGCGCGACCTCGCGTCCGAGGCGCCGGTGATCCGGCTGGTCAATCTGATCCTGCAACGCGCGGTGGAGCAGCGGGCGTCGGACGTGCACATCGAACCGTTCGAGAATCGGCTCAAGGTGCGCTACCGCATCGACGGCGTCCTGCATGAGGTGGAGGCGCCGCCATCCAGTTCCACGGCGGCGGTTATCTCGCGCGTGAAGATCATGGCGCGCCTCAACATCGCCGAGCGGCGCCTGCCGCAGGATGGACGCATCCAGTTGCGTGTGCAGGGCAAGGAACTCGACCTTCGCGTCTCCACCGTGCCGACCAGCTTCGGCGAATCGGTGGTGATGCGTATCCTCGACCGCGAATCGGTGGTGTTCGACTTCGCCTCGCTCGGCTTCACCGACCATTTCCGTGGTCGCTTCGTCGAGGTGCTCGACCGGCCGCATGGTATCCTCCTGGTCACCGGTCCCACGGGCTCGGGCAAGACGACCACGCTGTACACGGCCCTTTCGCAGATCAACACGCCCGACGTGAAGATCATCACGGTCGAGGACCCGGTCGAATACCAGATCGAGGGCATCAACCAGATCCAGGTCAAGCCGCAGATCGGGCTCGACTTCACCGGCGCCCTGCGCTCGATCGTCCGCCAGGACCCGGACGTCATCATGATCGGCGAAATGCGCGACCTGGAAACCTGCCGCATCGCGATCCAGTCCGCGCTCACCGGCCATCTGGTGCTCTCCACGCTGCACACGAACAGCGCATCGGGTGGTATCACCCGCCTGCTCGACATGGGCGTGGAGGACTACCTGCTCGGTTCGACGGTCAACGGCATCCTCGCGCAGCGACTGGTACGCCGCCTGGACCCCGAGACCGCGATTCCCTACGAGGCGCTGCCCGAGGTGATCGAGCAATTCGAACTGCACAAGTACACCGACGAGCGTCCCATCCGCCTGTGGAAACCCGGCACGAGCGCGACCAATCCCACCGGTTACAGGGGACGGCGCGCCATCATGGAATTCCTCGTGATGAGCGATCCCCTGCGCCGGCTCGTGATGCAACGCGCCGACGCGGGTGAGATCGAGCGCCAGGCGCGTGCCGAGGGCATGCGCACCATGTACGAGGACGGGCTGGCCAAGGCAGTGGCCGGCATCACGACGATCGAGGAAGTCCTGCGCGTCACGCAGGAATCGTAGGCCTTCGCATGAGCCAGTTCCGCTATCGAGCCATCAGCGCCGCCGGCGAGGCCCTGACGGGCCGCATGGAAGCCTCGTCCGTCGAGGATGTCGTCGCCCGGTTGCAGGACCAGGGACATACCCCGCTGGAAGCCGCGCCAGCCGATGGCGAATCGTCGGGCGGCGGCATCGCCGCCATGTTCCGCAAAGGCGCGTTCACCGGCGATCAGCTCGCCCAGTTCACCCACCAGCTCGCCACGCTGCTCGGCGCGGGACAACCGTTGGATCGCGCGCTCGGCATCCTGCTCGACCTGCCCGAGGGCGAACGTGCGAAGAACATGGTGGAGCGCATCCGCGACCGGGTGCGCGGTGGTACCACCCTTTCCACGGCGCTCGACGAGGAGAACGGCGTGTTCCCCCGGCTGTACGTGAGCCTGGTGCGCGCTGGCGAGGCCGGTGGTTCGCTGGATGAAACGCTGCGACGTCTCGCCGATTACCTGGAGCGGTCGCAGGCCCTGCGCGGCAGCATCATCAATGCGTTGATCTATCCGGCCTTCCTGATGGTCGGCGTGCTCGGCTCCCTCGTGTTGTTGCTGGCCTACGTGGTGCCGCAGTTCGTACCGATCTTCGCCGACATGCAGGTACCGATACCACTCATCACCAAGGTGGTGCTGGCGATCGGCACGGTGATCAGCGACTGGTGGTGGGCGATCGGCGTGTTCCTCGTGGTGCTCGCCATGTTCCTGCGTCTGCGCCTGCGCGATGCGGAGACCAAGCTGGCTTTCCACGGCCGCCTGCTTACAATGCGGGTCGCCGGGCCCTTGCTGCTCAAGGTCGAGACCGCGCGCATCGCCCGCACGCTGGGCACGCTGCTGAAAAACGGCGTGCCGCTGCTCTCGTCCCTCGCGATCGCGCGCCAGGTCACCTCCAATCGTGCCCTCGACCTCGCTCTCGAACAGGCCGCCGAGCGTGTGAAAGGGGGCGCCGGCCTTGGCAGCGCGTTGAGCCAGACGGAGCGTTTCCCGCGGCTCGCCCTGCAGATGATCCAGGTCGGCGAGGAAGCCGGCGCACTGGATACGATGTTGCTCAAGGTCGCCGACACTTTCGACGTGGAGGCCAAGCGCGCCATCGATCGCTTGCTTGCCGCGCTCGTGCCGACCCTGACCATCGTGATGACCGTCATGGTCGCCTTCATCATGGCGGCGATCCTGCTGCCCCTGCTCAGCCTTACCAGCAACATCAACTGATCAAACCGTTCCAAGGAGTTTTCCCATGCGCGCGAACCGTACCCTCCGCCACCGCCACGCCCGCGGCTTCACGCTGCTGGAAATGCTCGCCGTGATCGTCCTGATCGGCATCATCGGCGCCATCGTGGTGACCCAGGTCGGCAAGAACGTCGACAAGGGCAAGTACGGCGCGGGCAAGGCCCAGCTCACCACACTGAGTCAGAAGATCGAGAACTACGCGCTCGACAACGGCACGCCCCCGCATTCGCTCGACGACCTCACCACCAAGCCCGCCGACGCGAGCAGCTGGCAGGGCCCGTACGCGAAGGCGTCCGATCTCAAGGATCCCTGGGGCCATCCGTTCGGCTACCGCTACCCGGGCGAGCACGGCAGCTTCGATCTCGTGTTCTACGGCCAGGATGGAAAGGCCGGCGGCGACGGCTACTCGGCCGACGTCGGCAACTGGCAGTAACCGGCGGCAGCGGTACGAGTCACGGCCATGCGCGCGCGCGGATTCACGCTGTTCGAGATGCTGGCTGTGATCCTGTTGATCGGGATCGCCGCGGCGGCGGTTTCGATCCCGGTGACACAGGGGTTGGCCAGCGCGCGGGTCAATGCCGCCAGCGGCGAGCTCGCGGCGGCGTTGCGCTGGACCCGCGCGCAATCGATCGTGCGTGGCCAGAGCCTCGCGCTGGAAGTCGATACCTCCGCGTCGACCTATAAGGCGCCTGGGAAGCCGGATGTGCGCTTGCCCAAGGATATGCACGTGTCGATCACCAGTGCGCGCGAAGACCAGGCCAACGCCAGCACCGGACGCATCCGTTTCTTTCCGGATGGCAGTTCCACGGGCGGACGCATCACCCTCAAGCGTGGCCAGCGCGAGTGGCATGTCAATGTCGGCTGGCTGACCGGTGCGGTCAGCGTGGTGGACACGCGATGACCCGCACGCGCCAGCAAGGCTTCAGCCTGCTCGAAGTGATCGCCGCCATCGCGGTACTCGCCATCGCCTTCGCGGCGCTCATGCAGGTCGCCGGCAGTTCGCTCAGCCTCACCTCGCGGGCGAACGAACGCACCCAGGCCGCGCTGCGGGCACGCAGCCTGCTCGACGGCGCCTTCGTGATGGAGCCCGTGCGTGAAGGCGACAGTGAAGGCCACTTCGACGATACCTACCGCTGGCGCATGAATGTCAGTCGCTACCAGCCGCCCGACGAGAAGCCGGCGGCGGACGGGTTCGCGGCGGCGGGGATGTACCGGCTCGATCTCGACGTGATCTGGGGGCGAGGCGGCGACGAACGGCACGCGCGTTTCTCCACGCTGCGCCTGGCCGGCTCGGGCGGGGGTACTCCGCAATGAGACGCGCGCCCGGATTCAGCCTGATGGAGGTGCTGGCGGCGTTAGCCTTGCTGACCATCGTGTTGCTGGGTGTGTATTCCGGCATCAGCACGGCGACACGTATCGTGCGCAGCGGTAGCGACGCCATCGAGCGCATGGACGAGATCCGCTCGGCTCAATCGTTCCTGCGTAGTGAACTGGCGCAGGCGCTGGTGATTCCTTTCGGGCAGACCGACGACGGCGATCCGGTCGTCTTCGCCGGCGACGACCACTCGTTGCGTTTCGTGGCTCCCATGCCGGGCTACCTGTCGAAGCTCGGCCCGCAGTTGCAGACGGTGTCGCTGGTGGAAGACGGCCATTCGAGTTATCGGCTGGAGGTGGCGCTCGCCTTGTTACCCCCCGATGGTGGCGAGCCGCAACCGCTCGGTGAACCCGAGGTCCTCCTGCGCGGCATCGGCAAGGGCGCGTTCGCCTATCGCGGCATGGACGATCAGAACCGGCCGGGCGACTGGCAGGACACGTGGACCGACACGCGGCGCATGCCGTCACTGGTGCGCATCGCGCTGGATGTGGGTGGCAACGTGGCCTTTCCGACGCTCGTCGCTCCGATCAGGATCGATCCGTCCGCCTCGCGCAATGGATTCGGCATGCTGCGCGGCACGCGCGGAACGGTGCTGCGGTGATCGCGCGTCGCGACCGTGGCGTGGCCCTGCTCATCGTCCTGTGGGGCTGCACGCTTCTGGCGATCATGCTCGGTGGTTTCGCCGCGCTTGCCCGCACCGAGGGCTTGCAGGCGCGCTACCAGTTCGCGCAGACGCGCGCGCACTACGCCGCGGAGGCTGGCGTCATGCGCGCGATCGAAGGATTGCAGACGCCCGATGCCGCGTCTCGATGGGTGGCCGATGGCCGGCCTTACGTGTTCGCATTCGACGATGCGAACGTGAACATCACGATCGTCGACGAGGATGGCAAGGTCGACCTCAACGCCGCATCCGGCGACGTCCTCACCGGCCTGTTCAAGGCCGCAGGCGCAACCGACGACAAGGCCGGGAGCCTGTCCGCCGCCATCCAGGACTGGCGCCGCCCCGGCGACGCGGCATCGCCCAATGGCGCCAAGAAGCCGCAATACGAGGCGGCGGGCCTCGCGTATGGACCGCGCAACGGACCGTTCGCCACGGTGGAGGAAGCCCGCATGGTCCTGGGCATGGACGCGCGCCTGTGGACGACGGTGGCGCCCGCGCTCACGATCTGGTCGGGACGCGAGCGGCCCAATACCGAACACGCGCAGCCGTTGGCGCTGGCCTCCATTCCCGGGCTGGGCAGCGCGGGCGCGGACGCCATCCTGGCGAGCCGTGGACAGAACAGCGGCGCGGCCATCGCGGGAGGCAACGGTGTCACGCACACGATACGTGCGGAGGCGATCCTTGACGACGGAACCAGGAGTTCCCTTACATCGACGATCCGTTTGCGTGGGATAAGATCCGGAAATCAGCCCTACGCCGTTTTGCGTTGGCGCGAAGGAGATGTTGAATGAGCACATTGCAGGAAGCCTCCCAGGTCCAGCTCGACCGCCTGCGCCGCGCCTGGCGGGGCACAGCGCTGCCTGGCTTCCTGCGCTGGTGGGGCGGTGAGCTCGCAGCCCTGGTGCCGGTGCGCTGGCGCGCGGCGTTCGCCGGTGGCGAACGCTGGTATGCGGTCGAGCGCCAAACCGATGGGTGGCGGTTGCGCCGCTCGGGGGAGTCGGCCGTCCTGGCGGAAGTCGCGGATATCGACGGTGCGGAACACCGGGTAGCCGTGCTGGCGCGCGCCCTGTCGGAGGCCGACCCGGCAGACCGCCGGATCGCCCTGGTACTGCCCGCCGCGCAGGTATTGCGCCGTCGCCTTGTCTTGCCTGTCGCGGCGCGCGACAACCTGCGTCAGGTCGTGGGCTACGATCTCGACAGGCAGACACCCTTCCGCGCGGAAGACATCCATTACGGTGTACGTGAACTCGGTGGGGGAGGTCCCGAAGGGCGTTTCGTCGCCGAACTCGCCGCCACGCCGCGAGCGATGCTCGATCCCCTGCTCGACGAGCTCGCATCTCTGGGCGTGGCGCCCGATCGGGTCGACGTCGCACAAGGTCATGCCCTCGCAGGCGTCGACCTGCTGCCGCCGACACGTGCACCGCGTCGCGTCGACCGGCGTCGGCGACTCAACGCCGGCCTGCTCGCGGTCATGGGGCTGCTGCTGTTCGCCGTCATGGCCGCCTGGTTGCACAACAGGAACGCGGCGCTCGAAACCATGCGCGCCGATGTGGAGGCGATGCAGGGTGATGCGCAGCGGGTCAAGGCACTGCGCCAACGGCTCACGGAGAGTGCGGGCGCCTCCGGTTTCCTCGCACGCAAGAAAATGGAGACCGCCGCCGTCCTTCCCGTACTGGAAGAACTGACACACCGCCTGCCGGATGACACCTGGCTCGAACGCTTCACCCTCAACGCCAGCGGCCAATTGGGGTTCCAGGGCCAGAGTCCCCAGGCGGCGCGCCTGATCGACGCATTGAAAGGTGCCCGCACGATCGGCGACCCGAGTTTCCAGGGCACCATCCAGGCGGACCCGACCTCCGGCAAGGAACGTTTCTATATGCAAGCCAAGGCACTGGTGCCCAAGCCGGACGCCGGGCCGGCCAAGGCCACCGCAGCCGGGCCGGCCGCCAGCGCGTCGGCCCCCAAGCCCGCGAACGCATCGACGACGTCGGCGAAACCGGCACCTGTCCAGGGAAAGGAGACCGCCGATGCGCATGAAGCCCGCTGAGTCCCGCGTCGCCGCCATCCTGCTGCTCGTGGTGGTGGTCGCGATCGGTTACTTCGCCCTCGTGCACTGGTGGTTCGTCGCGCCACAGTTGACCGTGGCCGACGAAATGGACGACCTGCGCGATACCCAGCGCCGCTACGCGGCGGCTATCGCGGAGCGGCCCCAACTCGAAAAACGGCTGGCATCGCTGGAGCAGGGACAGACCCATAGCGACGCCTTCCTGCCCGGTGACGACACGAACGCCGCCGCCGCCGGCCTGATGCAACGCATCGTCGACGTCGCCGCCGCGCACCGCGAGGACGGCGCGTGCGATGTCGTCCAGAAGATGCCTGTACCCAGCCAGGAGAAGGCAGGCGATCCCTACCGGAAAGTGACGGTGAACATCAGCCTTCGTTGCCAGGTGCAACCGATGACGGCCGTGTTGCACGATATCGAGGAAGAGACACCGTATCTTTTCATCGAGGACTTCAGCATCTACCGCAATCCGGTGGCTGCGCGTTCCGGTGCGGCCGCACCGATGGAAGTGCAGTTCACCGTCTCCGGTTACATCCATGCCGCGCGCGCGGCGAAGGCGGCTTCGTGAACGCCGCAGGACAACGAAGGCTGACCCCTGTCCTCACTACCGCCACGGTGGTGCTCGCCGCGGTGTTCGCTTCCCTGGTATTCGGTGTAGGGCGGGGAGTGCATTGGGACGATCCGGCAGCCGCCGAACCATTGCCGGCCGCGCGGCCGGTGGAGATGCCGGCGCCGACGCCGCTCGCACGCTTTTCCGAAGTCTGGCAGCGGCCTTTGTTCATGGCGGACCGCAAGCCGGTCGCCGTGGCCGATACCGACGATTCATCGAGCAACATCGGCGACCTCGAGTTGACCGGCATCATCATGACGCCCGAACTGCGCATGGCCTTGCTTCGCGATCGTGGCAAGGATTCCACCGTGCGAGTGAAGGAAGGCTCCGCGCTCGCCGACGGCCACTGGACTCTCGCCTCGCTCACGCCACGCAGCGCGGTGTTCGACAACGGCGGTGAACATCGCGAGCTGACGCTGAAAGTAGCCGCTCCGGAACCTCTCACGAAGAACGGTCAGCGGCCTCCCGGCATGCCCCCCGGTCAGCCGGGCCAGCCACCGCAACCACCTCGTGCACAGCCTGCGCCATCAGGCAACGGCGTTCACGTGGAGCAACTGCCTTCACAGGGCATGACCGGCCCCGCGCTTCCCCATCCGGCGGCATCGTCGTCGACTCGCGAGGCGCCTCCCCGGCAGGATGACGACGCCCTCCAGCGGGCCCGTATAGAGGCCTTGAAGCAAGCCGTGCAGAAACGTCGCATGGAACAGCAGCAACAACGCCAGCAATCATTGGATTCGCAGTAGCGGGCGCTCGACGCGCCCCCAGGGAAGGAGGAGCAACACCATGAAACGCAGCATTATCGGCTTGGCCGTGCTTTCGGCCTTGCTGACGGCGGCTTGCGCCCCGCATAAGCCCCGACAAGGGTCCGGAGCCATCGAACGGGCCGCACTGGAAGGGGTGGACCGGCCTGTTCCTTCATCTCTTCCACTGGCTCCGGAGGAGGGCGGGGTATCCGATGTTCCCCGCGCGACAAACCCTTCCGTCGCCCGGGAAATCGAACATGGAAGCGGTCGCTTCATACGCCCTCGCGCGGCCGACGTGCCCCGCCCGGCGGTGACCGGCAAGGGCGCGGTAACGTTGAATTTCGAGGACCAGCCCGTCGAAGCGGTGGTGAAGGCCATCCTCGGCGATTTGCTCGCCGAGAATTATTCGTTGGCTCCCGGTGTGCAGGGAACCATTTCCTTCTCCACCTCGCGCCCCGTCGCGCGAGACGATGCATTGCCTATCCTGGAAACATTGCTTGCGTGGACGGGTAACGCACTGGTGCGTGAGCACGGTCGCTACAGTGTCCTGCCGGCGCACCAGGCGGTAGCCGGGCGCCTGGTACCGAGCCTCAAGGCCGCCAAGCCGGCAGCCGGCCTGAGTGCGCGGCTCTTTCCCCTTCACCATGTGGCGGCACCGGCCATGGCCAAGCTGCTCGCGCCCTTCGCGACCGCCGACGCCATCCTCCTCGCCGACGCCTCACGCAATGTACTCGTCGTCGCAGGGACCCGCGACGAACTGGCCAACTACGGCGAAACGATCGACACCTTCGACGTCGACTGGGTCGCCGGCATGTCGGTCGGTGTATTCGGCCTGGAACACGCATCGGTGGGCGAGCTGCTGCCGGCGCTCGATTCGGTGTTCGGCGAGAAAAGCGGTGCGCCCGTCGCTGGGTTGATCCGGTTCATGCCCATCGAGCGAACCAATGCGCTCGTCGTGATCGCCACGCAGGCGGCGCACCTCGACCAGGTGGGCGAATGGATCGCCCGTATCGATCGTGGCGGTGGCAACGAACCCCGCCTGTTCGTATACGACGTTCGCCACCTGCTGGCATCCGACCTCGCACGCTACGTGGCGAACGTCTTTGGTGGCTCGACCCAGGCCCCACCCGCGCCCGTACTGGCGCCCGGTCTTACGCCATCGGCGTTAGGTGATGGCGGCGAATCCAATGCGAGCGAAGGGAATCCCGGCGGCGATGGTCAGTCCACCGAGCAATCGCCGTTCTTCCAGCCACCGCAGACGCATCCGCCTGCCGGCAAGGGTGGCGACGGAGCGTCGGGCATCCGGGTGACCGCTATCGATACCAATAACCAGTTGATGGTGAGGGCGCGTCCGTCGCAGTGGTCGGAGATTCGCCAGGCGCTCGAGCGGCTCGATGCGATACCGCTTCAGGTGCAGATCGAGACCCGCATCCTCGAGGTTACGCTGCGGGACGAGTTCCGTTTCGGCGTGCAGTGGTATCTGGAAGGCATGGCTGGCGGCAACGGTGAAGTGGCCCAGCCAGGCAACAAGCAGCGGTGGACCCTTGGCGGAGGCCCTGGCTTGAACGGACGGCGGGACACGCTTTACTACTCGTTCGTCAACAAGGATCTGCAGGTCGTCCTGCATGCGATGCAACAGGATGACAACGCGAAGATTCTTTCGGCGCCATCGCTGGTCGTGGTGAACAACCGCAAGGCGCGCATACAGGTCGGCGATCAGATCCCGGTGACGCAGACATACGTGAATACCTCGCTGGGAGGCAATAGCCAGGTGGGGCAGGTCGAGTACAAGGACACCGGCGTCATCCTCGATGTTCGCCCCCGCGTCAATCCCGGCGGCCTGGTTTACCTCGATGTCGCCCAGGAAGTGAGCCGGGCGGGAATCCGTCTGGGCGACAACGTGCCGATCATCAAACGCAAGCTCACCACGCAGGTGGCCGTCCAAAGCGGGCAGACCGTCCTGCTGGGTGGACTGATCCAGGAATCCGAGGCCCAATCGCGCAGCGGCGTGCCTTTCCTGTCACGCGTTCCATTCCTCGGTGCGTTGTTCCGCACGAACATGGATACCGGGGAGCGTACCGAGCTGATCGTCCTGATCACGCCGAAGGTCATCACCGGTGGCGAGGATGCCAAGCGGGTGTCGGAAGATTACCGGCGTGCGTTCCGCTCGCTGCGGCCCTTCGAGGCAGCGGCGGAGGTCGCGCCGATGGCGGCCGGAGACAAGGCGGAAGGATAGGGTACGTGGCCGCGGGGACGCAGGCTTGCGTACCATAGCCGGTACATGAGTCCTGTCTTTCCCATCTCCCCGCTGCTCCCTGAGATCGTGGCCTCGCTGGCGGAGCGGCCACGTCTCGTACTGGAGGCACCGCCCGGTGCCGGCAAGACCACCCAGGTGCCGTTGGCATTGCTGCATGCGCCATGGCTGGCCGGCGGACGTATCGTCATGCTCGAGCCGCGACGGATCGCGGCACGGGCGGCTGCGTCGTTCATGGCGAGTCAACTCGGTGAAGATGTCGGCGAAACGGTGGGTTACCGCATCCGTTTCGAGTCCCGCATCGGCCCGCGCACCCGCATCGAGGTCGTCACCGAAGGCATCCTGGGCCGGATGATCCAGGACGATCCATCGCTGGACGGCGTCCGTGCCGTCGTCTTCGATGAGTTCCACGAACGTCATCTCGCGGGGGATCTCGGTGCGGCGCTTGCACTGGACGTGCAGGCGAGCCTGCGTCCGGACTTGCGCCTGCTGGTGATGTCGGCAACGCTGGACGGCGAGCGCATCGCGCAATGGCTCGATGCGCCAAGGCTCAGCAGCCCGGGACGCAGTTTTCCCGTGCGTGTCGAGTATCCGCCGGTACGCCCGCAGGAGACGGTGGAGCAGCACCTCGTGCGCGTCGTGTCGCAGGCGCTCAGGGAGGTCGATGGCGACGTGCTTGCCTTCCTGCCTGGGCGCCGCGAGATCGAGCGTGCGCGTGCGATGCTCGAACGGCAGGTCGAAGGCGCCGAGATCGTCGCCCTTCACGGCGAGCTTTCCCTGGCCGAACAGCAACTGGCGTTGGCGCCGGCCGATCCCGGTACGCGCCGTGTCGTCCTTGCAACCAACGTGGCCGAGTCCAGCGTGACCTTGCCTGGGATTCGCGCGGTCGTCGATTCGGGCCTTGCACGCGAACCACGCTTCGATCCACCCTCCGGTTTTTCCCGCCTGGAAACGGTGAGCATCTCGCAGGCGTCGGCCGACCAGCGCGCGGGTCGCGCCGGTCGTGTCGCCGAGGGCGTCGCGTACCGGTTGTGGCCGCAGAGCCGCCGCCTCGACCCGTCCCGGACGGCGGAGATCGAACATACCGAACTTTCCGGCCTCGCCCTCGAGCTAGCTGGTTGGGGCACCGATGAATTGCCATGGCTCGACGCGCCACCGGCCGGCGCGATGGGCCAGGCGCGTGACCTGCTGCGCCGCCTCGGGGCGCTGGACGAGGCCTCCATCATCACCAGCCTGGGCCGCGAGATGCTGGCCCTGGGCGCGGCGCCACGCCTGGCGGCCGCGGCGCTGCGGGCGCCTCCCGAACACAGGGCATTGGTTTCCGACTTGTTGGCTCTCGTCGAGGCGAGGTCGCCCCTGCGGGGCGAATACGGCCGCTCGGACGATTTTCGCCAGCGCCTGGCGGCCTTGCATCTCTGGCGCGATGGCGGTGCCCGCGCGGCGCGCGCCGGCTCGGCCGACGTAGGTGCGCTTGCGGCCATCGAGAAGGCTTCCTCGGGATGGCGTCGAAGGCTCGGTGCACGCACGGCCGCCAGCGGTGTACCCAACGCGCATGCGGTCGGCGATCTCCTCGTCCACGCTTTTCCCGATCGGGTCGCGCGTCGTGACGAATCACAATCGATGCGCTACCAGCTGGCCAATGGTCGCGGCGCGCGTTTGCACGAAGCGAGCGCCTTGCATGGCGAGCCGTGGCTCGTGGTACTGGACCTGCGCCTGGATGCCCGCGACAGCCTCGTCTTCGCCGCCGCGCCTTTCGATCCCGGCGTGCTCGAACGCGAGCATGCGGACCGGTTCGTCACCGAACGCGTCCTGCGCTGGGATGACGCGCGGCAAATCGCCGAAGGCTTCGAAGAACGTCGTTTCGATGCATTGCTGATTTCGCGCAAGGCCGTTCCTGTCACGGGTGCCGATGCGCTACCTGCGCTGCTGGCCGCGATACGTACACGTGGCGTGGCAACGTTGCCGTGGAGCGAGCAGGCCCTGCGCCTGCGCGCACGGATCGGAGCATTGCGTGCATGGCGTCCCGAACTGGACCTGCCCGACGTATCGGACGATGCGTTGACGCGCACGGTCGATGTCTGGCTTTCACCGTACCTCACCGGCAAGCGGCGGATCGAAGCCGTGCAGGCCGCCGAGTTGTCGGAAGCATTGTCGGCGATGCTCGACTACGAGCAGCGCCGCGCCCTCGACGCGCATGCGCCGGAAGAACTCAAGGTACCCAGCGGCATGAGCCGCCGGCTCGTCTATGGCACCCGCGATGACGATCCGGGCGCACCGCCGGTACTCGCCGTGAAGCTGCAGGAACTGTTCGGCCTGTCCGACACACCGCAGGTGGGCGATGGGCGCGTGCCGGTAATGCTGCACCTGTTATCGCCGGCGGGACGTCCGATCCAGGTCACGCAGGACCTCGCCGGATTCTGGAATCGTACCTACCCGGAGGTCAGGAAGGAGCTGAAGGGGCGCTATCCGAAACACCCCTGGCCCGACGATCCGTGGACGGCGGCGGCGACCCATCGCGCCAAGCCGCGAGGTACATGACCTTCACGAACGGCCGGTGACGACCGACACGCTTTGGCGTCCGGGCTGGGGACTGTCCAGCGCTTGCCTGATGGCCTGTGACAGGCGGTCCTGCTCGAATGTGAGGCCACCTGCGCGGACGGCCGTGCATGAAAGGAATCGCCATGCCCCTGTCGCTCCATCGGATGCCATATCCGGCATCCGCCTTCGCCGCATTCGATCCCGTGCTTTTGAAACCGGGACGCGGCATCGTCGCCTTCGCGATTGCCGTTTGCTCGATGGCACGGGTCGCCAGCGCGACGACGCTTGCCACCGATCCGATGACTGCGCTCATTCGCGAGTACTCGCGGGAGAGCGGCAGTTACGAATACCTTAACAGCGGCAACGACGAATCCTACGCGCGCTACGTTCTCGATCGACCCTCTTCACCCTACGCGAACATCCAACGGTCACCGCTTCCCTCGCCGGACGCGCCCACACGGCGCGCCATCGAAAGCGTATCGACACCGGAACATCCCGTGAACGTGCGCGATCTCCATGACATGAAAGTATGGGACCTCGGTTTCACGAAGGCCCGGATATCGAGCGAAACCTTCAGGATGCCGGCAGAATTCCGCTACCTCCCGGGCGCGTGGAGCATCGTGAAAGCCGGTATCGAACCGGATATCTACACCCAGGCCATCCATAG
Source organism: Luteibacter sp. E-22 (assembly GCF_049913125.1). Classification (GTDB taxonomy): domain Bacteria; phylum Pseudomonadota; class Gammaproteobacteria; order Xanthomonadales; family Rhodanobacteraceae; genus Luteibacter. The sequence continues at coordinate 426,535 of NZ_CP183975.1, forward strand.
CCAGGGCCTGGAGCATCCGGCGATGACGGCGAACTACGCGCTCGCCGCTCAATTGCTGCGGGCGAAGCTGGCGGCGACACCCTCTTCCTTGTGGAAAACCCGAGGTCTTCGCCACGACGTGCTCGATCGATTCGTGGGAGGCGAGTTCATGCAAGCGCACGATTTCCACTACCTGATCCAGTTCCTCGACGGCGCCCTGGCGGCGTGGGACGCCGGCTCGACGAGTGCCTACGGATTTCGTCAGCTGCCGGCAGCGTTACGGCTGGGGCGCATTGCCGCGGCGTACCGGCAGCGCCTTCCGTTCGAGCACGAGCCCTGTCTGGAAGATGGCAGGCATGACCCTGAGCACGCAGGCATGGGCGCTTTCGACCGGCGGCCACTGTGCTTCGACGATGCGACGGACCGGGCCGTCCATGTGTGGTACGCGCACGAACTGGTGCGGGAGCTTGCCTCGATCCCTGATGAAGCGAATGGGAACGCCAGTCTTGCGCAGCGCATGGCGGCGCCCTTGCGCAGCAGCCGTCAGGGATGGATCGGTATCCGCCGGCCCGATGCCATCGCGGAGGTTACGCGTATCGAGGTGGTGCAGGCGAAGGTGACCGGTCAACTCCTGGAGGAGGGGGGTGTGTCCTACCGTGATGCTTTCGGCGCATCCAAGCGTGCCTTGCGACTTTCCTGTGGGATGCGGCCATGAACATGACCGTCAGGCGCCGGATCACGACCGTGCTCGCCGTGGTATTCATCGGCGTGTTGGCTACGGGATATCCATCCTCGGCCAAGGATATCTCTCAGGGCGGCGTGACATTGCTGTCGATCGACCAGGACGACGACCACATGATGCGGACATGGATTGGCGTCGCCATGAACCACTATGCGAACGCCATGGCGGGTTGGCTCGTCGACGCGTCCAGGAACCATGGGGGCTATGTATCCGTGCAGGCCCTCTCACGGTTTCAACAGCAATTGCGCAGGGCGACATTCGCTCATTTCGAATACCGTTACGTCGTGGAAGGAGTGCCGTTCACCCGGACCTATCTCGCCGCTTCCGGAAGAGGATTCAGGACGTACATCGACCCAGGGGAGCCGGGATTGGTCGCTCCCTCCGATCCGGACAGCGAGTACTTCAAGCAGGACGATGTGGTCACGTTCGCGATGGTTGCGACGGCTACCGAAGGCTCCGAGGTCCTGCCGCAACCCGCCCGTCCGAACGGACCTAATCGTGGCAACGATGCCGAGATCAAAGTGCTTCAGGCGATCATCCGGGATATTCGCGACGGAACCGTCGCACCGGGCGGTCACCTGCTCGGCTTCGTCAGCAAGCAACCTTGCGAGTCGTGCGACCCGGCGCTGCGCCGATTCGCTGTCGAGACAGGCTCGGAAGTCCATGTGAACTACGTTTTCGGGGCAAATCAGGATGGCTTGCGGACTCCGGCATGGGCGGCGCTTCGCGAGGCCCGCGAAGCCATCGTCGGTGACCTCGTCACCATGTTCTCGGCACCCGCGGCGAGCACGTCACCGGACCTGGAAGATCCCCTCGACGACGATTCCTCGTCGGCCTCGGTTTGCAGGCGACCCTGAAGGATATCTAGGACAGGGGACGCACCCTGAAGTTGCGGCCCTTGATCTTGCCCATGCGCAGTCGTTCCAGGGCTTTGTTGGCCAGGTCGCGGCGAATCGCAACGTAGGCACGGGTGGCGAAGACATCGATCTTGCCAATGTCCTTGGCATCGAGGCCTGCGTCACCCGTGAGCGCACCGAGGATATCGCCCGGGCGCATCTTGTCCTTGCGGCCGCCATCGACGACGAGCGTTTTCATGGGCGCGAGATTCAGCACCTTGCGGGCTTCGTTTGCCGGCTTGGCCGGGTAGCGGACGAGTGGACCACCGAGGCGATCTTCGATCTGGCGGAGCTTGCCCAGTTCACGCGAGCCAGCCAGGACGATTGCCAGGCCGGTCGCTCCCGCGCGACCGGTACGGCCGATACGGTGAGTGTGCGTATCGGGGTCGTGGGCCACGTCGTAACTGACCACCAGTGGCAGATCCGCGATGTCCAGCCCACGGGCCGCCACGTCGGTCGCGACGAGGACCGAGCAGCTCCGGTTGGCGAAACGGACGAGAACCTCGTCGCGATCACGTTGCTCGAGATCGCCATGCAGGGCAAGCGCGGAAAAACCACGACGATCGAGTTCCGCCGCCACGGCTTCGGTGTCCTTGCGCATGTTGCAGAACACGAGGGTCGCTTCGGGTTTCTCCTGGGTCAGGATGCGCGTGAGCACATCGGCCTTGACGGCAGGCTCGACTTCCACCGCGCGTTGCTCGATCGTGGTTTCGTCGTGGGATTCCTCGACGGTGACAGTCACCGGGTCGTGCTGCACGCGGCCACTCACGGCGCGGATGGCGTCCGGATAGGTTGCTGAAAAGAGCAATGTCTGGTGATGTTTCGCGATTCGCTTGACGATGTCGTCGATGGCTTCCTCGAAGCCCATGTCGAGCATGCGGTCGGCCTCGTCCAACACCAGCACCTTGATGCCTCCACCATGCAGACTGCCGCGCTTGAGGTGTTCCTGCACTCGGCCCGGTGTGCCGACGACGATGTGTGGATCGTGTTCCAGGGAGGCCAGCTGGGGGCCGAGCGGCATGCCGCCACATAGGGTCAGCAACTTGACGTTGGGCATGTTCGTCGCCAGGCGGCGAATCGATTTGCTGACCTGGTCTGCAAGTTCACGGGTGGGGCATAACACGAGTGCCTGCAAGCGGATCTGCTGTACGTCGATGCGCTGGAGCAGGCCAAGCCCGAAGGCGGCGGTCTTGCCGCTGCCGGTCCGGGCCTGCGCGATGACATCGCGCCCATCGAGGATGGGCGGAAGGCTTTCCCTCTGGATCGGGGTCATCGATGTATAGCCCAGGTTCTCCACGGCGGTCAGGAGGGCGGGCGATAGGGGCATCTGCTGGAAATCGTTCATGGGACGTATGATCGCACGCCCAGGTATGCGCGGCCCCGATGGGCGTCGAGTGCATTCTTCCGCTCGCTCGCCTGGGGCTGGAATCCTTGTGGGGCATGGCTTGCCGTGGGCTACTTTATGTCGACGAAGGCCGGGTCGGCTGGCGCGACTGTTGCCTGCCCTGGCTGGGCGTAAGGCCGACTACCATTGTGTCCGTTGCGGCAGGAGGCCGCGAAGTTCGGCCTCGGTCAGGTTTCGCCACTGTCCCGGCTTCAGGTGCCCGAGCTTCACGTTGATGATGCGCACGCGGCGCAGCTGGGTCACGCGATAGCCGAATTCGGCGGCCATCAGGCGTATCTGCCGGTTGAGGCCTTGCGTGAGAACGATCGCGAAGCCGAACTTCGCGATCTTCCGGACCTTGCAGGGCTTGGTCATCTGGCCGTGGATACGCACGCCCTTGGCCATTCCCTTCAGGAATTCCTCGGTGACGGCCTTGTTGACCGCAACCAGGTATTCCTTCTCATGGTGATTCTCCGCACGCAGGATCTCGTTGACGATGTCGCCGTTGCTGGTCAGCAGGATCAGTCCTTCCGAATCCTTGTCGAGCCGCCCGATGGGAAAGATACGCTGCGGGTGGTCGACGAAGTCGACGATGTTGCCGTCGACGGTCGTATCCGTCGTGCAGGTGATTCCCACGGGCTTGTTCAGGGCGATGTACACGCCGCGGCTCTTGACCGGACTGGCGACGAGGGTACGCGCCAGCACCACGTCGCCGTCGACCTTCACGACATCGCCTTCGAGCGCCTTGGCGCCCATGCCGACGATCTCGTCGTTGATCGTGACGCGACCGGCGACGAGCAGATCGTCGGCCTCGCGGCGCGAGCAGATTCCCGCTTCGCTGATGTACTTGTTGACGCGCATGCGCTTAGGAGCGCAGGCCCACGCCGCGGCTTAGCAGTCGCAGCGCGATCGCGGACAAGCCCACGACGAACACGAGCATCACCACGAAGGCCGTGACGATGGGCACGTCGCTGACACCCAGCACGCCGAAACGGAAGGCGTTCACCATGTACAGGATGGGATTGACCAGCGAGATGCTGCGCCACGGTTCGCCTAGCAGGTCCACCGAGTAGAACACGCCGCCAAGGTAGGTCAGGGGCGTGAGCACGAAGGTCGGCACCAGGGCGATGTCGTCGAACTTCTTGGCGAACACCGCGTTGACGAAGCCCGCGAGCGAAAACACGGTGGCGCCCAGCACGACCGAGAGGAAGGTGGTGATGGGATGAGCCACGTGCAGGTCGGTGAAGAACAGCGCGATGACCAGCACGAGGGCACCGACGATGACGCCGCGGGTGACGGCACCGGTCACGTACCCGAGCAGGATCACCCAGTTGGGCATCGGCGATACGAGCATTTCCTCGACGAAACGGCCGAACTTGGCGCCGAAGAACGATGAGGAGATGTTGCCGTAGCTGTTGGTGATGATGCTCATCATGACCAGGCCAGGCACGATGTACTGCATGTAGGTGAAGCCATGCATCTGGCCGATGCGGCTGCCGATCAGCTTGCCGAAGATGACGAAGTACAGCGTCATCGTGATGGCCGGCGGAATCAGGGTCTGCGTCCAGATGCGCATGATGCGCATGATTTCGCGACGGACGATGGTGCCCAGGGCGACGAGGTTGGTCGAGCCGCTCATGCCACGTTCTCCCGGCCGTGCTCGACCAGGCGGACGAACAGTTCCTCGAGCCGGTTGGTCTTGTTGCGCATGGAAGTGACGGTGACGCCGTGCGTCGACAGCGCGGCGAACAGTGAGTTGAGGTCGTGCGCCCGGGACATTTCGGCTTCGATGGTGTGATCGTCCATGCCGCGCAGCACGACGCCAGGCAGGGCCGGAAGCGAGGCAGGTACGCTCGACACGTCGAGGACGAAGGTTTCCACATCGAGCGTGGCGAGCAGGCTCTTCATGGTGGTGTTCTGCACGATGCGTCCATGGTCGATGATCGCAATGTTGCGGCAGAGCTGCTCCGCTTCCTCGAGGTAATGCGTGGTGAGGATCACCGTGGTGCCGGCGGCGTTGATGCCGCTGACGAACTGCCACATCGAACGACGGATCTCGATGTCTACGCCCGCGGTCGGCTCGTCGAGGATCAGCAGCTTCGGCTCGTTCATCATGGCGCGGGCGATCATCAGGCGGCGCTTCATGCCGCCGGAAAGCATCCGCGCCTGGTGATGCGCCTTGTCCCACAGGCGCAGCTCCTTCAGGTACTTCTCCGCACGGACCGACGCTTCGGCGCGGCCGATGCCGTAGAACCCGGCCTGGTTCACGCAGATATCGAAGGGTTTCTCGAACTGGTTGAAGTTGATCTCCTGGGGAACCAGGCCGATCAGCCGCATGGCTTCGCTGCGATTCTTGTGGATCGACACCCCGAATACCTCGGCCTCGCCCGAGGAGGCGTTCACGAGGGAGGACAGGATGCCGATCAGGGTCGACTTACCAGCGCCGTTGGGCCCGAGCAGGGCGAAGAAATCGCCCGGCTGGACGGTGAGGGAGATGCCCTTGAGGGCTTCCACGCCGTTGCCGTAGGTCTTGCGTAAATCGTTGACGTGTAATGCGGGAGTGGTCATGGGCTGCGCCGGGATGACAAGCCGCCTATTATACCGGGCTTTGCCGGGCCGCCTCGTTCCCCGGCGTCAACAGAGACTTTCCATGGCCGAACAATTCCAGCTCCGCCTCGCCGACAGCTTCATGCTCGCGCCCACCGTGCGGCACCTGTCCTTCGAGCGGGTGGATGGCCAGCCGCTGGCCTTCGTACCGGGCCAGTTCCTCCAGGTGCACTTCCACTACGACGACGGCAAACCGACCAAGCGCAGCTATTCCGTCGGCACCGTGGGCGACGGCAGTGGCCCGGTGGAGCGGATCGAGATAGCGGTGAGCTATGTCGACGGAGGCGCCGCGACCAAGCTGCTGGGTGGGCTGGAGCAGGGCGGCACGATCGATGCCAGCGGCCCGTACGGCCGTTTCTGCCTCATGGAGGCGGACCGGAATCAGCGCTATATCCTGATCGCGACCGGTACCGGCGTGACGCCGTACCGCGCCATGCTGCCCCAGATGGAAGCCTTGATGGCTGGCCGGGGCTGCCGGTTCGTGCTCCTCTACGGCGCACGCAACGAAGGGGAACTGCTCTATGGGGAGGAGTTCGAGGCCTTCGCCCGGACCCACGAGGGCTTCACCTTCCACCCGTGCCTGTCGCGCGGCGCCCGGCCGAATCCAAGGCCGCACGATCGCCTGGGCTATGTGCAGGACATGCTGGCCGAACTGGAGCCATCCGGTGAAACCGACATCGCCTACCTCTGCGGCAATCCGAACATGGTCGACGCCGCGTTCGCCGCCCTCAAGGAGCATGGGCTGGCCGTCCAGCAGATCCGTCGCGAAAAGTACATCTCGTCGCGTTGACCCGCCCGGTGGGGCTGGTGGGCCGATCGGCCTATAATCCGGCCCCATGCATGCTCACGTCGCCCCGTCCCACCTTTCGGCCGAGATGCGGCGTTACGCGACGCTCGACCAGCGCCTTCTCGCCGCGGTTCGCGCCATTCGTATCCTGGCCACGATCTCCTGGCCCGCATCGGTGGAAGAGCGCCTGATCGCGGAGTTCGGCGCCGGGCGCCTGTCGATCCCCGACATTCGCTACCGCCCGCCGGATCTCGGCGAAACCCGGGCGGAACTCGAGGCGATCGAGGCAGAGGTCGACGAGGACCATCCGATCGCCGAATACCTGCGGCGCACGACCGAATCCTGGCGGATCGCCACCCTCATGCTCGACGCGGCCGGTACGAACGGCGTGACCGAAGCCTCCATCGCGCTCTACGGCAAGCCAGGAGACGCCATTCCTGGCAGCAACCGGAGCAACCTGGACGCCGCCCGGTACTTCGTGAACCTGGCGGACGAACTGGGCGCCGACCTGGACACGGAAGATGCAACGGGCAGCATTCCCGCCGAGGAGCTGCGGCGGGACATGTCGGAGCAGCTGGATGCCTTCTTCGCTCCGGGCACCATTTCCGTGGAAGTCGATCCCGAGCTCACGGCGAAGGCCGCGGCGGGCGCCACGCGGATTCGCCTTCGCGGCGGCGTGCACTTCACCGAGTACGACCGCCACCAGCTGTTGGCGCACGAGGCCTTCGTTCATTCGTTAACCGCCTTGAACGGACGCGAGCAACCAGTGCTCGCGTCGCTGGCACGCACATCGCCACGAGTGACGGCGACGCAGGAAGGGCTGGCTGTCTTCGCCGAGCTGATGTCGGGAGCGATCGACATATCGCGCTTGAAGCGCATCAGCCTGCGTATCCTCGCTATCGACATGGCCCTCAACGGTGCCGATTTCGTCGAGGTGTTCCGCTATTTCCGCGATTGTGGGCAAAACGTGGCGGACAGTTTCCATTCGACGCAACGTGTCTTCCGCGGCGTGCCGCTCACGGGTGGGTCGGCGTTCGCCAAAGACAATGTGTATCTGAGCGGCTTGCTCGCTGTGCACACGTTTTTCCGCTGGGCGCTGCGCCAGAGACGCCTGGACCTCCTGCGCAACCTCTTCGCGGGGAAGCTCGCGTTGCATGATGTCATGAGCCTCGAAGCACACTTCGAAAGCGGAGATATCGTCGTTCCACGTTACCTGCCGCCATGGATGCAGCACGTGCACGGGCTTGCTGGAAAACTCGCTTTCTCGTTGTTCGTGAATCACATCCACATGGCTGGTGTCGAGGCCGAGGAAATCTCGCTCGGCCTTTGATATCCGGCTAGCGGAGGATGAGTTCACCGGGAGACAGGGCGAAGAACCGGCCATCGGCGCAGCCTACGCGCAAGCGTGCATTGCGCGACGTGGGCACGCCGTGGGGTATCGTGATGGTCGCCCGGCCCTTGTTCGGGACCGCGTCCGCCAGCGATACATCCAGGAAGTTGCGTCCTCCATCGAGCGAGAGGTCGATCTGCACCCGGCTACATGAGACCGGGGCGCCGACGGTACCGGCCACCTCCCATCGAACCTGTCGTGCCTTGCCACGTTGAAGAATGGCCCCCGTTTTCGGCAAAGTCACCTCGAACGGTTTGCCGGTGTCGACGACGCGCACGGTGCGATCCGCGGAGACGACATGGGAGCGGAAATCCCGGTTGTCCCTGGCGATCAGGCGAAAGTGGAGCTCGCGCGAAGTCTCGGGAAACGCGTCACCGCGTCCGGCAGGTTCCTCGCCGAGCAGGACGGACATCGAAGGAAAGGTCTGCTCGCCTTCCGTATGCGGTGTTCGTGAGCGGAACAACGGCCCGGAGCCGGTATCCGTAAGGGCATCTTCCGTCTCCTGCATGTCGCCGAGGTCCGTTTGCTCGAAGGTATAGGTCATGCGCGCCGCCGGGTCGGCGAACCGTGCCAGCCCCGTGAGCCGGAACGGCGTGCGTGCTGGCACGACCAGCGGGCGGTGCCAGCCCTGGGTATCCAGCAAGGGCGCGGGCGACGTGTTCACGCGGGCCTTGGCACACGCTCCGCCGGTACTTGCGAGCCATGACTGGACCTGGTCGATGCTGGTGCCATGGAAGTAAGGATCGCTATGCGATTGGAGGTCGTGCGAGCCGCAAATGCCGGCGTAGCCCATCACGGTCGAGCCGCTGCCAGGAGCGACGGCGCTACTCTCGTCACGTGCATCCTTGTTGCATCCGTTGAACGTATGTCGGGCGCCGAACTGATGGCCGAGTTCGTGGGCGACGAAGTCCACGTGGAACGCATCCTCGAAGGGGCGCGTGCTCCCCGTCATGCCCGCCGCCTTTGAATGCTGGCGGTCCGCATGCTTGCCGGACCACGGCTGGCAGGTATTGCCGATGGCTCCGGCCACCCCGGCATCCCGTTGTCCGTCCACGACGTGCCCGACGTCGAAAGCATCTTTGCCGAGCAACTGGTCGACGACCTTCACGTTGTGCAGTGCCATCTTCCAGTCGTTTCCGGCCACCTTGGAGAAGGGATCGGCACTGGCCGCGGTGAACACGAGCCGGTCGTTTCCCTCGGCGAGCACGAGGTGCACGCCGAGGTCGTTCTCGAAAATCTCGTTGATCCGGTTGACGGTGCGGACGATGCCGGCAAGGCCGTCTTCGACCGTGCCGCCCATGTGTTTCGTGTAGGAGTGGGTAGCCGACATCGCGATGCGGAACGTGCGCAGGACGGCGGTGGCGTTGCCACGGGCCGTGGCCGCCCGCGGCAACGCTGCCACGGCGTCGATCATCTCGCCATGCTCTTGTCTCTGGGTCGTTGGCGCGTCGGCGCGGCGGAAAACGATATGCGAGCGAGCCGACGAGCGCCCTGCCTGCCTCCCCGCTGCTTCCGGCTGGACCATCCAGTCGCCCTCGCGGTCGCGGACCGAGGCGTACAGCCCGCCGGCCGTGATGTCGAGTCGTACGCGGCGACCGTCGCCGTCGTGGCCCTTCAGGCTGCCAAGGGCGGGGAAACGCGCGGCGAGCCCGGGCGGTAGCACGGCGGAATCTTCGAGTTCGAAATCGGTGGTGCCACCGCCCGGCAAGGGCAGTGCGACGACACGCCGGGCGGAACCACGCGAAGCGCGGTTGCTCTCGGCCAGCGCGTCGGTATCCAGCGTGACGCGCCGGAATTTCGTGGGCTGCGTGGTGGCGGTTCGCGCGGTGCTGGCGACGAGCGGCGTCGTGGCGTCGCTCCACAGGTCGCGTGCCAGGGCGTCGTCGACGGCGACCGTGGCCAAGAGGGCAACGATGGCGAGGGGCAGGGGGCGGAATTTATGCATGGGGAATCCTTTCGATGAGGCACCCGACGTCGTCGGGCGACTCATGAGACCTGATTGTCACCCCGCGATCTGTAGGTCTATTCCTGCCCTGCGCGTCAGTGGCTTGCGATACGCCGGATGGCGAAGGGTCGTGGCGAAACGGCGAAGAACGGACGCCAGTCACAGGCCACCCGCAGGCGGGCCCGCTCGCTGGATGCATCCGGCGGCAACGAGAACCGTGCCTCGCCATCGTTGGGTTCGTCGACGGCGAGTGCCGGTGTCAGCCATGTGCGGCCGTCGTCGAGCGAGAGATCGATCGATACGAAGTGGCAGGAAATCGGTGACAGGTCCGTGTCGGCGACGTCCCAGCGCAGGGTCATGGATTTCCCTGCGAATGTAGTTGGCGACGAGCCATCGTCGAGTACCGCGAACGGCCTGCCGGTATCGACGACCAGCAGGCGCGTGTCGGCATGGGCGATCGTCGACGCTTCGCCGCCGTGGTCGCGGACCGTGAGGCGGAAGTTGAGCGAGCGCGTGGCTGTTGGATATGCCTCGCCGGGTCCGGCCGGTTCGTCGCCGAGCACCACCGCCATCCTCGGGAACACCCTTCGTCCGGTCGGCATGGGTGGGAACGAACGGAAAAGAGGCCCGTCATCGTGCCCTGCCAGCATGTCGCGGCGACCGATGGTGGCGTCCATCTGCTCCCACGCGTAGCTCAATCGCCGGCCCTCCGTGACCGGCTCGGCCCGCGCGTCGAGAACGAACGGCGTACGTGCTGGAACGACCGCTTGCGCGGCCAGCGACTCGGGGTCGATCCATGCCGCGCTGGCGGGGTTGATCCACCGGAATGCACAGCTGCCCCCGCGCGATGCCAGCCAGTCCTGCATCTGCTCGAGGTTGGCCGCGTGGAAGTAACGGTCGGTGTGTGCCTGGAGCGGACCGTCGTGCCCGCAGGTGGACGGTGCGAAGCCCATCGCGGTGCTGCCGCTGCCCGGTTCGAACGCCCGGCCCTCGAGCGTGGCGTCGGGGCATCCGCCGGCCGTCGGCCAGGCGCCCAGCTGGCGGCCGAGGACATGGATCAGGAAGCCGACGGCTTCGGCGGTGGCGGTCTGGGGATGGGCGTGTCCGCTCCAGGCGGCCGCTTTGTGCGTGGCGAGGAAATCGGCGTCGCGTGCATCGCTGCAAGACGTGCCGACGTGGCTTTCTCCGCCGGTGTAGTCGGTGAGGGCATGGCCGATATCGTAGTTTCCCGCACCGATTTCCCGATCGATCAGGTTGGCGGCCGCAGGACCGGGATCTTCGTGCCTGAACGGATCGCGGGACGGCCGGGGGCGGATCAGCCTGTCGTTGTCCGCGACCAGGGTGAAATGGACACCCACGTCCGTCTCGAACACCTCGTTCGCCTGGTTCACCACGTGGACGATTTCCGCGAGGGCTCCCTTCGTCGTGCCGCCGAAATGAGCCGCGTAGCGGCTGCTGGCAGCCACCGCGATACGGAAGTCATAACGTATGCCGCCCCCTCGCGAGGCGGAGCGATCCCCGGCGGCGGGACGTGGCGGGGAAAGGCCGTCCACGGCCATGGCCGCGAACGAGGCCGTGCCGGCATCGTGTACCGGCAACGCACGCCATTCCGCCGCCGTGCTTGCGCGTGTCGTCCATTCATGCGGTCCGTCCCGCACGCTCATCCTCACGCCACCCGGCGAAAGGTCGAGCCTGACCGTCCTTCCATCGGCGTCGATGCCGCGAAAACTGCGCAAGCCGGGAAACTTCGCCGCCAGCGCGGGTGGCAGTGTCTTCGAGTCGCGTACGCGAAACAGGCCGTGCCGGCCGTCGCCCAGCGGGAGGTACACGGACGTCGCCGTTTCGCCATCCATCGGCAGGCGAGCCAGCTGCTTCCTGAGGTCCGCGAGCGTCGAGACGTCCGCCACGGCCCGTCCGGCCGTGGGTATGCAAAGGACGGCACCTGCGAGCGCGGCGCGAACGAACGTGAGGCGAAGCATGGCGGTCACCGCGTGGCGAAAGACCACCGAGCGTACGCAGGCGCACGGCCGGGCAATGCAGGCATGCATGCCGGTGATAGGTCGGAATCGGTATCACTGCTTGTCGCAATGCAACACACCGCTGACGGCGGAGACCGCGTGGCGCGGTGCTAACATGACCGCTTACGTCGCGGCGCCGCCGCCGCGTCCGCCTTCCTTTTTCCCGTTACGTCCCACAGGATCCCATGGCCATCTCCGAGGAACTGAGGCAAGCCGCTCTCGAATATCACCGCCTTCCCCGACCGGGCAAGATCAAGGTCACGCCGACCACCTCGCTGTTGACGCAGCGTGATCTCTCGCTCGCGTATTCGCCCGGCGTGGCCGCCGCGTGCGATGCCATCGTCGCCGATCCCGGTGAGGCCGCCGAACTCACGGCGCGGTCCAACCTGGTCGCGGTGATCTCCAACGGGACGGCGGTGCTGGGGCTCGGCAACATCGGCGCGCTGGCCAGCAAACCGGTGATGGAAGGCAAGGGCGTGTTGTTCCAGAAGTTCGCCGGCATCGATGTGTTCGACATCGAGATCGACGAGTCGGACCCGGACAAGCTCGTCGAGATCATCGCCAGTCTCGAACCGACGTTCGGCGGCATCAATCTCGAGGACATCAAGGCGCCGGAGTGCTTCATCGTGGAGCGCAAGCTGCGCGAACGCATGAAGATCCCGGTCTTCCACGACGACCAGCACGGCACCGCGATCATCGTCGGCGCCGCCGTGATCAACGCGCTGCTCGTCACCGGAAAGAAGATCGAGGACGTGAAACTCGCCACCACCGGGATGGGCGCGGCCGGCATCTCCTGCGTCGACATGCTGGTGACGCTGGGCATGAGGAAGGAAAACATCCTCGCCTTCGACCGGGACGGAGTCCTGCATACCGGCCGCACCGACCTGGACCCGGACAAGCAGCGCTATGCGCGCGACACCGACAAGCGCACTCTGGCCGAGATCGTCGAGGGCGCCGACATCTTCCTGGGCCTTTCCGCCGGCGGCATCCTGAAACCGGAGATGGTCGCCACGATGGCCGCGCGGCCGATCATCTTCGCGCTGGCCAATCCCAATCCGGAGATCCTTCCGGAAGACGCGAAGGCCGTGCGTCCGGATTGCATCATGGCGACGGGCCGCTCGGACTATCCGAACCAGGTCAACAACGCCTTGTGCTTCCCCTACCTGTTCCGCGGTGCCTTGGATGTCGGCGCCACGGTGATCAACGAGCAGATGAAGGTCGCCTGCGTGAAGGCGATCGCGGAGCTGGCGCGCCGCGAGGCCTCCGACGTGAGCGCGCGTGCCTATGGCGGCAAGCCGCCGAGCTTCGGGCCGGAATACCTGATCCCGCAGCCGTTCGATCCGCGTCTCCTGATCCAGTTGCCCCCGGCGATCGCCCGGGCGGCGATGGATTCCGGCGTGGCCGCACGGCCCATCGAGGATTTCCCCGCCTACATCGAGAAACTGACCAGTTTCGTCTTCCGCACCGGCTTGCTGATGAAGCCTGTGTTCGACCGCGCCAAGGCCGACCCCAAGCGCGTGGTGTACGCCGAGGGCGAGGAAGAGACCGTGCTGCGCGCCGTGCAGACGGTAGTGGACGAAGGGCTGGCCAGGCCGATCCTGGTGGGCCGTCCGGACGTCATCGAGCGGCGCATCGCGCGTGCGGGCCTGCGCCTGAAGCCGGGCGTGGACTTCGAGATGTGCAACATCCATTCCGATCCTCGTTTCGAGGACTACTGGCGCCTCTATCACTCGATCATGGAGCGCCAGGGCGTGACGCCCGCCTCCGCGAAGGCGGTGGTGCGTTCGCGGCCGACCGTGATCGCCGCGCTGATGGTCGAGCGTGGCGAAGCCGACGCGATGATCTGCGGGCTGGTGGGTACGTATCACAGCAAGCTCGAATACATCACCAACATCATCGGCCTGGACGACGGCATCGCCGAGGCCTCGGCGATGGCGGCCGTGGCGACGGAGAAGGGCACGTTCTTCTTCCTGGACACCTACGTCCAGGACGACCCCAGCGCCGAACAGATCGCCGAGGCGACCCTGCAGGCCTCCATCCGCCTGAAGCTGTTCGGCATCCAGCCGAAGATCGCGCTGCTCTCGCACTCGAATTTCGGCGGCCGGGAGACGCGGAGCGCCCGCAAGATGCGTGACGCGCTGAAAATCATCCGGGAAAAAGTCCCCCGGCTTGAGGTCGAGGGCGAGATGCAGGCCGACGTGGCCCTGACGCCGGAGCTACGCGAGCGGATCTTCCCGAACTCGCGCCTGGAAGGTAAGGCCAACGTCTTCGTCTTCCCCAATCTCGACGCCGCCAACACCGCCTACAACATGGTCCGCGTGCTCTGCGACGGGGTGGTCATCGGCCCGATCCTGATGGGCGTGGCCAAGCCGGCCCACATCCTCACGCCGCAGGCCACGGTACGCCGGGTGGTCAACATGACCTCGGTGGCCTGTGTCGAGGCGCAGATCCGGGCGGGGAAGCCGAGAACTGTCGTAACCGATTGATCGGCGGGGTTGGACTTCGGCCCATCGCCGACAGGGTCGGCTCCCACCAGGGCTCTCCTTCCAGCAGGGCCCCGGCCCGCCTGGGCTCGGTGGGAGCCGACCCTGTCGGCGATGGCGCGGCAGCGGGCCGCCTCGCCAAATTCCCGCCAGAGCCCTCCTTGCCACGATCCAAAAGCCCCATACCGCCGCGTATGCGGAAACCTTGAGTTATCATGGAAAGGTTTTCCCGCCACCCCAGCGGGCTTCTTCAGTCCCCATGAGCGCGCGTCACGCGCGAGCGGAGCATCCATGGACCAGATCGACGATATCCTTCACCAGGACCTCGACCCCACCGAAACCCGTGAATGGGTCGAGTCGCTCAATGCCGTCATCAACCACGACGGCACCGAGCGCGCGCATTACCTGCTGGAGCGCATGGTCGACTCCACCCGTCGCGCGGGCGGCTACCTGCCGTTCGACCCGACCACGGAGTACGTCAATACCATCCCGCCGCACATGGAAGCGCGCAGCCCGGGCGATGCCGCGATCGAATGGCGCATCCGCTCACTGATCCGCTGGAACGCGCTGGCCACCGTCGTGCGCGCCAACCGCAAGCCCGGCGACCTCGGCGGCCACATCTCCAGCTTCGCCTCGTCGGCCACGCTGTACGACGTGGGCTTCAACCATTTCTGGCGCGCCCCGAGCGCCGACCATCCGGGCGACCTGGTGTTCCACCAGGGCCATTCGGCGCCGGGCGTCTACGCGCGTTCCTTCCTGGAAGGCCGTATCGGCGAAGACCAGCTCGACCTCTTCCGCATGGAAGTGGAAGGCAAGGGCCGCGGCCTCTCGTCCTACCCGCATCCCTACCTGATGCCGGACTACTGGCAGGTGCCGACCGTGTCCATGGGCCTCGGCCCCATCCAGGCGATCTACCAGGCGCAGTTCTGGAAGTACCTCGAACATCGCGGCCTGATCCCGAAGAGCGATCGCAAGATCTGGTGTTTCATGGGCGACGGCGAGTCGGACGAGCCGGAATCGCTCGGCGCGATCTCGCTGGCCGGCCGCGAGGGCCTCGACAACCTCATCTTCGTCATCAACTGCAACCTGCAGCGCCTCGACGGCCCCGTACGCGGCAACGGCAAGATCATCCAGGAACTGGAAGGTGTCTTCCGTGGCGCCGGCTGGAACGCGATCAAGGTCGTCTGGGGCAGTTATTGGGACCCGCTCCTCGCCCGCGACACCACGGGCAAGCTGCGCCAGCTGATGATGGAAACCGTCGACGGCGAGTACCAGGCGTGCAAGGCGTTCGGCGGCGCGTATACCCGCGAGAAGTTCTTCGGCAAGTACCCGGAGACGGCCGCGCTCGTGGCCAACATGTCCGACGACGACATCTGGCGCCTGAACCGTGGTGGGCACGATCCGCACAAGGTCTATGCGGCCTACCACGCGGCCGTGAACACCAAGGGCATGCCCACCGTCGTCCTCGCCAAGACGGTGAAGGGCTATGGCATGGGCGCCGCGGGTGAATCGCAGAACCCGGCGCACAACCAGAAGAAGATGGACACGGACGCGATCCGCGCCTTCCGTGATCGCTTCAACATACCCGTGCCCGACGACAAGCTGGACGAGGTGCCGTACTACCACCCGGGCAAGGACTCGGAGGAAGTGCAGTACATGCTCGAGCGCCGCCGCGCTCTGGGCGGTTCGTTGCCGCAGCGTCGCCGCAAGGCCGACCAGTCGTTCAAGGCGCCGACGCTCGAGTCCTTCGAGCAGATCACCAAGGGCACCGGCGATCGCGAGATCTCCACGACCATGGCCCTGGTCCGCGGCATGAACCTCATGCTGCGCGACAAGGAACTCGGCCCGCGCCTCGTGCCGATCGTCGCCGACGAAGCCCGCACCTTCGGCATGGAAGGCATGTTCCGCCAGATCGGTATCTATGCGCCGTTCGGCCAGAAGTATCGTCCGCAGGACGCCGACCAGCTGCTGTACTACCGCGAAGACCAGAAGGGCCAGGTACTGCAGGAAGGCATCAGCGAAGCCGGCGGCATGAGTGCCTGGCTTGCCGCGGCCACCAGCTACAGCATCAGCAACGTGCCGATGCTGCCGTTCTTCATCTATTACTCGATGTTCGGTTTCCAGCGCATCGGCGACCTCTGCTGGGCGGCGGGCGATATGCGCGCGCGCGGTTTCCTCATCGGCGGCACCTCGGGGCGCACCACGCTCAACGGCGAGGGGCTGCAGCACGAGGACGGCCATTCGCACCTGCTTTCCGGGGCCATCCCGAACGTCATCTCCTACGATCCGACCTTCTCCTATGAGCTGGCGGTGATCCTGCAGGACGGCACGCGCCGCATGATGCAGGAGCAGGAGGACGTCTACTACTACATCACCGTGATGAACGAGAACTATGCCCATCCCGACCTGCCCAAGGGTAGCGAGGAAGGCATCGTCAAGGGCATGTACCTGTTCAAGGACGGTGGCAAGGCGAAGAAGAACGAGCCGCGCGTGCAGCTGATGGGTTCGGGCACGATCCTGCGCGAAGTGATCGCGGCCGCCGAATTGCTGGAGAAGGATTTCGGCGTGTCGTCGGACATCTGGTCGGTGCCGAGCTTCTCGGAGGTCCGTCGCGAAGGTTTCGACGCCGAGCGCTGGAACCGCCTGCATCCGGAAAGCCCGCAGCGCGTGCCGTACGTCACCGAGTTGCTGTCGGACCGCCAGGGCCCCGCCATCGCCGCCACCGACTATGTCCGCGAGTTCGCCGACCAGATCCGCGCCTTCATGCCGGATGGCATGCGTTACACGGTGCTCGGCACCGACGGCTTCGGCCGTAGCGACACGCGTGCGAACCTGCGCAGCCACTTCGAGGTGGACCGCTACTGGATCGCGCATGCGGCCCTCGCCGCCCTGGCGAAGGACGGCAAGGTCAACGCCAAGGACGTCAGCCGCGCCATCAAGGAATACAAGCTCGACATGGACAAGCCGAACCCGATGACGGTCTGACCGCCAGCGCGATGGAACGTGAACGAAGGCCGGAGCGATCCGGCCTTCGTCGTTTTCGCATCACGCGGTATCGATGGGTCTCCTGCTATGTATCGGCCTGTCGACACACGCGGACCCATGCCATGCGCCTAGCCTTCCTTGCCGCCATCGCCTTGAGCCTGGTCGCGTGCGCCACGGCGCCGGCGGATCACGGTTCGCGTTCCCGCCTGTTGTACATCGCCGCGACGAAGGCGCCGTGCACGACCGGCGTGATGAAGACCGAATGCTTTCAGTATCGTGAAGAGGCCACGGATGCCTGGCAGTTGACCTACGTGCCGATCGACGGCTTCGACTGGCAGCCAGGCAACGAGTACCTGCTGAAGATCACCGAGGTACACGCGAAGGACGCACCCGAGGATGCGTCACGCGTGACGTGGCATGTGGACAAGGTGGTCGAGCAGCATCCGGTGAAGTGAAGCCGCTCCCAAAAAAAGGCCGGGATCGCTCCCGGCCTTTTCCTGCCCCCAGCCCTGACGACAGGTGTCAATCGTCGTCGCGCAGCACGTGGCGGATCAGCAGGAAGGTGCCGATCGCGGCGGCGGCGATGCCGATGGTGAGGCCCGGGTTGCGCCGGACCTGCTTGCGCAGCTTGCGGTACTGGTAGGTGGCCTCGTCGGCGACGTCTTCGGCCAGGTAACGGATGCGCTGGCCACTCATGCCGTTGCGCTTGGCGAACTTGTTGGTCACGCGGCGGCCGCGGTCGAGCAGGTCATTGCCGACGCCGGAAGCTTCGTCGGCGTAATGGCGAACGCGACCCGATACACCGTTGACGGCGCTCTCGACCTGACGCGCGAACTCGCGGTTTCTGCTCATCGGATGGCTCCCTCTACAACGTTACAGTCGGAAGACGACTTTGCGATCCACCTCGTGAGCGTGATGTAAACAGGCGCCCAAAGGTTGAAGGGGGATTCAGCCTGGCCTTGCACGGACGAGGTCATAGTCGCCGCCCCGCTCCAACGCCCTTCGATAGGCAGGGCGGGCGTGGATACGTTCGAGGAATCCATGCAGGCCCGGGCGGGTGGCGTCGAGCGCCGCCCGGCTGGAGGCGGCCTCGAGCGGAAAGCTCATCTGGATATCGGCCGCGCTGAACTCGGTGCCGGCGAACCAGCCGGTCTTGCCGATTTCGTCCTCCAGGTAGTCGAGGTGCAGTTTGATCTGTGGGTCGACAAAGGCCTTCTGCGCGCCGCGCGCCAGCATGCGTGCGATGGGTTTGGCGAAGAAAGGCACGGGTGCCGATTCCATGCGGATGAACACGAGCTTGAGTAGCAGCGGGGGCATGGCGGACCCTTCCGCGTAATGCAGGAAGTAGCTGTAGCGCAGCGCATCGGGCGTGCCTGCGGCAGGCTTGAGCCGCCCCCCGCCATAGCGCCCGACCAGGTATTCGACGATGGCGCCGGATTCGGCCAGGGTGACGTCGCCGTCCACCATTACGGGGGATTTGCCGAGAGGATGTACGGCGCGAAGCTCCTTCGGAGCCAGCATCGTCTTCGGGTCGCGCTGGTAACGCACGAGTTCGTACGGCAGGCCGAGTTCTTCGAGCAGCCAGAGCACGCGCTGCGACCGCGAGTTGTTCAGGTGGTGGATGACGATCATGGCTGCTTCGGGCTGGGAGGAGTGCGCAGGTTACCGATCAACCCGCCGCGGTCAACGCCTCCTGCAATTTCTTCGTCTGCTCGGGAAACGCCTTGCCTTCCGCCGCGACGGTGTCGGCCACGCGCTTGCGTGCTTCATCGTCCCTGTGCAGTGCGCGCAGGGCCTTCACCTGATAGGTCGCGACCGCGAAGCGATTCGCGCCGTACGCCTTCTTCGATGCCGCGTCGAGATATGGAAGGCCTTCGGCGGGCTTGCCGCCCTCGACGAGACGGCGGCCGTAACGGTAGTTGTAGACATAGTCGTCCGGATAGGCCGCGATCAACTGCTTCTCGAGGGTATCCAGTTCGTCGCCCGCCTTCGCCCGGACCAGGTACACGCGAAGGTTGTCGGCGAGGTTGCGGTCGCTCTTGAGATCGCCGTGCAACTTTTCACGGCTGAGATCGATCGCCTTGCGCAGCACGGCCTGTTCGGCGGCATGGTCGCCGAGTGCCGCATCCAGGTCGGCTGCCGTGAGAACCGCGCTGCGCTGGTCGGCACACGCAGGGGTGGCGGTGAATACCTGCGTGGCAAGGAACTGCTCGTAGGGTGTCCGTTGCGGCGCGAGCGCCTGCTGCCGGGAATCCGGGTGCTGCGATTCGGTGGCACCGATGAGGTCGTCCAGCACGTAGGGACGCTCGCAACCGATGTTGCCGGCGAGGACCTTGGTGGCGGCCTCGGCGATGCCCTTGTCGTCCTTGCGATCCTTCGCCTGCAGCAGGAGCAAGCGCTGCTTGGCCAACGCCACGCGCTTGTCCTTGTCCGACACGTTGCGCACCATCGCCGGCAAGGTGTCGAACCAGGCGATGCCTTCGTTACCCTGGTAGCGCTGCTGGTAGGTGTCCAGCACGTCGGCCACCGCGGCCATCGAACCCTTGGCGGCGTCGGACTTCTGTTTGGACAGGCGCGCATCCCCGGAAAGGAGGGCCGCGACCTCGGGATAGAACGTTTCACGGG
Source organism: Luteibacter sp. E-22 (assembly GCF_049913125.1). Taxonomy (GTDB): domain Bacteria; phylum Pseudomonadota; class Gammaproteobacteria; order Xanthomonadales; family Rhodanobacteraceae; genus Luteibacter. The sequence goes on from NZ_CP183975.1 coordinate 446,376, forward strand.
GCCGTTCGGCAAGGATGCGCCCGAGTTCCTCGCCATCGGGCCCGATCGCCACGTAGGTCGGCAGGAAGTGGACGTTGAGCTTCTTCATCCACGCCTGGTCGGCGGGCTTGTCGGCGTCGGCTTCGTAGAACACCACTTTGCTTTCGAGGTCGTTCCATTCCTTGCCGTTGAGGACATGGCTGGCCATGTAGTAGCACGAGTAGCACCACACGGCCTGGAAGTCGATCAGCACCGGTTTGTGCTCGCGCTTGCCCTGGGCGAGCGCGGCGTCGAGGCTGGCAGGGGATTCGTGCGCGGCGAAGGCTGGCGCGGCGAGCATGACGAGGATGGCGACGAGCAAGCGCTTCATGGTGGACCCTCACCCTTTGGAGGTATAGACGTCCACCTAATAGCACGTTTCCGGCGCTGTGTCAGATCGTTCCGCTGGCGCCCTCGATCGGCTCCGGGTCCGATACCAGACCCTGGCGACGGCGCAGGGAGGGGAACCACCATATCCATAGCCCCACCACCAGAAGGGTCCCTATGCCGCCGACCAGGGTCGCGTTCACCGCGCCCACGGCAGCGGCCAGCAGCCCGGATTCGAACTCGCCGAGCTGGTTGGACGTATTCACGAAGATGGCGTTGACCGCACTCACCCGTCCGCGCATGTCGTCCGGCGTTTCCAGTTGCACCAGCGCCCCGCGAATCACCATGCTGACCATGTCGAAGGCACCCAGGGCGAACAGGGCTATCACGGACAACCAGAGGGTGGTGGAGAGCGCGAAGACGAGCGTGGCGACACCGAAGCCCGCGACGGAGGCGAACATGATCGGTCCGACCCGGCGTTCCAGCGAATGCCGGGCCAGCCATACCGACATCAGCAAGGCGCCGACCGCCGGCGCGGCGCGCAGGATGCCCAGGCCCCACGGACCGGTGTGCAGGATGTCCTTGGCGAAGATCGGCAGCAGGGCCGTCGCGCCGCCGAGCAGCACGGCGAACAGATCGAGGGAGATCACGCCGAACACCGCCGGCCGGCGGCGGATGAAGTGCACCCCGGCGAACAGGGTCTTGAGGGTGACTGGCTCGCGTCGCGGCGGCAGGTGGTCGTAGGCCAGGCGCGACATCAGCGTCAGCGCCACGAGGTAGAGCAACGCGGAGACGCCGTAGACGGTGGCGGCGCCGGCCACGTAGAGCAAGCCACCCAGCGCGGGTCCGGCGATCATCGCGGCCTGCCCCGCCGAGGCGTTGGCGGCCATCGCGCGGGGAAGCACGTGGGCGGGAACGAGCGCGGGCAGCATCGACTGAAGCGCGGGGAATTCGAAAGCCTTGGCGACACTGACCACGAAGACCAGCGCGAGGATGCCCGTTTCGGTCAGGTGGCCGGCCAGGCTGAACCCCGCCAGCAGGGCGATGGCGATCCATTCGACCGCCTGGCATATCGTGACGATGCGGCGCCGGTCGAACTGGTCGGCGATATGGCCTGCCGGAAGGGCCAGCAGCACCGATGGCACGAATTGCGCGAGTCCGATCAGGCCAAGATCGAACGCGCGGTGGGTCAGTTCGTAGATCTGCCAGCCGACGGCGACGGACATCATCTGGAAACCGAAGCTGGAGGCGTTCTTGGCGAACCAGAATTGCAGGAAGGCGCGATGGCGCAGGAGCGAGACCGCTTCCGTGGTTGGCGAAGGCATGGGGGGTCCTAGGGGCGTCCCCCGCATTTTACGCCGCGTCTTGCCAGTCGCGGCATCGAGCGGCGAAGCTAGGGCCTTTCCAGCAGGAATCGCAAGATGATGCGCCGTATCGCCGTCCTCATCGCCATCGCCGCCCTTGCCTCGGCGTGTTCCCCATCGCAGGACCCGCAGGCCGCCGCGCCGGTATCCACCGCCGACGACCAGGCCGCGGAGGCCGCGAAGAAGCTGGAGACCTATCAGCAACTGCTGAAGCTGCACAACGATGGCCCGGCGGTACAACTGGGCCATGAAATCATCGACAAGTACCCCGACACGCCCGCGGCGGCCGAAGTGAAGAAGACCCTCGACGAGCTCGAGGCCAACTACAAGGCGGCCAGCGAGAAAGCCCGCCTCGCCGCCCTGTGGCTTTACCAGACCTCGCCCATGCAGGGTGGCACGCAGAGCACGGCCACCATCCAGTCCTCGCGGCCGACGGGCGAGCAGACGGTGCGCCTGATTCTTCGTCGGCATACCGACTGGGGGCAGAGCGTCTTCTTGTATGCCACGACCGGTAAGGGCTTCGTCTGCAAGGGAGATTGCTCGCTCAAGGCCACGTTCGACGGCAAGGCGAAGACGATCAAGGCGTTCCGCCCGCCGACCGGTGAACCCGCCCTGCTGTTCCGTAACGACGCGCAGTTCCTCAAGGACCTGGCCCGGACCAAGCGGCTGACCATCGACGTGGTGACGATCAGCCGCGGAGAAACCACCCTCGTCTTCGAGACCGGCGGCTTCGATCCGGACAAGTGGACACCGCTGCCGAAGAAGAAATGACCTCAGTGCAGGAACAGCTTCTCGGTGATCCGCGTCAGCGGCCACTCGAGCATCGAGTTCACCCTCGGTGGCAGGTCCAGCGGGCGTAGCAGCATCTTCACCGTCATCTCGGCGGGAATGTGCCGCTTGAGCAGGCCCTCGGCGCGCGAGGTGACGCGGCGGAATTCCGCGTCGTCCCGGGCCTTGTCCGGATAGCGCACGTTGAAGACGTGGCGCAGCGCGATGTCGCTGTCCTCGTTCTTGATCTCGCGCAGGCGCTTGAGCAAGGTACGAAACGTGCTCAGGCGGCCGATGCCGTCGCGCTCGCGATAGATGCGGAAGTGCTGGTAGAAGTGCTTGTAATGACGCACTTCGTCGCTCTTGATGTAGTTGGTCAGTTCGCGCAACACCGGTTCGTCGGTGACCTCGTTGAGGGCGCGGTAGAGGCTTGCCGTACCCGTCTCCACGACGCAGCGTGCAGCCAGTTCCAGCCCACGGTTCGGCTCCAGTTCCTCCGACGTGCAGACCGAGCCGTAATGGGCGAAGAATGCCTTGAAGCCCGCGTCCCAGTCGAAATCGGGCCAGACGTGGCGCACATAGGCGGCCAGCGCGCGGCCATGCTGCATTTCCTCGTGCTCCCAATGGTCACGCAGCCAGCCTTGCAGTTCCTCGTCACCGGCGAAGTGGTCGACGAGGTTGTGCGTGTACAGGTCCGAGCCGCTTTCGACGAAAGACGAGCTGCACAGGAGCAGGAAAAGATCTTCGTTGTGCCTGACCTTCTCTACGTCGATGCGCGAGAGGTCCAGTTTTTCGAGCGTCCATGGCAAGGTGGCGGCGTAGCTCACTGCGGAATGTTCCTCGATCACAGGTCCTGGTGCCCAGGGGCACAATGACGGGATTGTGACAAAGGCGGCGCGTCAACGCACCACGGTCACCGGCACATGTGCCTTGGCCAGGACATCGGTGGAGGTCGACCCGACCAGCCAGCGGGCGAGCGCGCCTCTTTCGGTGTGGCCTATGACGATGTGGTCCACGCCGTGCCCGGCCACGAAGGAGAGCAGGGCGTCGCCGGGGCTGCCGTGTACCAGTTCGACCTCCACGGGCACGCCCGGGGGCTGGCCGAGCGCGGCGATCTCCTCGCGCAGGCCGCCCAGGCGCTCCTCGATGATGTCGGTCATCATCAGGGCGGACGTGTCGGCGCCGTTGTCCATCTGCATCACCGAGACCACGTGGACCTTCGCCTTGGAGCAGGCCGCCAGTTCCAGGGCGAAAAGGTAGGCACGGCGGGCGGTTTCCGAACCGTCGTAGCCGACCAGGATGTTCTTGGGCATGGGGAATCCTCCATCGCACGGATACGGTTCGATATTAGGGCCACCGCGGCATTCCGGGGAGCCAGTTCACCCGCCGTCCATCTAGCCGGGCCATTCCTGAACGGCCGGTCGGACGCTCCGTGTTTCTTCACATTCGTGAGTGGAGAATCCGCTTCGCAGTTCCCTGCCACCTTTCAACGGAGAAACGAACATGATCAAGCGCATCACGGGTATGGCCGCCCTGGTTCTGGCGGCGGCAGGTGCTTTTACGGTCCAGCCGGCCCAGGCTGCCGAGAGCGGTACCAAGTGCCACATGACCTTCAGCACGAGCGGCTGGGCCGCGATCTACAAGCGCGCCGATGGCCAGGGTCACGTGCGCTGCGATAACGGCCAGTCGGCGACGGTGATGATCCACATCCGCGGTGGCGGTATCACGGCCGGCAAGTTCAGCATCGAGAACGGCAAGGGCGAGTTCACCAACGTCAAGAACATCAACGAGATCTTCGGCGACTACGCGACGGCTGGCGCCAATGCGGGCGCGGTGAAGAGCGCCGAGAGCCTGGCGATGACCAAGGGCGAGGTGTCCCTTGCCGTCACCGGTACCGGCCGCGGTTTCAACCTCGGCGTGGACGTCAGCAAGTTCGAGATCGCGCGGAAGTAATCGCCGGCGCCTCGTGGTCTCGAGGGCGCCCCCATGGGGGCGCCTTTTTTCTTGCGTTCCGGTTCTTGCGTTCCGGCGATACCGGCGCAACCTTGGGAGGCTCGCGAGTACACTCACCGCGATCCCCACCCATCGAGGTTTCCCCATGCGCCGCCTCCTCAGCCTCATCGCCCTGTGCATCGTCTCCGCCGCCGCCTGGGCTTCCAGCCCCGTGGTGGGCGAGAAGGCACCCGATTTCCGCCTGCAGGACCAGAAGGGCGAATGGCACACCCTGCAAACCGAGCAGGGCAAGTGGCTCGTCCTGTATTTCTACCCGAAGGACTTCACCGCCGGCTGCACCACCGAGGTCTGCACCTTCCGTGACGACATCGCCAAGCTGCACAAGGCTGGCGCGGTGGTGCTGGGCGTGAGCCTGGACGACGTCAAGTCGCATGCGGAGTTCGCCGAGAAGTACCACGTGCCGTTCCCGCTGCTGTCCGACCCGGACGGCGCCGTCGCCACGAAGTACGCCGTGCTGACCAGCCATGGCGATACCAAGTACGCCTTGCGCGAGACCTTCCTGATCGACCCGGCTGGCAAGATCGTCAAGGTCTATAAGGATGTCGATCCCGAGAAGAACTCGGGCCAGGTCCTGGCCGATCTCGCCGCGCTGAAGAAAGCGGGCGCCTGATCGTGTTCCAGGCGGCCAAGGGTGCCAGGCGCGCCCGTCCCTTCGCTCCGTGGCGCATCGTGGTCTGGCTGGTGATGTTGCTTGCCGCCGCCGGCTTCGTGATCAATACCTATGCCTCGGTCCTCTTCGCCCATGCGGTGGGCGTGGTGAGCGCCGAGGCGATCGCCGCGGGCGCGGGCGACCCGCGCATCGGCCTTCTATGGTCGCTTGCCTACGCGCTGGCGGCTTTCGTCGTGGTGGCCTTGAGCCTCGGGACGCTGCGTTGGCGTGACTGGGGGCGGCGTGCGATGCGGGTCGTCGCCCTGCTGTTGCTGGTCTGGGCGGCCTACACCGCGTGGGTTTCGTTCGACCAGTGGAGCCAGCTCGGCACGGTCCTTTCCCAGGCCGGCTTGCCGGCGGACCTCCTGGCGGCCGGCCAGAAGCACCGTACGATCCTGCTGATCGGCCTGGTGCTCAAGGTTGTTTCGGTTCCCGTGCTGGCCTGGTTGTCGTGGATTCTTGGCAGCGTATCGGTACGCCAGCAATTCGCCCAGCCGGCGTTCTGATCGATTCGGTTCAGCCGGCATTCGTTCGCCGCCGGCTATCGAAGCGTTTTCCGCCGGGACCCGCCATGACACCACGCTTGCTCGTCTTCGCCCTCGCCACCTGCCTTGCGGGTGGGGTGGCGGCCCAGGACCTGGGCACCACCTGCCAGGTGGCCAGCACCTATGACCTGACGGTGCGGCCGGACAGCCTCGTGTTCGAACGCGCCGATGCGGCTCCGCGTAGTGTGCGCATGCAAGACGGCGCCCTGCTGACCGACGGGCGGGCGGTATCCCTTCGACCCGATGAGCAGGACCGCGTCGCCCTTTTCGAGCGCAACGTCCGGGCGCTGGTCCCGAAGGTCAAGGCGATCGCGAACGATGGTGTCGACCTCGCCGCGCGTGCCGTGCGAGACGAAGCCGCCACGGCCGCCCCGGGCGCGGTGGGCAGTGGCGAACTCGACCGGGTGTTGAACGCCCGGGTGGCGGACATCAAGCGGCGCATCGCCGCCAGCCAGAGTACGCGCGACTGGCAGGAGGATGCGATGCGCGCCTATGCGCAGGAGATCGTGTCCGATGTGACGCCCATCCTTACCCAGGACGTCGGCGGCGAAGCCATGGCGTTGGCGATGAACGGCGACCTGCAGGGAGCGGCGGCGTTGCGGGACCGTGTGGCGTCCGTATCCACGGGTGGCCAGGCCCGCGTGGTGGCACGGCTTGAGGCGGCGCTCAAGCCGCGTATCCAGGCGCTGTGTCCGTCGATCCGCCAGCTGGGCGATCTGCAATCGGGTCTGCACGATGCAACCGGCAGGCCCTTGCTTCTGCTCGAAGCAGGCGGCTGACCGCCGGCTGACCGGTGCCCCGCGCGTTTAAGGCCGGCTAAGTCCGACGGGACTAACGTGCTGCCCCATGGAACGCAACTCGACCCGTGTGGTAAACGGCCTGATCCGGCGAGTGATTGCAGACCGCGACCTCTATCGGCAGGCCGCACGTGGCGTTCGTGAGCCGGGACTCAAGACCATCCTGGAGGAATCCGCCGCCTCCCTGACCGCTATCGCGACGGACCTGCAGGACGAAGTGTCCTCCGCGGGAGTGCGCCCGGCGACGGCCGGCGGGCCCATGAGCGGTGTACGGCGGACGATGATGGAAGCTTCGGTGAAGCTGTCGCATGACCCCGACGTGACGTATATCCGGACGCTGGAGCAGATGGAGCGTCGTCTCCTGGACGCCTTCCTTCGCCTCGAGGCGAGTTCCGGAGATCGCGCGATGGTCGGCAGGCATATCGCGCGCCTGCGCCTGTTGCACCTCGACATGACCAACCTCGGCAGCGCCGCGGGGCGCTGACGCATCGCCTACGCGGCGAGACGTATCGCGTGCAGGGTGCGGTGCAAGTGGATGTCGGCGGAAACGCGGACGGGGAATGCCGACATCAGCGTTTCGCGATCGGCGAAGAAGTTGGCGAAGGCGATCGCGTCCGCAGGATCGGAGCGTACGGCGATCTGCACGCCCTCGCGGAAGATGCCCCAGGTCTCGCCTATGTCCGCGATGTGATATTCGATTGCGTGCTCGTTCATGCCTCGTCCTCCGCCGACGCCTGAAGGCGTACTGCGATCAGGATGACGAGGGAATCGGCGCGAGGCTATCGGACTAGTCTGAAAATTCGCACTAATTCTTGAGCATATCCTCAGTACGTTGACGTGCATCCAGCGCGGTCCGCAATCGCGAGGCATAGCCTTCTATCGCCGACGCGAGTTCCGGTAAACGATGCATGGCGGCGGCGCCATGGGCGCCGCGAAGTTCATTTTCCAGGTATTCCGCCAACGCGGCCTCGGCCGACGGGCCGAAAACGCGCATGCCGCCGAGGATGCGATGAACCCAATCCGCCGCGGCGGACGGATCGTCGAGGGCGGCGATGCCCGCCATGTCTTCACGCACGGCCATCTCGAACCGGTCCACCATGAGAGGCAGCAAGGCGAGATCGCCATAGGTTTCCCGCCATGCATCCAGGTCCCATGGCGAGTGGGCGGAATCATCATCCTTGCCGGGCGAGAGCAGCATGTCCAACTCGCCCAATCGCAGGGGCTTCGTTGCGAATCCATCCATTCCCGAGGCGCGGCAGCGGGCTTCCTCGCCGGGAAGCGCATTCGCGGTGACCGCCACGATGCGAAGAGACGAACCTTGCTCGCGCAGTGCGCGGGTGAGCGCATAGCCGTCCATCACCGGCATGTGCAGGTCGGTCAACAAGACATCGAACCGGCGCGACGAGGCGCGGGCGAGCGCCTCCGCGCCGTCCGCGACCAATTCATAACGATGGCCGAGACGGGCCAGTTGTGCCGCGACCAGCTGCCGGTTCGTCGCGTTGTCCTCGGCAACGAGTACGTCGAGGGTTGCCTCTTTTACAGGCGGCGGCGTGGCGGCGGCCGCTCCCGCGGCCTTGTCGCCGACGGCATGTCGTGATCGGTCCATGTCGAGTATGATCGACAGTCGCGTACCCTCTCCGACCACGCTCGACATCACGAGATCGCCGCCCATCAGTTCCACCAGGCGCCGACTGATGGCCAGGCCCAGGCCGCTTCCACCGAAGCGGCGTGTCGTCGATGGTTCGGCCTGGCTGAAGGGGGCGAACAATCGCTCGATATCCTTCTGGGCGACGCCGATGCCCGTGTCGACCACGTCGATGCGAACCCTCTGCTTCATCTCCATGTCTTTCACGACCTCGACGGTGATGTCGATGCGCCCCCGGGCGGTGAACTTGATGGCGTTGCTGACGAGATTGAGCAACACCTGGCGTAATTTAGCGGCGTCACCCATGACACCTGGCGCCAGGCGCGTATCGACATGGATGTCCACCGAAAGGCCTTTTTGCCTTGTCTGCCGGGCATGCAGTGCCACGACGTCGTCGAGCAGCCGGCGAAGATCGAAGGCGACATGCTCCATCTCGACGGCGCCGGCTTCGATTCGCGAGAAATCGAGCACGTCGTCGACTATTCGCAGTAGCGCTTCGGCCGATGACTCGGCGGTACCGAGCAGGTGGCGCTGGCTCTCTTGCAGCGATGTCTCGCGGAGCATTTCGAGCATGCCTATGAGTCCGTGCATCGGCGTGCGGATCTCGTGACTCATGGTGGCGAGAAACCTGCTCTTCGCCGCGGTGGCCTCTTCAGCCACCTGCTTGGCCTCGGCCAGCTGGGCGGCTTGTTCATGTCGGTCGGAGATGTCGATCCAGTAGCCGGTGAATTCCACCGCACCCGCCACCGGTCGAGGTAGCGCATGCGAGGCGATCCAGCGTTCGGGCGCGACATCGCGTATGCGTATTTCCGCGTGGATCGGTGTGAGGGTGTTCGCCGCCCTCGCGACCTCCGCAAGCAGCGGCGCCTGGTCGCGAGGGTCGATCCTGGCGAACGCGCGGCGTTCGTCGTGCAGGAATGTATCCACAGGAACCCCGAAGATGGGTTCCGGGTTCCCGCCCACGTGGATGAACTCGATGCGCCCGCCCTCGAAGTAGCGAAAACGGTAAAACACGGCAGGGATGTGCCGGGTGATGTCGGCGAGCCGTTCCTCGCTCGACCGCCGCCGCCGTGTTTCGCGACGCAGGCGCATATACGCGTGGGATACGGCGAGCAGAAGGGCGAGCACCGCGGCACCCGGCGGTCCGGCCTTGCGTGCGATTTCCCGCCAGGACCCTCCCCAGGTGTAGTGGGATCGTAACCAGGTATTGCGGATGGCCTGGGTACGACGCTCGGAGATCCGGGCAAGCGCCCTGTCGAGCAGCGGTATCAAGGGGGCGTACCGCCGATCGACGGCGATCGCGAGTTCCGCGCGCTCGTCCGTGGGCGCCGCGAGTTTCAATCGCGCGGGATGGTCGCGGCGCATGAAGTATTCCGCGGTCGCGATGTCGCCCACATAGGCATCGGCTTGTCCCGATGCCACAGCGCGCAGTCCTTCGGCCGCGTCGCGTACCGCGATGGGTTCGACGAGGGGGAGGTGGCGTACCGCATCGGCGACCGCGCCCTGGGCCAGGTTGGCCGCGACACGGTGTCCGCCCAGGTCGGCGGGCCCCGCGATGGTCGCCATGTCTTCACGCGTCACGATCATCACGGGAAAATCGATGTAAGGCTCGGTGAAATCGAAATTCCTGCCCAGCTCGTCGTTTCGAGGCGAAGCCGCGGGAAGGATATCGATGTCACCGGCGGTGGCCCTGCGCACCGTTTCTCCCCAGTGTTGCGTGCGGACGGGCACATGGGCGACGCCGAGAGCGGCCAGGGCTTCGTCGAGGTAATCCATGGCAAGGCCGACGGGCACCCCTCTCCGATCCATCAGGGAGAGTGGCGCCGATGTCGGATCGATGCCGACACGCAACACCGGCAGGTGCGAGAGCCAATCGCGCTCGGCGTCCGTCAACGCGACCTCGTCGTCTCTTGCGGGTCCATCCACGCCCGCGGCGATATGTGGGCCGGCGGCTCGACCGGAACATATGCCCTCGGCAGGAACGGTGTCGGTAAGCGAGGCTAGAAGGCGTCGGCTTCCATCGGCATGCCGTCGGGTTGGTTCATGAGTTCGCGCGACCGTGGAAAGCGGCAAACAGGATGACGTGCTGTCCGGCGGGCACGGCACCGGCTCCGCATCGACCCTGTCGGCGAGAGCGTCGCATGAGCAAACCGCGAACGGAATGATGACTAGGATTCTCAATAGCTGCATGGCGTTCCTTCGACCACGAGCGGATGTTTACTGTAATCTCCGCGATGGTACGACGAGTAGCACATCTCATGGAGAGCGGCAGCAGTTATCCGCCGGCGAGGGAAGAAATGGTTCTGCGCACGATCATTGCCGACGATCATCCGGTGGTCCTGATGGGTACCCGTGCGGCGCTCGAAGCGTCGGGTGATATCGTCGTAGCCGGCGAAGCAGCCAATGGCGATCAACTCGTCGACCTGCTGGCCTCTCGTCCGTGCGATGTCATCGTTACCGATTTCTCCATGCCTGGCGGTCGTCACGGTGACGGGCTTTCGCTGATCGACCTGGTCCGGCGGCGTTATCCGCGGCTGCCGATCGTCGTGCTCACCATGGTGAACAACGCGGCGGTGCTGCAGACGATGCGGGTTCGTGGCGCGTTGGGCCTGTGCGACAAACGGGCGCCACTCAAGGAAGTGGCGGTGGCGGTACGCCATGCGGCGGCGGGCCGGCCCTATCTCAGTGAGACGATTCGACGCCAGTTCGACCAGGCCGGCGTACACAGCGCGACCGACATGACGCGGCTCTCCGCCCGGGAGATCGAGGTGGTGCGCCTGTATGTGAGCGGCATGTCCATCACCCAGATCGCCGAGCGCCTCAGCCGCAGCGTCAAGACGGTGAGCCGGCAAAAGCGCGACGCCATGCGCAAGCTGGGCATCGATCATGACAGCCGGCTTTCCGAATATGCCCGTGAACGGGGCCTCGCTTCCTGACCCTGCTGGAAGTCAGGGTATGACCATTCGCCCATGTGGTGTCGCGCGAATCGGCTTAAACCTTGGGCGACCCGGGCGCATCCCACCCGGAGCCAACCGTTCCCTGGGGAGAAGAACCATGCGCCATTCACTGATTGCCGGTACCGTTGCCATCGGGCTCGTCCTCGCCGCCCCCATGGGACAGGCGAAAGGCTTCAATTTCAGCACCGACACCTGCAAGCACGACTATTCCACGCCCTACGATGTCGATGTCACGGCCAACGGCCTGTCCTTTCATCGCAAGGATGGCGTTCCGGCCCGGGTCTTCCTGCACGATGGCTCGTTGCGGGTGGACGGCAAGGACATCGCGGTCTCCCGTAGCGACGCCGATGCGTTGCGCCGCTACGAGGACGGCGTTCGCCGGCTCATGCCGCAGATCGCTTCCATCGCCCGCGATGGCGTGGAGATGGGATTCTCCGCGATGACATCGGTCACGCTGACGTTCGCCGAGGGTGACCAGCGCTCGGGGATGCTCGAGAAGTTGAAGCGCAAGCAGGCCGAGGCATTGCGCGAGATCGACGAAGGCATCGGCGCCGGGCATTGGTCTTCGGATCGCATGACCGAGACGGTCGCCGGTTCGGTATCGGACTCGGTGGGTGAGCTGGTCGGCTCGGTCACGTCCAGCGCGGTGACCGCCGCCCTCTCCGGCGACTCGAGCAAGGTGGCGGCGCTCCAGGCGCGTGCCGAGTCGTTGGACAAGGCCATGGACCGGGAGATGGATAAGCGTTCGAAAGGCCTGGATGCCCGCGCCAACGCCATCTGCCCTCAGCTCAACGACCTGGCCGACCTGCAGCGCGGATGGAGCGTGCGCACGGCCGATGGCAAGCCGCTCGAACTGATGACGATCAAGCCTAAGAGCAGCCACGATCACGACGAAAGCGAGCCGAAGAAGGTCGCTTCGTCCTGAACGATCCTCAGGCGGAGTGCCGGTCGAGCCAGTCCAGCACGTTGCGGACGGTGTCGCCGTGGAAGGTGCGGTACATCTCTTCCGTGACGTAGCCGATGTGTGGCGTGGCCAGCACGTTGGGCAGGGTACGGAAGGGGTGCGCCGGCGGTAGCGGTTCCTCGTCGAAGACGTCGATCGCCGCGCCCGCCAGGCGGCCGTGGCTCAGCGCATCGACCAGGGCGGCTTCATCGACGATCGGGCCTCGCGAGCTGTTGATCAACCGGGCGCCGGGTTTCATCGCGGCGAGATCGTCCGCACCGATGATCCCCCGGGTGCGTTCGCTCAGGCGGGTATGGATGGTGAGGAAGTCGGACCGGGCCAGGAGTTCCTGCTTCGTGACACGACGCACACCCAACGCGCCGGCGGTTTCCTCGGCGAGGTTCTGGCTCCAGGCGATCACCTGCATGCCGAAGGCCTGGCCGATCCGCGCCACCTTCGAACCGATGCGTCCGAGGCCCAGGATGCCGAGGGTCTTTCCGTGCAATTCCACGCCCAGGCCCACCTGCCATGCCCCCGCGCGCACGGAGGCGGCCTCGTCCGCGATGCCGCGAGCCAGGCCGAGGATGGCGGCCCAGGTGAATTCGATGGTTGGCGTGGACGAGTAGTTCGTATGGACCACCTCCACGCCACGTGCGGCGGCGGCCGCTTCGTCGATCGATGCGTTGCCGCGACCCGTGGACGCGATGAGGCGAAGACGGGGCAGGGCGGCGATGAGGTTCGCGGTCATCGGCGTGCGTTCGCGCATGACGCAGATGACGTCATACGGCGCCAGGCGCCGCGCCAGGGCATCGTGGTCCGCCTCGTGGTCGTGGAAGATGGTGACCTCGGCGCGGCCTTCGAGGAGCGACCAGTCCGCGCAAGCCAAGGCGACCTTCTGGTAATCGTCGAGCACCGCGATACGGATGGTTGCATCGTTCATGGCCGTCTCCCGTGTCATGCTGGCTGGATCAGGTCCCAGCCGTTGCCGTAGATGTCCTCGAATACTGCGACCGTCCCGTAAGGTTCGTGCCTGGGCTCTTCGCGAAAGCGCACGCCGTGCGCAAGCATGCGCGCATGGTCGCCGGCGAAATCGTCCGTTTGCAGGAACAGGAACACGCGGCCGCCACCTTGGTTGCCGATGTGCGCTTTTTGCTCGTCGTTCACCGCACGGGCCAGCAACAGGCGCGTCCCGCGCGATCCGCGAGGCGCCACGGTGACCCAGCGCTTGCCGTCGCCTTGGGGCGAATCCTCGACCAGGTCGAAGCCGAGTGCATCGACGAAGAAGGCGATCGCTTCGTCATAGTCGCGGACGAGGAAAGTGACGGCACCCAGCGAGGGCATGGCGTTCTCCGGAAAAAGGGGCGCTTAGGATCGCCCGTGCGCGAGACGCGAACAAGCGAGGCGGCTCCTGGTCGGCCCATGCCCGGGCGCGCTCGGTCCCGAAGGTTCACGCTCCGGGCTGTCCGTGCCGGCGGGTTCGTCGGATAATGGCCCGCTGGCTGACAAACGCGTGATACTGCGGCTATCCGATCCTTTAATCGCTCCGCAAATCAATAGGATAAGCACGTGCTCCTGATGATCGACAACTACGACAGCTTCACCTTCAACCTCGTCCAGTACCTGGGCGAGTTGGGGCAGGAAGTGAAAGTCGTAAGGAACGATGCCCTCACCATCGCGGACATCCGCGCGCTGGCGCCATCGCGGATCATGATCTCGCCAGGGCCGGGTACGCCGGACGATTCGGGCGTGTCCATGGACGTCCTGCGCGAGATGGCGGGCGAGGTGCCCATCTTCGGCGTCTGCCTGGGGCACCAGGCCATCGGCCAGGTGTTTGGCGGCAAGGTGATCCGTGCGCGGGAGATCATGCACGGCAAGACCTCGCCTGTCCGGCATCGCGGGCAGGGGGTGTTCGCCGGCCTGCCGAACCCGTTCGAGGCCACGCGATACCACTCCCTGGTGGTCGAGAAGGAGTCCGTGCCGGATTGCCTCGAAGTGACCGCCTGGACCGAGCGCGAGAACGGCTCGATCGATGAGATCATGGGCCTGCGCCATCGCACGCTCGACATCGAGGGCGTGCAGTTCCATCCGGAGTCGATCCTCACCCAGCATGGCCACGACCTGCTGCGCAACTTCCTCGGCATGCCGCTGCCGCTCGCCGCGTAAGAAGGATCAAAGCGCCATGCCGATGACTCCCTCCGAGGCGCTGCAGCGCACGATCGAGCACCGCGAGATCTTCCACGACGAGATGATCGAGTTGATGCACCAGATCATGCGCGGCGACGTCAGCCCGCTGATGACGGCCGCCATCCTGACCGGCCTGCGCGTGAAGAAGGAGACCGTCGGTGAGATCACCGGTGCCGCGCGCGTGATGCGCGATCTCTCGGCGAAGGTCGAGGCCGGCCCCCATCCCCATTTCCTCGACATCGTCGGCACCGGCGGTGACGGTGCCTCGACGTTCAACATCTCCACGGCATCCATGTTCGTCGCCGCCGCCGCCGGCGCGCGCGTCGCCAAGCACGGTGGCCGCAGCGTCTCGTCCAAATCGGGCAGCGCCGACGTGCTCGAAGCCCTGGGCGCGCGCATCGACCTGCTTCCGGCGCAGGTCGCGGTCTGCATGGAACAGACCGATATCGGTTTCATGTTCGCGCCCAACCACCATCCTGCGATGAAGGTGGTGTCGCCCGTCCGCCGTGAAATGGGCGTCCGGACGATCTTCAACATCCTCGGGCCGCTGACCAACCCGGCGGGTGCACCGAATATCCTCATGGGCGTGTTCCATCCCGATCTCGTCGGCATCCAGATTCGCGTGCTTCAGGCGTTGGGGGCCAGGCATGCCATGGTGGTATGGGGCCGCGACGGGATGGACGAAATTTCGCTGGGTGCCGCGACGATGGTGGGCGAGTTGCGCGATGGCGCCGTGCACGAATACGAGATCGAGCCGGAAGATTTCGGTCTGTCGATGGCATCGAGCCGTAATCTCCGCGTGGAAGACTCGACGGAATCCATGGGAATGCTGCTGGATGCCATCTCGGGCGTTCCCGGCGTCCCGCACGATATCGTCTGCCTGAACGCGGGCGCCGCGCTGTATACGGCCGACGTCGCGCCTTCCATACAGGCCGGTATCGATCTGGCCCGCGCCACCATCGCAAGTGGCTCCGCTCGTGTAAAAATGGAAGCGTTCGTGGCCGCGACACAACGGCTCGGCGCCTGATATCGTCGGGGCTCCCCGAAAGTCCCGGCCTTACCCAAGGAAGTCCATCGATGTCCGATATCCTCCGTCGCATTCTTGCCCGCAAGTCGGAAGAGATCACCGAGCGCAAAAGAAATCGTTCACTCGACGACCTTGCCGCACGCATCGCCGGCCTCGACGATACGCGTGGCTTCGTCGCCGCCATCGATGCGCGCCTGCACGACGGTAAGCCGGCCGTCATCGCCGAGATCAAGAAAGCCAGCCCGAGCAAGGGGCTGATCCGTGCCGATTTCGATCCGGCGGCGATCGCGCGCAGCTATGAGCGCGGAGGCGCCACCTGCCTTTCCGTGCTCACCGATGCCGATTTCTTCCAGGGCCACGAGGATTACGTCGGCCAGGCCCGCGAGGCCTGTTCGCTTCCCATCCTGCGCAAGGACTTCATCGTCGACGAGTACCAGGTGTACGAGGCCCGCGTGATCGGCGCCGACTGCATCCTTTTGATCGTTTCCGCCTTCGCCGACAAGGTCGGTGAAGATGTGATCTACGACGAGAACCGGTTGACGGAGCTTTCCCTGCTCGCCGCCGAACTCGATCTCGACGTGCTCGTCGAAGTGCACAACGAGGAAGAACTCGAAGTGGCCCTGAGTCTTCCCGCGCCCCTGATCGGCGTGAACAACCGCAACCTGCGCACTTTCGAGACCTCGCTGGGTACGTCGTTGAAGCTCAACGACCGTGTCGGGCCGGATACGGCCATCGTCGCCGAATCGGGCATCCACACGCCCGAGGATGTGCGCAAGCTGCGCGAGGCGGGCATCCACACCTTCCTCGTGGGCGAGGCCTTCATGCGTGCCGCCGATCCGGGCGCCGAATTGCAGAAGCTCTTCGGTACCCAGCCGCAACAACCGCACCGACACTGACGCGATGGACCAGGGGATAGAGACGGCGGCGGCCGACGATACCGCCGCCGATGCGCGGCGTGTCGTGCTGTTCGATTTCGATGGCGTGATCGTTCGCCACCAGACACTGGAAATGTTCTTCCGCGAACGCCTTTCGGGCGCGGGACGCTGGCGATTGCTGCTGGCGCTTCCCGTCGTGCCCCTGGTGCCCCTGCTGATCGGCAGCGTGCGAGGCAATCGTTTCCTCGGCCGCGTATTCCTGCGCGTGACCACGTTCGGCCGCCGCGAGGCTTCGTACCGGCGAATGATCGACGCCTACGCCCGGGCCTACGCCCGGCGTCCCGGCGTGTTCTTTCGCGATGCCGTGGCGACCTTGCGCAGGCACGTCGATGCGGGCGACCGTGTGATCGTCGTCAGCGGCAACGACCGGCAGATGGTCGAGGCGATCCTCGACGAAGTGAACCTCGGCGGCCACGAACTGGTGGCTTCGCAGACCCGCGGTGGCCTGTTCGGCATGCACTTCGTCCGGCATGCCGTGGATCGCGCCAAGGTTCGGGCCATCGAACAGGCGGGTGTTCCTCGCCCCTGGAACATCGCCTATGGCGATTCCTTGTCGGACCTGCCCATGCTCAAGGCGGCCGACGCGGCGAAACTGGTCAATCCCACGCCGAAGACCGCGAAGAAGGCCGGGCGCGCCTTGGGCGACAAACTGGAAATCCTGTACTGGTTCTAGCGCAGGACGTAGTTGCCCAGCTGGTACAGGCTGATCCCGACGATGAGGCAGCCCACGGCGACCATGACGTAACGTGGCGGCAGGTGTCGCACCAGCCACGCGGCCAGTGGCGCCGCGATCACCCCGCCCGTGAGCAGGCCCAGCACGATCGGCCAATGCTGCACGCCCATGTGCGCGATCAACGTGGTGGAAATCGCCAGGGTGACGACGAACTCGGCCGCGTTCACCGTGCCGATGGTGTGGCGCACGGCGCCGCCGCGCGCGAGCAGGGTGGAGGTGGCGATCGGGCCCCAACCGCCGCCGCCGATGGCGTCGAGCAAGCCGGCGACGAAGCCCAGTATCCCCTTGTGGCGCACCCGGTGGTGGGAGACCACCTTGCCGGCCGCGCGCACCAGCACCACCACGCCCAGGATCAACAGGTACGCGTAGACGAAGGGCTTGATGGTGTCGCCAGGCACGCTGGCGAGGAACCACGCGCCGATCACCCCGCCGATCACGCCGGGAATGGCCAGCCGGCGGAACGACTTCCAGTCGACGTTGCCGAACAGCGCGTGCGCACCGCCGGATACCCCGGTCGTGAAAATCTCAGCCGTGTGCACGGTCGCGCTGGCGACGGCCGGTGGCAGGCCCAGCGCGAGCAGTACGGCGTTGGAAACGACGCCGTAGGCCATGCCGAGCGCGCCATCGACCAGTTGGGCGAGCAGGCCCACGCCGACGAAAATCAGGAATTGGCTCCAGTCCATGTACCGTCCAGAGGAGGGGGCGGGACCCACCATATACGAGGTGGGTGCGATCCCGGCATGAAGAAAGGACGGAATGCTTGCGTGCGGCATCGCGACGCCGCTAGCCTCGTTTTCCCAACCTCCCCATTGGATCGCCGATGTACCTCTCTTCCCTGCGTGAGCTGGCGCTCGGCAGTCGTCTCAAGGCTTTGAGCGACCAGTTCTACCAGGCCGTCGACGAGGTCTACAAGGCGTGCGGCGCGGGTATCGAGTCGCGCTGGTTCCCGGTGCTGCGCTATCTGCGCGACGTGGGTCCCACGACGGTCACCGACATGGCGCTGGCGATCGGCCAGACCCATTCCGCGGTAAGCCAACTCGCCGACCGGCTCGTCGACGCCGGCATGGTCGTACGCCAGCGCGATCCGCAGGATGGCCGCCGTAGCGTGTTGGCTCTGACCGATGCGGGCGAGCGCGCGCTGGGTGCGCTGGGGCCGGTATGGCTGGCCATCCGGCGTGGCATGACCCAATCGCTGGGACCGCGCGGCCTCGCGCTGCTCGAGGCGATCGATGGCTGCGAACAGGCGCTTGCCGAACGTCCACTGGTGACGGCCATCCTCGAACAGCGGGCCACGCTGTCGCGCGCGGCCGTGGAGATCGTGCCCTTCGAGCCCCGCCTGCGCGAGCACTTCCGCCGGCTCAACCAGCAATGGCTGGAGCGCTACTTCCGCGTGGAGGAGGTCGACAGCGCATTGTTCGCCGATCCCGAAGGGCTGGTCGTCGATGCGGGTGGCGCGATTTTCTTCGCCCTCTATGCGGGCGAGGTCGTGGGCACCTGTGCGCTCATTCGCGAAAGCGAGGGCGTGTATGAATTGTCCAAGATGGGCGTGGACGAGAACTATCGGGGTCTTGGCGCCGGTCGCAAGCTGCTCGACGAAGCCATCGCCGAATACCACCGCCGCGGCGGCAGGGAGTTGTTCCTGGAGTCGAACAGCCGCCTGGACCGGGCGCTGGGCATGTATGAGCGAGCCGGCTTCGTCCGCCAGGCATCCGTCCGGCCCGGCTCGCATTACGAGCGGGCGGACGTCTACATGGTCTACCGGGGGCCATGAGCGGCCCCCGGGGTTTCTAGCGGGTGCCGCGGACCACGATGGTCTTGCCCGCGACGTCGATCATCCGCTCTTCCTCGAGTTGCTTGAGCACGCGACCCACCATTTCGCGGGAGCAGCCGACGATACGGCTGACTTCCTGGCGGGAGATGCGTATCTGCGTCCCGTCGGGGTGGGTCATGGCGTCCGGTTCCTGGCAGAGGTCGAGCAAGGTGCGTGACACCCGGTTCGTCACATCCATGAACGCCATCCGGCTTACCTGGCGCGACGTGCGCAGGAGGCGATGGGTCAATTGCGAACCGATGGCGAACAACAGTTTCGGGCATTCGGCGGCGAGCGGGCCTTCCAGGAGCTGGAAGAGCCGTTCATAGCTGATCTCGGCCATTTCCACGGCCGTTCGCGTACGGACCAGCGACTCGCGCTGGGCCTGTTCCACGAAAAGCCCCATTTCGCCGATGAACTGGCCGCGATTGATGTAGGCCAGGATCAATTCCCGGCCTTCTTCGTCCTCGGTGCAGACGGCAAGCGAGCCGTCGACGACATAGTAGAGCGTGTTGGCCGGGTCTCCCGGCCGGATGATCGCCGTCTTCCCCGGATAGCGACGACGATGGCAAGCATCCAGAAAGCGGCCCATGGAGGCCGGGTCGGGCGCGAAGCTCGAGGGAGCCTGCGACCGTTCGAACGCCTGTTGCAACAGATATTTGAGTTGAGCCACAGCAGATTCCGTTGAGCCTCAATGGCATGGCGTCCCCCTTCAGCGGTGAGCCGACGGATTTCCGTCAGGCGTCGCCGACTCGCCATGTCCCCTGGGGATTATTGCAGACATCCGGGCGCCAAAATCCACCATTTGGGGGGAGGGGCGCGCCGCGTGTTCAAATCTTCGCCATCTTGCCCCATAATTTCACCCCCTCGGCGTCCAGACCCCTTGTCTTACGTCGTACACAAGCGCCGGGCAGACTTCTCGTCTCGTTCGTCGTCTTTCATCTTTGCGGGGACCCTTGCTGCTAACCCGCGTCTGCTGCTGGCCGTTCCCCCGGCCTCGGAGAGTCGCTGTGGTCAAACCGCTTCCCCGCCTTCGCCTGCAAGGTTTCAACAACCTTACCAAGGCGCTGAGCTTCAACATCTACGATATCTGCTATGCCGTTTCCGAACAGCAGCGGCAGAACTATATCGAGTACATCGACGAGCAGTACGACGCCGATCGCCTGACCCAGATCCTGACGGATGTGGCGGAGATCATCGGCGCGAACATCCTGAACATCGCCCGCCAGGACTACGATCCCCAGGGCGCGTCGGTCACGATCCTCATTTCCGAGGAGCCGGTGGTCGAGAAGCTCGGCCGCGACACGATCTCGGGCGCCGTCGTGGCGCACATGGACAAGAGCCACATCACCGTCCATACGTACCCGGAAACCCATCCGCACAACGGTATCGCCACCTTCCGCGCCGATATCGACGTGGCCACCTGTGGCGTCATCTCGCCGCTGAAGGCCCTGAACTACCTGATCGACAGCTTCGAGTCGGACATCGTGATCGCCGATTACCGCGTGCGTGGCTTCACGCGCGACGTGAAGGGCAAGAAGCACTTCATGGACCACAAGATCAACTCGGTGCAGGACTACCTGGCCAAGCACATCCGCCAGAAGTACGAGATGTTCGACGTGAACGTGTACCAGGAGAACATCTTCCACACGAAGATGCACATCAAGGACTTCGACCTCGACACCTACCTCTTCGAGGCCCAGGCCGACGACCTCTCGTTCAAGGAGCGCCAGCGCATCGAATCGCTGCTCCGCCGGGAGATCGAGGAACTCTTCCACGGCCGCAACCTGATGTGACGAAAAACCCCGCGAAAGCGGGGTTTTTTTCTTGGTACGGATAGAACCGCCGTTGTGGGCGGGCCGCTGTGGTGGGGGCCGACCTTGTCGGCGATGGGTGCTTGCCTCGAACTGCCCCGCTGCCGCGGGGCGGTGGTTTCGGGGCCTGCCGCTGAAGCGTATGGCTCAGAGGCGATAGGCGACCGTTTTCATGACCGTGGAGGCGGCGTGCATCAGGCGTGGCAGGGGCCAGGGCAGGTCGATACCGCCGCGGGCCTGCGCGGCATCGGCGTGGCGGACCTCGTCGGCCTGCATCTGGCGGAGGATGGCGCGGGAACGCTCGTCCCGCGGGGGCAGGCGTTCCAGGTGCTCGGCAAGGTGGGCCTCCACCTGGCGCTCGGTCTCGACGACGAAGCCCAGGCTGATCGGATCGCCGACGGCCGCCGCGGCCACGCCGATGGCGTAGCTGCCTGCGTACCAGAGCGGATTGAGCAGGCTGGGGCGGCTGTCGAGCTGCTTCAGGCGCTCGGCGCACCAGGCCAGGTGGTCGGTTTCCTCCTGCGCGGCGTGCATCAGGTGGCTGCGTGTCTCTTCCGTTCGTGCGAGCGCCGCCTGGCCGACGTAAAGCGCCTGGGCGCACACCTCCCCGACATGGTTGATCCGCATCAGTCCGGCGGCGTGGCGCCGCTCGACGTCGTCCATGGGTACATCCGGCACCGTGTCGCCCGGCGAGCGTCGCACGGGCTCCGGCGAGCCCGCGACGGCCTCCATGGCGCGTTCGAGGCCGGAAAGCAGGCGGTCGAGGCGGTTCAGCGAGCGAACGGACATGGGGACTCCTGACGTACGGGGATGACACACGTTACAATGCCCACAGCCCGATGCCAGGTGAAGGCGCTGCGGCCGCTTGTCGCGGTCGCCTTCCCATGGACCGGGCAGGCTTGTGAAGCGGCCCGGTCATCATGTTATGATTGTCGGCCCAAAGCTCACGTGCAACGTGGGCTTGCGCGATGAGGGAAAAGTCCGCTATTCTCTCGCGCCTTTGCTTTCACCGATTCCGTGTTCCGTCTGTTCAGGCGGCAAACCAGGTATTAGAAATGAAAACGTTCACCGCCAAGCCGGAAAGCGTCAAGCGCGATTGGTTCGTGGTTGATGCCACGAACAAGACCCTGGGTCGCCTGTCGACCGAGGTTGCGCGTCGCCTCCGCGGCAAGCACAAGCCCGAGTTCACCCCGCACGTCGATACCGGCGATTACATCGTCGTGATCAACGCCGAGAAGGTGGCCGTGACCGGTGCCAAGCTGGACGACAAGATGTACCACCGCTTCACCGGCTACGTCGGCAACCTGAAGACCACGAGTCTCAAGGATCTGCTGGCCACGCACCCGGAGCGCGTGATCGAGATCGCCGTCAAGGGCATGCTGCCGAAGAACCCGCTGGGTCGCGCCATGTACCGCAAGCTCAAGGTGTACGGCGGCGCCGAGCACCCGCATACCGCACAGCAGCCGCAGGCGCTGGAAATCTAAGGAATCGACATGGCTATCCAGCAGAATTACGGTACCGGCCGCCGCAAGACCTCCGCCGCCCGCGTGTTCCTCCGCAAGGGCACCGGTGGCATCGTCGTCAACGGCAAGCCGATCGAGCAGTTCTTCGGTCGTGAGACCTCGCGCATGATCGTGCGCCAGCCGCTCGAGCTGACCGACAACGTCGAAAAGTTCGACATCATGGTGACGGTCGCCGGTGGCGGCATCACGGGTCAGGCCGGCGCCATCCGCCTCGGCATCGCCCGCGCCCTCGTCGAATACGACGAAGCGCTGAAGTCGCCGCTGCGCAAGGCTGGTTTCATGACCCGCGACGCCCGCGAAGTCGAGCGTAAGAAGGTCGGTCTCCACAAGGCCCGCCGCGCCACGCAGTTCTCGAAGCGCTAATACACGCGCTTCAAAGTTCGACGCACCAAGGTCAGAGCGCGTCGAATCCCGGTTTATTGGGAGATCGTCTAACGGTAGGACAACGGACTCTGACTCCGTTTATCTAGGTTCGAATCCTAGTCTCCCAGCCAAACTAGAAAAGGGCCTTGAGAAATCAAGGCCCTTTTTCTTTGGGTTCAAAGCCGTGCGCCCAAGCAGCCTAGCGCTGCTGGCCCAACAAGCCACCGCATCGTCCGGAGCGGCTGCCCCTGCCTCGACGCAACGCAAAACACGATGGCGAAGCCGAGCCTGTCATCCCATACGCGCGCAAAATCAGCATTTACCCGATGTCGGGCGCGTGAGCCGCTGGCTACCTTGCCAGCACACCACCCGACAACGAGGTACGCCCCATGCTTCCCGATCTTCCGCGTCCCAAGCAGGCCACGATCTACGCCCTCGTCGGCGATCTGTGGGAAAACAACGGCAGCATCCAGTACGTGGCACATGCGATCACCGCCGGCGGTAACGCGACACGGTTGCGCGACGTGATCGAAGGTTCGGGCAAGGGCCCGGCGAATCATCCGGATCAGCTTTACTGGGACCCGAAGCGGATTGCCAAGGTGGCTGGCGTCCAGCGCATCGAGATCGATTGCACGCTCATGCCGTGCGATGGCGAGTTCGATGGATGCCTGTTTCGTGTCCCCGCCCTGGTCGCCGCCTGTGGCTATGCCAACGTGCCGCTGCGGATCTTCTCGCACCGTGACGAGGGCGCCGGTGGCGGCGGCAGCACGAAGCGGTATTTCCTTTGCCATACCGGGCAGAAGAACGCTGAATTGAAAGCCGCGTTCGCGGAGCACGGTGGCTGGGGCTGGACACCGTGGAATGGCACCTACGCGTGATGCGTGATGCGTGACGCCGAGGCAAAGACCCCCTGCCGAAGCAGGGGATCTTCTGACGGTCAGGGCGTCGGATCGTTCGTGACCTGGGGGTCCAGGCCGATGTTCTGCTGCTTGTCACGGTCCTTGACCACGACCAGTACGACGGTGAGTTGCTTCACCGTATTGGCGTGTAGCACGCGGATCGCGTTGCCGTTCTCGATGACCTCGACGCCGCTGAACTGGCTGCGTGCATCGGTCGTGAAGAGGTCGGCCATCTGGAAGCGGTCATGGTGCTTGCCCGACAGGCGGTAGACGATCTCGGTATTGCCTTCGGTCACATGCACACGATCGGGATCGAACGTGTAGTTGTACTTGCGATCGCTGGTCTGGCCCTGGCCAGGAGGGGCGTCGGTGATGGTGAGCGATACGTCGATGATGGCGTTGGGACTGGGCACGCGTTTCTCCTAGGGTGAATGGACGAACGACTCGAACGCCGGCGCGCGATACTCCGCATGGCGCAAACGCTCCAGATAGATTTCCGCTTCTCCACCACGACCTAGCAACAGGAGGGCGCGGACGTACGGATCGAGTAACCGGGGATCGCTGCTGTGCGTCGCCTGTGCTTGCAGCTCGTCCACCGCCTGGCGCCAATGCGTGGCCGCTTCGTCGCGGAATCCCAGAGCCACGGCGGCTTCGCCTTCGGCGATGCTCGCCGAAGCCGTCAGCAAGCGGGTGGCGGAATTGGGCTTGGACCCTGGCGCGGGCCTGAGCAGATTCGTCGCATCGACGGCGGCATGCAGCGCCTGTTTCGCGGCACCTCCGCGCAGGAGCACGATGCTCCGGTAAGTCCGGTTCAATGCGAGCACGTTGCGCCAGTCGACAACCCCTGCATCGATCGCAAGCAGGCTGCGTAGTAGTCGCTCCCCCTCGTCGAGCCAATGCGCCGCCTGCGGAGCATCGCCCATGGCGAGCGCGAGCCAGCCCTGTTGAGTCCGTGTCCACGCGAGGTCGCGTTGCCAGCCGCGGTTGTCGGGAACGTCGCGGACGAGCGCGGCGAATGTCGTGGCGGACGACGCATAGCCATCCGCGGCATCTGCCACCTGGCCAAGGTCGGCCTGGGCCCTCGCCACGTGAAGTTCGGCGAGCGCATGGCGATACAGCCAGCGATTCGTCGGCGGTCCGTCCTCGCGGGCCGCAAGAACGGCCCGCCGTTCCATTTCCAGCATGCGAAGAGCCGGCCGCAGGTCGCCCCGTTGCTGCTCGGCCATCGCCATCCAGCTCATGGTGTCCGCCAGCTCCAGCCACGTGGGCCGGTCGGTGGGACGCATGCCGAGAACGCGATGCTTGAACTGCGCGGACGTACCGAAGTACGCCAGGGCTTCGTCCAACCGGTCCGCACGGAGCGCGGCGGAGCCGAGGCAGTTGTTCGCATAGGACAGTTCGAGCCATGCGTCCGGATCGTCCGGTTCGAGGGCGGCGCGATGCGTCGCATCATCGAGGTAAGCCAGCCACGCTTGTCGTGCATCGTCGGTGCGCCCGCGGCTGGAAGCGATCTGCGCGCGCCAGAAATCGATCTTGCCTCGCTCGGCAAATGCCGCAGGTGTGCCGGCCGCGGTGGCGAAGAGATGGCGCAGGCTGGCATCGGCGGCGAGAAAAGCCTGCCCGGCGGCGTCGAGGTCGCCACGGGCATAGCGGATCTCGCCGACTTGCCGTAACGCCCGTGCCTGGCGGAGCACCGCTTCGGGGACATCCGCCTGCCAATCATGACCAAGGACGACCATGGCCCTGCGCGTCACATCGTCGAGCAGGTCGAGGCGTCCCAGCGCATCCAGCCGTTCGTACATATCGCCAAGCATGAAATCGAGCAGTCCTTCCGCATCCGCGCGTCGTGCCTCCGCATGGGTTTCCGCCCGCCGTGCATCCACCGCCGCCAGCGAGGACACGACGGAGAGGATGACGATGGCCACGGACATGGCGGCAAAGGCCCCCGCGCGAAGGCGCGCATGCCGGAGCGACCGGCGCACGAATTCGCGCTGCCGCTCGCTGAGTGGCGGTTGCGCGCCCCGGTAAAGCAGCCGGGCATCCGCAAGCAGCTGTCCGCGAGGAAGCAGGTGTTCGCGTCGGCGTTCTTCGTCGAACCACCGTTTGCTCATGGTGGCGATCCGCGAGCGTGAACGCAGCATGGCCCGGTGTGCGTCGATCCATGCCCCCACGCGTGGCCAATGCCTCAACAGCGCTTCGTGGGCGACGGTGAAGCAAGGTTCGTCATCCTCGAGCAGGCTCACCAGCAAGCGCGCGTCGACGAGATCGTGCAGGAGAATGCGCTCATCTTCATCGAGGTCGCGCCAACGCACCACCCGTGCCGTGACCTCGTCCCCGTCGCTGGCGAGAGCGACGAGCCTGTTCAGGATGCGCGGAAAAGCGGAGGTGGCAACCGGACCCCATCCGTCCAGCACCTTTTCTGCCCGCAGGCCGAGTGCGCCTTCCATGCCGCCGAGGCGCCGGTATGCGGCGAAGGTCAACGTTCCGGTGGTATCGCGAGATTCGTAGAGCGCCTGTAGCGTGTATTGCAGAAGCGGCAGGCTTCCCACGCGCCGGCACGCCGTCTCGATCAACACGTCGTCCAGTTGCCGCTCGCTGGCGCCATCGCGTTCGAAATGCAGGCCGGCGGCGAGTGCGGGCAACCGGATCATTTGCGCCACCTCGCCCGGTCCAGGCGCGGCAAGATCGTACGAGGCGCCGTCGCGCTTGAGCGCGAGAAGTTCCGGAAGCGCCATCAACTGCGGATAGAAATCATTGCGGCAAAGTGCGAGCACTGCCACCTTTCCGCTATGGGCCAGCCGTCTCAGGGCGGATAGGAGGGTGGCGGCGTCCGCCGTCGTCGACGCGCCGGTAACCAGTCCCTCGAGTGCGTCCACGACGAGCAGCAACACATCGCCCTCCGATGCGCCGCGCCCCTCGGACAGGCACAGCGCGATGCGCCGTATGACGAAGTCCATGTCGTCGTCGAGCGCGCGGACGAGGGCGCGCCGTTCGGTGTCCACGAAGAGTGGCCGGCCGCGAATTTCCCATCGGGTCATCGCCAGCGCCAGCGCCTCCAACGGCGTGAGGCCGGGTGTCCGGCTCGCCATGGCCGAGCAGGCGAGCGCGCGAAGGCCATCGTATCCGCCGTCATTCAACAGGGCAGGGACGACGCCTGCCTGGATCAACGACGATTTGCCGCAGCCGCTGGGACCGGCCACCAGCACGAACGCGCAGCCGGCGCGGTGCTGGTGCACGATGGCTTCCAGCACGTCGGCGGTCGCGCGCGTGCGGCCGAAGAACACGTCGGCATCGTCGCCGCCGAAGGCGAGCAATCCCCGGTAGGGGGAACCGCCGTGCCAGCTTCGTGCGGCGATGCCGGTGCTGCGCCCGTCGGCGAACGCCACGGCGGCGACGACCTGGTACCCGCGCTTGCGCACCGTGGCGATGTAGCGCGGCGCGCGCGCATCGTCGTGCAGGGCCTTGCGCAACAGGGCGACGGTCTTGTGCACCGGGTTGTCGCCATAGAACGTGCCGCGCCAGCAGTCGGTGAGTAGTTGCTCGGCGCTGACCACCTTGCCACCCGTTCCCGCGAGGTAGGTGAGCACGTCGATCAGCTTGGGCTCGAGCACCTGGCGCTCGTCGCGGCGTTCGATCGAGCGCTGCGCAGGCCGCACGGTCCAGTCGCCAAAGCTGAAAAAGACGGGATCTTGCGTGCGCTGCATGTCCCCATTCCCGCCGCCGGCGGATGCGGCGGCCACGGTAAGTCCCTGCTTCGACAGGGATGTCCCAACCGTAAGGTTTCCGGAAGGACGCGCGCCCGCGCCAGCACCGAGCGTGCGCACACCTTCCTTCCGGATTCCCCCATGCATGGCCTTCCGCTGTACGGTCGCCACGCCGGCCGCATTCTGTCACACGCCTCCCCACGCCACCACGGACCCTCGTTGTGACCCGCGTCACGCTTGTACTGGCTGACGAGCAGGCGCTCTTTCGCCAGGGCGTCGCGGCCTTGCTTGCCGCCGATGGGCGGTTCCACATCGTCGGAAGCGTGGGTGACGGTAGGGACTGCGTACGCCTCGCCTTGCGTAATCCGCCGGACTTGCTGATCTTCGACTGCGCCATGCATGGCTTGAGTGGCCTCGAGGCGGCGCGCCGGATCGCTCCCCGCTGTCCGGAAACGCGCATGCTCTGCCTGTCGGCGTATGAGGATTCACGCTGGGTGCGTGCCGCCTTCGACGCGGGTGCGCATGGCTACGTGCTGAAGCGGAGCGGCATCGAGGTCCTGCACGAGGCGATAGAGACGGTGTTGCACTCGCGCTATTTCGTTAGCCCCGACATCGCGCACCTGCTTGTCGGCAAGGGCAGGGGTCGTGGCGGACCGGCGCTGGGTGAACCGGTCGTGCTGAGTGCGCGCGAGCGCGAGATCACCCAACTCTTCGCGGAAGGCTACGCCACGCGGGAGATCGCGGAGCGCCTGCACGTGAGTGTGAAGACGGTGGGGACACATCGCGAGCACATCATGGCGAAGCTCGGCCTCCACGGCATCGCACAACTGACCCGTTATGCGATCCGCGAAGGACTGACCACGCTCGATCCATGAGGGCCGCCGCCCGCGCAGGCGACGGCCCGATGGATCATTTGCGCAAGGCGTGCGGCGTGTTCTCGCGCAAGGCGACCAGGTTGGAGGCCTTGTAGAAGGCGCGATCGACGGCCGCATGGCCGAAGACCTCGTTTCGCGCATCCTGCAGCGTGCCCTGACGTACGCCCTTCCATTTGCCCGGACGCAGCCAGATCTTCACTTCGTCGGTACCCAGGCCGAGCCCGGCACGATCGGCCAGGGTATCGATGAATTGGCGCAATGCCAGCGTCACGGTTTCAGCCGGCGCCTGGCCCGCGCCGCGCCATGCCACGAGCGCGTGCCGGGCGGCCCGGCCGATGTCTTCCAGGTGTTCCTGCGCGGGCGCTTCGACGAAGACGTCGGACTTGCTGGCGGGTAGGCGTGCGCAATCCTTGAGCAGATCGGTCGCGATCTCGATGAAGAACGGATCGGGTACCACGATCTCGCCGCGGCCCTGGACCAGGAAGCCGTAGAGGTGCCGTGCGAAGGTTCTGCGTCCGGGCTCGTCGAACACTTTGTCCGAGACGAATCGCCACTCGGCCACGGCAGGCATGCCGCGATCGCCGTCACCCTCCAGCGGCAGGCCGAGCAGGCCCCAGCGCAGGAGGTCGACATAGTCCTTGCGGGTAAGCCGCTTCTCGCGCAGATCGTGCTGGAAGGCCTCGACTACGGCGGGTTCGATCAGTAACGGGTCGGCGTTCACCCGGGTGACGAAACCACGGGCCAGGACGGGTTCCATGCCACGCTCACCCGGTTCCACGAGGCCTCGCTTCAGCACGATGTCGCGCAGCGCACGCAACACCCAGTAGTCTTCCATGTTGCAGCCGGTAACGCCTGCCGCGGCGAAGGCCCTCTTCTGGTCCTCGCCGATGAACCAGGACGAGGTGCCGCTCACCTCCGGCTTTATCTTGTCCCCCGCGTACCGGGCCACCAGCTCGGCGATGGCGCTGTCGAGCGCGACGCCGCGCGTCAGCCCCGCCTCCTCCTTGCGCCGGTAACGCTCGTCGACGTCGACCCGGTCGATGACCAGATGAGCGTGATGGTCGACGAACCATTGGGCGAGCGTGTCGTCCGCGGGCATGGGTGGAAGGTTCAGTCCCGCTCTTGCAGCGAAGTGGTACACGCCGCCCTGCGAGCACAAGGCGATGGACGGAGACGCTTGGCCATCGGCGTACTCGAGGCCGACGTAGAGGCTGGCGCAGATGGGAGAGATCGAGCCCGGCCGGCCGCTGGCGGAGGCACCGCCCTGGGCGCCGAAGCAGCTCACGCGCAGGGGCCATTCATGCGTATCGCCGGCACGATGGGCCAGTTCGCTCGAAAGAGCGGAGATCATCTTCAGGAGGAAGATGATGTAGGGAGCCATGAGGCTCGGCTGCAAGCCCATCTCGGGCGCGCGGAACACCACGATGGGCGGCTCTTCCGACGACGCTTCGCCCAGTTCGAACCGCACCACCGAGAGCTGCGGCCCGGCGCCATCCAGGGGTACCTTCAGCTTCGCCTTGCTGCGTAGCGACTGCAGTTCATGCACGTCGATCATGCGGATGACGCGACGGTTCGCCTCGCGCAGTCGTGCCTCGCCCTCCTCGTCGCTGGCCAGGAACACCGAGATGGCGCGGGCGAGGATGCTCTCGACGCGCGCATCCGGTTCGGCGTGGGGGTTCGTGTCTTCCGCACCCATGTGCGCGTGTGCGATGCGCCGTATGGGTGCCGCGTAACGTTCCAGCGGCCATTCCAGCAGTGGGCCCCGTGGATCGACGAGGCCGCGTTCGATCAGCACGATCGGACGCCGCTTGCCCGCCTCCTGGCGCAATTCGACCTCCAGCAACCCATTCAGGACGGTGTTCACTTCCTCGTCCATGAAGCCCATGTAGACGTCGATCAGTTTATCGCTCATGGCATGTCTCGTTGGCACCGGCTCGTGCCGGCACGACAGCCTGCCGTCGTCGCCGGCGATGGCGGCATCGGGCGGATGCTGATTTTTCGCAGGCGCGGAATCAGTCTTTTTGAAGGCCTTGAATCAGCGTTTTCCCGATGTCCGGCGTGCCGCGCCAAACCGATAGTGGTCCCCGCCGACGCCATGCCGCGTCGAACCGGAGAACACGCCGATGGCCGACTTCAATAGCTTCCTGCCGACCCTGCTCAAGCACGAGGGCGGTTATGTCAACGATCCGGCCGACCCCGGCGGTGCCACGAACAAGGGCATCACGATCGCCACCTTCAGCCAGTGCGCGCAGCGCCTGCTCGGCATCGCGCCCTCGCTGGACGCGCTGCGCGCCCTGACCGACCAGCAAGCCGGCGTGATCTACAAGGCGCTTTACTGGGATGCGATCCGCGGCGACAGGATCGCCCTGCAACCGCTGGCCGAGATCGTGTTCGATTTCCAGGTGAACGCCGGTTCGCAGTCGGCGAAGCTCCTGCAGCGCGTGCTCAACGACCTCGGCGCCCGCCCACCGCTGGTCGTGGACGGCGCGATCGGGGCAGGCACCCTCGCCGCGCTCGATGCAGTCGACGCCTATGCGGTCTATGCGCGCTTCAAGCAGGGCAGGGCGGATTACTACCGCGCGCTCGTGCAGAAACGTCCGGCGCTGGGCAAGTTCCTCAAGGGCTGGCTGAACCGCGTCGCTTCCTTTCCCGACCTGACACCGCCGACGGCGGGGAGTGTGTGACGCATGGCCACGCAGACATCCCTCAACGATCTTATCGAAGCACTCGCCGGCGCGGTCATCGACGCCCAGGATCGCATCGAGCAACACCAGATGTCGCACCTGAGCGACTACTTCGACGAAGACAACCGGCCCAAGAGCGTCGTCATCCGCATGCCGTCGCTGCAGCCAGGCGCGGGCGAGGGCGACGAAGACCTGTATCGCGCACCGATCCTTCCCCTGGTGTCCACCAACGTGTTGCGCATCAAGGATGTGGAGATCCGCTTCGACGCGGACCTGGGCAGCCTGATCGAAGACGCGGCGCCTCCGGCCGACACGCCCGGCGCGTCAGCTGAAACGCGCGGTTGGCGAGTGAGGCCGAGGCCACCCAAACCTTACGTGCGCGTGGATACGGCCGTGGGTGCGAGCGATCGCAAGGCCGGCGCCGTCCACGTCGTACTGCGCGTGGAGGGCAGCGAGCCCACCGATGGCGCGGCACGACTGATGAATCATCTCGCGCAGACCCAGGGGGTCTTCCAGACGTTCAAGCCCGGCGACTGAAGCGGTCGTCCGTCACGAACCGTGGCGCGCATCCGGCGTGCCGCGTCATGCCAACTCGTAAAGGAGTAACGCCATGGCTGACGAACTCGTCAACATGTCCAGCCAGTTCAAGGGCCTGCCGATGGGGGACCTCATCGGGGCCCCGCTGAGCGCGGCTTGCGAAGCACAAGTGAAGCTTGCCCAGGCCACAGCCGACTTCATCAAGGTGATCGGCTTCCTGCCGCCCGCCGCCGCCAACGACCCCACCGGTGTCGGCGCCACGCGCACGGCATCGTTCAAGTTCAAGCGGCCGGTCGACAACCCGACGGGTACCGGCATCTTCGAGGAGGAAGTCGAACTCGAAGTGCCGCTGCTGGCGATCGTGAAGGTGCCCAACCTCAGCATCACCAACGTCGACATCACGTTCGACATGGAAGTGAAGTCGTCCTTCAGCCAGAAGGAATCCGAAGACAAGAAGGCCGAGTTCGCGGCCGATATGTCGATCGGTTGGGGCATCTTCTCGGCCAAGGTCCACGTGGCCGGTTCCGTTGCCACGCACAAGGAAAACACGCGCACGTCGGACAACTCGGCGAAGTACCACGTCGCCGTCCACGCCGAGGACAAGGGCATGCCCGAAGGCCTGGCCCGCGTGATGGACATCCTGCAGACCGCTTGCGCCCCTCGCAAGATCGGTCCGGCGGTGGCCGTCACCGACGGTGGCACCACGGCGAAGTAAGCGCGTTGCCTGCAGCACGTCACCCTTCGCGGCGCCCTGGTCGGCGCCGCGATTTCCCGGAGTCCCACCGATGTTCGATCTCACCGATGTGAAGTTCATCAAGCGCGTGGTCGTCGGCAGCGACAACCCGAACCAGATGCGTTCGGAAGCGCAGGTCGAGGACGCGCGTGCGCTGTTGAATCGTTGTCTCACCGAATCACCGCGAGGTTCCATCCTCGGCATCGAGAAGAGCTTCACCATCCTGCAGATCGGCGAGCACCAGGTGGTTCTGCAATGGCTTTGCTATCACGTCGGCTTTCCACGCAAGCCGGGCTGGCTACAGGAACCTTAGGAGACGCCCATGGCCAGTTGCGGATTCGATACCTTGCTTTACGGCTTGCGCGAGGCCGTATGCGCCGCCGCCGAATCGCTGGAGGCGCGCCGCCAGGCATTGCGTCGTGACGACGAGACGCATGCGCTGCATGCGTGGGTTCCTGTTTCGCCGGAGGCGGATGCCGTGCTGGAGCCAGTGGTCATTCCGCTGCGGATGTTCCGCGACAGCCGCAGGCCGCATATCGCGGTGATGTCGATCGAGTTCGAGGGCCGGTTCCTGTTTCGGCACGAGCGCGGGTTATCGAAACCCCGGCTTGTCATCGAGATAGGCAAACGCCGGTTCCGTTGGCTTTCTCGGGCCGGCATGCACCATGTTCGCATTTCCTACCGTTCGGCCGATGCGTGGCAGCCATGCGTCGAGGTCGATGGACAGGTCGTCGATCTTCCCTCGGTGGTCATGGCGGAGAACGGATCGTGAAACGCCTGACCCGCCTGTACGTACCCGCGCCGTGGGAAGCGGCCCTGTTGGCCGTCGTCGCGCCCTGCGCCGACCGCCGCGGTGGCATGGCCGTCCTGGCCGCTGTCGTCTTCGTTGTCGTATCGGCGGCCGTCGCCGCCGCTTTTTTCTTCCATCCGTGATTGGAGGTATCGCATGAATCGTTCAAGTCGGTTTGCTCTTCTGGCTACGCTGTCGCTTGTCTCGTTCTCGGCAACGGTGGCGTCGGCGCAACAATCCGTACCCATCAACGGCACGTGGCGCGGCGTGCTCACTTCGAGCACGAAGAGCGTGGTGGCCGTGGATGCACAGTTCGACGCGGCCGGTGTGAACCTGCACTTCGACGAGCCCTACAACTGCCGTATCGCCGCCAGCCTCCTTGTCACGGAGGGGGCCGCGACGCGCTACCGCTTCAAGCCGTCGACGAACGGCGGTGACTTCTGCACTCGCCTGTACCCGGGAGACCTCGTCGCGACGCCGGGTACGAAGCAGGTTTCCCTTTCCATTTCGATGAAGAACGCCACGACCTGGACCGGCAACCTGTCCGGTCCTTCCACCTCGCCCTAGGAGAACGTCATGGACCCCGTCTTGCTTACCCGTTTCTGGTTACTTCTCGCCGCCGTGGGTGGGGCGATCCTTCCCGTGGCGCTCAGCAACGAGGAGTCTCGCCGTCGAGCCCTGGTCCAGGTGGTTTGCGGCGCGTTGATGGCGATCTTCCTCGCCCCGGCGCTCGAACGGCGATTCATGCCCGACTCCCCGGCGGAGATCCAGGCGGGCGTGTCGTTCCTGGTCGGTTGTTTCGGACTCAAGCTTGCCGTGATCGCACAGCGGCTGATCGACAACCGCGGGGAATCGCTGGCGAACCGTGTCATCGATCGCATCGCGGGAGGGGAAGGCAAATGAATCTCGACCTGATGATCGTCAACCTTTGCTGCAGCGCGATCATGTCGCTGTGCGGATTCTGGTTGCTTACCGAGCGTTCGATGTCTCGTGCGGTGCGGATCAACTGTGCCCTGGTCGCTTGCGGTGGCACCGTCAATTCCCTGGGCATGATCGCGGCGCTCAGCCACTACGGTGGTTTCGTCTACGGCGACATCTGGCCGGGCGAGGCCATCGTCAACGTGGGTGCGGCGGCCCTGATGTTTCGCTGGACCTGGCTTTCTCGCAGGCAGCGGAAGGGCGTCGAGTCGACCTGACTCCGGTCCTGAACGAATGGCTGCCCCGGCTATTCAGGAACGTTCGAGGTATGCGCGAATTCGGCAGACGCCCGGTCGGCGCCCTGATCGATGGGGGAAAGTGGACTGATCGGCCATGGATTCGCCATGGTCGAGTCGCAGGATCTGCGCCATCCCAGACGCAGACTTGCCTACCAGCCACGAGGACCACGACCATGCGCATCCATGCCCGTTCGTTGCTAGCTTCACTCATCACCCTCTCCGTCGCTCTCGGCACGGGCGCGGTCCAGGCACAAACCTCCCTCTCGGGGTTGGGCCAGGCTTGGCCGAATGCCACCGACGTCAGCAGCAGCCCGAATTACCACGTGTACGTGTTCCAGCGTGGCGGTACCCACTACATCCAGGTCAACGACGCCAATGGCACGGTGCGCGGTGCGTTCGCGCGCACGGCGTATAGCCTGATTGGCTTGCCGATCGGCGTGGATGCCACTCGCCTTGCCACGCCGGACGAGCCACTGCCGGTGCCGGCGAGCACGACGGGTGAGACCGTATACGACGACGGCGCGGTGAAGTTGTTCGTGGCGCCCCAGGTCGACGGTACGACGCAGATGATGATGGTCGGAAGCGACTGCAAGACACCCCCGGAATGTGCCAGCCGCAATCCGTGAAAGCGGCGCTTCAAGCGTAGGGAGGGGCCGCTTCGGCTCCTCCCTTACCGGTGATGGGGGGTGGCCGATGCTTCGCGTGCCCGCGAGACGAGTGTCGCCGCGATACGGCGTGCCACTTTCACTCCCAGCAACAGCGATGTGGAAATGACGAAGGAAAGTACCACCTGCGCCTGGATCATCGCGGGATCTTGAAGCTCGAACGCGGTCGACGCCATCGCGATGCTCGCCAGCATGCCGCCGATGGCGGTGCCGTGCCATCCATGCCGCCAGGTCATTCCAAGCACGGGAATGGCCATGGCGATGCGCGCACACTGGAGGGGGCCGTCGCTTAGCTGGGAGGCAACGCCCATCAACAGCGCGAGTCCCGGCACGACAAAAAACAGCGCATCGCGGGTGAGGGCGCTATGCCATACGGCACGCCACGTGACGACATTGGCCGGTTGTCGTGCCAGGCGTTCGCGTAGCGCCATGATGGTCGGCGTGAGTGTGAGAGCGCCGAGGTAGGCACCCAGTATCCAGGCGAGGAAAAGCGAAGCTGTCACGGGTGGCGTCGCCGACCCGTCTCCCATCACCACCGATGCGAGGGCAGCCGAATTGCTCGCCGCCGTGGCGGCCGCGCAAACCAGTGCCGCACCCATGATCATGCCCATGTTTATCTGCCCATCGGCGCGCAGGAGTGTCGTGCGCGTAAGCAGCCAGGCAATGGCGGGCATGCAAAACAGAATGGGCGGAATCGAGGCGACGATGGCGAAGTACACGCCGAAGGCCGAGGCGTGCAGTACCGCCATCTCGGCGATCGGTAGCGCCTCGCCGATCGCGAGCGCCGGCCAGAAACGACGCGGAACCAGCAGCAGGCAAGCCAGGCGAAGGCCAGCCGGCAACATCCAATGCGAAAACGAAAAATACCGCGTCAGCTCGTAACACGCCGCATAGGCTCCTGCGACGGCGACATATCGCCCCCAGGCAAACGGGTCCCTGTTTGTTCCGCCCACGTTATGCCCCTCGCCTCACTCGTCCGGACCGGGTCTGGCCAGGCGATGACGAGGCACTTCATCCACTGGCCGCTGGGTGCCGTGGCGTAGGAAACGGGCTGGCCCGGTTTCGCGACGGCACGACTAGTTTGAAGCTATAGCGGCCTGCCCGCCATCGACTGGAGCCCGTTTCGGACAATTTGCCGATTAAGGGCCCCGATTGAGGGCTACCAGCGTAGCGCCCTAGGCCCTGCCAGGGTACCCAGGGCGGCGGGGATGAGCATGCCCAGAAGGTACCAGGTGGACCAGAACGGTGGCGCCATTTCCGGGCAATGCAGGCAATACGCGACCGTTCCCGTGGCGCCCGCCAACAGGCCGACGGCCGCCCCGGCCAGCCGGGGCCGTACCGGTGCCATGCCGCGCACGGCCCAGAGCATGGCGACGAAGGCCGGCATCGCCAGGGCCGCGATCAGGATGGGGCATACCCGCCATGTATGGCCGAGGATCAGGGGCAGATGTGTGCCGGGAGCGGCATGGGCGAGTACCCAGGCCATCGCGACCCAGCCCAGCGCGACCGGCGTGGCGAGCACCGCCCAGGCCCCTCCCACGCGGACACCCGGCCGGGCGAGTCGTGATGTGACCCATAGCGCCGCCACGGCGATGGCGCTCGCATAGGCCAGCCGGAACCAGAATGTCGGTACCCGAACGGCTTCGCCGATATCGGGGCGGACCCCGAGCAGAAGGATCATCAGGAGCAGTGCGCCTCCCAGCCCGGCTACCCAGGCAAGCGCGAAACGCCGGGCGGGTTCCCGGCGGTCGACGGCGGGGGCCCGGCTGGCCAGCAAGGTGACGAGGTCGTCGGTTTTCATGACCGGCTCCGGATGCGCGCAGCCAATGCCTTCAGGCCACGATGGACCCCCACCTTCACCGCCGACTCGGACATGCCGCAGCGCTGTGCCGCTTCTGAAACCGAGAGGCCTTGCAGCTTCACCAGCACGATGGGCAGGCGGTGGCGGTCGGGCAGGGCCTCGAGCAGGACCCCGACATCGCGCTGCGCGTCGGCAGGTTCGACATCCGAGGCGATGAACAGGCCGCCGTCGTCATCGAAGGGCTCGTGCAAGGCTTCGCGTCGCGAATGGGCCCGAAAGAAGTCCATCAGCTTGTAACGGGCGATCGCGTGGACCCAGGCGGTCAATGGCTGCTCCGTGCGATACGTGTGCCGTGCATTGTGCACGGCGAGCAAGGTCTCCTGCAGGATGTCCTCGACGTCCGCCAGGGCGCGGGGAAGACGGCGGCGCAGGTAGGCGCGCAGGTGCCCGGACAGGCCGTCGAGGAACTGGCGATAGCGTGCCGCGTCGCCAGCCAGGCCGGCGATGAAGCTTGCGCGCAATTCGGCCTCGGCCGCTGGCATGCCTCTCCCGTCTTGCCTTTCGGCGGGACTGGCGATCATCTCCCGGTGTTCCATCGACAGGGATTCAGTCGCGTTCGGTAGGACATTGCAAGAGCCTCGACGGAAGGGGACGCGGCGCCGGGAGGGTGCCGGGAAGGCTGGGGACCAGGGCGACGCGCGGGTGTGCATGTCACGTCATTCGCGGTCAGGCGCACTTCGGTTACAGCTAAGGAAAAAAATTCGTTGTAACCCTTCGAGCATCGGACGCGAACTTCCCCTCGACCCGGACATCGTGTCCGTTATCGAAGGAGCATCGCATGAACCGTCACGCCGCCTCGCTTGCCCTCACCCTTGCCGCCCTCGTCGCCGGTGTCGCCCATGCCGATGGGAGCCAGGATGCCCGGAAACCCGCCGTCGAGAAATGCTGGGGCGTCGCCAAGGCGGGGCAGAACGACTGCGCCGCCGGCCGGGGTACGACCTGCGCGGGCACGGCGAAGGCCGACTACCAGAAAAACGCCTGGAAAAACGTCCCCGCCGGCACGTGCACGTCGATCAAGACACCTCACGGCATGGGTTCGCTGACCAAGGTGGGCTGACCCGACATGCGTCCGCCGCTCGCCGCCGGCCTCGGCTTCAAGCCGCAGCACCTCGATGAGGCCCTACGCTGCGTCTCCCCGGGGTTGTGGTTCGAGGTCCACCCCGAGAACTACATGGGCGACGGCGGGCCGCATCTGGCGATGCTGGATGCCGTGGCGGACCGTCACCCGCTGTCGTTGCACGGGGTGTCGCTTTCGCTCGCGGCGGCGGCGCCGCCCGACACCGGTCATCTGCGCCGGTTGCGACGACTCGTGGATCGCGTCAGGCCCGTGCTCGTCTCGGAGCATCTGGCCTGGTCGGCGTGGGGCGGATGCTACATGCCCGACCTGCTGCCTTTCCCCCGCTCCCGGGAGGCGCTGGCATGCATCGCCGCGAACATCCTGCGCAGCCAGGACGCGCTGGGGTGCGGCATCTCGATCGAGAACCCGGCCCACTACCTCGTGCTCGATGGCCACGACTGGAGCGAGACCGATTTCCTGGCCGAACTCGTCCGCCGGACGGGCTGTGGATTGCTGCTCGATATCAACAATGTGCATGTCAGTGCGAACAACATCGGCATCGATGCCCTTGCCTACCTGCAAGCCTTCCCGCTGCACGCCGTCACCGAGATACATCTCGCCGGGCACGGCGTGGACGAGGACTCACCCGCGAACCTGTTGATCGATTCGCATGATGCGCCGGTGGACGAGCCCGTTTGGGAACTCTACCGTCATGTGCTGTCGCGAGGCGGACCACGTCCGACCTTGATCGAGCGCGACGGCAATCTGCCGTCGTTCGATGTATTGCTCCAGGAATGTGCGCGGGCGGGAACGATGCTCGCGGCGCAGGGGCAGGCGGCATGAGCACCCTGGCGGATTTCCAGACAGCCTTCGTGGAAGCGCTCCATGACGAAGCGTCCACGTTCGCTCCAGCCAACCAGCGTTCTTTCGCCGTGTATCGCAATACAGTGATGCGTGCCTGTCTCGATGCGCTGGAGGCGAATTTCCCCTCCGTGCTGTGCCTGGTCGGACGCGACTGGTTTCGGGCCGCGGCAGCGATCCACGCCACGCGTTCACCGCCGAGCGATGTGCGGCTTGCTCGTTATGGAGAAGGCTTTCCCGGCTTCCTCGAATCGTTCGAACCAGCGGCGGCGTTGCCTTATCTGGGAGACGTGGCTCGCCTGGACCGGCTCTGGAACGAAAGCCTCGATGCCGCCGACGCGGAGCCGTTCGACGTCGACCATCTCGTGGGACAGGCGCCATCCGCGCTGGAGACCATGCGCCTGCGTGTCCATCCAGCGACGCGATGGCTGGCGTCGCCTTTCCCCGTGCTGTCGATCTGGCAGCCGAGCAGGGAGGGTGTCGCGGTCGATGGCGCGCTGGCCTGGCGACCCGAATGCGCGATCGTCGTGCGCGTGGCCGGCGATGTCAGCGTGCTTCCCGCCTCACCCGCCGAACTCGCGCTGCTGGAGGCGTTCCGGCGGGACGCCACGCTGGGCGAGGCTGCCGCCGCTGTCGCCACGGCGCATCCGGACGTGTCCATCGAACTCACTTTTTCCGGGCTGTTGCGGTCCGGCGCCTTCGCCCATTCCTGAGGACTTGCCATGGCTTCGACCACCATCACCGTCACCGCGCGCCGATCCCTGCGCACGCGCTGGAACGCACTTGCCGATCGCGTCGAACGATGGGTCGGACACGACATCCTCGCGCTCGTCGCGAGGCTATCCATCGCGGCGGTCTTCTTCCAGTCGGGTCGCACGAAGGTGGAAGGCTTGCTCACCATCACCGAGGGTACGTACGAGTTGTTCCGCAGCGAGTACAAGATTCCGCTGATTCCGCCCGAGATCGCGGCGCACCTGTCGGCGGGCATCGAGACCTTCGTGCCGATCCTGCTCGTGCTGGGCCTGGCCACTCGTCTTTCCGCGTTCGTCCTCCTGGGGATGACCACGGTGATCGAAGTATTCGTCTATCCGGACGCCTGGCCGACCCATTTATCCTGGGCGGCGATCCAGTTGTATCTGGTCGCCCGTGGCGGTGGTCGTCTTTCTGTCGACCGTGCCCTTGGCATCCACTGAAAAAAAGCGTATCCAGCTGTAACCGGATGTGCCGGTGCGGCGAATTCGTCCATGCCATCCCGGCATTCCTTTCCGTACGGAGAACGACCATGCATACCGCCACCCACAGCATCGCCGCTGCCGCCGCCATCTTCGCCGTATCGGCCGCCGCGATCTCGGCGCCGGCCCATGCCGCCGAACAGGCCGCCGGCAAGACGGTGCATTGCTACGGCATCAACAGCTGCAAAGGCACGTCCGACTGCAAGTCGGGCAACCATGAATGCAAGGGCCAGAACGATTGCAAGGGCCAGGGCTTCAAGGCCGTGTCCGTGCAGGAGTGCACGGCGCAGGGCGGCAGCACCACGCCGCCGGCCAAGTAAGGTTCCTGGAATCATCGCCCGGCCGCTCCGGCGGCCGGGTATCTCGTTCGCGGAGCGTGTCATGTCCCACCCATCGCCGATCCCGTTCCATGGATTCGGACTCGGCTTGCGCATTCCGCACTACACCGATTTCCTCGAGGCGCCGCAGCCGGTCGATTTTCTCGAGGTAATATCGGAAAACTTCATGGTCGACGGTGGCAAGCCGCTCGACGTGCTGATGCGCGTTCGCGAAAGCTATCCTGTCGCCCTGCATGGCGTGTCGATGAACATCGGTTCGTCCGACGGCGTCGATAGCCATTATCTGCGTCGCCTGCGTCGACTGGCGGAGCGTGTCGAACCGCTATGGATCTCCGACCATTTGTGCTGGACGGGCGTCGACGGCCACAACTCGCACGACCTGCTTCCACTGCCCTATACCGGCGAAGCGCTCGACCTGGTCGCTGATAACGTCCATGCCGCGCAAGATGCGTTAGGACGCGCCTTGGTACTCGAGAATCCATCGACCTATCTCGATTTTCCCGAGACGGCCATGGGCGAGGCGACCTTCCTCCACGAACTCTGCGATCGTACCGGTTGCTTCCTGCTTCTGGACGTGAACAACATCTACGTCAGCGCGACAAATCACGGTTTCGATCCGGACGATTGGCTCGAACGTCTTCCGCTGGATCGCGTGCGCCAAGTACACCTCGCTGGCCACAGCCAGGGACGCGACATGCTCGTGGACACGCATGACGCACCGGTACCCGACCCGGTATGGGCGTTGTACACGCGTTTCATCGAACGGCTCGGCGACGTCGCCGTGATGATCGAGCGTGACGACGGCATCCCGCCCCTCTCCGAACTGCTGGCGGAAGTCGCTCACGCGCGCGCGCTTGCCGATACCGCTCGCCAGCGCGCCGCATGAACCTGCGCGACCGCCAACGCGCCTTCGCGTCCGCGCTTTTCACGGGCACCGTTCCCGAGGGTGTCGATCCCCGCGGCATGGCGGTCCATGCCAACAACTACCGTAGCCAGCTCGTGGCATGCCTGCGCGACTCTTACGAGAAGACCGCGCTCTGGCTGGGCGACGACGTCTTCGATGCGGTGGCGTCGCGCTATGTCGAACGGCATGTGCCTTCGTCATGGACACTGGACGCGTACGGCGAATCGTTCGTGCCGTTTCTCGAACAGGCCTATCCCGCGGATGACGAAGTCGCCGAGCTTGCGTGGCTGGACTGGCACCTGCGGCGCGCGTTCTCGGGTCCGGACGCCGAGACCATCGGAGTGGCCGATCTTGCCGCCGACGATTGGGATCGCGTGGAGATCGACTTCGTGCCGACCCTGCGCTTCCGCCTCATGCGAAGCAACGCCGTCGCCATCTGGCGCGCGATCGCCGACGGCATATCCCCTCCGGCGCCCGTCGCCGTGGAGCAGGGCGTGGGTGCGCGCGTGTGGCGCAACGGCCTTTCGCCCCAGTTCGCCAGCATGACGGCGGACGAATCGGCATGCCTCGATCTGGCCCTCACCGGGGCCAGCTTCGGCGAACTGTGCGAATACCTCGGCCGTACACATGACCAGGAACGCACCACGCGCATCGCCGGCGGCTGCCTTGGCGCGTGGACGGCCGAAGGAATGATTCGCGGGTTGCGCCGCTGAGACATCGCTACACTGTGTCGATGATCGACGACGCACACTTGGCCCATGGGCTCGCGGGCGACCACCTGGAGCCGGATTGGCCGCCACTGACGGAAGACGAAGTGACGGCCGCCGTCGCGCGGATAGCGGCGCTCGGCTCGCTGGTCTCCGTCGATTGGCGTAGCCCGCGACCGCTCTCCGCGGCCGCGCTGGCGACGACATCGTCGGGTCGGGTGTTCGTGAAGCGCCATCACCGGAGCGTGCGCGACGCGCATACGTTGACCGAGGAGCACCGGTTCGCCGATTTCCTGCGGGCGCGCGGCATCCCGGTGCCGCGCATTCTCCGGGACGGATCGGGTGCGTCCGTGTTCACCGTGGATGATTGGGTCTTCGAGTTGCATGAGCCCGCGCGCGGCGTGGATGCCTATCGCGACGCGTTCTCGTGGTCGCCGATCGGTGGCGTGCGCCACGCCCGCGCCGCTGGCGCCATGCTTGCGCGCTTGCACTCCGTCGCGGAGGGCTTCCACGCGCCGCAGCGCGACACGCATATCCTCGTCGCGCGGGCGGAGATCCTCGCCTCGCCGGACCCGCTCGCGACGATCGCATCGCAGCTGCCGGGACGATCCGCCCTGGCTGCTTATCTCGGGGAGCGCGACT
This sequence comes from Luteibacter sp. E-22, assembly GCF_049913125.1. Classification (GTDB taxonomy): domain Bacteria; phylum Pseudomonadota; class Gammaproteobacteria; order Xanthomonadales; family Rhodanobacteraceae; genus Luteibacter. The sequence continues at coordinate 488,497 of NZ_CP183975.1, forward strand.
GGCAGGGAGAGATCGGCGTGGCGATCGCGCCGTGGCACGCCGAGGTGGCAGACGCCCTGCGGACGCAGCCACCTCTCTGGACCCACGGCGACTGGCACGTTTCCAATCTTTGCTGGAGCGCGGCGGGCGACGATGCGGGCATCACCGACGTGCTGGATTTTGGCTTGTCGGCCGTGACCTTCGCCTTGTTCGACCTCGCCACCGCCATCGAGCGCAACGCGATCGCCTGGCTCGACATCGAGCGGGGAGATATCGCCCGTCCCGACCTCGCACTGGCCATCGTCGAGGGATACCGTTCCGTCAGGCCTCTCGACGTGGCCCAGCTCCAGGTGCTGGCGAACCTTCTGCCCATCGTTCATCTGGATTTCGCCCTGTCCGAGGTGGAGTATTTCGAAGGGATCACCCACCGCCGCGACCACGCCGACGTGGCTTACCACACCTTCCTGCGCGGGCACGCCGCCTGGTTCACCGGCGCACACGGGCAGGCCCTGCTCGCGGCCATTCGCGGCATCGCCTGACGTTTCGTGGTTCAATAGGCGTTCTAGAAGCGGGGGTGCCCGGCGAATGCCGGGCTGAGAGAGTCCCTTGGAACCTGACCCGGTTAATACCGGCGTAGGGAGCTTGCAGAGCCACGGAATCCCTACGGGGTGACCTGGTTCGCCGTCGCTTCGTCCGTGAACCCCGAAGACGACGATGACCCCCACCCGTACCCCGCTCGCCCTGGCCCTGTTTTCCCTTGTCACCGTGGCACACGCCACGGACGATGCCGCCTCGCAACCGCAGCAGGCGCGCACGCTGCCCTCCGTGGACGTCCATGCGACCACCGCCAGTGGATACCGCGCCGCCGACTCCCAACTCGATACCTTTGGCAGCTTCGGCAGTGCGCCGTTGCACGATACGCCGGCGGCGATCACCGTCATCACCCGGGCGCAGATCGACGACCGCCAGCCGCGTTCGCTGAGCGAGCTGGTGCGTGGCGACGCCGCGATCAACGACAACTACGCGCCGGCAGGCTACTACCAGGATGTCTCCATCCGCGGCTTCCCGCTGGATCTCGCCACCGGTTTCCGCTTCAACGGCATGATCATGTCCGCGGAGCAACTGCTCGCGCTCGAAGGCAAGGACCGCGTCGAGGTGTTAAAGGGCCTGGGTGGGCTCGAGGCCGGCGTGGTCGAGCCGGGCGGACTGGTCAACTACGTGAGCAAGCGCCCTGCGGACGTTCATACGGTCACCGTCGGTACCGATTCGCACGGGTCCAACTACGAAGCGCTGGACCTGGGTGCTTGGTTCTCGCCATCGTTCGGCGTTCGCGTGAACGCGGCGAACGAGAAGACGCATTCCTACATCGAACATGCCGATGGCCGTCGCAGCTTCGTCTCGATCGCCGCCGACTGGAAGATCACGGACAAGGCCACGGTGCTGCTGGATACCGATTACCAGACCAGCGGACAGCGTTCCGCCTCCGGCTATCAGTTGCTGGGCGGCACGGTTATTCCCGCGCATCCCAGCCGCACGGAGCTGCTCGGCTACCAGTCGTGGCAGCGTCCGGTCGGCATCCATTCGAGCAACACCACGCTGCGCTTCAACTATCGCTTCGACGAGAACTGGAACGCGCAGGTTTCGGCGGGTCATAGCCATACCGTGATCGATGACAACGTCGCCTTCGCCTATGGTTGCTTCTACGCTGCCTCCTGCGCTTCGGGCGCCACGCCGGGGTACTTCTTCGCACCCAACGGCGATTACGACGTCTACGACTATCGCAGCCCGGACGACACGCGCCAGAACGACGAGCTTCGCGGCGTGCTCACCGGCACGTTCGCGACCGGCGCGCTGGATCATGAAGTCAACCTCGGAGCCTCGGCGTTTCGCCGCACGGTCGACCAGCGTCCCTATGTGTACGACTACGTGGGTACCGCCAACATCGACGACCCGGTCGTGCCCGCCTTCGACCCGTCGCCGAACCAGCCCGGCCCTTCCGCGCGGCGCCTGACCAGCTGGCAGCGCACGTTGTTCGCTATCGATCGGGTTCATCTCAACGAGGCATGGCAGGTGCTCGCGGGTGCGCGCTTCGTCCGCCTGAACGAGCGTGCGTACGACGATGCTGGCGCGCTCGAACGCACGACGCGGATGACCAAGACGTTGCCACAGGCGGCGGTCCTCTGGCAGCCGAACGCGCCACTCACGACCTACATCAGTTATGGCGAAGGCCTGTCGCTCGGCCGCGAGGCGCCCTATTGGACGTCGAACGGCGGCACGACCCTCGCGCCGTTGCATTCACGCCAGGTCGAGGCCGGCGTGAAGTACGCGGTCAACGATGCGCTCGACCTGCAGGCGGCCATCTACCGCATTCGCCAGTCGTACCAGTTCGCGCGTCCCGACGATACGGCGGAAGGTTTCACCTTCGTGCAGCAGGGCCAGGAAGTGCACACCGGCCTGGAACTCAACGCGGCCGGCCGCATCACCGACAACCTGCGCCTGACCGCCAGCGCGAACATCATCCGAGCCCGCGCCGAGAATACGGGCACACCTGCCTACGAGGATCACCAGGTGGTGAACGTGCCGCGCTGGCGCACGGCCGTTTACGCCGACTACAGCCTCCCGTTCGCACCGGGACTCGCGGTCCTCGGTGGCTGGCGCTACGCGGGCACCAACGTCGCCAAGCCGGATGGCGCCACCCGCGTGCCCGCCTACCACGTGTTCGACGCGGGGCTCCGCTTCACCACGAGCATCCGCGGCCATGCGACGACGCTGCGGCTCAACGTCGACAACGTGTTCAACCACTTCTACTGGCGCGACACCGGCACCTCGGGAGGCGACAGCTATCTCTTCCCCGGCATGCCCCGGCTGGCCCGCCTGTCGATGACCTATGAACTTTGAGCTGTCCCTCTTCGAACTGTTCGCCGCGCTGGTCAGCGCGGCGGGCGTATGGCTGACCGCGCGGCGCAGTCCCTGGTGCTGGCCGGTGGGATTGGTATCGGTGGTCGCGTATGCATGGATCTTCGTCGACGCGAAACTCTATTCCGACACCATCCTGCAGGCGATCTTCGCCGTGCTGATCCTGTATGGCTGGCATCGCTGGCTGCGCAACCTCGACGGCAGCGGGCATGTTCGCGTGGCCGCGCTGGAAACCCGCAGCGCGATGATGCACCTGACCGTCGGTGCGGCGTCGGCATTGGCGTTGGGTTATGCGATGCATCGCTATACCGACGCCTCGCTGCCCTGGCTCGACGCCGCGCTTACCGCGTTCAGCCTTGTCGCCCAATGGTGGCAGGCACGGCGCCACGCGGCGGCATGGTGGTTGTGGATCGCCGTGGACGTGATCTACGTGGGCGAGTACGCCTATAAATCCCTGCCGATCACGGCCGTCCTCTACGCGGGGTTCGTCGTCCTCGCCGCCGTCGGTTTGCGTGCGTGGCGACAGGGTGCCGCAGCCCCGCAGGGAGCATGAGTCGCGGCAGGCTTCGCTAAAGCACGCCAGCCTGCCGCACCAGTACATCCAGGAACGCCTGCACGACAACGCTGGGCGCTTCATCGCCGCGTGCGCGGTAGCCGACGACGATCTCCCAGCACGGCTCCTCGTCCTCGACGATGTCGGCGCAGGCGACAGGCCGCGCATGGCGGTCGTCGCGACGATTCTTCGCGATGGATTCGGGTACCAAGGCGATGCCAAGGCCCTGGGCGGCGAGTTCGAGCAGCATGCCCATGTCGTTCACCTCGAAACCGATGCGCCGGTCGAGGCCCGCCTTGGCGAACGAGGCGTCGATCAACTGGCGCATGCCCCAATCGGCGCGCAGGTCGACATGGCTCTCGCGCGCGAGGTCGGCGAGGGTGACATCGTGCGCGCCCGCGAGACGATGCTTCGGTGGGCAAACCGCCACGAGACCTTCGCAGACCAGGAGCTTCGTGGTCACCTCGGCCACCGGCATGGCGGGTGGCTGGGTGAAGGCGATATCCAGGCGTCCTTCGCGAACCTCGTCGAGCAGGTCAGCCGAGCCGTCGAAACGCAGTTCGATATCGATGCCACCGAAGGCGTCACGGAAGCGGCCGAGCGTCATCGGCAGGTCGATGAACGGAGCGAGGCTCTGGATGGCGCCGATGCGCAGGCGGCCACGTGCAAGACCGTGCACCTGGGTCACCGCCAGCCGCGCGGCGCGCGCGGCATCGAGCACCCGGTGCGCTTCCTCGAGCAGTACGCCGCCTGCGGCGGTCAGGGCGACGCTGCGCGTGGTGCGGACGAACAGCGGCCCGCCCAGTTCGTCCTCCAGGGCGCGGATGGTTTGCGACAAACCGGACTGGACGACGTTGAGGCGCTGGGCCGCGCGTGTGAAGTGGCGCTCTTCGGCCACCGCCACGAAATACTCCAGTTGCTTGAGGTCCATACGATTAAGTTTAGACAATGCTTAATTCAATCAGAATTTTCCATTTTACAGATGAATGAGCCCGAGGCTACCGTGGATCGGTTCCCTTCCCACAGGACTCCCCCATGAAGTATCGACTGCTCGGCCGCTCCGGCCTCAAGGTCTCCACCATCACGATGGGCACGATGACGTTCGGCGGACAGGGCAAGTTCGCCTCGGTCGGCAACACCGGCGTCGAGGAGGCTCGTCGTCTGATCGACCTGTGCATCGACGCCGGCGTCAACCTGATCGACACCGCCGATGTGTACTCCGACGGTCGTTCCGAGGAAATCATCGGCGAGGTGCTCGGAGGCAAGCGCCCGAAGGACGTTCTGATCGCGACCAAGGCACGTTTCCCCATGGGGGACGGCCCCAACAACGCGGGCCTTTCACGCTACCACCTGATTCGCGAGGCGGAGGCCAGCCTGAAGCGCCTGCGCACCGACGTGATCGACCTGTATCAGGTGCACCAGTGGGATGGGCTGACGCCATTGGAGGAAACGCTCGAGGCGCTCGATACGCTCGTCCGCCAGGGCAAGGTGCGCTATCTGGGCTGCTCGAACTACTCCGCGTGGCACCTGATGAAGGCGCTGGGTGTCAGCGAGCGTGAGCATCGCCAGCGTTTCGTCAGCCAGCAGATCCATTACACGCTCGAGGCACGCGAGGCCGAGTACGAACTGTTGCCGATCTCGATCGACCAGGGTCTGGGCGTGCTCGTGTGGAGTCCACTCGCGGGTGGACTACTCTCCGGCAAGCATCGCCGCGATGCGAAGGCACCGGAAGGAACGCGCCAGCTGGCCGGCTGGACCGAGCCACCGGTCCGCGACGAGGAGCGTCTGTGGCGCATTGTCGACGTGCTGGTGTCTATCGCGGAAGCGCGTGGTGTGTCCGGAGCGCAGGTGGCGCTCGCCTGGTTGCTGGAGCGGCCGGCGGTGACCTCCCTGGTGATCGGTGGACGCACCGAGGCGCAGTTCAAGGACAATCTCGCCGCCGCCGATCTCACGCTCACCGTCGAGGAGCGTGGGCGCCTGGACGAGGCGAGCGCTCCGCCGGTGCTGTATCCCTACTGGCACCAGCTGAGGACGGCCTCGGATCGCCTGGGGCCCGCCGACATGCCCTTGCTCGCGCCGCACCTGTCGAAGTGACGGGGGCGCTGTCCGGGTGCGGCGATAGGATGTGTACGGCAAATTGGTGGAAATTTTCAGAAAACTTCCATGTGCCGGGCAGGCGAACTACCCCATCATGCATGGGTCGCCGCAGGTCGGAACGGCTGGCTCAAGGACTTGAGCCCTGTACTGGCCGGTGAACGGCAACGGCCGGGGCGTGGGACGCGCCCCGGCCGTTCTTCGCCTGCTATGGCTTCGCGGAGGCGCCCCAATCGTCGGGACCGAAGGCCAGGTGCAGCACTGCCTTCGTGTCGTCCTGTAAGGGCGGGTTGTAATCCAGCGTCGTGCAACCGGTGGCTAGCTGTCGCTTGGCCGCCAGGGTCATGGCTTTCGCCATCTGGCCGGCATAGGCCGGCGTTCCCTTGTGATCCCCCCTGATCGCCACGCGGAAGCCATCCGCGCTGACGCCATCCTGGACATCGGGCGGAGCCGTCTGCCCGGGCGCCAGGGAAACCACATCCATCCGCTTTCCGCAGGTGCCCACGCTGACGATGTCCACGCCGCCCAGCAGGCTGCCGATGAAACGATCCGCGCTGTCCACCAGGGAATCCACGGCGTCGACCGTCGTGGTGAGGCGGATCTTCACGAAGTACATCTTCCGATAGAAGAGGTAGGTGCGTGAGGTGAGCATGTCCTGCTGCGCATCGAACACGATGGGCAGGAAACGACCTTCCAGTTTCTTGCCCCCCGAGAGGCGTGCCGTATACGCGGCCTCGTCGCCCCACCACACGTTCCGATAGATCTGCTGGCGCTCGGCATAGGCCACCGACTCGCGAAAGTCCTCGGTGGCCCGGCGCAGCATCGTGGCGTCATCACCTTCACCCGCCGGGTAGATGAATACGTCGGCGATGATCCAGTCGGCCTTGTCGATGTGATAGCGCAATGAAACGCCGGCGGCGATATCTCCCTCGTCCGCATAGTTCTTCACGGCCGCGAGGGTCGCATCGGCCAATCGCTTGGGCGCGATGATCCAGGTGTCGTCGATGACACCACGATGGCTCTGTGCATCGGGCACGGCGAACGGCGGGCTGGTCGGCGCCTCCTGCGCGCGGCTGCCCATGCTGGCCACCAGGCCGATCATTACGGGAATCACCTTCCACCGCGACATCGTCACAACAACCCCTGGATAATCGAACGCGAACCCCGTGCGCGCACTATAGCCATCCGTTCGCCTCAACGGGAGCGGTTCGCGACACGAAGTCGTCGACGCAGAAAAGCGAGGGTCGAGGTTTCCAATTTCCGCGGAAAACGCAGCGTCGTTTCGGGGATGCGGCGGTGCAGTTCGCCCTCCAGCCAGCCGGAGAAAACCTCCGGGTGAATGTACGAGGCGCGGCAGACCGCCGGTGTGTTACCTAGTACGGTCGCGACCTGCTTGACCGCGCTTGCGAGGATCGCCTTCAACACGCGATCCCCGCCATCGACGGGAAGAGCGGTCGCGCCGAGCACGGCCACGGCTTGCACCGTACCACCCCAGGTGCGGAAGTCTTTCGCGGTGAATTCGCCACCCATGACATCGCGCAGGTAGTCGTTCACCATGCCCGAATCCACCGGCTGGCAGTCGCCCTCGTCGTCCACGTACTGGAACAGACGCTGCCCGGGCAATTCCTGCACGCGCCGCACGATCTTCCTCAGGCGGCGGTCGTCGAGGTCGACGTCACGCCAGAGCCCGCTCTTGCCACGGAAATGGAACGTGATGCGGCCCCTGCGCACGGCGACGTGTCGCGAGCGCAGCGTGGTCAATCCGTACGAGTTGTTCTGCTTCGCATAGCTGTCGTTACCCACGCGGATCATCGTTTCCTCGAGCAGGCTCACGACCAGGGCAAGCACCTTGTCGCGCGGCAGGCCGGGCAGGGCGAGGTCCTTGCGTAAACGCCGACGCAACTTCGGCAGCGCTTCGCCGAACTCCAGGATTCGCTCGAACTTCCCACGGTCCCGCGTGCTGCGCCAGCGCGGGTGATAGCGGTACTGCTTGCGGCCTCGCGCGTCGCGCCCGGTGGCTTGCAGGTGACCGCGTTCGTTCGCGCAGATCCACACGCCCGTATAGGCGGGCGGGACGGCGAGCGAGCGGATGCGCTGGAGCACCGATGGCTCGGTGACCGGCTTGCCTTCCGCGTCCAGGTATCGGAACGAGCGGCCCCGTTTGCACCGGGTGATGCCTGGATCGGTATCGCACACATAAACGAGGCCCGCCGCTTTCGCGTGGGCCCGTTCGACATCTACCACCACGAGGGCGTCGGCCGGAGGTTTCCTGGACATGGCCGGCACTATGTTCCCGTGGCCGATCAAGACCGGGTGAACGACCCGTCAGCCGACGCGGCAGAACACCGCCTTGAGGTAGCGGTTCTCGGGTACGTTGCTTGCCACGGGATGGTCCGGGCCGGCGCCGGCGATGTGCAGCACCTGGATGTCGCGGCCCGAGTTCAACGCCACGCGACGGATCATCTCGAGGAAGTCGTCTTCGCCGACCAGGCCCGTGCAGGAGCAGGTGAGCAGGATGCCGCCGGGTGCCAGCACATCCAGCGCGGTGCGGTTCATCGCGAAGTATTTCTTCAACGCGTTCACCACCTGGTTGCGGTCACGGGTGAGCTTGGGCGGATCGAGGACGACGGCGTCCCAGGTGTCGCCACGGGCGATCGCCGCGCGCAGCCATTCGAAGACGTCGCCCTGCTCGAAGCGTGCCTCGACGCCATTCATGCGTGCGTTCTCGCGAGCCACCTCGAGGATGGCGGCGTCGGCATCCACGCCCGTCGCTTCCAGGGCACCGGCCTTCATCGCATGCACCGCGAAGCCACCGGCGTTGCAGCACAGGTCGAGCACGCGGCGGCCACGGGCGAGCCCGGCGAAGCGGCGACGGTTGTCGCGCTGGTCGGCGAAAAAGCCCGTCTTGTGACCCAGGCCCGGAGCGGCGTGGAAGGCCAGCCCGTGTTCGTGCACGTCCACGGCCGACGGCGCGTCGTTCGAGCGCACGTCGAAGGATTCCTGGCGTTGCACGTGCTGCTCGGCGAACCAGTGCAACGACGATCCGGGAAAGTGGCGGAGCAGCTCGGCGTGGATCGCTTCGCGGAAGCGCCACATGCCGGCGGCGAAGTACTCGACCACGAGGTGACCAGCGTAGCGGTCCACCACCAGGCCGGACAGCCCGTCGCCCTCGCTGTGAACGACGCGCCAGGCGTCGCTCACCTCGTCCAGCCGAAGCAGTTCGCGGCGCAGTTCCACGGCGCGGGCGATACGGGCCGCGATCCAACCCTCGTCGATGGCCTGGGCGGGGTCCGTGGTCAGGAGGCGCAGGGCCACGCGGGCATGGCCGTTCCAGAAGCCACGTCCGACGAAGCGTCCCTTGGCGTCCAGCACATCCACCACGGTACCCGGCGGCAGGCGCTCCCCGGGCTTGGCGATCTGTGCCGACCAGACCCAGGGATGGCCGGGTACGCGGTCGGATTTGAGGTGGATGGTGGGGACGGCTGGATTGTTCATCGGTGAATGATACCGGGGCTCAGCGGCCGAAGCGCAGGACGAGCCAGGAAACCAGGGCGAGCAGGTTGATCCCGATATGCGCGGCCGAGGGGCCGGCGATGGCCAGCAGCCATCCATGTTCGGCGATGGCCCAGTCGAAACCGAGGCGCGGCGAACGCTGCAGCGTCATCGACAGATTGGCGAAGGCGCCGCTGGAGAGTGCATAGCTGAAGAAGGGCGTGGCCAGCAGCGGGGCCTGGAGGAACTGCGCCCAGATCGACATGGAGGTGCCGCGTCCGTCGTTGCTCGCCAGGAGCACGCCGGCGACGAGGATGAAACCGAACAGCAGCACGCCGAGTACGGCCACGATCGCGTCCATCCCGACCACCCGCGCACCCAGCAGCCGGTCGAACTGGTGGACGAGGCCGAAGAGTCCACCGGCGATCTCGAAGACCGCGATGATACGAACGAAGAAGGAATGCATTGAGGCTCCTGGTAGTGTCAAAGGTCGTCGGCGATTTCGTGCAGGTCGGCGATGTGCTGTTCCCACCAGCGCGCCTCGGCCGCGAAGGGAAACGCCGCCGGGAACGCCGGATCGTGCCAGCGTTCCGCGATCCAGCCGGCGTAATGCACCTGCCGCATCGCCCGTAGCACGGGCACCAGGGCCAACTCCGTGGGATCGAAGTCGCGAAATTGCCCATAGCCCTCGAGCAGGGCGTCCATCATCGCCTCGTCGCCGGCGAGCATCCACAGATCCTGCACCGCCGGGCCCATGCGCGCGTCGTCGAGGTCCACGAAGTGCGGACCGGCGTCGGTCCACAGGACGTTGCCCGGATGGCAGTCGCCGTGCAGGCGGATGGAACGCACGGGGCCGATGGCGTCGATGCAGCCGGCCACGGCCTCGTCGACACGCCTTGCCGCATGGCGATAAGCGTCGAAGAGGTGCGTGGGCAGCAAGTCCGAGCCCAGCGTTGCCCGCACCGGCGCCTCGATCATGGTCGGGCGATCGAGCGTGGCGCGCGCATGGAAACGTTCGCGGGCACCGACGGCGTGCATCCTTCCCAGCAACCGGCCCAGCCATTCCAGTTGGTCGGGCGATTCCAGCGAAGGCGCACGGCCACCGCGCCGCGGGTACAGCGCGTAGCGATATCCTTCTTGCCGGAGCAGGCTACGCCCGTTGAAAACGAGCGGCGCCACGACGGGTAATTCCGCCGCGGCGAGTTCCAGCGCGAAGGCATGTTCCTCTTCGATCGCCGCGTCGGTCCAGCGGCCCGGCCGGTAGAACTTGGCGACGACGAAGCCGCCGTCTTCGAGGCCGACCTGGAACACGCGGTTCTCGTAGCTGTTCAGCGTGAGCAGGCGGCCGTCGCTCCACGAACCTGCCGCGTCCACCGCGGCGAGCACGACATCCGGCGACAGCGCCGCATACGGCGCGGCATCGCTCACGTGCGCAGGTTTCCCGGTGCGCCACCCGTGGAGGGAATCACCGCCATGGTGAGCCGTGAAAGACAGACGAGCTTGCCGCTCTCTTCTTCGATGCGGATTTCCCACACCTGGGTGGTGCGGCCCAGGTGAACGGCTTTGGCGGTGCCGGTGACGATACCGCTACGCACGCCGCGGATGTGGTTCGCGTTGATATCCAGGCCTACCGCCAGTTCCTTTTCCACGTCCAGCGTGAGCAGGGCGGCCGAGCTTCCGAGCGTCTCGGCCAGGACGACCGATGCACCGCCATGGAGAAGCCCGAACGGCTGCTGCGTGCGATGGTCCACCGGCATGGTGCCGCGCAGCCAGTCGTCGCCGAATGCGGTGAAGTGGATGCCGAGGGTTTCCATCATCGTGCCACGGCTCCAGCCGTTGATCCGGGCGAGGTCGATGGGTTGCTTCCAGATGGCCATGTTCCGCGTGATCCTGTGGGGCAAGCCGCCATTGTCCTACAATGCGCAGGTGCCCACCGTAACCCTGACATCGTCCGGCAAGCGATTCGAAGCCGCCGCGGACGAGACCGTCCTCGAAGCCGCCCAGCGCGCGGGAATCGCCCTCCCGTATTCGTGCCGCAGCGGTGTCTGCGGCAGTTGCAAGGCCACCCTGGTGGAGGGCGAGTGCAGCTACCCGCGCAATCCGCCGGTGGCCTTGTCGGCATCGGCGCGCCAGCACCGGGCCATCCTGTTGTGCCAAGCGGTGCCCTGTGGCGATATCGCCATCCAGGCGCGTGAAATCGCCTCGGTGGAAGACATTCCGCATCGCCGCCTGGAGGTCGTGGTGGTGGAGCGACGGGCCCTGGCTCCGGACGTCGTGGGCGTGTGGTTGCAGCCGACGGACAACGAGCGGCTGAACTGGCTGCCGGGCCAGTACCTCGACGTGATCCTCGAGGATGGCAAGCATCGTCCTTTCTCGATCGCGAGCGGCCCACGCGCGGATGGCAGGATCGAACTGCACGTTCGCCACGTGCCGGGCGGTGGATTCACCTCATGGGTGTATGAATCGCTGCGCGTGGGCGACCGCCTGACCATCGAGGCGCCGCTGGGCACCTTCGTTCCCCGCGAGGATTCCGAACGGCCGATGCTTCTCGTGGCCGGCGGCACGGGCTTCGCCCCCGTGAAGGCGATCGTCGAGCACTTCATCGCGCTCGGTACGCGGCGGCCGATGTTCGTCTACTGGGGCGCGCGCACCGTGGCCGACCTCTACCTCATCGACCTGGCGCGGCGCTGGACCGAGGAGTTGTCCACGATCACGTTCATTCCGGTGCTTTCGGACCCGCAGGCGGCACGGATGAGCGGTCTGCGCGAAGGGCTGATCCATGAGGCCGTGTTGGAGGATCACCCCGACCTTGCCGACTTCGATCTCTACATGAGCGGCCCGCCGCCGATGATCGCGGCAGGGCGGCAGCGGTTCGTCGAGGCGAACCTGCCGGAGGACCGGCTCTACTTCGATTCGTTCGACGTGGCGCCCGACGTGCTGGATGCGATCTTGCGCGGCCGGGCCGGCATCCACGGGCTCTGACTATTTCTTGCCCTTCACCACGGGCAGCTGCGCGGTCTGCCAGGCGTAGGTGCCGCCGTCGAGCACGAACACCTTGCTGAAGCCGGCCTTGATCAGGCGGTTGGCCGCCTTGCCCACGCCACGCCCGTCCTTGTCGACCAGCACCACCGGCAATTCCTTCGCCTTCGAGAGATCCTTCTGGGTCTCCGGGTCGAACTGGCTCATCGCCACGTTCTTCGCGCCGGGGATGTGCGCCTTCTCGTAATCGGCGCTGGCCGAGAGATCGACGATCAACGGCGTGTCGCGGTTGATCAGCTGGGTGAGGCCGGCCGGTGTCAGGCTCTTCCACTTGCGGAACAGACGACCGACTTCGCCCGCGACCAGGGCGACCAGGATCACCACGAAAAGCGCCACCAGCGCGGTGTGGTTGCTCACGAAGGCGGGCAACTTCTGCAGTACGTCGTTCATCGTGTCTTTTCGCGTCCCAGGGGGATAAACGGCCGATTATATCGGCTTAGCGTGGCGAGAAGTCCGGCAGGCCGGTCATCAGCCGCCACTTGTTCTTTTCGCGGTCGTAATGCCAGCGCTGGCGATCGACGATGCTGCGCTCGGCCTGGGTATTGATGTTCACCGCGCTGATCTGAACCACCTGAACGACATCGTCGTCGCCGTCGGGCCGCGGGCCGGCGCCCTCGTCGTAGCCGGTGACCCGCAACTGCTGGAGGCGTCCCTGCTCGACGGAACTGATGGGGTGTTCCTCGGCGTAGTCCTTGTCGATGAAGGTCTGCGCCTGGGTGAAGTCACCCCAGCGGATCGCCGAGGCGTAGCCCATGAGGGTCCGGTTGAGTGCCTCGCTGCGCTTGTCGGAGGCGCAGCCCGCGAGGGCCATGAGGGTAAGGGCGAGGGCGGGCAGGGCGAACGGGCGCATGGCGGCTTCCTTCGGGGCGTCGGGCGGCATTATGCCCGGCGTTTCGCCACGAAACGCGCATCCAGGCTGGCCAGGGGCTTGCCGTCGGCTCCCGGAACCACGCAGGTGAAGTCCGCGCGGGCGCGGCCACGGGCGTCGAGAGTGGCGAAGAAGGGTTCCCAACGGGCTCCCGGGGCCAGGCTGGCCTCCGCACGGAGGTCGTCCCACACCGGGGCGAGATAGCGCACGGTGGAATCTGCCACGAAGACGTCGCAGTCGTCGCCGCGCTGGCGCAGACAGGCCTCGACCAGGGCCCAGCAGGCGATCGTCATCAAGCTGGCCAGGCTGCCGCCGAACGCGCATCCCTTGTCGTTGATGTTGGGCTTCAGCGGCGCGGTCATGGTCAGGCGTTCGCCGTCGAAGGCGGCGATACGCAGTTCCATGGCGCGGGCCAGGGGAATGCCGTCGAGGATGAAGCGCTCGAGATCGGCCAGGGCAGCTTGAATCATGGTCATAAGCCGTCAAGTCTACGAGGCGCGGCGATCCGTTCGCATCCGTATGGCTTGCCCCAACCTTCGGCATTGGTGGCCGCGCCCCCACCTTCCTATGCTGACCTGTCACTCGCAGGATGCCTTGAAGTGAGCCGCTCCCTTCCCCTTCGTAACGTTACCGTCGTCATCACCCGTCCCGCCGGTACCGCCGGCCCCCTGGCCCGCCGCGTTCGCAAGCTCGGCGGCATTCCCGTGAGCGTGCCCGGGCTCTCCTTGCGCGCCACGGAGGACGCAGCGGCCGTCGATGCGGCCCTGCGCCGCGCACTGGAGGGTGACGTGCTCGTGTTCACCAGCCCGGCTGCCGTGCGTTTCGCGGCCGATATATTGCCCCTGGCCACCCGCGCGGCCGTGATCGCCGTGGGTCGTGGCACGGCGCGTGCGCTGAAGACGGCGAGCGTCGCCGAGGTGCGCTTCCCCGAAACCTCTCAAGACAGCGAGGGAGTACTCGCGCTCCCGGACCTGGCCTCCGTGGCAGGCAAGCGCGTGGCTCTGGTGGGGGCGCCTGGCGGCAGGGGGCTGATCCGCGAGCAACTGGCCCTGCGCGGGGCGCTGATCGAGGAAATCCATGTCTACCATCGCGTGGCGCCCCGTATCGACCGGCGCCATATCGACCCCTTGCTGAAGCTGGGGCGCCGCTCGGCGGTGCTGCTTTCCAGCGCCGAGGCCCTCGATCACCTGCACCGGGCCCTGATCGCCCCGGCCTGGCGAAGGCTGGTCCAGGCCGTGGCGGTCGTCAGCAGCGAGCGCTTGCGCGAGATCGCGATGCAGGCGGGATTCGAGCGCGTAACCGTGGCCCGCTCGGCCCTTCCGACCGACTTGCTCCAGGCCGCCAGCGAGGTCTCGTTCACCCGCCGTTGAGGGAGGTGTTCCATGCGTTGGCGTATGGCCTGCTAGCATGCCCGGCATGACGAACGAGACCTCTCCGACCGATACCGCCCCGGCGACGCCGGCCCCGGCCGCCACGCCGCCGTCCGCTCGCACAGAGAGGCCACCCGCTTCCGCGCCCCGTCGCGGCGGCGGTGCATTGGCCGTGGCCATCCTGTTCTCGTTGGCGGCGCTTGGCGCGGCCGGCTACACCGCATGGACGGTCTGGAACCTGCGCCAGGACGTCGGCGCGGCCAATGGCCTGCGCGGACAGGTCGATACCTTGAAGGCGGCCGTCGAGGGATTGCGCGACGACAATGCCACGCTTCGCCGCCGGGTCAGCGACGCCGACGGAGTCAACCGGTCCGCGCGCGAAGAAATGCTCGGCGTCTCCGAGCGCACACGTAACCTGGAAGACGCTGTCGCCAACCTCAGCGAACGCAGCCTCAGCGGCCACGACGCCATGCTGCTGGACGAGGCCGAATCGCTGCTGCGCATGGCCAAGGAGCGCTTCGCGCTGTTCGGCGATGCCAGTGGCGCGTTGTCCGCCTACGACCTCGCCGACAAGACGCTCGCGGCCGTGAACGACGTCGCGTTCGCCGCGGTGAGGCAGAACGTCGGCGCCGAGCGCGAGGCGCTCGCCGCCGTGGCGCCCGTCGCACGCGCGAACGACCTGGCGGCGTTGGCCGAGTTGCGTGCGCAGTTGCCGACCCTGCCCTTGAAGAGTTCCGATACGAAAACGGCCGACAAATCGCAGCGCGACTTCTGGCAACGAGCCGGCGACGCCCTCGGCAGCATCGTGAAGGTCAGCCATGACGACGGCACGCCGTTGGGTCTGGCCGACGACAGGATCGCCCGCGAATTGGCCGCGCTGGATGTCGCGCATGCCGAGGCAGCGGTGCTTGCTTACGACGATGTGAACCGGCAAGCGGCATTGAAGCGCGTCGACGCCACGCTCGCCGCGCGCTTCGACACGTCCTCGCCGGCGGTGCAGGCCGCACGTTCGCGCGTGTCGGCACTGCTGGCCAGCCAGGCGAAGGGTGCCGAGCCGAAGCTTGGCGCCGCGCTGACCGAATTGCGCAACCTGCGCTCCGTGCATGCGCTGAAAGGCGGCGCATCCACGGCGGCTCCCGCGCATGCGGGGTCGGTCGCGACGCCGCACGAGGACACGCCATGAAGCTCTGGCGCTGGATCGTCGGCCTGATCCTCATCGCGGCGATCGCCGCCTTCGCCTGGCATTGGGTCGCGGACGACCCGGGTTACGTGCTTATCCATCTGCGCGGTACCAACGTGCAGATGACCGTGGTGACGGCGGTGGTACTCCTGCTGCTCGCCTGGGCGGCGGTTTCGGTGCTGGTCGCCCTGATCCGTTGGCCATTCGGTGCGATGACCCGGCGCCATCGCCGGCTGAGCCGGCAGCGCCTCGCCGATGGCCTCGTATCGTTGATCGAGGGACGCCACGGCGAAGCGGAACGCGACCTCAACCGGGCGGCCCGCTATCCGTCGGTACGCGGTCCGGCCTTACTCGCCGCCGCCGAAGCCGCGGAACGCCATGGCGAATCGGCCCGCGCGTTGGAAACACTCGATCAGGCCGCGCAGGAGGCGCCGCGCGCCGCGCGGGTCATGCGCGCGCGTCTGCTGCGTCGTACCGGCCGGCCGAGCGAGGCAGCCACCTTGCTGGCGCCCGAGGCGAACAGCGGTGGACTGACGCCCGCGGGCTGGATCGAATTCGCCGAGGCTTCGCTCGAGACCAGTGAGCCGCGCAATGCGTTGCGTGCCCTCGATCCGCTGCAAAAGAGTGGCGAGCTGGGCTCGCGTGCCTACGCGGAGATCGAGTCGCGTGTACTCGCCGCTTATGTACGCAGTGCTCCCGATGGTGCTTCGCTGGCCACGTTGTGGTCGCAATTGCCCAAGGGCCAGCGCCGCCTGCCTGCCGCCGTGGATGCCTATGCGCAGCAAGCCGCGCGGTTCGGCCAGACGATGGCCGCGATGGACGAGATCGAGACCGCGCTGCGTCGCGAATGGTCGCCGTCGCTTGTCGCCACCTACGGAAGCATGGGCGCGGAAGACCTGGAACAGCGCCTGCGTCGCGCCGAAAGCTGGATCGACACCCATCCCAACGACGCCGTGCTACTCACCGCCGTCGGGCGCATGTGCGTGCGTACGCGCCTTTGGGGCAAGGCCAAGCCGTATCTCGAACGTGCGCTGGCGATCGAACCGAACGTGGCCGCCTGGGAAGCCCTGGGCGATGTCTACGTCGGCGAAGACCATCCGGAACTCGCCCAGCGCTGCTATCGCAACGCTCTGGCGCTCGCCCGTGGGGAAGCGACCGAGGCCTTGCCGGACGAGTTGCGCAGCCGTCGCATCGACACCCGTGTCACGGCAGTGGAAGAGCGCGACCAGCATGGCGTGCCGCGCTTGTCGCCCTGATCACTGGTTGGCAGCACCAACGAAGTACATCAGTTTGTCCGCATTCTTGACAGCATTCGCTCGGTTGGATGTCGTCAACTCGTGCGCTCCATTCCGGCCGTACACATAGTCCACCGTCTTCCGGGCCCAAGAACTCACAAAATGTGCGTCAGGGCGTGGTCGTGCTGGGGCATATACGTGAACGTGATGGTGTTGCTCGGTTCCATCAAGCGATGGTCTTTGAGCTGACCTCGACCACCTTCCTCCTGGCTGTAGCCATAGGCATATGACTGTTCATAGCTCAGTTCGTAGTGGGTGCTAGGCAGAAGCTTGTAATCCGCGGTGAGATCCACCTCGTGCGAGAGTGTTTCTCCGGGTGCCAGGCGCCCGTAATAGCTATCTCCATCCTCTGGCAATACCCGAACATGGCGGCCGATGAATTTTGCCGCATCACCTCGCTCGTCGACTACCTTGAAGACATTGTTCATGAGGTGATTTTCGGGCGTGTACAGAGGCGTTTGAACCTTTGGAAGATAGATCGTCGACTTACCATTGTTCTTCAGCGTGACCGAGATGGTTCCGTTGCTCCACATCGAGGGTCTGCTGGAGTCTTTAAGCGAAACTTCCAGTTCACGGTTTTCTTCTTGTCCACCGGCAAATGCATGGCCAGCAAAGGCAAACGATCCGACGAGCAGCGTCAGCAATTTTCTTTTCATCCCTATCTCCTGCGTCTCCATTGATTCGTCGACATTAACGAATCGCTTGGGATTGGCAACGCAAGATTGCCAAAGCCGCGGGCCGCTTGACTGTCCTGTCTAGCCCTGGTGACGCTGTCGGAAATTTTCCCTGAGACAAATCGGATATGCCCGTGTCCCAACTAGGGGAATGCCCAGCTGCGAACTTCTGTATGACCCACGTGGACTTGACGCAGCCATGGGTCAAGGGAATCAGTGCGGCATTGCATCCGTGTCGGACAAACTCGGGGAGGCTCTCGTTTGTGCGTGCCAGCGTCCGGCCTGTTGGCAGCGGTGAGCGCGAGTCTTCAGCGCAGCGACGTCGTCTGGTTGCTTGCCAGCGAATGCATCCGCTTTGTCCAATTCCGTGTAGAGCTCCATGCATCGAAGCGGCGTGTCCTGGGGGGAGGATGCGCTGGGAAGTGAGATCGGCGACACGGACGGAGACCTTACGAAGTCTTTGATCGCAATACTCGCTGTGCCGACGATGCCTGTCACCACGAGGATGGCCGCGGCATGCCACCTCAATCGTCGAAGGCCGCGCCTGGGAGCAACGGCGGCCTGGGTATCGAATCCCGCGCGCCACGCTTGGAGCGTTTCGCCAGAAAGATGGAGACCGAGCCATGCGGGAAAGCGTTCGTTGAGCTTCGCGACTTCCGGCCAATGCCGCAACAGGGCGTTGTCGAGGCGCGTCTCGGCCTGCGCGAACAGGTCCAGCCATGCCCGTCGCCGATCCACCGCAAGCGTGAGCCACGCCTCACGCTGGGACATCACCACGTCGACCCACTGACCACGTTGTCCCAGCGCAGCGAGGTGTCCCACCTCGTCCCAGTGAAAACGCATTTCCGCGGCGGCGAATACCTCCGCCCGGTGTGCGATGCGCTGCAGTCCGACAAGGTCGATCAGGTGTTCCTCGAACTGGCCGGGCGCGTCGATATACTGAGTGCGTAATTCCACGAGGATATCGTCGAGCATGCGCTGTATGCCTTCGGCCCGATGTGCGCCGACATCGGCGGCGAATCGCCAGGCAAGCGTCACCGTGTAATCGACCGGGCGTGCGGGCGATTCCTCCAGTGATGGCTTGTCTTCCTTGTCCACCGCGCCGCTGGCCGCGACCGCAGGTCCGCCGGCAGACGCTTCGCCGCTCGTCGCCGCCGCCGTGTCCATCTGCTCGCACCACGTACGCGCGGCTTCGTAGGCGCGGCGAAGGTGCTGGAATGCATCGGGATCGGTCGCCGGGTCGATTTTTCGGATCGCCGCCGCGTACGCCCGGCGCACCGCGATCTCGTCCGCGTGCGCGGGAAGTCCGAGGACATCCAGGTGCCAGGGCAGCGTCATGCTCAGTTCGCCGGGTCCGGCGCGAATCGATCGTCGCGCTCGATCGCCTGCAAGGACTCGCGGAACCCCACGGCGTTACGTGCGATCAGTCGCTGGTCCTGAGTGGCGAGCACCTGCTCGAAACGAAGGATGACACGGCCGAACCGCTCGCGGAGTTCGCCTGGCAGTTGCTCGTAGAGACGCTCCGCGCGGGCGAGCAGGGTGCGGTATTCGAGCGTGTCGCGTGGGTGTACCTTGAGGGCCGACAGCGCCTGCAGTCGCCGTGCGATCTCGTCCGCAGGCATGTGCGCCTCGCCGCTCTCGATCACCAGCCGCTTCACCTCGCCGCTGGCGACGACGGTCACTTCGACTTCCAGCAGACCGTTCACGTCGTAGGTGAACCGGACATCGACGCCATCGCCGTGCCCTGGGCCTGGCAGAATCGGAATCGTGAGTTCGCCGAGGGCGATGTTGTCACGGACCATGCGCGACTCGCCCTGGTAGACGCCGATGCGAATCAGCTTCTGCTCGGGCGTCGCCGGCGAAAAGCGCTCGACGCGACTGGTGGGAACGACGGTATTGCGTTGGATCACCGGCACGAAGAATCCCGGTGCCTGCGACCCGTTGTCCAGCTGGCGCACGACCTCGGTACCGAGTGTGTACGGGCAGACGTCCGTCATCACCATCCCGTCGAGCGCCTTGTCCTTCATCTTCAGTCCCGCCTGCACCGCGGCACCCATGGCGACCACTTCGTCCGGGTTATGGCCGACGGCGGGGAAGCGGCCGAACATGCGCGTGGCGAGTGCGCGGATCATGGGCATGCGCGTGGCGCCGCCGGCCAGGACCACGCTGTCGAGATCCGCGGCACGGATGCGCGCGTCGCGCATGGCGCGCTCGATCGGGCGCCAGAGGCGGTTGAGCAGCGGTTGGGCCAGTTTCTCGAATGCCTGGGCGTCGATGTCGACCCGGATCGAACGATCTTCGTAACGAACGTCCAGCGAGGCGACGCCGCCGGCGTTCAATTCCCGCTTGACCCGCTCGGCGCTGGCCGCCAGGCGCTGCATGAAGCGCGGATCGTCACGCGCTGCTTCAGGCATGCCATTCGCGAAGGCGAGATCGACGATCAGCGTGGTGAAGTCCTCGCCACCGAGCATGTTGTCGCCCGCGCTGGCACGTACCTCCATGACACCCTCGAACATCTCGAGGATAGATACGTCGAACGTGCCGCCGCCGAGATCGAAAACAAGGAATTGCGTCTCGCTCCCCCTATCGTGCAGTCCATAGGCGAGCGCGGCGGCAGTCGGCTCGTTGAGCAGGCGCTCCACCTTGAGGTCTGCGAGTTCGCCGGCCGACCGCGTCGCCTTGCGTTGCGCGTCCGAAAAATAAGCGGGCAGGGTCACGATGGCCCCGGTGACCGGCTCGCCGAGGAAAGCCTCGGCATCCGCCTTCAGCGATCGCAGGATCAGGGCGGAAAGCTCTTCCGCACGATAATCGCGATCGCCCAGGCGCACGCTGCGAGAGCTGCCCATGTAGCGCTTGAACAGCGAGGCGGTCTGTTGCGGATGGGTCTGAAGGCGTTCACGGGCGGCCTCCCCGACGAGGATGCTGCCATCTTCGTCGACGCCGACGCACGACGGTGTCAGCACGCCGCCGAGCGCGTTGGGGATCAGGCGCGGAGCCCCGTCCAACCACGCCGCGACGAGACTGTGGGTCGTGCCCAGATCGATGCCGACGATCATGCGGTTCCCTTCCCCCTTCCTCCGCGCCGGCTGTCCGGCCGGACGCCCCCTACAACGCGGTCAGATTCGCGTAAGCGTAAACCAACCACTTGCTGCCGGCATCTTCGAAGTTCACCTGCACACGCATATGCGCGCCGGCGCCTTCGGCGCTTACGATCGTCCCTTCCCCGAACTTCGGATGGCTGACCCGCTGACCGAGGCGGATCGGAGAGGCCTCTTCCACGGCCGAAGACGCGTAGCGGTCGGCATAGGCCGGGCGCGAGACCTGGACGCGCGGGCGCAACTCGTCGATCAGGTCGGGGGGGATCTCACCGAGGAAGCGGGACGGCCGGGCCAGCATCTCCGTGCCGTGCATGCGGCGCGATTCCGCGTGGGAAAGGTAGAGCCGCTCGCGGGCGCGCGTGATGCCTACGTAGGCCAGGCGGCGCTCTTCCTCAAGGCGGTTGTCTTCCTCCGTGGAGCGCTGGCTCGGGAACAGGCCTTCTTCCATGCCGACCAGGAAGACCACGGGGAACTCCAGGCCCTTTGCCGAATGCAGCGTCATCAACTGCACGCAATCGTCCCAGGCCTCGCCCTGGCCTTCGCCGGCTTCCAGCGCGGCATGCGATAGAAAAGCGGAGAGTTCGTTGAGGCCGGCATCGACGTCTTCCGGGGTCATCTCGAAGCGGCTGGCAACGTTGACCAGCTCGTCCAGGTTCTCCACGCGCGCCTCGCCGTTGCCGCGCTTGTCGTTCTCGTAGAAGTCGCGCAGTCCGGTGTGGATGATGGCGTGCTCGATCTGTTCGGCAAGGCCGAGCGCACTTGGCGCGTCGTTCCCTTCACCATCCCCTTCACCGTGGCCAGCGAAGGTGCGTGCGAGGTTGTCGATCAGGCCGATGAAGGCCTTTACCGCATTCTTCGCGCGGCCCGCCATTGAACCGATGGAGGCCTCGGTGAGCGACGCCTCCCACATGGAACTGCCGTCGGTGCGTGCGCGCCGGCGCAACTCGTCGAGCGTGCGGTCGCCGATGCCGCGCGGCGGTGTGTTCACGGCGCGTTCGAAGGCGGCGTCATCGTGACGGTTCGACGCGAGACGCAGGTAGGCGAGGGCATCCTTGATCTCGGCGCGTTCGAAGAAGCGGAGACCGCCATAGACTCGATAAGGGAGGTCGCGCTGGATCAACTGTTCTTCGAAGTTGCGCGACTGGGCGTTGGAGCGGTAAAGGATGGCGCAGTCGCGTGCGTTGCCGTGTTCGGCGACGTACTCACGGATGCGCTCGATGACGAAGCGCGCCTCGTCCTGTTCGTTGTACGCGGCATACAGGGCGATGCGTTCACCTTCGCCGCCATCGGTCCACAGCTGCTTGCCGAGACGGCCGCCATTGCGCGCGATGACCGCGTTGGCCGCCTTCAGGATCGTCGAGGTGGAGCGGTAGTTCTGTTCCAGGCGGATCGTCTTCGCGCCGGGGAAATCGTGCAGGAACTGCTGCACGTTCTCCACCTTGGCACCGCGCCAGCCATAGATCGCCTGATCGTCGTCGCCGACGACGAAGGCTTGCCCGGTGCTGCCGGCGAGCACGCGTATCCACGCGTACTGCAAGGTGTTGGTGTCCTGGAATTCGTCGATCAGCAGGTAGCGCCAGCGATCCTGGTAGTGCTTGAGGACTTGCGGGTCCTTCAGCCACAACTCGTGCGCACGCAGCAGGAGCTCGGCGAAATCCACCAGTCCGGCCCGCTGGCATTGCTGTTCGTAAGCCTTGTAGATTTCCACGAAGGTACGGGTCACCGGGTGGTCGCGATGCTCGATCGCGTCGGGTCGCTTGCCTTCGTCCTTCCAGTTGTTGATTTGCCACGACGCCTGACGTGGCGGAAAGCGGGCCTCGTCCAGGCCCATGCCGGCGATCACGCGCTTTATCAGTCGTTGCTGGTCGTCGGAATCGAGGATCTGGAAACCTTCGACCAGGCCTGCCTCGCGCCAGTGACGGCGCAGCAACCGGTGCGCGATGCCGTGGAACGTGCCTACCGTGAGGCCTTGCGTGCCACCGGGAATGATCCCGTCCAGGCGGGTGCGCATCTCGCCGGCGGCCTTGTTGGTGAACGTGACGGCGAGGATCGCCCACGGCGGCACCCGCTCCACCTGGGTGAGCCAGCCGATGCGATTGGTCAGTACCCGGGTCTTGCCCGAGCCGGCGCCGGCGAGGATCAGGTAATGGCCGGGCGGGGCGCTGACGGCCTCACGTTGGGCGTCGTTGAGGGAGTCGAGAAGGTGGGAAACATCCATCCACCTATTGTAGCGGTTGGGGGCCGTCCCGGCCCCCGTGCCGCGTCAACGCTTCTGCGCGATCCCCGCCACGGCGACGATGCCGCCGATGACGATGCCCGCGATCCCTACCCATTGCGGAATGGCCTTGTCGTGCGTGGCTTCGATCTTGGCCGAACCGATGGATGCGACCGTGTCGGTCTTGCTGTAGCTGCCGTTGCCCAGGGTCACCCAGAGGCCTAGGCCGATCAGGATGACGCCGACGATGATGAGACCTGCGCGCATATGCCTTCCCCTCCTGGTTCGATGTGGTCGAGAGGATGCGGGTGTGAATGTGCAGGCTCTGTCTTTGCCACGGGCAAAAAAAACCCCGAGAGCCAGGGGAGCTCTCGGGGCCGGTGGATGGTCGGATCCAGGGGAAGATCGGACCGTCCGCAGGGTGACTCCAGGGAGGTGGAGTCCACCGATGGGACGCCGTTGCGTGCGTCCGAAGATATAGACGTCCAGGAACGGTCGAAGTTGCAATTCGGGGCGAAAAAAAGTCAGCCGGCGTTCATGGGACCAATAATCAGTGACTTGGCGCGCCCCTTGCCTGAACGACTATACGGAAATCTTACGTTTGGATGGCCATTCGCCGGCTCAGTGTGCTTCGTCCCAGTTGGCGCCGACGCCGATATCGACCTGTAGCGGCACGCTGAGCGTGGCGGCGCCGGTCATGTGCTTCTCGATACCCGCACGGACCTCGTCTACAGCGTCCGCGCGAACCTCGAAGACCAGTTCGTCGTGCACCTGCATGAGCAGGCGCACGTCGTTCCGGGGCTCGATCCAGGCGGCCACGGCTATCATGGCCCGCTTGATGATGTCGGCTGCCGTGCCCTGCATCGGCGCATTGATCGCCGCGCGCTCGGCACCGGCGCGGAAGGCCTGGTTGCGCGAATTGAGGTTCTCGAGGTACAGGCGGCGGCCGAACAGGGTCTGCACGTAGCCGTCGCGGTGGGCCTGCTCGCGCGTGGCGTCCATGAAGGCGCGCACGCCGGGATAGCGCGAGAAATAGCGCCCCATGTAGTCGGAAGCCTCGCCACGGTCGACGCCAAGCTGACGGGCAAGGCCGAACGAACTCATGCCATACATCAGGCCGAAGTTGATCGCCTTGGCCGCGCGGCGCTGGTTCGTGGTGACCTCGGCCGGCGGCACGCCGAATACTTCCGCGGCCGTCGCACGATGCACGTCGCCGCCTTCCTGGAAGGCGCGGAGAAGCCCTTCGTCGTTGGACAGGTGGGCCATGATGCGCAGTTCGATCTGGGAGTAGTCGGCGGCGAGGATGCGCCATCCCTCCGGCGCGACGAACGCCTGGCGGATGCGCCGGCCTTCCTCGGTGCGCACGGGAATGTTCTGCAGGTTAGGGTCGGAAGAGCTGATGCGGCCCGTGGCCACGGCGCCCTGGTGGTAGCTGGTATGCACGCGTCCCGTGCGTGGATTGACGATGCCGGCGAGCTTGTCGGTATAAGTCGAACGCAACTTGGCGAGGCCACGGTATTCGAGGATCAGGCGCGGCAACTCGTGCGTATCGGCGATGGCCTCCAGCGCCTCTTCGTTCGTCGAGGGCTGGCCGGTGGGTGTCTTGATCTTCGCCGCCAGCCCCAGTTCGTCGAAAAGCACGGCCTGCAGTTGCTTCGGCGAATCGAGGTTGAAGTCGTGGCCGGCGGAGGCGTAGGCCAGCTTCTGCAGTTCGACCATGCGCTTACCGAGCTGCTGGCTCTGCTTGCGCAACTCGTTCGCATCGATCAGCACGCCGATACGTTCCATTCCGGCCAGGACGGGCACGAGAGGAATCTCGATGTTCTCGTACACGTCGCGCAGGGTGGGCTCGGCTTCGAGCTTCGGCCACAACGCATGGTGCAGGCGAAGCGTGATGTCCGCGTCTTCGGCGGCGTAGCGGCAGGCGGTGTCGCAGTCCACCTGGGAGAAGGAGATCTGCTTGGCGCCCTTGCCTGCCACGTGCTCGTACTTGATCGTCGTATAGCCGAGGTAACGCGAGGCCAGCGAGTCCATGTCGTGGCGCGTCGCGGTCGCGTTGAACACGTACGATTCCAGCATCGTGTCGTGCGCGAGGCCGCGCAAGGCGATGCCGTAGTGCGACAGGATGTTGATATCGTACTTGCCATGTTGACCGACCTTCGGCCTCGACGGGTCTTC
Source organism: Luteibacter sp. E-22 (assembly GCF_049913125.1). Classification (GTDB taxonomy): domain Bacteria; phylum Pseudomonadota; class Gammaproteobacteria; order Xanthomonadales; family Rhodanobacteraceae; genus Luteibacter. The sequence goes on from NZ_CP183975.1 coordinate 513,448, forward strand.
GAAGATCGGCTTCAGCGCGCCGAGCACGTGGTCGCGCGACAGCTGGGCCGGCGCACCCGGGTAATCGTGCGCCAGCGGGATATAGGCTGCCTTGCCCGGCTCCACGGCCAGCGACAGGCCGACGATATCCGCCTGCATCGCGTCGATGCTGGTGGTCTCGGTGTCGAAGGCGATCAGCGGCGCGGTTTCCAGCTTCTCCAGCCACGCGGCCAGGCGTTCCTCGGTCATGACCAGCTCGTACTCGCCCTCGGCGCCGAGGGCGGCGTCGGGAGCGACATGGGCCGCCGGTGCGGGAGCGGGCATCGCGGCGGCGGGCGCCGCCGGCCCTGTGGCGGCAGCGTCGAGGTCCTTCAGGGCCGCCTTGAAGTCGTAACGCGTGTAGAGCTCGCGCAAGGCCTCGACGTCGCGGTCGCGCATGCGCAGGTCGGTAGGACCATGCTCCAGCGGTACGTCCGTGCGGATCGTGACCAGTTCGCGCGATAGCGGCAGGCGTGGGATCGCCGCCCGCAGGTTCTCGCCGATCTTGCCGCCGATCTTGTCCGCGTTCGCGAACAGCTGGTCGAGGTCGTGGTATTCCGCCAACCACTTTGCCGCCGTCTTCGGGCCGCACTTCTCCACGCCCGGCACGTTGTCGATGCTGTCGCCCATGAGGGTGAGGTAATCGACGATCTGTTCCGGCCGCACGCCGAACTTCTCGATGACGCCGTCGATGTCCATCGTGGTGTTGGTCATCGTGTTGATGAGCACGATGTGCGCACCGACCATCTGGGCGAAATCCTTGTCGCCGGTGGAGATGATCGTATCGATGCCCTGGTCCGCGGCCTGGCGGGCGAGCGTGCCGATCACATCGTCGGCCTCGACGCCGGGCACGCAAAGGATCGGAAATCCCAGGGCGCCCACGATCTTCATCATCGGGTCGACCTGCGCGCGCAGGTCGTCCGGCATGGACGGCCGGTTCGCCTTGTACTCGGGGTAGAGGTCGTCGCGGAACGTACGGCCGGGGGCGTCGCAGACGAAGGCGACGTAGTCGGAGCCCGCCTTCATCGTCGTGCGCAGCATGTTGACGATGCCGAACAGCGCGCCGGTGGGCTCGCCGTAGGTGTTGGTCAGGGGCGGCAGCGCGTGGAACGCGCGGTACAGGTACGAGGACCCATCGATGAGCGTGAGCGTAGGCATTTGCCGATTCTCTCATGGTCGCGCGCGGGTCGCCCGTTCACGTCGCCGGAGGGGTGGGAATTGCTATCCTCGCAGTCCCTTATGGAGAGATTCCCATGAACCGCTTGCACGTCCTCGTTGCCGCGCTCGCCCTGGTACTGGCGCTACCCGCCGTTGCACAGAACGCCCAGGATTCGTCGTCGTTCAAGCCGGCCCCGCCTCCGCCGGGCCTGAACGATCCGGGCGTCAAGGCGGGCGAGCCGGACCGGTCGGGCCTGAAGCCGATCGAGAGGCCGGTGCCTTACGACGAGGCCCAGGACGGCAAGACCACGCCGGCCACGTCGGACGCCAATGGCGGCTCGCATTCCGCCGTGGCGCTGCCTTCCATGCAGGACAATGGCGCGGTCGACGCCCGGGGCCAGCAGGCACCGCAGGTCACCGTGCGCCAGGAGGGCGACGATCGCGTCGCGGAATACCGCACGGGCGGCAAGTTGTTCATGGTCGTGGTGACGCCGAAGAAAGGCGTGCCGCAGACCTACATGGTCGATCCGGACGGGAAACTTCATCACGATCCGAAGAACGGGCCGGTGAACCCGGTTTATTACAAGGTCTACGAATGGGGCCAGGCGCCGAAGCCTGCCGGGTCGAACTGAGGCAGGCGGGGCTGGATGCTGCCGGGGTAGAGAAGGGTGCTTGTCGTGACCTGGCCCGCTGCCGCGGGATCGCCGCTGAAGCGGCTCCCACAGTGAATGGCTCGCGCAGTGAAGCGGCTCTCACGCTGGAACGGTGGCCATCCTCGCCTCATCCATCCAGTTCCGGGTAATGCCGGAAGATGCCGTTCGTGTTGAACGGCACGCGCCGTTCCGATGCGAGATAGGCGGCGATATTCGGGCGGTCCGCCACGCGCCTGGCCAGGTCCCGTAACAGCGGCAGGCTCTGCCTCGCCATCGTCTTCGGAAAGGCGTAATCCAACCCGGCCATCACCTGGAACAACGACAGGTCCACATAGGAGTGCTCGCGCAGCGGATGTTTCCCGCCGCCGCGTTCCAGCACCTGCTCGAAGTAACCCAGGAATTTCGGAATCCTCGACTCGCAAAAGTCCTTCGCCCGCCGCTTCGCCTCGGCACGCTGGTCCTCGTAATACTGCTCCGTCGATACCGGATGGTGGGTATCGTGCACCTCGGCCACGAGATCGGTGATGGTCAGTTGCAATTGGTGGGCGTAAAGGCGCCGCGACTCGCTTTCCGGCACCAGTGCATGTCGCGGCCCGAGGTATTGGAGGATGTTCGCCACCTGGGCGATCACCAGTCGCCCCGATGTCAGGAACGGAGGCGCGAAGGGCAGGGCACCTTCCTGGTTTCCTTCGAGGAACGCCGTCATGATCTCGTCGCCCTCTTCGCGGGCAACGTCGGTGTAGGCCGCGCCAGCGTCTTCCAGGCACAGGCGCACGAATTCGCCCCGGCCTTGCAGGCCTGTCCAGTAATACAGCCGGTAGCTCATCGCCGGTCTCCCGCGGTCAAAGCCCGCATGATGAAACGGCGGTCTTCAAGCCAGCGTGAGCGCGATATCCCGCAACGTGTTCCATACGGTTTGCGCCGGCGGCGAAAGCGAGCGTGCGCGGCGCCTCAGCAGGGTGACCTCGCGATCCACCGACGGCGACAGCGCTCGTGCGGCCAGGCCGGGACGCAAGGCGTCCAGCGACAGCGCGGGCGTGACGGTCACGCCGAGACCGGCCTCGACCATGCGAAACGCCGTGTGCGGATGGCCCACTTCAAGTACCACGTTCATGGCGATCTCCCGGGTGGCGAACGCGGCGTCGATCAGTCGCCGGCTACCCGAGGCGTGGTCGAGCAGGATGAGCGGTTCGCGCGCCAGCGATTTCCACGGCACGCTCGTCTTCGCGGCGAAAGGGTGGTCGAGGCGGCAGACCAGCCGGAACGGATCGCGCAGGATCGTTTCCGCATCGAACTCCTCCACCGTGGCGGGCTCGACCGTGAGACCGAAGTCGACCTCGCCACCGCGTACCGCATCCAGCACCTGCGCCTGGGTCTGGTCGCGCAGCAGGATCTCCAGCGAAGGATGTTCGAGGGCGCAGCGGGCGATGCAGGCGGGTAGGAGACCCGCCGAGAGCGTCGGCACGGCCGCGACGCGCACCCTGCCGCGTAACGGGTCCGCCTGCGCGCGCGCATGCGAGAGCACGCCGTCGAGTTCGTCCAGCACGCGGGCTACCGCTTGCTCCAGGTACCGGCCCGCCTCCGTGGGTACGACTTCTCGCGTACTGCGGTCAAACAGGCGTACGTCCAGTTCCGTTTCCAGGTCGGAGATCAGGCGGCTCACCGCCGGCTGGGTAAGGTGCAGGGATTCCGCCGCACGGCGGAAATGCCGATGGCCGGCCACGGCAAGGAAGGCGCGAAGCTGCCGGAGGGAGACATTCATAACAAGAATGTATCACCGGATCAGGTAAAACGAATTGTCTTATGAGAGACGGGGCGGTGAAATACATCCATCCCCTCTCATGCCAGCCGCCGCCATGCGCCGCTTCCTCCCCGATGGATTCACCCTTTCCCTGGTCGCGACCGTGGTGCTGGCCAGCATCCTGCCGTGCCGCGGCAACGCCGCCAGCGTTTTCGAGGTGGTCACCGATGTCGCCATCGGCCTCCTTTTCTTCCTGCATGGGGCGAAGCTCTCCCGCGAGGCGGTCGTTGCGGGGATGACCAACTGGCGGCTGCATCTCACCGTCCTCGCCAGCACCTTCCTGCTGTTTCCCCTGCTCGGCATCGTGCTGAAGCCGGTGCTCTCGCCGCTCGTCTCGCCCGACCTCTACCTTGGCATCCTGTTCCTGTGCACCTTGCCGTCGACGGTGCAGTCATCGATCGCCTTCACGTCGATCGCTCGCGGTAACGTGCCGGCGGCCATCGTCTCCGCGTCCGCGTCGAGCCTGCTGGGCATCTTCATCACGCCCTTGCTGGTTGGCGTGGTGATCGCGGGTACGGGGCAGGGCGGCCTCTCCTTGCACGCGGTCGGTGCGATTGTGGTGCAGTTGTTCGTTCCGTTCGTCGCTGGACAAGTCGCGCAGCGCTGGATCGGCGGGTGGGTGCGCAAGCATGCCACCCTGCTCACCTTCGTCGACCGGGGCTCGATCCTGCTGGTGGTGTACACCGCCTTCAGCGCGGCGGTGCTGCAGGGCTTGTGGCACCAGTTACCCATGCCGGTACTGGCGGGATTGGTGGTAGTGAACGCGGTATTGCTGACGTGTGCGCTGGTGATCACGCGCTATGGCGCGAGGGCGCTCGGTTTCGTCAAGGAGGATGAGATCACGATCGTCTTCTGCGGCTCGAAGAAGAGCCTGGCCGCCGGCGTCCCGATGGCGAAAGTGTTGTTCGCCGGCCATCCGCTCGGCCTGATCGTGCTGCCGATCATGCTGTTCCACCAGATACAGCTGATGGCGTGCGCGGTGCTGGCGCGGCGATATGCGTTGCGCAGGGAGGGGGCCGAAGCAGCGTTTGTCGCGGGCGGTGCGGGGCGGTGAGGTCGGCTCCCACCAGGGCAAGGTTGAGCCTTTGCCTTGGTGGGAGCCGACCTTGTCGGCGATGCTTCCGTCAGTGGCGGAAGTGGCGAACGCCCGTGAACACCATCGCCATGTCGTGCTCATCGGCGGCGGCGACAACCTCGCTGTCGCGCATGGAGCCGCCGGGCTGGATCACCGCCCGGATGCCCGCCGCGGCGGCCGCGTCGATACCGTCGCGGAACGGGAAGAACGCGTCCGAGGCCATTGCGCTGCCCGGCACCACGAGGCCGGCTTCCTCGGCCTTGAGACCGGCGATCTTCGCGCTGACGACACGACTCATCTGGCCGGCGCCGATACCGATCGTCCGTTTGTCCTTGGCGTAGACGATCGCGTTGGACTTCACCATCTTCGCCACGCGCCAGGCGAACAGCAGGTCGTCGAGTTCGCCGGGCGTGGGCTGGCGCTTGCTCACGACCTTCAGCTCTTCCCGCTGGACCTGTCGATGATCGGCGGTCTGCACGAGCAGGCCGGAGCCTACGCGCTTCACGTCGTGGGTGTTGCGACCGTCGCCCGGCGGGATTTCCAGCACGCGCACATTGGCTTTCTTCGCCGCTTCCTCGACCGCCCCGGCATCCACCTGCGGCGCGATCAGCACTTCGACGAACTGGCGCTTCAGGATGGTCCTTGCTGTTTCCGCGTCCAGCGGACGGTTGAACGCGATGATGCCGCCGAAGGCCGAGGTCGGGTCGGTGGCATAGGCCAGTTCATAGGCGGCCAGCGGGTCGGCCGCCACGGCGACACCGCAGGGATTCGCGTGCTTCACGATCACGCAGGCTGGCGCGTCGAACTGGCGCACGCATTCCCAGGCGGCATCGGCATCGGCGATGTTGTTGAACGATAGTTCCTTGCCCTGCAACTGGCGGAACGTGGCGAGTGTGCCGGGCGCGGGGTAGAGGTCGCGATAGAACGCGCCGGCCTGGTGTGGATTTTCGCCGTAACGCAGGTCCATGACCTTGATGAAGCGGCCATTCGACTGCTCGGGAAATTCCGCGCGCCCGGCGACCGTGGTGTGCGTATCGTCAAGCGTGATACCGGAGAGGTAATCGCTGATGGCGGCGTCGTAGTTCGACACGCGGTTGAACGCGGCGACGGAAAGCCGGAAACGCGTCGCGCGCGAAAGTCCACCCTTCTGCTCGATCTCCGCCAGCGCCTCTTCGTATTGCGCAGGATCGGTCAGCACGGCGACATCGTTCCAGTTCTTGGCCGCGGCGCGCAGCATGGCGGGACCGCCGATGTCGATGTTCTCGATGGCGTCTTCCAGCGCGCACGCCGGATTGGCGACCGTGCGTTCGAAGGGATAAAGATTGAGCACGAGCAGGTCGATCGGAACGATGCCGTGTTCCGCCATCACCGCGTCGTCGGTGCCGCGGCGGCCGAGCAGGCCACCGTGGATGCGTGGATGCAGCGTCTTCACCCGCCCATCCATGATCTCGGGAAAGCCGGTGAGGTCGCCCACGTCGCGCACGGGGATGCCGGCATCGCGAAGCGCCTTGGCTGAGCCGCCGGTGGAGAGTATTTCGATGTTCGCGGCAGCGAGGCGGCGAGCCAGCCCGGTCAGGCCCTGCTTGTCGGAAACGCTGACGAGCGCGCGGCGGACGGGAACGAGATCGGGCGTGGGCATGGGCACTTCCGGGGAGGAGAGCGCGTCATTATAGCCGCCCGGACGTCCACGCGGTCCCGGCGGTATGCCGGTCAGGAAATCCCGTGAGCGGCGAGCTTCTTGCGCAGGGTGGCGCGGTTGATGCCGAGTGCGGCGGCGGCGCGGCTCTGGTTGCCCTCGTGGAAGGAAAGCACCTCGCGGAGCAGGGGGCCTTCGACTTCCCGTATCACGAGGGCATGCAGGCCTTCACCGAACTCGGTATCACCGATATCGGCGAGGTAGCGACGAACCGTACGACTGACACATTCGCTGAGAGCGCTCTGCATGGAGGTTTCGTTGGCGGCCTCGCCGGCAGACAGTCTCACAGCGTTCAAGGCATTCCCCTCTCGCAGGCCGGAGCGTGGATCTCCGGTCGGTTCTTATCGGTATGGTGCTTCTTGGGCTGCGACCCGTTCACCTCGTCGGGGTGATGAAAAGTCGCGAAGGGAACCGAGTGTACTCGCCCCGGGGAGCGAAGTGCAGGCTTGCAAAAAGAAATTTTTTCGAACGCTTCACTCGAAGCTGAATGCGAAAGCCACGGCTCGCTGGCCCGGGTCTTGCACCTCGAACACCATGGCCGTCGTCACCCCGCTGGCGAGACCGCGTGAGCGCGCCGACGCATCGCCCACGTAATCCTCGGGTTGGAAACGGCGCATGGCGAGGCGCTGGCCGCTGGCGTCCGAGAGGACGATGGTGACCACGGGGTACGGCTGCGCGAACGATGCATCGTTTCGCACGCTGGCGGTGATGAGCAAGCCGTCGGTGACGGACGGATGCTGCTCGACGTCGCGCGCGAGCAAGTGAAGGCGGGAAGGGTCGGATACGAGAGGCAGGCGACAGCCGATCATCGCGCACCCCGTTTCCAGGACGGGCCCGATGGTGGGGTCCGCGATGAGAACGTCCCGCTTGGCCCATGCCAGCTGCGCCCCGAGGCCGAGGATAAGCACGGTACAGACACCGACCCAGGCGGCGGTGCGCCATGACCGGTGCTTCCGCTTCGCGAACCGTGGTGTGAACGTCAACTGTGAAAAGTCTTCCCCCGTTTCCGCGCCGGCGATGTCGTCTTCCGCGAGAGGGCTTGCCTCGGGGCCTCCGGAAGCCACCTCGGCCACCGGCCGCGGCCGGAACACCGCCACGTCGGCGGTGGGTGGCTCACGATCCAAAGCGTGCTCCGCCAGCCGCGTGAACGGCTCCGGCGGCAGCTGTTCGGCGAGCGTGCCCAGGGCGTTGAAGACAGCGTCGCAGTGGCTGCAACGCACGCAGCCGCAGGCATGGACCAGAAGCTCGGCTTCCAGCTTATAGACGGTGAGGCACTCGGGGCACTGCGTATACATAACGCCCGATCATAACGGCCGCGCCGTGCCCGTGCGCGCCCGGTAGAATCATGGACCCGCCCACTGCACTGGCCCCACGATGCCCTGGCTCGAACTTTCCCTCACGATCCGCGCCGCCGAACAGCCACGTGTCGAAGCGACGCTGGAAGACCTCGGCGCGCTGTCCATCACGCTGCAGGACGCCGACGCGGAAACACCCGACGAAGAAGCCATCTTCGAACCCGGGGTGGGCGAGATCCCGTTGTGGAACCAGATCGTGCTCAATGCGCTGTTCGACGCTGGCGCCGACAAGCGTGGCCTGACCGAGGCCATCGCCGACGACCTGCCCTTCATCGAACCCTCCCACATCACCTGGCGCGAGGTGGAGGACCAGGACTGGGAGCGGGCGTGGATGGACCAGTTCAAGCCGATGCCGTTCGGCCGCCGTTTGTGGGTCTATCCGTGGAACATCGAGCCGCCGGCGGATGGCGGGATCGTCGTGGTGCGGCTCGATCCGGGCCTCGCCTTCGGCACGGGAACGCACCCGACCACGGCGATGTGCCTGGAATGGCTCGACGGCCAGCAGATGGCCGGCAAGTTCGTCCTCGACTACGGTTGCGGGTCGGGCATCCTCGCCATCGCCGCGTTGAAGCTGGGCGCGGCACGCGCCGTGGGCGTCGACAACGATCCCCAGGCCTTGCTCGCTTCGCGTGACAACGCCGAACGTAATGGCGTCCATGGCGATCTGGACGTCTATCTGCCGGGCGAGGCACCTGTCGAGCAGGCCGACGTGCTCGTGGCGAATATCCTCGCCGGCCCCCTCGGCGAGCTAGCCCCGACGTTTGCCTCGGCTGTGAAGCCTGGCGCACCGTTCGCGCTCTCGGGCATCCTCTCCGGGCAGCACGAGGAATTGCTCACGCGTTACGCGGAATGGTTCGACGAGCTGGAGGTACGCACGCTCGAGGATTGGGTACGCATCAGCGGCCGACGCAAGGCCTGACCAAAAAATCCCGCCTTGCGGCGGGACTCTTCAATTACGCCGATGGCGTCTCTTTCTGCTCCGCCATTCGTTTTTCCAGGTAGTGGATGTTCTGCCCACCCTGCTGGAAGCCGACGTCGGCCATGATCCGCTGTTGTAGCGGGATATTGCACTTCACGCCTTCGATCACCGTCTCGGTCAGGGCCATGCGCATGCGCGCGATGGCCGTGGCGCGGTCCGGGCCGTGGACGATGATCTTGCCGATCATCGAATCGTAGTTCGGCGGGATGCGGTAGCCGTCGTACAGGTGAGTGTCGACGCGTACGCCGGGGCCACCCGGCGCCTCGAAACGCTTCACCGTGCCGGGGCTCGGCATGAACGTGTCCGGGTCCTCGGCATTGATGCGGCATTCGATCGCGTGGCCGTTGAGGACGATGTCCTCCTGGCGGATCGAAAGCTTCTCGCCGCCGGCGATCAGCAACTGCTCGCGCACGAGGTCGATGCCGGTCACCAGTTCCGTCACCGGGTGTTCGACCTGGATGCGGGTATTCATCTCGATGAAGTAGAAGCGGCCGTTCTCGAACAGGAACTCGAAGGTGCCCGCGCCGCGGTAGCCGATGCGGATGCAGGCGTCGACGCAGACCTTGCCGATCTGTTCGCGCAGTTCCGGCGTGATGCCTGGCGCGGGCGCCTCTTCCACCACCTTCTGGTGGCGGCGCTGCATCGAGCAGTCGCGTTCACCGAGGTGGATGGCGTTGCCCTGGCCGTCGGCGAGCACCTGGATTTCCACATGGCGTGGGTTTTCCAGAAACTTCTCCATGTAGACCTGATCGTTGCTGAAAGCCGCCTTGGCTTCCTGCTTGGTCATGACGATGGAGTTCGCCAGGTGGGCCTCGGTGCGCACGACGCGCATGCCGCGACCGCCACCGCCACCGGCCGCCTTGATGATGACCGGATAACCGATCTCGCGCGCGATGCGGATGTTCTCGTCGGTGTCGTCGCCCAGTGGCCCGCCGGAGCCCGGCACGCAGGGCACGCCCGCGGCCTTCATGGCGCGGATCGCCTCGACCTTGTCGCCCATCAGGCGGATGACGTCGGCCGTGGGGCCGATGAAGACGAAGCCGGATTGCTCGACCTGCTCGGCGAAATTCGCGTTCTCCGAGAGGAAGCCGTACCCCGGATGGATCGCGCCCGCGTCGGTGATCTCGGCGGCGGCGATGATCCGCGGGATGTTGAGGTAGCTGTCGGCCGAGGGGCCCGGCCCGATGCATACCGATTCGTCGGCCAGGCCGACGTGCTTGAGGTTGCGATCGACGGTGGAGTGCACCGCGACCGTCTTGATGCCCAGCGCATGGCACGCGCGCAGCACCCGCAGCGCGATCTCGCCGCGATTGGCAATAACGACCTTCTCGAGCATGAGTCGGGGCCTCAGGCGATGACGAACATGGGTTCGTCGAATTCCACCGGCTGGCCGTTCTCGACCAGGATGGCGACGACGGTACCGGATACGTCGGCCTCGATCTGGTTGAACATCTTCATCGCTTCGATGATGCCCAGGGTTTCGCCGGCCTTGACCTGCTGGCCGACGCTGGCGAACGCCGGGGCGCCCGGCGTGGACGCGGCGTAGAACGTGCCGACCATCGGCGCCTTGACCACGTGGCCGGGTGGCAGGCCTGGCTCCGCGGGCGGCGCGGCGGGGGCGGCGGCTGGTGCGGCGGCGATCGGGGCGGCGACGGGAGCGGGCGCCGCCATCATCTGCGGTGCGGCGGTGCCCTTGGGCACTCGCGAAAGGCGCACCACTTCTTCGCCTTCCTTGATTTCCAGCTCGGCGAGGTTCGATTCCTCGAGCAGGTCGATGAGCTTCTTGATCTTGCGCAGGTCCATGGGACAAACCTTCTGGTGGTGGATGCGGGCGCCCGTGGCGCACCGCGAATGGGAATCAGGCGGCGGGGATGGCCAGCCGGAGCAGCGCGGCCTCGAGCGCCAGCCGGTAGCTGTCACCGCCGAAGCCGCAGATCACGCCGGCGGCAATGTCCGACACATACGAGTGGTGCCGGAACGGCTCGCGCGCATGCGGATTGGACAAGTGGATCTCGATGAACGGGATGGCCACGCCGGCGAGCGCATCGCGCAGGGCGACCGATGTATGTGTGAAAGCCGCGGGATTGATGAGTATCCACGCCGTGCCCTCGTCGCGGGCCTGGTGGATCCGTCCGATCAGTTCGTGCTCGGCGTTGGACTGGAACCAGCCCAGGTCGTGCCCGGCGGCTTGCGCCCGGGCTTGCAGCGACGTGTTGATGTCGGCGAGCGTTTCATGCCCGTAGACCGAAGGCTCGCGGACGCCGAGGAGATTGAGATTGGGTCCGTGCAGGACGAGGATCCTGGCCACTGTTCACCTGTGCCGTGGGTCCGGGGCTCCGGAACGCCGCGAAGTGTGCGCCTGTCGCCCACCCTTGTCCAGTTCGGTGAAGTTCGACGTAGTTCGCTGGAGATCGCGACTTTCCAGACGCTCGCGTATGTTGCGGGCATCGCCGACAGGGTCGGCTCCCACGAGGGTTGTGCATGTGGCGACCAAGTGTGGGAGCCGACTTTGTCGGCGATCCCGCGGCAGCGGGCCAGCCTGAGGCGCCCATCGCCGCTGAAGCGGCTCCCACAGGTCGAGACGATCACGGCTCGGCGAACAGTTTCCGCCAGCCCTCGATGCCCAGCCGGTCCAGTGTCTCCATGTTCGCCTCGAAGATCTTCGAGGCTTCCGGGAAGGCCGCCACCGCGCGGTCGATGCTCGCCTCGCGCAGCAGGTGCAGGGTCGGATAGGGCGAGCGATTGGTGTAGTTGGTGATGTCGTCGGGAGCGGTGCCTTCAAACTGGAAGGCGGGATGGAAGCTGGCGACCTGGATGTCGCCCTCCAGGCCGAGATCCGCCACGGTGTCGTCCGCGACCTCCAGGAATTCGTTGTAGTCGAGGAAATCGTCGAGCACGTGGGGGTGGATCAACAGCGTGGTGTCCACCGCCTCGGGGTCGGTATCGCGCAGAAATTCCAGCTCACGGACCAGGTCCGCGTGCAATTGCAGCGGTTGCGTGGCGTCGCTGACCACATAACGGATCTGGCCCTTCTTGTGCACCGCCTTGGCGAACGGGCACAGGTTGAGGCCGATGACTGCGCGTTCGAGCCAGAGACGCGTGGCTTCGATCACCTGGTCGGGTGGGAGCATGGGGTCCATGGGAAGGCCTCCGTGGTTCAGGGCGCGAGCCAGGCGTCGAGTTCCGCCTGGCTGAACGTGCCGAGCTTGCGCCGCAGGATACGCCCGTCCTCGCCGACGAGGACGCTATAGGGCAGCACCCGGCGTGTGTTGCCGAAAGATAGCGAGCCGCCCGGGGCGTCGCTATCGGCAAGCACCACCGGATACGCCACCGGCTGGGCCGCGAGATAGGCGCGCACGGCGCCTGCCGTGTCTTCGGCCACGCCGAGGATGGCGACGTTGCGCGCCTTGTAGCGTCCGGCGTTCTCGCTCAACAACGGCATTTCCCGGCGGCATGGGGCGCACCAGGTGGCCCAGAAGTTGATCAGCAGGCGCTTGCCACGCCAGTCCGAAAGCTGGCGCGGCTTGCCTTCCACGGTGAGGAAGGTGGCCGGTGGCGGGAACTCGCCGACATCCGCCACGGTGACACCTTGCGGCGGTGGCGGGTTCAGGCGGCGATGCTCCAGGTACAGCCCCGTGGCCGCGGCGGCGATCGCCAGCACCACGATCCAGAAGGTCGGGCCGCGGCTCATGGATGCGCGGCGGCCTCGAGCGCTTTCTCGACGCTGTCGTAGGTGAGCACCGTGGACAGCTTGCGGCCATCGCCGCCGCCCTTCGGGTAGACCACGTAGAGCGGAACGCCCACCGAGTGGTACTGCTCGAGGAAGGCCGCGATGGTCGCATTCACGTCGGTCCAGTCGCCCTTCATGTAGACGGTGCCGGTGCGGGTGAGCAAGGCCTTGAAGGCGTCGGTATCGAGTACGGCTTTCTCGTTCGCCTTGCAGGTGATGCACCAGTCAGCCGTCATGTCGACCAGCACCGGCGTCCCCGCGCCACGCAACTCCGCCAGTTTTTCCGGCGAATACGGGACGGAACCGTCGGCGGCCACGCGCAGGGCGGCGCCCTGCGCCGGCAGGCCGTGCACGGTCCAAAGCGCCGCGGCGGCGCCGATCATCAGTACGCCGGTGAACACCCAGGACAGGCGTGCGCCACGGCTGCGGCCGTACCACCACAGGGCCATGGCCAGCAGCACGCCGCCCACGAGCACCAGGGCGGTCGCATCGGCGCCGCGCTGCTTGGTCAGTACCCACAGCAGCCAGACCGCCGTGAGGTACATGGGGAACGCCAGCAACTGCTTCAGCGTTTCCATCCATCGTCCCGGACGTGGCAACAGCCGCGCGATCGCCGGCACGAATCCGATCAGCAGGAAGGGCAGGGCAAGACCCAGGCCGAGCGCCAGGAAGATCAGGAAAGCCACGCCCAGGGGCGCGGCGAAGGCGAAGGCGATCGCGGAACCCATGAAGGGGGCGGTGCAGGGGCTGGCCACGACCACGGCGAGCACGCCGGTGAAGAAGTCGCCGGAGGGGCCCGATCGAGCGGCGAGCCCGCTGCCCACGTTGCCGAGCGAACCACCGATCTCGAACACGCCCGACATCGACAGGCCCACGGCCAGCATCACGTAGACGAGCAGGCCGATCGCCAGTGGCTGCTGGAATTGCGCGCCCCACTGGATGCCGTGGCCCGCCGCGCGGATGCCGACGATGACCAGGCCCAGGATGGCGAAGGCGGCCAGTACGCCGGCCGTATACCAGAGCGCATGCTTGCGTGCGGCGCCCGGGCTTTCCCCGCTTTCGAGCACGGTGATGGCTTTCAGCGACAGCACCGGCAACACGCACGGCATGAGGTTCAGCACCAGGCCGCCGAGCAGGGCGAGGCCGATGGCCGCGATGAAGCCGACGGGCGCGTCACCGCCGGGCGCCAGACCGGGCGGTGGCGGCGTCGGCGCGACATCCGACGGCGCTGCGGCAGACTGTTCCTCGGACGGGGCGCCGACGGATGCCGTGCCCGCGCCCAGGTCGACCTTGATATGCCGCGTCATGACCGGATAGCAGATGCCGTTCTCGAGGCAGCCCTGGTAAGTCACGTCGATCGCCACCGCCGTGGCGCCCGCGGCGCCATTCAGCGGCACTGGCAGCTCGACCTGGTCGAAATAGACGATGGTGTCGCCGAAGTGCTCGTCGTGATGGGCGGTGCCGCTGGGCCAGTCCGGTTCGCCCACGGTTACGCCGGCGGGCGAGGACACGGTGATCTGCGTCTTGTCGCGGTACAGGTAGTAGTCCTTGGGCATGGTCCAGCGCAGCAGCAGGCTGTCGTGGTCCTTGACCAGCGCCTCGAAGCGGAACGCCTGGTCGGCGGGAAGCGCCTGCGCCTCGCCACCAGGGGTCGCCGATGGGGCGCCCAGCAGGGCCGCGCCGTTGGCGGCGGGCGCCACGGCGACGGGGATGGTCGATGCACCGCCGATCGTGAGCTTCAGGTGCTCGGTATTCGGTGGGTAGCAGATCTTCGGCTCCACCTCGTGGCAGCCCTGGTACTGGACATCGAGGGCCAGCGTCTTGGTGGCGGCGTCGACGAGCGTGTACGGCACGCTGGCCTCCACGTCGCCGTGGTAGATCTCCACGTCGCCGAGGTATTCGTCGTGCTTCTTCAGGCCATCGGGAAGCGTCGCCTCGCCCAGCGTGACCGCCGTGGGCTCCGCCGCCTTGATCTTGATCCGGCCCCGATAGAGGTAATAGTCCGGCGCGATGCGCCAGTGCAGCTTCACCATGCCGGGCTGGCTGGCATCGGAAGTGAGGTGGAAGGCCTGGGTGACCGGCAGCAGGTCGTCGTCGCCCTGGGCGAGCGCCGGCAGGGCGGCGAGCAAGGCGAGGCCGGCGACCAGGTTCCGCGCGAGGCGGGCGAACGACGTCATGATGACTCCGGGGATCGGTGCGGCGACGAACCGCGAGGGGGCGTCGATCATTATGACCGGGCATGCCCTTGTTAGCTTGCATCGACGCTGGCTTCCAGCCAGGCGAGGTAGGGCGCGTGGCCTTCCACCAGCGGCAGGGCCACGACCTCCGGCACCTCGTAGGGGTGGTGCGCGACGACGAAGGCCTCGACCGCCGCGAAGGCCTCGCGGGTGGTCTTCACCAGCAGGAGGTCCTCCGCGTCGGTGACCACCTCGCCTTGCCAGCGGTAGGTGGACCGCATCCCCGGCAGGTGGTTCACGCAAGCGGCCAGGCCGGCCTTGACCAGACCATGGGCGAGGGCGGCGGCGGGTTCGCCGGCGGGACAGGCGACAAGGATGGCGATGGGTTCGGACATGGGTCGATTGTGGTCTTTTTTGTACCCGGGGCCTTGAACGGTTTCGCACAGGCGCCATCTGTCGATCACCCCGAGGCTCTTCCGATTCGTGGAGAGCTTTGGCTAAAATTCTGGCACTCACCCGTGGCAAGTGCTAACAGGGTGGACCAATTTCGTTATCCGTCAATCACATGGTTGGAGAAGTCATGAGCAAACTGCGCCCGCTGCACGATCGCGTCATCGTCAAGCGTCTCGAAGAAGAGCGTGTTTCCGCCGGTGGCATCGTCATCCCTGACAGCGCCACCGAGAAGCCCACCCGCGGCAAGGTCATCGCCGCCGGTACCGGCCTCCTCCTGGCCAGCGGCCAGCTCCGCCCGATGGGCGTGAAGGAAGGCGAGGTCGTCCTGTTCGGCAAGTACGCCGGCCAGGAAATCAAGGTCGATGGCGAAGATCTGGTCTTCCTGAAGGAAGACGACATCGTGGCGGTCCTGGAAGGCTGAGCCTCGCTCGCCCCGCTCCTCCCCGCTATCTCAAACAACTGATCTCAAGGATTCACTCTCATGGCATCTAAAGAAGTCCGCTTCGGCGAAGACGTCCGCGCACGCATGCTGAAGGGCGTCAACACGCTCGCCAACGCCGTCAAGGTCACCCTCGGTCCGAAGGGCCGCAACGTCGTGCTCGAGAAGAGCTTCGGCGCGCCGACCGTCACCAAGGATGGCGTCTCGGTCGCGAAGGAAATCGAACTCGCCGACAAGTACGAGAACATCGGCGCCCAGATCGTCAAGGAAGCCGCCTCGAAGACCTCCGACGTGGCCGGCGACGGCACCACGACGGCCACCGTCCTCGCCCAGGCGTTCATCCAGGAAGGCCTCAAGGCCGTGGCCGCCGGCATCAACCCGATGGACCTCAAGCGCGGCATCGACCAGGCCGTCACGGCCGCCGTCGGTGAGCTGAAGAAGCTTTCCAACCCGACCGCGGATGACAAGGCGATCGCCCAGGTCGGCACGATCTCGGCCAACTCCGATTCGAACATCGGCGACATCATCGCCACCGCGATGGGCAAGGTCGGCAAGGAAGGCGTGATCACGGTCGAGGAAGGCTCGGGCCTCGAGAACGAGCTCGACGTCGTCGAGGGCATGCAGTTCGATCGCGGCTACCTCTCGCCGTACTTCATCAACAACCAGCAGTCGCAGCAGGTTGAACTGGACGATCCGTTCATCCTCATCCACGACAAGAAGATCTCGAACGTCCGTGAGCTCCTGCCGGTGCTCGAGGCTGTCGCCAAGGCCGCCAAGCCGCTGCTGATCGTCGCCGAGGAAGTCGAGGGCGAAGCCCTGGCCACCCTCGTCGTCAACACGATCCGTGGCATCGTCAAGGTCGCCGCCGTCAAGGCGCCGGGCTTCGGCGATCGCCGCAAGGCCATCCTGGAAGACATCGCCATCCTCACCAACGGCGTGGTCATCTCCGAGGAAGTGGGCCTGCAGCTCGACAAGGCCACGATCAACGACCTCGGCCGCGCCAAGCGCGTCGTGATCACCAAGGAAAACACCACGATCATCGACGGTGCCGGCGAAGCCGAGCGCATCCAGTCGCGCATCGGCCAGATCAAGGCGCAGATCGAGGAGACCTCTTCGGACTACGACCGCGAGAAGCTGCAGGAGCGTGTCGCCAAGCTTGCCGGCGGTGTCGCCGTGATCAAGGTCGGCGCCGCGACGGAAGTCGAGATGAAGGAAAAGAAGGCCCGCGTCGAAGACGCCCTGCACGCCACGCGTGCGGCCGTCGAGGAAGGCGTGGTCCCGGGCGGCGGCGTCGCCCTGATCCGTGCGCTGAAGGCCCTCGAAGGCCTGAAGGGCAAGAACCCGGACCAGGACCTCGGCATCGCGATCACCCGCCGCACGCTGGAAGCCCCGCTGCGCGCCATCGTCACCAACGCTGGCGAAGAGGCTTCGGTCATCGTCAACCAGGTGAAGGACGGCCAGGGTAACTTCGGTTACAACGCCGCCACCGGCGAGTTCGGCGACATGATCGCGTTCGGCATCCTGGACCCGACCAAGGTCACTCGTTCGGCGCTGCAGTTCGCCGCCTCGGTGGCCGGCTCGATCATCACGACCGAAGCGGCCGTGACCGAGCTGCCGAAGAAGGACGACGGCCACGGCCACGGTGCCCCCGGCGGCATGGGTGGCATGGGCGGCATGGACTTCTAAGTCCGCGCCCCTCTGGCTCGTTACGAAAAGCCCCGCGAAAGCGGGGCTTTTTTTGTGCCGGCTCGGCAAGGACCCACCCTCACTCAGTACGAGATGGTCGCCGAGGTAGCCGTCGTGCTGAGTCCGTAGTTGCACTGTGGATTGATGCCCGACGTGTCGCTGCCACCCCAGGGCGGAGAGGCGACACGCACGTTGTTGCGGTCGTACACCTGGATGTTGTGGAAGGTGATCGGGCCACCGGGGTATTCGCCGCAGGTGGAGACGTTGTACACCTCGAGCACGCCGCCGAAGACCCAGGTGAGGTCGTCATAGGGGTCGGTCGTGAGCGAGCTCGTGCGGCCCGTGGTCGTGTTGCGCGAGTCGATCTTCCACGTGGGGCAGTCCTGTCCCGCCGCGCAGGTGGAGTAGGTATCGCCCACGACGACATCGCCCGCCTTCGCCGGGATCGGGTCGCTGTGGAACGTGGTGCCGTCGACACAGCAGTTCCAGCTCGCCAGGGTCCACGCCTTGTCGCTGTAGCCGTTCCATCCGAGCACGGGCTGAAGGATCGATTGCACGTTCGGCAGTTGCTCCAGGCCCGGGAAGAAGTAGATGACCTGGTCGTCCTTCGTCGCGGGTGCGGAGGGCACGGTCCATGTCGCGACGATGCGGCCGATGGGCGTGTTGCTGGCGTAGTTCGCGGCCTGTACCCAGCCGCTCTGCTCGGGTGGCGGCGTGGCGGCGGCGCGCAAGGTGCGGCGGCCGTCGGCTTCGACGCGGTCGCCATGCAAGGTGTAGTTCGCCTTGCCGCAAGTCGCCGGTTTCTCCAGTGCGCCGGACGCTCGCTGGATCAAGCCGTTCTTTTGCAGGCGATCACCTTCGTGCACGGTGGCGACGCAATCGGGAGAAACGACTCCTGCATTGGGAAGGATGTCGTCCATGTGACGCCGGCGTCATCGCCGGTGCCGCCCCCTGTTCCGCCGCGCGCGATGCGCGGACGGTCAGGCTAGGGGCGAGCGGATCGCTTCACGTGTGATGTGTGTACCACTCCGTCGCAGGTTGCCGTCGATGCGCATCGCATCGCATGGTTCAAGCGCCATGCTCGCGAGGAATCGCAAGAAGTTGCGATCAGGGGGCATCCGTATCGGCCGTCGACGAATCGCAACGTGCTACTGATGTGCGCCCGCCGCGGCGTTTTCTTCCGCCGTACCTGACTGGCGAGCGAGCGCAGCCGCGTCGGGCAAGGCGTACTGCGCAACCAGCGGCTCGAGCTTCTGCTTCATGCGAAGCATCGCGACATTGCTCATCGATAGATCCGTGTATTTCTGCAGGGCATCTTCTGCAGGCGTGGGTGCGTCCGGTGCGTGCGTGAGCGCGGCGAGACGCGGAGCGACGACCTGGGTGAGGGCGAAATAGGGATCGTCGTGCACGCCAGCTTGCTCCAGCAGCTTGCCGGGCAGCATCCACGCCGCGAGGTCGGTCTTCTCCGGCGCGGGGCCGTCACCGTGTGCGTCGATGAGGATGTACGGCACTGTCTGGTTGAACATGCCGGTACCGTCGGCGAAACCGAGCTTGTCGTAGGTCTCGGTGAGCGCAGGCAGGTGATCGCCGTAGAACAGCAGAAGCGTCGGCCGCTCGCGTTGTTTGAGGAGTTCGGCGAGACGGCCGAGTTCGGCGTCGGCATGACGCATGTGATAGATGTAGTTGCGCAATTGCAGTTTCGCATCGTCACTGATGCCGTCCGGCACGGGAATGGCGTCGCGCTCATGCGTGTCGATGTTCACGCTCTTGTCGTATGGTCCGTGCGCTTCCATGCTGATCGCGAAGACGAGGCGCGGAGGGCCGGAGTCCTTCAGTTGACTCATGATTTCGTCGGTCATGGCGCTGTCGGCCATGTATTCGCCGTCCTTGCGGAAGCCCTTGGGGAAATCCGGCTGCGACACGAAGCGGTCGAAGCCCAGCGACTTGAACGCCGTGCTCCGGTTCCAGAACGAGGCGTCGTTACCGTGGACCGCGATGGTTTCGTATCCGTGCGAACGCAACGTTCGCACCATGCCCGGAACGACGCCCGAATGCATCTGCAGGTACGGGAATTGCATCGTCGGGAAGTAGCGCAGCGACAGACCCGTGAGCACTTCGAATTCGGTGCGGATCGTGCCGCCACCGAACGTGGGGACATGCAGGCGGCCCGTGCTCGCATGCTCCGCGAGACGATGCAGGTTCGGTGCGAAGTCCTCGTTCTCGAGGCCGCGAATCGCGCTCGGGTCGAAGAACGACTCGCTCTGCACGACGACGATGTCGGGCGTCTGCCGTCCGTTGGTCGCCGCCACCGCCATGTGCTCGCGCAGGGCGGGTCCGGTGTCCGCGAGGAAGCGTCCGGCTTCGGCCGGATCGGCCTTGGCCTTCTTGCCTGCATCCTGCAGGCGGAACTGCACGATCGTCGTCACCACGCCGTTGTAGCCGGCGTTCGCCGCGGCGGACCAGGGTTGCAGGCCCAGGCGATCCTTGTTGTAGATCGTCGACCATGCGGGAACGCCCGCGAACAGGGTTCCCATCAGCGCGACCAGCGCCACGCCTGCGACGAGGCGGCGTCCCTTCGTGCGCCGGGCAAAAAGGGGAGGCTCGTAGCGGGCGATCACGACGATCAGCGCGATCGTTCCCAGGATGGCCAGGTAGGGCAAGGGGTTGGCGGGCAGGTAGCCGCCGAGCAGGTGCAGGCCACCGTTCTTCAGCTGGCCGACCATGCGGAAGTCGGCAGGCAGCAGTGGCGCGCCCAGGTTTTTCATCTTGATGGCGCTGACCACCAGCACGGCCCCCTGCGCCATGAAGGCGAGGCCGAACGACAGCCATGCCCGGCGCGTGAGCACCAGCAACAGCGAGGCGAGCAGCAGGCCGGGGAAGGCGTTGGCGAACAGGTGCCACGGCCGGGCAGCCCACTCGGCGCTGGATACGCCGGGGTTGCCATCGAGGAAGCCGGTGTAGAGAACGAACGCCACGGCGAGGCAGAGTGGCAACGCCACCCGGGCCATAACGTCACGCCAACGCTTTGAATCGAAAGTCATAACGCCCTCTTGTCACGCCCCTGTAGCAAGGGGGTAGGGACTGTAACGCAGCGGACATGAACCGGTTGTCAGGCGAGGACGCACGTATTTCTTGCGATCCGTGACATGTCATGAGACGAATCGCAATCCGGTGCCGGGAAGCGCGCCATGCCGCCGCTAAGGCACAATGACCACCTCATGAATGCATCGACGACGGCTCCGCGCGAAAGCCCCGAACTACGCGCATTGATCGATACCCGTTATGCCGACGTGATGGCGGCATGCCGTGCCGCGCGCATCCCGCTGTACGATGATGCCGGCGTGGCGGAACGAATCCGGCGGACCTTGCTCGCCTCGGACTTCGCCTTCGATATCTTGCGTCGCCAGCCCGATTTGCTCGCGCCCGCCGGACTGGAACGACTTCGCGCCAATGCCGACGCGGGAACGCGTGGCGCCACGCTGGAACTGCCGGCGGACGAGGATCGCTGCATGTCGGTACTGCGCCGCTTCCGGCATGCGGAAGCGGTCCGCCTCGTGTTCCGCGACGTGAACGGGTTGGACGACCTGGACGAAACACTTTCCTCGACGAGCGCGCTTTATGAAACCTTGCTGGAGGTTGCCTTGCGCTGGTCGGAAAGCGCCATGCATGCGCGCTACGGGCAGCCGCGCGATGCGAACGGCGTCGCGCAGCGCACGGTAGTGCTCGGCTTCGGCAAGCTCGGCGGCAACGAGCTGAATTTTTCCTCCGACATCGACCTGGTGCTGGCGTATGCCTCGGGTGGAGAAACCGATGGAGCGCGGCCCCTGGACAACGGCGAATACTTCATTCGCGAAACACGCCAGCTCGTGCGCCTGCTGGCCGAGCCCACGGTGGATGGCATCTGCGCACGCGTGGACCTGCGCCTGCGCCCGTTCGGCAACGCGGGGCGGTTGTCGTTGCCCTTCGCGGCGATGGAGCAGTACTACCAGCGGGAAGGTCGCGATTGGGAACGCTATGCCTGGATCAAGGCGCGGCCGGTGGCTGGCGACCGCGTCGCCGGACGCGAACTGCAGGACATGCTCCGGCCGTTCGTTTACCGCCGTTACCTCGATTACACGGCGTTCGCGGGCCTGCGCGAGATGAAGGCGCTGATCGACGCGGAGGTCGCACGCAAGGATCTCGCCGGCAACCTGAAGCTCGGGCCGGGCGGCATTCGTGAAATCGAGTTCGTGGTGCAGCTGACCCAGATGATCCGTGGCGGTCGCGACCCGGCCTTGCGCGTGCGTGGCCTGTTGCCCGCGCTGCGGGCTTGCGAGGCACGCGGTTATATCCCCTCGGCACGGGCGAAGCTGTTGCGCTCGGCCTATGTGTTCTTGCGCCGCCTGGAGAACCGCGTGCAGATGCTGCGCGACGCGCAGACCCACGACATTCCCGACGATGCGCTGTCGCGCGAACGGCTGGCCCTTGGATTGGGCTACGCCCATTGGGACGACCTCGCACTGGATCTGGTCCGGCATCGCGATGCCGTGTCCGCCGAGTTCGCCGCCGTGCTCGTTCCCGAAGCTGGCGGCACGGCGACGGCTCCCATCGCCGACGTCGCGCTTTGGCAGGCGGCACGGGGGGAGACGCTCGATGCGGCCATGATGGAGGCGTCGGGTTTCGTCCCTGGCGAGGAAGCGGCCAATGAGCTGGTGAAATTGCCGCGCACGGCGGCGGTCCGCTCGATGTCGGCGCGTTCGTCCGAACGCATCGAACGCCTGATGCCCCACTTGATCGGCGCAGCCCGTGGCAGCGTGGCGCCCGTGGCCAGCCTCCTGCGTTTGTTGCGCCTGGTCCAGGCCGTCGCACGTCGTTCGTCCTACCTCGCCCTGCTCGACGAACAGCCCAATGCGCGGCGGCGTGTCGCCAGCGTGTTTGCCGATAGTGCGTTCCTCGCCGAGCGCGTCATAGCGCAACCCCTCCTGCTCGACGACGTGCTCGATCCGCGCATCGACCAGTTGCCGCTGAAACGGGCGGATATCTCGGCCGAGATCGCACGCACCCTGGGTGCACTGGATGAGCGGGACGCGGAGCACGAGCTGGAACGCATCAACGAGTTCCGTTCGAGCATCGCCTTTCGCCTCGGGCTGGCCTTCAACGATGGCCGGTCGGATGCCACCGCGACGGCGCGGAGGCTCGCCGGGCTGGCGGAGGCGGTGGTCGCGGCCATCCTCGCCCTGGCTACACGCGAACTCACGGCCCAGCATGGCCGCCTGCCGGGCGAGGGCAGCGGGTTCGCCGTGCTCGGCTATGGCAGCCTCGGTGGCGAGGAACTGGGGTTCGCCTCGGACCTGGACCTGGTCTTCGTCTACGATGGCAAGCGCGCCAATACGATGAGCGACGGCCCCCGGCCGGTCGATGGCACGCGGTGGTACCAGCGCCTGGCGCAACGCGTGATGCATTGGTTGAGCGTGCAGACCCACGCAGGCCGGTTGTACGACGTGGACACGCGCCTGCGGCCGGACGGGTCGAAGGGGCTGCTGGTCGCCAGTGTCGATGCGTTCGAGGCATACCAGCGCGACCGTGCATGGACCTGGGAACACCAGGCGCTGTTGCGCGCCCGCCCGGTGGCTGGCGATACGAGGCTTGGCGCCGCCCTCGCGGGCATCCGGCGCGAGATCCTCGGCGCACCACGCGATGCCGGGCGCGTTCGTGCCGACGTGGGCGCCATGCGTGCACGCTGGCGCGGCGAGCGCGACCGCTCCGATACCGGCCATGTCGACCTGAAACAGGGCGTGGGCGCGCTCATCGACATCGAGTTCATCCTGCAGGGCATGGTCCTCGGGCATGCGGCCACGCATCCGTCGGTGCTCGACACGCACGCCAGCAGCACCTTGATCGACGTGCTGCGCGAGGCGGGGTTGTTCACCCAGGCCCAGGCCGACACGCTGCACCTGGCGCATGCGGACCTCCTGCAGATGGGACTCGCCTGCACGCTCGACCTGCGCCCGCGCATCGCCACGCGCACACCGGCCCTGGATGCGTTGTGCGCCGGGGTGGAGCAGGTCGCGGCCGAGTTGGGCTTCGATTTCTCCGGGCGTAGCGAGGCAGCGGAGCAGGGTGCCTGAATCCGATGCACGGCGTTATGCTGTCCGGCCGTTCAACGACACGATCCCGATGACCCGAACCCCGTTGCTGATCGACACCGACCCCGGCGTGGACGACGCGCTGGCCATCCTGATGGCGCACGAGCATGCCGACGTCACCGCGTTGACGGTGGCCGCGGGCAACGTCGGGCTCGACCACACCGTGCGCAACGCGCGCACGCTGGTGCAACTGATCCGCGCGGCGACGCCGGTGCATCCCGGTTGTCCGTCGCCGCTGGTCCGCGCTCCGGACGAGGATGCGGCCTTCGTCCATGGCGCCGACGGTTTCGGTGACGTCGGATTCGCCGAGCCCACGCATCCCTCGCAGGCCGAGCACGCCGCGCTCGCCCTGATCCGCCTGACCCGCGAGCGTCCGGGAGAACTGACGCTCGTGGCGCTCGGGCCGCTGACCAATCTCGCCCTGGCCGTCCGTCTCGATCCGGCGTTCCCGGCGCGCGTGAAGCGCCTGGTCGTCATGGGGGGCGCCGTCACCGGTCATGGGAACACGGGCAAAATCCCCGCCGAATTCAATATCGGTTTCGATCCCGAAGCGGCCCATGTGGTGTTCGAGGCATTCGAGATGTTCGACCTCGTGGACTGGGAGGCCACGGTGCGTCATGCCTTCGCGGACAAGGTCTACGAGGGATGGATAGCCTCGGGCGACGAGCGGGCGGCATTTTTCGAGAAGATCTTCGGCACCGCCCGCCGCTTCAACGCCGAGCACGAGCGCACCGGCTTCATCGCGGCGGACGCCCTGGCGATGGCCGTGGCCCTCGACCCGGCCATGATCGTCCGCGCCGAGACCCGCCACGTGGCGATCGAACTCGATGGACGCCTGACCCGTGGCGCCACGGTGGTCGACTGGCACCGCCGACTCGGCGGCCGGGCCAACGCCAGGATCGTGCTGGAAGTGGACCAGGACCGCTTCCGCGAATTGATCGCCGGGGCGTTGGGCGCCCCCTGAACCGGCCTCGCGCCGGTGGTGGGCTAGCAGAGGTGGTGGGCTAGCAGACTCTGGTGGGAGCCGATTCATCGGCGATCCCGCGGCAGCGGGCCCGCGCGAGGCAAGCACCCATCGCCGCTGAAGCGGCTCCCACAGATGGGGCCGCCCCCGTCGGCTCCCGTCTCAAGCGGCCTCCATGGGTGACCACCGGGCAAGGCTTGCCGTCGCCGACTCCGCTGGTTACAATGCCGCTCTTTTCACCCCGCTATTTCTCAGGTTCAAGCCATGAAAGAGAACATCCATCCGAAGTACCAGCCGGTGGTCTTCCAGGACCTGTCGTCGGATTTCGCGTTCCTGACGCGTTCGACGATGTCCAGCAAGGAAACCGTCAAGTGGGAAGACGGTAACGAATACCCGGTGATCAAGCTCGATATCAGCAGTCACTCGCACCCGTTCTATACGGGCAAGCAGAAGACGCTCGACATCGGCGGCCGCGTCGACAAGTTCCGCCAGCGTTACGGCAAGAAGTAATACAAGAAAGCCGGACCGAAATCCGCGCGCCGCCTGCGGGGTGGCGTTTCGCGAGGATCGATGGACACGGGGCGAGCCCACGGCTTGCCCCGTGTCTTTTTGCGTCCACGGATTGCCCTATGGTCGAACGGACGTTCGAACGGGCTCTGTGCGATAATGGGGAACTTCGGCTGCACGTAGTGGCCGGTACGACACCTTCCCCAGGGTGCCGTTTCCCCCAAATCGTCGAGAAGAAGAGGAGCTCGCCGTGTCCGACGCCAAAACCGTCAAATTGGTCGATGAATCCAACAAGCCCGTGAGCGAACTGCCGGTCATCGGCGGCACGCTCGGCGCCGAGTGCGTCGACATCGGCACGCTGTACAAGGACACCGGCTACTTCACCTACGATCCGGGCTACGGCAGCACCGCCAGCACCAAGAGCGCCATCACCTATATCGACGGCGACAAGGGCGTCCTGCTGTATCGCGGCTATCCGATCGAACAGCTTGCAGAGAAATCCACCTTCCTCGAGACCTCGTACCTGCTGCTCAACGGCGAACTGCCCAGCAAGACCGAGTTCGCGAAGTTCGAGCACGACATCACGCATCACTCGATGATGCACGAGAACCTCAAGTTCTTCCTGCGCGGCTTCAACCACGACGCGCACCCGATGGCCATGCTGGCCGGCTCGATCGCTTCGCTTTCGGCGTTCTACCACGACAAGCTCGACGTCGATAATCCGGAAGACCGCAAGCTCGCCGCCATTCGCCTGATCGCGAAGATGCCGACGATTTCCGCCGCCATCTACCGCCATTCGATCGGTTGGCCGACGCGTTATCCGCGCAACAACCTCGAATACGTCACGCGTTTCCTGCACATGATGTTCGAAGTGCCGAGCGAGCCGCTGGAACTGAATCCGGTCGTCGCCAAGGCGCTCGACCTGCTCTTCATCCTGCACGCCGACCACGAACAGAACGCCTCCACCTCGACGGTCCGCCTGGTCGGTTCGACCGGTGCCAATCCTTACGCGTCGATCGCCGCCGGCATCACCGCGCTCTGGGGTCCGGCCCATGGTGGTGCGAACGAAGCCGTGCTCAAGCAGCTCGAGGAAATCGGTTCGGCCGACAAGGTCGAGACGGCCGTCAAGCGTGCGAAGGACAAGAACGACTCCTTCCGCCTGATGGGCTTCGGCCATCGCGTGTACAAGAACTTCGACCCGCGCGCCAAGATCATCCGCGAAATGTGCCACAAGGTGCTCAACGAGCTTGGTGTCAACGACCCGTTGCTCGATGTCGCCATGAAGCTGGAAGAAGCCGCGCTGAAGGACGATTACTTCGTCGAGCGCAAGCTCTACCCGAACGTCGACTTCTACTCGGGCATCATCTACAAGGCGCTTGGCATCCCGACCGAGATGTTCACCGTGATGTTCGCCATCGCGCGCACGTCCGGCTGGATCTCGCACTGGATCGAGCAGCACGAAACCCCGGGATCGCGTATCGGCCGTCCGCGCCAGATCTACACCGGCGCCGACGTTCGCGACTACGTTCCGAACGACAAGCGCTAAGAAAGAAACCCCGCGAAAGCGGGGTTTTTTTCTGCGGGGAAAAGAGGTGCTTCGGTGGGAGCCGACCTTGTCGGCGATGGGTGCTTGCCTCGAACTGGCCCGCTGCCGCGGGATCGCCGACAAGGTCGGCTCCCACCAAAGAGCCGGCTCTCGCCGAGAGTGCCGGCCCGATCTGCTTCTTTGTCACGATGATGCATGGAAGGCAGCGATGTCCTCTTCCGCCAACAGCTCCTGCACCATGGCTGCCGTGGCACGGCGCATCGGCCGTTCGTCCACGCGATCCAGCGGCGCCTGACGCAGTGCGTCCATCGGCAACACGGTCAGGTCGAAGGGAATGCCGTCGGCGCCGAACAGCAGCACAGGGTGTTCGCTTTGGGTGGTGCCACCCGACCAGCGCAGCCGCCGCGTCTGGGTTTCGAGGGGAATGCCTTGCTCGCGCAGGAACAGGCCAGGAGCGTCCGGATCGTCGCTGAAGACATGCAGGCATACGGCGGAATGCTCGTCCGCCGTGCCTTCGAGAACGGCGCCGACCAGGCGCGCATCGAAACCGCGAAGGAATCGCATCGCCTCGACGGCGGCCTCGCGCCGGGCGCGTAGCGCTTGGGGCTGGGTGTCGGCGTGGAACAGACGCTGGTGTTCGCGCAGCGCGTCCTCGATCTCGTTGTTGCGGGGCAGGGCTTGCGTGTCGACGATGCCGAGCCGTTCGGCGGCCTTCACCTTCGCATGGTGGAAATCCCGGATACCGTGCTCGCTCATCAGGCGTGCCGCCTCCTGGGCGACGAGGACGCGATTGCGCTGCGTCCGGTCCTGGGCATGGATCCTGTGGTGTTCGCCTCGTGCCATGACTCACCCCCGTATGGTGTGAACGTGTGCCAGGCGCGCGACCGCTGGCTCGGCGCGCGCGTCAGAAGATGTCGTAGGCGTGTTCCTGCTGTTCCTCCTGCTGTTTTTGTGTCGCCTGCTCGCGAAGACGGTCGACGTCCTCGACCTTCATGATCTCGTTCATGCCGCCCGGCGAGGGCAGGCCGGAACCCGGATCGATCTGCACCGTGGCGATACCCGGCGGCATCGCCAGCATGTGCGATGGCTTGTCCTTGAGGAACGCGCCCATGTAGTCCATCCAGATGGGCAGCGCGGCCTTGGCGCCGAACTCGCCACGTCCCAGCGAACTGAAATCGTCGAAACCGACCCAGACCGCCGTGGACACGTCGCCGTTGAAGCCGACGAACCAGGCGTCACGATGGTCGTTGGTGGAGCCGGTCTTGCCCGCGATGTCGTCACGGCCCAGGGCCTTCGCCGCGGCACCGGTGCCGCGCTTCACCACATCCTGCATCAACGAGGTGACGAGGTAGTCGTTGCGTACGTCGATCACGTGCGGCGCCAGCTTCGGCGCTTCCGAAGCGCTGGCATGGGCATCGGCGGGAAGCACGGCGTCGCCGGTGCCGCTGCCCGCCGCCGTGCTCGAGGTCGCCGGACGCGCGGGAATCAAGGCCGTCGACGCCTGCGTCGGAGGCCCCGGCAGGGTCGGGTTCAACAGGCGCTCCTGGCATTCCGCACAGGCCCGCTCGGGATTGGCCAGATAGACGGGATTGCCGTCGCGGTCGTCGATCCGGGAGATGAAATACGGCGTGACGAGGTAGCCGCCATTGGCGAACACCGCGTAGCCACGGGCCATGCTCATCGGCGACACGGACGCCGTGCCGAGCGCCAGTGAAAGGTTTTGTGGCAGTGCGTCCGGTGTGAAGCCGAACCGGGTCATGTATTCACGCGCGAAGCGCAGGCCGATGGCATCGAGCAGGCGTACCGAGACCAGGTTCTTCGACTTCACCAGGGCTTCGCGCAGGCGCATCGGGCCATCGAACTTGTTGTCGTCATTGGCCGGTGTCCACATGCCATCCGGACGCGAAGGATCGGGGAAGGCCACGGGAGCGTCGTTGACGATGGAGGCAGGCGTGAAGCCACGCTCGAAAGCCGCCGAATACAGGTAGGGCTTGAAACTGGAGCCGGGCTGACGGGCGGCCATCACGGCGCGGTTGAACTTCGAGCGTACGAAGCTGAAACCGCCAACCAGTGCGCGTACGGCGCCATCTTCCGGATCGAGCGAGACCAGGGCGGCCTGTACCGCGGGAATCTGGGTGAGGCGCCATTCGAGCCTGGCCGGCTCCGCCTTGGGTGCGGGGACGTCCTTGCCTTCTTCCGTGGCACCGCTGGCCACGTCCTCGTTCACGTCATCTTTCGCGGCGCGGAACAGGCGGACGACATCGCCGCGCTTGAGCACGGCATCCACGCGGGTCGGTGCCGCGCCGGCGCGCCCTTCGTTGACGTAAGGGCGTGCCCAGGCCATGGACTCCAGGCTGAGCGTGACCGTCTCCTTGGGCGAAAGGTACACCTTGGCCTCCTTCGCGCCAGTCTCCGTGACGATGCCCGGCATCATGCCCGCCACGCTCGTGTAGCCGGCGAGAACGCGGTCATAGTCCTCCGGGCCGGCCTGCGCAGGCAACTCTTCGTGGCCCTCGGGACCGCGGTAGCCGTGGCGGCGATCGTAGGCCGAGAGGCGGCCGCGCAAGGCCTCGTTGGCGGCGGCCTGGCTGTCGCTGGGTACGGTCGTATGCACGACGTAGCCCTCGGTCAGGGCCTCGTTGCCGAATTTCTCCAGCACCTGCTGGCGGACCATCTCCGCCAGGTACGGGGCGTCGACCTCGATCTGCTGTTCATGGGGAAAGGCGTCGTTGGGCTCGTTGATCGCCGCGTCGTATTCCGCCTTCGTGATGAAGCGGTTGGACAGCATCTGGCCGAGCACCCAGTCGCGGCGGGCGAGCAGGCGCTTGGGATTGTTCAGTGGATTGACCACCGAAGGAAGCTGGAAGGTCGAGGCGAGGGCGGCGCTTTCGGCCACGGTGAGCTGGTCGAGGGTCTTCCCGTAGTAATACGACGCGGCAGCCGCCAGGCCATAGGAACGGTGGCCCAGGAACATCTTGTTGATGTAGAGCTCGAGGATCTGGTCCTTGCTGAGCTCGTTTTCCATGCGCAGGGCAATGAACATCTCCGTCAGCTTGCGCGAATAGAGCTTCTCCGGGCTGAGGAAGAAGTTTCGCGCCACCTGCTGGGTGATGGTCGATCCGCCTGGTCCCTTGTCGCCTCCGGAGAGGATCACATGGATGCCGGCGCGGGCGATGCCGTGCCAGTCGACGCCGGGATGGCTATAGAAATCCGCGTCCTCGGCCGATAAAACGGCATTCTTGAGACGCGCCGGCACGTCGGCGATGCGCACGGGGATGCGCCGGGTCTCGCCGAAGGAGGCGATCAGGCGGCCGTCGGAGCTCAGGACGCGAAGGGGAACCTGCATGTGGTAATCGCGCAGGACCGCCACGGAAGGCAGGCGTGGCGCCAGGAGCCAGTAGGCGACGCCCACGGCGCCAACCACGAACAGGATGCCGGCCAGGGCGAGGTACAGCGCGTAGCGCAGCAGACGCTTGAGGATTCGCATGGAGGGGGAGGGATCACCGCCGTATGGGTCGTGGCGGAGTATAGAACCAAGCCGGGGGTGGGGCGGGGAGCCGGGGGTTCGACCCGGTATGAGGGGATTTCGCTAACCCAGTGACTGGATTTGTGAATTAGTGCCGGTAAGCGGCCCTAACCGGCCGTTGCCAATCTGTTAAGTTTTAGATCTAATGCCTTCGCGCCGAAGACCAATTCCGACAAGGCGCGGGGAAGGGGGAATCGTGGGGCTCTTTACACCCAAGGCGGCGCCGTTGATCGGCGTCGATATAAGCTCGACCGCGGTAAAGCTGCTTCAACTCAGCCAAGCCGGCGGGCGCTATCGCGTCGAACACTACGCCGTCGAACCACTCCCACCCAACGCGGTGGTGGAAAAGAACATCGTCGAGGTCGAGGCGGTCGGCGAGGCCATCCGCCGCGCCCTGGCCCGCTCCGGCGCCAAGATCAAGCACGCGGCGGCTGCCGTGGCCGGCTCCGCGGTGATCACCCGCATCATTCCCATGTCGGCCGATCTCTCCGAGGACGACCTCGAAGGCCAGATCCAGGTCGAGGCGAACCAGTACATTCCTTACCCGATCGAGGAAGTCAGCCTCGATTTCGAGGTGCTCGGTCCGGTTCGCGACAATCCCGAGATGAATAACGTGCTCCTGGCCGCCTCGCGGACGGAGAACGTGGACATGCGCATCGCGGCGCTGGACCTGGGCGGCCTGACCGCCCGGGTCATCGACGTGGAGGCCTTCGCCATGGAGAACGCCTTCGGCATGGTCGCCGACCAGCTCGCGGTCTCCCGCGACGCGCTGGTCGCGGTCGTCGACATCGGCGCCACCATGACGACGTTGGCGGTGCTCAAGAACCAGCGCACGATCTACTCCCGCGAGCAGGTCTTCGGCGGCAAGCAGCTGACCGACGAGATCATGCGCCGCTACGGTCTCTCCTACGAGGAAGCCGGGCGGGCGAAGCGCAAAGGCGGGTTGCCCGAGTCCTACGAGATGGAAGCGCTGGAGCCGTTCAAGGAATCGCTGGTCCAGCAGGTCAGCCGCCTTCTCCAGTTCTTCTTCGCCGGCAGCGAATACAGCCGCGTGGACCAGGTGGTGATCGCCGGCGGTTGCGCTTCCATCGAAGGCCTCACCGAACTGCTCGAACAGCAGCTGGGCGTGCCCTGCGTGGTGGCCAATCCGTTGGCGCGGATGGCCTTGTCCAGCCGCGTGCAGGCCCAGACCCTTGCCCAGGACGCCCCCGCGTTGATGATCGCCGTCGGCCTGGCCATGAGGAGTTTCGACTGATGGCACGCATCAACCTACTTCCCTGGCGCGCCGAACGCCGCAAGCAGCGGGAAAGGGAGTTCTACACCCAGCTGGGCCTCGCCTTCGGCGCCGCGCTGGTGGTGTTGATCGGCTGGTCGTTCTGGATGGATGCCCGCATCGACAACCAGGGCGAGCGGAACACGTACCTGCAGGGCGAGATCAAGCAGCTCGACGACCGCATCGCGAAGATCAAGGATCTGGAGAAGGTCCGTTCCGACCTCCTCCAGCGCAAGCAGATCATCGAGCAGCTCCAGGCCAATCGGTCGCAGATGGTCCACCTGTTCGACGAACTCGTGAAGACGATACCTTCCAGCGCCCGTTTGTCCGGCATGAAGCAATCCGGCGACTCCATGTCGCTGGACGGCGTATCGCAGTCCAACTCCAGCGTGGCCGAGTACATGCGCAACATCGAGGCCTCGCCCTGGATGGGCCATGCCGACCTGCGCAAGACGGAGAACACGCACGACGCGTCGCGGATGCCATATCGCTTCGGCCTCGATGTACATCTGAACCGGCCCGGCGACACGCCCGATGGCGCGCCGGCGGGCTCGTCCACCGCCGCCGCCCCGGCCAAGGCCGCCGTCGTTCCCGCGCCGCTGGCTAACGCCGCGCAGGCGGTCGCCGGTACGCCGGCACCGACGCCCGCGGCCCCCGCTTCCGCCCCGACAGGCGCGACCCCGGCTCCGGCCCCGGTCGCCCCGGCAGGAGCCAAGCCATGAAATTCTTCGACGACCTGCGCAATCTCGATCGCCACAACGTCGGCGGCTGGCCGAAGTCGATCAAGCTGTTCTTCACCGTCCTGGTGTTCGCGGTGGTCCTGCTCGTGGGCTGGTATTTCCAGATCAGCGCCCAGCAGGACGACCTGACCAATGCCGAGAGCCAGGAAGACCGGCTGAAGACCGAGTTCTCGCAGAAGCAGGCCAAGTCGGCCAACCTCGAGGCGCTCGAACAGCAACTGTCGGACATGCAGGACATGCTGCGCACCCTGTTGCGCCAGCTGCCCAGCAGGACGGAAATGCCGGAACTGCTGATCGACATCTCGCAGACCGCGCTGGCCGCGGGCATCGAGACCGAGCTGTTCCAGCCCGGTCCGGAAACGCCCAAGGACTTCTACGCGGAGAAGCCGATCACGCTGCGCATGATCGGTACTTACCACCAGTTCGGCACCTTCATCAGCGGCGTGGCCTCGCTTCCACGCGTGGTCATCCTGACGCTGCACGATGTCTCGCTGAGCCCGAAGGAAGCGAAGGACGGCAAGGTGGGTTCCGGGCAACTCGTCCTCCAGGGCACGGTGAAGACCTACCGGTACCTCGATGACGACGAGACACCCAAGCCTGCGCAGACGGTGAAGGGGAAGAAGCGATGACACGCGCACACGCCATCCTTCGGCCCGTGGCCCTCGCACTGTTCGCGGCGCTGGCGCTTGCCGGCTGCACGCGCGGTACGTCGGACCTGCGCGAGTGGGTCGATGCCGAGAAGCACAAGAAGGGCGAGCCGATCCCGCCGTTGCCGGTGATCCGCACGTTCGAGACGTTCGCCTACCAGGACCAGGGCGCCCGCGATCCATTCAGCCCGAGCACGGCGGAAATGGACACGAGTGTCGCGAATGGTCCACGGCCGGACGAAAACCGTCCGAAGGAACCGCTGGAAATGTTCTCGCTCGACAGCCTGAAGATGGTTGGCACGGTCGGTGCTGGTGCCAAGCTGGAGGCGCTCGTGAAGGACCCCGGTGGGGTGATCCATCGCGTTCACCGAAATGAGTACATGGGGCAGGCCTACGGCCGTATCACGGCCGTCGGGGAGGATCGGATCGATCTGGTCGAGCTGGTGCCGAATGGCAGCGGCGGCTGGATGGAGCGTCCGGCAAGCATCGCGGTCGGCGAAAAATAAGAATTCGGGGATGACGCACATGACGACCAAACTCAACCTGCCGGGTAGCGCGCGCCATCGGCCGCGTCGCTGGATCCTCGGCGCCGTGCTGGCCTTGTCCGGAGCTTTCGCGGGCACGGCCGCGGCCGCCAACGCCTTGCAGAACGTCACCTACGACGCGCAGCCGGGAGGCCGCATCGAGTTGACCCTCGCCTTCGCGGATGCCGCGCCGGAGCCGAAGGTCTTCACGACCAGCAACCCGCCGCGCATCGCGATCGACCTGCCGGATACGACCAACGCGTACAGCACCCGCCATCTCGACATCGGCAAGGGCGCCACATCCGGCGTCTCGGTGGTGTCGGCCGGAGGGCGCACCCGCGTCACGATCGAATTGTTCCGTGAATCCGCCTACAGGACGCGCGTGCAGGGCAATAACCTGATCGTCACCGTGAACAACGGTCCGAGCAGTGCCACGACGACGACCGCGACCGTGTCGGACCCGACCAAGGCCCTGCCATCAAGCTCGGGCGTGCCCGTGTCGAACATCGACTTCCGTCGCGGCCAGAACGGAGAGGGCCGCATACTGGTGACGCTCGGCAGCAGCGCCTCCACGCCGGAGATGCACCGCGAAGGCGATCACGTCATCGTCAGCCTGCCCGGTTCGACCCTGCCGCCGAAACTCGCCCAGCGCCTCGACGTGCTGGACTTCGCGACCCCTGTGCAATCCATCGAGCCCACCTCCCGTCCGGGCGGTGCCCGCCTGGATATCCGTACCAAGGGTGAAATCGAGATCTCGGCGTACCAGAACGGCACGGAATACGCCGTCGAAGTGGCGCCGAAGAAGGCCGCCGCGCCGACAGGCAAGAACGCGAAGGGGCAGGAACCGACGTATTCGGGTTCGCGCCTGACCTTCAATTTCCAGGACATCCCGGTGCGTTCCGCCTTGCAGCTGATCGCCGACGAAGCCAAGCTCAACCTCGTCGCTTCCGACAGCGTCGGCGGCAGCGTCACCCTGCGCCTCGTCAACACGCCGTGGGACCAGGCGCTGGACGTGATCTTGCGTGCCAAGGGTCTCGACAAGCGCCGCAGCGGCAACGTCGTGTGGATCGCGCCGCAGGCGGAACTGGCCAACTACGAGCAGAGCCTCGCCGACGCCCGCCAGAAGGCCCAGGAGTCCGCGGAACTCATTTCCGACTACATCCCGATCAGCTACGGCAAGGCCGAGGACATCGCCAAGCTGCTGACCTCGGGCAGCATGCAGGGCGGTGGCGGGGCGTCCGGTGGCGGTAACACCACGCGCGGCTTCCTCTCCCCGCGCGGCAGCGTCTCCTTCGACGACCGCACGAACACCCTGCTGATCAACGACACGCCGGACAAGATCCGCGACCTGCGCGAACTGATCGGCACGCTCGACCGCCCGGTGCAGCAGGTGCTGATCGAATCGCGCATCGTCGTCGCCACCGACCAGTTCACCCGCCAGCTCGGCGTCCGCTGGGGTGCGCAGGCGTTCAACCATAACAACGCCAACCAGATCGTCGGTACCACGCCGAACCTCAGTGGCGGCACGGACGGCACCGGTACCGCCGGCCTGGTGACGAGCGTCCGCAACAGCGACGTGAATTACGCCAATGCGGTGAATCAGTACAACGCCAGCGGTGGAACGGGCAACCTGCCGACGCGTGACGCTTATGAATTGCCAGGCGGCTACAACGTGAACCTGCCCGTTTCGAATCCGGCCGGCAGCATCGGCCTGGCGATCCTCGGCGCGAACTACCTGGTCGACCTCGAACTCTCGGCGGCACAGACCGAAGGTCGCAGCGAGGTGATCTCCAGCCCGCGCGTCATCACCGCCAACCAGCAGGAAGCGGTGATCAAGCAGGGTACGCAGATCGGCTACGTGACCTATCAGGCCTCCAGCACGGGCGGCGGCGCCTCGAACGCCACGGTCCAGTTCAAGGATGCGGTGCTCGAACTGCGCGTCACCCCGACGATCACGGCGGATAGCCGCGTCTACCTCAAGATCAACGTGAAGAAGGACGCCCTTGCCGGTAACACGCCGTCCCCGGGTGGTGGCTTCGTCCCGTCGATCGATACCCGCGAGATCAACACCTCCGTGCTGGTCGACAACGGCCAGACCGTGGTTCTTGGCGGCATCTACGAGATCACCAAGTCGAACACCACGGACAAGGTGCCCGGCCTCGGCGACATCCCCGGCCTTGGCGTGCTGTTCCGTCGTACCAACCGCGGCAACAACAAGGCCGAACTGCTGATCTTCGTCACGCCGCGCATCCTGAGCGATACGTTGCAATAAGCTCACGCTCACCGGCTTGTCTGAACGCCCGCGCTTGTCGCGGGCGTTTTTTTATGACGTCGGTTATGTGATGCGGCGCATGCCGCGCGGTGCGGTAGCGCGCTACCTTCGTGAGGTTGTCAGGGATACAGATCTCGGGGTGATTCAAAGAGGCCATCGTCGTGATGGCTTCCCACAATCGTGAGGTTTGACATGACGTTCAACGGAAAGAACTTGCTGTCCGGTCTTCTCTTCGCCGCCGTGGCCTTCGCCATGTCCGGTGCCGCCTCCGCCACCACGGTACCGGGCACGGGACAGAACGGGGCGCCGACCCTGTCGGGCTGCCTGTCCGATACGCTGCCGGTTCAGATCACTTCAGGCTGGATCCAGACCAACCAGGGTTATCGCTCGCCGTGCTCGGCGCCGGGCAGCATTCCGGGCGTGAACTGGCAGGAGATGACCTATTTCATCGATCTCCCGGTCGGCTCGACACTCGATGTCTGCTTGTCGTTCGGCTACCCGACGGGCTGGGCCGTCGTCTCCCAGCGCAAGGACGCTAGTCGCTGCGGTTATTTCCAGGGCCAGGTGTTCTCGAACAACGTCGTAACCATCCGTCGTAACTCATAAGGAAAACGCCGCCACCGGCAGGGGCGCCCAAGGGGGCCCCTGCCGGTGGTTGGCTAAACTTCTCGCCGCGAGTGTGGTCTCATCAGCCATTCCGCGTTACGAGTTACCCAGATGACCTCATCGCTAACCGATGCAACGCCTCTTCAGGCGGCCTTCGTTCGTCTTCGCGAGGAACTGGCGCGTGGCATCATCGGCCAGCCCCACCTGGTCGAATGCCTGCTGATCGCCTTGCTGGCCGATGGCCACCTGCTGGTGGAGGGCGCGCCGGGCCTGGCCAAGACCACCGCGATCAAGGCCCTGGCGACGCGCGTGGAGGCCGATTTCCACCGCATCCAGTTCACCCCGGACCTGCTCCCCGCCGACCTGACCGGCACGGACATCTTCCGGCCGCAGACCGGTGGCTTCGAGTTCGAGCGGGGGCCGTTGTTCCACAACATCGTGCTCGCCGACGAAATCAACCGTGCGCCGGCAAAGGTGCAGTCCGCCCTGCTCGAGGCCATGGCCGAGCGGCAGATCACCATCGGCCGGCGCACCTGGCCGTTGCCCGACCTGTTCATGGTCATGGCCACGCAGAACCCGATCGAGCAGGAAGGCACCTTCGCCCTGCCGGAAGCCCAGCTCGACCGCTTCCTCATGCACGTGACGATCGGCTACCCGGATGCCGACGCCGAGCTGGCCATCCTCCGTCTTGCCCGCGAGCAGGCCCGGCAGGCCTTGCATCCGGTGCCACCGCCGTCGCACGTGCTGCGTCCCGCCGATGTGTTCGCCGCACGCGATGCGGTGCTGGACGTGCACATGGCCGAACCGCTGGAGCTGTACATCACCCAACTCGTGGTCGCTTCGCGCGAGGCCGGCAAATACGGCGCCGAACTGGCCCGCTGGATCGCCTGGGGCGCCAGCCCGCGAGCGACGATCGCACTCGACCGCTGTGCCCGCGCGCGGGCCTGGCTCGCTGGCCGCGACTACGTGGTACCGGACGACATCCACGCCATCGCGCACGAAGTGCTTCGCCATCGCGTGCTGCCGAGCTACGAAGCCGAAGCCGAGGGCGTTCGCATCGACGCCGTGATCGACCGCCTGCTGGACCTCGTCCCGTTGCCGTGAACGCGACCGCACCCATCGCCGATGGGCGCGTCCGAGTGTCGCTCCCGGAACTGATCGCCCTGCGCTCGCGCGTGGCACGCGCACCCGCGCCACCAGTGGTCTCGCGCGCGCAACGCAGTGGCCAGAAGCCTTCGCGGCTCCATGGGCGTGGCATGGATTACGCCGAATCCCGCGTCTACCAGGCCGGCGACGATGTGCGCCGCATGGATTGGCGACTGACGGCGCGCAGCGGCGTCGCCCATACGAAGCTTTTCCAGGAGGAACGCGAAGGGCGCTTGCTGATCCTGCTGGACACGAACGCGAGCATGCGTTTCGGAACGCGCACGCGCTTCAAGTCCGTGCAGGCGGCGCGCGTGGCGGCGATGGCCGCGTGGTACGCGGTGCGCGGCTCGGATCGCGTCGGCGTGCTCGCCTTCGGTGCCCAGCGCCAATTGCTGCGTCCCCAGGGCGGCGCGCGCGGGGCGCTCGCCGTGGCTGGCGCCATCGCCACCTGGGACGGCTTGCCGCCTGGTGGCGACGAGACCCTTTCCGCCGCGCTTCAGCGAGCCGGCAGGTTGATGCACGGTGCGTCGCGCGTGTTGTTGATCAGCGATGGTTTCGCGGTGGACGAGGCGGCACGCGGCCGGATGCTCGGCCTCGTGGCCAAGGCCGAGGTCGCCGTGCTGGCGGTGGCCGACCCTCTCGAACTCGGCGAGCCTCCCGCAGGCCGCTACCCGTTCGCTCATCGGGGCACGCATTACGATGTGGTCCTGCATGGAGACCGTCAACGCGCCGACTTCGCGCGCAGCCTGGGCGAGGGGAACCGCCGTTTGACGGAACTTTGTACGGGGTTGGGCCTGCGTCAGCGCACGCTGGATACGAGTGCCGATCCGCTCGACGCGGTCGTCGCCTTGCTCGGAACGGTGAGGGGTCGCTGATGCCGGACAACGGACCCGAATTGCGCGACATCCACGTGCCGCATGTGTCGATGTGGTGGCCCCTGGCGCCCGGCTGGTGGGTCGTCCTGGCGCTGCTCGCCGTGACGGTCGTGGCGCTGGCGATCTTCCTGCGCCGGCGTGCTGCGTGGCGCCGTCACGTCCAGGCATCCCTGGCGGATCTGCGTGACGCGCAGGCAAGGCATGCCCTCGATGGCGATACACCTGCGTTCGCCGCGGCGGCGAGCGAACTCGTCCGCCGCGTCGCCCGTACCCGTGACGCCCGGAGCGTGACGATGTCCGGGAAGGCCTGGCACGAAGCCCTGGCCACCATGGCGCCGAACCACGATGTCGCCGCCCTCGTCGCATTGGATGCCGCGAAGTACCGGCGCAACGTGGATATCGATGTCGCCGCCACGGCGCGCGATATCGAGGCGTGGGTACGTGCGGCCATGCGACGCCCGTCCGCGTTTCGGGCACGACACAAAGGGCGCCGGCATGTCGTTGCCTGAGTTCGCGTGGCCATGGCTGTTCCTCGCCCTGCCGCTGCCGTGGCTGCTGCGCCGCGTGTTGCGTCCGGTGAAGCCGGCGCAGGCATTGAACCTGCCACAGCCCGGCCTCGTACTCGTGCAGGCCTCGTTGACCAGGGCACCTTTCTCCGCGACGCTGTTCCTCGCGCTTGCGTGGATCTGCCTCGTCACCGCCGCGGCGAGGCCGCAACACCTCGGCCCGCCGGAGCCCCAGCGCCGGAGCGGTCGCGCCACCATGCTCGCGGTCGATCTCTCCGGCAGCATGTCGCTTGACGACATGCAACTCGCCGGCCGGATGGTCACGCGCTTCGCCGCGGTGGAGGCCATCGCGGGTGACTTCATCGACCGCCGGGCCGGCGACGAACTCGGCCTGATCCTGTTCGGCTCGCAGGCCTATCTCGTCACGCCACTTACCTACGACCTCGACGCCGTGCGTGCACAGCTGCACGGTGCGGTGGTGGGTTTGCCGGGACGCGAGACCGCCATCGGCGATGCGTTGGCGGTGGCGGTGAAGCGACTGGCCGACATGCCCGAGCAGGCGCGCGTGGTCGTGTTGCTTACCGACGGTGTCAACAACGCCGGCTCCATCGCGCCACGCGAGGCGGCTCGTGCCGCGAAGGCGGCGGGCGTACGTGTCTACACCATCGGCATCGGTGCGAACGCCATGCGCGTGCCGGATTTCTTCGGCAGTCGCGTGGTGAATCCATCCGCCGACCTGGATGTCGGCATGCTCACCGACATCGCCAACCAGACCGGCGGCCGTTTCTTCCGGGCCACCGATACCGACGAACTGGCCGACGCCTATCGTGCCATCGACGCACTGGAGCCCGTACCGCAACAGGGCGCGTCGCTTCGACCGCATGACGAACTGTTCCGCTGGCCGTTGCTCGCCGCGCTGGCGTTCTTCGCGCTCGCGGCCTTGCCGCGTTACGTGTCGGCCGGGAGGATGGCCACATGAGCCGCTGGCTGGCGGATTTCCACTTCATCGAGCCGCGCTGGCTGTGGTTGCTGGTGCTCGTTCCCGTCATTGCATGGTTCGTCGGGCGGCGCTCCGGCGAGGAACGCGTGTTGGCCCGTCTCGCCGATCCCGCGCTGCTGCCCTACCTGCTCGATGGCACGCCGTCGGCGTCGCGCGCACCGGTCGTCGCCTTCGTCACCGCCGCTTCGCTCGCCATCCTCGCGCTGGCGGGACCAGCGTGGGACAGGCAATCGCAGCCCTTGTTCGCCGAACGCGCGGCGCAGGTGGTCGTCGTCTCGATGTCGCCGCATATGTCATCGCGCGACGTGGTGCCCGACCGCTTGAGCCGTGCTCGTTACAAGGTGCGTGAACTCTACGCCGCCAACCGCGATGGCATGAACGCCCTGATCGCCTATACGGGCGAACCCTTCACGGTGGCGCCCCTGACGACGGACGCGCACAGCGTGGATGATTTGCTCACCGCGCTGGCACCGGACACCATGCCCGTGGAAGGTGACCATCCCGGAAAGGCGATCGATCAGGCGGCCGATCTGATCCGGCATGCCGACTTGCGGGGTGGCTCCATCGTGCTGGTGACCGATCGCGCCGATGCCGAGGCCCTCGCAGCCGCACGCCGTGCGCGTGCGGCAGGCGACAGGGTTTCCGTACTCGGCATCGGCACCACGCGCGGAGGTCCGATCGCCGCTCCCGATGGGGGATTCCTGAAGGACGAGCGCGGCGCCATCGTGATGGCCCCGCGTGACGATGCCTCGCTGGCAGCCGTCGCCGAGGCTGGCGGCGGGCGTTACCTGCCGGTGGCCGACGATGCGTCCGACGTGACCGCGCTTGCGGGCCTGTTGCAGGGCGACGGCGATGGCAAGCCAGTCGAAGGGGCCGCTTCCGGTCAGTGGCAGGATCGCGGACCGTGGTTATTGCTGCCCTTGTTGCCGATCGTGGCACTGGCGTTCCGTCGCGGATGGTTGCTGGTGCTCGCCTTGGCCGTGCTGCCGCTCTCGTCGCCTGCGCGTGCCGATGGTGTCGTCGACGCATTTCGTACGCGCGACCAGCAAGCCGCGCAAGCCCTGGCCCAGGGCGATGCGAAGCGCGCGCAGGCGCTGGCGCGGAATCCGGGGTTGCGTGGGGCGGCGGCCTATCGCGCGGGCGACTACGCGGCCGCCGAAGCGGCGCTCGTGCATGGCGCCGACAGCGATTCGCAATACAACCTCGGCAATGCGCTGGCGAAACAGCAGCGTTACCAGGATGCGCTCGCCGCGTATGACCGCGCTCTGAAGGCGAATCCGGGCAATGCGGATGCGATCGCCAATCGCAAGGCGGTGGCCGATTACCTGAAGCAGCAGCAACAGGACAAGCAACACGACCAGGACAAGAAGGGCGGTAAGGGACAACAGGACAAGAACCCGCAAGGCCAGTCCGGCGACAAGGACCAGCAACAAGGTCAGGATGACGGCAAGGACGGCCGCAGTGGTGAGAACGGCCAGCAGTCCGGCGCCGACGGCAAGGATGGCAGCGACCAGCAAGGCGCGAAAGACAAGGCCGGTGAAGGCGAGGGCGACGATCGCGGCAAGGACAGCGGCAAGGCGCAGGCGCCCCAGGGCGATGCGGCAACGAAGTCGCAAGCCGAGCAAGCACAGGCGAAGCAGGCCCAGGAAGCGCTCAAGCAGAAGATGGACGCCGCGCTGTCAGGCCAGAGTGACACAAAGGAGGGCAAGGACGGCGATCAAGCGCACGACCTTGGCGTGGTATCGGACAAGGATGCGTCGTCGAAATTGCCGCCCGACGTACAGCGTGCCCTGATGCGCGTGCCGGACGATCCCGGTGGCTTGTTACGGAGGAAGTTCATGCTCGAGTATCAACGGCGCCACGGCGCGGAGCCGGAAGAATGAAATCGCGTCGGCTCCTGTTGTGCATCCTGCTGGGTTGCTTCCCGCTGCTGGCGTGGGCGCAGGCCACGGCACCGGTGGCTTCGCTCGACCGTAACAAGATCGGTCTCGGCGAGACCGTGACATTGAACATCGAGATCGGCGACGCGACATCCGGCGCACCGGATCTTTCGCCGTTGACGCCGGACTTCGTCGTACTGGGCACGTCCACCAACCACTCGTTGAGCATCGTCAACGGTCGCCGGGAATCGCACACGATCCTCGGCATCGCCCTGCGTCCCCGTCGCGAGGGCCATCTCACCGTACCCTCACTGGCGATAGCGGGGCAGGGCACCCAGCCGTTGCCACTCGACGTGTCCGCGTCCAACGACGCCGGCAATGCCGCGGCGGATCGTCCCGTCGTGCTGGAAGGAAAAGCCGAGCCGTCGCAGGCGTATGTCGGACAGCAGATCGATTACACGCTGCGTCTTTACTTCGCCGTGAACCTCGCGGACGGCCAGTTGGGTGACCCGTCCGCCGAAGCTGCCGAAGTGCGCCGCATCGGACAGGATGCGAACTACCAGACCATGCGTGGCGGCCGGCGATTCAACGTCGTCGAGCGGCACTACGCGATCTTTCCCCAGCACGCGGGCACGCTGGAAATCCAGCCGCCGACGTTCCAGGGCACGGCGGTGGACCCGACGGACGCGAACTCCTTCTTCGGTGCCGGGGAACCCATCAACGCCGTGGCGGAACGCGCGCGCGTCGACGTACGCGCCCGGCCCGCATCGGCGGCCAGTGGCGCATGGATTCCGGCGCGCGAACTCAAGCTGTCGCTCGATGGCATGCCCGCCGATGGCAAGGGGCGCGTGGGCCAGCCGATCACGCTGAACATGCGCCTGGAAGCCACGGGCATTCCCTTCGAGGCCTTGCCCGCGCTCTCCCTGCCCAAGCTGGATGGCGCGGACGTTTATCCCGACAAGGCCGTGACCGGCGGTGGCAGCAGCGGCTCGTGGGTCACCGGGCGGCGCCAGCAAAGCTTTGCGGTGGTGCCGACGCGCGTCGGCACCCTGCATATCCCGGAGACGACGCTGCACTGGTGGAACGTCGTCTCCGACAAGGCCGAAGTGACGGTCGTGCCCGCGCAGGATATCGTCGTCGGCGCGGGCTCCGGCGCGGCAGCGCCCGTGGCGGCGGCTCCATCCCAGGAAGGTCGTGCATCGGCACCGGCGCAGGCATCGACGACGGGCGTGGCGTCATCGCCGGTTGCCAGCACCGGCATGCCCTGGCGCTGGCTCTTCATCGCGGTGCTCGTGTTATGGCTGGTGACGCTCGCCGCATGGTTCGTGCTCGGCCGTCGTCGTCGGAGTACACCGTCGACCGGCGCGTCCCCGAGTCCCGGCATTCCGTCCATGACCCGTGAACGCCCCGCGCAGGCGTATTTCCTCGAGATCGCGGCGGGCGACGACCTCGCCGCCACGGAACGGGCCCTGCTGCAATGGGCACGCATCGTGCGGCCCTCCGTCCGCACGCTGGGCGAGCTTTCCGTGGCGCTGCGCGAGGGCGTGCAAAGGGACGCGATCACGGCATTGCAGCGCGCACGCTTCGCCGGGGGCGAGCGGCCGTCCGGCCCGTTACGCGACGCCTTCGCGAAGGGATTCGACTGGCTGGAGCCGCCTGCCGTGAACGGTGGCGATGGGCTTCCGCCACTCTATCCTCGCTAGGAACTACAGCAGC
The DNA here is from genome assembly GCF_049913125.1 of Luteibacter sp. E-22. Taxonomy (GTDB): domain Bacteria; phylum Pseudomonadota; class Gammaproteobacteria; order Xanthomonadales; family Rhodanobacteraceae; genus Luteibacter. The sequence goes on from NZ_CP183975.1 coordinate 556,521, forward strand.
GCCGCGTATGCCCGGGTCATCGCATCGCCGAAGGTGCAGAAGACCACCCGCTCTGGAACCCATCCGGCGGTGCGCAAGGCGTCGGTGGCCACGTTGGCGGCAGCGCTGGCGGGATAGCCGTAGATCCCCGCGCTGATGGCCGGGAAGGCGATCGATTCCACGCCGTGCTCGCGGGCGAGCTTGAGGCAATTCGCATAGCATGCCGCCAGGAGGTCCGCCTCTCCATGCTCGCCACCCCGCCAGACCGGCCCGGCCGTATGGATCACGAAGCGCGCTGGCAGGGCGAATCCGGGGGTGATCCTGGCTTCCCCCGTCGGGCAGCGAACGCCGGGGCGGACTTCGGGGATGGCCCTGCAGGCAGCCAGCAAGGCCGGTCCGGCGGCTCGGTGGATGGCGCCGTCCACCCCGCCGCCGCCCAGCAGGGACTCGTTCGCCGCGTTCACGATGGCATCCACCGCCAGCGTGGTGATATCCGCCTGGATCACCTCGAAAGCCATGGAGTTTTCTCCTTGTGACGGCTCGCCAGCATTTAGTTACGATGACAACCTGTCAGTTCTATTAATGCAGCCGAAGGTTATGGCCGACCAGCTCAAAGTTGAAGACATCTCGTTCGCCTACCTCATCAACGACGTGACCTTGCTCTTCCGCAAGCACTTCGATCGGCGAGCGGTGCGCTTCGGCCTGACCCGCGCTCAATGGCGGGCCCTCAAGGCCCTGCATCGCCGCCCTGGCATGCGCCAGAACGAGCTGGCCGAACAGCTGGATATGGAGCCGATCGCGGTGGGCCGGGTCATCGACCGTCTCCAGGCCGCCGGCTTCGTCGAACGCCGGGCCGATCCCAAGGATCGCCGGGCCTGGCGGCTGCACGACACCGAGCAGGCACGGGGTGTCATAGACGACATGGAAGATATCGCTCGCGGCCTGCGCCGCGATGCCACCCAGGGGATTTCCACCGCCGACCTGCAGACCATGCTGGCGGTACTGGACCGCATGAAGGAAAACCTGCAAGGGCTCGACGGGCCGGTCGAAGAAAGCTGAGCCCCCCAGGTCAACCGGCCGACAACCATGTGCGTTAGCTTTTACGGATATCCGTCCTAAAACCAACGACCGCGTTCCCCAGCGCGGCGACCGACCCCTCCAGGGATTCGGCCGGAGCCCAGATGCAGCGATCCCCAGGGAAGAAACTCCTCCTCGTCGTCGGCCTCGTGGCTGTCGTGGCCATTGGTGTCGGCTTCTGGCGTCACGAGGCCGGGAGCAAGGATGTGCCCAAGGCCGGGGCGTCCGCTCCCGCCGGGGTTCCGGTCGCCACGGCCGTGGCCACGCGGGGCGAGATCGACCTGTCCTTGAAGGTGATCGGCCGTGCCGAAGCCTATTCAACGGTGAACGTGCGCTCCCGGGTCAACGGACAGCTGGAATCGCTGGCGTTCACACCGGGCACCCACGTGAAGAAGGGTGACCTGCTGGCTCGCGTGGACCAGCGGCCGTTGAAGGCGGCCTACGACGAAGCCCAGGGCAATGTCGCCCGTGACCAGGCGCAGTTGGTGAAGGCCGAGGCGGACCTGGAGCGTTACCAGAACATGCTCGGCAAGGGCTTCGTCAGCCGCGCCGACTACGACCTGTACAAGGCAAACCTGGGCGTGGCGCGAGCCGCGCTGGAAAGCGACCGTGCCGCGGCCCGCGCCGCGCAGACCCAACTGGAATTCACCACCATCGTCGCACCGTTCGATGGCGTGACCGGCGCGCCGCTCGCTTATCCCGGCGCCACGCTGAGCGCCGACACCACCGATATCGTGGTGTTGAACCAGGTCGACCCTATCCGCGTGGCCTTCGCCATTCCCGAGGACAGCCTCGCCGCCGTGCGCAACAGCCTGCGTCGCGGCCCGCTGCCCGTGCATGCGAAAATTCCCGGCGACGACGGCGAAGCGCTGACGGGCGAGCTGGAATTCATCGACAACGCGGTGGACGTCACCACGGGCACGATCATCCTGAAGGGCCGCTTCGCGAACGCGGATGGGCGGCTCACGTCCGGTCAGTTCGCCGAGGTGACGCTGCCGACCACGCGCCTGACCGGTGCGATCAGCATCCCCGTGGTGGCGTTGCAGAGTTCGACGGCGGGCACCTTCGTCTTCGTGGTGAAACCGGACCACACGGTGGAGCAACGCACGATCGTCACCGGCGCGACCAGTGCGGATCGCGTGGTCGTCGACAAGGGCCTGCAGGCGGGCGAACGCGTCGTCACCGAAGGCCAGATGCTGCTCGTCGACGGCGCCCGCGTGCGCGTCGACAAGGGCTGAGGAGGATGCCATGAACCTGCCGGAACTCTGCATCCGCCGGCCCGTGATGACCACCTTGCTGATGGCCGCGCTGGTCATCTTCGGCATCGCGGCCTATCCCAGGCTGCCGGTCAATGAACTGCCCAACGTCGACTTCCCGACGATCAACATCAGTGCCAGCCTTCCGGGCGCCTCACCCGAGACGATGGCCTCGTCCGTGGCGACGCCGCTCGAAGCACAACTGTCCACCGTCGCCGGCATCGATTCGATGACCTCGTCCAGCTCGCTGGGCTCGACCACGATCACGGTCACTTTCGCGCTCGATCGCAGCATCGACGGCGCGGCGCAGGACGTGCAGGCGGCCATTTCCGCCGCGCAGCGCCAGCTGCCGCAGGACATGCCCACCCCGCCGACGTATCGCAAGGTGAATCCGGCCGATGCGCCGATCCTGTTCCTCACCATGCAGTCCTCCACGCTGCCGTTGTCCACGGTGGACGACTACGCCGAGACGGAGCTGGCCCAGCGCCTGTCGATGGTCGACGGCGTGGCCCAGGTCAACGTGTACGGCTCGCAGAAGTACGCCGTGCGTATCGCGGTGGACCCGGACCGGCTTGCCGCCACGGGCATCGGCATCGATCGGATGCGCGAGGCGATCGCCGCGGCCAACGTGAACAAGGCCACGGGATCGCTCAACGGCAAGCGGCAGTTGCTGTCGATCCGTTCGGACGGCCAGCTGATGCGTGCCGCCGACTATGGCCAGGTGGTGGTCGCTTATCGCAACGGCGCGCCCGTGCGCCTTTCCGACATCGCGGTGCCGCGCGACAGCGTGCAGGACGACCAGAAGGCCAGCTGGTTCAACGGCAATCGTTCGATCACCCTGGCGATCCAGCGGCAGCCCGGTGCGAACACGGTCGAGACGGTCGACAAGATCCTGGCCCTGCTGCCCGGCTTCACCGATACCTTGCCGCCGTCGGTGAAATTGAGCGTCATGTACGACCGCTCCGAATCCATCCGCGACTCGGTGCACGACGTGCAGTTCACCCTCGTGCTCGCGGGTGTCCTCGTGGTGCTGGTGATCTACCTGTTCCTGGGCAACGCCTCCGCCACGCTGATTCCGGCCGTGGCGCTGCCCATCTCGGTGCTCGGCACTTTCGGCGCGATGTTCGCGCTCGGCTACAGCCTCGACAATCTTTCCTTGCTGGCACTCACGCTCGCGGTCGGTTTCGTGGTGGACGACGCGATCGTGATGCTGGAGAACATCATGCGTCATATCGAACAGGGCGAAGCGCCTTTCGATGCCGCCGTGAAAGGTGCCAACGAGATCGGCTTCACGATCTTCTCGATGACGCTATCGCTGGTCGCCGTGTTCATCCCGGTGATGTTCATGGGCGGCATCGTGGGCCGCCTGTTCCATGAGTTCGCCGTGGTGATCAGCGTGTCGATCCTGATCTCCGGTTTCGTCTCCATCACCCTCACGCCCATGCTGTGCAGCCGATTCGTCAAGGCGCACGACCATGCGAAGCGAAGCTTCATCGTGGTCTGGTTCGACCGTGGGTTCTCGTCGGTGACCACCGGTTACACGCGTTCGCTGGCCTGGTGCATGAACCATCCGCGCACGGTGGTGGGCGTGTTCGCGCTCAGTCTCGTCGCTACCGCGCTGCTCTTCGTGATCACCCCCAAGGACTTCATCCCCGCCGGGGACAGCGGCCAGCTGCGTGTCACGACCGAAGGCCCGACCGACATTTCCTTTGCCGCGATGTCCGCGCGCCAGAAGACGCTTGCCGGCATCGCGATGGCAGATCCGAATATCGAGGCGGCCATGTCCAGCGTCGGTGCGGGCGGCCCCCGTTCCACGGTGAATTCGGGATCGATGCTCCTGCGCCTGAAGGATGCGAGTGAGCGCGACGGGACGACGCCGGACGAGATCATCCAGCAGCTCAGGCACAAGTTCGCCGAGGTGCCGGGCATCCGCACTTATATCCAGAATCCTCCGGCGATCCAGATCGGCGGCCGCCAGTCCAAGGCGCAATACCAGTACACGGTGCAGTCGACCGACCTGCATGCGCTGTACGCCTGGTCGGGCAAGCTCGTCGCGGCGTTCCAGAAACTGCCCGGCTTCCAGGATGTCACCACCGACCTCGATCTCAACAGCCCCTCGATGGTGGTGACGGTCAATCGCGACAAGCTCGCGCCGCTGGGCCTTACGATGGACCAGGTGCAGACGGCGCTGGGCACCGCGTTCGGCGAGAACCAGATATCCACGATCTACGGAGCCGCCACGCAATACTGGGTGATTCTGCAGGTCGAGCGGAGCATGCAGGACGACCCGGCCGTGTTGTCGAGGCTCTACGTCACCTCGGACAGCGGCAAGCTCATACCGCTCAACACCGTGGCGCGCTTCGAGCGCAAGCCGCAGGTGCTGACGGTGAACCACCAGGGGCAGCTGCCGGCCGTCACGGTGTCGTTCAACCTCGCCCCGGGCGTGTCGCTGAGCGACGCGGTGGCGAGCATCGATCGCGCGACCACGGAGATGAAACTGCCGCCGACCCTGAGCGGCAGCGTGCAGGGCACGGCGCAGGCGTTCCAGGATTCGGTCAAGGGCATGGGCCTGCTCCTGCTGCTGGCCGTGTTCGTGATCTACCTCGTGCTCGGCATCCTCTACGAGAGTTTCATCCACCCTCTCACGATCCTGTCGGGCCTGCCGGCCGCGGCGGTCGGCGCGCTGCTGACGCTGGTGATCTTCAACGCCTCGCTCGACCTGTTCGCCTTCGTCGGCATCATCATGCTGGTGGGCATCGTGAAGAAGAACGCGATCATGATGATCGACTTCGCCCTGGAGCGTCAGCGCGAGGGAGGCGCCACGCCGTTCGATGCGATCTACGAGGCCTGCCGCGTGCGTTTCCGACCGATCATGATGACCACGATGGCGGCCTTCGCCGGTACGCTGCCGATCGCGCTCGGCATCGGCGCGGGCGCGGAAACGCGCCGCCCGCTGGGCCTGGCGGTGGTGGGCGGCCTGGTGGTGTCGCAGATCCTGACGCTTTACCTCACGCCGGTGATCTACCTCTACATGAATCGCCTGCAGGACCGCCTGGCCCCGGCGAAGAAACTCGAAGCCCGGCCGGCGCACTGAGAAGCCGCGGGAGCCCATTGGAGGCCGTCCCCGCGGTTGGAAAGCCACTTCTGGTGGGTCAGCCTGCCTGGTGGGAGCCGCTTCAGCGGCGATGGGGGCTTGCCTAACCCGGCCCGCTGCCGCGGGATCGCCGCTGAAGCGGCTCCCACAGGAGGAAGAAGGCTCCGTGGGAAGACCGCTCCCACAAGGGAAGCGGCCCCCACGGGACCTGGATCAGTCGTGCGCGCCGTCCTTCGCGAAGGCGCCCGGGGCCGAACCGAAATCGCCATTCGCCTGTGCCGCCATGTATGCGAACGTCGCGTACACCGCCACGTTCTGTGCCAGCGCCTTCGGATCGATCTTGTCGAGGGTGTCGTTGGCGTTGTGGTGGTAGTCGAAGTAGTCCGTGCCATCCTGCGTGAGCGATAGCGCAGCCATGCCCTTGGCGTGCATCTGCGAGAGGTCGGAGCCACCGCCGCCCGGCTTGCTCGCATCGTAGGCCACGCCGATCGGCTCGATCACCTTGGCGATCTGCTCGATGGCGCCGCGCGCTTCCGGCTTGACGCTGGCGGTCATGCGCCAGATGCGTCCCGCACCGAAGTCGGACTCGGTGCCGAGCTGGAATTTCGAGACTTCCTTCGCATGCGCCTCGGCGTAGGCGCGGCCGCCCCACAGGCCCATTTCCTCATTGGCGAAGGCGATCACACGGATCGTGCGGTCCGGACGTTGCGGCATGTCCTTGATCAGTTTCGCCGCGGCGGCGGCGATCGCCACGCCCGCGCCATCGTCGATGGCGCCGGTGCCGAGATCCCAGGAATCGAGGTGGCCGCCGATCGCGACGACCTGGTCCGGATGTTTGCGGCCGGTCACTTCGGCGATGACGTTGGCGCCTTCATACGTGCCCGCGAAGCCGACATCCAGATCGAGCTTCAGGGTTACCGGCTTGCCTTCCTTGAGCACGCGTTCGAGCTGGTCCGCGTCGGGCAGCGACAAGGCGGCGGCCGGAATCGCTTCCTTGGGGTCCTGGAAGCCGGTGACGCCCGTGTGCGGGGTGCGGCTGTGCGGATCGGTCCCGGCCGAGCGCAACAGAAAGGCGGCGGCGCCCATCTTCGCCGCGAGCACCGGGCCACCGGTGCGCGTGGCCGAGCCCATGCGGTAGTCGTGGCCGTCCTTCTGCTGCTGCATGTGCGTCGAAACGTAGACGATCTTGCCCTTGACCGTCGCGGGGTCGGCCTTCTTGAAGGCGTCCAGGTCGTCGAAGCCGACGACTTCCGCGGTAAGACCGCCTTTCGGCGTGCCGGCCGAATAACCCAGCGCCGTGAGCAACAGCGGCTGCGGGAACGGAGCGACGATTTCGGCGTGCTCGCTACGGCGCTGCCACAACGGGTAGCTGACTTTCTCCGTATAGACCTTGTCGAAGCCCATCGCCTTGAATTTTGCCACCGTCCAGGCCACGGCACGGGCATCGGCGGCGCTGCCCGCGACGCGTGCACCTACTTCCGTGGTCAGCCCGGAGACGAATTCGTAGCCGGTGTTGTCGTTCATGGCGCGGTCGCGCAGCGCGGTGGCGGCGGCGACGGCCTGCTCGGAAATCGTGGTGGCCTTGTCGGCGGCGTGCGCGGAGAAGGCGAGTGCGAGGCACGCGGCGAGCGCGTGGAGGCGGAACGTATGACGCATGAGTGACCCCCGGGGACGGAAAGGTCGATTATGGCCCCGCGACGGGGTTTCCCGGCCTAGGTAGGAAGTCATGCATGGTCAGGCGGCGGCGGACCCTTCGACCGGCAATGTCACCACGACGCGGAGTCCCCCTTCCTTGCGGTTGCGCAGGGCCACGATGCCCCCGTGGTCCAGGACGATCGCCCGCACGGTGGCCAGTCCCAGGCCGATGCCGCCGGTATCGCGATTGCGCGACGCCTCCAGGCGGAAGAACGGCGTGAACACATGTTGCTGCATCGCCTCGGGAATCCCGGGGCCGTCGTCGTCCACTTCCAGGACGCAGTCGTCGCCGCTGGTGCGCAGGCGCAGCCGGACCCGGTGGCCATACTTGAGACCGTTCTCCACGAGGTTCACGACCGCTCGACGCAGGGCGACCGGATCGCCTTGCAGGGTAATCGCGGAACCCGATTGCACGCTCACCTCGTGGCCGACATCCACCAGGTCGTCCGCCACGCTCTCCACCAGCAGGCGGAAGTCCAACGGCTGCCGCTGCACGCACAGCGAGCGGTCACGGATGAAGTCCAGGGCGGCGGAGATCATCGCCTTCATCTCCTGGATATCGGCGTCGACCTTTTCTCCCAGTGGGCTCGGCAGACCGTCGAGCCGGAACGACAGCCGGGTGAGCGGCGTGCGCAGGTCATGGGCGATCGCGGCGATCATGTGCGTGCGTTCCTGCAGGAGACGGTTCACCCGGGCCTGCATCGCATTGAACGCGTCGACTGCCTTGCGCATCTCCGGCGGCCCTTCGCGGGGTACCGGTGGTGCGTGGGTATCGGCGCCGAGCCGCTGCGCGGCTTCCGCGAAACGGTCGATCGGCGCGGCGAGGGCACGGGCGAACAGCCAGGCCACCGGCAGCAGTGCAAGGGCGCCCAGGCCGAACAGCCACAGCAACTCCTGCTGCAACATGTCCGGAAAGGCCTCGCGCGGCACGGATACCACGCGCCACTGGCCGTCGTCCTGTCGCAGCCCGATCACTGATCCCGCCCCCAGCGCAGCATGCATGGGCCCCTGGCGGCGTTCGATGACACTGGCGACGGCATAGACGCGCAACTTGTCCGTAGGCTGGAGAAGCAGGTCGGACAGTCGCGTGGTCAGATGGGCCGAGAGGGTGGCGTCGAATTTCGCGGGCGGGGCGGGCGGATCGGCCTGGGTGGCGATGTCGAGGTCGATGCCACCGGGCGGCCCCGCCTCGTCACGCGCGGGCCCTTCATGATCGAACGGGCGCATGGCGAATGGCGGCATATCCGGCTGCAACGTGGCCACCACGTCGAACAGGCTCGCCATCGGCGGCGGTGTCGGCGGGCGCACGACCAGCACGGCGAGCCCGATCGCGATGGAGAGCAACAGGGCGCAGACCGTCATCAGGAAGCTGCGGGCGAAGATCGACAGGCGCGAAAGCGCGATCACAGGCGTGAGACTCTCGGCAGCAGCATGTAGCCCTCGTTGCGGACGGTACGGATCATCTCTTCCTGCGCGCGGTCGTTGAGCTTGCGACGGAGCCGGCTTATCTGCGTGTCGATAGCGCGGTCGTACACCTCCGCCCGGCCGCCATGGACCAGGTCGAGCAGCTGGTCGCGGCTGAGGATGCGTTGCGGATGCTCGACGAAAGCGCGCAACAGCGAGAACTCCCCGTCGGAAAGATTGATGAAGATGCCAGTGGGATCGCGCAGGTCGCGCCGCGTCACGTCAAGCCGCCAACCGGCGAAGCCGTAGGGCCTCGCATCCTCGGTCTTGACCGGCTCCACGCTACCCGAGCGGCGCAGCACGGCGCGTACCCGGGCAAGCAGTTCGCGCGGATTGCAGGGCTTGGCCAGGTAATCGTCCGCGCCTACCTCCAGGCCGATGATCCGGTCGGTATCGCTGCCCAGCGCGCTCAGGATGATCACCGGTGGGCCGTTGCTCGCCACCAACCGGCGCGCCGCGCTCAGTCCGTCCTCGCCGGGCATCATCACATCGAGCACGACCAGGTCCGGCCGCTCGCGTTCGATCGCCGCGTTCATCTGGGCAGCGTTCTCGGCCGCCTGCACGCGGTACCCGTGACCACCCAGGAAGGTGGTGATCAGGTCGCGCAGGTCGGGGTCGTCGTCGACGACGAGGATGAACGACTTCAGGTCCATGGGCATCCGTGGCTAGATACCAGATCAGTCTATGCGCCGTGTGCCAGTCCGGCAAAAGAACCGACACAAAGCTGACACACAAGGACAACCGGCGGTGACGCCGGCTCGGTAGCTTGAGCGAGCCGTATCGCGTATTCCGGAGTCGTGTCTTGTTTTCCAATCAGTGCGTGTCCCAGCCCCCGGGGGATCTCGATGCCGGGGTGAACCGTGCCAACGCACGGCGGTTCTGGCAGGGATTCGCTGAAGGGACGGCCCGGCACGCCATCGCCGCGAGCACGCTGGTCGACGGTTATGCGGGCGAGCGGCTGCGCCTGGGCACGTTCCGGCACATGCCACACGTGCTGACCGACGAGGCGCTGCCACGCGAACATCGCCAGGCCGTGCTGCTCACCCTGCAGCTCAATGGCCGCGCCCAGGTCGAACAGCATGACCGGCGCAGCGAGATCGAACCAGGCGATTTCTGCCTGATCGACCTTTCACGGCCTTTCCGGCTCGAAATCGATCGTTCCACGGTGCAGACGGTGCATCTCCCCCTGGCCGTCCTGCGCGAGGCGGTGCCACGCCTGGACGAGGTCTCGGCGGTCGGCCTGCATGGGCACCTCGGTTCGGTAGGCTACCTGCGCGTGCTGTACCAGGAGATGTTCGCGCATCCCTCCGGGCTCACAGAAGCAGTGGCCGACCGGCTCGCCGACGCCATACCGCACATGCTCGCCGCCGCCCTCGAATCCATGGACGTGGCCGCCGCCGCGCCCTCGCGGCTGCGCCAGTACCACAAGCGACAAGTGCGCCTGTTCGCCCGCGAGCATCTGTCCGATCCCGCGCTGTGCGTGGAAATGATCGCCAAGGGCGTGGGCCTTTCCCCAAGTCATCTGTTCGAATTATTTTCCGAAGACGACATCACCCTGATGCGCTGGGTGCGCTTGGAGCGCCTCGCGCGCTGCCAGCGGGAACTTGCGGATCCCAGCCTGCGCCATCGCAGCATCGCCCAGATCGCACATGCCTGGGGATTCGGTGACATGACCCATTTCAGCCGTTGCTTTCGCGATCGTTTCGGCATGTCGCCCCGCGCCTATCGGCAAACCGCGATATCCGGAGCGCGGCCTATCGTTTCGCGCATGGACGTCCATACGTCCAACGAATGATCAAGTTAGGAAGCAGTTTCCGTCATATGCGGACGTCTTCTTAACACTAAATTGAGGTTGTGGCCTCGCTGCCACTTTTCACCACGTTATTCACGCGTCCATGGACCGGGTGGAGACGGCGCCTCGCCAAGGCGCCGGTCCGGGGCGCCGCGCATTCAATCTTCTGGGGAGCTTTCCGCTGTGCTGATGAACAAACTGCAATTGATGCGCCTGAGCCGGATCAGCTTTGCGCTGGGCCTGGCGATGACCGGCGCCGGCGCGTACGCGCAGTCCACGACCGGTAGCGTCTTCGGCCAGGCACCTGCCGCCGAGGGCGAGTCGGTCCAGGTGAAGAGCACGTCCGGCGTGACGCGCGAAGTCGCCGTCGGCGCGGACGGCCGCTACACGGTCGGTTCGCTGCCACTAGGCACCTATACGGTCTCGCTCTTGCAGGGCGGCAAAGTGGTGGACACACGCGATGACATCAGCCTGCGTGTCGGTTCCGGCACCGAGGTGTCCTTCGCGGCGGCATCCGGCGCGGACGCCACCAGCCTGAGTTCCGTAACGGTTTCGGCGAACGCCATGCCAGCCATCGACGTGAGCAGCGTCGACGCGCGCACGGTCATCACCTCGCAGCAGCTGGCCAAGCTCCCGCTGGCCCGCAGCGCCGAAGCGATCGCACTGCTCGCGCCCGGCGTCGTACCAGGCTACGGTGGCTTTACGGGCACCACCACCGGCGGTTCGCTGGTCTCCTTCAGTGGTTCGTCGGTCACCGAGAACGCGTATTACCTCAACGGATTCAATACGACGGACCCGCTCAGCGGTTTTGGCGGCATCAGCCTGCCGTACGGAGCGATCGACCAGCAGGAAATCCTCAGCGGTGGTTACGGGGCGGCGTACGGCCGTTCCGATGGCGGCGTCATCAGCCAGAGCGGAAAGCGCGGCACCAACGAATGGCATTTCGGTGCGCAGGTGCAGTGGACCCCGGCTTTCGCCAGCGGCGTGAGTCCCGGCTCCTACTACGTCTCCGGTTCCAAGGCCGACACCCTCTATCGCCGCTATTCCGACAACAAGTCGTGGCAGGCGACCCAGAGCGCCTACGTGGGTGGCCCGCTGATCAAGGACAAGCTGTTCTTCTTCGCCGCGGTGGAAGGGCAGAAACAGTCCGGTGACAGCGTGGGTTCGGTAACGTCGTCGTACGACACCAAGTACGAGTATCACGACCCGAAGTGGTACTCGAAGATCGATTGGAATATCAACGACAACAACATCCTCGAACTGACCGGTGCGTCGACGAAGACCTCCTACAAGGGCAATCTGTACAATTACGACTACGCCACGAACAGCACCAGCGACCTCAACAGCTTCGACACGTCGACCAAGAACAGCGCGTCGGTCTACGTCGCGAAGTTCACCAGTTACATCACCGACGACATCACGCTTACCGCGCTCTACGGCAAGCAGAAGATGACGTACTACAGCGAGACGCCCGGATACGATCCGACCCTCACATACATCAGCGGCTCGGAATTCCAGAATCCGGATATCACCGGCGGGAACTCGATCGTCAATTCCCAGACCGTGCTCACGGCCGCCGACCCGACACATCGCGCGACGAGCAACAACCTGCGCCTCGACCTCTCGTGGAAGCTGGGCGATCACACGATCACGGCCGGCATCGACAACCAGAACTCGCATGACATGGATGATGGCGAGACCGGTACGGCCTGGATCTACGGCTTCGGCGACGCCGGCACGCCCATCAGCGACAGCCCGTTCGTCGCCGCGCCCAACACGGGCGCCGGTGGCGAGAATGGCTACTACGTGTCCAAGTACCTCTACAGCACGTCGGCGTCCGTGCGCGTGAAGCAGCGCGCGCAATACATCGAGGATAGCTGGCAGGTCGATGACCGTTGGCTGGTGAAGATCGGCTTGCGCAACGATCAGTTCACCAACTACAACCCGGACGGCGACGCCTTCCTTCGCATGACCAAGCCCCAGTGGGCGCCCCGCCTCGGCTTCAGCTGGGACGTGAACGGCGATTCCACGCTCAAGGTGTACGGCAACGCGGGCCGGTACTACCTCGCCATGCCGGCGTCCGTGGCATTGCGCGCCGCCGCGGGCTCGCTGTATACCAACGAGTACTACACCTATACCGGCATCGACGGAAACGGCAATCCGACCGGCCTCACCCAGCTCGCATCCTCGACCGGCGGCGCGGTGTCGGCCAACAACGAATACGGCCAGGCACCGGATGCGAAGACGGTGGCCGCCAATGGCATCCAGTCCGAATACCAGGACGAGTACCTGCTCGGCTTCACCCAGCAGATCAACAAGGATTACGTCTGGGGCATGAAGGCGCAGGTACGTAAGCTGCGCAACATCCTCGACGATATCTGCGACACGAACACCATCGCCGCGAAGGCGCAGTCGCTCGGCTACGACATCGATCCGTCGACGCTCAACGGCTGCTACCTGTCGAACCCCGGCCGCAGCAACACGTACCGCATTCCCAATGGCTCGGGTGGTTATTACAACGTGAGCGTGTCGGCCGATGAGTTCGGCATGCCTTCCGCCAAACGCAACTACTACGGCCTGGAGACTTTCCTCGAGCATCCGTTCGACGGAACCTGGCAGGCGAAGGTCGACTATGTCTACTCGAAGAGCTATGGCAACTCGGAAGGCCAGGTGCGTTCGGACATCGGCCAGACCGATGTGTCGGCGACCGTCGACTGGGATTTCGGCAAGCTCATGGAGAACTCCAACGGCCTGCTCTCGAACGATCGCAAGCACCAGCTGAAGATATACGGTTCATGGCAGGCGGCGCCCGAATGGATGCTTTCGGCGAACATCGCCCTGATGTCGGGCACGCCCAAGACGTGCCTTGGCTACTACGGCGCTGACGAGAGCAACCCGGTGGGTTATGGAAGCTACTACCACTACTGTGACGGCGTGCCTTCCGCTCCGGGCGACGCCGGTCGCCAGCCCTGGCAGCACATCGTCTCGCTTTCGGCGGAATACCGTCCGAAGTGGGCCGATCAGAAACTTGGCTTCAATGTGATGGTCTATAACGCACTCAACGAGTCGGTCGCCACGGCCACCTACGTTCTCCATGGCAGCTCGACTTCCGTGAACACGAACTACGACAGGGTCACGTACTGGAGCACGCCGCGCTACGTGCGCTTCGGCATCAACTACGACTTCTGATCCTCGCCCGACCTTCGCATACCAACAATAAGCGCCCGAGCCTTCCCGGCTCTCCTCCCAGGGCGCAACGATCTCCCCGGATAGGCCGCCGATCTCCCAATCGGCGGCCTCTTTTTTGTAAGTGTTGGGATGAATCGGGCTCGCCTTCGGCATCGCATGCGTTGCGCCGAAAGAGCCGGCGAGTGCCGTCCTCGGGGCCACGCCTCCGGCGCCCCCTCAAGGAAGGGCCGCTGGCGCGGCCGTGTATCAATGGCCTGCGGCCGGGTCGTGAACCAGCCGGGGTTCTTCGACTCGACATCCTGTCTCGCGAAGAAGGCCAACCATCCATGGTTGGCCCCCTGCGGGCCTGATCCGTCTGGATCACTCGCCTGCGCTAACGGCCCCGAGGCCGGCACTCGCCGGCTCTCCCCGACGATGAGGTTTGTTGTGGGAGAGCGACTGCCGCGATCGGCGCCCATGACAAAAGCACAGGATTTTGAGGATTCTTCTAAAGATGTCCTCATGTGGTATCGCTAAGCTGTTCTCTATGACAGGTACGAATTGACGACATGCATCCGTATGGCACGTCGATTGTGCCAAACCTGCTTGACCGATGACGACGACGGACCTTCATGAACCTCCGCACATGGACACTGCTTCCGCTATTGCTGTTTCCCGCCTTGGTTGCGTGCGCCGAGAAAAAAGATCTCAGCCCGCCGCCACTGAATCCGCATCCGAAGGAGGCGCTGCACGTCACGGTGACGTTCGATCATCCCGAGGATGCGAAACGCTACCGCGTCACCATGAAAGCGCTCTATCAGAACCAGCAGCGCGAATGCGGCTACTTCGATCCGCAGCGGGGTGGCGGTAGCTTTGTCTATCCTCACGGAACGTTCGATATTCCCAATGAAAGTCGGGACCCGAGACAGGCCCGGTTCGATATCTATCTGGACAGATACAACGAAGACAAATGCAACTGGGAACTCGGGGTGCCCGACGTCACGATTCATGATACGCACACGGGGCGCGATGCCTTTGGGTACTGGGGGCTTGACGAGAATCTGGCTCCCGGCACGAAGTACAAAGCCGTTTGCCAGTTTCGAGCAGATGATTTTCCGCAGACTTGCTACGGCAGATGGCCGATGCCGGACGTGTCCCATTACAGCCGTGTTCCCATCACGGTTCATGTCTCCGATGACTCGGCACCGCTACATCCGAACGTACCGGGTTACTTCAGTCCTGGCAATTTCGTCAAACCCGTGACGTTGAACGATGCACCGAACCCGTCTTCCCCGGATAGCAGCAATTGACGGTAACTTCTATCCAAGGAAACGGATATGTCTCTCCCCTCCGAACAATATGCATTTCTCTCTCATACGATTTATGAACCGCTGGCGGTTGACGAAGAGATACGAAGCAATACTCACGTTTACAAAGTGCTCTACATCTCTCCTCCGTCCGCCACCAACTACCGCGGCGCAGTGGTAGCAGACTGGGCGACTGGCCAGATTATCGTTACGAACAAAGGCACCGAACCTTCCAGCATTCATGACATCACCGCCGATCTTGGCATGGGTATGATGGGCGCGCCCACTCAATGGCCAGAGGCTGCCCGCACGATGCGTTGGGCTTTGGATCATGCCGAGAAGAGCCATATCCCCGTAAGCGACATCAGCATCACCGGCCACTCCCTCGGCGGTGCCCTCGCACAACTGCAGGCCGCCATGCCCGAATCGGCGGGCATACACGCGGAAACCTTCAACACCTATGGCGCCCGGTCCATGGCCGAGGGGTTGGGCCTGGACGCCCGGGCTGCGGAGGATCGCGTCGTCAACCACCGCATGTACCACGATCCGGTGTCGACACTCGCCGACTCGATTGGACGCAGCGTGGACTACATGGATCATGCCGATTACCAGCGCCACAAGCAGGGTGGCCTGTCGCCGGTCGGCGAGGTCGGTGCCGTGGGCCGCGCGCACGGCATCGGCAATTTCTGGGACAAGGAGGGCAATCAGCCGGCGACGGTGTTCGCGCACAACTACATGCGTGACCTGCACCATCGTCCGTTGGACGACTTGCCCCGAGGTGTTCCGCTGGACCTGTCGGCGCCGTGGCACATGTTGGGTGAGCAGCAGGAGCGCGCCGCCATGCCGCCACTGGCGGCGACCGCCGATACGGACGAGATGTTCGACTATCTGTGCAAGGCGATGGAGCAGGACGATCAGGGCTTCATGGAAGCGCTTCGACAGATCGGCCAGACCGATGCCGCCAAGGAGTTTCATATGGAGGCGGCGCGGCAGGTGGACATGGAGGACCGCATCGCGGCTCTGGAAGCGCAGGTCCAGCAGGCGCAGGAGCAGCAGGTCTCGCAGGTCAGGGAGATCAGCGGCCCGGTGATGCGTCTGTAAGCGGCTCCCACCAGTCACGGGTGCACCCAAGTCATTGCGGTGCATCCGGCCGGTCGGGATGGCTTTCAGTCGCTCAGGGTTTTGCACCGGCGCGGATGGTTGCCTCGTTGATGGCGCGGGCCCTGGCCTCGTCGACTTTTTCGACCTTGCGGTCGTAGGTGTACAGGCCATTGTGCTCGCCTTCGACGTCGGTGATCTGGGTGTACACGCTGCCCGATACCCCGATGATGGGCCCCTTGTCGCGCAGCACCGCGGTGTTGGCGACGTAGCCATCGTTCAGTGCGGCATTGTCCTTGACCTCGCCATAAGGATTGATGGCCGTGTTGGGCCACATGTGTCCTTGGACGCCCAAGGTGAGGCCGCCGTGTTCGCCGTCCATCGAGGCACGGGTGGCGTCGGGGTGGGGCAGGCCGGGGCCCTGGTAGTCGTGCACGTCGTAGACGTCGCCCGCGTGTGGATCGCCCTTGGTGTCGCAGCAGTTGAGGCCACTGCGCGCATTCACGAGGCGCGAGGGATCGAGTTGCTTGATCTGCTTCGCCAGTTCGGCGGCGGCGGGAATGCTCCATTGGCCCCAGCCTTCGTTGAACGGAATCCAGCCGATGATCGAGGTCGTGCCCGCGAGCTGTTCGACGATGGCCGAGACGTCCGTGCGGAAACCGGCCTTGTCCGCCTTGCCGAGTGTGTCGTTGCGACCGTTCGGCAGCGACGGCATGTCCTGCCAGACCATCAGGCCGAGGCGGTCGGCCCAGTAGTACCAGCGTGCGGGTTCCACCTTGATGTGCTTGCGTATGGTGTTGAAGCCTAGGTCGCGGGTCTTCCGTATGTCGAACTTGAGCGCCTCGTCGGTCGGTGCGGTGTAGATGCCGTCGGGCCAGTAACCCTGGTCCAGCGTGGCGAGCAGGAAGGTCGGCTTGCCGTTCAGCACGATGCGGTTGCGTCCACCGATTTTCGCGATGGCGATGCTGCGCAGGCCGGCATAGCTGGTGACTTCATCGCGTTGGTCGCCTTGCGCAAGCGTGGCCTTGAACGTGTACAGGAAAGGATCGTTCGGACTCCACAGGCGCGGATGCGAGATCGCCAGGTGAAGTGGCTTGCCTGCCGGCCCATTCGCTTCGCCCATCGGTTTGCCATCGGCATAGGCCGTGACATGCAGCGTCGCCCCGTTATCGTCCCCATGCAGTTTCGAGTCGACCGTGAAGGCGTCCAGGCTGCGTGTGGGAGTGAAGTCCAGTTGCGCGAGGCTGGCGGTCGGTACCGGCTCCAGCCACACCGACTGCCAGATGCCCGAGGCCGCGGTATAGAAGATCCCTTCGGGCTTCAGCCGCTGCTTGCCCACCATCACGTTGGCGGCGTCCACGGGCGCATGCACGGCAACGACGATTTCCTGCGGCCCCTCAGCACGAAGCGTCTGCGTGATGTCCGCGCCGAAGGAGGTGTAGCCGCCTTTATGGCGAGCGACTTCCGATCCGTTGACGTACACCGTCGCGTCCTGGGCCACGGCGCCGAAGTTCAGACGCACGCGCTGACCATTCGCGGTGAAGGCGGCGGGAACATCGACCAGCCGCCGGTAGAACATGAAGTCCGCATGCTGTTGCACACCGGATAGCACCGACTCGACCGGATACGGAACCAGCACCCGGTCCTTCAAGGTCCGACCGAAGGGCGGGGCGGTCTGTTCGTTCGCCGCCATGTACTGCCACAGTCCGTTGAGGCTCATCCAACGCGGATGTTCCAGCGACGGGCGCGCCAGTTGCGGACGAGGATACTCGGGCAAGGCGTTGTCGGGCGAAACCTCCGCTGTCCATGGCGTCGCCAGGGGCGCTTTCTTTCCGCTCCACGTGGTCGCCTGTTCCGGCATGGATGCCGTCGCCGTGCCGGTCGAGCCGCTTGTGGACATGGACGGGGGTGCGTCGCGTGGATCGGTGCCCCAGGTCTTGCTCGGCTCCGGTCCCATCGTGAGTACCAGCGTGGCGCCGTTCTCGATGTCCGCGTGGCTGAACCAGGGTTTATTCCACGGCTTGCCGTCGAGCGTGGCGGACTGGATGTACATGTTCCGTGCTGAGTTGTTGCGCGCGACGATCTCGAACACCTTGTCGTTGCCCAGGCGCAGGCGAACGCGATCGAAGATCGGGCTGCCGATGATGTACTCGGGGCGGGATGGATCGACGGGATAGAAGCCCATCGCGCTTAGCACGTACCATGACGATGTCGAACCCTGGTCGTCCATGCCGGGGTAGCCGTATCCCGTGGCATCGCTGCCATAGAGGTCGGCGAGGATGCGGCGTGTAAGTGCCTGTGTCTTCCAGGGCTGTCCGCTCCAGGCGTAGAGATAGGCGGCCTGCTGGTCCGGCTGGTTACCCTGCACGTATTGCCCGATCACGCCGGTGCAATCGCGACAGATGCCTTTCGGTTGATACGGCGTGTTGAAGAACGTATCGAGCTTGGCGTTGAACGCGTCGCGTCCGCCTAGCAGGTTCATCAGGCCCTGAATGTCATGCGGTACCAGCCATAGCGTGGACCAACCCGAGGCTTCCTTCATCATGAAGTTGTAGTAAGGCTCGGCCGGGTCGAAGGGCGAGATCCACTTGCCGTCATCCGTCCGGCCGCGGAAGAAGCCGACGGAAGGATCGAACACGTTGCGGTAGTTCGCGGCGCGGCGCAGGAACATATCGGCATCGTCGTTCTTGCCGAGCCGGCGCGCGATGTCGGCGAGCGCATGGTCGTCCCATGCGTATTCCAGCGTGGTGGCGACGCCTGCCTTGCCGCCCGCGTAAGGCGGGCTGGGATTTCCCGGCGGAACGATGTCGGAGATCCATCCGTTCTTCACGTACTCGGCGAGATAGCCGCGCGGCCCCTTCGGATCGGTGGCGTTCTTGCGCAGCGCTTCATACGCGGCGGCGTAATCGAAGGGAATGCCACGTTGCGACGCGCCGTCGTAGAGGAACACCGCGTGGTCGCCGTGGAACGAGGTGTTCATGTAGCCGCGTTCGCGCGCACGGTCCAGTTCCGAACGCATGATGTCCTGCACGACGGTCGGCGCGAGAAGCATCAGGAGCGTGATCTGGTTGCGGCCGGTGTCCCAGAACGGCACGGGGCCGTAATGGTCGTAGTCGGCCACCTGGTCGTGGCCTTCGGCGTCCGTGTAGTGCTCACCCTTGCGGGCGATCATGCGCGGGCTGGCGAAAGAGTGATACAGCGTCGAATAGAACAGCTCGCGCTGCTTCGGCGTACCGCCGGTCACCTCGACACGGTCGAACAGCTCCGCCCACTTCGCCCGGGCTTTCGCATGCACCCGATCGAAGTCGGGGTCGCTGTCCTGCGCGCGAAGCCGCTGCTCGGCTTCCTGGGCACTGTGACCATGAGCGACGCGCACCACCACCTGGTCGCCCGCCTTCGTGTCGAAAGTGACATAGGCACCTGCGTAGTCACCCGAGACCGTGCGGCGGCCTGCCTGCACGTCTTCGTGCCCCAGTCCCTCTCCTGTATGGGTGACATCGGAGTGGAAGCTCCCGAAGCTCGCGAACGGCCGCGAGAATTCGGCGACGAAGAAGGGACCGTCGGCATCCCTGTCCCTGCGCCCGGCGGTGGCGACACCGCGAATGACCCGGTCCCCCACCACTTCCACGTCACCACCCGCGCGGCGCAGGTTGACCACGACGTTGGCGCGGTGGCTTTCGGGGAAGGTGAAGCGCATCAGGCTGGTCCACTGCGTCGCGGTCAGCTCCACCTTGGTGTGGAACGTCGCGAGGTCGACCGTGTAGTAACCCGGCGACGCCTTCTCGGTCGCCTTGTCGTAATACGAGGTCGCATAGTCGGGCGGCACCGTCCAGTCGCCCACGACGGGCATGACCATCGGCGCGCCGCGCGCTCCATAGGTCGACCCGCCGCCGGTGAAACCGAACATGACGGGACGCCGGTAGTCGTACGCCACCGGCACGCCCGTGGCGAAGCCCAGGTCGGCGTTGATGTTGACCGGCGCCGCCTCGGTGGCGCTCTGCGGAAGGCTCGCGCCCGGCGTCGTCATGCCGGTGTAGGTGGGCTCGCCAGGCGGTGGCGCGTTACCGAGCAGCGCCTGGTTGTCGAGCGAGGCCGTTCCCACCAGGGGGTTGGCGATGTCCACTGGCGCCGTGGCGGAGGTCGCGGGCTTGTTGTCTTTCGCCAGCAGGGCCGTCGTCGTGGTCGCGACGAGCACCGACAGCGCGATGGCGAGGGGACGGTGGGGAGGGCGCGCCGTGGGTGGGGTCATGTGTGATTCCTTCGCTTGGAAAGAAGACGGGGCCGGGCGATGTGCCCGGCCCCGTCGTTTTTTACTTGTTGCTGTCACCACCGAACTTGTAGGTCACGCCCACGTAGTACTGGCGGCCCGGGTACAGCAGCTGGACCAGGCGCGAGCGGGTGTCGCCGCCCAGGTAGGTGTGCGGCCTCGCCTTGTTGAAGTTGATGATCGACGCGGTGACCATGAAGTGCTTGTTGAACTCGTAGTCGCCATTCAGGTCGATCTGGTGGTACGGCTGCGCGTAGATCGGCAGGCCGGCGGCCAGGCCTTCCATCGTGCGACCCGTCCAGTTGTCGCTCGCACGCAGCAGCAGGCCATCCTTTTCATAGAACAGCGAGACGTTCGCCGCGTACTTCGCGCTGCCGATCAGTTCGGCCTTGCCGACCTGCGTATCTCCCAACGACACCGCCGTTTCGTTGGTGTGGTTGAGCGTGTAGTTGGCGATGTAGCCGAAACCCGTGTCCCAGGTGTGCTGCGCGTAGATCTCGATGCCCTTCGACGTGCCGGAGCGGCCGTTGGCATTGGTGCTGTACTGCTTGAAATTCGTCTGGGTGCCGCCCACGTTCACGTCGATGTTGTTGACGGTGACCGGCACGACGAAGTTCTTCACCTTCTTCTGGAACAAATCGATGCCGACGACGCCGTGCGCCGCGTAGTACCACTCGCCGGCGAGGTCGAACTGGGTGGCCGTGAAGGGCTTCAGGTCGGCGTTGGCGCCGGAACCGTACCAACCGGGCAGCGGGGCACCGAACTGCTTGCGATCGTTGTAGTACTCCTGCGTGTTGTTGGTCAGCTGACCCAGCTGGGCCAGGTCGGTGTAGTTGGCGCGTGCCATCGCCTGGGAGCCGGCGGCACGAAGGACGAAGTCGTCCGCGATCGTCCACGCGATGTTGAAGCTCGGCAGGAACTTGTTGTAACGCTTGTTGGTCGTCGAGTTGTTGAAGTTCTCGACCACCGCCACCTCGCGCGGCAAGTACTGGAAGTCGCCTGGCGCGCACGGACCACCGCCTGCGTTCACTCCCGACGCGGGGCAGATCAGGATGTTGCCGCCCGCGTCGTGGTAGTACACCGCGTTGTTGGTGGTGACCTGATTGGCGACGGTGAGGTCCTGCTTCGTGGTGACGAAGCGCACGCCGACGTTGCCGCGCAGGGTGCCCGTGTCGAAGTTGGCCTGCACATAGGCCGCCGCGATCTTTTCGCCGATCGACGACTTGTTCTGCGGCTTGTTGTAGATCGTCCGGTCGTAGGTGTCGTTCAGATAGTTGTAGTAAGCCGGATAGTTGATGGCCGGGAAGATGCTGTCGCCGTAGGCGTGGTTCACGCCATTGAGGTAGTCGGACAGCAGGAAGCCGGAAGGCAGCTGGCCCGCATTCGGATCGCAGGTCTGGAACTGCAAGGTGGTGCCCTTGCAGTACCAGCGCACTTCGTTGCTCTGCTGCTCGGCATTCGCATCGCTGTACTTCGCGCCGAACTGCAGCGACTGCAACCACGAGGAATCGAACACCCAGGTGAAGTCCGCCTGCGCGAAGTTCTGCGAGTTGCGGGTATTCACCATGTTGGAACCCGTCGAACCCAGGTCGACCTGGCCGGCGCCCGACTGCATGTTCTGCAGCACGGATGGATCGGCGGTGATGCCCGGCTTGCCGCTGAGGTTCCACGCGGCGCCGGTGCTTCCGTTCACCCACTGGCCATTCACGAAGTTGCGCGGCTTGGCGGCCATGCCCAGTTCGATCGAGGGACCGCCCTTCGCCCAGGTCCGGCCGACGTTGAACGAGCCGCTCAGGTCGCCGCCGTTATCCCATTCGCCTTCCAGGTTGAGGGTTTGCGAGGTCGCCTTCTCGACGGAATAGTTGCCGTTGAGCCACGGGATTTCCGTATTGCATACGTCCACCGCCTGGCGGGTGGCACCGGTGACTGGGTTCACCGTGGAGTTGCAGCCGACGCCGGCGGGCGGGAGCACGTAGTTCGCACCGGTGACGATGGTGCCCGACCTGTCGAAGGTCAGGCCGTTGGGTGCGAGAAGCCGGCCGTTCTGGTCGGCATAGTTCGTATTGTTCGGCAGGCCCCACTCGGGAATCTCGAGGGTGTTGGTGATCTGGGTCTGCTCGCGTTCGAACCGGAAATAGTTACCCGTCAGCAGGAAGTGATCGCTCGGCTTGAACTGCATCGTGGCCTGGGCACCCTTGGTCTTCAGGGTCAGGTCGTTGCGGCTCGTGGCGAACTGCTGCGGCATCCAGAAGCCATTGGAGATGTTTCCGGCCTGGTCGACGACGCCGTTGCCCCACAGGTCGATATTGTTGTTGACCCCGGAGCTGTACGGGTTGCCATGGATATCCACCGGCGGCTGCGTACAGGTCTCGTGGTCCTTGCAGGCATCCGACCACCAGTGCCAGCTAGAGGCATCCGCTGAATACGTGGTCGCCTGGCGCTTCTGGTAAGCACCGGCGACGAGCACGCCGAACGTCTCGTCCTTGTTCTTCCACGACCACAGCGCCGCACCCTGCGGTTCCGTCTTCGAGCTGGTATCCGAACTCGCGGCGGTGCCGGTGACGAAGCCTTCGTTCGCTCCCATTTCGAGCGGACGGCGGGTGCGCAGGTCGACGTTGCCACCGATGCCGCCTTCGTCCAGGCGTGCCTCGAGGCTCTTGTAGAGCTTGATGTCCGAGAACATGTTCGCCGGGAACAGCGTGTAGTTGAACGAACGCGTCAGGCCCGCCGAGGTATCGGCCGAGGCGACGTAGTTGCCGTTCAACTGCGTATAGGTCAGTTCGGGCGCGAGGCCGCGGATGCTCACCGTCTTGCCTTCGCCCGATTCACGGCTGATGACCACGCCCGGAACGTGCGCCAGTGCGTCGGCGATGTTCTTCGCGGGGAATTGCGCGATGTTCTGCGCGTTGATGACTTCGACGATGGAGTTGGCTTCGCGCTTGTCCTGCACGTTCTGGTCGATCGACTGCCGGTAGCTCGTGACGACGACGGTTTCGAGATTCGTGGGATTGGGCGACTGCCCGCGCTTCTCCTTGTCGGCTTTCTTTTGCTTGTCGTCCTGCGCCGCTACGGCGCTATCCGAGGTTTGAACGGACGCCGCCGCCGTCGCGGTGGCCGGCGTGGATGTCTGTGCGAAGGCTTCCGAGGGGATTCCCAGGTAGCCGGCAAGCGACAAGGTCGCCGAGGCGAGCGCAGCGTAAAGCGGCTTGCGCTTGAGCATGTGTGGCAGGTAAGTCATGTCTTTCTATGTCCCCTCAGTGATGCGCCTGCATGTGGATTGGGCGCGGTACTCCCCCGTTGGATCACTGCTACGTGTGCGGCTTATCGATGCACGCGTCCTCCTCCTGTTCTCGGCTTGGATCGATCCAAATTTTTGGCGTGCCACGGACGTCGGCGTGTCGGCCGTGGATGGCAACTCAGGAAGTCGCTACGGCAGGAATCTGCCGGGGAAGGCGGGGGGAGAGCGGTACGCCTCGGCGATCGGGGCCTCACGCGGGAAAGCGACAAGTCGATTGGCGCGTGGATCGGACATGATGAAAATGCGAGCGATTACTGGTTTCACGTCACGGCTCCCCATTCGTTCGACAGGCTTCGCGGCAAGCAGCGACGCGCGGACGGCGCGGTGTGCGCACGTCGCGGTTCTCCCCGCCCCGTTCCAGGTCCGGATGCTTCGCCACCACGGCATGGCGCGAAGCACTCCTTGCTTGGATCGATCTAATTTCCCCCGGGGCGCAACTTAAGGCGCTGAAGTCGAAGGTGTCACGCTGCACCGCAAAAACTCGCTGTCGGACCGACCATGCGTGAGCTACGCCGGACGTACCCGGTCCCGAGGTAACCCCATGATGTTTCCCGTATTCGAAGCCGCCGTGCTCGCTGTACGATGGCGCCCGATCATCACGGGGGAAAATCGGTCATGACGAGATGGATCGTGTTGGCCTTGGGGCTGGCAGGCGTGCTGTGTGGGCCGGTTTCGACATCCGCCGATGCACCTGCACGGAGTGCCGTACGGGGTGAAAGCCTTTCGCCTTCCTGCGGAAGCAAGCCGGCCAAGGTCGACGAATCGCGCTTTGTCGTCATCGGTGGGATCGAGCAATGGGTGACGGCCAAGGGAGACAGCTGCGCCAGTCCCATCCTCCTCTTCATCAGCGGAGGTCCCGGCAATCCACTCAGCGGTCTTTCCGACAGCATCTACGGTGCCGGCGAGCGCGACTTCATCGTCGTCCAGTGGGACCAGCGGGGCGCGGGCATGACCTATGGCCGCAGTCCTCCGGCGCCAGGCGAGAAACTGACGATCGAGCGGATGACGCAGGACGGGAACGAATTGGCCGCCTATCTGGCCAAACGCTATGGAAAGCGAAAGGTCATCCTGTGGGGCAGTTCGTGGGGCTCGATCCTTGCCGTGCACATGATCAAGGCGCATCCTGAGTTGTTCTACGCGTACGTCGGCACGTCTCAGATAGTCAATTCGGTGGAGGCCCAGGCGGCGAGCTATGAAAAGCTCTTGCAGCTTGCCGTGAAAGAGAAGGACCAGGACTCGCTTGCCGTGCTCAGGCAGGTCGGGTCGCCACCGTGGACCGATCCTCGCAGCTTCGGGAAAGTGCGCCGGATCATTCGCAAGTACGAGGCAAAGGTCACGTTGGCGCCCCCGGACCACTGGCATCGCGCGGCTGCTTACACCACCGCCAAGGCGGAAGCGGATTACGAGGCCGGCGAGGATTATTCGTTCATGAATTTCGTCGGGATGAAGGGCGACGGCATGCTGTCGAAGGTCGACCTGCCGAGCCTGGGCACGAACTTCGACATCCCCGTGTTCTTTGTCGAAGGGGCGCACGACTTGCTGGCACCGCCAGAGTTGGCCCGCCGTTATTACGACTCGATCAAGGCGCCGGCCAAAGGCTGGGTCTTACTGGAACACTCAGGACACGACCCGAACCAGGAAGTCGTCGATGCCGAGTACAAGGTGCTCCGCGAGGACGTCCTTCCACTGACCCGGGATAAATAGACTCACCGTCTATTTCCGGGCGCGCGAGGGATCAGGCTCGGCTTCGCCATCGTGTTGGGTTTTGCGTCGGGGCAGGGGGAGGCATCGGGTGCCATTCTCTTCGCTAAGTCCTCGTCCGGCCTTCGCCTCCCTGCGGAATCGCTCCCAGGGTGACGCCCGACGGCTCCCCCGCCTCGGAGCTACACCTTACGGCCGCTGTTGCGACTTCAGAAGATCGCGGATCTCGGTGAGCAGGGCCACGTCGGCCGGGGGCGCCGCCGGGGCTTCCTCTTCGCGACGGCTGAGGCGGTTGATCGCCTTGACCACGAGGAAGATCGCGAAGGCGATGATGATGAACTGGATCAGGACGTTGATGAAGACGCCGTACTGCACGGCGACCTCGGCCGTCTTTGTGGCCGCGTCGGCGGGCTTCAGCACCCACTTCCAGTCGGAGAAGTCGATGCCGCCGATGGCCCAGCCGATCGGCGGCATGATGATGTTGTCGACCAGCGACGTGACGATCTTCCCGAACGCGGCGCCGATCACGACACCGACGGCGAGGTCGACCACGTTACCGCGCAATGCGAATTTCTTGAATTCCGCAACGAAACTCATCGGTCCTTCTCCTCATGGCATGACTGAAACATTCGCGAAGTCAGACCACGCGCCCTTCGAGCGTGGCGATGCCTTCCAGCGTGGCACGGAAGCGGTCGCCGCGCTGGAGGGCGGCGACGCCCGCCGGCGTGCCCGTGTAGACGATATCACCGGCCTTCAGTTCGAACAGCCTGGATAGCGCACTGAGTATTTCCGGCACGTCGAGCACCATGTCGGCGAGCGTGGCCTCCTGGCGTGTTTCGCCGTTGATCTCCAGGACGATGCGCGTGCCGGCGCCAGGCGTGGCCTCGCTGGCGGGGACCAGGGCGGAAACCGGTGCGGAATGGTCGAATCCCTTCGCCACGTCCCACGGTGCGCCCTTGGCCTTGGCCTGCGCCTGCAGGTCGCGGCGGGTGAGATCCAGCCCCACGCCATAGCCCCACACCAGCGCGCGAGCCTCGTCGACGGAGAGGTTCGATCCGCCGGCACCCAGGGCCACCACCATTTCCACTTCATGGTGGAGGTCGTTCGTGGCGGACGGGTAGGGCACATCGGCACCGTCGGTGACGATGGCGTCCGCGGGCTTGGTGAAGAACATCGGGTTCGCCTTGTCGACCGAGGCGCCCATTTCGCGCGCGTGGTCGGCGTAGTTGCGGCCGATGCAGAAGACACGGCGGACCGGGAAGCGCTCGGCGCGACCGGCGACGGGGATGCTCGGCTGGGCCGGCGGCGAAATGACGGTATTCATGCCCCAAGCGTATCAGGTGACACCTGTCACGACAGATGACTGATGGCTGAAAGTGGTGCACGTTCCGCGCGAATCGCATGATCTTGCTGGGGCGGCGGGCATGCGCTCGAACATCATGGGGACCCTGGGGAAGATGAATTCGAACAAGGAGCTGCTCCGGCAGCTGAAGATCGACAAGTCGCAGAAGGAGCCGCATGGCGGCGGCCGCGCGGGGACGCATACCGTGCTGATCGTGGTCGTCGTGTCGTTCGTCGTGCTCGTCGCGGCAGGAGGCATCAGGGCGTTCCTCGCCCACCGGCCCGTGGAGGTCCGCACCGCCACGGCCGTATCGCCCAGCGCGGGCACGGAGGCGGGGGCTGTATTGCAGGCTACCGGCTACGTCACCGCCAGGCGGCAGGCGACCGTGTCGGCTCAGATCACCGGCACCCTGGTCGAGGTACTGATCGAAGAAGGCGACCGGGTGAAGAAGGGCCAGGTGCTGGCCCGGCTCGAAGACAACGCCCTGCGCGCCAGCCTGGAGTCGGCCCGTGCCAACGCGGCGGCGACGCACGCCAACGTGGCCCAGGTGCAGGCCCAGCTCGACCAGTCGCTGCGCGATGCAGACCGGCAGGAAGCGCTTGTCGGCCGCGGACTGGTATCCCGCCAGCTGGCCGAGCAGAGCCGCACCCAGGCCCATACCTTCCGCGCCCAGCTCAACACGGCACGCCGACAGGCCGATGCGGCCGAGGCACAGGTGGCCGTGGGCCAGGTGAACCTCGATTACACGGTGATCCGTGCGCCCTTCGATGGCGTGATCACCGACAAGGCGGCGCAGGTGGGCGAGATCGTCTCGCCGCTGTCCGCGGGCGGCGGCTTCACCCGCACGGGCGTCGGCACGATCGTCGACATGGATTCGCTGGAGATCGACGTCGACGTCAACGAGGCCTATATCGGTCGCGTGCAACCGGACATGCCCGCCGAGGCGGTGCTGGACGCTTATCCGGACTGGCGCATTCCTGCACACGTGATCGCCATCGTGCCCGCCGCCGACCGCGGCAAGGCCACGGTGAAGGTTCGCGTAGCGCTCGAGAACAAGGACGCGCGCATCGTGCCCGACATGGGTGTCCGCGTGTCGTTTCTCGAACGGCGTGCCCCCGTGCAGGCCAGTGCACCCAAAGGCGTGCTCGTGCCCACGGCGGCGATCGTTCGTCGTGACGGCCAGGAGGTCGTCTACACCGTCGCCGATGACAAGGCCATCCGTCGCCAGGTCACGGCGGCGAAACAGGGCGCCGGCGAGCTTCGCCTGGTGACCGATGGCGTGGCTGCCGGCGACACCGTGATCGTTTCTCCTCCCGATTCCCTCGCCGACGGCGCCGCCGTCCGCGTCGCCACCCAGACACCTTGATACGCACGGAGACATAGCGATGGCCACCCTGATCGACATCCAGGATCTTTCCAAGGTCTATGAGCGCGGCCGGCAGAAGGTCGAAGTGCTGCACGGCGTGAACCTGCGCATCGAGGAAGGCGACTTCCTCGCCCTGATGGGCCCGTCCGGCTCCGGCAAGACCACCCTGCTGAACCTGATCGGCGGCCTGGACACGCCCACCGGTGGCAGCATCGTCGTGGCCGGCGACCGGATCGACCAGCTGGGCTCCGGCGCACTGGCGAAATGGCGGGCCGCCCATGTCGGTTTCGTCTTCCAGTTCTACAACCTCATGCCGATGCTGAGCGCACAGCGCAACGTCGAGCTGCCGTTGCTGCTGACGAAGTTATCGGGCGCACAGCGCAAGCAGAATGCCTCGATCGCGTTGCAGCTGGTCGGCCTCGCCGACCGGGCGACGCACAAGCCTTCCGAGCTTTCCGGTGGACAGCAGCAGCGCGTGGCGATCGCGCGCGCCATCGTCTCCGACCCGACCTTGCTGGTCTGCGACGAGCCGACCGGTGACCTGGATCGCCAATCCGCCGAGGAGATCCTGGGCTTGCTGCGCGAGCTCAATCGCGAGCACGGCAAGACCATCGTGATGGTGACCCACGATCCCAAGGCCGCCGAATACGCCAACCATACCCTGCACCTCGACAAGGGCACCCTCGTCGAACAGTCCGTGGCCTGACGCGGAGGATGCCGGCATGAAATACCTGCACCTCATCTGGGCCGCGCTGTTCCGGCGCAAAGCCCGCACGTTCTTCACGCTGATCTCGATCCTCGCCGCGTTCCTGCTGTTCGGCATGCTCGATGCGACGCGTGCGGCCTTTTCCTCGGGAGGCAGCGTGATAGGCGTCGACCGCCTCATCACCACCTCGCGCTATTCCATCATCCAGTCGCTTCCCGCCAGCCTCGCCACGCGCATGCAGGCCGTCCCGGGCGTCAAATCGGTGGGTCATGCCAACTGGTTCGGCGGTATCTACCAGGACCCGAAGAACTTCGTGCTCAGTTTCGCCGTGAGCGACAACTACCTCGATATCTACCAGGAGATCGTGCTGCCGCCGGAGCAGCGCAAGGTGTACGAGGCGACACGCACCGGCGCGATCGTGGGCGAGGCGCTGGCGAAGCGTTTCGGCTGGAAGGTGGGTGACAAGGTCCCGCTGCAATCCACGATCTTCCCACAGCGCAATGGCGACAAGACCTGGCCGTTCGACATCGTAGGCATCTACACGCCGGCCAAGGGCGCGGCCAACGGTACCGACCAGCAGTTCTTCTTCCATCACAAGTATTTCGAGGACGCGAACGCTTTCCAGAACGTCGGCACCACCGTGGGCTGGTACGTGGTGAAGCTGACCTCGGCCGACCAGGCGGATCGTGTGGCCAAGGCCATCGACGCCCTGTCGGCCAATTCGGACCATGAAACCAAGACGCAGACGGAGCAGGCGTTCAACGCATCGTTCGCCAAGCAGTTGGGCGATATCGGGCTGATCGTCTCGGCGATCATGGGCGCGGTGTTCTTTACCCTGATCCTGCTCACCGGCAACACCATGGCGCAGGCGGTCCGCGAACGGACCAACGAACTCGCGGTGCTGAAGACGATCGGGTTCTCCAGCCGCAGCGTGCTTTGCATGGTGCTGGCGGAGGGCGTGTTGTTGCTCGTGCTCGGTGGTGTATTGGGGCTCGCGCTGGCCGGCGTGCTCGTGCCGATCGTGGCGAAGGGTAGCGGGGGCATGCTCAACCTGCCGCCGATCGGCACGCAGACCTGGGTGCTCGGGATCGTCCTGATGCTGGCCATCGGCGCGCTTGTCGGCGTGCTGCCCGCCATTCGCGCCATGCGTCTCAACATTGTCGATGCGCTCGCCGGGCGCTGAGGGAACATACGATGAAATCCGCAAAGAAGTTCGGAACCGGCGTCCTCACCTTGCTGGTGATCGCGGTCTTTCTCGCCGTATGGATCGTCTTGCCCTGGCCGGGCGTGGTGGCGCTGGCGGTGGTGCTCGCACTCTGGATGGCGCTGACCCGTCGTGGCCGGCAGACCTGGGAGGTGACCAAGGTGGGCCTGGCGACGGTCACCCAGCGCCTGGGTTCGTCATCGGTCGTGGTCGTTGGCATCGCCGGCGTGGTCGGCGTGCTGGTGGCGATGCTGGCCATGAGCGAAGGCTTTGCCGAAACGCTGCGCTCCACGGGCAACGAGCATACCGCCATCGTCCTTCGCGGCGGTTCGCAGGCGGAACTCAATTCGATCCTCGATCGCGACAGCGCGAACGTGGTGATCCAGGCGCCGGGTGTGAAGAAGGATGCGAAGGGCAGGCCGATCGCTTCCGGCGAACTGGTGGTCGTGGCGAACCTGCCACGCAAGGGCGATCCCGCCAGCGACTCGAACGTGCCCATCCGTGGCGTGAGTGAGGACGTCTGGAGCTTGCGCGACCAGGTGAAGATCGTCGAGGGGCGGAAGTTCCAGCCAGGGCTGCGCGAGCTGATCGTCGGCAAGGGCGCCAAGGCGCAGTTCGAAGGCCTCGATGTCGGCAAGTCCATTCGGCTTGCCGGGCAGACGTGGACCGTCGTCGGCGCCTTCGAATCGAAGGACGCCCTCGAATCGGAACTATGGGGTGACACGCAGAGCGTCGCTTCGGCCTACCGTCGTGGCAGCAGCGTGCAGTCGGTGACGGTATTGCTCGACTCGCCCAAGTCGTTCGACGCGTTCAAGGCCGCGCTGGTGGCGGACCCGCGCCTGAAGGTGGACGTCTCGACGACCCGCGAGTACTTCGGCAAGCAGTCCGAAGGACTGACCAAGGTGCTGCGCGCGGTCGGCATCACCGTGGGCATCATCATGGCGATCGGTGCGGTGTTCGGCGCACTCAACACGATGTTCGCGGCCATCCAGGCACGCGCCCGCGAGATCGCCACGCTTCGGGCCATCGGCTTCCGTGGCGTGCCCGTGGTGGTATCCGTGATGCTGGAGACGATGCTGCTGGCCTTGCTTGGCGGCATCGTCGGTGCGGGTATCGTGTGGATCGTCTTCAACGGCTACACCGCGTCCACACTGGGCGCGAACTTCAGCCAGGTGGTCTTCCGCTTCCATGTCAGTGGCGAACTCCTGTGGACGGGCATCAAGTGGGCCCTCGCCATCGGGTTCATCGGCGGACTGTTCCCAGCCCTGCGTGCGGCGCGGGTGCCGGTGACGACGGCGTTGAGGGAGTTGTAGCGTCGCCGGGCGTGCCTTGCCGGAAGGGTTGGCACGCCGCCAGCGCGGCGATGCCGATGCCGAACACCGTCGTCATGCGTGCCATCCACCATCGAAGCCTGCGTGAGCAGGCGAAGCGCCCCGATCCGGCTCCAGCCATCGAATCTCTCCCACGAACGAGGAGGGCAGCCTAGGGAGTCGTATCTCGCATGGACATCGAAGGATTCTGAAAAACACCCGCTGCCGGCCGTCTTGCGACCTGCGTCACATTCCCGCGCGAACGCCTGCGATCAGGTCTTGCGCACGCGCATCATCGTGATGATCCCCACGCCGACCAGGATGATCGCCATGCCTGCGAGGTCGAACGGACCGACGTGCTCGCCGGCCAGGGCCACGCCGAACAACACGGCGACCGGCGGATTCACGTACGCATAGCTCGTGGCGAGGGCGGGGCGGACGGTCTTCAGCACGTAAAGGTAGGCACTAAAGGCGATGATCGAACCGAAGACCACGAGGTAGGCCAGCGCAGCGGTGGCACCGGTTTCCGGGTGCGCCGGAAAGCGTTCGCCATGCAGTAGCGCGATGATCGTCAGCGAGACGCTCGCGCACAGCATTTGCGCGGCGGTGTTCATCGGCCCCTTCGGCATGTCCTGCCGCTTCGACCACACGGAACCGAACGCCCACGCCATGGCCGCGCAGATCAGTGCGATGGCGCCGAGTGGCGAGCCGGAAAGTCCCGCGCCCAGGTTCAGCACGATCACGCCGATGAAGCCGAGCAGCAGGCCGGCGGTTTCACCGCGGGTGGGCCACTCACGATAGATGCCACCGAACAGCGCGGCGAACAGCGGCATGCTCGCCACCGCCACCGCGGCGATGCCGGAGCTGACCGTTTGCTCGGCGAAGCAGACCAGACCATTGCCGCCGGCGAGCAGCAGGGTGCCGACGATGGCCGCGTTCTTCCACTGGCGTGGGGTTGGCAGCGTGGCCCCGCGCAGGCGCAGCACGGCGAAGAGCAGCACCCCCGCCACGGCGAAACGGATGGCGGCGAGCAGGAACGGCGGGTAGCTCACCAGGGCATAGCGAATGGCGAGATAGGTCGAGCCCCAAATCACATAGAGCGCGAACAGCGACAGCGGCACCATCCAGCGCGGGTCGCTGAGGGCGGAGGCGGGAGCTTGGCTGGTGCTGCAGGCGGCGTCTGACATGCGGGGAATCCAGGGCGGGCGCGCACCGCGTCGTGCGGTGCAATCCCGCAAGATATCGCCGCTACCGGATGGACGGTAGCGAAAGGTTCGACGGTCAGCCTTGAGTGGCTTTCATGGCACGCTCGGTGGCCAGTAATTGTTGCTTGATGTCCATGCCCCATCGCCACCCGCCGAGGCTGCCGTCCTCGCGGATGATGCGATGGCAGGGGACGAGCAGGGCCAGCTTGTTGCTGCCACAGGCGCGGCCGATGGCGCGCGCCGCCTTGGGTACGCCCAACGCCGCGGCCAGTTCGCCGTAGCTCAGTGTCTCGCCACGTGGAATGCGCGTGAGCGCATCCCATACGCGCCACTGGAAGGCGGTGGCGGCGACATCCAGCGGTGGCAGGGCGGGGGCGTCGCGATCGCTCCAGCCGAGGTCGTGGGCCACGCGGGCGATGACCGCGTCGAGCCATTCCTCGCGACCCTCGTCGACCCGTTCCCGCTCGGCGAGGGGGAATTCCTCCGCCAGGCGCGTCTCGAGTTCGCGATCGTCGTGGCCGAGGGTCACGGCGCAGATGCCCTTCGCGGTCGTGGCGACCAGCAGCCTGCCCAGCGGTGTCCGCGTGGTGGTGTAGCGAATCGAGGCGCCGGCGCCCCCGGCCCGGTAGCTGGCGGGAGTCATCCCGAGGCGGCGGTCGCTTTCTTCGTATACCCGGCTACCGGAGCCGAATCCGGCTTCGTAAACGGCGTCGGTTACCGCGGCGCCGTCGCGCAGCACCTCGCGCAGCTGATGGAACCGGCGGGCGCGGGCGTATTCGGCGGGACTGACGCCGTAGCGGCGTCGGAAGGCGCGCTGCAGGTGGGTCGGACTCAGCCCCGCGATGGTGGCGAGGCTGGCGAGATCGGTGGCGGCGTCGGCCTGTTCCAGGGTGGCGCGGACGCGTTCGAGTGCATCGTCGGCGGCGGGACGCATGGCGTAAGCCTGAGAGTTCATGGTGGCCTCCTTCATGGGAGACCAGCGTAGGCGGGACGAGGCCCCGTCACCATCCGCTTCTTGCGGACCCGATCAGTGGTGGATGGGCGTGTTCTGCCGGATCACTACGAATTCGCCTTCCAGCACGTCCGGGTCCTTCGGGGCGGCGGGCCGCGCCGCGCCGGCCACGCGGCCGTGGGCGAGCTTCCACTGGCGCACGGCCAGGAACACCAGGCCGCCGGCCATCAGCACGCCGAGCACGACCACGCCGAAAACGAGCAGCACCCCCACCACGGCGAGGCCCAGCACCAGCGACAGGGCGCGGACGAGGGGATTACGCGAACGGCGGATGGGTGGGAAGACGAAGCGCATTGGTTAAAAATCCGTATGGCACAATGACATGCGTGCGAGCCTCTTTACCTTGGGGCAATCGATCCTCATAGACAAGTGCCATGACCACTACCGCCGACACCGCTCCTCTCTGCCTGCTGGCGGACATTCCCGATGGCAATGCCATCGAAATCGAGACCCTGGTCGACGGCGAGGTGGAGTCCCTGCTGGTCTACCGGCACGGCGACGAGGCCCGCGCCTACTTCAACGTATGCCCGCACGCGGGCCGGCGCCTGGACTACGCCCCGGGCAA
Organism: Luteibacter sp. E-22; assembly: GCF_049913125.1. GTDB lineage: Bacteria > Pseudomonadota > Gammaproteobacteria > Xanthomonadales > Rhodanobacteraceae > Luteibacter. Next base: position 590,427 of record NZ_CP183975.1, read on the forward strand.
GTTCCTCGTTCGCGCCGGTCAGATCATCTGCGCGGCACACGGGGCCACGTTCACGGCCGAGAGTGGCGACTGTACGGCCGGGCCTTGCCGGGGCGACCGGCTACGCGGGGTACCGCTCGCCGTGGTGGATGGCGCCGTGCGGCTGGCCTGAGGCCGGCATCAGCGATACATCAGATTGATCGTAACGAGCGTCAGCGTGAGGATCAGGATCGTCAGCGGCAGGCCCACGCGGAGGAAGTCCTTCGAGCGGTAGCCCCCGGGGCCGGCGACCATCATCAAGGCGGGATGGCCGGACGGCAGCAAGAACGTGTTCGACGACGATACCGCCACGATCAGCGCGTATGCCGACGGATTGCCTCCCGTACTCACGGCCACGCTGATCGCGATGGGGACCATCATCACCGTGGCGCCCACGTTCGACATCACCTGCGAGAACATCAGGGTCAGCACGGCGATGGAGAGTTGCAGCGTCCACTGCGGCGCGTGACCGAGGATGGCCAGCACCTCCTGGGCGATCCACGAGGCGGTGCCCGTGGAATCCATCGACCAGCCCAGCGGGATGAGGCAGGCGGTGACGAAGATCGTCTTCCAGTTGATTGCCTTGTACGCCTCGTCCATGTTGAGCACGCCGGTGAGCAGCATGCCCACCGCACCGGTCATCATCGCCACCGAGAGATCGAGTTGGGTGAACAGGGCCAGGCACTTGGCCAGCACGAAGAAGCCCACCGCCTGCCAGATCTTGCCGGGGCGCTGCTCTTCCTTCGGAATGTCGGTGACCACGACGATGTCGCGGTCTTCCTCGGCCAGCATCAGGTCGCGCCACTTGCTGTGCAGCACGAGGGTGTCGCCGGCGCGGAGGGTCACGGCACGCACGTCCTCGCGATAGACCTCGTCGCCGCGGTTCACCGCCAGCACCGAGATACCGAAGCGCTTGCGCAGTCGCAGGTCGCCCACCGTCTGCTTGATGAAGCGCGAACTCGGCGGTACCACGGCTTCGGAAATACCGGCGCGGGTGGTGTTGAACTGGTCGCCCAGCTGGCGCATGCGCATGGACACGCGGCAGAGCTGGTTGTTGGCGAAGGCGTTGATGGCATCGCGCGGGGCCAGCACGCCGAGCACGGTGCCCACCCAGATCATCTGGTCCGAGGGCGGCGCCACGCGGCTCTCGTTGCCGTTCTTGATCGCGAGGATCAGCGGGGCACCATGCAGTTGTTCCACCTCGCCGATGCTCATGCCCACCAGGGGGCTCTCGGCGGTGACGGTCAGTTCGGCGGTCTCGCCGACGATGCCGTAGGTGTCGGCGAAGTAGCTCTCGGTACGACCGGGGGTGACCTTGAGCCGTTCGTCTTCGCGCTCCGGGAGCAGCTTGCGGGTAAAGAAGTAGAAGAACAGCACGCCGGTCACGGCCAGCACGAGACCCACGGGCGTGACGCTGAAAAGGCCGAACTTCGGGATGGTGTGCGCGCCCGGAGGCAGGTTGCTGTTGGCGCTGGCGATCAGGTCGTTGAGGACGATCAGTGGCGAGTTGGCGATCAGCGTGGTGTTGGTGGCGGTGAGGATGCAGAACGCCATCGGTAGCAGCAGGCGCGACATCGGCACGCCCGTGCGCGCGGACAGGCGGCTGGTAACCGGGATCATCAGCGCGGCCAGCGCCTGGCTCGGAATCACGGCGCTGAACAGGCTGGTGACGCTGTTGATCACCACGCCCAGGCGCGATTCCACGCCACGGGCCATGCGCATGACGAAGGCGGCGGTGAGGTTGAGCACGCCGGCGCGGTCCAGGCCCGCGCCCATGATCATGATCGCGATGATGGCGATGACCGCGTTGCCGGCGAAGCCATTGAACACCTGGTCGCCAGGGATCAGCCCGGTGAGGCCGATGGTGACCACGACCAGCAGGGCGACCATGTCGGCCCGGATCCACTCCAGAACGAGCATGAGCATGGTGAAGCCCACCAGGCCCAGCACGAGGATCATTTCGGGAGTGAGGGTCAGTGCCACTAGCCGGCTGTCCGGATCCGGTCGGTTGAGGCGTGCGGTGGCATGGTCTTGCCAGGCTGTGGATATTGCCGCAGGAGTATACGCGCTGGGGGTGGCTCCCGGCTGAAGCTTGCGGCACCGGACCCTCGGTGCTTCCTATCCGCTCATCGGCTGAGGTTGCTCAGTGCCAGGTCGACGATCGTGTCGCCACGGCCACTCATCACCGCCTTCAGCGCATAGAGGCTGAAACCCTTCGCCTGCTCCACGGTGATCTTCGGCGGCATGGACAGCTCCAGGCGGTTGCTCACCACGTCCAGCAGCGCGGGGCCTTCGTGCGAAAGCACTTCGGCGATGGCCGAGGGCAGGTCGCTGGCGCGGGTCACGCGGCGGCCGTGGATACCCATCGCGTTGGCCATGGCGGCGAAGTCCGGATTGCGCAGTTCCACGCCGGTCTCCAGCAGGCCGGCCGCCTTCATCTCCAGCTCGACGAAGCCGAGCGTGCCGTTATTGAGCACGATGACCTTCACCGGCAGCTTTTCCTGGGCCAGGGTGATGAAGTCGCCCATCAGCATCGAGAAGCCGCCGTCACCGGACAGCGAGATCACCTGCCGGCCCGGATAGGCGGCCTGTGCACCGATGGCCTGGGGCATGGCGTTGGCCATGGAGCCGTGCACGAAGGAGCCGAGCAGGCGGCGCTTGCCGTTCATGCGCAGGTAGCGCGCGGCCCATACGGTGGGCGTGCCCACGTCGCAGGTGAACACGGCATCGTCCTCGGCCAGTTCGCTGACCAGGCGGGACACCTGTTGTGGATGGATCAGGTCATGGCCGGGTTCGATCCTCGCCAGTTCGTCCAGTCCCTCGCGGGCGCGGGCATAGTGGGCAAGGCAGCGGTCGAGATGGCCGCGCACGCGCTTGGGCTCGATGCGTGGAAGGAGTGCGCGCAGAGTCTCGCCGACATCGCCGACCACGCCCAGCTCCACGCGGCAGCGACGGCCGATGTTGCCGGGACGAATGTCCACCTGCGCTATCTTCGCGTCCTCCGGATAGAACTGGCGATACGGAAAATCGGTGCCGAGCATCAGCAGCGTGTCGCAATCCTCCATCGCGTGATAGCCCGAGCTGAATCCGATGAGGCCGGTCATGCCCACGTCGAAGGGGTTGTCGTACTCGACATATTCCTTGCCGCCCAGCGCATGCACGATGGGCGACTTGAGCGCGTCGGCGAGTGCGATGAGTTCGCCGTGCGCGCCTGCCGTGCCACGACCGCAAAGCAGGGTGACGCGCTTGCCTGCGTTGAGCAGGGCCGCCAAGGCATCGAGTTCGCGCTCGGCGGGGATGACCTTCGGCGCGGGCGGAAGCAAGCCCGCCGCGGGCGTCACCTTCTTTACCGGCGACGCGCGCATGGCCACGTCGCCCGGGATCACCACCACGGCCACGCCGCGCTGCCCGACCGCCGCGCGGATCGCCGCGTCGAGCACGAAGGGCATCTGCGCCGGATCGGACACCATTTCGCAATACACGCTGCATTCGCGGAAGAGTTCCGTCGGATGCGTTTCCTGAAAATACCCGCTGCCGATCTCCGCGCTGGGGATGTGCGCGGCGATGGCCAGCACCGGCGTGCGCGAACGATGGCAGTCGAACAGGCCGTTGATCAGGTGCAGGTTGCCGGGGCCGCAACTTCCTGCGCAAACGGCGAGCTGTCCCGTGAGCTGCGATTCGCCGCCGGCGGCGAACGCGCCGGCTTCCTCGTTGCGTACATGCACCCAGTCGATGCGGTGCCGATCGCGCAGCGAATCGGTGATGGCATTGAGGCTGTCGCCCACCACGCCGTAGATGCGACGGATACCGGCTTCTTCGAGGGTTTCGGCGATCAGGTCGGCAAGGTTGGAGATGGACATGGGGACACTCCGTGGGCACGAAGCGCCATGTTATGCCGCGACGACGGTCAAGAGTCCGTCGTCGGGCCTATCCATTCGTATAGGTAATCCCATACGCCATGACCAAGTCGCGTGCCCCTGCGCTCGAAGTGCGTCTCGATGCGCCACGCCGGACGCTCCGCGGTTTCGCCCGGCCCGACACGATTGCGCCAGCCTTCGGCGGCTTCCATCGTCTCGCGCATGTGCTCTGCGTAGGCTTCCCAATCCGTGGCCAGGTGCAGCAAGCCGCCGGGTGCCATGCGCGACGCGAGCAAGGCCACGAAGGCGGGTTGCACGAGGCGACGCTTGTTGTGACGCTTCTTGTGCCATGGGTCGGGAAACCAGATGCGCACCTCGGACAGGCTGCCCGCGGGGATCTCGTTTTCCAATACTTCGACGGCGTCGTGCTTGTACAGACGCACGTTGGACGCATCGCGTGCAGCCAGCGCGTTCATCAGGCGGCCGACGCCGGGGCCGTGCACCTCGACGCCGATGTAGTCGCGCGCGAGATCGTGTTCGCTCGCCCATGCCAGCGCTTCGCCGTTGCCGAAGCCGATTTCCAGCACGCGTGGCACGTGCCGGCCGAAGGTGGCATCGAGGTCGCGCTCATGGCCCGTGTAGTCGAGGCCGAAGCGTGCCCAGTGGTCATCGAACGCGCGCTGCTGCGCCGGGGTCATGCGACCCTCACGCAACACGAAGCTGCGAATGCGGCGGTGGAACGGGGTGTCGCCCGGTGTTTCGTCGTCGTGTGCCATGGTCAACCGACCAGCCCGTCGACGGGGCTCGATGCCGAAGCGAAACGCTTGCGCGGGATGCGTCCCGCGCGGAAAGCGGCGCGGCCGGCTTCGACGGCGAGCTTCATCGCGTGCGCCATCAGCACCGGGTCCTTCGCGCCGGCGATGGCCGTGTTCATCAGCACGCCATCGCAGCCCAGCTCCATCGCGATGGATGCATCGGATGCGGTGCCGACACCCGCGTCGACGATGACCGGCACCTTCGCGTTCTCCACGATCTCAAGCAGGTTGTAGCGGTTCTGGATGCCCAGGCCCGAGCCGATGGGTGCCGCCAGCGGCATGATCGCGGCGCAGCCGATCTCTTCCAGGCGGCGGGCGAGGATGGGATCGTCGGAGGTGTAGACCATCACGTCGAATCCATCGGCCACGAGCTTCTCGGCCGCGACCAGGGTCTGCACCACGTCGGGATAGAGCGTGCGTTCGTCGCCGAGCACTTCCAGCTTCACCAGGTTATGCCCGTCGAGCAGTTCACGTGCGAGACGGCAGGTGCGCACGGCGTCGTCGGCGGTATAGCAGCCGGCCGTGTTCGGCAGCAGGGTGAACCGATCGGGCGGCAGCGCGTCGAGCAGGTTCGGCTGGCTGGCGTCCTGGCCGATGTTCACGCGGCGGATCGCCAGGGTGACGATCTGCGCACCCGCGGCCTCGGTGGCCCGGCGGGTCTCGTCGAAATCCTTGTACTTGCCGGTGCCGGTGAGCAGCCGCGAGTGGAACGTGCGGCCGGCAACGGTGAGCAGGTCGTCGGCGGCGGGAGAGAAATGGTTCATACGGGCTATCCGTCGGAGGGCGCGGGGCGTCAGCCGCCGCCAATGGCATGGACGATCTCTACCCGGTCGCCTTCGGCAAGCAGGTGCGTCGGGTGCGCGCTGCGCGGCACGATCTCGAGGTTGATCTCCACCGCCACCCGCTTACCGGCATAACCGGCGGCGTCGAGCAGGGCGGACACGGAAGTGCCGGGCGCGCATTCGCGCGCGTCGCCGTTAAGAGTGATCAGCATCCGCCAATTGTACCCAACCCATCTTCTGGAAGAACCACGACAACCCTCACCGCCCCCGCCAACCGTTCCCGCCACCCTGCAACGGAATCCCCGTCCCCGGCTGGTTCCCCGAGCCCATGCCGGTGCCCGGTTGCGGAGCCCTGCTGTTCGTCATCCCGGTACCGGGTTGTGGCTGCGGATTCCCATAGCCGCCATTCCAGCCGTTCCGCCAGCGGTTGTCCCGCTCCGGAGGCCGCTGCGGCGCGAGCTTCACCCCGGCGCCGCTGGCCGAGGCGTTTCCACCGGACGGGGCGGCCAGGCTCAACGAGCCATTCCGCCCATGATCGTGATCGTGGCCACCGTCATGACCATTGCCCGGGTCATCGTGGTCATGGCCGTGCCCGTTGTCGTGGCCGTCGTGCCCGTGCCCGCGCCGGTTGTCCCGGTCGTAGCCGTAGCCCGGAGGATAGCCACCGCCGTAGTAGTAGCCGCTTTCCGCCACGGAGCCATCGCCGTAGTCCGACTGGTCCCGGTACCCGTCACCACCCACTGAGACCTGACCGCCTACATAGAACCGGGGCGGCTGGGGCAGGCTTCCCGTGCTCACGGTGTCCTTGCGAACGGGTACGGAGGGCCCGGAGATATAACTGACCCCCGGCTTGGGCATGTCGGCCGTGGAGACGGTGCGCGATTGCGCACCCACGACACCCGCGCCGAGCGCGAGCCCGATGGCGACGGAAAGCGAAAACGCACGACGCATGGCACGACCCTCGTAGGGATTCCCTCGCCGGATTATGCGCGCGGAGCCTGGAGCCGGCGTAAGAACCCACGGGCGCGTTCAGCCACCCGCCACCTTTCCCCCGTCGCCACTGTCGTATTACCATCCATGCCCGACGCGGGTGTAGCTCAATGGTAGAGCTGTAGCTTCCCAAGCTACTGACGAGGGTTCGATTCCCTTCACCCGCTCCAGTTTCGGCCTTGCCGAAGCTAAGCGCCTACTTTACAACGTCTTTTTTTGACTTGGTCAGCGGGCCCGAACGACCTCATCCGAAGTGTCGTCCAGGGTATCGTTTCGTGCCAAAGCGCTTGCCGCGCCACAGCGGCCTCTATGCCCACTTTCCTCGTCCTGGCGTCGCTGTGCGCCGTCACTAGGTCACGTTTTTTGGTGCGCCGCTTCATGCGCGACCAAGGAGACCGTTCGGCTGGTTGTCGCAGTGCTGGGCTGGATGGGACACCCTCGGTGGCGTCCAGAAGGGCGGGGCGGACATTTAATGGGCGACGGACCTGACTCCATCGACATTATTTTTTTTGCATGCTTCACCTCGTACCACATCACGGGCACGAAGTGCTTCTCAAAGGTCTTGACCAATCCAGGTTGAGAAATAACTGCTCCGCCGCATCGCAGCGGCTGGGCATCAAGGGACAGGGAGGCGGCGCCATGGCTTTGGCACGAGTCGAACGAATTTTGATATTGGCGAAAACGTATCCTTCGCCCAGCGCGCAATATGTCGAAACCTCCTGCGTGGCAGGCATCGCCCACGACGGGAGCATGCGGCGCCTCTTCCCGGTGCCGTTTCGGATGGTTGAAGATGTGCGGCAGTTCAAGAAGTGGCAATGGGTGGAGGTCCGGGTTGAAAAGGCGAGCAAGGACCATCGCCCCGAGAGCCACAAGGTCTACATCGACACGATCCATTGCGGTGAGGTCATCGACACCAAGAACGCTTGGGCGGGCCGCTGGCCGTGGCTCGACAAGATGCCCTCCTTCGAAAGCTTCGACGCCATTGAGGCCGCGCGCCTCACCGATGGGTTATCGCTCGCCTTGCTTCGGCCCAAACGACTGCTCGGTTTGGACATTACCAAGTCCCGACATACTGACTGGACCGATGAAGAGCGAGAGAAACTGCTGCAGGATCAAATGCAGGGAAGTCTGTTCTCAGAAGCTGAGCAGCGTAGGGAGCTAAAGCAGCTACGCAAAGTTCCCTTTGATTTTTACTATCGCTATCTATACGACACGCAGGACGGCGAGAAACAGCATCGACACAAGATTGTGGATTGGGAAGCCGGGGCGCTCTATTGGAAATGCCGACAAAGCTACGGCAGTGGCTGGGAGGGGCCGTTTCGTGCCAAGTTGGAAGAAGACCTTGGCAATAAGGAATTGATGTTCTTGATGGGGAACCTGCACCGGTTTCAGGAGCAGTGGCTCATCGTCAGCTTGATCTACCCGCCTAGGCGCCGCCCTGATGAATGCCAAATGGTTTTGCTTTAACAGCGATATGTTTGACCTTTGCCGAGCAAGTTTGACTCACGGATTCGGCGACCATGGAGCGGTGGCAAAAATTGAAGTCCGCCTCGAAACAAAGCAGAGCACAGGTTGAGGATTGCGCTAGCTCGACCAGGTCGTCGATGGCTTCCTTCTGCGTCCTGAGGTGCTTGAGAAACCCCGAGGTATACCGTTTCCAGTCTCCATCAGCACGGTAGCCATCGCGCACTGGCTTGGGGCAACCCAGTTTGACCATGTGAACATAGTCCAGGCCGGACAGGTTGAGAGCGTTCGCCAATGCCTTCTTTGAGAAGCCTGGCTTCCGGGAAAGAGGTAACTCGCGGATGTCTACGACGGTCTCAATGCCGTGCTTGGATAGCAGCGACATGAAGTCGTCGATGTTCAATCCTTCGTAGCCGATGGTGAAGAGATTCATTGCGGTGCCTCTGTCAATACAATGATTTTAGCGGAGGGTCGACATGTCAGGGTAATCCTTGGCTGGCTGGGCCACGCGGGCTTCAGCCCCGGCAAGGTCAGGGTCTCACCGGGCGACGCGACGGAATATCGAACCACGGTACGCCCACTTCTTTTGAGGCTTTCGTCGCCCGAAGGTGCGTGAGGGTAGAGGTCGTCGACGCCAGGCAAGCATCACAAGAATCTGTCCCCGGACGTGGGTGCGGCGGCATTAAGGAATTCTCCATGTCTTTATCCGAAGACAGCGCGGTTTTTTTCTATCGCGTGAGAATTTTCCCCATGTTGATCGATGCATCCTTTGGGATTCGGGAGCCATACACGGACTGTATTAGCGGTGATGGAGCGATCACCGCCGAAATGCTTCGGTGCGCCTGAGTGTTCAGGAAAAGACTGCATTGAGAATTCGTGGAGAGGACGTGGCTCGTGGACAAGGAACGGCGTTGCGCCCTTCCCGAAGATACCGGTACGATCGATCAAGTGACATCCGCCGACTGTGTGGTCAGAGAGACGGCGAAGCGAGCTGCAGAGTTGGAGAAACGCCTTCACAAGTAGGTGAAGTATTGGACTGATGGAGAAAGCATGGACAGGAACAATGGATAGCCCGGCTTTTCGTAGACACTCACGAGAGCTTTCAATCAGGGACGGTAAGTCCCCCGCTGGTATGGCGTCATCTCAGGCGAATGCAGATGACCTCGGCGTAGCAGCCATCGTATGTCTCCGAGTGGCGCGCGCGATGGATGCAATGACGCGACTGCGCATACCCCTCGCGAAATAACGGTTCAAGCCGTCCACGCGACGCTATGCCTTCCCGGCACCGCTGTCGAGCGAATGCACAGCGGCTGCCCAACATGGAGAGTCTTACCGTGAAACACATCCTGCGAGCCGTCGGCGCGCTCAGCCTGATGGCAACGTCCTTTGGCGCATTCGCCACCGAGCCGCTTTGCAACTCCGCCGGCGCGATGTCCCTTCAATTGCTGGGCTCCGGCGGTCCCATCTCCGACGATGCCCGCGCGTCGTCGGGCGAAGTCATATGGATCGATGGAAAGTCGCGCTTGCTGATCGACGCGGGTGGCGGCACGTACTTGCGGTTCGGACAGGCTGGCGCACGCCTGGAAGACCTGCGTTTCATTGGTATCTCGCACTTTCACACCGACCACAGCGCAGATCTCCCAGCCCTTCTCAAGGGCGGCTACTTCATGGCCACACCGAACACGGTCACGTTGGCTGGTCCCACCGGGTCGGATGCCTTCCCCGGCATGACTGCCTTCTTCAAGGATATGTTCGGCGCAGGCACGGGGTCCTTTGCGTACCTGGAGGGCCTCCATGATGGCAGCGATGGCTTGCAACTCACTGTCAAACCGATTGAAGACGTCGACACGCACGCGGCTCAGCGGAGCCTCGTCTATCAAGACGCAGACGTAAAGGTCTACGCGTTCGGTATTCCCCATGGGGTGGTTCCGACGTTGGCATTCCGTGTCGAGGGCAAGCACGGCACGATCGTGATCTCCGCCGATCAAAACGGAAGCCGCGCGGGGTTTGTCGATTTCGCCAAAGGTGCAGACATTCTGGTGATGCCGGTCGCCATCGACGACGACGCCAACCAAGGCTCCAGGTTTCTCCACGCGCCTCCCTCCATGGTGGGGAAATTGGCTGCGGCAATCCAGCCGAAGATGCTGGTCCTCAACCACTTCATGGGGTCGTCGCTGAAGAACAAGGACGGCAACGTGCGAATCATCCAGCGGTACTACCACGGGCCGATCGCCGAAAGCCGCGATTTGTCCTGCTACCCCGTCCCGGAAGCCAACAGGAGTCATCGATGAACAACTCACTGACGCTCTCGATCGCGTTGTCATCCTTGGCAGCGCTCGGCGCCATCAGTGCGCCCGTGCATGCGCAAGCGGCACAGATCCCGTCGACCGCTCCCGCTGCCGCATCGCACGGTGGCAAATGCGCCAGCGGGAAGTGCGGTACGGAAAAGATCTACAGCAAGGCGCCGATCAAGCAGAATCCGCAGGATCGGTTGGTTCGCACTCGCGATGGCAAGTGCGGGTTGACGGCGCAGGGGCATGACGCCGAGGTGTCGACGGCACGGAAACTGGCCGAGGGGGTTTGTGGGCAATGAATGGGCATGGCCGCGGACTGGGCCTTCGGCGTGAATTCGCGCGCCGCCTTGCCAGAGGTCCGGTGCGGTCGGATATCGATTTCCTGGAGGTCGTTCCCGACAACTGGATGGGCCTGGGTGGAGAAAGTGCGGAGGTCATGGAAGCCCTGGCGTCCCGATATCCGATGGTGGCGCACGGCTTAAGCCTCTCCATCGGAGACACCCAGCCGCTGGACTGGGCGTATCTCAACTCGATAAAGGGCTTTCTTGACCGCTACGGCATCCAGACCTACAGCGATCATATGAGCATGTCCCGCGACAGCCGCGGGTACCTGTATGAGCTTGTTCCCGTGACTCGGACTGAGGCCAGCCTGCATTGGATGGTCGAAAAGATTCAAACCGTGCAGGAGTTTCTGTCCCGCCAGCTGGCGCTGGAGAACGTGTCTTACTACGTCGATGACGACGGTGAGATAGGCGAGGCTGAATTCCTTGCTCGCCTGGTAGACGCATCGGGATGTGCATTGTTGCTCGACATCAACAATGTCCATGTCAACTCACGCAACCATGGCTGGGACGCGGCGGAGTTCCTCGATGCCTTGCCCGCGGACGCGGTCGCCTATTACCACGTGGCCGGACACCTGGACCAAGGGCCCGACGATCAGGTTCTCGACACCCATGGTGCGCCGGTATCCATTGCGGTGATGGAATTGGGTGCGCGCGCCGTGGCCCGGTTTGGTCGGCGGCCTGTGGTGCTCGAACGGGATAATCACGTGCCGAGTCTGGACGACCTTTGCCGGGAGTTGGGCACCGTCCACCAGGCCATGCTGGAAGCGCGGGGAGCCTGGGCGTGACTACCGGGGGCTTTGACGAGTTGTACGCGGCAGCGGAACGACGCTGCCTTGCGATTCGTCAGGGCGGCTTTGGCCCATACGGCGCATTGATCCGCGCCACGATGCGGGAAATGTTGACGAGCATGTTCCCGCGGTTCGTGGCGCAGCGTGGCGCGGATGAGCTGGATGCCGACATCGAAGCTTTCTGCATTATCCACGGCGCATCGCGCGCACCGTTCATCCAGCGGGGCACCGAGTTTCTCGAGTTCATGCAGGGGAAGCTGGGGAATCGCATCGATCGCATCGTGCTCGAATACGAGTGGCTGCTCTTCGACGTGGAAGTACACCCAGCTGTAGTGCCTATGTGGTCCATTGTCGACGAGCAAGAGGGCGGCCGACTGGAACTCAATCCCACCCTGCGCTGGATTGCTTCGCCCATCGATCTCCTGCGTGCGGACGCTCTCATCGATGCATCGCCGAAAAACGAGGCGCCTCTGGTCTATGCCGTGTATCGCAGGGCCGATCACCACGTGGTCACCCAGCCCCTCAGTGCGGTCGACATCGCCCGATTGCAGCGCTTTGAAGCCGGCCCCGTGGTGACAACGTTTCCTTTTGATTCTTGGCTCTCCGAAGCGTTGCGGGAGAACCTCCTTTCCTTCTCACCGATATTTGAGGCGCTCCATGACCAGTCCGCTTGATCTGCTGAACCGCTTCCTCGACCGATCCCGCCGGCTCGATTTCATAGCGCTATTGTCCATCCGGCTTTACCTGTTGCCCACGCTTTACGTGGGGGCCCACGCGAAACTCACTGGTTTCAGTGGCGTCGTGCAGTGGTTTGGGACACCTGTGGCTCAAGGCGGACTGGGTTTGCCGTTGCCGTATGTGATGGCGGCCCTGGCGACCGGCACCGAAGTCGTGGGCCTGGTGTGTATCGCATTGGGGCTGGCGACGCGCGTGGTGGCGATTCCCTTGATGATCTTGATGACGGTCGCGGGCTTTTCCGTGCATTGGTCCCATGGATGGGCGGCGATCGCCGGCAAGACCACGGAGGCCAGTTTGCGCTTGGACGGCCTCATGTCCTGGCTGGCGCAGTCCTTCCCGGGCCGATTCAACTATGTCACCGAGCTGGGCGATCCGGTTATCTTGAACAACGGCATGGAATTCACCGTGACCTATACCATTCTCGTGATGATCTTGTTCTTCTATGGCGCGGGACGTTATGTCAGCGCCGATCATTGGTTCGCCCGGGTTTTCCCGCGCTGGCCAAAGTGAGCGGTGAGGACATCGGCCCTCCGGCCGCTGATGCATCAAGCTGATGCACCAAGACGGTAGAGGTCTACCCGGCCCGTTTTGCGCTATTGCTCCAAGAGCGCCAGCAGCGAGCCGAGTTCGCCACGATTCCTTTTCCCACTCAGACGAGTTTCACGGCTACAGCTAGCGTGCGCGACGGTCCGCGCGAACGAGCTCGAGCACCGCGTCCGCGAATGCCCTAGGCGCCTCTTGCGGCAGGTTGTGTCCCGCCCCTGGTATCACGCGGTGTACGCGTGGCCCCGTGAACTTCGCCGCCTGGGCCGAACCGTCGGTCGGGCGATGGGCGCTATCGTCGCCGCCATCCAGTGTCACCGTGCGCACCGGTATCGCGGGCAGCGACGCAAGCTTACGACCGATCCCGGTATAGGCGGGGTCTCCCTGGACTGCGCCGAATCGGTGGCGGAACGAATGTATGGAGACTTCGACATGGTCGGCGTTGTCGAACGATGGGGCCGTGCGTGCGAAGGTCGCGTCGTCGAAGCGCCAGGTCGGTGACCATTGTTTCCAGAAAAGCCGGTTGAACTCGCGGCGGTACTTTGCGTAGCCGGCGCGTCCTCGCTCGGTCTGGAAGTAGAACTGCCACCAGAGCGGCATTTCGCTTTCGGGCTTCGCCGGGATCAACGCCGCAGCCGGATCGGAGAATGCATAGCCGTTGCCCGATACCAGGCCCGCGCAGCGTTCGGGCCAGAGGGCCGCGACGGCGCTGGCCGCCTTGCCGCCCCAGTCGTATCCCGCCAGCACGGCGCGCGGCAACGACAATGCGTCGAGCAGTGCCAGCAGATCTGCGCCGAATGCCGCGAACTCGCCCGAACGAAGCGTGCCCGCGGTCAGGAAGCGCGTGGGGCCGAAGCCGCGCAGATAGGGAACGATCACCCGGCAACCCGCTGCCACCAGGATGGGGGCGACTTCCGCGTAGGCCTCGATGTCGTACGGGAATCCGTGCAGAAGCACTACCGCGGGCCCATCTACCGGTCCCGCTTCGTAGTAGGCGATGTTCAAGACACCGGCATCGATGTTCTTCAAATGCGCCAGGGCCAATGCGGGTGATCCGATGCCACTGGCGGACGCCACTTTGCCACCCAGAGCCAGTTGCAGGCCGGCGATGCCCGCACCCGCCGCGACGCCGCGTAGCAGTCCGCGCCGCAGGAAATCCACGTGATTGGTCATACGGACCTCATCCCGCCGCCGTTGCAGCGAAACGCAGTGGTGCCCGGCCTGCGTCGTTCAATGGGGTCACTGAATCCGTCATCTGAATCTTCCAGTCGTCGAGTCGAAGGCCGCGTCCATCGTAGGTTCGGGCGGGGCCTGTCACTAGTCACGCGCGAGGCCCCACCGTGTTGAGCGATGGACATCAATCGGTTCGTTCTGCCGCAACAACCTCCTCCACAAACCCGCGATACGAATGAAGCGGCCGCCCCAGCAGGGCCACCAGCCGCTCGACATCGCCAGCCTCCGGCACCATTCCCTCGGTAACGAACCGCTCACCCATCAGGCGCATGTCGAAAGCCATCCAGCTAGGCATGTACTGGCGGAGGTTCTGCTCGAACCCAGCCATGTCTTCACCCGGGTAGGCGATCGGGCGGCCAAGCACGTCCGTCCAGATCGCCGCGACATCCGTTCCGGTGAGCGTGTCGGGGCCGACGACATTGATCCGGTTGAGCGGAAGCGGTTCTGCCGCTTGCTCGCGACGAAGCAGTTCGATGGCCGCGATCTCGCCAACGTCGCGTGTATCGACCATCGCCAGGCCTTTGCTGCCGATAGGCATGGGATAAATGCCATACCCCGTCACCACGTCCTTGATCGAAAGGTCGTTGTTGATGAAGTAGGCCGGTCGCAGGATCGTCGCGTGGAGGCCCATGTCCTCGATCATGCGCTCGACGCCGTGCTTCCCCGCGAAGTGCGGAACGTTCACGTAGATATCGCTATGGATTACCGACAGATAGACGATGCGTTCGATGCCTGACTCGCGGGCGACGTTGAGCGCGATGAGTGCCTGGGTGTATTCGTCGGCGGTCACGGCATTGAGCAGGAACAACGTGGAGACGCCCGAGAAGGCTGCCCGCAGGGAGTCGACGTCGAGCAAGTCGCCTTTAGCGACGGTAACGCTTGCCGGGAAGTCCGCCTTCGAAGGATCGCGTACGAGTGCGCGGACGTCTGCACCGCGCTTCACGAGCTGTTCGACGACGTGGCGGCCGACATTGCCGGTGGCTCCGGTAACGAGAATGGTCATGATGTTTACTCCGGTGATTTAAGAGGGGAGGGGTGACGGATTCAGATAGAGAAATCGACAACGACCTTGCCGAGCTGTGGCTGGGTCCGATTGCGTTCGATCGCCGCGGGGAGGTCGTCGAAGCGCACGACGGCGGCGACCTTGGACTGCAGGCGGCCCGCCGCCACGTCTTCGGCGATCGCGTGCAGGCGAGTGGCATCCGGCGTATTCACGAACCAGAGGCCGCGGCGTCCTGTGGGCGTGTTCGACGCGATGGCCGGCGATGCGGTGCTGACGATGACGCCGTCATCGGCGAGCACGGACCACGAGCGGCTCAACACCTCGCCACCGACGTAATCGAGTACAAGGTCGATGTCGCTCGCGCGATCTTCGAACTGTTCCTGGTCGTAAGCGATGACGTGGTCCGCGCCGAGGCCGCGGACGTAATTGCGGTGATCTTCCAGCGCGGTGGCGAACACCTCGGCACCCGCCTGATGGGCGAACTGCACGGCGAAGCCGCCGAGTCCGCCCGCGGCGCCCTGGATCAGGACGCGCTGGCCGGCCCGTAGCGGGCCGGCGAAATGAAGGCTCTGCCATGCCGCCACGGAAGCCACGGGCAACGCGGCGGCTTCCACGAAACCCAATGACTGGGGTACGAGGCTGAGGTTGGCCTCGTCGACGGCGACCAGGTCGGCATAAGCACCCAGTCGTCCGAGCGAGCCCATGACGCGGTCGCCTTGACGCAGCCGCGTCACGCCGGGGCCGACAGCCTCGACCACGCCGGCGAGTTCGATGCCCAGGGTGGTTGGCAGTTGCAACGGGAAGACATCCCGCACGTAGCCTTCGCGGACTTTCCAGTCCAGTCCATTGATTCCAGCGGCGTGGACGCGGACCAGGACCTGGCCGGCTTCGGGAACAGGGGCGTCGACGGAGGACGTCCGGATGGTTTCCGGGCCGCCGTACGCGGCGAGTTGCAGGGCGCGGATAGTGTTCATCGATGCATTTCCTTTGGCGTTCGGTGGGGTACGGACCAAACGATAAGGGGTTCCACATTCGATACACAGACCATAGAATCGAGACACCTGGTATCAAATACGAGACACCATGGATATCAATGCGCTCGATGACTTCCATCTCGTGGCAACCCACGGAGGCTTTGGAAAGGCCAGCCGTGCCACAGGCCGCTCCAAGGCAACGCTGTCGCGCCGGGTCGGGGATCTGGAAGAGGAACTAGGAGCCCGCCTGATCGAGCGCGGCACGCAACGGCTGGAGCTGACCGACGCAGGCCAGTTGTTGGTGGGGCGCACGGAAGGACCCATGCGCGAGATCGCCGAGGCGTTCGCCGCCGTACGCGATGGCCTCGCGATGCCACGCGGTCGTTTACGTATCGCGGCGCCGCAGCTGTTCTCGCAACTCGCCCTGGGAGGGCTCGCCGCGAAGTTTTTGGAGAGCTACCCGGAAGTACAGATCGAGACCGTGTCGGAAGACCGCTTCGTCAATCTGGTCGATGAACATTTCGACGTGGCCATCCGCATCAATCCGCAGAAGGACAGCGACCTCGTCGGGCGATGCTTCGCCCGGGATCGCCTGGTTCTTGCCGCGGCGCCATCCATTCCGATGCCCAAGGGTCGCCGGGACGGGCCTTTCCCGATGCCGGCCGTGGTCATGTCCACCTATCGCGATGGCGATGTGTGGACCGTTCGCAACGGCAAGCTCGCCATCGAACCGCAACCCGTGTTGCGCCTGTCGTCGCTCCTGATGGTTCGCGATGCCGTTGCCGCGGGCGCGGGTGTCGCCTTGCTGCCGCAATCGATCGTGGGAAACCTGCTCGAAAGCGGGGGCCTCGTGACATGGGGGATCGCGGGCAAGGACGTCGAGCTTTGGGTGCTGCATACGTCGCGACGCTTGCAAAGCCCGAAAGTGCGAGCCTTCGTCGAGTTCATGGCGCAGCAGTACCCCGGCGGGTCGTTCGCCATCCGTTGAGATAGATGGGGAATCAGCCCAGTGATGCTGCCAGCCGTGAGGTAATCGAAGACGTGTAGATCGACGATGCCGTCGAGCGTACTCCCTTGTCGTCTAGCGGTCAGCCGCCTTTCCGGTCAGCCATGGTTGCGGTTCGACCAACTCGAACACGTTGGACTCCACCGCGTCCTTGCGTAAGTGCGGTCCGTGGCCCGCGCCATAGATGACGAGCACGCGGTCTCCCGGCTTCGTCGCCAGTGCGCGGATATGCGTGAAGATGCGCAGGTTGCGCGCATACCACTGACCGACCCATGCCGCGCCGGGGTTGTTGGTGTCGTCGCCGAAGAGCGGGAGCTCGAAGTAGCCTTTCGCGTCCTCGTTCATGTGCTTGGGGTCGTTCCACATGAGGTACCAGTCGGTCACGCTGTGGCCTTTCAGGTATTCGGTCTCCTTTGCCGCCGTGGCCTTCCATGGAGCGACGGTCTTCTCCAGCAAGTCGGCCTTGCCATGTGCTTTCGCCCATGCCATCCAGTCGTAGTCTGCGTCCTTGCCTGGAGCGTCCCCATTCCAGTCGACGGCATCGACACGCGGCAATCCAAGCTGCTTGGCCAGCCGCAATCCGATCTGGTCGGTTTCGTCTGCCGACAAGGTGTAACGCCCGGCCCGATAATCCGCGTAGCGCTTATCGAGCTCGGCTTGCTTGGCATAGGGATATTCGATCGCGATGTGCGTGGGCTTCCACGCGGCGAGCCGCGCGACCATCTGCTCGATCTCGGCCTGGCGTGCGGGCGTCCGCACGTCTTCCACCTGCGTATTGGCCACGTCGCGATTGTGGTTGGCCAGGTGGCCCGAACCAAGGAACATCATTTTCGGAGCCTCTTGGGCCGTGGCGGCGAGCGACGCCAAGGCCAGGAAGGTGACGGATATCCAGCGATGCATGTTGAACCCCTGCGATGGCGAATGAGGGGGTGAGATGCCACACCTGCCCGAATGGTTGGCATGACTGATGGCATGACCGGCGGACTCCGGTCATGCCTGGCAAGGACGGCTAAGTCGCCACAACGTCGTACTCGTGAGCCGCTCCGTGCGAAGCCACGGCGACGCGATACTCCATCAGCAATGGCGACGGCATCGCACATGCCGGATGCATCCGGGCCAACTGCAGGATCGATCCCGAGACGCCACTCATCAATCCGGGGGTGAACGCATCGCGTGCCAGGCCACCGACGATGCCGTGCTCCTCGATGCTGGACAGCACGATGGCCGCCGCAGGTAGTGCGGTATCGGGCACGAGGGAGGGATCGAGCCGCGTCGCGCGCGTCAGCAACTCCCAGGTGCTGAGGTCACCGTGGCAGAGGGTGTGACTGTGTCCCCAGCCGCCGTCGGCCGCCGCGCGCACCGCGCGGCGCAGCGTATCCAGGTGGCGCGGGTGCCTCGTTCGGTCGTAGAGGTCGCACGCGGCCAGCCCGATGCCGACGCTGCCGTGGCACCAGGTGTTCGCGAAGTCGCCACTGTCGGGCTTGCGCACGTCGATCCAGTTGCCCGCCTTCATGTCGTATAGCGACTCTTCGAAATCGAATGCCAATTCCGCGAGGTTGAGCCAACGGTGCCGGTCGTCCGCGTCGCCGGCATCGCTGAGGCCGAGGCGCGTGAGCGCCCAACCGGTGCCTGTCGCGCCATGGGCGAACCCGCCGATCGGCTCGTCGAATATGGAAGCGGGCCAGCGTGCCCCGCGTTCATCGACGATGGCCACCGCTTCGAGATGCCTGCCCGCGCGTCCGGCGAGCGCAAGCCAGCGCGAATCGCCGGTGGCTTCGGCTAGGTTGAGCAAGGGAACGATCGCGCCGCCGACGCCTTCGAGGATATCGAGCACGCGTTCGTTCTCGATGTCCCAGCGTTCCATGCGCGTCGCCTGCGCCACGGCGCGCGCGAGGAAGCCTTCGCCGGGGTGAAGGTGGTCGAGCGTCAGCCACGTCTGCACCTGTGAACCCAGGCCGATGAAACCGCCGATCGCCTCGGCTTCGTCGGTGTCCTCCGCCGTGCGCAGGATGCGAAGCACGCCATTCAACGCCTTCATGGTGCCGTCGACCTCGTCGAGCCGTCCGTGACGCATCTCCTCGGCATAGCCGGCAAGTGCGATGGCGATGCCGCCGAGGCCGACATAGAGGTTCGGCTGCAGCGTGCGCATCGTCCAGCCGCCACGGCCGAGGATGGGACTGATCCAGGTCATGGTCCCGTCGTTGCCGCGCACGGAAAGGCGCAGGAGCTGTTCGAGCGTCTCCCGGGCCATCGACCGCCGCCGCCGGTCCAGGTCCCCGGCATGGGTGTTCCGGGCGGAAAGATCGTAGGGCGAACGCTTGTCGTCGTTGAGCCGCACATTGAGGTGGGCGGTGACGAGGGCGCCCCGAATGGTCAGTTCCTCCAGCTCGATGCGCATGTCCAGCCAGGCTTGGAACACCTCGTCCCGCTGCGACTCGTCCAGAACGTTGGCGAAGACGGGAACGTCGCCATGGCGCATGTCGTCGATCTCACCGGCGATGAGGGCCGGGTCGGAAGGGGCGACGGGCGAGACGGCGGCATTTCGTGCCAGGAGATCGCGGGCACGCTCGATGGCGGCCCGCTCGTCGTGCAGCGACGCGGGATGCCAGAGCATGCGCATCACCTCGACATACGCCTGTGTCGGCCGCCGGATGCGTCGTATGCGGCAGCCGACGAAGGCTTCGAGCAACGGCGCGAGCGCCCCGCTGCGGTGCCGTTCGACGAGCGCATCGGTCATCGTGCGGAAACCCGTGACGATGTCTTCCCAGAAGCGCGAAATGTCGGGGTTGGTACATGGGTGATTCTTGCCGGTCTCGATCTCGACACTGACCAGTCCGACCCGGGCGTCGGTCGTCCCGGCATCGACGATCTCCGGCACGCGGATCTTCGGTTGCTCACCCTGGAGCGCGCCGATCGCGGAGATGTCGACGCCGTCCAGGCCCAGCACAGGTGCACGAAATGGTACCAGCCCCGTGCGAAGCACCGACGAGCGGATGAGCGCTTGCGCGAGGTCGACCGCTTCGCCCTTCTGCGAGGGCGGGAGGGGAATCTCCGTGACGAACAGGCTTTCGACGTCGACCACGTATGGGATGGTGGACGACGCTATCAGGTTCTCGTAGTGGATATCGGTGCCGCCGAGCAATCGCATGACCGCGAGCCAATGCCCGATATTGCGATAGAAGACGGCCAACTGCGCGTCGTCGGTGCAATGGACATGGTCGACATGGCGGCTCCATCCGTAGTCGCCCCGATCGAGCACCGCGGGTACGCGTATGCGTGAGGGATCGTCGTGGAGCACCGTGTCGAGAAAGCGGTCCAGTACGGCGTCGACGCGCAACGACCTCGGCTTGTACATGACCGTACCGCCGGCGAAGGTCAGGCGCGCCACGGACTGTCCGCCCTCATGGACATCGCCCTCGCCGAGGTACAGCGAGCGCAGCTCGCCCAGATCGGCTCCGACGAAGAGGGATAAGGCTTCACGGTCGGCGGCCAGCCGAGAAAGCATGGTGACGATGGCATGGCGCTGCTGGTCCAGCACCTTCGTGAGGCGAGGTGTCAGCACGGGATAGCGGCGATCGATCGCCGCGATGAATCCCGGTGTCATGGCTTGCGCGACGAAGGCGGCGAAACGCGAGGCCTCGGTCCCCTCGGGCAGGTCACCGGAAAGTTTTGCCGCATGCAGCTCCAGCAGGAGCACGCGGTTGAGCTTTCGTTCGGCGTTGTCGAGCAAGGCGCGTTCCGCGACCTTTGCGACGAGCAGGCGCTCCACGTCGTCGAGCCCGGCTTGGCGAGCGATGTCCTCGGCGAGCCGCAGGCGTACGTGGTCCGTGAGGAAGGCGATGACAGGGGCGAAGGCGTTCTGCGGCGCGGATGCATCCATGGGCGGTCCCGACGATACCGTTGCGGTTTCTAGGATGGCGAAGGGATAGCCGTGGTGGTTGGCCACGGCTATCGCGGCTACCGCGTGTTAGCAGCAGACGCCCGGCCGGGAGGCCGTACAGGAACTACAGTTGGAAATCAGTGCGATGTCCGTGCTGGTCATCGCCATCACGGTCTGGGCATGGCCCTCGGTGTAGAGCGAACCCGCCGGATTGTCATACCCACCTACGCTGTCGGCGCCACTCAACCATCCCGCCAGGATCTTGTCGGTCTGCATACGAGTACTCCTCAGGTGTTACGAATGTGCGCCCGGACGTTGAAGAAGCGCGTCGCGGCGGGCGCGTCCACGACGACGCCGCCGGAGCATTCTGATGACTCCGGGGCAAGGATTTGCCTTGTTTGCCGAATTTGCGCGCAAGAGACGACGCATGCCGGTGATCGGTGTCTGGCACCATGCGAAGACGCCGCCACGACGGGTGGAAGGACGCATCGATGATCCTCAAGCGCTTCATCCTTCGACACCGTGCCCTCGTCCTCGGTGCCGTGGCCCTGTCCGCCGCGAGCGCCCTGTCCACCATGATGCTGCTGTCGCATATCAACGAGCTGGCGGCCAACGGCGTGCATGCCGGCCGCACGGCGCCCCTGGTGGAGGGTGCGGGCTGGCTGGTCGCCGTGCTCACGACAGGCGCGCTATCGCAGTTCATCCTGGCCCGTCTGGGCGGCGATCTCGTCGCGCAACTGCGGATCGACCTCTCGCGCCGTTTCATCGACCTGGAGTACGAGAAGCTGGCCAACGAGAAGCACGCGATCTTCGGTTCGCTCATCGAGGATGTGGCGAGCATCGCGCCGCTGGTGCTCGTCGCCCCCTTGCTGGCGTACAACGGGCTGCTCATCGTGCTGTATGCCAGCTACCTCGCCAGCGTTTCGCCGCCGCTCCTGGGCATCCTCGCCGCATTTCTCGGTGTCACGGTCGTGGTCTCGCTGGCATTGGAGCGGTTTCTCCGCCGGCGCTTCGACGCCTTGCGCGAAGCGAACGAAAAGGTCTTCGAATACTTCCGCTACCTCAGCGAAGGAAAGAAGGAACTGGCGCTCAATGCCGCACGCGCCAGGCATGTCGCCGAGGAACTCATCCGTCCGGCCATCGGCCGTTCCCGCCGATTGATGATCCAGGTGCATACGGGCCTGGGTTTCAACGAGGCGTGGTCGTCGGCGGTGATCTACGCATCGGTCTTCGTCATCGTCTATGTCGGTTACGCGAGCCTGGCATTGCCGCAGGCGACGCTCATGCGCTTCGTCATCGGCGCACTGTTCCTCAGTGGCCCGGTCGCGTTCATCGTGAGCGCGGCACGGCAGGTGGGCGTCGGTACGGCCAGCTTGCGTCATCTCCAACGCGTCGGCCTGGACCTTGGTGGTGACGTCGATCCACCCGCACGCGAGGCGGATACGGGCATCGGCGACGAATGGCGCAGCATCGCGCTCAGGGGCGCCACCTATGCCTATGCCGGCGAGGAGGACGGACGGGTAGCGCTCGGCCCGGTCGACATGGAAATCCGGCGCGGCGAACTCCTCTTCATCGTCGGAGGCAACGGCAGTGGCAAGTCGACCTTGTTGCTCCTGCTCGCCTCGCTGCTCACGCCACGCACAGGCGAACTCGTCGTCGACGGCGTGCCATTGAAACGGGACAGGCAGCGGCATCGTGAGCGTTTCACGGGTGTGTTCGGCGATTTCTTCCTCTTTCCGCACGTGCTCGACGTGGCGGGACATCCTCTTCCCGACGAACGCATCCGGACACTGCTGGTATCGCTGGGGCTGGGCTCGCAGGTCGAGGTGACGCAGGGGGAATTATCGAAGCTCACCCTTTCCACCGGACAGCGAAAGCGCCTGGCACTCTTGCAGTGCTATGCGGAAGACCGCGATATCTTCTTCTTCGACGAGTGGGCCGCCGACCAGGACGCCCACTTCCGCGATTACTTCTATCGCAGCTTGCTGCCTGAGTTGAAGGCGCGTGGCAAGACGGTCGTGGCGATCACCCACGACGACAGGTATTTCTCCCTGGCCGACCGCGTGGTGAAGCTCGAAGCAGGGCGCATCGTTTCCGATACGCGGCGTCGCGATGATGAAGCGGCAGCGGAGTCGGTACCGGCTCCGGCAGAACATTGGCCAGCGTCTACGGATAAGCGGCTTTCGCCAGGAACGATCGGACGGTAGAGGCGACCTTGGTGACTGCACCGATCCGTGTCGAGGCGGGCGCTCGAAGCGCTTACTAACTTGGCGATGCATTTCTGTCGGGCCGCGCAATCAACCAGAACACCCATGCAGCGAATAATCCCAATGTTCCGGTGAAGATAGCGAAACCGACGAACGGCGACCATGACGAGGCGGAAGATCCATCAGATAGATTCCTGATTATCGCCTCCCAAAAAATGATCACTGCGGGAACCACTCCGCAAAGAAAACCCGCAGGTAGATAAATCCAGACCGCAAATAGACGTAGGTGGCGAAAAAGCAGATGTAGTGGAATTCCCAGAAGAAGCATCGTCAAATAGCCTATCGGTAGCGCAATCTGAAGTAGCCAGATGCCTTCTCGTGGCCGTCCTGCCAGAGAGATAAGGATCAGGAGAGCTCCGGGTACCGCGGGCGATATGAGCGCCGCTGTAGTCAATCGGCTGAGATGGCGCTTTATTGCAAGCATGAGTTACCCCATCCCTGCCCGCAGGTCGCTTTGCTTGAAGGTGATGGGGCCTCGACGTTCCATATGCTGTTGATAACCTTCCCGCTCAAAGTGCCTGGAGCCTGCAGACCTGCCGTTCCTTCGCCCCATGTTTGAATGAGCGTCCCGCCAGCCGGCGTCTGCACAGCCTCCCTCACGACAATGCCTGATGCGAGTTCATGACCGTCCAACGTGACATTGACGATAGCTGGCTGGCCATCTTTTTGATTCGTCACGGTGAATGACATGACAGGACTGGTTGTCGTGGTCAAGAAGTTTCCTATCAATGGCGTTGCATCGTTCCGAGTGCCATCTGGCGTGGCCCCATTGGAGAATCCCGGTGTAGGGTTGCTCACCAACTGCTCCTGTGCCTCGGACAATGGAACTCCCTCCGCCATCACCGGTACGCTATAAAAATGGTAATTTTGGGATGACGCTGTGAAGTCTACGAACTTCGGCTGTGCACGAAACGATACGTCATAGGCAGACGTAACGCAGTTAGTCATACCATTGGTTGTCCGGCAATCGCGGCCATCAGGATCGAAATTGGTTACTGGATTATTATTCGCATAGGTATAGCGATTCATGCGGGAAATATCACCCGCCTTGGCAGTTGTTGGGTCAATGCTCAGGAAACGTCCAGTCGACGGATCGTAATATCTTGCCTGCATGTAACTCAGGCCAGAATCTGGATCGGGCAAATGACCTGTGTACCCTGGTTGAGGTTGCAGTTCGCCTAGCACGATGGTGCCAAAGGGTTTGTAGTCGTTGGTGGATTTCAGGTTTCCTTGCGCATCGGTAACAGCGAGCACGGTCCCTTGTGCGTCCGTGTAGAAGTACGTGACCTCACTCGATGCGGTTGCACGAAAAACCATTCCGCCAAAAAGACATGCCGTGAGTACGACAATCGCCTTACCCATTTGTTCATCCTTGTTCCCCCGATGAAGCCAGATATATCGGCTCAAGCCGTCTAAGTCCAGAGGGTTGGCTGCGAAAGCTGTAGATGAAGTTCCGATGTCTTGCCTATTGAGGACTGTAGCTTGTATCCGATGTAATGGCCGAACTCGTAAAGTTCGGCCCACCGCGGCACGGTGCCGGCGGTGGGCCGAAGTATCGCTGTGATCCGAGTTGATTATTACCGCAGGTCGAACCGGTCGAGGTTCATCACCTTCGTCCAGGCGGCCACGAAGTCGCCGACGAATTTCTCCTGCGCGTCGGCGCTGCCGTAGACTTCCGCCAGCGCGCGCAGGATGGAGTTCGATCCGAAGACCAGATCCACGCGGCTGCCGATCCATTTCAGCTTGCCCGTGCCGCGCTCGCTGCCTTCGAACGACTCCCTGGCGGGGGAGGTCGGCTTCCATACCGTGCTCATGTCGAGCAGGTTACGGAAGAAGTCGTTGGTCAGCGTGCCCGGGCGATCGGTGAAGACGCCTTGCTTGCTTGCCTCGACATTCGCGCCGAGCACGCGCAGGCCACCCACGAGCACCGTCATTTCCGGCGCGGTCAAGGTCAGCAACTGCGCCTTGTCGATCAGCAACGCCTCGGCCGGCACGCTGTAGCGACCCTTGACGTAATTGCGGAAACCATCGGCGGCGGGTTCCAGCGGCTCGAAGGAGGCGACATCGGTCTGTTCCTGCGAGGCGTCGGTGCGACCCGGTGCGAAGGGAACGGTGACGGCACTCCCGGCATCCTTCGCCGCTTTCTCGACGGCGGCGCTGCCCGCCAGCACGATCAGGTCAGCCAGGGAGATCTTCTTGCCGCTTGCCTGCGCGCCATTGAATTCGGTACGGATGCCTTCCAGGCGTTCGAGCACCTTCGCCAGTTGCGCGGGCTGGTTGACCTTCCAGTCCTTTTGCGGCGCGAGACGGATGCGCGCGCCGTTGGCTCCGCCGCGCTTGTCGCCACCACGGAACGTGGAGGCGGAGGCCCAGGCGGTCGAGACCAGTTCCGACACGGTGAGGCCGGAGGCCAGCACTTTCTCCTTGAGCTGCTTGACGTCGTTCTCGTCGACCAGCGGGTGGTCGACCTTGGGTACCGGGTCCTGCCAGATCAGTTCCTCGGCGGGCACCTCGGGGCCGAGGTAGCGCGAGCGTGGCCCCATGTCGCGATGGGTCAGCTTGAACCAGGCGCGCGCGAAGGCATCCGCGAACTCTTCCGGATGATCGAGGAAGCGACGGGAGATCTTCTCGTAAGCCGGATCGAGGCGGAGCGAAAGATCGGTCGTCAGCATCGTCGGCTTGCGGTTCGGACCGCCATGCGCATCGGGGATGACATCGCCGCTGTCCTTCGCCACCCATTGGTGCGCGCCGGCCGGGCTCTTCGTCAGCTCCCACTCGTGCTTGAACAGGTTCTCGAAGAAGAGGTTGCTCCACTTCGTCGGCGTCTGCGTCCAGGTGACTTCCAGGCCGCTGGTGATGGTGTCGCGACCGGCTCCGCTGCCATAGCTGTTCTTCCACCCCAACCCCTGCTGTTCGAGGTCGCCCGCCTCGGGCTCGGCCGCGACGTTGGCCGCCTCGGCCGCGCCATGTGTCTTGCCGAAGGAATGGCCACCTGCGATCAGGGCGACGGTTTCTTCGTCGTTCATCGCCATGCGCGCGAAGGTCTCACGGATGTCGTGCGCCGCGGCGATCGGGTCCGGCTTCCCTTCGGGGCCTTCCGGATTGACGTAGATGAGACCCATCTGGACGGCCGCGAGTGGGTTCTCCAGGTTGCGCCCGCCTTCGGTGCGGTCTTCTTCCTCACCGTGCAGCTCGGGATCGGCGACCAGTACGCCTTCGCTCTTCGGCGTGACCTTGCCGTAGCGGTGATCGCCACCGAGCCATTCGGTCTCGTTGCCCCAATACACGTCCTGGTCGGGTTCCCACGTGTCCTCGCGTCCGCCAGCGAAGCCGAAGGTCTTGAATCCCATGCTTTCCAGGGCGACGTTACCCGTGAGGATCAGGAGATCGGCCCAGGAAATGCTGTTGCCGTATTTTTGCTTGATCGGCCAGAGCAGGCGGCGTGCCTTGTCGAGGCTGACGTTATCCGGCCAGCTGTTCAGCGGAGCGAAGCGCTGCTGGCCACGGCCACCGCCGCCGCGTCCATCGCCGATGCGGTAGGTACCCGCGCTGTGCCACGCCATTCGGATGAACAGCGGACCGTAGTGGCCGAAGTCGGCCGGCCACCACTCCTGCGAATCGGTCATCAGGTCGGTCAGGTCTTTCTTCAGCGCGGCGAGGTCGAGCTTCTTGAACGCCTCGGCATAGTCGAAGTCCGGCGCGAGGGGGTTGGATCGGGACGAATGCTGGTTGAGCAGGTCGACCCTCAGGCGTTTAGGCCACCAGTCGCTATTGGTCGTGCCGCCGCCGGCGGTGTGATTGAAAGGACATTTCGCTTCGCTCGACATCAGCGGGTCTCCTGTGGCTTGCCGGGACGAAGGACCGAGCGCCGGCGACTCGTGGTTTACCTAGTGCCTGGATCATGGCCTGATTGTGAGCATTGCAGAAATTGATTGATCTTATGATGACAAGAGGCTGTGCCTATCAAGAGCTAGCGCAACTCTTGCAATCGGATCAGGTTTCCGGCCGGGTCGCGAACGGCGCAATCGCGAACCCCATACGGCTGGTCGGCAGGTTCCTGGACGATTTCCGCGCCGCTGGCTTGCAGCCGGTCGAAAGCCTCGTCGAGGTTCCTCGTGGCCAGCAGGAGGATGGCGAAGGTGCCCTTGGCCATCATCTCGGCGATCGTGCGGTGCTCCTCCTCGGTGACGCCGGGCGAGGCGGCCGGGGGATACAGGACGATGGAGGTACCCGCCTGGTCGGCGGGGCCGACGGTGATCCAGCGCATGCCGTTGTACCCGACGTCCTTGCGAACCTCGAAGCCGAGGATGTCGCGATAGAAGGCCAGGGAAGCCTCGGGATCGTTGTGCGGCAGGAAGCTGGCGTGGATGGTGATGTCCATGGCGACGGTGCTCGTTGGTTTGGGAGCGGTCATCCTAGTCGTCGCATCGAACGGGGCGCTTCTCGATTCCTGACCGGTCGCGTGACCTGCTTCGCCACGCACGACGGCATACCGGACACCGCCTGCGCCTCCCGCTGGCGATAGACACTCGGAGGCATGCCGACCAGTTCCGTGAAGCGGGTGCTGAAGGTGCCGAGCGAAGAACAACCCACGGCGAAGCAGACATCGGTGACGCTGAGGTCGCCGCGACGCAGCAAGGCCATCGCGCGCTCGATACGGCGCGTCATCAGGTAGGCATAGGGCGATTCGCCATAGGCGAGCCGGAACTGGCGGCTGAGGTGGCCCGCGGACATGTGTACGCCGCGGGCGAGTGCTTCGACGTCCAATGGCTGGGCGTACTCGCGGTCGATGCGATCGCGGACCCGGCGTAGACGTGCCAGGTCGCGCAGATGCTGTGGCGGGGCGGGCCGGTCGGTCACGCGGCGGATCGTGACACGCCGCACCTTCTTCCCTCAAGCCGGTTGACGCTATCGGCGCGGCGCGCTTTCATCGGGAGATCTCTCTCCAGGATCTCCCCTTCGATGCCCCAGCGCACGCGCCGTCTCCTGGCTGGCATGGCCGCCGTTCTCGTCACCGGCATGGCCGTGGCCGCTGCCAGCACACCCTCGCCGTGGTGGAAACACGCTCTGATCCTCGAGATATACCCACGCAGCTACGGTGACAGCAACGGCGACGGCGTAGGCGACCTCGACGGCATCACGGCCCATCTCGACGACGTGCGCTCGCTGGGCGCCGATGCGATCTGGATCGCGCCGATGTATCCCTCGCCGCAGGTCGACTTCGGCTACGACATCTCCGATTACCGCGCCGTGGATGCGCAGTACGGCAACCTCGCGGATTTCGACCGGCTGCTTGCCGAGGCGAAGAAGCGTCACGTCCGCGTGCTCCTGGACATGGTGTTGAACCACACTTCCGACAAACACGCATGGTTCATCGAATCGGCCGGTTCGCGCCAGAACGCCAAGGCCGACTGGTACATCTGGAACGATGGCGTGGACGCGAACGCCCCGGGCGTGACCGCATTCCAGAAGCGGTTCGTCCACGAGGGCAAGGTGCCGCCGAACAACTGGGAGTCCGTCTTTGGCGGCTCGGCGTGGGAATGGGTACCGGCACGCAAGCAGTTCTACTACCACCGCTTTTACCGGCAGCAACCCGACCTGAACTGGCGTAATCCAGCCGTGGAAGCGGCGATGTTCGACGCGATGCGCTTCTGGCTCGATCGCGGCGTCGCCGGTTTCCGGCTCGACGCGATCTCCACCTTGTTCGAGGATACGCGGCTGCGCAACGATCCGGAGCGGGGCGGTACCAACGCGCAGGGCGATCCGAACCTGCACAACCAGTACAGCGACAACCTGCCGGAAGTGCACGACGTCATGCGCCGCATGCGAAAGATGGTGGACGGCTATGCCGGCGATCGCGTACTCATCGGCGAAACCTATACACCCGAGACAAGCGATCTGCTGCCCTGGTACGGCGGCGAGCACAAGGACGAACTGCATCTGCCGATGGACATGATCCCCGGCTTCGGCTGGCAGGCGAAGTTCGACGCGGGCTGGTTCCGCGAACACTTGCAGGCCGCGCAGACCGACCTGCTCGGCGAACCGCCGCTGCTGGTCTTCGACAACCACGACAATCCGCGTTCCATCGACCGGTTCGGCGATGGCCGCAACGACATCGCCCGCGCACGTATCATCGCCGCCCTGTTGCTGACGAACAGGGGCGTGGCGCTTACGTACTATGGCGCTCCCATCGGCATGACCACGAGCACGCCCACGCGCAAGGAAGACGTGCGCGATCCCATCGGTATCACCGGCTGGCCGAAGGAAAAAGGGCGCGATGGCGAACGCACGCCGATGCAATGGACGGCCGGGCCGCAGGCGGGCTTCTCCACGAATCCGAAGACGTGGCTGCCGGTGGCCGCCAACTACCGTACCGTCAATGTCGCCAGCGAAATGGCGGACCCGTCGTCCCTCCTGCAGTGGTATCGCAAGCTGAGCGCGTTGCGCCGGGACAACCCCGCGCTGCGCGGCGGTGCGATGACCTTCGTCGACACGAAGAACCCGGACGTGCTCGCCTATGTACGCGAAGGCAAGGAACCGGTGCTGGTCGCCATGAATTTCAGCGGCGAACCAAGGCCGCTGACATCGGGTGTCAAGGGCCACGGCTTGCGCACGCTGGCCGCCAGCGACGCCTCCCTGGGCCGATCGGACAAGCTCGACGGTACGATCCTGCCGCCGTACTCCGTCTGGGTGATTTCTTTCGACAGATAAGCACCTATAGTCGCGCGATCACTCCCCGGGCATCCCCATGAGCACCATCATCGATACCGACATGACCGACCGCCGGCCGCTGGGCCGTGGCGATGCCAAGACGCTGATCCTGTCGGCGCTCGGTGGCGCGCTCGAGTTCTACGACTTCGTGATCTTCGCGTACTTCGCCAAGACGCTCGGGCACCTGTTCTTCCCGCCGGGAACCTCCGACTGGGTGGCACAGTTGCAAGCTTTCAGCATCTTCGCCGTGGGCTATCTCGCGCGGCCACTCGGTGGCTTGGTGATGGCGCATTTCGGCGACCGGGTCGGCCGCAAACGCATGTTCACGCTAAGCGTGTTCCTGATGGCGGTACCGACCCTGTGCATCGGTTTCCTGCCCACGTACGCGACGATCGGGGTACTGGCGCCCGTGTTGCTTACGCTGTTGCGCGTGGTGCAGGGCATCGCCATCGGCGGCGAGGTGCCGGGCGCGTGGGTCTTCGTTGCCGAGCACGTGCCTCGGCATCGGGTCGGCCTGGCATGCGCGAGCCTGAGTTCCGGCCTCACCTTCGGCATCCTCATCGGTTCGCTGGTCGCCGCCGCCATGAGCGCCCGCATGTCCGAGGCGGCGATGCTCGACCATGGCTGGCGCATCGCGTTCCTCCTGGGGGGCGTGTTCGGGTTCTTCGCGGTGTACCTGCGCCGCTGGCTCAGCGAGACGCCGGTATTCGCGCGCATGCGCGAGCGCAAGGAACTGACGACGGAGTTGCCCGCGTGGGTCGTCCTGCGCGATCACCTGCCGGGCGTGGCCTTGTCGATGGTCGTCACCTGGGTGCTCACGGCGGCTATCGTCGTGGTGATCCTGATGACGCCGACGCTGATGCAAACGGCCTTCCATATCGAGCCGGCCCGGGCCTTCACCGGCGGCAGCTTCGCCGCGTTTTCCCTGTGCGTCGGCTGCGTGCTCGGTGGTCTGCTGGTGGACTGGCAGGGCAAGGCGCGCGCGATGCTGGTGGCTTCGGTGGGGTTGGCCGCCAGCACCTATGCCTTGTACCTCGACCTGAGAAGCGGCGGCACCCACCTGCTTGCGCTGTATTCGCTGGCCGGGCTGTTCGCGGGCGTGGCGGGCATCGTGCCATCGGTGCTGGTCGCCGCCTTTCCGCCGGCCATCCGTTTTTCGGGTATTTCCCTGTCGTACAACGTGGCTTATGCCATCTGCGGTGCGGCCACCCCGGTCCTGGTGGGCTACCTGGCGAAGACAGCGGGCGGGCTGGGGCCTGCGCACTACGTCGGTCTCGTTGCCCTGGTCGGCATCGCCAGCTCCTTGTACATGATGCGGAAAGGGCGGGGCACGGACGCGGGCTGAGCCGTCGGGCCGCTCTCCGCTTCACGCATTTTTCATGCCCGTGACGAGGGCGGTCCCCCGACTGTCCGATACAGTTGCGCCGGCTTCGTACCTTCGGCATGCTTTTCCCATCGAGGCATGTCGCCGCGAACATGGGTCGTTCCCCGCGACCCGCCGTCGTCCCCCTACTCGTCGCTCCAGACCCCATGACTGACGTCATCACCCTAGGCTGGCGCGAACGGCTCGCACTTCCGTCGCTCGGCATTCCCGTCCTCAAGGCCAAGCTCGATACGGGCGCGCGCTCGTCGTCGCTGCACGTCGAATGGCTGGAAGTGGACCAGCGCTCCGATGGCACATGGCTGCGCTTCCAGGTGCGCACCACGCGCAAGGGCGGGGTATCCGCGCCCTGCGAGGCGAAGGCGACGGGCCAGCGTTCGGTCACGGACTCGGGCGGTCACACCACCACGCGCTGGTTCATCCGCACGGAAGTGGAACTGGCCGGCCACCGCTTCATGGCCGACGTCAACCTGACCGACCGGCGTCACATGCTGTTTCCCCTCCTGCTCGGCCGGACCGCCCTCGATGGGCGTTTCCTGGTCGATCCTTCGCTTTCCTACTCGCAGACGCCGCGCCGCGCCGTCCGGGACCCGTCATGAAGATCGCCATCCTGTCGCGCAACGCGCGGCTCTACTCCACCCAGCGGCTGGTGGAGGCTGCGCGCAAGCGCAAGCACACGGTGCGGGTGATCGACCCCCTGCGTTGCTACATGAGCATCGCGCCGCAATCGTTCGCCATCCACTTCAAGGGCAAGCCGCTCGGCCCGGTGGACTGCGTGATCCCGCGGATCGGCGCATCCAGCACGTTCTATGGCACGGCGGTGCTGCGCCAGCTGGAACTGATGGGCGTCTTCACCCCGAACCCGTCCGATGCCGTGCTGCGCGCACGCGACAAGCTTCGGTGCCTGCAATTGCTGGCGGCACGCGGCGTGGACATGCCCCTGACCGCCTTCGGCGACAACCCCGACGACACCGCCGACCTCATGGCGATGCTCGGCGACCCGCCGCATGTCATCAAGCTCAACGAAGGGACCCAGGGCGCCGGTGTGGTCCTGGCCGAGAAGCGCTCGGCGTCGCAGAGCGTCATCGAGGCGTTCCGCGGCCTCTACGCCAATTTCCTGGTCCAGGAGTTCATCCGCGAGGCGAACGGCCAGGACCTGCGCTGCTTCGTCGTCGGCGACCAGGTGGTGGCCTCGATGCAGCGGTCGTCGGCGCCGGGCGAGTTCCGCGCGAACCTTCACCGTGGCGGCAGCGCGGCCCAGGTGACCCTGACCGACGACGAGCGCCGGGTGGCGATCGAGGCCGCCTCGGCGTTGGGGCTGGAGGTGGCCGGTGTGGACCTGCTGCGCTCGTCGCGCGGGCCGCTGCTGCTCGAGGTCAACGCTTCCCCGGGGTTGGAGGGCATCGAGGGCAGCACCGGCGTCGACGTGGCCGGTGCCATCGTCGCCCATTGCGAGGCCCGGCTGGCCGGCCGTCCGGCCGTGCCGAAGGCCCGCCGGCCCAAGGCCCCGAAGGGGTTAACAGCGATTTAAAGGGCGCTCCCCTATAAAGGTCCCACTGTGATTCCGCGACGCGGGGTGACGGTATCGGGGCAGTAGTTCTTTCGGCCCGGGCGGGTTCCCCCCGTCCGGGCCTCTCTTTTAGTTCTGTCCGCTTCACGGTTTCCCCGTTAAGCTTGCCGTCGCAATACTCATAAGACTCAAGCGACCGCACAACGGAGTGCCGCATGCGCGTTCTGGTCATCGAAGACAATACCGACATCGCGACCAACATCGGGGACTACCTCGAGGATCGTGGTCACGTGGTCGATTTCGCCGGCGACGGCGTCACCGGCCTGCATCTGGCCGTGGTGCACGATTTCGACGTCATCGTGCTCGACCTGACCCTTCCGGGGATGGACGGGCTCGATGTCGCCAAGAAGCTGCGCCACGAGGCGCACAAGCAGACGCCCGTGCTCATGCTCACGGCGCGCGATTCGCTGGAGCACAAGCTCACGGGTTTCGAGTCCGGCGCCGACGATTACATGACCAAGCCATTCGCCCTGCAGGAACTGGCGGCGCGCCTGGAAGTGCTGGCGCGGCGTGGCAAGGGCCCGCAGAGCCGGGTGCTCAAGGTCGGTGGCCTCACCTACAACCTCGACACGCTCACGGTGACCCGCGAAGGCAAGTCGATCCAGCTGAATCCCATCGGCCTGAAGCTGTTGCAGGCGCTGATGGAGGCCAGCCCCTCCGTGGTGACCCGCCAGGATCTCGAACAGCGCGTCTGGGGCGAGGAACTGCCCGATTCGGATTCGTTGCGCGTGCATATCCACGGGCTGCGTGCGGCCATCGACAAGCCCTTCGAGGAACCGCTGATCCACACGCGTCACGGTATCGGATACCGCATGGTCGTTCCGGATGCGGTCCAGACGTAAGCTTCGTTTCCGCCTGATCGTCACGTTCACGCTGTTCGGGTTCGGCCTGAGCGCGTTGTTCGCGTTCGCCGCGATCAACATCCGTGAGCGCGTCGAAGAACAGCTGATCAACTCGGCCCTCCAGGACGAGGTCGATTCGCTGAACGAGCAGGTGCGCGCCAATCCCAACGAGCGTCCGCAGTTCAACATCGTCAAGGCGTCCACCTTCAGCGACCGCACGATCTACAAGGCGCCGCTGAACTGGCAATCGCTCGACACCGGCGTGCACGATCTCCACGAGACGGAAAACGACGGCAAGAACCACCATTACAAGGTGGCGGTGCGGCGGGACGGCGGCATCATCAATTTCCTGCAGTTCGACGTTTCCCGCGACGAATTGGGCAAGCGCCAGCTGATCACCAGCGTGGTCGCGGCCGTTTTCCTGTTCGGCCTGTTTTCGCTGGTGCTGGGCGTATGGTTGTCGTCGCGCGTCTTGCGGCCGGTGACCGATCTGGCGCGCCGCCTGCGCGACTTCCGTCGCGTGGGCAAGGCCGAAGCCCTGGCTCCGCATTTTGCCGACGACGAGGTAGGCGAGCTTGCCGTGGCACTCGACGAATACGCCATGCGGCTGACGTCGGTGGTCGAGCGCGACCGCGAATTCAACTCCGACGTGAGCCACGAATTGCGCACGCCGCTCGCGGTCATCGCCAGCACCACGGAACTGTTGCAGGGCTCTCCGGATCTCACCGACAAGCTGCGTGAGCGCCTGAAGCGCATCGAACGCGCCTCGCGCCAGGCCACCGAACTCATCGAAGCCCTGCTGCTGTTGTCGCGTGCGGAGCGCCGTGGGCCGACGCGTGGCGAGACAACGGACGTCGCGAAGGTCGCCGCCGACGTCATCGAGAGCCAACGTCCGCAGATGGGTGGCAAGCCGATCGAGATCGAACTGATCGCGGACGGCTCGGTTACCGTCAATGCACCCGCATCGGTGCTTTCGGTGGCCCTGACCAACCTCATCGGTAACGCGATCAAGTACACGATGGAAGGCAAGGTCACCGTGCGTGTCCTCGACGGCCACATCGACGTTATCGATACCGGCCCCGGGATCAAGCCGGAGGATGCCGAAAAGCTCTTCCAGCGTGGCATCCGTGGCGAAAGCGCCACCGGTGGTGGCGCGGGCCTGGGCCTCGCCATCGTTCGCCGCCTGTGCGAACTCTACGATTGGGACGTTTCCCTGCGTCCCCGCCCCGAGATGGCCGGCGCGATCTCGACGATCGACTTCCGTTAGGCACAGGGAGCCGGCGCGGCTCCCTTCGCTGTCATCTCAGCTGTCATCAAGATTTCATTTGGACGCCCGACTATCCAACGCTTCCACGGCGTGTACCGGGCTGCCTCAGGGGAGGGGCTGCGGCGCGTCAGCGTGAGTAAGGATGCCGCTCTTGTTGAAGCAGACCGTTCTGGCCATCGCCCTGGGCATGGCCTTCGCTTCCGTCGCCCATGCGACGGACACCGATACCACGGCCGGCACCGCCGATACCGCGGCCAAACGCGACAAGGCGCAGGATCTCGACGCCGTTTCCGTCATCGGCACGGGCGAGACGCGCCAGGTGCAGCGCCTGCGCACCTCCGACCAGAAGGTGCTCCCCCCGGGAACCAGCTTGCAGAAGGTGTTGAACGTCCTGCCCGGCGTGAACGCCCAGTCCGCCGATGCGCTGGGCACCAACGAACAGTCCATGACCTTGAGCTTGCGCGGCTTCAGCGGCACGCGGCTGGGTTACACGCTGGATGGCATGCCGCTGGGCGACAGTGCGTACAACAACTACAACGGCCTCTCGATCAACCGCGCGCTGATCTCCGAGAACTTCGCCGGTGCCGAACTTTCCGAAGGCATCGGCAATCTCGGCACGCCTTCCACGAGCAACCTCGGCGGCACCATCGCCTACAGTTCCAGCGATCCGCTCAAGACCATGGGTGGCCGCGTCGTGCAGGGCTTCGGCAGCGATCAGAACCGCCACACCTTCGCCCGCTTCGATACCGGCGAGTACAACGGGTTCTCGATGTACCTCTCCGGTGCGCGCACCACGTCGGACCTCTGGAATAACCAGAGCGCCTACAACGGCTCGACCACGAAGCAGTTCAACGGCAAGGCCGTATGGGACTTCGACTGGGGCCGCCTCACTGGCTTCGCGGATACCTCGCGCACTTCGCAGGCCGATTATTTCTATCTGTCCAAGAGCGAACTGGCACGCGGCCTGGGCTGGGACTGGGGTGGCTACGCGCCGGACTGGCAGCGCGCCATCGGCAAGGCCTACTGCAACGCCGGTACGCTCAATGCGAAGCTCTGCGACAAGAGCGGCGCGGACACCGATGCCGACGGAGCCTTCACTGCCGGACAGATCCTGCGCGACGACGACCTCTACTATCTCGCAGGCGACTTCTTCCCCAGCGATTCGGTCACCATTCACGCCCAGGTCTATCACCACGAGGATGCTGGCGAAGGACACAACTGGAACAGCGGCACCTATTCGTATCCGGGTACGCCGCGCCAGTTGCCGATCATCTTCCGTAACACCCTGTATACGATCAACCGCTCCGGCGCGATCCTCTCCGCCGCGTGGGATATCGCCAACCAGCACATCGAAGGCGGCGTCTGGTACGAGCACAACGTCTCCAGCGCCTCGCGTTACAGCAGCTATGTCAGCGGACCGCGCGACCTGAGCGCACCCATAGACACCACGCCGGACCTTGGCGTTTTCGCGCAGCGTACGGTATGGAACACGCGACAGGCGTTCCTGCAGGACACGATCCGCTTCCTCGACGATGCGCTCACCGTCGACGTCGGCGTGAAGAGCCCGCACGTCACATCGCAAGCCACGGCGCTGCCTGGCGACGCCGTGCAGCCGATCAAGCCGACGTCGAACAACCAGTTCGCCAGCGGCAAGCTGAGCGCGAGCAAGGCCCTGCTGCCGCAGTTCGGCGCACGCTACAAGATCGCCGACGGCCAGGAGGTTTTTGCCAGCTTCGCGAAGAACATCGCGATGTTCCAGGGTGGCTTCAAGCTCGGCCCGCAGGCGGTGAGCCAGGCCATCTGGGATACGCAGGGCGATCTCAAGCCCGAGAAATCGCGCAGCCTGGAAGCGGGGTATCGCATCGAGACTGGTCCGGTGGCCGCGTCGGTGGCCGCGTACAACGTGCGCTTCGACAACCGGCTGCTCCAGTACAACCCTTGTGACTCGCGCCAGCCGGTCGGCCCGTCGTGCGGCAACCGCTTCTACAACGTGGGCGGCGTGGACAGCCATGGCGTCGAAGTGACCTTCGTCTGGACGCCGACCGATCATCTGCGCTGGTACAACTCGGCCTCGTACAACCGCTCCACCTATGCCAGCGACTACGTGCAGGCAGGCGTCGTCCAGCACACCAAGGGCAAGATCCAGGCCGACACGCCGACCAAGCTCTTCGCGACGCAGATCGACTGGACGCAGGGTGCGTGGTTCGCCTCCCTGCGCGGCAAGTACACGGGCGAGCGCTTCTACACGTACACGAACGACCAGGGCTTCGGCGGCTTCACCGTTTGGGATCTTTCCGGTGGTTACGACTTCGGACCGGTGTCCTTCGCCAAGGACATCCGCCTGTCGATCAACGTGACCAACCTGGGCGACAAGCGCTACGCGAGCAACTTCGATTCGAGCGCCTTCGTGCCCAGCGATCCGAAGGGCACCGCGTACGTATTTCATGCCTCGGCGCCGCGCCAGTACTTCGCCAACCTCGACGTGCGCTTCTGATGCTGCGCATGGTCGGCGGTCTGACCGTGGTGCTCCTGCTGGGCAGCGCGGCGGCACAGACGGGCGAGGTGCGGGTGCCGGACATCGCTTCGACGCCGTTGCCCAGGGCCATCCAGATGGGTGGCACGACTTATATCGACAAGGGGCTCGTCGCCACTGGATCGCTGGCGGCCGGCACAGTGGATTTCCTCGGCGACACCCTCGGTTCGTTCTCATCGCTGATGATCGAGCCAGGGAGTTGGAAGCGGGAAGGCGATACGTACACCGGCACTCTATGGACGTTACCGGACCGTGGCCGCAACGATCCGGAGCACGACGTGTTCTTCGATTATCGGGGGCGGTTGCACCGGTTTCGTTTCAGCATGACGGTGGGACGGGCGCGTCTTGTGTTGGTGCCCGACGGAGGGCGCGAGTTGTGCGACTTCGACGGCAGGCCGTTCACGGGAGCGGAGCCACGAGACGGACTGCGTACGGAGCGCGGCATCGTCCTGCCTTCACCCGCGAAAGGAGTGGGCGCCGGCAAGGTGTCGCTGGACGCCGAGTCATTGCAGTTCACTCGTGATGGCGGCTTCTACGTGGGTGACGAGTACGCCGCCAACGTCTACCGCTTCGACGCGAAAGGCCGGCTCGCCGGTGTCCTCGTTCCGCCGAGATCGGTGCAGCCGCTCGACGCCGATGGCAAGCCCGACTTCACGTCCCTGCGTGCGCCCGCGAGTGGTCGGCGCAATAACCAGGGCGTGGAAGGCATGGCGCTTTCGCCCGACGGCAAGCGCCTGTTCGTGGTGTTGCAGAGCGCCCTTGTGCAGGACAGCGTTCCTGGCGATGCCTCGGGCCGCACACTGACGCGTGTGCTCGTCTACGACGTGAGCCGGAATACGGTGCCGAAGCGTCCCGTGGCGCATTACGTGGTTCGCCTTCCCGCGTACGACGACAAGGGCGACGGTGGCGCGCCGAACAAGACGGCGGCACAGAGCGAGATCCGGGCCATCGACGACCACCGTTTCCTCATGCTCGCCCGGGATGGCAATGGCTACGGTGCCGAGAACGGCAAGCCCATCGTGTTCAAGAGCGTGTTGCTGGTGGATACGGATGGTGCCAGCAACCTCGCGGGAACCAGATACGAGACATCGACGACGCCGGTGCTGGGACAGGATGGCAGTCTGCGCGCCGAGATCCATCCGGCCACCTGGAAGCCGCTGGTCGATCTGCTGGACCCCGCCGATCTCGCACGGTTCGGGCTTTCGATCGAGCGTGACAAGCCGGGCATGGCGATGCTTTCCGAAAAGTGGGAGGCGATGGATCTCGTCCCCGTGCTCGACCCGGCCTACCCGGACGACTGGTTCCTCCTGGTCGGCAACGACAACGACTTCATCGCGAAGCACTGCGTCATGGAAGGCCAGCGTTGCGATTCCGCCATCGACAACGACAACCGCATCCTCGTGTACCGGCTGACCTTGCCGGGCATGCGTTCCACCGCCGCCTCCCACCACCACTGAAGG
Organism: Luteibacter sp. E-22; assembly: GCF_049913125.1. Taxonomy (GTDB): domain Bacteria; phylum Pseudomonadota; class Gammaproteobacteria; order Xanthomonadales; family Rhodanobacteraceae; genus Luteibacter. The sequence goes on from NZ_CP183975.1 coordinate 629,187, forward strand.
GTCATGCGCATGATGAAACGTACGGTTCTATCCCTGCTATCGGCCACGCTGCTGCTCGGCGCCACGGCCAGCCACGCCAACACGCCGGCCTACGTCGACAGCAAGGAATACAAGGTGCTGCTCGATCCCACGCGTTTCGCCAGCAATCCCTCCAGCGCGGCCGCCACGCTCCTGCACGATGTCTCGGTGCGCCTGTCCGCGCTCGCCTTCGACAAGACGATCAGTGGCAGCTTCAGCGCGGGCGATCGCGACACGCTGGCCTACTACGACACGCCACACAGCTGTTCGCTGATGAGTCGTGGCTACACCGTGCGTACGCGCGCCGGCGATCACAACGATATCCAGTTCAAGTTCCGCCACGCGGATGAAGAGCTGGCCTACTGGACGGACGTATCGGGTGCGGGCAAGAACAAGGAGACCAAGCTCGAGACCGACGTCACGCCGGGCAGCCTCGTACTCGCGCATTCCACCAAGCAGGATGCCACCACCACGCCCACCACCGTCTCGGCGTTGATCAAGCAGTTCCCCGGCGCATCGGCATTGTCCGATATCTCCACTGCCGGGCTTTCTCCGGTGGCGGGCGTCACGGTGACGCAGCAGGAATACGACGGTCCGGAATCCGATATCGGGCAATCGGTGGCCGAGTTCACGCTCACTCTGTGGTACGTCAACGGCGCATCCACCCCCGCGCTGGCCGAGTTGTCGTTCCGCGTCGAAGCCGACGCCGACAACTACTTCACCACGCCGGTGCTCACCCGCTCGCAGACCCTGAACAAGGCGATCGGCTCGATCGGCAACGGCTGGAACATCGCCAACGACGGCGGCAAGACCAGCTGGCTCTACGCCTATAAGTCGTCCACCTATCCGAACGGCTTCTGCAACTAAGCGATAGCGCAGACTTTCCGGAACATGGCCCCGGGCGGGAAGCGGCCTCGGTCGCGATCGGGTTCTTTCGCACGCCCGATCGCGGGCCAGCGCGCTTCCCGCCCGAAGGTCACCCCCGGCCGAGGAAGCGCCCGGTTGGTTACAACGGTTCCAGCCAGCCCCAACGGTCGGCGGTCTTGCCGGTGAACAGGCCGAAATAGAGTTCCTGGAGGCGACGGGTGATCGGGCCGCCCTTGCCGCTACCGACCTTCTTGCCGTCCACGGAGCGGATCGGCGTGACTTCGGCCGCCGTGCCGCACATGAGGATTTCGTCGGCGAGGTAGAGGTACTCGCGCGGCAGGTCGCGTTCGACCACGTCGATGCCTTCCTCGCGCGCCAGCGTCATCAGCGTATGGCGGGTGATGCCGGTGAGGATCGAGGCACTGGCCGGCGTGGTGTGCAGGACGCCGTCGAAGACGAGGAACAGGTTCTCGCCCGCGCCTTCGCTGAGCAGGCCCGTCGACGCCAGCGCGATGCCTTCACCGAAGCCCAGGCGGCGCGCTTCGCGGGCGATCAGCTGGCCGGAGAGGTAGTTGCCACCGGCCTTGGCGCCGGCGGGAATCGTATTGGGCGCGAAGCGCTGCCAGCTCGATACACAAGCGTCGATGCCGTTTTCCAGCGCCTCGGGGCCGAGGTAAGGGCCCATGGGCCACGTCGCGACGGCCACGTCGGTGGGGCATTCGGCCGAAAGGCCGAAGCCACCCAGGCCACGGAAGGCCACGGGGCGCAGGTAGGCGGCCTTGAGGTCGTTCTTCTTGACGACGTCGCGGCAGGCCTCGGCCAGTTCGTCGACCGAGTAGGGGATCTCGATGTCGTAGATCTTCGCCGAGAGGAACAGGCGCTTCAGGTGGTCGGTGAGGCGGAAGATGGCGGCGCCATCGGGTGTCTCGTAGCTGCGGATGCCTTCGAACACCGACGAGCCATAGTGCAGCGCGTGCGCCATCACGTGGACGGTGGCCTCGCGCCAGGGCTTGATCTGCCCGTTCTGCCAGATCCAATCGGGGTAGTTCTGCGACATGGGTACGCTCCGGAGGGGACCGCCCATGATAACGGGTACGGCCGCCACCCACATGGCGCGTCGCGTCAGTGCGGTGGCGGATGGAACTCCAGTCTCATCCCGGCGGGCGTAGCCACAGGCATCCGGAATCCCTCACCACGCCGAAGTGCGCGCGACGGGTCGATCCGTCGCCGCCAGGGCCTGAGGTCACCGCGTCGATGCCTCCACCCTCACTGCCTTCCAGCGAGACCAGGGGTTGCCGCACCAACGCTTCCATGGAACGCAGGCTGTCCACGGTACCGCCGCTGCCGTAGCCGTTCCACAGGATCAGTCCGCCGATGCGGTTGGCACTGCGGGAGGCGAAGGCTTGCGCCACGCCGTCGCGCAATTCGGCGAGATCCTTCGCGCAGAGCAGGCCGGCCGAGGGGCCATCCGGTGCGACCGCCAAGGCGGAGGATGCCGCCGCAGGCATGACCGACGTGGCGCCGACACTGGTGCACGGCTGGTCACTGAAGACGGGGCGGCCGTCGGACCCGACACAGCGATGGATCGCGGTCTGCGCGGCGGCGGGCAGGGCGAGGAAAAGCAGCAGGAGCAGGGCGATGGCGCGGATCACGGAGCGGAACACGGTGGCGAGCGGTGCGCCATCATCCCCGGCGGCGCCTCATCGAAGGGTGACGGCGCGCACGTTTATCGCTCGGCGAGCCGCTCCAGCACGGAGGTCGTCGCCCGCGCGCGGTTGATCGTGTAGAAGTGCAACCCGGGCGCACCGCCGTCCAGCAGGCGCTGGCACAGTTCCGCCACCACCTCGGCACCCAGGTCGCGCACCGCGGCCGCGTCGTCGCCGTGGGCTTGCATGCGCTTCACGATCCAGCGCGGGATTTCCGCACCGCATTGCTCGGAGAACCGGCGCAACTGGCTGAAATTGGCGATCGGCATGATGCCCGGCACGATCGGCACCTGCACGCCCAGCTTCGCCACGTCATCCACGAAGCGGAAGTAGGCATCCGCGTTGAAGAAGTACTGGGTGATCGCGCCATTGGCGCCCGCATCGACCTTGGCCTTGAAGTGCCTGAGATCGATCAGCGCGTTCTCGGCCTGGGGATGGGTTTCCGGATAGGCCGCGACCTCGATATGGAAATGGTCGCCGCTGTACTCGCGGATGAAGGCGACCAGTTCCGCCGCGTAGCGGAAATCGCCAGGGGTGGCCATGCCGGAGGGCAGGTCGCCGCGCAGGGCGACGATGCGGCGACAGCCCGTGGCCTTGTAGGTGTCCAGCAGCGCGGCGATCTCAGCCTTCGTGCCACCCATGCAGGACAGGTGTGGAGCCACCGAAAGGCCATGCTCGGCGCGCAGGCGCTTCACGGTGTCGTCGGTGTAGCTGAGCGTCGACCCGCCCGCGCCGAAGGTCACCGAGACGTAGTCGGGTGCGTGCGCCTTGAGACGGACGACCGCCGCATCGAGCTGCGCGCGCTGCTCGTCGGTCTTGGGCGGGAAGAATTCGAAGCTGATGGCGGGCATGGGCGATCTCGCGTGGATGTCCGCAGTATAAATATCTTTCCATCCAGATGGAAAGATGTCCGTACGCCGAGATACAAATATGGGCGAATCCGGACATCCCCCGAAGACATCGCGGGCGCCTAATGGGACTACACACTGGAGTAGTCCATGAAAACCATCGTCCTCGCCGCCGTTCTCGCGTTCACCGCCACATCGGCCACCCAGGTTGCCGCCGCGGACCAGCCCACGACCAGCCGCCGCACCGAACTTTCCCAGCACGACCTCAGCATCCCCGGCTGGGAGGAAGTACAGCTGCGCGTCGACATCGATCCCGGAAAGACCGCGCCGAACCACAGGCACCCCGGCGAGGAAATCATCTACGTGATCGAAGGCACGTTGGAGTACACCCTCGAAGGCAAGCCGCCGGTTCGCCTGAAGGCTGGTGACGTGTTGTTCGTGCCCGCTGGCGTCGTGCACAAGGCGACGAACGTGGGAACCACCAATGGCGCCGAACTGGGCACCTACATCGTCCCGAAGGGAAAGCCGTTGGTCGAATGGGTGCGTTGAAAGTATCGCCTGTGGCCCATACGCAAGAAGGCGCCCGAAGGCGCCTCCTCGTGACCGCGATGGATCGTTCGATCAGTAGCGGTAGTGGTCCGGCTTGTACGGGCCTTCCACCGGCACGCCGATGTAGTCGGCCTGTTCCTTCGTGAGCACGGTGAGCTTCACGCCGATCTGCTCCAGGTGCAGGCGGGCGACTTCCTCGTCGAGCTTCTTCGGCAGGCGGTACACCGTCTTCTCGTAGGTGTCCTTGTTCTTCCACAGGTCGAGCTGCGCCAGCGTCTGGTTGGAGAAGCTGTTCGACATGACGAAGCTCGGGTGGCCATGGGCGCAGCCGAGGTTCACCAGGCGGCCTTCGGCCAGCATGTAGATGCTGTTGCCCTTGGCGAAGGTGTAGCGGTCGACCTGCGGCTTGATCGTCTCGCGGGTGACGTCCTTCGCCGCGTTCAGGCGGTCGATCTGGATCTCATTGTCGAAGTGGCCGATGTTGCAGACCAGGGCGTTGTTCTTCATCGCCGCCATGTGCTCCAGCGTGATGATGTCCTTGTTGCCCGTGGTGGTGACGTAGATGTCGCCGAAGCCGAGGGTCTCTTCGATCGTCGTGACCTGGAAGCCTTCCATCGCGGCCTGCAGGGCATTGATCGGGTCGATCTCGGTGACGATGACGCGGGCGCCGAAGCCCTTCAGCGAATGGGCGCAGCCCTTGCCCACGTCGCCATAGCCGCAGACGACGGCGACCTTGCCGGCGACCATGAGGTCGGTGGCGCGCTTGATGCCATCGGCCAGCGATTCACGGCAACCGTAGAGGTTGTCGAACTTGCTCTTGGTGACCGAATCATTGACGTTGATCGCCGGGACCAGCAGCTTGCCGGCTTCGGCGAGCTGGTACAGGCGGTGCACGCCGGTGGTGGTCTCCTCGGAGACACCGCGCCATTCGGCGGCGACCTTGGTCCAGAAACCCGGGCGCTCCTTGGCGACGCGCTTGAGCAGGTCCTTGATGACCTGTTCCTCGTGGTTGGCGCCCGGCGAGTTCACCCAGTCCGAACCCTGCTCGAGTTCGAGACCCTTGTGGATGAGCAGGGTGGCATCGCCACCGTCGTCGACGATCAGCTGCGGGCCGAGTTCGCCCGGATGGGTCAGCATGTCGAGCGTGCAGTCCCAGTATTCCTCCAGCGACTCGCCCTTCCAGGCGAACACCGGCAGGCCACCGGCGGCCAGCGCCGCGGCGACGTCATCCTGGGTGGAGAAGATGTTGCATGAAGCCCAGCGGACCGAGGCGCCCAGCTCGCGCAGGGTCTCGGCCAGCACGGCGGTTTCCTTGGTGACGTGCAGCGAGCCGGAGAGGCGCACGCCCTGGAGCGGCTTCTCCTTGGCATAGCGGGCGCGGATCTGCATCAGGCCCGGCATTTCCTCTTCCGCCATGCGGATGCGGCGGCGGCCGAGGGCGGCCTGCGAGATATCGCGGACCTTGTAATCCTGGAAGGTGTCTTTGGTGACGGCGTTCATCTGGCGTAGCTCCGGAGATTCACGGGGGCGCCGTTTGGTGGGACGCCGCGCCGAGCCTGGCCTATGGGGACGTTCCCACGGTCGCAGCGCCCCTCGGCGGGCAAAACGGTCCCCCGATTGTATCGCGGAATCCGGATGCAGGGATGAACACGTCTTTTTCGGTACTCTCAGGGTTTCGACGCCAACCGAGAGTCCGATGGAAGCCGCACGCGATCCCGAGTTCCTCCCCCACGACGGCCCCCTGCGCGAGGACGTGCGCCGCCTCGGCGCCCTGGTCGGCCAGATGCTGGCGGAACAAGGTGGCCAGGCCTTCTTCGAGCGCGTGGAACACGTGCGCACGGCGGCGATCCACCGCCGGCGCAGCGGAGCGGCCGTGGATGCGCTGGCCGAGTCGCTCACGGGCCTGGACGCGGCGGATGCCGAGGCGCTGGCCCGCGCCTTCGCCACCTACTTCCAGGCGGTCAATACCGCCGAGCGGGTCCATCGCATCCGCCGCCGCCGCGACTACCAGCGCGAGGGCGGCGCGCCGCAGCCGGAGTCGCTGGCTTCGGTGCTCGCCCTGCTGAAGAAGGACGGCGTCGGCCGCGACGAACTGGTCCGGCTGCTCGAACGACTGGACGTGGAGCCGGTGTTCACCGCCCACCCGACGGAGGCCGTGCGCCGCTCGCTGCTTGAGAAAGAACAGGAAATCGTCCGTGCACTGGTCGACGAGTTCGATCCCACGCGCACGCCGCAGGAGTTGCGCGACGACGACGCGCGCATCCTCATGGCGCTTTCCGCCGGATGGCAGACCGCCGAAGCCTCGCCGGTGCGGCCCAGCGTGCAGGATGAATTCGACCACGTCGGCTTCTACATCTCCCGGCCGATCTACCGCGTGCTGCCCGCCCTCTACGAGTCGTTGCAGCAGGCCATCGCGGAGACCTACGGCGAAGGCGTGACGATCCCGCGCCTGCTCCGCTTCGCCACCTGGGTGGGTGGCGACATGGACGGCAATCCCAACGTCAACGCGGACACCATCGCCGCCACCCTCGCGGCGCAACGGACGCTGGTGCTGGAGCGTTACATGGAGGAGGTCGCGGGCCTCGGCCGACTGCTCAGCCAGACCGAGGATCGCGTCACGCTGGACGACAAGCTCCAGCGGCGCATCGAGGATTATCGCGAACGCCTTCCCGATGCGGCGGAACGCATCCGGCCCCGCCATGCCGACATGCCCTATCGCGGTTTCCTGACCTTCGTCGCGGCTCGTCTCGACGCCACGTTGCACGAAGGGGGCGAGGCCTATGCGTCGGCCGGCGAGTTCATCGGCGATATCGCGCTGGTCGAGAAGAGTCTTGTCGAACATGGTGGCGTGCATGCCGGTGCGTATGCGGTGAATCGTCTCCTGTGGCGCGCACGCACGTTCGGATTCCACCTGGCGCGCCTGGACGTGCGCCAGGACGCCCGTGTCCACGACGAGGCACTGGCCGCGTTGCTCGGTGACGACGACTGGGTCAACCGCGACACCGCGGCGCGCGTGAAGACGCTGCGGCCTTATGCGGCGGGCGAGCGCAGTTTCGTCGCGGGCGACGATCACGAGGCCGCAGGGATGCTGCGCGCGGTGTTCGCCACCCTGGCCGATTCGCGCAAGCGTTACGGCCCGGAGGCCACTGGGCTCTACATCATCAGCATGGCCGAAACGGCGGCGGACGTACTCGCCGTGCTGGCGCTCGCGCGGCGGGGCGGCTTGCTGGAAGACGGTCGCGTGCCGCTCGACATCGCGCCGCTGTTCGAGACCATCGACGACCTCGCCGGTGGTGCGGAGACGCTCCAGGCGTTGCTGGACGACCCCGTCTATCGCGCCCATCTCAAGGCGCGTGGCGACCGGCAGTGGGTGATGCTGGGTTATTCCGACAGCGGCAAGGACGGCGGAACCGTCGCGTCAAAGTGGAGCCTGCAGCGCGCGCAGGTGGAACTGCTCGACGTGGCTTCGAAAGCCGGTGTTCGCGTGGCCTTCTTTCATGGCCGCGGCGGTTCGGCGAGTCGCGGTGGATCGCGCATCACACCGGCCCTGATGGCCTCGCCACGCGGTTCCGTCGGCGGCGTGCTGCGCGTCACCGAGCAAGGCGAGGTGATCCATCGCAAATATGGTATCCGCGCACTCGCCGTGCGCAACCTGGAACAGACGCTCGGCGCCGTGATGCGTGCCTCGTTGCGGCCGCGCGAGGTCGAGTCACGCGAGGCCGCGTGGAAAGAGACGATGGCGCGGCTTTCCGGGGAAAGCCGCAAGGCTTACCGCGCCTTCGTCGACACCGAGGGTTTCGTGGATTACTTCAGGGGCGCCACGCCTATCGACGTGATCGAGCGCATGACGCTCGGCTCGCGTCCGGCGCGCCGGCGCAGCATGAAAGGCGTCGAGGACCTGCGCGCGATTCCATGGGTGTTTTCCTGGACCCAGTGCCGCGCGGTGCTTACCGGCTGGTACGGGCTCGGCGCCGCGCTCGACGCCGTAGCGCGGGAGTGCGGTGAGGAAGCGCTGGTGCGCATGGCCCGCGACTGGCCCTTCTTCTCGACCATGCTCGACGACGTGGAAATGGTGCTGGCCAAGGCGGATATCGACATCGCCGAGGCCTTTTCCCGCCTGGCCGGTCCCTTGCACGAGCGCTTCTTCCCGATGATCCGCGAAGAGTTCGAGCGAACCGTCGCCTGGTTGCTGAAACTCAAGGGCGCGAAGGAACTGCTGGCAGCCGAGCCCCGGCTGGCCACCTCGATCCGCCTGCGCAACCCGTACGTGGACCCGATGAGCCTGCTCCAGGTCGACCTCTTGCGGCGCTGGCGCGCCACTGGCGGACAGGACGACGCCCTTCTCAGTGCCCTGGTCGCTTGTGTGAACGGCGTCTCACAAGGACTTCAGAATACGGGTTGAGGGCTAAAGCCCCGCCGGGGCCTGCCGACATAACGGCCATGGGCACCCGTTCGGGGTGCTCCACCACTCCGGTAGGATTCCATGAACCAGAACAGCGACCGCGCCGGCCGGCGCGGCATGAGTGTCGGCGCGCGGTTGACCTTGCTCGTCGTCGGCATCGTCGCCCTCGGCATCGCCTTGCTCACCGTCGTCGTCACGACCATGGCCTCGCGGGAACTGGAGGCCAGGGCCCGCGAGGACCTCGCCCGCGGCAACCGGGCCATCATCGGCACGGTCAATACGTTCAGCGGTGCGCTGCTGGCCGAGTCCGACCGCTTCCTCGGCGTATACAAGAGTTACTTCCCCGGAAAGTTCACGGTCGACGACAAGCACCGCGTGATGATGGCCGGGCACACCGTGCCCTTGCTGTTGCATGACGGCAAGCCGTTGAACAACGATTTTTCGCTGACCGACGAGTTTTCCGCGCGGGCACATGTGGTGGCGACGCTGTTCGTCCGCGATGGACCCGACTTCGTTCGTGTCACCACCTCGTTGAAGAAAGAGGATGGCTCGCGCGCCGTCGGAACCTCCATCGATCATGCCCATCCCGCCTTTCCCTTGCTGCTCACGGGCAAGTCGTATGGCGGTCCGGCCGTGTTGTTCGACCGCCCGTACATCACGCGCTACGAGCCGATCAAGGACGAGGCGGGCAACGTGCTCGGCGTCTTCTTCGTCGGCGTGGAGATCGGCAAGGAGATGCAGTCGCTGCAGGACGAGATCGCCGCGATCCACATCGGCCAGAGCGGCTATTACTCCGTCGTCGATGCCAGTGCCGGAAAGCGGTACGGCACGCTGATCGTCGATCCGTCGATGACGAACGATGCCGCGAAGGCACCCGGCGCCGCCCTCAAGATGCTCGACGAGGATGGCCAGCCGATCTTCGGCCGCATGCTGTCAGGTGGGAAAGGCGAGCTACGCTATCGCGTCGCTGTGGGCGGCCGGTCGGTGGACCGGCTGGCCGTCTATGCGACCGATCCGGCGTGGAGCTGGCTCGTCGCGGGCACGGTGGACATGGATGAACTCCTCGGCCCGGTGCGGCACATGCGCCTCATCGCCGCCGCGACCAGCATCGCCCTGGTCGTTGCCTTGTGCCTGCTCCTGATCTTCGCGATACGCATGCGTATCACCCGGCCGCTGGCCGATGCCGTCGAGGCGGCGCGACGTCTCGCCGAGGGTGACCTCACGGCGCGGCTCGCTTCCGCGCGTGGCGACGAGATCGGCCAGTTGATGCGTTCCATCGACGGCATCGGCGACGGTCTCGGCGACATCGCGCGCTCCGTGCGCAAGGCCGCGGCCAGTATGACGGGCAGCACCTCGGAGATCGCGGCGGGCAATGCCGATCTGTCGTCGCGCACGGAAACCCAGGCGCACGAGCTTCAGCTGACGGCGTCCAGCCTCGACCTGCTCACGCGTACGGTCCGCGACAACGCGGGTCACTCGGCGAGGGCGAGCGCGCTGGCGGCCGATGCGAGCGTGGCGGTGCAGCAGGAAGCCGGCGCGATGCAGGAGGCGGTGGAAGCGATGAACGGTATCCAGGCCTCGGCGCAGCGTATCGCCGATGTCATCGGCATCATCAACGGCATCGCCTTCCAGACGAATATCCTCGCGCTCAATGCCGCGGTGGAGGCGGCGCGGGCGGGCGAGCAGGGCAAGGGCTTCGCCGTCGTGGCGGAAGAGGTGCGCCATCTCGCCCAGCGCAGCGCGTCGGCGGCGAAGGAAATCGAGTCGCTGATCACCGAATCGGTGGCCCAGGTCGACGCTGGGCACGGCCTGGTAACGGACGCGGGACGCAACATGGAAACGGTGCTGGGCCGCATCCGCGCCGTGGCGGACCTGATGGGCAACATCAGCCAAGCCTCGGGCGAACAGTCCGAACAGATCGGCCGGATCAACCATGCCGTCTCGCGGATGGACGACTCGACCCAGCAGAACTCGGCCCTGGTCGAAGAAGCCGCGGCCGCCGCGAAGAGCCTGGAAGACCAGGCCGCGGAACTGGCCCGCGTGGTCGAGGTGTTCCGGCTATAAAGCGATGCCCGGTGGGAGCCGGCCTTGTCGGCGATCCCGCGGCAGCGGGCCAGGTTGAGGCAAGCACCCATCGCCGCTGAAGCGGCTTCCCACCCATAGCGTCGAGCAGACCGGGCAGGAGCAGACCGGTAGGAACCAGACCTGTGGGAGCCGGCTTTGCCGGCGATCCCGCGGCAGCGGGCCAGGTTGAGGCAAGCACCCATCGCCGCTGAAGCGGCTCCCACAAGGGGTGAGGGCCTTTCGGGCGGCCTGGATCGGGTGGGCTTTGTCAGCCTTCCAGCTCTTCCCAGCGCGCGAACGCCACGTCCAGTTCCGCCTGCAACCTGGCCAGTTCCTCGTTGCCGCGCGTGATCGTCGCGGCGTCCTGCTGGAAATACTTCGGGTCGTTCATCGCGGCGGTACGGCGGGCGATCTCGGATTCGAGTTCCTCCAGCTTCGCCGGTAGCAATTCGAGCTCACGCTGCTCCTTGAAGGAGAGCTTCTTCTTTGGCGCCACCGCGACGGGTGCGGCGACGGGTGCCTGTGCCGACGCCGGCGTGGATGCTTGCGCCGATGCGGACGATGCCTCGGACGTCGACGAAGACCAGGCAGCCTTCGACCCGGCAGGCTTCGCGGCCACGGCGGGCTTCTGCCGCAACCAGTCGCTGTAGCCGCCGATGTATTCGCCGACCACGCCATCGCCTTCGAGCACCAGGGTGCTGGTCACCACGTTGTCGATGAAGTCGCGATCGTGCGACACCAGCAGCAGGGTGCCGGTGTATTCGTTGAGCAGTTCCTCGAGCAGTTCCAGTGTCTCCACGTCGAGGTCGTTGGTCGGTTCGTCCATCACCAGCAGGTTCGACGGCTGGGCGAACAGCTTCGCTAGGAGCAGGCGGTTGCGTTCGCCTCCGGAAAGCCGCGTGATCGGTGCGCGCGATCGTTCGGGCGAGAACAGGAAATCCTGCAGGTAGCCGACGATGTGCTTGCGTTGGCCGTTGAGCTCGATGTATTCGCGGCCCTGGGCCACGTTGTCGAGGGCGTTCAGCCGGTCGTCGAGCGTGGAGCGATGCTGGTCGAAATACGCTACTTCCAGGCCGGTGCCCAGCGTGACCTCGCCTTCCTGCGGCTTGAGCTCACCCAGCAGGATCTTCAGCAGCGTGGACTTGCCCGCTCCGTTCGGACCCATGATGCCGACACGGTCGCCGCGCATGATCGTCGTGGAGATATCGCGCAGCAGGGTGCGTCCGCCGTAGGCCTGGGTGACGTGCTTGGCGTCGATCACCTTGCGTCCCGAGGATTGGGCGGTGGCGAGGGTGATCCTGGCGTTACCGGCTTGCTCGCGGCGCTGGGCGCGCTCATTGCGCATCGCCTTCAGTGCGCGCACGCGGCCTTCGTTTCGCGTGCGCCGCGCCTTGATGCCCTGGCGGATCCACACTTCTTCCTGAGCCAGCTTGCGGTCGAAATGCGCCTGGGCCTGGGCTTCCGCATGCAGGCGTTCCTCGCGGCGGCGCAGGTAGTTGTCGTAGTCGCCGGGCCAGCTGGTGACCTGGCCGCGATCGATCTCGACGATACGCGTGGCCAGGGCGCGCAGGAAGCTGCGGTCATGGGTGATGAAGACGATGCTGCCGGCGAAGCCCTTGAGGAAGGTTTCGAGCCAGGCGATCGCCTCGATGTCGAGATGGTTGGTCGGCTCGTCGAGCAGGAGCAGGTTCGGGTCGCGAACGAGCGCCTGGCCGAGCAGGACACGGCGCTTCATGCCGCCGGACAATTCGGAGAAATCGGTGTCCGCCGGCAGTTCCAGGCGTTCGATCACTTGCTGCACGCGTGAATCGAGATCCCATGCGTTGTGGGCCTCGATCTGCGACTGCACGTCGCCGAGCGCGTCCATGTCGCCGGTCTCCAGCAGGTGGTGATAGCGCGCGAGCAGGTGGCCCAGTTCGCCCAGGCCATCGGCCACCACGTCGAAGACGCTGCCCGAGGTGTCCTGCGGCACTTCCTGCGTGAGGCGCGCGATGCGCGTGCCGCCTTGCAGGCGGATCTCGCCATCGTCCGGGTGCAGTTCCCCGGCAATGAGCTTCATCAGCGTCGATTTGCCGGCGCCATTGCGCCCGACGACGCAGACGCGTTCGCCGGCATCGAGGGAAAGGTCGACCTGTTCGAGCAGGAGCGGGCCGCCGACGCTGAAGTCGACGTTGAGGAGTTGGATAAGGGACATCCGGATATTGTACCCGGTGGCGCCTTGCCACCCCATGACATTGCCCGTTTGATGGGAGGCCCTGCTCCGGTAGGAGACCAAGCCTGAAAGGAGACCAAGCCCTGGTGGCAGCCGACCTTGTCGGCGATCCCGCGGCAGCGGGCCAGTTCGAGGCAAGCACCCATCGCCGACAAGCTCGGCTCCCACCAGAACGCGGCTACAGCGTGTCCACCCGGTAGCGCGTGTGCTGGCGCCATACCGCGCCGGGGCGCAGGATCGCGCCTTCCGCATCCGTGCCATTGACCTGGTCGGGAAAGGCCTGGGTCTCCAGTGCGAAGCCGGCGAAGGGCCCGTACGTGTCGCCGTTCCGCGACGGCTGCCCGGTGAGTTTCTGCCCGCTGTAGAACTGCAGGCCGGGGCGGTCGCTCTCGACGGTGAGACGGCGCCCGCTGGATGGTTCCACGACTTCCGCGACCACGCGTGGCGCCTGGGCCATCGATGGGCGAGGGATATAGCAATGGTCGAAGCCGCCCACCAGCTGCAGTTGCGGATCGGGCCAGTGCAGGCGCGAGCCGATCGGCGCCGCTTCGCGGAAATCGAAGGCGGTGCCAGCCACGGGCTGGCGTCCGACCGGTATCGCCCCCGCATCGATGGCCAGGAATTCGTCCGCGTCGATCCGGATCATGTGGTCGCGGATGTCCGGCCGCCGGTCGTTGAGGTTGAAGTACGGATGGGCGGTCAGGCTGAGCGGCGTGGGGGCGTCGCTGGTGGCGATATAGCGCAGGTCCAGCGTGCCGTTATCGTCGAGCCGCACGCGCAACTCGACCTTCACTTCGCCGGGAAACCCGCCGTCACCCTCGGGCGACACCAGACGCAGCACCAGGTTCTCGCCTTCCGGCTCCACGTCCCAGCGCTGCAGGTGAAACCCGTAGTTGCCGCCATGCAGGTGGTTGCCACCATCGTTGCGATCGACCTTGTAGTCGATGCCATCGAGCCGGAAGCGTCCGCCGCGAATGCGATTGGCCCAACGGCCGACGATCGCGCCCATGTACGCGTTGGAATCGATGTACTGCCCCGCGTCGGCGTGACCGAGTAACACCTCGCCCACGCGGCCCTGACGGTCCGGGGTCTGCCAGGAGAGCAGGGTGCCGCCGAGGTCGGATATCTCGACCTGGGTGTCTCGCGCGTTGCGCAGGGTCCAGCGGTGGAGCGGGCGGCCGTCGGGGAGTTGGCCCCAGGCGGTGGCGTTGGATACGGGCATGGGTGAAGCGTTTCCCTGCGGAAGGCGATCAGGTCGCCGCCGTCTTGCGATGGAGGTCGAGGTATTGGCGCGGCGTGCAGTCGTATTCGCGACGGAACACCGCGTACATGTACTGGAGCGAGGTGAAACCACAGCGAAGCGCGATGTCGGCGAGCGGCGTGTCTGAATTCGTCATGAGATCGCAGGCGGTGTCGAGCTTGTGCTTCAGGATCACCTGGTGCACGGTCTGCTTCAGTTCGCGCTTGAAGTGTTCTTCCAGCACCGTGCGCGACACGCCCACGTAATCGGCCACCTGTTCGGTCTTGATGCCCAGGCAGCCGTACTGGCGAATGTAGTGACTCGCCCGCATCACATGCGGGCTGCGCATCGGCTGGTACTTGCTCGACACTTGCACGTTGATGCCGACTGGCGGCACCAGCACGCGCGTGCCCGAACAATCCATGCCGCGCAGCATCTGGTGCAGCAGGTGGGCGGCCGTGCGGCCCATTTCCTCCGCGCCCTGGATCACGGAGGTGAGCGGGATGCGGGTGAGCAACTGCGCCATCGGATCGTTGTCGATGCCGACGATGGCGATCTGCTCGGGTACCGCGAAGCCGCCGATCACGCATGCCTGCAGCAACTGACGGGCGCGTGCGTCGGTGACGGCGATGATGCCGATCGGCTTGGGCAGTTCGGCCAGCCAGGTGACCAGTTCCTCCACCGCCATGCCCCAACCGCCCGCGCTGGTCGGCGAGCCCTGGTAGACCATCCCCTCGACCGATTCCTCGTCCACGATCGCCTGGAAGGCATGCTCGCGCTCCTGCGCCCAGCGGCTGCCGGGATGGGGTGGTATGCCGTAGAACGCGAAACGGCCGAGGCCTTGTTCGATGAGGTGGTCGTACGCCAGCCGGATGAGCCGGGCATTGTCCGTGGCGATATAGGGCACGCCGGGGGGATAGTCGGCGGGATCGTGGTACGAGCCGCCGATGGCGACCACCGGGATGTGCAGGTCGCGCAATGCGTCGGGTGCTTCCGGATCGTCGAAATCGGCGATGACGCCGTCGCCGCGAAACTGGTGGATGTCGCGCATGCGGCTGCGGAAGTCCTCCTCCATGAAGAGGTCCCATTCCACGCGCGTACTGTTGAGGTAATGCCCAATGCCGGCGATGACCTGGCGGTCGTACACCTTGTTGGCGTTGAACAGCAAAGCGATTCTGTGGGGAGACATGGGGTTCCGTCGAAGGGGCATCGCCGGCAGGGCGGTTCCCACTCGGACCTCATGCGAGGCCACTCGGACCTCCTGCGGGGATCGGTGGGAGCCGACCCTGTCGGCGATGATCGCCAGTCGCCGAAAACTATCAGGCTTTGCGTTATCTGACCATGACGCAGCGCGGCATCGAAAAAGAGCCGGCCCCCGTCGGAAATCGCAATTGCGCGCAATAGGCGCCGCTCGTCAGGATCGTCGGGATTCGTCCCCACGTTTGTCAAGGAATTGTTATGTCGTACTTTTCCAGCGTCCCCAAAATCAGCTACGAAGGCCCCGGCAGCGACAATCCGCTGGCGTTCCACCACTACGACCCGAACAAGCAGGTGCTCGGCAAGAGCATGGCCGAGCATCTCCGTCTCGCCACCTGCTACTGGCACACCTTCGTCTGGCCGGGTTCCGACGTGTTCGGCGCGGGTACCTTCGAGCGTCCCTGGCAGACGGCAGGGGAGCCGATGGCCAAGGCCCGCGAGAAGGCCGACGCGGCGTTCGACTTCTTCTCCCGCCTGGGCACGCCTTACTACACCTTCCACGATACCGACGTGGCGCCGGAAGGCGACAGCCTCGCCGACTACAAGAAGAATTTCGCGGCGATGGTCGACGTGCTCGAGAAGAAGCAGGCCGAGACCGGCGTGAAGCTCCTGTGGGGCACCGCCAACGTGTTCAGCAACCCGCGCTACGCCGCCGGTGCCGCCACCAATCCGCAGCCGGAAGTGTTCGCCTATGCGGCCACGCAGGTACGCCACGCGATGGAAGCCACGCATCGCCTGGGCGGAGCCAACTATGTGCTGTGGGGCGGCCGCGAAGGTTACGACACCCTGCTCAACACCGACCTGAAGCGCGAGCGCGAGCAGCTCGGCCGCTTCTTCCAGATGGTGATCGAGCACAAGCACAAGATCGGCTTCAAGGGAACGATCCTGATCGAGCCCAAGCCGCAGGAGCCGACCAAGCACCAGTACGACTACGACACCGCCACGGTCTACGGTTTCCTCAAGGACTTCGGGCTGGAGAACGAGGTCAAGACGAACCTCGAGGCCAACCACGCCACCCTGGCCGGCCATTCGTTCCACCACGAGGTCGCGACCTCCATCGCGCTGGGCCTGTTCGGTTCGATCGACGCCAACCGCGGCGACCCGCAGAACGGCTGGGATACCGACCAGTTCCCGAACAGCGTGGAAGAGTTGACCCTGGTCACCTACGAGATCCTGAAGGCCGGCGGTTTCACCACGGGCGGCTTCAACTTCGACACCAAGGTGCGCCGCCAGAGCAGTGCGCCGGAAGATCTCTTCCACGGCCACATCGGCGCGATCGACGCATTGGCCCTCAGCCTGGAACGTGCGGCGAAGATGATCGAGCGTGATGCGCTCGCCGACTTCAAGGCGAAGCGCTACGCAGGCTGGGATGCCGATTTCGGCCAGAAGATCCTGCAGGGCGGCTTCACGCTGGCCTCGCTGTCCGACGAGGCGATCGCCCGCGACATCCATCCGAAGCATGTCTCCGGTGGACAGGAGTTGCTCGAGAACATCGTCAACCGCTATATCTATGGGTGATATGACCCCCGACATGGACGCTTCGGCACGCATGTACCTCGGTATCGACCTGGGCACGTCCTCGGTGAAGGCCGTGCTCATGGACGAGGCCGGCGAGGTGCGCGCCAGCGCGACCAGCCCGCTGGAGGTCTCGCATCCGAAGCCACGCTGGTCGGAACAAGACCCGGCCACGTGGTGGAGCGCCACCGAGATGGCCGTTGCCGAGGTCCTCAAGGGAACCGATGCCCGCCGCGTGGCGGCCATCGGCCTGTCCGGGCAGATGCACGGCGCCACGCTGCTGGATAAGTCCGACGCTATCCTGCGGCCCGCCATTCTCTGGAACGATGGCCGCTCGGATATCGAATGCGCGGAACTGGAGCGGGTGCCCGGTTTTCGCTCGATCACGGGCAACCTCGCCATGCCCGGGTTCACCGCGCCGAAGCTCGCCTGGGTGCGCAAGCATGAGCGGGAGGTGTTCGATCGCGTCGCCAAGGTGCTCCTGCCGAAGGATTACCTGCGCCTGCGCCTCACCGGCGAATACATGACCGACGCGTCCGATGCGGCCGGCACCCTCTGGCTCGATGTCGAGAAACGCCAGTGGAGCGATGCCATGCTCGCCGCGACGGGCCTCGACCGGTCGCACATGCCGCAGGTGTTCGAGGGCAGCCAGCCCGCGGGACGCCTGCGCCAGGAACTGGCCGAACGCTGGGGCATGGACACCGTTCCGGTAGCGGCCGGCGGTGGCGACAACGCGGCGGGCGCGGTGGGCGTGGGCATCGTGCGCCACGGCCAGGCCATGCTTTCGCTGGGCACGTCGGGCGTCTATTTCGCCGTGTCCGATGGTTTCCGTTCGAGTCCCGAGCAGGCGGTGCACAGCTTCTGTCATGCCTTGCCCGATACCTGGCACCTGATGTCGGTGATGTTGAACGCGGCGAGCTGCCTCGATTTCACCGCGAGGCTCACCGGCCAGAAGGACGTGCCCGCCCTGCTTGCCGAGGCCGAGGCTAAAGGCCTTCAGGGAAACGGTCCGCTGTTCCTGCCCTACCTCACGGGTGAGCGTACGCCGCACAACGACGCGCACGCGCGCGGCTCGTTCACGAACCTGGGCCCGGGCACGGATCGCGCCGATCTCGCCAACGCCACGCTGGAAGGGGTGGGGTTGGGCCTGCTCGACGGTCTGCTGGCGGTCGAATCGACCGGCCTCGTGGCCGACGAAATCACCGTGATCGGTGGCGGTTCGCGCAGTGCCTACTGGACGCAGATGCTCGCCGATATCCTCGGCAAGCGGCTGATCCTTCGCAGTGGCGGCGAGGTGGGGCCCGCGCTCGGGGCGGCACGCCTCGCGCGCCTCGCCATCGAGCCGGGCGCTTCCCTCGATGCCGTTTGCCCGATGCCAGCGGTCACCGCCGTGCGCGAGCCCGATGCAGCGCGTCATGCTTATTTCCTGCAAACGCGCCACCCTTTGTTCCGCCGCTCTTACGAGCAGTTGAAGCCGCTGTATTCCGACGCCGCTCGCGGCGACGATTTCCGCCCTTCCTGAAGGGCGATCCCATAAGCATGGAGATGAGCATGAAGCAGAAGGCCCTATATACGTTGCTGGCCGTATCGATGATCGGTGCCGGCCTTTTCGCGGCGCCGCAGGCGCACGCCAGCAAGGAAAAGCCGGTGATCGGCTTCTCCATCGACGACCTGCGCGTGGAGCGCTGGACGCGCGACCGCGACTACTTCAAGGCCGCGGCGGAAGCCAAGGGTGCCACCGTGTCGGTGCAGTCCGCCGACGCCAACGAACAGAAGCAGATCCAGCAGATCGAGAACCTGATCTCGCGCAAGGTCGATGTCATCGTCATCGTGCCGTTCAATGCCAAGACGCTGACCACGGTCGTCGCCGAGGCGAAGAAGGCCGGTATCAAGGTGATTTCCTATGATCGCCTCATCCTGAATGCCGACGTCGACGCCTACATCTCGTTCGATAACGACAAGGTCGGCCAGATGCAGGCCCAGGGCGTCGTCGACGCGGCACCGAAGGGCAATTACTTCCTGCTCGGTGGTGCCCCGACCGACAACAACGCGAAGATCCTCCGCGAAGGCCAGATGAAGGTCCTGAAGCCGCTGGTCGACAAGGGCGACATCAAGATCGTCGGCCAGCAGTGGACCAACGAATGGCTGGCCTCGAACGCGCAGTCGATCATCGAGAACGCGCTCACCGCCAACAAGAACAACATCCAGGGCATCGTCGCCTCGAACGACGGCACCGCCGGTGGCGCCATCGCCGCCCTGAACGGCCAGAAGCTGGCAGGCAAGGTGGCCGTGTCGGGCCAGGATGCCGACCTCGCCGCGATCAAGCGGATCAAGGCCGGCACGCAGACCATGACGGTCTACAAGCCGATCAAGGAAATCGCGACGGAAGCGGCGAACCTGGCGGTGAACCTGGTCCAGGGCACCGCGCCGAAGTTCACCTCGAAGATGAGCAACGGCAAGAAGGATGTGGATACCATCCTGCTCACCCCGACCCTGCTGACCAAGAAGAACGTGGACCTCGTGGTCAAGGACGGCTTCTACACCCAGGCCCAGGTCGGCCCGTAAGCGTAAGATCGGCGATGCCCCGCCCGGTGCGGGGCATCGTCCAGCGAAAGGAGTACCGGTGAGCGAATACCTGTTCGAGATGCGCCAGATCGTCAAGGAATTTTCCGGCGTGCGCGCGCTCAATGGCATCGACCTGGCCGTGCGGCCCGGCGAGTGCGTCGGCTTGTGCGGCGAGAACGGCGCAGGCAAGTCCACCCTCATGAAAGTCCTGTCCGGCGTGTACCCGTATGGCACGTGGGAAGGCGAGATCCTGTTCGACGGCAAGCCGCTGAAGGCGTACTCGGTGCGCGACAGCGAGGAGGCCGGCATCGTGATCATCCACCAGGAGCTGATGCTGGTACCGCAGCTCTCCGTCGCCGAGAACATCTTCCTCGGCAACGAGATCCGCAAGTTCGGCGGTGTGATGGACTACGACGCCATGTATGCCAAGGCCGAGGCGCTGCTCGCCCGCCTGAAGCTCAAGGATGTGAACGTGGCGGCCCCCGTGATGAATTACGGCGGCGGCTACCAGCAATTGTTCGAGATCGCCAAGGCGCTGGCGAAGAACGCCCGCCTGCTGATCCTCGACGAGCCGTCCTCGTCGCTGACCTCGTCCGAGACCGACACGTTGCTGTCGATCATCGAAGACCTCAAGCGCGACGGCGTGGCCTGCGTCTACATCTCGCACAAGCTCGAGGAAGTGGCGCGGGTGTGCGACACGGTCACCGTCATCCGTGACGGCAAGCACATCGTCACCAAGCCGATGAGTGAGATGACCACCCATTCGATCATCACCGCCATGGTCGGACGCGACATCGAGAACCTGTTCCCGAAGGTCGAGCACGACATCGGCGAAGTGATCTTCGAGGCCAGGCACGTCACCTGCTGGGACGTGGCCAATCCGAATCGCAAGCGCGTCGACGACATTTCGTTCCAGATCCGCCGCGGCGAGATCCTCGGCGTCGCCGGACTCGTCGGCGCCGGCCGCACCGAACTGGTGTCGGCGATCTTCGGCGCGTACCCGGGGCGCTACGAGGCGGAGCTGCTGCTCGAGGGCAAGCCGATCAAGGTCAAGTCGCCCGAACAGGCGATCAAGGCCGGGCTGTCGCTGGTCCCCGAGGATCGCAAGCGGCAGGGCATTGTTCCCTTGCTGGGCGTGGGCGACAACATCACGCTGGCGACGCTTTCACACTACGCCCGTGCGGGCCAGATCGACCGCCAGGCCGAGTTGCAGACCGTGGAAGCCGAGATCAAGCGCCTGCGCGTGAAGACGGCGAGTCCCGAGCTGGCCATCGTCGGCCTGTCCGGCGGCAACCAGCAGAAAGCGGTGCTGACCAAGATGCTGCTGCCCAAGCCGAAGGTGCTGATCCTCGACGAGCCCACCCGTGGCGTCGATGTCGGCTCCAAGTACGACATCTACAAGCTGATGTTCGAACTGGCCGCCAAGGGCGTGGCCATCATCATGGTCTCCTCGGAGATGCCCGAAGTGCTCGGAGTCAGCGATCGCGTCCTCGTCGTGGGCGAGGGTAAGCTACGTGGCGATTTCCAGAACGTCGACCTTACCCAGGAACAGGTGCTCGCCGCGGCGATCTCGCATGCCGCCGAAGGGCCCGCGCACGCGGCCTGATCCTCCGAAAACCATTCACGCGTTACCAGGGAAGCCTTCATGCAGGCCCAGAAAGTCCAGCAACTGTTCGTCCGCTACAAGATTCTCGCCCTGCTCATCGCGGTGGCGATCATCTGGGTGTTCTTCCACCTGAAGACCGAATCGGCCTTCATCACGCCCGGCAACCTGTCCAACCTGTTCCGGCAGATGGCGATCACCGGCATGCTCGCCTGCGGCATGGTGTTCATCATCATCGCCGGCGAGATCGACCTTTCCATCGGCTCGCAACTCGGCCTGCTCGGCGGCGTGGTGGCGATCCTCACGGTGAACCAGGGCTGGGGCACGTGGCCGGCGATCTTCGCCGTGCTCGGGCTGGGCCTCGTCATCGGTGCCTTCAACGGCTTCGTCGTCACCAAGATGCGGGTGCCCTCGTTCATCGTCGGCCTGGGCGGCATGCTGGCCTTTCGCGGCATCGTGCTCTACATCACCGGCAGTTCGACGATCGCTCCCGCGCCGGACGACCTGATCGCGCTGGGCCAGGGCTTCGTTCCGCCGGCGCTGTCGCGCTGGATCGGCGCCGTGATCTTCCTCGCGATGGTCGCCCTGACCGTGCGCCGCCGCCTTCGCCGCGGGAAGCTCGGCCTGCAGCAGGGCGCGTTGTGGGTCGACATCGCCCGCCTGGTGGCCATCGGCGCCTTCATCTTCGGCTTCGTGCGTATCCTCAACGACGCCAACGGCATTCCCATTCCGGTGATGATCCTGCTCGGCCTGCTCGCCGTGTTCACCTATGTGTCCACGCAGACGGTGTTCGGCCGGCACATCTACGCCGTCGGCGGCAACATGGAAGCCACCCGCCTGTCCGGCGTCAACGTGGCGCGCGTGAAGCTGGTGGTGTTCGCCTTGATGGGCCTGATGTGCGCCTTCGCAGGCATCATCACCGTGGCCCGCACCGGCTCGGGATCGCCCTCCGCCGGTACCGGCGGCGAACTGGATGCCATCTCGGCCTGTTTCATCGGCGGCACGTCCATGCGCGGCGGCTCGGGCACGGTCTACGGCGCCCTGATCGGCGCCCTGGTGATGGCCAGTCTCGACAGCGGCATGCAGCTGATGGACGTCGATAATTCGTGGCAGATGATCATCAAGGGCGTGATCCTCGCCCTGGCCGTCTGGGTGGATGTCCTCTCCGGCTCCAACCGCAACGGCTGATTCCAGGCATCGCCGCTGAAGCGGCACCCACGGGACGGCGACGGGACGATCAGGGGAGCGCCTTCGCCTGCTTCAAATGGTCCTTCAGCGTCGGCAGAGTCTTCTTGGCGAAGGACTGGAGTTCCTTGTTCGATCCCTTCTCCGCTTCCACTTCGAAGATGGTCACGGCCTTCTCATGGTCGCTGACCATCACTTTCGCGTATTCCTTGTCGAAATCCGCTCCCTTCAGGCGCGAAAGCGCGTCGAGGTCTTTCTGGGCGGCGGGAGGCGGTGCGTCGGCGATGCTGTACCCGCGCGTTCCGGACGCAATGCTCTTCAGTTCGTCGCCTGCCTTTGTGTGATCCGTGATCATGTGCTGAGCGAACGTCTTCACTTTTGTCGAAGAAGCGTTCGTCACGGCGAGTTCGCTGAGTTTCACTTCGGCAACGCTGGCGCCGCTGGCGTTGGCGACAAAGCCAGCGTCGGTGGGAGTGCCGCCCTGGGTGTCGGCTTTCTGGGCGAGAGTGACGAGCGGTAGCGCGGTCGCGACCAGGGCGACGACTAGCAGACGGGGCAGGGCGTGATGCATGGCGGTTTCTCTCCGGTGATGAATCCCAGATGTCGCACCGGCACGATGAAGTCGCCGTGACCGTTGTGGCTACGCGTCGCCATGAGCACCCGCGGGGGGCCGGCCCGCTGTCGCGGGATCGCCGCTGACGCGGCTCCTACAGGGGACGGCGGTCGGCAAAGGACCAAAAAAAACGGGCACCCGAAGGTGCCCGTTCTATTCGCAATGCGAATCCGGTTACTTGCGGCCGGCCTTCGCACCGAGGCCTGCGGCGTCGCGCAGGATCTCGGCCTTGTCGGTCTTCTCCCAGGAGAACGCCGTGAACGTGTTGCCGTTCTTGTCGGTGATCTCGTAGGGCTTGCGGCCGAAGTGACCGTTCGACGCGGTCGGCTGGTACATCGGGTGGACCAGGTCGAGCATCTTGATGATGCCGTACGGGCGCAGGTCGAAATGCTTGCGGATCAGCTTCTCGATCTTTTCGTCGGGAATCTTGCCGGTACCGAAGGTGGTCACCGAGATCGAGGTGGGCTCGGCCACGCCGATGGCGTAGCTGACCTGGATCTCGCAACGGTCGGCGAGGCCGGCGGCGACGATGTTCTTGGCGACGTAGCGAGCCGCGTAGGCGGCCGAGCGGTCGACCTTGGACGGGTCCTTGCCCGAGAACGCGCCGCCGCCGTGACGGGCCCAGCCGCCGTAGGTGTCGACGATGATCTTGCGGCCGGTCAGGCCGCAGTCGCCCACCGGGCCACCGATGACGAACTTGCCGGTCGGGTTGATGTGGAACTTGGTGCCCTTGTGCAGGAGCTTCGCCGGCAGCACCGGCTTCAGGATCAGCTCGCGCACGCCTTCGATCAGGTCCTTCTGCTTCACGTCCGGATCGTGCTGGGTCGACAGCACGACGGCGTCGATGGCCACGGCCTCACCGTTTTCGTAGCGCAGGGTGACCTGGCTCTTCGCGTCCGGGCGCAGCCACGGCAGCGGCGAATTCTTCTTCTTGCGGACCTTGGTCTGCTGCTCGACGAGGCGATGGGCGTAGTGGATCGCCGCCGGCATGTATTCGCTGGTTTCGTTCGTGGCGTAGCCGAACATCAGGCCCTGGTCGCCCGCGCCCTGTTCTTCCGGCTTCTTGCGGTCGACGCCCTGGTTGATGTCCGGGGACTGCTTGCCGATCAGGTTCAGCACGCCGCAGGTCTCGCCATCGAAACCGACTTCGGAGCTGTCGTAGCCGATGTCGAGGATGACCTTGCGGGTCAGCGCCTCGAGGTCGATCCACGCGCTGGTGGTGATCTCGCCCGCGACGATGGCGACGCCGGTCTTCACCAGCGTCTCACAGGCCACGCGAGCGCGCGGGTCCTGGGCCAGGATGGCGTCCAGAACGGCGTCGGAGATCTGGTCGGCGATTTTGTCCGGATGGCCTTCGGAGACCGACTCGGAGGTGAAGAGGTAGTTGCTCATCGCGGAGATATATCCTTCTTTACGGATAAAGAGATAAAGGGCGCGCCATGATACACGCCCCGGGGCCGGTTTGCAGGGGGAAGGGTAGCGCCCGGGAGTGACGATTGCATGGATGTTCAGCAGGGCGCGCCCGCCGGGCCGCGGTGGGTCAGGCCGCCGCTCCCAGCCGCAGGCGCGCCGCCTTCGCCACCGCGACCATGGCCTTCAGCGCCGCGGCGACCTCGGGCCAGTCACGGGTCTTCAGGCCGCAATCGGGGTTCACCCAGAGCTGGTCGGGACGCAATACCTGCAACGCGCGGGCAAGCAGGCCGGCCATCTCGCCCTCGGCGGGAACGCGGGGGGAATGGATATCGTAGACGCCGGGGCCGATGCCGTTCGGGTACTGGAACCGTGTGAAGGCATCGAGCAACTCCATCCGCGAGCGGCTGGTTTCGATGGAAATCACATCGGCATCCATGGCCGCGACCGCCTCGATGATGTCGTTGAACTCCGAGTAGCACATGTGGGTGTGCACCTGGGTCGCGTCACTGACGCCGCCGGCGGTGATGCGGAACGCCTCCACCGCCCACGCGAGATAGCCGTTCCACTCGGCGCGACGCAGCGGCAGGCCTTCGCGCAAGGCGGGCTCGTCGATCTGCACGATGCCGATGCCCGCTCTTTCGAGGTCGCGCACCTCGTCGCGCAAGGCGAGCGCGATCTGCCGGCAGACGTCCGCACGGGGAAGGTCGTCGCGCACGAACGACCATTGCAGCATCGTCACCGGGCCGGTGAGCATGCCCTTCATCGGTTTTCTCGTCAGCGATTGCGCGAACGCGGACCAGGCCACGGTCATCGGTGCGGGCCGCGCCACGTCGCCGTAGACGATCGGTGGCTTCACGCAGCGCGAGCCGTAGCTCTGCACCCAGCCGAGCGACGTAAAGGCATAGCCGTCGAGCTGTTCGCCGAAATACTCGACCATGTCGTTGCGTTCGGGCTCGCCATGGACGAGCACGTCGATACCGGCTTCTTCCTGGAACGCCACGGCACGGCGCACTTCATCGCGCAGGATGGCGGCGTACGCCTCGTCGTCCAGCTTGCCTGCGCGGTGCGCGGCACGGGCGACGCGGAGGGTCGCCGTCTGCGGGAACGAGCCGATGGTCGTCGTCGGCAGGTCGGGCAGGCCGAACCGTTCACGCTGTGCGGCCGCGCGGAACGGGTACGCCGAGCGGCGCCGGCCGAACTGCGCCGTGAGCTGGCGAACGCGTTTGCGCACCTCGTCACGTACGACCCCGGGCGCGGCCTGTCGTGCGGCGACCAGCATGCGCTGGCGCGCGAGCGCCTCCCGGGCGGCCTCGTCACCCTGGGCGGCGTCGGCGTAGCGGCGTAGTTCGGCGATTTTCTGCCGGGCGAACGATAACCATGTCGCGAGACTTCCCGGCAGGCGCTTTTCCTCGCCGGCGTCCAACGGCACGTGCAGCAAGGAGCAAGACGTCGACAACCACAAGCGCTCATCGCCAAGGCGGTCACGTAGCGCCTGCACGCGGGGGAGGATGGTCGATGGATCGCTGAGCCAGATATTGCGTCCGTCGAGCACACCCGCCGAGAGGATGCGGTCGGCCGGCAGCGCGGCGAGCACCGCGTCGAGTTGCTCCGGCGCACGTGCAAGGTCGACATGCAGGCCGGCGACGGGCAGCGACATGGCGAGTTCGAGATTGCCTTCGAGTGAACCGAAGTAGGTCGCGACCAGCACCCGTACCCGCGACCGCGTGGCGATCCACGCATAGGCATGGCGAAAGGCGTCACGCGTGGCATCGTCGAGATCGAGGGCCAGCACGGGCTCGTCTACCTGTACCCATGCGGCACCGGCGTCGGCAAGGGCATCGAGCACACCGCCCCAGGCGGGCAGGAGTGCATCGAGGAGTGTCAGCGGGTCGCTGCCAT
Source organism: Luteibacter sp. E-22 (assembly GCF_049913125.1). Taxonomy (GTDB): domain Bacteria; phylum Pseudomonadota; class Gammaproteobacteria; order Xanthomonadales; family Rhodanobacteraceae; genus Luteibacter. The sequence continues at coordinate 655,143 of NZ_CP183975.1, forward strand.
CGACCGCCTTGGCGAGGCACAGGAAGGTGATCGGGCCGAGCAGCACCGGACGTGCGACATGTCCCGCCGCGACCGCTTCGCGATATTCGCCCACCACCTTGCCGGGCCGGGCCGCGAACGTCTGGCCCGCCGATACTTCGGGGACGATGTAGTGGTAGTTGGTGTCGAACCACTTGGTCATTTCCAGCGCCGGCAGGTCGACGTGGCCGTCCTGCCTGCCGCGTGCCATGGCGAAGTAGCCGGCCAGCGGATCGAGGTCGTAAAGCGGCCGGTAGCGTTCCGGAATGGCGTCCACCATGACCGCGGCATCGAGCACGTGGTCGTAAAGCGAAAAATCGTTCACCGGAACGCTGTCGGCACCCGCGTCCCGGGCGAGCGCCCAGTGCCGCGAGCGCAATGCACGGGCGATATCGAGCAGTTCTTCGGTGCCGATGTTTCCCTTCCAATGACTTTCGAGCGCGCGCTTCAACTCGCGGCGGCGACCGATACGGGGAAAACCGGGGTAGGTGACGTGTGGCATGACTGTTCCTCTTCGCAAAGAAAGAGGAGGGAAGGGCGGCTTGTCGCATGACACGGGCGTCGCCGGGGTAACCCCATGGGCGATGCCTGGGTCATGAGGGTTTGCCGTCGACCTTCGCCCCCGCGGGCGAACCGGGCCATGCCCCCGGAAGGAGGCGACGGCCCAGGCCGGACGGAACGACGCACCCATGACGGCGCGTTCGTTCCGGCTGGCGGCAGGTCTTCGGGCTCGTGGATGTGACGCCGGAGCGTCTCCTCCTCCGTCGCTTCCCGGATCGCCATCGATCCAGTGCCTGTGACGGGTTCGTCTCCACATACCGCTGCGGGGCAGCGCCGGATTCCCACCGGCTTCCCTCTTAGCTTTATCTCCCCATTCGAATAGAGAGATAAAGACCGCTAACGAGCGGCAAATTAGCCCTCTGGATGTCCAAAGTCAATGCGAAGGAGGGACGGTGGCCGTCTATTCGAAGCCTTCGATGGGATGCGGGCCGTAGGCGGCTTCCAGCATCGCCGTCTCCTCCGGGCTCAGCACGAGATCGATCGCCGCCACGGCGTCGTCGAGATGATGCGGCTTCGATGCCCCTACGATCGGCGCGGTGATGCCCTTGCGGTGGGCCACCCAGGACAAGGCCACCTGGGCGCGTGGTACACCGCGCCCCTCGGCGACTTTCTTCACCGCGGCGACGATCGCCTTGTCCGAATCGATGGTCGCGTTATACAGCGTGCTGCCAAAGACATCGCTTTCCTGGCGGGTGCTGGTCTCGTCCCAGTCGCGCGTGAGGCGGCCGCGCGCCAGTGGGCTCCATGGGATGACCGCGATGTCCTGGTCGATGCAGAACGGGATCATCTCGCGCTCTTCCTCACGCTGCAGCAGGTTGTAGTGGTCCTGCATGCTCACGAATTCGGTCCAGCCGTGGAGGCGCGAGGTATAGACCATCTTCGCGAACTGCCATGCGTACATCGACGACGCGCCGAGGTAGCGCACCTTTCCCGCCTTCACCAGGTCGTGCAGCGCTTCGAGCGTCTCTTCGATCGGCGTGGTGTGATCCGCACGGTGGATCTGCAGCAGGTCGATGTAGTCGGTGCCCAGGCGCTGAAGGCTGTCATCGACGGAATGGAAGATGGCTTTGCGCGAAAGACCGCCGCCATTGGGGCCTTTGCGCCAATGGAAGTAGGTCTTCGTGGCGATCACGACTTCGTCGCGCCTCGCGAAGTCCTTCAACGCACGTCCGACGATTTCCTCGGAGGTGCCGTCGGAATACGCATTCGCGGTATCGAAGAAATTGATCCCGAGATCGAGCGCCTTGCGAATGAAGGGGCGGCTTTGTTCCTCGTCGAGCGTCCAGGCATGGTTCCCGCGTTCGGGCACGCCGTAGGTCATGCAGCCAAGGACCAGGGGGGAGATGTCCAGGCCGGTACGGCCGAGTTTGACGTAGCGCATTGGGGGACTCCAAGACACGTATGGATGAGGGCGGTATCCGGACCGGGATATATCGGTAACCACATACTGTAAATGTCGGCAGCCTCGTCGATCATGACAATCGCGTCATGTGAAATGCGAGGCAAGCGCTTTATCTCCTGAAGCTGGGTCTTATCTTATTGCGTCTCCCAAGTGAGAGTTCGCAGAAATCCTACGTGGATCTGCGAATCGACGGCTACCTGAAAGTACGCGAGGCAACGAAACTTTATGCTGTGGCCAAATCACCACATTGATGCTCGATGTACTTCAAAACCATGAACATTCAGAAGGGGCAAGAAATGCGTGAACTGAATACTCACGAGTCAGAACTCGTGTCTGGTGGACTACTGAAGGTGCCCGGCGCGTGTGCACCCGCCAACCTGATGACGGGCGCTGGCATTGGCGCGCTGGGCATGGGCGTGCCGGGGTTGTTCGCCGGAGGACCCGTCGGAGGATTTGCGGGAGCCATCTTCGGAGGAAGCTTAGGAGCTCTGGGAGTGGCCGTGAATTGCTTTGTCGAACTGCGGGCGGCCAACAGATGAAACGGGGCTTTTCCGTCCGCCGTTGGTTTTCCCCGGCCCAATCGTTCTGGGCCTATACATGGCGCGTAGGTATCCTATGGTTCGGAACTTGGATGTTCATGTTCCATTGCTTGTCGGATGTCGTGTTTGGTTCCTCCCTGACTATGGACCGGTTGTTTCGCTTCTTCCTGATTGCGGAGTCGACCGGTTTGGTCGCAGGCATGCTCGGTTGGCCTTTATTGAGGATGTTCAGCGGCTGCAATGGAGCGCCACCAGCACGATAGCGAAGGCTGGTATGCCGTCTCCCCTTGAAACTGGCCCAGGCGCCCCTAACTAGGAGCCCAACGCGAAGACGGCGCGCCTTGCCGGTCAGCCGGCCCGGGCGTAGCATTCGCCTCCTGTCACGAGAGCCAAGCCATGTTCCGCTGCAAGCACGATTTGATGCACGTCCCACCGATCGCCCCATGGGCGCGTCGCGGGTGCGCGCGTTCCGTGCCTGGCGGAGCGTCGTCGTAAGACGGCGCACCGGCTGCCAGGAACACCGAAAGCACCCGCAAGGGTGCTTTTTTTTGTCCCGAATTTTCCTTGCGAACCCCCTTTGGAGCAGCGTGCCATGAAGAACTGCCGCGACCCCCGATCCTGACCGTCCCGCTCAGCCAGGGGCGGCGGTAAACGGATCGGGGAGTGCCTCGCTCGAGATGACATCCGAGCCCCTGGCGACCCCATCAGGAACCGTTAGCCATGAGTACCACCCGCGAAACCCAGATCCCCGTCGGCCGTTGGCGCAACCTCGGCATCATCGCGCACGTCGACGCGGGCAAGACCACGCTCACCGAACGCCTGCTCTACAAGACCGGCACGATCCACCGTACCGGCGAGGTGCACGACGGCGCCACCACCACCGACCATATGGAACTCGAGCGCGAGCGTGGCATCACGATCGGCGCCGCCGCCGTGCGCGCGAACTGGACGCCGGAAGGCGGCCAGCCGCATCGCCTGACCCTGATCGATACGCCGGGGCACATCGACTTCGCGATCGAGGTCGAGCGTTCGCTGCGCGTGCTCGATGGCGCCGTCACCGTGTTCTCCGGCGTGGCCGGCGTGCAGCCGCAATCCGAAACCGTCTGGCACCAGGCGCGCCGGCACGGCGTGCCGCTGATGGCGTTCGTCAACAAGATGGACCGCCCGGGAGCGGATTTCGACGCGGTGGTCGGGCAGATGCGCGACAAGCTCGGTGCGAACCCGTGGGTGGTGGCGCGCCCGATCGTCGAAGGCGAACACATGACGGGCCTCGTCGACCTCGTGGCGGAACGCACCTGGCGTTTCGACGAGGCAGGCACGCCGGCGGTCCAATCGTGGACGGACGGCGAGCGTGCGGCATATGCGGACGCGCGTGCCGAGCTCGTGGCCGCCGTGGCCGATCGTGACGATACGTTGGCCGAGCTCTGGCTCGCCGAGCAGCCGATCGATGCGGCGGCGCTCACCGCGGCGCTTCGGCGCGGCACGCTCGCCGGGGCAGGCTCGCCGGTACTTCCGGGTTCGGCGTTCCGCAACGTCGGCATCGAGCCGCTGCTGGATGCGTTCGTCGCTTACCTGCCGTCGCCGCTGGATCGTCCTGCCGTGGTCGGGCATACCGATGACGGCGATGTGACGGTCGCGCCCGATGCGGACGCGCCGTTGGCGGCGCTCGTCTTCAAGGTGGTCAACCAGGCGCACGGTCCGCTGGCCTTCATCCGCGTGTATTCGGGCCGGTTGAGTGTCGGCGACGCCGTGTGGCGTAGCGGGACCGATCGCGTACAGCGGATCGGCCGGCTTGCGGTGGTGCGTGCGGAAGACACCGAGGCGGTGGATGCCGCCGAGGCGGGAGACATCGTCGCCATCGCGGGCTGGAAAGACGTGGCCACGGGCGAGACGTTGTCCGATACGCACCGCCGCGTGCGGCTGGAGACCATCCAGGCGCAATCGGCCGTGCTGTCGTGGCGGCTGTCACCCGAGCGTTCCGCCGACTTGCTCAAGCTGGGCAACGGTCTCGCCCGCCTCGCGCAGGAGGACCCGTCGTTCCGCGTCGGCACCGATCCGGACACCGGGGAAACCCTGGTCTGGGGCATGGGCGAACTGCACCTGGAAGTGATGGTGGAGCGCCTGCGCCGCGAGTGGGGCGTGCAGGTGCGCACGGGCTCGCCGCGCGTGGCTTACCAGGAAACCCCGGCGGCCGCGTCCGGCGCCGTGGAGGGCAAGCTCGCCAAGCAGACCGGCGGCAGCGGCCAGTTCGCGCGCGTGGTGTTGTCGGTCACGCCGACCGGCGAGGAGAGCAATCGCTTCGAGGACCGCACTACCGGCGGCGTCATTCCCAAGCAGTTCCAGGCGGCGGTGGAGAAAGGTGTCGCCGCGGCGCTGGTGGAAGGGCCGCGAGGCTATCCCGTGGTGGGCGCGGCCGTCGCCGTGCTGGATGGGCAGGCCCATGCCGTGGATTCGAACGAGACCGCCTTCCATCGCGCGGCGCAGATCGCGGTGAAATCGGCACTGGAAGCCACGGGCACGGTGCTGCTGGAGCCGGTGATGCGCGTGTCGGTGAGTGCGCCGGGTTCGGCGGTGGGCGACGTGTTGGGCGATCTGCAACGCCGCGGCGGGCAGATCGTCAACCTCGTCGACCGCCAGGAACGCACGGAGATCGAGGCCGACGTGCCCCTGGCGCAGCTCGACGGCTACAGCACCGCCTTGCGTTCGCTGAGCCAGGGGCGGGCGTCGGCCACGGTGGCGTTCCACGCCTACCGGCCGGCTGCGATGCAGGAACAGTCACGCCGTTCGGCATGACGCGAGGCAAGGGCGGCCATGGGGCCGCCCTTTGCTCCTACACGGCTGTGTGCGGGCGGGTTACGCTTCGCCCATGATTTCCTACCCCGAAGCGCTGGCACTCCTGCTTGCTGAAGCCCGGCCGCTCGACGTGGAGCAGGTCGCCCTCGATGTCGCCCGGCGGCGATTCCTCGCCGCCGGCCTGACCAGCCCGCTGGCGCTGCCCTCGTTCGACAACGCGGCGATGGATGGCTACGCCCTTCGTGCCGAAGGCGACACCATCCCCGCCGGAACCGTTCGTGCCGTGGCCGCGATGCATGCGGCCGGAGACACGATCGACGCGTATCCGGACGCTGAAGCCTGCGAGATCGCCACCGGTGCGCGCATGCCGGCCGGATTCGATACCGTCATCCCCGTGGAGCGCTGCGAGCGGCAAGGAGGGGAGGTTCGTTTCCTTGCCGATGAGCGTCGAGGGCAGAACGTGCGCCGCGCCGGAGCGGACATCGGCGAAGGAGCGCTTGCGCTCGAACGCGGACGGCGCATCGACGCCGCGGCGATCATGTTGCTCGCCGCGTTGGGTATCGATCGCGTCGAGGCCGTGCGCCGGCCGCGTGTGGCCGTCATCGCGACGGGCAGCGAGCTCAACGCTACAGGGCCGTTGCCACCGGGAGGCATCCACGACTCCAACGGACCGTTCCTCGCCGCCAGCCTCGCGTCGTGGGGTGTCGAGCTGGCCGGGCGCGCACGGGTGCCGGACGTGGGCGACGCCTTCCATGTCGCGGTAAGCGACGCACGGGCCGCCGGCGCGGATCTCATCGTCACCACGGGCGCGGTGTCCGCTGGCCGCTTCGACTTCGTGCCGTCTGCGCTGGCTTCGCTCGGTGCGCGGGAACTCTTTCACAAGGTCGCCATCCGCCCGGGCAAGCCGTTGCTCGCCGCGCGTTTCGATGGCGGCCCGCTGGTACTCGCCTTGCCCGGCAATCCCATCGCGGTGGCGGTGGGTTATCGCTTCTTCGTCGCTCCCGTGTTGCGCGCCATGGCGGGTCTTGCCGCGGAGCGGCCTACACGCGTGACGCTGGCGGCGCCGTTCGCCGGGCGCGAAGGCATGCGGTATTTCGCGTTGGGTCGTGTCGAGAACGATGCGCAAGGAAGGCAGGTCGCGCATCTCGCGGACGCGCAGGCGGCGTATCGCATCCTTCCGTATACGCAGGCGAACACCTGGCTGACCGCCACCGATGACAGTGTCGAAGCGTGGCCGATCGACCCGGCGGACGCCACGTGATCGTCGGCCTCGTCCTGGCCGGCGGCCGTTCGTCCCGCATGGGCGAAGACAAGGCGCTCATGCGCCTCGATGGCCACACCTTGCTCGAACGCAGCCTCTCGGTACTGCGCGCCGCGGGTGCGGAACGGTTGGCGATCAGCGGAACGCGCGCGGGCGGGATCCCCGATCGATGGCCGGAGGCCGGTCCCGTCGGCGGCATCGCGAGCGCGGTCGACGGACTCCCGGATGGCGAGTGGCTGGTGATCCCTGTGGACATGCCGCGATTGCACGAGGACGTGCTCCGGCCATTGCTTGCCGCATCCTCGCCGGCGGCCGTCAGTTGGCAGGACCACCCGCTGCCGATGCGCCTGACGATGAACGCCGCCACGCGCGAGGTACTCGCCGGTGTCATGGCGCTTACCGGACGCGAACGCTCGGTCTTCACCTTGCAGGAGCGGCTCGGTGCGGCGAGACTGCCGCTCGACGGCATCGATACACGGTACCTGTTGAACTGCAACACCCCCCAGGAATGGCGCGAGGTCAACGCATGAGAGTGCAGCTGGAAGACGACACCGTTCGTGTCCGCATCGACGAGGACGAGCTGGGGGAGTTGCTCGACGACATCGCCCTGCTCGGCTCGACCGCATTCGGCAAGGCATTCACCATGCGTTACTCGATCGACGCCACCGATGGCCCCGTATGCACGCTTTCCGGCAATGCCCACGAATGGCGCATGGGCGTCCCGCGAACGGCGTTGCGCGACCTGCTGTCTCGCCTGCCGAGCAAGGATGGCCTGGTTTTCGACATCCCCGGCTACGACACGGTGGCTACCACGGTGCGTTTCGACGTGGACGTGAAGGACAGCCTGCGCCGGCGCAAGGGCTGAACCTCAGGCGACGCGTTCCGGCCGGCTGTAGATGTTGAATCGGCCGGGGCGGGCAAAGCCGAGCAAGGTCACGCGACAATCCTCGGCCAGGTGCACGGCGAGCGCCGTGGGCGCGGAAATCGCCACCACGATGGTCATGCCGGCGACGGCGGCCTTGGTCACCATTTCGTAGCTGGCACGGCTGGTGATCACGAGGAATCCGTCGCGTGGATCGCTACCGTCCACGAGCATCGCGCCGATCAGTTTGTCGAGCGCGTTATGCCGGCCGACGTCCTCGCGCACTTTCACGATCGCGCCATCCGGCGTGGCCCACGCGGCGGCGTGCACGGAGCCGGTGAAGGCGTTGATGGGTTGCATGCCGCGTAGTGATTCGAGGGCGCGCTCGATGGCATCGGCACCGACAACCGGGCCCGCGGCGACCGGCGGAGGGTGGCGAACGACGTCCTCGAGTTCACGGCTGCCGCAGATGCCGCAGCCGCTGCGGCCGGGGAGTTGCCGGGCCATGGGGTCCGAATCGCCGACAGGGTCGGCTCCCATCAGGTCGCGGGGTTTGGTGGGAGCCGACCCTGTCGGCGATATTCCGGAGGCCGTGCGCACATCCACCGTGATGCCTTCCAACACCTCCCGCACGTCGATGTCGACGATCTCCAGCACGGTCTCCACCTTGCCTTCCGTCAACGCGAAACCCCGCGCGAAATCCTCGAGGTCGTCCGGCGTCGCCATCATCACCGCGAACGGCGAGCCGTCGAAATGCATCGCCACCGGGACCTCTTCCGCGAGCCGGTCGTCATCGGCCGTGCGCAGCCCACGTTCGACCCGTGTCACCGGCCGGGTGGCGCATCCGGTAGGCGGGCGGCGCTCAGGCGGCATGTTCCGCCTTCGGCCGTGCCGCGGCGGCAGTGCGCATGATCGAGGCTTCGATTTTCACCGGCACCGACTTGTACGCCGGCGTGCCGGAGCGGCGGTCATGGCTTTCCAGCGCGATGAGCGCGTTGCCCTCGGGGTAGTACATCGCGACCGAACCCTCGGCGATGTCGTAGGCGGCGGCGACGAAGCCGCGTACCGCCCGCTCCTTGCCGTCGGCGATGTTGGCGCCGATGGCGAAGATATCGATGCGGTCGCCATGCCTGAGCCCGCGTGCGGCGAGATCGTTGGCGTGCATGAAGACGACGTCGCGCCGTCCGGTGACGCCACGGTAACGGTCGTTAAGGCCGTAGATCGTGGTGTTGTACTGGTCGTGCGAACGGATGGTGGTCAGCATGAGGCCGCTCGTTTCCAGCGGCGGATCTTCGTCGAGGCCGCGTGCGACGAGGAAATGGGCGCGCCTGTCGGGCGTGGCCCATTCACGCTCGCTCGCCGCTACCGGCAGGCGAAATCCGCCAGGCACGTTCACACGCTTGTTGAAGTCGCGGAAGATCGGAAAGACCTTCTCGATGTCGTCGCGGATGAGGTTGTAGTCACCCACGAGCCGGTCCCAGTCCACGCGCGTGGCAGGCAGGGTGGCCTTGGCGATACCGCCGACGATCCACGGCTCGGAGCGCAGGTGCTCCGAAGCCGGGGTGAGCGTGCCGGCCGAGGCGTGCACCATCGACATCGAATCCTCCACGGTGACCGATTGCGGGCCGGTGGCCTGCACATCCAGTTCGGTCCTGCCCAGGCAGGGCAGGATGAACGACTCCTTCGCCAGGATGAGGTGCGAACGGTTGAGCTTCGTGGCGATATGCACGGCGAGGTCGAGTTTCGCCATCGCCTCGAAGGTCTCCGCCGTATCCGGCATCGCCACGGCGAGGTTTCCGCCGAGGGCGACGAGAGCCTTCGAGCGGCCTTCGCGGATCGCGATGACGGCGGCGACGGCGTCGTGCCCATGTGCCGTGGGCGGTTCGAAACCGTAGGTGGCGCGGATGCCGTCGTTCAGCGCGTCGGTGGGCTTCTCGGTGATGCCCACCGTGCGGTCGCCCTGCACGTTGCTATGGCCGCGCAGCGGGCAGATTCCCGCCCCGCGGCGGCCGATGTTGCCGCGCAGGAGCAACAGGTTGGCGATCTGCTGCACGTTCTCGGTGCCATGCACGTGCTGGGTGATACCCATGCCGTAGCAGACAATGACGTTCTTCGCCTTGGCATAGATATCGGCCGCGTCCTCGACCTGCGCGCGGGTGAGTCCCGAGGCACGCTCGATCGCCTCCCAGGAGGTGTTCGCGACATCCTCCACGAGCGCCTCGAAGCCGCACGTGTGGGCCTCGATGAATGCATGGTCGACGACGCGGGGCATGCCGGCCGCGACAGCGCGTTCGTCGGCCGTGAGCACGGCCTTCATCATGCCCTTCAGCACGGCGACGTCGCCGCCGATCTTCAGCTTGTAATAGGTGGATGCGATGCGCGTGGATTTGCCGGTGAGCATTTCCACCGGATGCTGCGGTGACGTGAACCGTTCCAGGCCTCGCTCGGGCAGGGGGTTGAGCACCACGATGGGCACGCCGCGCAACGAGGCCTCGCGCAAGGTGGAAAGCATGCGCGGATGGTTCGTGCCAGGGTTATGCCCGATGCAGAAGATCGCGTCGCAGTGTTCGAAATCCTCAAGTACCACCGTGCCCTTGCCGACCCCGATCGACTGCGGCAGGCCTACGCTGGTGGCCTCGTGACACATGTTCGAACAGTCGGGGAAATTGTTCGTGCCGAACTCGCGGACGAACAGCTGGTACAGGAAAGCGGCTTCGTTGGAGGCGCGGCCCGAGGTGTAGAACTCGGCCATGTCCGGGTCTGGCAGAGCGCGCAGTGCCGCGCCGATGCGCCGGAACGCCTCGTCCCAGGCGATGGGACGGTAAGTGTCGCTGGCGCGGTCGTAGGCCATGGGGTGGGTGATCCGCCCCAGCCCCTCGAGGGTGTAGTCGGACAGGTTCCACAGATCGGCAACCGTGTTCTTTGCGAAAAACTCCGGCCGGACCCGCTTGGCGGTGGCTTCCCAGGACACCGCCTTCGCGCCGTTCTCGCAGAACTCGAACGAGGAGGTTTCCTTGGGGTCCGGCCAGGCGCAGCCCGGACAGTCGAAGCCTTGCGGCTGGTTCACCTTGTGCAGGGCGATGGACTCGCGGGCGATGGCCATCTGCCCGCTCAGTGCGCGGGCTACGGCACCGAGCGCGCCCCAACCGCCGGCGGGGCCATCGTAATCGTCGACACCGGGGATAGTGTTTTCACTCATGTGAGCATCATTCTACGCCGCACCAAAAGGAGCAATAAAACCAAGGTACGGGGCGATCCCGTCTCTTGTTGCGATGCACAATAGTCATGACGTAACGCAAGTCATGCATCTTTCGCATACCTGATAGTTTCGCCATCGCGTTGTTCCGTGCCCCGCCCTGCGGCGAGGATCGCCCCGCATCGTCGTCATTCGACGGGATCGGGGGTTCCAAAGCATATGATGTTTCGTCGCTTCGCCATGGCCGCACTCGCCGTCCTAGCCGCATCGGCCGCAGCCGCACAGGCCGCGCCGGATGCGCAACAGCCGCGCCAGGCCACGCCGGCCCCATCGCGGGACAGCAAGGGGCCTGTCGACCGCCTGCGCGAGGAGGGTGTCTCGCTGCGTTTCGTATGGGCTAACGACTGGGCGGCCAGCGTGCGTGGCGGCGAGCGCCTGGGCGCGACGAACGGCGGCGGTGCCGTCGGTGGCGCCGACCTGGACATGGGCAAGCTCGCGGGTATCGAGGGCGGCAAGATGCATATCACCTTCGCGCGCTATTACGGCCATAGCGTCGCCGCGGACGATATCGGCGTGATCCAGAAGATCCAGGGATACTGGTATCCGAAGCGCCAATGGCAGCTCGCCCAGCTGAGTTGGGAGCAACAGTTCGCCGACAGTCGTATCAACGTACTTGCCGGCCGGCTCAACGCCACCTGGCAGTTCGCCCGTTCCACGTATGGATGCCGTTTCGTCAGCGCACCGGATTGCCCTTACCAGCTCACCAACACGTCCGGCGGTTTCAGCGGCTTTCCCTACGTGAACTGGGGGGCGCGTGTGAAGTACCAGCCCGATGCGCGCTATGTGTCGATCGGCGCGTTCGAGATCAATCCGGACCGGCGCAACAATAATGGCCTGAACTGGGGCCTCAACAACGCCACCGGCGTGCTGATTCCCGTCGAGGTGGGCTACGAGACCAGCTTCGCGAACGATCCTTATCCGAAGCACCTGAAGATTGGCGGCTGGTATAACTCCGCTTCGTTCACCGATCCGGAACTCAACACGCGAGGCCTCCACCGTGGTCTCGTTGGTGGTACCGCGCGAAGCTACGACGGCGGGCGCTACGGCCTCTACGTGCTGGCCGACAAAGTGGTCTGGAAGCCCGATCCCAATGCGAACACGCGCAACCTTGCGATCTTCGGCTCGGTCACCGGCCCGATGGACAACGCGGAGAACTACACGTTGCAATCCACTTTCGGAGCGCTCTGGACGGGCCTGTCCGCCGCCCGACCGAACGATTCGCTCGGTTTCCAGGCCACCTTGTTTCGTTTCAGCCGCAAGGCGACGGGTTTCGAAGACGACCTCATCCACAAGAACGGCGGCACGAACGATCATTTCGAACGCGACGAATGGATGACCGAACTCAACTACAGCTACAAGCTCTTCCCCGTGGTCAGCCTGGTGCCCAACCTGCAATACATCGTGCACCCGGACATCCTCGGCAACACGGTTGGCGTGAAACGGGTTCCGGCCAACGCGATCGTGGTCGGGTTGCGGGTGATGGTGAACATGGGCGGCCCCGGTAGCCAATGAGGCGGGGGTACCGGCATTGGGCACATAATCGGGACATCCTGGCTGGCTGGCGCGCGATCTTCCCGTGGACCTGAAACACCTGCAAAGCTTCATCCGCATCGTCGAGTTCGGCAGCCTCACGCGGGCCGCAGCCACGCTCGACGTCTCGCAATCCCTGCTCAGCCGGCAGGTGCGCCAACTGGAAATGGAGCTGGGCACCCACCTGCTCGAGCGCAACGGCCGCGGCGTGGTCGCCACCGATGCAGGCCGCGAACTGGTGGAGCACGGGCGCGGCATCCTGCGCCAGGTCGAAGTCGCACGCATGCAGCTGGGCAGGGCGCGTGGGGTCTACGCCGGCAAGCTGGCGATCGGTCTCCCGCCCAGCGTAGGCGGCCTGCTCACGGTGGACCTCGTGATGCGCTTCCGCGAGCGTTTTCCGGCGGCGCAGATCAGCGTGGTGGAAGCTCTGAGCGCCAGCCTGCTCGAGTGGTTGCAACTGGGCAGGCTCGATTGCGCGTTGCTGTACAACCCGGCTGTCAACGCCAACATGCGGTTCCGCCATGTACACACCGAGGAGCTCTACCTCATCGGCAGCGCCAAGGACGGCCGCGAGTTGCCCGACAGCGTTCCCCTGGCCACGCTAGGCAAATACCCGCTCATCATTCCCTCGCCACTGCATTCGGTGCGCCAGCTGATCGAGGCCGACACCGCACGATATGGCGTGTCACTGGACATCCGCCTGGAGATCGACTCCGTGCGTTCGCTGCTGGATCTCGTCGAGCGCGGCGTGGGCTACGGCATCCTCTCGCGCAATGCCGTGCTGGCCCGCCGTGGTCCGCACGGATTGCGGGCGGTACCGATCGTCATGCCGAACATCGTGACGCGCCTCGTCGTGGCGACACCCACGCAGCGGCCCATGAGTGCCATCACCGAGCAGGCTTTGATCCTTGTCGACGAACTGATCGCGGAAGGCAAGCTGGACCCGCGGGACTGAACGATGACGCGTTGCATCAATTGCATGTTGCGACGCTAGTTATGCCAATCGTGCATAACAGATAAGCGCGCCATCGCGTTGTTCGCTCGTCGCGCCGGGACGACCATCGTGCCGGTTGTTTCAGACGACGGACGGTATGCCATGGCGCACGACATTCCCTGCTGGTACATGCGCGGCGGCACGTCCAAGGGGCCTTTCTTCCTGGCTCGCGACCTGCCTGGTGACATCGCGACCCGCGACGCGGTCATCCTCGCGGCGATGGGTTCGCCCGACGAGCGCCAGATCGACGGCCTCGGCGGTGCCCGGCCGCTCACGAGCAAGACAGGCATCCTTTCGGTACCCGCCGATGGTTCCGCCGACCTCGACTTCCTGTTCGGCCAGGTGGGCATCGTCGAAGCCATCGTGGATACCACGCCCAACTGCGGCAACATGCTCGCGGCGGCCCTGCCGGCGGCGATCGAGGCCGGTCTGATCGTGGGTGACCATGGGACCACCACGCGCCGCGTGCGTACGGTCAACACCGGCGTCATCGCCGAGATCACCATCGACACCCCGGCGGGCGTTCCCTTTTACGACGGCGATGCGCACATCGACGGCGTGCCGCGGCCGGCTGCGCCGGTGCGCTGCCGGTTCCTCGACACGGAAGGCTCGCTCACGGGCAGCCTCCTGCCCACGGGCAACGTGCGCGACACGGTCGATGGCATCGAAATGACGCTGATCGACAATGGCATGCCGGTGATGATCATCGCCGCCGCCGCCCTGGGTGTACGTGGCGACGAACGGCCCGAGGCACTGGATGCCGACGGGGAACTCAAGGCGCGCATCAAATCGCTGCGCCTGAAGGCCGCGTTGCTGATGAACCTCGGCGATGTCGCCCGGAAACCGGTGCCGAAGATCACCCTGGTGTCGCCGCCTCGCGCCGGGGGTGCCATCGGCACGCGCACGTTCATTCCGCACGACTGCCACACGTCGATCGGCGTGCTCGGTGCCGTCACCGTCGCCACGGCAGCCGTGCTTCCCGGTTCGGTCGCCTACGAGGTCGCGACGCCGGGGCAGGGCGATGTCCGCACGCTTTCCATCGAACATCCCACCGGCGAATTCAGCGTGGAGATCGGCCTGGAAGGCACGCGCGTGGTCCGCGCGGCGTTGCTGCGGACGGCCCGGCTGCTGATGCGCGGCAGCGTTCCCGTTTCTCCCTCGATCTGGCGCGGTCCCACCGCCTGATCCTTTCCCCTGGAGCACTGAAGATGTCCGAACCCAAGACCGCGCTCGTCGTGAGCGCCCACTCCGCCGACTTCGTCTGGCGCGCCGGCGGTGCGATCGCGCTGCATGCGGCACAGGGCTGGCGCGTGCATATCGTCTGTCTCTCGTTCGGCGAACGTGGCGAATCCGCCAAGCTCTGGCGCCAGCCCGGCATGACGATGGAGAAGGTGAAAACCGATCGCCGCGCCGAGGCCCAGGAAGCCGCGGACATCCTTGGTGCCAGTGTCGAGTTCCTCGACATCGGCGATTACCCCATGCGCGCCGACCTGGACGTGGTCTTCCACCTGGCCGGCATCTACCGCGAACTGCGCCCTTCTTTCGTGCTCAGCCACTCGTTGAAAGACCCCTATAACTTCGACCATCCGCTGGCGACGCATGTGGCCCAGGAAGCACGCGTGGTGGCACAGGCACACGGTCACGAACCGGACGTGCCGGTGATCGGTGCGCCGCCGGTCTACCTGTTCGAGCCGCACCAGCCGGAACAGTGCGAGTGGAAGCCGGAACTGTTCCTCGACATCACATCGGTGTGGGAGAAGAAGCGTGCGGCGTTCGAGACCATGCGCGCGCAGGAGCACCTGTGGGAGTACTACACCCGTGTCGGCCTGCAACGCGGCGCGCAGGCCACGCGCAACTCCGATTTCAAGATCACCTATGCAGAGGCCTTCCAGCGGGTGTTTCCGCAGGTGACCCAGGGAACGCTCGCATGATCGGCGTGGTCGTTCGCAACCGCCCATCCCTCACCGCCGACCAGGCCGGATCGCTCGCCGCCATAGGGGTCGCCACGGTGCACGAGGCGCAGGGCCGCACGGGCCTGTTCCTGCCGCCGATCGCACCCATCCAGCGGGACGTGGCGATCGCGGGCCCGGCGGTCACCGTGCTGGCACAGCCGGGCGACAACTGGATGCTCCATGTCGCGGTGGAGCAATGCCGTGCCGGCGATATCCTGGTCGTGGCCTGCACCACGGAAAACACCGATGGCATGTTCGGCGATCTGCTCGCCACGTCGCTGATGTCGCGTGGCGTGGCCGGCCTCGTTATCGACGCGGGCGTGCGCGACAGCGCGGAACTGCGCCGCATGGGCTTTCCCGTGTGGGCGCGCGCGGTGCACGCACGCGGGACGGTGAAGGCCACCCTCGGCTCGGTGAACGTGCCGGTGGTGATCGGAGGGCAGTGCGTGAAGCCTGGCGATGCGATCGTCGCCGATGACGACGGCGTGGTGGTGGTGCCCCATGCCACGGTGGACGGCGCCATCGCCGCATCGCGCAAGCGCGTAATGAACGAAGAGGCGAAGCGCGCGCGACTGGCTTCGGGCGAGCTCGGCCTCGATATCTACGATATGCGTCCGAAACTGGCCGAAGCCGGCCTGCGCTATGTCGATGACCTTCCAAACGAGTGATCCGATGAAGTCCTGTCTTCCCCCCGATCCGAATCCGACGAAGCCGTTGCACGCGATGCCCGCGCTTTCCTGCGATGCGCACTGCCACGTGTTCGGTCCCGCGGACACCTTTCCTTATGCTCCGGATCGCAGCTACACGCCGCCGGATGCGCCTTATGAACACCTGGTGGCCCTCCACGATTTCCTCGGGTTCGAACGTGGAGTGATCGTCCAGGCCAGCTGCCACGGCACCGACAACACGGCCATGCTCGATGCCATCGCGCGCGGCAACGGGCGCTATCGCGGCGTGGCCATCGTCGACGACGGTATCGACGAGGCCGGCTTGCAGGAGCTCGACCGTGGTGGCGTGCGCGCCGTGCGTTTCAACTTCGTCCAGCACCTGGGTGGCAGGCCCGACATGAACGTGTTCTGGCGGGTGCTCGACCGCGTGGCCGAGATGGGTTGGCACGTCGTGCTCCACCTTGATGCCAACGATATCGTCGAACTCCAGGATGTCCTGGCCAAGATCCGCGTACCTTTCGTCATCGATCATATGGGCCGCGTGCAGGCCGCACAGGGCCTGGAGCAGGAACCCTTTCGCCTGCTGGTGGCACTCATGCGGGACAATCCGCTGGCGTGGGTGAAGGTCTGCGGCGCGGAGCGGGTTTCCGTCGGCAAGCGGCCTTTCGATGATGCCATTCCGTTCGCGCGAACCCTGATCGAGACGGCGCCGGACCGCGTGCTGTGGGGTACGGACTTTCCGCATCCGAATATCTCCAAGGACATGCCCAATGACGGTGGGCTGGTCGACCTGATGTTCCGTTTCTGTCCCGACGAGGCCCTGCGCAAGCGTCTCCTCGTCGAAAACCCGGCGCGTCTGTACGACTTCGCCTGACCGACCCACGACCGAGAACACGCATGTCCGATATCGCCGCCACCGTTTCCTCGTCGCAGAAGCCGCGCAAACCGTTCTACCGGCAGCTGTACATCCAGGTGCTGGTGGCGGTGATCCTGGGCGTGGTCCTGGGCTACCTTTCGCCGAAGTACGCCGAAGCGATGAAACCCCTGGGCGACGGCTTCATCGCCCTGATCAAGATGGTGATCGGGCCGATCATCTTCTGCACGGTGGTGACCGGTATCGCCGGCATGCGCGACATGCGCAAGGTCGGCCGCGTCGGCGGCAAGGCGCTTCTCTACTTCGAGATGATCTCCACCATCGCCCTGTTCTTCGGTCTCGTGGCGGGGCACCTCTTCCACCCCGGTACCGGTTTCAACGTCGACCCGGCCACGTTGAAGGCGGGAGAGATAGGCAACCTCGTCGCCCAGGGCCACAACATCGAGTCCATCGGCTTCCTTTTGTCGATCATTCCCGGCACCTTCGTCAGCGCGTTCGCCAAGGGCGACGTGCTCTCGATCCTGCTGGTGTCGGTGCTGTTCGGTTGCGCGCTCGCGGCGGTAGGTGAACGTGGCAAGCCCGTCTACGACGTGATCGAGGCGGGCGCCCAGGTGTTCTTCAAGATCGTGCACTACATCACCGCCGTATCCTCCATCGGTGCGTTCGGCGCGATGGCTTTCACGATCGGCAAATACGGCGTCGTGTCGTTGGTGCCCTTGATGGAATTGATCGGCAGCTTCTACCTGGTCTGCGTGATCTTCGTCGTGGTGATCCTCGGCATCGTCGCGCGTATCGCCGGGTTCAGCATTCTTCGTTTCTGCGCGTACATCAGAGACGAGTTGCTGATCGTGCTCGGCACCAGTTCGTCGGAGGTCGTGCTGGCGCCACTGATGCGCAAGATGGAAGAACTCGGCTGCCCGAAGGAGACCGTGGGCCTGGTGGTTCCTACCGGCTATTCGTTCAACCTGGACGGCACCAATATCTACCTGACCATGGCGATCCTGTTCATCGCCCAGGCGTTGAACATCGATCTCACCATCGAACAGCAGATCACCGTGGCCATCGTCGGCATGCTCACGTCGAAAGGTGCGAGCGGCGTAGCCGGCGCGGCGCTGGTCATGCTCGCCTCGACGCTGAGCGTCGTGCCCGTGGTGCCGGTGGCGGGCATGGTCCTCATCCTCGGCATCCACCGCTTCCTCGGCACCGGCCTGGCGATGACCAACCTGGTCGGCAACGGCGTGGCGGCGATCGTGGTGTGCGCGTGGGAGAAAGAGCTGGACCGGACGAAGATGGCGGCGGTGTTGAAGGCGGCGTGAGCCCTGGTAGGAGCCCATCGGCTCCCACCAGGGCGGTTGGGCTAGGCGGCGAGGGAAACGCCGGCTTCCAGGGCGTCGAAGTACTCGCGGGTCAGGCGTAGTTGGGTGGCGGCGTCTTCGGCCTGGTTGACGACGTGGCGGAAGGCGGCGTTCTCCGGACGGTCCTTGGCGTACCAGCCCAGATGCTTGCGCGCGATGCGCACGCCCATCCGCTCGCCGTAGAACGCGTACAGGTGTTCGAGGTGGCCGACGAGGATGTCGCGTACCTCGCCGGGCGTCGGCTCCGGCAGGAATCCGCCGGTGTCGAGATGATGCGCGATCTCGCGGAACACCCACGGGCGTCCTTGCGCGCCACGGCCGACCATCACCGCATCCGCGCCGGTGACACGCAGCACCTCGCGCGCCTTCGCCGGGTCGACGATGTCGCCGTTGGCGAGGACGGGGATCGAGACGCTCGCCTTCACCGCCGCGATGGTGGCGTATTCGGCGTCGCCTTCGTATTTGTCCGCGCGGGTGCGGCCGTGCACGGCCAAGGCGGCGATGCCGGCATCCTCGGCGATGCGGGCGATGTTCAACGCGTTGCGGTGCTCGCGGTCCCAGCCGGTGCGGATCTTCAGCGTGACCGGCACATCCACCGCCTTCACCACGGCCTGCACGATGCGTGCGACCAGCGGCTCGTCCTGGAGCAGGGCGGAGCCCGACCAGACGTTGCAGACCTTCTTCGCCGGGCAGCCCATGTTGATGTCGACGATCTGCGCGCCGTTGTCCGCGTTGTATTTCGCCGCCTCGGCCAGCATGCCGGGATCGTAGCCGGCGATCTGCACGCTCACCGGTTCCGGTTCGCCCTCGTGGTCCATCCGGCGCAGTGACTTGGTCGTGTTCCACAGGCGCGGATCGGCCGTGGTCATTTCGGACACGGCCAGGCCCGCCCCCAGGCGCTTGCACAGGAGACGGAAGGGCTTGTCGGTGACGCCGGCCATGGGCGCGAGCACCACGGCCGGTGCGATGGTGTAGGGACCGATGCGCATGGCATTGATTTTACACGATTCGCTCAATGCATCCCGAGCATGGCCGCCAGTGCTCCGGCGAGGATGCCGAAGCCGACCACCGCCACGGCGACCGTTGCCAGCAAGCGCACGGGCAGGGACCGGCCTAGCATCGCCAGCGAGGGCAGGCTCACCGGGGGTAGGGTCATCAGCAGGGCGGCGGCCGGACCGCCGCCCATGCCCAGCGCGAGCATAGCCTGCACGATGGGTACCTCGCCCGCGGTGGGAATCACGAACAGCATCCCCGCCACGGCGAACGCGGCGATCCAGTACCAGTGCTCACCGATCTCCGGGCCGATATGCGGGAACATCCACGCGCGCGCCGCGCCCAGCAGCAGCACGATCACGAGGTATTCCGGGATGAGCCGCAGCGTCATCGCGGTGAAGATCCGCACCCAGCGCTTGCCGACCTCCGCCAGGGATTGCGGCTCGGTTTCGGCGATGGGCGCGACGGCCGCCGTGGACGGTTCCAGGCCGGACATGCGGTTGGCGAGATAGCCGAGTCCGAAGACCATCGGCACGCCCAGCACCATGCGCAGCGCGGTCCAATGCCAGCCGAGCACGAAGCCGGTAAAGACCAGGGTCGCCGGATTCAGCATCGTATTGCCCAGCCAGAACGCGATCGAGGCGCCCGGCGAGGCCTGGTGCTTGCGCAGGCCCACGACCACCGGTGCCGCGCAGCAGGTGCACATCATGCCGGGTACGCCCAGCAGGCCGCCTGCGAGGGTGCTGCCGAAACCACGGTTGCCCAGGGTGCGCCGTACCCAGTTGACCGGCAGCAGTGCCTGGACACCGGACCCCAGCAGCAGGCCCAGCACCATCGCCTTCCAGATGGCCTTGCCGTAGGCCAGCGCATAGTCCAGTGCCGCGTTCCAGGAGGGCGCCGGCGCGCTGGCCTGGTCGCCCATGAGGATCGAATGGCCGATGGAATGCTGATCCGCCGCGACGAACGCGCGGCCGTAGTACGGGTACCACTTCACGTAGAACAGGCCGGCGACGGCCAGCAACAACAATACCGACCAGCGCACGGTGCGCGCCTTCTGCAAAGCGACGGCCATAGACCCCTCCGAACGAGATGTGACATGACGGCCCTACAGGGCACGACGTTGCCGGCCGGGAGCCGCAGGCCCGATGCGCTGCGGAGGGGCAAGACTTTCGCTCGAAGATACTTCAAGCTCCGGTAGCTTCGCTATGCTCTACGTGACCTCGCGGTCGCACCAACGGGACTTTCGCAGGATTCGCCATGACCTCCGTCCGATTGACCGAACTCGCCCACGGCGGCGGCTGCGGCTGCAAGCTCGCGCCATCCGTGCTTCGACAATTGCTGGCCGACAAGCCAGCGGCGATGCCGTTCGCGCAACTCCTGGTCGGCACCGAATCCAGCGACGACGCCGCGGTGTGGCAAGTGGACGAACGCACCTGCGTGATCGCCACCACCGACTTCTTCATGCCGGTGGTCGACGATCCCTACGATTTCGGCCGCATCGCCGCGGCCAATGCGCTATCCGACGTGTATGCGATGGGCGGCAAACCGATCATGGCGCTGGCCATCCTCGGCATGCCGTTGGACAAGCTGGACATCGACACCGTGCGCGCCATTCTCGCGGGTGGTGAATCCATCTGCGCGGAAGCGGGCATCCCTGTCGCGGGCGGACATTCGATCGATTCGGCCGAACCGATCTATGGCCTCGCGGCGATCGGCTTGTGCACGCCCGCCAACGTGCGCCGAAACACGGGCGCGCAAGCGGGCGACGTGCTGATCCTGACCAAGGGCATCGGTGTCGGCATCTATTCGGCGGCGTTCAAGAAGCAGGCACTGCCGGGAGACGCGTATGCGGAAATGCTGGCGTCCACCACGCTGCTCAACCGCGTCGGCCATGAGCTGGCGCAGGACGGCGACGTGCATGCCATCACCGACGTCACCGGCTTCGGTTTGCTGGGGCACGCGCTGGAACTGGCGCGTGGGAGCGGCCTGCGGGTCCGGATCGAGGGAGGCCACGTTCCCTTCCTCGACCAGGCCGAGCGGCTCGCCCAGGCCGGCTTCATCACCGGCGCATCGAAGCGGAACTGGAGCAGTTACGGCGATGGCGTCGTCCTGCCCGCCGGCCTGCCGGACTGGCGCCGTGCCTTGCTGACCGATCCGCAGACCTCCGGCGGCTTGCTGGTGGCATGCAAGGCGGAGCGGGCCGAGGCGATCCTGGCGACGATCGAGGCGGCGGGTTATCCCCGCGCGTGCATCGTCGGCACGGCGATGGCGGGCGTGCCAGGCGTCGAGGTGGTCTGAAACGCCGCCGCGATGGCGGAAGAGCATGGGAGTCGAACCCACCCGAGGCAGTCTGGCCGCCTCACCCGGATTTGAAGTCCGGACGTCCCACCGGGAACGATGCTCTTCCAAGGATTGCGGTCACGCCGGCACCGATCCGAACAGGTCGAGATAACGGGCCTGTATCCGGCGCAGCGTGCCGTGATTCAGGGTAACACCCTGGCGATCGAAGAACTCCAGAATCTGGATCGCCACCTTCCGTCCGTTGTCGAGCCGGTCGCGGAACTGTGCCGCGGTGAAGCGGCCGTCCGCCGCGTGCGACGCGACGTCGGCGGCGATCAGCAGCATCTCATGCACGGTCGCGCGAAGGAAGAAATGGTCGTGTGCCACTTCGTCCACGAGGCCGACCCGCGCCGCGGATTTCATCAGTTGGCGGACCTCCGCCTCCGGGCGCCCGACCACGGCGGCGACGTCGCGCACTCGCGGAGGCCGGAAGCGGACGTCGCCGCCAAGCAAGGGTTCGATCGCCCGCCATGCGGCCTCGCGTTCCGGACTCAACTGCAATGTGTGCGAGGCCATGCGCACGAACGCGCCATCGCGAACCACGCGGCGGGCGACATCCTCGTGTTGCAGGGCCAATGCGAACGCGGCGGGCGACAGCCGCGGGCGCAAGGCCACCCTCAGTTTTTCCCGGCCGATGCCTTGCACATCCGGATGGGCCGCATGGAACGCTTCGAGGCGTTCGGCCAGGGCGTCGACGAAACCCCGCCAGTGCACCTTGTCGATCGCCACACGCTCGTCGCCCGCGTCGAACACCAGCGGTGCGAGCGCGGCGACGATGTCGTCCAGCATGGCCGCCGTCAGGGCACGATCGCGCGCGAATGCAAGCACGTCCCACGCGAACGGCGGCGCATCGAGCAGCGCCGCGAGCGCCTCCCGTGGATCGTCGATCGCCAGCGCGGCTCGTTGTGCCTGTCGTTCGGGCGTTCGGCGCTGTCGCGATGGCGCGCGGAGGTCGAGGAAACGGCCGCCTCCGATGGTTCGCCGCGCGGAGACGTCGCGCAGCACGAAGCGATCGAGCGCCGCCGCGGCGATCGGCTCGCTCAACACCAGCTGCACGTCGGCGGTCTGTCCCGGAAGCAGCTGCTCGCCTTCCAGCGGCACGACGCGTACGCCGACTTCGGCCGCGCCGTGATGCAACCGGGCAGGGAACCATGCACCGACGGGCTTGGGCTCACCGGCCAGGATATGCAGGCTCGCATCGATGCGGTCGGTCGGCGCGTGCAGGAAAGGATCGACGACCATGTCGCCGCGCTGGATCGCGTCCTTGGCGATGCCGTCGCCAGCGAGGTTCAGCGCGCAACGGTCGCCTGCGCGGCCGACCTCCACCTGGCGGTTCTGCGCATGCACCGAACGCACGCGTGCGGTCAGGCCCGAGGGACTGAGCATGACCTGGTCCTTTACCTGCACGGTGCCGGACAACACGGTGCCGGTCACCACCACGCCGATGCCGGCCAGGGTGAACACACGATCCACCGCGAGCCTGAAACGGCCGTCCGCACGCCGTGCACCGAACGCACGCGCCTCCATGGCGAGCCGGTCGCGCAGCGCGTCGACGCCCAGGCCCGTCGTCGAGGATACCGGCAGGATGTCCGCCATTTCGAGCATCGTGCCTGCGGTCGCCTCGCGGATCTGCGCGGTCACCTCCGCCAGCCGTTCCGGCGGGACCAGGTCGGACTTGGTCAGCGCGACCAGTCCGCGCCCGACGCGCAGCAGGTCGAGGATCGCCAGGTGTTCCAGCGTCTGCGGCATGACGCCGTCGTCGGCGGCCACCACCAGCAAGGCGATGTCGATGCCGCTCGCGCCGGCGGCCATGGTGTGCACGAAGCGCTCATGGCCCGGCACGTCGACGAAACCGAGGGTAAAACCATCATCCATCGGCAAATAGGCGAAGCCCAGGTCGATGGTGATGCCGCGTGCCTTTTCTTCCTTGAGGCGATCGCCGTCGACGCCAGTCAGCGCCCTTACCAGGGACGTCTTGCCATGGTCGATATGGCCGGCCGTGCCGATGATCATGGAGTGTGGGCGAGGTGGGCCAGGGTCGCCAGGAAGGCGTCCTCGTCGGTTTCCGCGAGACAGCGCAGGTCCAGGTGCAGTGCGCCCTCGCCGATACGGCCCACGACGGGGCGTGGCAATGCGCGGAGTGCCGCCGCCAGTTTTTCCAGCGTGCGCTGGCCGCCGACCGGGCGGACCGACAGCGCGGCGCTGGCAAGCGTATCCAACGGCAGCGCGCCGGAACCTATCTGGCTGTGGCAATCGCCTACCTCGACGACGAAGGCATCGCCGATCCGTTCCGCCACCGCCCCTCGCAGGCGGCGCGCCTGTGCCTCGATGTCCGCATGGGGGCGTGACAGGAAGCGCAGGGTCGGAAGCCGTTCGGCAAGACGGTCGGGATCGCGATACAGGTTCAGCGTGGCCTCGATGGCGGCAAGCCGGATCTTATCCACGCGCAAGGCGCGCTTCAGCGGGTTGCGATTGATCCTGGCGATCAGGTCGCGGTCGCCGACGATGAATCCCGCCTGCGGCCCACCTAGCAGCTTGTCGCCGGAGAACGTGACCAGTCGCGCGCCCTCGGCCACCGCTTCGCGCACCGTCGGTTCCCTGGCGAGGCCATGACGGGAGAGATCGACGAGGCTGCCCGAGCCGAGGTCGTTGAGCAGCGGCACGCCCGCGTCGTCGGCGATCGCCGCCAACTCGCGTGCCCCGACTTCGGCGGTGAAGCCCTGGATGCGATAGTTCGAGGTGTGCACCTTCAGCACGAGTCCGCTGCGCTCGTTGAGCGCGTCGCGATAGTCCGCGGCGTGGGTGCGGTTGGTGGTGCCCACCTCGATCATCTCCGCGCCGGCACGCGCCATGATGTCGGGCATGCGAAAGGCCCCGCCGATCTCGATCAGCTCGCCGCGCGACACCACCGCCTCGCGGCCGAGCGCGAAGGTGTTGAGGCAGAGCAAGACGGCCGCGGCGTTGTTGTTGACCACGGTGGCATCTTCCGCACCGGTCAATTCACGAAGCAGGGCGCGCAAGTGGTCGTCGCGTTCGCCGCGTACGCCGCTGGACAGGTCGAACTCCAACGCCACCGCGTGACGCATCGCTTCCACCGCCGCCTCGATCGCGGCCTCGGCGAGTACCGCGCGGCCTAGGTTCGTATGCAGCACGGTGCCGGTGAGATTGAACAGCGGGCGCAGGCCCGGCATCCTCGCTTCGAGCAGCCCGCGCGCCCGCTGGGCGATTTCAGCCACGCTGGGCGCCTCCGTGGGAGACAGGCGAAGGGCATCTCGTGCATCGTCGATGACCTGACGGATTGCCTCGGTGGTGGCGGCGCGCCCATGGCGTTCCAACAAC
Source organism: Luteibacter sp. E-22 (assembly GCF_049913125.1). Lineage (GTDB taxonomy): Bacteria > Pseudomonadota > Gammaproteobacteria > Xanthomonadales > Rhodanobacteraceae > Luteibacter. Next base: position 679,880 of record NZ_CP183975.1, read on the forward strand.
AAGGCTGCCTCCGCGGTCGCCAGCACGGCGGCCACCGCAGGGAGATTGCGCAGCGAGGTTGCGTCAGGTCCGGACATGCCTCGTATGCTGAGGTGCCGCCCGTGCGGGGTCAAGAAAAACCACCATCTGCCCCAAGATCATGGCGGCACCGGCCCCGGTATGTAGATGGTCGTTTCGTTGGATTCGACGTATCTGAGCGTATTTCTCTTGAAGTCTTGGAATTCCTTGTCGGTCACAACATACCGATCGGGGGCGCGATCCAACGACAAGGTGAACTTCACGGAGAATGCGCCGCCCGCTCCGTAGTCGTATTCGTAGGTGAGGTCTACTTCCTTTTCAATGCTTTCCCCACTTTGCAGGACGATAAAATAGCTGGAGAGAATTCGTCCGATGTTGACGGAACGGCCGATATATCGGGAGACCTCACCCACGCCGTTCTTTACTTCGTACTGGGATTTCGGAAGGCGTCCGCCGGACATGACGAATGGAGTGTCCCATTTCATGATGGCAACCGGTTCGTCCCCTATGTTGTGCAAGGTCAGTTTCACGATGGCCGAGCGTTTGCTATCCGAGGCATAAGGGGTCTCCAGCTTCGCTGTCAGGCGCTGCTCGGCCAAGCTAACAGGACTTGTCGTTAGTGCTCCCATGCTCCAGCCGAGCAAAGCCAACATACGCTTCCACTTCATGGTCTATCCCTATCTTTGATCATTCCCTGGGGCGTCGATACGCACCAGTCGCCTTTCGAGCTTCCGCCGAAGCTATGCCGAGGAATGAAGCAAGCACATGGAAGAATTCTGAGAAAGTCGATGACTTCCACGCCCTGTGACCTCTGTCACACCAGTCGGCTGGATTAACCACGTGCTTGCCCGGACGTCATGTCGAACGAGTAGCTCCCGTGCTCCCTGTGAGGTGGGTCGAACACCTCGGAGCGCGGGATGGTTAGGCCATTAAAGGCATGGGGCGTGCAGCAGTACCGGAGGTCTTAGCCTTCACCAGCCAGCAGTAACGGATTCGGCGCATGCCGCGCGAAACCGGCCTCGGCGATCAACAGGTCCAGTCCGAGCGAAGCGAGGTCATCCGCGAACGGATCGGCCTGCATGTCGTGCACCTGGAAGAACAACTTGGAATACGTGTGGCAGTCGGCGCAGGTCTCGGCCTTGACCAGGCCGGAATCGCCTTCGATGGATTGGAGCGAAAGGTGACGCGTGCCGCCGCAGGTGATGCATACGGCGCGTACGTGATTCCATGCGGTGGAACACATCGAGCAATACAGGTAGCGCGTGCCGGGCGTGGTGCCGCTTGCCGTGATCACGCCAGCCACCGGCGGTGAACCGCAGCACGGGCAAAGGCCGCGTTCCTCCAGAAGGCGAAGTTCGTCGACGTTCAACGGGGCAGCGGAACAGGTGAAATAGACCTGCAAGGCCGCCGCGACGAAGACGGCGGCGCCCGCGTCGGTGGTGCTTACGCGGCCGCGCAGGAAGTTGTCGGCCAGCTGGTCCAGCGTGGCGTCGTCGCCGTGTCGCAACGTTTCCATGGCGTCGAGGGCGGGAGACGGCAATCCTGCGATGTCGATGCGATCGAGCAGCAACCTCAAGCCATCGCGCCATGAAGCGTCACGGCGATGGCCGTCCGCCGCCAGCGGCGGCAATCGCGCCTCCGTCGCCTGCGCCACGGTATCGGCTCCGAGCGTGGCGGCGGGGCCGAGCGTCGTCGCAACGGCATGCTGCGCGCGTGCCAATCCCGCCATGAAGCGCAGCCATGCTTCCATCGGATGGCCGCCGGCCGCGAGCTCGTCGAGCCGCTTCGCGGTGGCCGCGAAACGGCGCGATGGATCGGCGAGCAGGATCGGATCGGGAGCCTTGACGCCCGCGTGCGATGGACCGCTCCACTTGGCGTTGGGTGGTGCCTCGGCTTGCTTCACGGATCTTTCCTGGGCGTGGTCTTGCCGCGCTGGCCGGAGGCCAGCTCCCAGAACCACTTGCGATGATGATGCCAGGCCCAGCCCGGGGTGACATAGCCCTGGGTCATGCTCCGCACCGAGTTGCGGATCCAGATGGCCGCATAGACGTGGGCCACCCAGACGAGGATGGCCGCGATGGCCGCCAGGCTATGGATGAGCACGGCCACGCGTTGCACCTCGATCGAGGTGGCCGCGCCGAAATAGACTTCCCAGATCAGCAGTCCGGTGAGGAACAGCACCGGGATCAACAGCGTCATCGACCAGAAGACCGCCTTCTGGCCGCTGTTGTTGCGGCCGATCGGAGGCACGTGTTCGTCGTCGTTGGTGACGACCTGGACGATCGCCTTCGACCAGGCGATGTCCTCGCGTGCCGGAAGGTTCACGCGCCAGAACTGGATGATCATGCCGATCCAGCTGAGCATGAAGAAGACGCCGAACCACGGGTGCGCCGCACGTGCCCATTGACCGCCGCCGAACAGGCCGGACAGGAAGAACAGCATCGGATGGAACATGGACAACCCGGACAGGAGCAGCAGGATGAAGAGCCCTGCGTTGATCCAGTGGTTGATCCGGTTCGTCGTGGTGTAGCGCGTGATCGCATACTTCGGGCGGGTCATGACTTCTCCTCCGGGTCCGGTTCGCGCTCTCCACGCAGGGCACGCGCAGCCTCTTCCTCGTCCTCTTCCGTGACTTCGTTCGGGCCCACGGTGATCCAGTGGAAGAAACCGGCGATGGCGGCGAAGGCGATGCCCGCCACCGCCAACGGCTTGATGATGCCCTTCCATGCCTCGACCACGGGGCTGATGCGCGGCTTGTCGGGCAGGCCGGAATAAAGCGACGGCTTGTCCGCATGGTGCAGCACGTACATCACGTGCGTGCCGCCGACCTCCTTCGGATCGTACAGGCCGGCATTCTCGAAGCCACGCGATTTCAGGTCCTCGATGCGTTCACCGGCCCAATGGGTCATGTCGCTCTTGGAACCGAACATGATGGCGCCGGTGGGGCAGGCCTTGACGCAGGCAGGTTCGAGCCCGACCGACACGCGGTCGGAACACAGCGTGCACTTGTACGACTTGTGGTCTTTCTTGCTGATCCGGGGAACGTCGAACGGGCAACCCTTCACGCAGTAGCCGCAGCCGATGCACTTGTCGCTGATGAAGTCGACGATGCCGTTGGCGTACTGCACGATCGCACCGGGCGCCGGACACGCCTTCAGGCAGCCCGGGTCTTCGCAATGCATGCAGCCATCCTTGCGGATCAGCCATTCGAGGTTGCCCTGTTCGTTCTCGTACTCGGCGAACTTCATCAGGGTCCATACGCTCGGCCCCAGGTCCATGGGGTTCTCGTACGAGCCTTCGAAATGCCCGATCTCCGGACGCAGGTCGTTCCACTCCATGCAGGCCGACTGGCAGGCCTTGCAGCCGATGCAGCGGCTGACGTCGATGAGCTTGGCGACCTGGTCCTCGTGGCTGCGCGCCACGGGGGGCGTCATCGTCGAGGCCGAGCGCCGGACATAGTCTTGGGATTGCAGGTCTGACATGTCGTTGGCCTCAGGCTGCGACCGGTGCGCTGGTCTTTTCGACGTTCACCAGGAACGCCTTGAACTCCGGCGTCTGCGTATTGGCGTCGCCGACGGATGGCGTCAGCGTGTTCGCGCCGTAGCCCTTCCGGGCCTGGCCGGTGAAGCCCCAATGCAACGGCACGCCGATCACGTGGGCAGGCTTGCCGTCCACGATGAGCGGCTTGATCCGCTTGGTCACATAGGCCTTGCACACCACTTCGCCACGTTTGGACGACACCTTCACCCAGCCGCCTTGCTCGATACCCTTCTCTTTCGCCAGGACCTCGCCGATCTCGACGAATTCCTCCGGCTGGAGGATCGCGTTGATCAGCGCGTGCTTGGTCCAGAAATGGAAATGCTCGGTGAGGCGGTACGTGGTCGCCACGTACGGGAAGTCCTTGGCGTTTCCGAAGGCGGAGCGGTCGTCGGCGAAGACGCGGGCTACCGGATTGGCGTTGACCTTCGGGTGCAGCACGTTCTCCACCGGCGATTCCATCGGCTCGTAATGCTCGGGGAACGGGCCTTCCGCCATCAGGTTGCGGGCGAACAGGCGGCCCATGCCTTCGGCGTTCATGATGAAGGGACCGACACCGTCGGAGGGCTTCACGGTCGGGCCGTAGTCCGGCACGTCGATGCCGACCCAGCGCGTGCCGTTCCATTCGATCACCGGCTTCTTCGGGTTCCAGGCCTTGCCTTCGAGGTTCGCGCTGGCGCGGTTGTAGAGGATGCGGCGGTTGGCCGGCCACGCCCACGCCCAGTTCGGGGCGATGCCTTGCTCGCGTGGATCGGTGGCATCGCGGCGGGCCATCTGGTTGCCCTTCTCGGTGAACGAACCGGTGAAGATCCAGCAACCCGCCGCGGTGGTGCCGTCGTCGCGCAACTGGGCGAAGGCGTCCAGCAACGTGCCTGCCTTAGTCGTCACGCCCGTGGCCGGGTCGGTGATGTCGGCCAGCGCACGGCCGTTCATGTCCTTGGCCAGTTCTTCCGGGTCCGGTGCGACCGGATCGGTATATTTCCAGGCGACGTTGAGGATCGGATCGGGGAAGGCGCCGCCTTCCTTTCGGTACATCTCGCGCAGGCGATGGAAGATGCCGCTCATGATCCAGATATCGGACATGGCTTCGCCCGGCGCCTCGGCCGCCTTCCAGTGCCATTGCAGCCAGCGCGCCGAATTGACCAGCGAGCCGTTTTCCTCGGCGAAGCAGGTGGTCGGCAACTGGAATACCTCGGTCTGGATCTCCGCGGGCTTGGCCGGGTTCTGCGGGCCGAAGTCCTGCCAGAAGCGGGAGGTCTCGGTGTCCAGCGGGTCCATGGTGACGAGGAATTTCAGCTTGCTGAGGCCACGGCGGATCTTGCCTCGGTCGGGGAAGGCCTGCAGCGGATTGAAGCCCTGGCAGATATAGCCATTCATCTGCCCCGCGTTCATCATCTCGAACGCCTTGATGATGTCGTACAGCGGCACGTCGAGCTTGGGCAGCCAGTCGTAGGCCCAGTTGTTCTCCTGCGTCGCGGCGTCGCCATACAAGGACTTCTGCAGGCTGACTACGAACTTGCGGTAGTTCTGCCAGTAGCTGGTCTGGCCGGGACGCAAGGGCTTGAACAGCTTCGTCGACATGTATTCGTCGAAGCTGGTTTCCTTGTCGTTGGGCAGGGTCAGGTAGCCGGGCATCTGGTTGGACAGCAGGCCGACGTCGGTCAACCCCTGGATGTTGGAATGCCCGCGCAATGCGTTCATGCCGCCACCGGCCACGCCGATGTTGCCCAGCAGCAGCTGGATCATCGCCATCGCGCGGATGTTCTGCGCGCCCACCGTGTGCTGCGTCCAGCCCAGCGCGAACAGGCTGGTCATGGCCTTGTCCGGCGCGGCGGTGCTCGCGAACAACTCGCAGATGTGCAGGAACTTGTCCTGCGGCGTGCCCGTGATGCGCGAGACCATTTCCGGCGTGTACCGGGCCACGTGCTGCTTGAGCAGGTTGATCACGCAGCGCGGGTCCTGCCAGGTGTCGTCCGACCTGGCGAAACCCTGTTCGTCCAGTTCGTAGTCCCAGCTCGACTTGTCGTAGCTATGGGTTTCGCTGTTGTAGCCGCTGAACAGACCGTCCTGGAAGTCGAATCCTTCCTTCACGATCAGGCCGGCGTTGGTGTACGCGCGTACGTACTCGTGCTGGATGGCGTCCTTTTCCAGCAGGTAGCGCATCACGCCGCTCAGGAACGCGATGTCCGTGCCCGGCCGGATGGGGGCGTAGTAATCGGCCACGGAGGCCGTACGGGTAAAACGCGGATCGACGACGACGAGCTTGGCGCCGTTCTCGATCTTCGCTTCGATCACCCACTTGAACCCGCAGGGATGCGCTTCGGCGGCATTGCCACCCATCACCAGGACGACGTTGGCGTTCCTGATGTCCTGCCAGGTGTTGGTCATCGCACCGCGACCGAATGATGGGGCCAGACTGGCCACCGTCGGTCCGTGTCAGACGCGCGCCTGGTTGTCGAACACCACCATGCCGAGGGAGCGGGCGACCTTCCAGGTGAGGAAGGCGGTCTCACTGGACGAGGCCGACGCCGCCAGCATGCCGGTGCTGGTCCAGCGATTGACCGTGGTCCCGGCAGCGTTCGTGGCGATGAAGTGCTTGTCGCGGTCTTCCTTCATCAGCCTGGCGATGCGGTCCAGGGCGAAATCCCAGGAGACGTCCTTGAACTCGGTGCCTCCTGGTTCGCGATAGCGCGGCGTCTTCAGGCGCGTGGGTGCGTGCACGATATCGAGCAGGGCCGAGCCCTTCGGGCACAGGGTGCCGCGGTTCACCGGGTGGTCCGGATCGCCCTCGATATGGATGATGTTCGATAGGGCGTTCTTCGCCCGGTCGCCCATGCTGTAGATGAGGATTCCGCAGGCGACCGAGCAATACGTACAGGTATTGCGTGTTTCGGTCGCGTGGGTGAGCTTGAAGGGGCGGACGGCGGCGGCTTGCGCCACGCCCGATCCCCCGAAGCCGAGCATGCCCATGCTGGACGCTGCCAGGCCCAGGCCCGTGAACTTGATGAACTCGCGGCGGGTGAGTGCCATCGCTTGAGCTCCCGAGGAACTTGGCTAGACGTACCGCCTTGTCAGAGGCGGCGACACGGCCAGGGATCTCCCCGGAATGAGGGATCATGGCTGTTCATTCAGAAAGGTACATCAAGTTCCCTGCCGGGTCGATGACGTTTTTGCACGTTTCCGCCGTCACGTCACGGTGGAAACCTCCGGCCAGGAATGGCTCGTGAAAGCCACGGCGTCATGCGCATGCAGGCTCTCCTGGTGTTCCAGCCGGACCTGGAAGCCGGCCAGGTCCGCGTCGCCGTCGAGTACCCGCTGTATCCGTCGCGCCGCATCCTCGCAGAACATGAGGTTGCCGCCGTTGGCCAGTGCGAAAGCCTGTTCGTCCTCGCGCTTGACCGCGGTCTGCACGGGCGTACCGAGCGCCCCTTCGACCGCATCGAGCAAGCCGATGAGGTTCGGCGTGGCGCCTGTGGCGTAGCGCACTCGCAGGCGTGCCACGCTACGTTGCGCATGAGGGGTGGCGACGATGCCTTGTTCGCTGCCCAGCCATGCCAGCACGGCGGAGCGATCCAGCGGAGAGCCCACCGCGAAGTCGGTCGCGAAGCGCTCCTGGATCAGTTGCCGCGCCAGGGCGGCGGACGCGGGGCAGGTGGAGGAATAGGTCACTTCCGTCGTCAGGCCGAGATGGAATCCCCGGGCGTCCCGCGTGGCCTCGATCGTCACGGGATACGCGCGCCATCCGCTGTTGTCGCTGCGCAACGCGCGCCGGCGCACGAGGTGCTGGAAGCGGATGTCCACGCGGGCGCGATCCGCCAGTCCCGCATGGGAGTCGAGGAAGGCTTGCAGCATGGCGTCGAGCATTTCCGCGTCGAGCGTTCGAGAACCGAGGTGCTCGTCGATCGTCAGGTAGAGCCGCGACATATGGATGCCACGCACGTCCGGCCGCACCAGGTTGACGAAGGCACCGATCTTCGCCGCCGCGACCTGCGGCACGCCGTCACCGGCGTCGAATCTGACGGGTGCATCGATGCCGTCCATGCCCACCCATTCGAGTGCGGCGCCGAAACGCGGAGCGGTCTGCGTGGCGACATCGGGCATCGCGCCCGTCGTGTCCGAAAGGATCTTCATGGGGTTTCGCTCGTTCGCAAGGCGGCGACCGCCGAGGCGGCATTCACCTCGAGCATGCCGTTGGTGACGGTGCTCGTGCGCAGGAGGATGTCCCGTGCGGTGCGCGCGTCGAGCCGCGGCGCGAGGGACAGCAGCAGTGCGACGATCCCGCTGACATGTGCCGTGGCCATCGACGAGCCCGAGGTGAAGTCGTATCCGCCGCCTGGCTGGGTGGTGAGGATATCGTTGCCCGGTGCGCTGACGACGCCGGACGGCGCGGGCGTGGTGGCGCTGGATCGCACCACGATCACGCCGGGCGCGTTGTCGGGGAAGCCGCCGGTGGCGCCGTCCGGCGGCAGCGCCGCGACCACGATGCGGCCCTGGCCCACGAGCTGCGCCAGCAGCTTGCCGAGCAGGGGGTCGGCCGGACCACCCAGGCTGAGGTTGACTATGCGTGCGTCCGTATCGTTGACGGCGGCGAGGGCCTTGGCCAGCGTGAACGAGTTGCAACGTGCCGCGTGCTGGCCGGGCGGATACCAGCAGGCCTTGTAGATGCTGAGCCGCGACTTCGGCGCGATGCCCACCATGCCCTGGCGGTTGTCGCCCACCGCGGCGATCACGCCCGCCACCTCGGTGCCATGGCGGTCGTGGTTGAACGCGGAGGTGTCGTTGTCGACGGCATCGCCGCTGTCGTGAATATGGCCTTGCAGGTCGGGATGCGAGATGTCGACGCCGGTATCGACGATCGCCACGTGCACGCCCTGGCCCTGCGTCGTGGTGTGCGCCACGGCGGCATGCGTTTCCACGAAGCCGCGCTGCAGGTCGGTGTAGGGATCGTTGTATTTCTTCCCCTCCGGCGGGACGTCCGAGTAGACGGAATAGTCCTGCAACGCCTGCGCCAGCTGCACGCGGCCATCGCTGGCCAGCTGCGCGACCAGGGCATCGCGGTCGGTCCCCACCGGTGGTTTCAGCACCACGCAGTACGCACCCAGCGCCTTGATCGGCCAGCCCGCGACCTCGCGCATGCCATAGGCGCGCTTGATGTCGGACAGCACCGAAACGGCGCGCTGCCCGGCGCCGTAGCTCGCCGAGGGTGCGTAGCCGAGCAGGTTGGAACCGGCATGCGTCGAGGCCGGTTCCAACGGATTGGCCACGACCAGCACGATGTCGCGTTCGCTATCCATCGAGGCGACGCCACCGGCCGATGCCGATGCGGTATCCGCGCCGGATGCCTGCGGCCGGTCCGGTCGCACCGGCGCGCAGGCGGCGAGGGTGGATAGCAGCAACGCCAGGACGAGGGAGGCTCGCTTCATGGGGTATCGGTGACGGGTTCCGCGAAACGGATACCCGGATCGGCGCGCAAGCCCTGCAGGGTCTGCGGCGTCGGCATGTTGCCGTCGGTGGACACCAGCGTGTACGCACCCACGTCGTTCGGGCCGCCGACCACGCGCAAATGGTACTGATGCAGCAGCGCGTTCCATTCGGCCACCTTCAGTGTCGCCACGGGTACCACGTGGAGCGAACCCGGTGCGGCAGGGGCGGATTCCTGGCTCAGCGTGCGGTACACCGGCGCGGCGGCATGGCCAGCGCCTTCGCCGCCGAGCTTGATTCCCAGCACGCCGATTCCGACGGCCTGGACCAGTACCGCGGCGACCAGCGCGCGGGTCAACCAGCCGGACGATGCCGCGCGGCGCGACGTGGCGACCTGCTGCGGGTCCGCTTCATCGATGCGTGCCAGCAGTCGGGCGAGCCCCGCTTCGGCATCGATATCCAGTCCGGGCGACAGCGCCAACGCGGCGCGCAGCCTTTCCTGCTGCGCGAATTCCTCGCGGCAGGCCTCGCACTCGGCCAGGTGCATGTTCAACCAGGCGCCCTGCACGGGCGACGCGTCACCCTGGAGCACCCAGGGCATCGCTTCCCAGGCACGGGGGCAGTCCCTGCCGATATCCTTCTGGAAAGTCATGGCACGATCTCCCTGTTGATGGTTCGCTCACCGGCTAGCCCCGGGAGCACGTTGCGCAGTTTTACGCGGGCATGGAAAAGCCGTGCCTTCACGGTGCCCACCGGGCATTGCATGATCGTCGCCACGTCGTCGAGCGTGTGGCCGATGCCATAGACCAGCTCGACCACGACGCGCTGGTCGGCGGAGAGGCGGTCCAGGCCCTTGCCCAGCCAGTCGCGCATTTCGCGATCCTCGCCGGGATCGTGCGAGGGCGTGCGGTCTTCCGGCACGCTGTCCTCGTCGACCGGCTCGCTGCCGTGCTGGCGCAGCGCCTTCAGGCCGCAGCGATAGGCGATGCCCATGATCCAGGTGGACACGCGGGAATCGCCCTGGAACGTGGCCGCCTTCTGCCAGGCGATCCAGAAGCAGTCGTTGATCGCTTCCTCGATGACGTCCGTGCGCCGGGTCAGGCGGGAAAGGAAGCGGACGAGCCGCCCGTGGTATCCGCGGTACATGACCGCCAGCGCGGCACGATCGCCGGCCGACATGCGCTGTAGCAGCATGCGGTCGACGGCGTCGGCATCGAGTTCGGCTTCGCTCATGGGCTCGGGAGGCATTCGGATAGGACTCATGAGTACCGGGATGGGCCCGAAAGGTTGCGCCGTCTACCTTTCAGAAGGCCCACGACACGGTCGCAACCCAGGGTGAGACATCCGGCTGGAAGCGGAGCTTGTCGCGGTTGCTCATGATGTGGGCGAGGTCCACCCGCCACGGGCCCTCGGTCCAGGTCAGGCCCAGGTGACCATAGTAGTAGTGGTTCCGCCGGTCGTAGTCGCTTCCCCGTGGCGGTACCAGTTCCTGGGCCACCCCGGCGCTGGCGGTGATGGAGAGCTGGCGGGCCACCGGCCAGCGCAGGCCCACGTCGGCCGCGCCACGCGGGCGTTGCCCGCCGTAGTCGTTCAGGTGCGTCGCCGACAGGCCAAGGGTGAGGACGTCGCGATAGATCCAACCCACCCCGAGTTCCGTGCGGTCGTAGGTTCGTGCCTGGCCGTGGCGTGGATAGTGGTAGTAGAGAAGATTCGACTGCACTTGCCAGTCGCTGGAAAGCGACCATGAGCGCGCCACCTGGGCGAGGGTTTCCACGATACGCCGGGGCGTTCGCAGTTGTGCACTCGCCGATGCACCGACGGACCAGCCCTCCGGCAAGGACCAGGTGCCCGCGCCCTGGAGGATGGGACCGGGCGGCGTGATCGCCACGCCACGATCGACCAGTTGCGAGCCGAGTGCCGCCACGCCGCTCCATGCCGACGACTGCGCCTGCGCGGGTGCCACCGCTCCCGCCGCGACGAGCATCCAGATCGCCCCGACGCGATATCGGGGCAGGGCGTGCGAGGAACGGTGCTCCAGCATCGGCTGGGTTTCGCCTCAGTGGAGGGTGTCGAGATAGGAGATAAGGTCGTCCAGCTGCGTGGTGTCGGTGAGGCCGTCGTATTTCATCTTGGTGCCCGGGTTGGCGATCTTCGCCGGTTGCGAAAGATACGTATGCAACTGTTGGGGCGTCCATGTCCACGGGCTTTGCTTCAACGCATCGGAATACTCGTAGTCGGTCACACTTCCGGCCTTGCGGCCGACGATACCGAACAAACTGGGTCCTTTCTTGTTCCGCCCCTCCTTTACCGCGTGGCATTCGGCGCACTCGGACTTGAAGACGTCGGCACCGGCCTTGGCATCGCCGGCGCGGGCAAGGGGCGATGCCAGCGCCCAGCCGCCGGCCAGCAGGGCCATGGTGGCGAGGCGCAGGCTTTGTCGCACGATCGGGTTCAACACGCTGTGCTCCTGTGGTGGGTTTAGAAGGCTAGGCTCGCCGTCACGAAGAATGCGTTCAGGTCGCCGGCGTTGGTCGGGCGCGCTCCCGGCGGAGCGAAGAAGATGTCGTCGCCCCGGCCATTGAACCGGGTGAAGCGGAACCAGTTGGCCGCCAGTTTCAGGTTGGCGATCGAGGTGTAGGAGTCGTCCCTGCCGAAGGGCGTCCAGAACACCGTGAGCAGGTTGCTGGTGGTGTCGGGACTGCCCGACGGTCCATAGCGCGCGACGTCGCGGGAGCCGGTGCTCTTCATGTGGCTCACGGAAAGGCCGTAGCTTTGCCTGAACGTGTAGGTGACGCTCGCGGTCTGGTCGTGCACGTTGCCGTGGTCGCGCGCCTGCACGCCGCCGATGATCGGGGCGCTGCCATAGTCGCGCCGTTCGAGGATGTTCACGTAAGCCACCTGGACGATGTGCTCGCGGTTGCCCAGGTATTGGTAGCTGAGGTCGTAGCCGAGGTCGGTGAGGTCGTCGCTCGGTCCGGAGCGTGGCAGTTGGCGCTTCGTCGTCAACCCGACGACGCCGGCGGAGAAGAACTGCCGCTTCATGTCCTTCATGTAGGCGAGGCGGACGTAACCCGTATCGCTGAGCCGCCCGGGATCGCCGGCCACGTTGTAGCCGAGATGGTCCTGCTGCGAGGTGGGCAACGAGCGGTAGGTACCGACTTCGCCGTACCAGTTCGAATCGTAGAGGCCGTACACGCTGGCACCGATCACGCGGTTGGCCAGTGAGTTGGGGCTCGATGGATTGAGGAGGGTCCCGGTGACGCCGGCGGGGCCCAGGGTCGAGAACGCCGGCAGCGTACCGACGGGATCGGTGAAGCCCGGGCTGTTGTTCACGCTCACGCCGAACAATGCGTCCTTGCCATGGACCTTCAGTTCCTTGGCGACGAAGCGAAGGTCGATATTGCTGAGCCGGGTGTTGTAGGTGTTGTGGCCGGTGTGATCGGCTTCGATCTTCACATAACCGCCGACCTGGTCGGTAAGCCTTCCCGCCAGGTAGAGGTCGCCTTCGCTGAGCTGGGTGCTGCTATCGCCGCGGGCCGGTGCGGAATGCGATTCGATCAATTGCATGGACAGCGGAATCTTGTGGCCCTTGCCGTCGGTATCGGTATAGCCGTTGAGCTTGAAACGCATGCCATACGGTGTGAGGGCGGGCCCATAGGACCCGGCATGGCAGTCCGCGCAGGCGGCACCCGTCTGCCGCGCATAGGCGGGGATCGCGTGGGCCGCGGTGCTGGCCAGGAGCAGCAGGAGCGTGGCGAGCGCGGCCCTGATGGCGTGTCGTCGGGTCGATATCGGCAACATGGCGGGTTCCTTCTTCCTTTGTCGATCGGTGGCAACGGTGAAGCGGCCGCGGCCCATCAGCGACGGCGGCCCGGGAGCATCATTCGGAGGGTGTGGTCGCGCAGCACGAAGTGGTGCCACAGCGCCGCGGCGAGGTGCAGGGTGACCAGGGCGAGCAAGGCCCAGGCGGCATCCACGTGCAAGGACTGCAACCTGTCCGCCAGGTCCTCGTCTTCGCCGACGAGCGCGGGCAGGGTGAGGCCGAAGAAATGCACGGGCGTACCCGCGGCGCTCGACATGGCCCAGCCGAGCAGGGGCAGGGCGAGCAACAAGGTGTAGAGCGCGACGTGGGTAAGCCCCGCGAGCACGCGGACAAGCCGCGAATGCTCGCCGCCGGGTGGCAGCTTGCCGTAGCGGATACGCAAGGCCACCCGAGCGGCGAAGAGCAGCAGCACCAGCAGGCCCGCATGGCGGTGTCCTTCCAGCAGCCATTGGCGCAAGGCCCGCCCGTCGAGTTCGTCGCGGGTCAGGATGAACGCGGCAGCCAGCGACACGCACAGCACCGTCAGCCAGTGCAGTGCGACCAGTTTTCGTGGCCGCGTCGGTGCCGCCTCGTCGTTGTCCACTGTCGTGCCCCGTCCATCCTCGTGTTCCGCTTGAGTGCCGGGACGCGCACGGAAGGTTGTGCCGGCAGCGAACGCAACCTTCGATGAAGGTGGCGGCACTCAATCCCGACTCTCGCAGCCACTGTCACAGCCGGGCCATCGCATGGACATCCAACCGATTTCCCTGACCTCGCACGGCGACAGCCGGGGAATGCTCGTCGCGCTGGAGCAGGAACGGAACGTGCCCTTTCCCATCCGCCGCGTGTATTACCTGTTCGCCACCACGCCCGATGTGCATCGCGGGCGTCATGCGCACCGGCGCTTGAACCAGCTCGCAGTGGCGGTGCGCGGCCGGGTCACCTTCCTTCTCGACGACGGCGACGGTCCGGTGGAGGTCGTGCTCGACGATCCCACCAAGGGACTGCTGCTGGGCGCCATGGTCTGGCGCGACCTCTACGATTTCAGCGACGACTGCGTGCTGATGGTCCTGGCCGACCAGCACTACGACCCGGATGACTACATCACCGACTACGACGATTTCCTGCGGGAGGTGCGTGGCGGGACACGGTTGGAAGGGTTGGCGGCATGGTGAGCGTCGCTCCGCCAGCCGTGCCCTTCCTCGATATCGGCGCGGTCAATGCGCCCTATGCCGATGAACTGAAAGCTGCGGCCGGCAAGGTCATCGATTCCGGGTGGTACGTGCTGGGCGAAGAATTGCACGCCTTCGAGCGCGAGTTCGCCCACTACTGCGGCGTGGCGCACATGGTCGGCGTCGGCAATGGCCTCGACGCGTTGTCGTTGATCCTGCGCGCGTATATGGAACGCGGCGCGCTCGCCGAAGGCGACGAAATCATCGTACCCGCCAACACCTTCATCGCCAGTTTCCTCGCCGTCACGACGAACCGGCTGGTTCCCGTGCCCGTCGAGCCGGACGACGCCTCGTTCAACCTCGATCCCACGCGCGTCGAGGCGGCGATCGGCCCGCGCACCCGGGCCATCATGGCGGTGCATCTGTACGGTCGCCTGGCCGACATGTCCGCGCTCGCGGAGATCGCCCGGCGTCGTGGCCTGTTGCTGATCGAGGACGCGGCGCAAGCCCACGGCGCCTCCTTCCACGGCCGCAGGGCGGGTTCGCTGGGCGACGCGGCCGCTTTCAGCTTCTATCCCGGAAAGAACCTGGGGGCGCTCGGCGACGGCGGAGCCGTGGTCACCGACGACGAGGACCTGGCGACCCGCGTCCGTGCCCTGCGCAACTACGGCTCGCCGGAGAAATACCGGCACGACAGGCAAGGCACCAATTCGCGGCTGGATGAAGTGCAGGCGGCCATGCTGCGCGTGAAGCTGCGCCACCTCGACGCGGACAACGCGCGCCGTCGCGCGGTGGCCGAGGCCTATCTCGCAGGGATACGTCATCCGGCGATCCGACTGCCCGCCGCTGGCGCACCCGGCACGCACGCGTGGCACCTGTTCGTGGTCCGTAGCGCACGCCGCGAGGCCTTGCGCGAGCACCTCGCCCGTCAGGGCGTCCAGACGCTGGTGCACTACCCGGTTCCACCGCACCGGCAACCCGCCTATGCTTCGCTGCGGGACCTTCGGTTACCGCTCACCGATCGCATCCACGCCGAAGTATTGAGCCTGCCGGTGGCGGCCGTCCTGCGCGACGAGCAGGTCGAGCAGGTGGTCGAGGCCTGCATGTCCTACGCGGACGGCCCGTGAGTTTCCTCCGCTCGGGTTTCTACGCGGCCCTGGGCACCGGCGCACGGCTGCTCGCCGCGTTGGTGGTGGTCAAGCTCGTGGCCTCGTCCGCCGGTCCGGAAGGCATTGGCAGGCTGGGCCAGTTCATGAGCCTCATGTCCGTCCTGGCCGTGTTCGCGGGCGGGGGCATCAGTTCCGGCGTGGTGAAATACGTGGCCGAGTACCGCGAGGACGCGCCCCGGCTGTCCCGTCTTCTCGCCGCCGCGCTCTGGTACGCCTTGCTCGCTTCCTGCGTCATGGGTACCGCCACCTGGCTGTTCAGCCGGCAGATCGCCGCGTGGCTCATGGGCGATGCCGGCTATGCGAGCCTCGTCCGCGTGCTCGCCGTCGCGCAGCTGGGCATCGCCGTCGTCAACTACATGCTCGCCGTGGTCAACGGCTTCATGGATGTGCGCCGGCTCGCCGCCATCCAGGTGGCCGGCTCGATCCTGGCGATGCTCGCCGCACTGTGGCTGTCCCGCTGGCTGCACCTCTACGGTGCCTTGCTCGCCCTCGTGCTGGGGCAGTCCCTGTGGTTGCTCGTGGCGTTTCCCGCGTGCTGGAAGAGCCCCTACTTCCGTCGCGGCATGCTGCGCATGCGCTTCGACCGGGAGATGACCGGACGCCTCGCCGCGTTCTCCACGATGACCTTGACGTCGGCACTGGTACCACCGCTGGTCAACATCGCGGTCCGCGACCATCTCGCCGCGCGCTTCGGCTGGGAGCAGGTCGGCTACTGGCAGGCCGTGAGCCGCGTTTCGGATGCGTACCTGCTGTTCCTCGTCACCGCGATCACGGTCCACTACTTGCCAAGGCTGGCCTCCACGAAGGAGAAGACCGCGCTCGTCGCGGAATTCCGCCAGGCCTACCGTCACCTCCTGCCCGCGGTGGTGGCGATCGCGGCCGCGGTATACCTGATGCGCGAGCCCATTACGCGCGTTCTCTTCAGTGCCGACTTCACGGCCGGGGCGAACGACCTCTACGGCCCGCAGCTGGTAGGCGACGTGTTCAAGATCGCGTCTTTCGTCCTGGCCTACCTGATGCTGGCGAAGTCGATGACCCGTCTCTTCATCGTCTCCGAGATCGTCTTCGGCGTGACCTATTTCCTGCTGGTCTGCGCCTTCACCACGACGTTCGGCGTGATCGGCGCGATGTACGCCTTCGCGGCCAACTATGCCCTCTACCTCGTCTTCAATGTCGTGGTGGTGCGGCGCTACCTGGGAGGGCTCTGACCATGCCCGCGAGCAAACCGGAACTCGTGCCGGCGGTGCCACTCGTGTCGGTACTGATACCCGCGTTCAACCACGAGGACTTCGTGCAACGTTGCCTGGACAGCGTGCTCGACGATCCCTATCCGGCCAAGGAGATCGTCATCATCGACGATGGCTCGACGGATGGGACGGCGGAGCGGATCGAGGCGTGGATCGCGACCCACGGCGAGGCTATCGCGATCGAATACGTGAGCCGCGAGAACAAGGGCATCGCGGCGACGCTGAACGAGTTGGCGGCACGCGCGCGGGGTGAATTCCTGCGCATCGGCGCCAGCGACGACTACCTGCTGCCCGGCGGTTCCGATGTCCTCGTCCGCTATCTCGTCGATCACCCCCACAAGGGGGCCGCGATAGGGGATTGCATCGTCGTCGACCGTCACGGCGCGAAGATCCTCGACAGCGGCATGTCCGACCTCCATCACGCGAACAAGCGACTGTATGGCTCCGACGACGGCATCCGGCGCGCGGTGATCAGCCACTGGGCGATCGGGGGTCCGGTCACGATGTTGCGCAAGAGCGCGCTGGAGACCGTGGCTCGCTGGACCGAAGGCCTGCGCATCGACGACTGGGACCTGTTCCTGCGCCTGGCGGCGAGGGACGCCATCGGCTTCGTCGATGTAAAGGTGTGTGCATACCGGCTGCATGGCGCGAACTTCAGCAAGACGCGCCATACCGCCACGCGTATCGTCAATCTCACCGAAGCGCGTCAGGTGGCCTTGCGCCGGCTGTGCATGTTCGACGAGCCGGACCGCACCCTCCTGCGTGCCGAGGCGTTCCGCATCGGCGCCAAGATCGCCTTCCTGCAGGGACGATCCTGGCTCGTGGCGATGCAGATGACGGCTTACCTGTCGTTGCTGATGCTGTCCCGGGTCCGTCCCGTGCCGCATCGCCAGCGGGTGGGCGAAACATGAAACGCCTGCTGCGCCTGCCGTCGGCCTACCTGTGCCTGCCACTCCTGCTTGCCTGCGGCATCACGCCGCTGACCTACGACCTGCCCGCCGGATACGGCCAGGGCATCCTGCTGCTCGTGCTCGCGGCGGGAGCCATCCTTCTGCTCGACGCCGCCACGGGCACCCGGCTGACCGCGCCCGAACGTTTCCGCGCACGGCGATATGCCGGAACCCGCGAGGCCTTCGTGGCACTGGCGTTCGCCGCGGTGGTGACGCTGTTCTGCGGCCTCGACCTTGCGCTCTTCCCCATCCCCCTGATCGACGATCCCTCGTCGTACGCGACGATGGAGCCAGGACGCGAACACCTGCGCCATATCTCCGACATGTGCTGGACCTTGCCCGTCATCGGCTTGCTGTGTACGCGCCATGCGGGATTGCGTTACGTGCTGCTGACGGTGGGCCTGGTGTTTCCGGTGCTCGTGATCGACCGGAACCGCATCTTCGCGGGCCTGTTCTCGATCGCCTTCGTCACGGTCTTCCGTCGTGATGCGACGCGGCCCTTGCCCTGGAAGGCGATCGCCATGCTGGGCCTGCTTGGATGCGTCGTCTTTTCGGTGCTGGGCGCCCTGCGCTCGGGTTCGCTGGACAACGTGACGCTGCCTTTCAGCAGCCTCTATCGCGCGGCCCCGCAGGGGGTGAAGTGGCTGCTTCTTTACATCAGCGCCGGTCCCTACAACTTCGGCGCGATGCTGGCCAAGCACTATGCCAACCCGGACTTCCTCGTGCACCAGCTGATACCGGGCAGCGGCCCCTTGTCGAGCATGGACACCGACATCCCGTTCGATGCGATGAACATCAACGTGGGCACCGAGTACCTGCCTTTCCTGCTTGCCTGGGGCGCGCCGGGCGCGCTGCTTTCGATCGCGGCGGCCTACGGCCTGTTGATCTGGTGCGTGCGCCGGTTGCGTCCGAACGTGCCGCTCTTCGGACTCCTGATGTTCCTGCGCATCGCCTACGTCTCGGTGATGTCGCCCTTCGCACCCCAGATATTCATCTGGATGAATGCCGCCTTCCTCGGCATCTGCCTGTTGTTGCAGGTACTGGCCGCATTGCTGCCGAGCCGAACGCCATCCCCCTTCCATCCTTCCGAGTCCCCCGCATGGAACGAGCCGACGAAATCTACCTGATCGACATGTGGCGCATCGTCGCCCGCGAATGGCGCTGGTTCGCCGGCACGGCCGCCGTCGTCCTCATGGCCACGTTCGCATACCTGCATGCATCGCGTAGCCAATGGGAAGCGACGGCATGGATACAACTGGGCCAGCTGGGCGTCGCGCCCGCCGGTCAGGACCCGAAGGTCGAACCGTTCCAGCGCGTGCTCGAGCGGCTCGACACGCTCGGCTTCCAGAACGACGTGCTGAAGAGCATCGGTGTTCCCGTCGAAGCACCCGAGGCGAAGCTTTACCGGCGCAGCCTGAAACTGGAGCCGTTGCCGTACGCGAGCTTGATCAAGCTCCGTCTGCGCGCCTATTCGGCGCAGGATGCCGCCGAGCTGGCGTCGGCGACGGTGACGGTGCTGCAGGCGATCCACCGGCGCATCGAGGCGCGGCCACTGGAGCTGGCACGCAAACGCCTGGGCGAGGTCGAGGCCAGCCTGAAGGACGCCCGCGCCGAACAGGAAAGGCTGTCCCGCGAAACCGCCGCCGGCAAGGGTGACGACGCACGAATGGCGGGTGTGCTGCTCGCCGGCGCGAACGCCGATGTCCGCACGCTCGAGCAGGTTCGCAACGACCTGATGACGCGGTTGGCGGACAACTACACCTCCGGCACATCGATGGCCTGGCCGATCGACGTGCCCGCGGACCGAGTCTTCCCCAACGCCCCGTTGACCTTGGGCATGGGCGTGCTGGCGGCGGCCTTCCTCGCCTCGCTGGCGGCCGTCGCGCGGCATGCGTTGCGCCGTCGCGGAGCGGCGACGGCGAACCTCGCCTGAGTCAACCAAAGCGCGGCCAGACGGCACACACAGGCCATACACCCACGGGTTCGGAGATCGACATGACTGGCCAGGCACGGATGGAGCGAATGCCGCCCCCGCGGGGGCTCGACGAGGCGCAACTGCTCGACACGCAGAAGGCGTTCGACAGCGTGGCGGCGGATTACGATGGCCCGCGCGGCAACAACGAACTGATCCAGCGCATGCGCGGCACGATGTGGTCGACGATCGCCCGGACGATGCCGGCGGGATCGCGGCTGCTCGACCTCGGTTGCGGGACCGGCCTGGACGCCGTCGAGTTCGCCCGGCACGGTTACGAGGTGGTGGCCAGCGACTGGTCTCCCGAGATGGTGGAGCGCACACGTGCCCGGGCCGAGGCGGCGGCGCTGGAATCGAAGGTGAGCGCCGTGCACCTCGGCGTGCAGCAACTGCACCTGCTGGGCGGCCGCTTCGATGGTGTCTATTCGAATTTCGGTCCGCTGAATTGCGCGCCCGACCTGCGCGCCGTGGCGGACGAGTGCGCGCGGCTGGTGCGTCCCGGCGGCTCCCTGGTCTTCTCCGTGATGGGCCGTATCTGCCCATGGGAGGCGGGCCACTATGCCGTGCGCCGCCGCTTCGGCCGGGCTGGTGTACGTCTCGCTCGCGGCGCGCAATCGGTGGGCATGAACGGCCACACGATCTGGACGTATTACTACATGCCGCGTGAGTTCTACACGGCCTTCCAGGAGCATTTCACGCTGGGCGGTTATCGCGCCCTGAGCCTGTTCCTGCCGCCGCCCTACATGGTCGAGCGCTATCGCCGCCGCCCCGCCTGGTACGAGCGGCTCGGCCGCATCGACGACCGTTTCGGCGGGCTGCCGTTGCTGCGCGACATGGGCGATCACTTCCTGATCGTGATGCACCGGCGCTGAGGGTGGACGCCACGCTTTCCGGCGCCGCCCTGGTGACCGTCACCGGTGCCGCGCGCTCGCCCCTGCATCTTGTCGACGGTCGCATCGGTGCACGCACTGGCAAGGGTGGTTTCCCGGTGGACCTGCGCGATCACCTGGTCTTTCCGGGCCTGATCAACGCCCACGACCATTTGCAGGTGAACAGCGTGCCGCCTCTCCGCACGGGCGCGCCGTTTCCGAACAGCTACGCGTGGATCGAGGCGTTCCAGGAGCACTTCGCGGAGCCGTCCGTGGTTGCCGCCCTCGCGATACCCAAGGAACGGCGGATGCGCCACGGCGCGCTCAAGAACCTGCTCGCGGGCGTCACCTGTGTTGCACACCACGATCCGTGGCACCCCGCGCTGGATGCCACGGATTTTCCGGTGGCGCTGCTGCGCGACCATGGTTGGAGCTACACCCTGGACGGACCCGCCTACGGGCCTCCCGTGCAAGCCAGCTTCGCCGCGACGCCGTCCGCGCATCCGTGGATGATCCACCTCGCCGAGGGAACGGACGCGGTGGCCGCCGCCGAGCTTGCGCGGCTCGACCGGCTCGGTTGCCTGGCCACGAACAGCGTGCTCGTGCATGGCGTGGGCATGGGGGAACAGGACATCGACCGGGTGATCGCGGTGGGCGCATCCGTGGTGTGGTGTCCGGGCAGCAATCGCCGCCTGCTCGGCCGCACGCTCGATCCACGCCGGCTGCATGCGGCGGGACGGCTCGCCCTGGGCAGCGACTCCCGCCTCAGCGGCGCACGCGACCTGCTCGACGAACTGCGCATGGAGGACCTGCATGGCACGCTGGACCGGCGAGCCCTGCTTGCCCTGGCGACCGAAGCCGGCGCGCGCGTGCTTCGCCTCTCCAGGCGGGGCCGGCTAGAGCATGGTTTCGTGGGTGACCTGGTGATCGTGGAGGATCGCGGCGGGGACGTGGCGGCCGGCCTGGTTGGCCGGCGCCGCGCCGATCTTCGCGCCGTGGTACGCGACGGCGTGCCCCGCCTTGCCGATCCCGATTTCGCCGGCTGGTTCGCCGCTGCCGGTATCGAGACGGTACCGGTGATGCTGGACGGCAAGGCGAAGTTGCTTGCCCGTGAACTCGCCGATCCGGACCTGCTTGCGCTCGAACCGGGCCTTGAGCATGCGCCGCTGGCGACGCACGAGAGATATCCCGCGGAGATTTGTTCATGAACGCCACGCCCATCCTCGAACCGTCGGCCGCGTACGCTCTATGGGCCGGCAGCTATCCCGCCCATGCGCACAACCCCGTGATGCTGGCCGAGGAACGCGCGATGCTCGGCCTGTTGCCGGGAGACTTGCGCGGACAATCGGTGGTCGATGCCGGGTGCGGAAGTGGCCGCTACACGCGTCACGCGGTGGAGCGTGGCGCGGCCCGCGTGCGCGGCGTCGACCTGTCACCGGAGATGCTGGAGCGTGCCGCCGCCGCGCTCGCCGACACCGCTGCGCTCGCCTCGGTCGAGCTGGGGCAGGGCGATCTGGAGTCGTTGCCGTTGCCTTCGGACGAGGCCGACATCACGCTTTGCGGCCTGGTGATCGGACACCTCCGGCGACTCGAACCGCCGCTGGCGGAACTGCGCCGGGTGACCCGTCCCGGCGGCCTGATCCTTTGCAGCGACGTGCATCCCACCGGCCACGCGCTGGGCTGGCTGCGCGACTTCAAGCACGGCGGGCAGCGCTATGCGGCGCGCCATACCCCGCACCTCTACAGCCATTGGCACGCGGCCTGCGCGCGCCTCGGCCTGCTCATCGAGCACGTGCTCGAACCGATGCTCGATGCCACGGACATCCCCGAGGGCGCGCACTTCGATCGCGCGGCCCTCGACGTGCCTGTCGCGCTGGTATTCCAGCTGCGCCGTCCCTCCTGAATCCTTGCGACCGACTTCATGACCCACGCCCCGAACACCCTGCTGGTCAATCCCACGATCACCTCGCGCGGTAGCGCGCGTTTCCCCTTGTCGCTGCTCCATCTGGCCGCGGCGCTGGACCGCGGCGGCACGAGCCGGGTGGTGGACGGCAACATCGATCGCGACGTGGTCGCCGCGACCTTGCACGCGATCGAAGCGGAACGTTTCGATGCCGTGGGCATCAGCGTCATGGGCGGCCCGCAGATGGAACCGTCGATCGCCGTGTCGAAGGCGATCCGCGAACGCTTCCCGCACATGCCCATCGTATGGGGCGGCTATTTCCCGACCCTGTACACCGATACCGCGCTTTCCGCGCCGTACGTGGATTACGCCATCCGGGGGCAAGGCGAGGAAAGCCTGCCCGAATTGATGGCCGCGCTCGGCCGGCCCGACCGCGATGTTTCGCGCATCGGCGGACTGTCCTGGAAGCGTGACGGCGATATCGTGCACAACCCCGGCCGCCGCTTCTCGCTCGGCGACAGCGGCATCGTGTTGCCGTACGACAAGCTGGGCGACCCCCGCCGCTACCTGGCGCCCACCTTCCTCGGCCGTCGTACCGCCGCGCACCAGGCCGCCATCGGCTGCCGCTTCCGCTGCACGTTCTGCGGCGTGGCGGCCATGTTCGGCGGTACGACGGCCTTGCCGGCCGTGGCCCGCCTGGAGCGCGACCTGAGCTATCTCAAGCACGGCCTCGGCGCCGATTCGATCCAGTTCTTCGACCACAACTTCTTCGATCGCGAAGAGGACATGGTCCCTTTACTGGAAGTGATGGCGAAGCTGGAGCTGCCCTGGTGGTGCTATGCGCGTTCGGATGCCTTGCTCAACCTGTCGGAAAGCTCGTGGAAGCTGGTGCGCAAGAGCCGGTTGCGCATGGCCTACATCGGCGCGGAGTCCCCCAGCGGCGCGATGCTGAAGGAAATCCGCAAAGGCACGCGGCCCGACCAGACCCTCGAAGTGGCGGAGCTGTGCCGGCGCCACGGCGTGATTCCCGAACTGTCGTTCATGGTCGCACCGCCGCAGAACACCGAGGAAGAGACCTTGCACACCTTCGAGTTCATCCGTGAGCTGAAGAAGATCAACCCGCAATCGGAAATCATCGTCTACATCTACACGCCGCTACCGGAAAGCAGCAAGCACGAGAAGGATCGCGGCAAGCGCGCCTCCACGCCCTTGCTCGACCTCGACGGCGAGCCGGTGATCTTTCCGGCGACACCGGAGGAATGGACGGAGAAGCGTTGGGTCGACTACGCGTGCCACGCGGATGCCCCCTGGCTGACGGACGACCTGCGCCGGCACATCCAGGATTTCGTCACCGTGTTGCGCTGCCGCTTCCCCACGGTGCAGGACCTGCGCTCGCCACCCTGGGCCAAGCGGGGCCTCAGCGCCATGGCGTCCTGGCGTTACCGCCGGCGCAAGTACGACAAGCCGTGGGAGCTGAATCTCGCCAACCGCCTGGTGCGCCTGCGCATGCCGCAGGTGTCCGGTCTCTGAGGGAGCGCGTCGCGTGCACGCCGTCCTGGTCAACTTCCTGCCCGCACCCGCGGAACTCGACGCCGACGCGATCTTCGCGCGCTGGCCCTCGCTGGCCGACATCGCCGAAGCGATCGCGAGCGGAGGCACGCGGGTGTCGGTCGTGCAGATGGCGACGTTCGACGGACGCGTGACGCGCTCGGGTATCGGCTATCACTTCGTCGACAGCCGGGGCATGCGTGGCGCGGGAGACCTTGGCCGGGCGGCGGCGAATATCGCCGGCGAGCTCGATGCGGACGTCGTGCACGTGCACAGCCTGGCCTTCGCACGGCATGCGGCGGCGCTGGCACGCTGCCTTCCCGCGCTGCCGGTCGTCCTGCAGGATCACGCGGACGGCCTGCCTTCGCGATGGCGTCACATGCCGTGGCGGCGATGGTACGGCGCGGCGGCGGGCATCGCCTTCACCTCGCTCGACCAGGCGACGCCGTTCACACGGCGACGCTTGTTCGCCAGGCATACGCGCCTGCTGGCGATTCCTGAAAGCAGCAGTCGCTTCACGCCGGGCGACCGTCGCGAAGCGCGCACGGTCACGGGTCTCCATGGCGAGCCCTGCGTGCTTTCCGTGGGCCACCTGGCCGCGGGAAAGGATCCGTTGACGATGCTCGACGGCATCGCCAAGGCCAGCGAGCGCTTGCCCGGCCTGCAACTGTGGTGCGCGTATGGCACGGCCCCCTTGTTGTCCGTCGTGCGCCGGCGGATCGATGGCGATGCACGTCTTGCCGGCCGGGTCCATTTGCTCGGGGCCGTGCCGCATGCGGATATCGAGTGGCTCATGCGTTCGGCGGATCTCTTCGTCTCGGCGAGTCTCGCCGAAGGGTCGGGTTACGCGTTGCTGGAGGCGATGGCCTGCGGGCTTCGTCCCGTGGTGACGGACATCCCTTCCTTCCGCGCCATCACCGGCGACGGTCGCATCGGCCGCTTGTGGCCTCGCGGCGACGCGGGCGCCCTGGCCGGGGCCCTCGTCGCGGCGGCATCGGACGCGATGGCATCGGACACGGCGCGTCGCGAGGTGCGCGATCATTTCGATGCCGCCTTGTCGTACGACGCCCTCGGTCGACGGTGGGCCGAGGCATACCGCCAGGTCGCCGGTGGAGAGGACGCCGCATGAAGATCGCGATGGTGCTTCCCGGTGGCGTGGACCGGGGTGGCGAGCAGCGGGTGATCCCCGTGTTCCTCGCCCTGATCGGGCGCCTCGCAAGGACGCATGAAGTGCATGTATTCGTATTGCACCAGGAACCCAGGCCGGGAACCTGGCCGCTGCGCGGCGCGACGATACACAACATAGGCGAGGGCCGTACGGTATGGCGTGCCATCGCCGCGATCCGTGCCGAACATCGATGCGCGCCCTTCGACGTGGTCCAGTCGATCTTCTCCGGGCACTGCGGCCTGATCGGCGTCGTGGCGGCGAAATCGCTCGGCCTTCCAGCCCTCGTGCACATCGCGGGCGGCGAGTTGGTCGCGCTGGACGCCATCGGCTATGGCGGAAGGCGCAAGTGGCGGGGCCGGCTGCGCGAGGCGGCGATCTTGCGCCTGGCGAACATCGTGACCGCGGCGAGTACCCCGATCGTCCATGCCTTGGGCGCCTTGGGCATTCCGGCGAAACGCGTGCCCCTGGGTGTCGACACGGACACATGGAAGCCGCTGGAGCCACGGCCGCGTGACGACGCGCCGCCGAAACTGATCCATGTAGCCAGCCTCAACCGGGTGAAGGACCAGACGACCTTGTTGCGCGCGTTGGCGATCCTGGCCAACGCGGGAGTGGACTTCGAGATGCGGATCGCCGGCGTGGACACGCTTGGCGGCGAGATGCAGGAACTGGCGCGTTGCCTGGGTATCGAACGGCGCGTCACCTTCCTCGGCTTCCGCACGCAGGCGGAACTTAGGCCGCTGATGGTGGCGTCCGACCTGCTGGTGATGTCGTCGTTGCACGAGGCGGGGCCGTTGGTCCTGCTGGAGGCCGCCGTGGCGGGCGTGCCGACGGTGGGTACGGCCGTCGGCCATATCGCCGAGTGGGCGAACGTGGCGGCGTTGGCGGTCCCCGCGGGCGACGCCGACGCGCTCGCCGATGCGATGGCCCGCGTGCTCGACGACGAAGCCTTGCGCATGCGCCTGGCCAGGGAGGCGCAGCGCCGCGCGCTGGCGGAAGACGCCGATCACACGGCGGGAATCTTCGAAGCCATGTACCGCGTCGTCACGGCCATCGGTCTCGCCAAGGCAGGCGGTGGCCTCTAGGCGAGGCCGTGCGCAAAACGGTGTCTTACCCCGCCACGACCGCGTCGAGCGCCTTGCGCACCACGTACAACGTGTCCATGCGCGGTACCGGACGGGTGAGCCAGGTGAGAAGGCGACGCCGGTGACCCAGGCTGACCCAACTCTGGCCTTGCAGCCAGACCTGGGTCCGGATCATGTCGGCGCGTTCCTTCACGCTTTCCTCGGTGGGCCGGAGCCGGTTCTTCAGGCAACGTCCGGCTTCGCCGAGCGAGCGCGACCATTCGACGCCCGGAAGGGCGTGCAGCCAGAGGTTGGAGCAGGAGACATGGGTGAGTGTCTGCCGGCGTGCGGCCATGCGTAGCAGGAGCGGGCAATCGCGTCGGAGTCGCCGGAGCACGTTCTTCGGCACCGCTCCGGCGTAATAGCGAGCGACGAGTTCGAGCGGCGGCAGCGCCCACCAGGGACGCTCGCCCGCCCAGAGTACCGCCCAGTCGTCCGGCCGCATGCGCGTGGCGAGCAGCGCGATGTCGTTGAGGTGGAGCAGGCGCAGGCTACGGCCGCACATGTTGCCCGCGGCGTGCAGCAGCAAGTGGCTCATCAACGCGCCCGGCGACGGATAGGGGTGGATGCCGGGGCGGGCATCGCGCGGACGAATGGCTGGCGTGATGTCCACCGTGTCGAGCGGCAGGCGTTCGTGAATGCGGGTATGCAGCTCGATGTTGATCGGCGTGTCGCGATGCTCGCCCAGGCCGGCGACCCCGTCGCCCGCCGACGGCTTGAATACGCGGTGCTTCCATTGCGCGAACGATTCCTCGTAGCCCAGGGCGAGCAGCATGCGAGCCGTGGCATCCGCGTCTGCCTCGTCCACGAGCAGGTCCACGTCGGCCATCGGCCGGTCGCCCGGCACGTACAGGCCGAGCGCATGCA
Organism: Luteibacter sp. E-22; assembly: GCF_049913125.1. GTDB lineage: Bacteria > Pseudomonadota > Gammaproteobacteria > Xanthomonadales > Rhodanobacteraceae > Luteibacter. Next base: position 706,647 of record NZ_CP183975.1, read on the forward strand.
ACGCGGCGCCCTTCAGCGCGACCATCGGCAATCCCGCATCGCGCGCCCCTGCATCGATACGGCGCAGCAAGCCGGCGATCCGCTCGTGGCGCTGGATGACGTGCTGGCGCTGGTCGACGAGGAAACGCCGCCACGAAGGCCGTTGCCAGGTGGAGAAGCGGCAGAGCAGGGGCGAGACGCCGTGGGCGACGGCGGCGGCCGAGGCGAGCCGCCATTCGAGGTCGGTCCAGTCCGGCATGTCGGTGCCGGGCTGGGCGAGGGCGAGTTCGGCCGCCAACGTTTCCGTGGTGCGGCGCAGGCCGTGCTTGACGAGCTTCAGTGGCGGCAGCATGGCGTGCTCATGCGAGGGGGAGGGCGACGCCTTGTGACGTCACGGGGGAAGGGAAGGTCGGCACTTCCGTGCGGTGCGCCCGCTCGCCAGCCAGCAACGCGTTCCAGCGCAGGCGCAGGGACGCCTCCGCCTCCGCATCGGTCGCACCTTGCCGCAGCGTCACCTGGTCGTGCAGCAGGTTGCGGAACTGGCGGTAGAAATCCGAATCGTAGGCACCACGAAACATCATCGCGAGGTCGGCGCTATCGTCCCAGTGCGTCTTCGCGCCGAGCTGCGCCTTCACTTCCTCGAAGAACTTCGTGCCGGGAAGAGGATAGGACACGCTCACGCCGATGTCGTCGGGGGCGGCAAGTTCCACCAGCTCGCGCGTGGCCAGCAGGTCGTCGAGCCGTTCGCCGAGGTAACCCAGCTGGATGAAGAAGCCGACGCGGATGCCGTGCGCGCCGAGGCGCCGCCGGGCGGCGACGAGGTCGGGCACCTTCGTACCCTTCGTCATGCGATCGAGTACGCGCTGGCTGCCGCTCTCGGCGCCGATCCACGCTTCCGTGCATCCGGCTTTCGCCAGCGCGGCGGTCATGCGTTCGCTGGCGAGATCGGCGCGCGTCTGGATGGTGAAGGGGACGGACCCGTCGCTGGCCTCCAGATGCATGGCGAACTCGCTCACCCAGTCGACATGGAAACCGAAGATGTCGTCCGCCATCCAGACATGATCCGGCGCGAAGGTACGCTTGAGATAGGTCATCTCGGCGGCGACTTCTTCCGCGGGCCGCTGGTTGTAGTGATTGCCCCAGATCGGTTTGGCACACCAGTTGCACCGGAACGGACAGCCACGGGAGGCAGCCATGTTGAGGCTGAAGTAGCCATGCCTGTCCCGCCAGAACGCGCGGTATCGGTCGATGTCGAGCAGGTCCCACGCCGGTTGCCCGGCGATGCGCGGGTCCGGAGGCACCGCGCCGATGCGGGTGACGCGGGTCGCGCCATCGGCGATGCTGGCCACGCCGGGGAGGCCCTCCGTCCATGCCGCGGGATCGATGTCCGGCTGGCGCTGGAGACGATCGACGAGCGCGATCAACGCGCCGATGCCTTCGCCGATCAGCACCGCGTCCGCGCCGGCGGCGAGGAAGGGTTCCGGGTGGTCCGAGGCATCGGAACCGGCCACGATGACCCGGGCTCCGTTCGCACGCGCTTCGGCGATCATCCGGCAGGCCGCGTCGCGCATGCGGCCGAGGCACATCTTGGTGAGGAAGTTGAAATTGTCCTCGTAGAAGACCACCAGGCCGGGCCGCGCCCGCTCGAGCGTCGCCGCGTAGTCTTCCACGCCGTTCGCCAGCATCGCGTCGAACAGCGTGACCTCGTGTTCCATCCGGCGTAAGAGCGCGGCGATCTGGATCGTCGCCAGTGGCGGATAGGGCTTGCCACGTTCCCACTGCTTGCTGTCGTAGCGCAGGAAGTAGGAGTGGCCTACCTGGATATTCAACATCGGTGACGAGCCTCGGACTGAACCAGGGGAGCGCGGTGCCGGGACGCCGCGATGGGCGTAGGTGCCTTCCGGTGCCGACGAGGTTGCGTCGACGCCACGGCGCGCATCGGCAACCTTCCCGGCCCCGCGTCGCACTCACGCTCTCAACCGTTTCAGGCCGGGAAGATCGACAGGCGATGACGTTTTCGACCGATGTCCATGCACGAGACGTATCCGTCGCGGATCCATTCGGCGAGCGCATACGCCCCACGGTCAGCGTCCGCCGACAGATCCTCGGTGGCCGTTTCCGCTTCGAAAGCGACAGCGCCGAACTGCTTGCCCTGGTGGACGCGGCATACGGTGGATTGCCGGAACATCGCTTCTCCACGGTGTCGCCGGAATTCCGCATCGAATTGCGCGTGGCGCCGCGCGAGGCAGCGGTCGCTCGCGACACGCCGCCCCCGGTGCGCACACAGGCAGGCGCCGGCCTGCTCTGCGGCATGATGGACGAGGCGAACTACGTGGTGCTGGTTCCGGCGCAACACCGCGCCCTCGTCGTCGTGTCGCAGGACATGCTGGCGCATCCGTACCACGTGCGTTACGAGTTGGTCGAATTCGCCGTCTTCATGCTTGCCGCCCGCGGCATGAACCTCGTTCCGCTGCACGGCGCGTGTGTCGGGCAAGAGGGGCGGGGCCTCCTGCTGCTCGGTGCGAGCGGGGCGGGCAAGTCGACGCTGGCCTTGCATGCCTTGCTCGACGGCATGGATTTCCTCGCCGAGGATGGCGTCTTCGTGCAGCCGGAAAGCATGTCGGCGACCGGCGTGGCCAACTTCCTGCATGTGAAGCGGGATGTGTCGCGCTTCATCGACGATGCGGCCGTTCGCGACTGGATCGAAACATCGCCCGAGATCCACCGGCGCAGTGGCGTGGCGAAGTTCGAGGTGGACCTGCGTGAAGGCGCTGGTCACCAGGCGCCGGCGCCCTTGCGCGTGGTCGGCGCCATCGTCGTGAGTGCCGAGACGGCGGTCGATCCCACGCGCTTGCTGCGCCGCCTGCCGTGGGAGCACATGGCTTCGCTGCTGGCGATCGACCAGCCGTATGCGGCGGCACAGCCAGGGTGGGATCGTTTCGTCCATCGACTCGGTGGGCTGGGTACATACGAACTGCGCCGGGGTAGCCATCCAAGGGATTCCATCGCCGCGTTGCGCGCCTTGCTCGCGGCCGCCACCCCGGGGCTCTGACGGTGTCCGAAGGCATGCGCTCCGGGGCGCCACCCTTGCACGCGTTGCTGCGTTCGCTGCCATCCGGGGATCGCCTCCCGACGCTTGCCTATGTGGTGTTGTCGCTGATATCCGCCTGTGCGGGCAGCGTCGCGACCGTGCTCCTGGTCGCCCTGGTGCAGCCATCGCACGCCTTGCCCCTGCCTGTCCTACCCGTCCCCGGCGGCGGAATGGACACGACAGCCGGTGCTTTCGCCCTCGTGACGGCGGTGTTCGCCGTGCTGCGCTGGCAGGCCTCCCGCCTGGGCGCGCGACTTACGGCACGCTATGGGCTGGGTTTGCGCCGGCGCGTGCAGGCACGGCTGGTGGACGCCTCGTTGCCCGCCTTGGCGAACGCGACATCCGCGGAAATCGCGAATGTGCTTACCTACAACACCGAGATCGTCGTGCAGGGTTTCAGCGCCTTGCAGCAATTGCTCGTCGCAGGCGTGACCGCAGCGGCGAGCCTCGCCGTCGCATGCTGGGTCTCGCCGGTGCTGCTGCTCGCCACGCCCGTGCTGGGCCTGCTCGGCCTGCTCGGCTCGCGTGCGTTCGGCCGCGAGCAATCGGAAGTGAGCCGCGCCTATGTGGCGGACATGACGCGGCTGTTCTGGCATAGCGAGGATTTCCCGCGCCGCTTGCGCCACGTGCGTTCCTATGGGCGCGAGGACGCGGAGAAGGCGAGCTATGGCGACGTGGCCGCGCAGCTTTGCGAGGGCTATGCGCGGCAACTGGAACTGATCGCTTCGGGCCGCCTCCTGCTGGAACTGGCGGCGGCGTCGGGGATCGCCCTGGTGTTCGCGCTGGCCCATCGCTGGCATGGCATCGATGGCTCGTCATTGATGGCCGTCTGCCTCCTGCTCGGACGTTTGCTGCCTTACCTCGTGTCCACGCGGCAGAGTTTCCAGCAACTGAGGTTGGCCGCGCCGGCCCTGGAGCTCTGGCAGCGCTACATGGGGCTGGAGACCGAGGTGCAGGCACCGGCGCCGCCCAGGGTGGTGTCCGGTGCCACGCTGCGCATCGAGCGCCTGCGGGTAAGCCCGCCCGCGGGCGGGCTCCATGTATGCGAACTCGATCTGGTGCCGGGCGAGCTGACCCTGGTCTCCGGCGACTCGGGCATCGGCAAGAGCAGCCTGGTCGACGTACTGGCCGGCATGGCGCGTCCCGATGTGTTCGTCGCGCGGCTGGGCAGCGATGTCCTCGACTTCGACGCCTACCGGCAACTCGTCTCGAACGGGGCCTACGTCAGCCAGAGCGTTCGTCCCTGGCAGCACACCGTGCGCGAGTGTCTGCGTTGGGCGGCGCCCGCGGCCACCGACGCATCACTGCGTGAGGCGCTGGCCGACGTGGGGCTCGATCGCCGCCTCGTCGATACGGGCCTGGATACCTCGCTGGCCGACGCGTCGAGCCGTCTCTCCGGCGGGGAACTGCAACGCCTCCTGCTGGCCCAGGTGATCCTCCGCCAACCTGTCCTGGCGGTCCTCGACGAGGCGACCAGCGCGTTGGACGCGGCATCGGAGCAGGCCGTGCTGACGGCGATGAAGCGGCGCCTGCCGCACACGGTCATGGTGGTGGTCTCGCATCGCAACGGCGTCACGGCGCTGGCCGAGCAGTGCCTCGTCATCGGTCCCGATCGCGAGAGGGCCGTGAAACCCGTGCGGTCCCCGGGCCGGGCGAGGGCGTGACGCTGGTCCGCCACGCGGCAGGCCCTGCCGTTCGGTCTATTGTTCCGTCACGTCCCGCGGCATAACGTCGGAGCCGACACAGGGGGACTGGCCGATGCATACCACCGTCAGATACATCGCTCTTGTCGCGGGGCTGGCCGTCTCGCTGGCAAGCGGTTCCGCATGGGGGCCGGGCCGGCCGTCATTCGACGACATGGCCGCCGCGCACCGGGGCTATCCGTGGAACACCGATCCCTGTGGACTGCACCGGCCGATCGTGGGGCTTTGTCGCATGCTGCGTCCGGTTCGGGGATAAGCGAACGCGCTTCCCCGCGACAGTTCGGCGTAGGATGCCCTGCAGGGCCACGAACGATCGGTGGGTAGCTGCTTGGAGCAGGATGTCTGGGAGCGCAAGTACCATCTTGCGCTGGAGCGGATGGAGCGTGACGAGCGCGATTTCCATGCGCTGGAGGAAGGACTGCGCCGGTTGGCGTTACGCCTCGCCGCGCTCGCCCGGGGTCGCGGCGACGACGTGGACCGGCTCCTCGACCGGCTGGCCGCCGAACTCCGCCACGTTCCTTCACTCGCGGCGCTCGAGCCGTTGCTCGAGGCCCTGGCGAAGGCCGTCACCACATCGGACGATCCCCCGCCGGCAAGCGGGGACCCGGACGCGGCCAGCATCGACGGATTGCGTGCCGACATAGCGCGCCTCCAGGAATTGCTGGCGGCGGTAAGCCTCCGCCTGGGCGACATGACCCGTTACCTTGCCGTCGAACTCGAACGGACGGGTGTCGAGGATCGCGAGGGCCGTGCGCTCGACGCCAGCGTTCGCGAGGAGATGCGCGCACTGGGCGAGACGACGCTCGCCGCGGCGGACCTGGGCAGCCTGCAAGCCGAGGTCGTCGCGCGTCTCTCCCTCATCGACCGCCATTTTCGCGAATACCGCGAACGCGAGGATGCGCGCCTCGCCGCTTACCGCGATCGTGCCGAGCGCATGCGCGACCGGGTGGAGGAACTGGAGAATCAGGCGACTTCGCTACAGGACTCGCTGCGCCGCGAACACGAGCTGGCCCTGACCGACGGGTTGACCCGCCTGCCGAACCGACTGGCCTACGAGCGGCGCGTGGCCGAGGTGGAACGTGAGATCCGCGAACAGGGCGCCGTCGCCTGCCTCGGCGCCTTCGATATCGATCATTTCAAGGGCATCAACGACACCTACGGCCATGGCGCAGGCGATGCGGTGCTGCGGATCGTGGGGCAGACCCTGGCGCGCGAACTGGAAGGACGCGCGTTCGTCGCCCGTTATGGAGGCGAGGAGTTCGTCGTGGTCTTCGCCGGCATGGGTACGGACGAGGCGTGGGAACTCTCGCTCGCTTTGTGTGCCACGGTGGAGAAGCTGGCGTTCCATGCCAGTTCGAAGCCTGTGATGGTCACCATGTCCGGCGGGATCACCCGCTTCGGCATCGGCGACACCTCGGCTGCGGCCTTCGACCGCGCCGACCGCGCGTTGTACGCGGCGAAGCGGGCGGGCCGGAATCGCTGCGTCCTGCTCTAGTCGTGCCGGGAGGTAGCGGCCGTCCAACGCATCCATTCACCGGCTGGATGCGGCAACGCGTCATAATGGTCCACCTCCGGTTCGCAAAGGGGTGACGCTACCCATGGAAGCCACGACAGACAGCCGCCCTTCCACGGGGGCCGCCGCCCGGCCCGAGGCCATCGTCGAGCGCGGCGATATCCGCTTCACCGTGCTGACACCGCGGCTCGTCCGCCTGGAATGGAGCGCCGACGGGCGCTTCCGCGACGGGCGTACCCAGGTGGTCGTGCATCGCGCGCTCGACGTGCCGCCGTTCGGGCTGGTCGAGGACGATCGATTCATCGAGATCGACACAGGCATGTTGCGGCTGCGCTACGAGAAGGGGACCGGCCATTTCGCCGCCGGCAACCTCGCGATCCTGGTTCGTCGCGGGAACGGACCGGTCACCTGGAATCCGGGCGACGCGCAGAAGGCCAACCTCGGCGGAACCTACCGCACGCTCGACCGCTACGACGGCGACACCTGGCAGGACGGCAGCACCCTGCCGCTGGAGGACGGGCTGATCGCACGCGATGGCTGGCACGTCGTCGACGACACCCAGGGCTTCGGGCTCGACGACGACGGCTGGGTGGAGGATCGTCCCGCGGGCGACCGCCAGGACCTGTATTTCTTCGGCTACGGCCACGATTACCGCGCCGCGCTCGCGGATTTCGCGGCGATCGCCGGTCCGCAACCGATCCCGCCGCGTTTCGTCTTCGGCTACTGGTGGTCGCGCTACTGGAACTATTCCGACGAAGAATTGCGCACGCTCGGTGCGCGTTTCGAAAAGGAACGCATACCGCTCGACGTGCTCGTGCTGGACATGGACTGGCACACCACGCCCGGTCTTTCACTGCGTCCCGGGCATGAGCAAAAGGATGTCTTCGGCGAGGCATCGGGCTGGACCGGCTACACCTTCAATCGCAGCCTGTTCCCGGAGCCCGGGGCCTTCATGCGCTGGGCCCATGGCCAGAACCTGCGCGTGACGCTCAACCTGCACCCCGCCTCGGGCGTCATGCCGCACGAGGAAAACTACGAAGCGATGGCGAAGGCCTTGTCGTGGGATACCTCCACTCAGGCGCCCATTCCGTTCGAGGGCACGTCGCAGCCGTACATGCGCGCCTTGTTCGACACGATCCTGAAGCCACTGGAAGCGCAGGGCGTGGATTTCTGGTGGCTGGACTGGCAACAGTGGCCCGAATCGAAGGCACACCCCGGCCTGTCGAACACCTGGTGGCTCAACCATGCGTTCTTCACCGAGATGCAGCGCGACGGCGATCGCCGCGGCCTCATCTACCACCGCTGGGGTGGCCTGGGTAACCACCGTTATCCGATCGGGTTCTCCGGTGACAGTGTCATTTCCTGGACGTCGCTCGCCTACCAGCCCCATTTCACGGCGATGGCGTCCAACGTGCTCTATGGGTACTGGAGCCACGATATCGGCGGGCATACCTTCCACAAGCACATCCCTCGGCCGGAGCGGCACCTCGAACCGGAGCTCTACGCACGCTGGATGCAACTGGGGGTGTTCAGCCCCGTGCTGCGCACGCATTCGGCGAAGGAAGCGAGCCTGCACAAGGAGCCCTGGCATTTCGGGCCGCCCTATGGCGATGCGATCTTCGCGGCGATCCGCCTGCGCTACCAGCTCGCCCCGTATATCTACGCCGCCGCGAGACAGGCCTACGACACCGGCGTCTCGATCGTCAGGCCCATGTACTACCACTGGCCGGAGCACGAGGAAGCCTACGCACATCCTGGACAGTACATGTTCGGCAACGACATCCTCGTGGCACCCGTGACCACGCCGGTCGGCGCCGACGGCACCGCGCCGTTCCCGGTCTGGCTCCCACCGGGCAAGTGGTACAGCCGCGATGGCGCGGAAGCCTTCGATGGAGGCGGGATGGTGGAGCGTTCGTACACGCTGGAGGAAATCCCGATCTTCGTGCGCCCGGGCAGCATCATCCCGCTTTACCCGGAAGGCATGCGCGATCTTGCCAGCCTTCCCGATACGCTGATCCTGCAGGTTTTCCCCGGTGCCCAGGGCACCACCGAACTCTATGACGACGACGGCACGAGCCAGGGCTACCAGCGCGGCGAGTTCGCTCGCACCTGCGTGCGCAACCGGCATGGCGATCGTGCGCATCGGGTGCATATCGATCGCATGGAAGGGCGGTACAAGGGGTGCCCGGCGAAGCGCGCGTACGTGGTGGAATTCCTCGATGCGGGCATGCCCGAGAGTGTCGAGGTCAATGGCGAGGCGCTGCCTTATAGCGCGGAGCCGGCACCGCGCTCCTGGCTGTTCGACGCGGCATGGCTGTGCATCCGCGTGGACCTGGGTCCGGTCTCCGTGGAGGAAGCGCAGGACGTCGTGGCTCGCTTCGTGCCCGAACACGCCGCGCCGGCCGGATTGCTGCACCGCATGCGCCGCGCCGCCGACGCGGTGCGGTACCTAAAGCAGGTGTGGGGCGATATCTCCGCCTTGCCCGACGATGTCGACCTCGCCGGCCAGGCCGCCCGTGTGTTGGCCTATGCGGTGGATGAAGGCGATGACGAGGGCAGGGCAGTGCGCTTCTCGGCGGCCGTGCGCGCGTTCGAAAAACGTTTCGCCGGGCTGGCCGCCAGCGTCGATGCCACGCCGATCGACGATGCCTACAAGCGCGCCTTCGCCGACCGGCTGGGACGCTGACCGTTGCGCCGCCTCCTGGTCTTGCTCCTGGCCTTGCTCGCTTGCGCAGCGAACGCGCAGGCGCCGCTACGGGTCGGCTCCAAGGCCGATAACGAAGGTGCGCTGCTTGGCCAGATCGTGTTGCAAGTGCTGCGCCACGAGGGCGTGCCCGTCGTGGATCATACGCAACTGGGGCCGACCTCGATCGTCCGCCGTGCTTTGCTCAACGGCGACCTGGACGTCTATCCGGAATACACCGGCAATGCCGCGTTCTTCTTCCATCGCGAGGACGATCCAACCTTCCGCGATGCGGGCAAGGCGTATGCGCTGGCCGCATCGCTCGACCGAGCGGCGAACAGGCTCGTCTGGCTGGCTCCCGCACCGGCCGACAACCATTGGGCCATCGGTGTTCGCGGCGATGTCGCCGGGCGCGAACGGCTGCGAACGCTGGCCGATTTCGCGCGATGGGTGAACGGTGGCGGCGACGTGCTGCTCGCGGGTTCCGCGGAGTTCGTCGAAAGCGAGGCGGCGCTGCCTGCGTTCCAGGCCGCGTATGGCTTCAATCTGCGTGGCAGCCAGTTGCTGGTGCTTGCCGGCGGGGATACCTCGGCGACGATCAAGGCGGCGGCGGAAGGTACGTCCGGCGTGAACGCGAGCATGGTCTATTCCACCGACGGCGCGATCGCGGTGACGGGGTTGGTGGTGTTGGAAGACCCGAAGCACGTGGAAATGGTGTACCAGCCCTCGCCCGTCGTGCGTGAGGATGCGCTGAAGCGTTATCCCGCGATGCGACCCGCATTGGAGGCCGCGTTCGGGCCACTGACCCTCGACGTGCTGCGCAAGCTCAACGCGCGCACGCAGATCGACGGAGAGGATGCCGCGACGGTGGCGGCGGATTACCTGCGTTCCCATGGGCTGTTGAAATGAAGCGTCCGGAGCCGCTCGCCGCGTTGCCGGTGCTCGTGCTTTCCGCGATCGGCCTGCTGGCGGCGGCGTTCGCGGCGTTCCTCCATGTCGCGCCGAACCGGTTGCTCGCCGGGCAGGCGTTCAACCCGCATCCATGGCTGTGGATCGGCGCGTGGTGCACGGTGATGGTCTGCGCGGTGTTCCAGGTGCCGCGACATCGCTTCGTCGCAGCCTCCATCGCATGGCTCGCCGTGGTGGGCTCGCCGCTGCTCGCCGGACTCGATGCGCAGCGGATACTCCTCCATGCCGCCCCGTCGATCCGCGTGCAACTCGGTGCCGGCTTCTGGCTCATGTGGCTTGCCGCCGCCCTCTTGCTGCTCGACCGCCTGCGCGGTCAGCGCGTTGGCGTACAGGTAGCCACGTGGCTGGCGGCGCTGGCACTTATCCTGGTCCAGGGCGCCGCCGGCCTGTTCGACGGGCTTGCCCTGTTGCGCGAATGGCACGCGCAGCGCGCGCCTTTCGCCGAGGCCTTGGCGAGTCACCTGCGTCTGAGCGCGATTACCCTGGTGCTGGCCTTGCTGGTCGGTGCGCCCCTGGGGTGGTGGGTTTGGCGCGGGCGCCGGAGCGACGGCATGCTCGTCGGCGTGCTCGCCTTCCTGCAGACCGTGCCGTCGCTCGCGCTGTTCGCGCTGTTGATCGGACCGTTCGCATGGCTGGCGCGCGAGTGGCCCCTGCTCGGTTCGCTGGGTTTCGGCGGTACGGGCGCGGCACCCGCGGTATTCGCCCTGCTGCTGTATGCCTTGCTGCCGGTGGTCCGTTACACCGCTGCCGGGTTGGATGCCGTGCCTGCCGATGCACGCGAGGCTGCCCGTGGACTGGGCATGAGCCGTGCGCAGTTGCTCCTTCGCGTGCAGCTGCCGCTTGGCTGGCCGGTGTTGCTTGCCGGCCTGCGCGTCGTCGCGGTTCAAACGATCGGCCTTGCCGCCGTCGCGGCCCTGATCGGTGCCGGAGGGCTCGGTCGCTTCGTCTTCCTCGGCATAGGCCAGGGGGCGACCGACATGGTGCTGCTGGGTACGCTTGCCATCCTTGTCCTGGCCCTGGCCGTGGATCTCGTCTTCCAGGGCCTGCTCGCCCTCACGGAGCGTCACGCATGATCGAGTTCGAGCACGTCTGCAAGCGCTTCGGCGACCATGTGGTGATCGACGACCTCTCCTTGCGCATCGACGATGGCGAATTCTTCGTCCTGGTCGGGCCATCCGGCTCGGGCAAGTCGACCTTGTTGCGCACGGTGAATCGACTGATCCATATCGACGCGGGCAGGGTGCGCGTCGATGGCGAGGATGTCGCGACGCGCGATGTGGAAACACTGCGTCGCGGCATCGGCTACGCCATCCAATCGGTCGGACTGTTTCCCCACCGCACCGTGGCCGAGAACATCGCGACGGTGCCACGCCTTCTCCATTGGCCTGAGGATGCGATCCGTGCGCGGGTGGCCGAGTTGATCGGCCTGCTCCGGCTGGACGAGCCGGGTATCGCCGATCGTTATCCGCACACCTTGTCGGGTGGCCAACAGCAGCGCGTGGGCGTGGCGCGCGCACTGGCCGCGCGCCCGCGCATCGTATTGATGGACGAACCGTTCGGCGCCCTGGACCCGCTGACGCGTGAGTCCTTGCAGGCCAGCCTCAAGGCGATCCAGCGCGAAACAGGTACCACCATCCTGTTCGTCACCCATGACATGGACGAGGCCTTCGGCCTTGGCGACCGGGTGGGCCTCATGCTGGACGGAAAGTTGATCCAGGTCGGCGCGCCGCTTGCTTTCCTTCGTCATCCGGCCGACGAGCGCGTGCGGGATTTCGTCGGCGGCACGCGTGCGCGTTTGCGCGAACTGGCGGTGCGCACCGTGCGTGACAGCATGCGTGGCGGCGAACGCGCGGAGGGCGAGCCCGTCGATGCGGCGGCGTCCTTGCAGGACGCCCTGGGTGCCATGCTGGCACAGGGTCGCGATCGCCTGCCCGTGCGCGAGGGCGGTGAGCATGTCGGTACGATCGTGCTGGCCGATCTCGTGTTGCGTCCATGAAGCTGGCCGTGACCCTGGCCGTGCTGGTCGCGCTCTTGCTGGCGCTGCCGCATGCGGCGCCGCTCTTCCACGCATGGCAACCGTCGCTTCCTCATCCGCTGTACACGCGCACGTCTTTCCTTGCGTTGACGCTTGCCCACCTCTCGCTCGTGTTGGCAGCGACGCTTGCCGCCGTGGCGATCGGCCTGTCACTCGGCATCCTCGCCACGCGTCCGCTTGGCCGATCGTTGCTGCCGACGGTTCGCGCGGTGGCCGTGATCGGACAGACCTTCCCACCGGTGGCCGTGCTGGCCATCGCCGTACCGCTGCTCGGTTTCGGTGCCGCACCGACCTTGTTCGCGCTGGTGTTGTATGGCGTGTTGCCGGTGCTGGGACAGGCCGTGGCGGGCCTGGACCAGGTTCCGGCGGCGGCATTGCACGCGGCCGATGGCATGGGCTATGGCCGCTGGCGCCGCCTGCTCGACGTGGAGCTTCCGCTGGCGGCGGGGCCGATCATGGCGGGCATTCGTCTTTCGGCCATCGTCAGTGTCGGCACGGCGACGATCGGTTCGGCGGTCGGCGCCACGACGCTCGGTTCACCGATCGTCGAGGGTCTGGTTGGCAACAATCCCGCCTACGTGGTGCAGGGAGCCTTGCTGGTGGGCGTGCTGGCGTTGACGGTGGATGCGGCGCTGGCGGCGGTGGAGAGGCGCGTGCGGAGGTCGGATCGCCGCTGAAGCGGCTCCCACATGACCGCCCGGAGAGGTTGTGGGAGCCGCTTCAGCGGCGACGGGGTCACCAGATCCGCACCCGCTGCTTCGGGTCCAGGTAAAGCTTCTGGCCGGGCTTCGGCTGGAAGGCGTCGTACCAGGGATCGAGGTTGCGCACCGTCTGCGCGCGGAATTCGCCCGGCGCATGGCCATCGCCGATGACCTGCTGGCGCAAAGCCGCGTCGCGGGTCTTGGTGCGCCAGGACTGTGCGAAGGCGAGGAAGAAGCGCTGGTCGCCGGTCAGGCCGTCGATCACCGGCGCGGGCTTGCCGCCAAGGCTCTCCTTATATGCGGCGTAGGCGATCGCCAGGCCGGACACGTCCGCGATGTTTTCGCCCAGGGTCTGCTGGCCATTGATGTGCAGGCCCGGCAGCGGCTCGTACTGGTTGAACTGCTCGACCAGGCGCTGGCCGGCTTCCTTGAAGTGCTTCTCGTCGGCGGCGGTCCACCAGTTGGCGAGCCGGCCCTGGGCGTCGAACTCGGCGCCGGTGTTGTCGAAGCTGTGGCTGATCTCGTGTCCGATCACCGCGCCGATGGAACCGTAGTTGGAAGCCGCATCTGCCTTAGGATCGAAGAACGGCGCCTCGAGGATCGCGGCGGGGAAGTTCAGCGCGTTCTGCAGCGGCAGGTTCACCGCATTGACGGTCTGCGGCGTCATCCACCATTCGTCGCGGTCCACCGGCTTGCCCAGCTTCGCGACCTGGTGGTGGTACTCGGCGAGTTCCGCACGGGCATGGTTGCCGAGCGCATCGTCGGGACGGACTTCCAGCTTCGAGTAATCGCGCCAGGTGTCGGGATAGCCGACGCCCACCTTGATGGTGGCGATCTTCGCCTTGGCCTTCTGTTTCGTGGCGGCGGACATCCACTCGATCGTGTCCACGCGCGCGTCGAACGCCTTGAGGATGTTCTTCACCATGTCCTGCACTTCCGCGCGCGACGATGCCGGGAAGTACTGCTTTACGTAGAGCTGCCCCATCGCGTCGCCGAGGTCGGTGTTCACGCGGCCGAGGCCGCGCTTCCATCGATCGCGCTGCTTCGGCGTACCGGAGAGGGTCTTGCCGTAGAAGTCGAAGGCGAGGTCGTCATAGGCCTTCGGCAGCAGGCCGGCGGCGTTCTCGTTGATGGTGTGGAAGCGCAGCCAGGCCTTCCAGGTGTCCAGCGGTTCGCTGGCGACGAGGGCGGCGAATTTCGTCACCGTGGCCGGTTGCCAGACGATGAAGGTGGGCTGGTCGTCGAGACCGGCGGCCTTGAACCAGGCGTTCCAGTCGATGCCTGGCGCCTTGCTCGCGAAACTCGTGCGCGGCCAGGGGTTGTTGGCCTTATGGATGTCTTCGCTCTCGACGATGGACAGCTGGGCCTGGGCGATCTTCGTTTCGAGGGCGACGATGGCCTTCGCCTTGCCGGCGGCATCGGGCGTGCCCGCCTGCGCGAGCAGGGCCTGGACATAGGCGGCGTATTTCTCGCGCGTCTCGACCATGTCCTTGTCGTTCTTCAGGTAGTAATCGCGGTTGGGCATGCCCAGCCCGCCCTGCAACAGGTAAGGCATGTTCTTCGAGGGATCTTCGAGGCCCTGGGCGACGAAGAGGCCGAGCAGGTGCTCGGTGTCGAGATTGGTCGCGTTGATAGGATCGACGTCGGCACGCAGCTGCGCGCCCAACGCCGCCGAGAGCTGTGCCTTGTCCTGGATCGCGTCGATTCGGGCCAGTGCCGGTTCGAGCGGCTTGAGGCCCGCCTTCTCGATGGCCGCCTCGTCCATATAGGCCTTGTAGTAGTCGGCGATGAGGCGTTCGTTGCTCCCCGGGGCCGCCTTGCCGTCACCGACCGCCTTGAGCAGGTCCGCGTTGCGTTTCTCTGCTTTCTCGAACACCTCCAGGAAAATGCCGGTGCTGGCCCTGTCGGCTGGAATGACCGCGGTCTTCTTCCAGTTCCCATTGGCGTACCCGTCGAAATCGTCGCCGGGCTGCACCGAGCGGTCGATGCCCTTGAGATCGATGCCCGAGGGCTGGCCGGCGGCTAGCGCGCCGGTGGAGGCGAGGCCGCAGGCGATCGAGGCGGCGAGAATCCGGTGGATGGTGGCCATGGAAGGGTCCTTGCAGGTGGCGCGCCCACGATAGCCCCAGCCGTGGCGCTTGTGTCCATGACCGATGGACTAGGCGCAAGGCCACCTCCCGGGCCCACAAAGCACCCTGGGGGATGTGCCCTAATGATCGTCCGGCTTCGCAACGAGGCCGGTATCGGGGCGGGCCGCGGGTCGCCCGGGCCCGCCCGACCATCATTGGCAGCAGATCTTTAGGGAGATCTATATGAACGCACGTTTCGAACTGACCGGCTCGCAGACCGAGATCGCCAGCTATCCGCTCTGGGCGCAGGACATGGTCTCGTCCTGCGAGGACACCCGGCGGGGGATCGTCAGCCATGAGATGTGGACGGCCATGTGCGCCGCCACCCTCGACCCGCAGACCACGCGCAACTTCATGGTCGGCGTCTGGCCGGTGATCGAGCGCTTCCCGGGCTACATGTCGCACAGCCTGTTGAAGACCCGTTATGGCCGCAGCCCGGGCGACGACCTCGCCCGGCGCTGGCTGGTCCGTAACATCCGGGTGGAGCAGAACCACGCCGAGTACTGGCTGAACTGGGCCGAGAGCGCGGGGGTGTCGCGCGAGGATGTGCTGGGAGCCGAGCCGCCCAAGGGCTCCCAGGCCCTGGCCGACTGGTGCGAGGAGGTGTCCCGCAACGACTCGCTGGCCGCGGGCATCGCCGCGACGAACTACGCGGTGGAGGGGGCGACCGGGGATTGGTCGCAGCTTGTCTACGAAAGCAAGGCTTATGCCGAAAGCTTGCCGATTTCCGGCCGGAAAGCCGGGCTTCGCTGGCTTCAGCTTCACGCCGCCTATGACGATACCCATCCGTGGGAGGCACTGGAAATCGTCTGCACGCTACTGGGAAGCAACCCCCCGGTGGACCAGGTCGAACACATTAAAGAGTGTGTTCGCCGTAGTTACGTCTGCATGAGCATCACGCTGGACCGTTGCATGGACGCGATCGGCTCGATCCGCAAGTGGAACGAGGCGGCGGCGTAACTCGCAAGTTGGGCGTCATGTGGAGCACTATCACGTCCGGTTGAGGAACAAGGGGAACCAATGCGCCGCCTCGAGGCCAGTCACCAGCAGCTACTGTCCAGGCGCCTCAGGCCGCTGGCCTATGCCTTGGTGGCGGTCGTCGGCCTCATCCTCACCCTGACGTGGGTCGCGCTCCAGACCCAGGTGACCCTCGCCGGTTTCCTCAACGGCGAGAGTCTCTGGTCCAAGGCGCAGAAACAGTCGGTCATCGACCTGGACGCCTATGCGGCCCACGGCCGCCCGGGGGACCTGGCCGGGTTCCGGCGGAATTACGCCGTCCTCATGTCCGATCGCTGGGCGCGCGATGCGATCGCCAGCGGCGACTTCTCCCATGCGGACGTCAACGACGCCTTCGCCAGGGGAGGGGTCATCCCCGAGGCCATCCCCGGGATGGTCTTCATCTTCCAGTATTTCGACGGCATGCCTTACGTGCGTGAGGCCGTGGCGGAGTGGCGTTCCGTGGACGGCAGCCTCGCCGACCTGGAGGACACCGCCGATCGTCTGGAGAAGGGCTATGGCGCCGGCACGCTGCAGCCGGGCGACATCGTCGCCGAGCGGGAGCGGATCGCCACGCTCAACAACTACATCGAACCCCGCGCCAAGGCGTTTTCCCTCTACATCGCCAACGGCGCCTCGTGGCTGGGCCGGGTGTTGTTCTTCACCGTGCTCGGCGTGGCCGCCCTGGCTTCGCTGCTGTGGCTACGCATGGCCGGGCGCATCCTCGCCGGGATTCGCGGTACCGAGGAGCGCTACAGCCTCCTCTTCGACAGTGCGGCCGATGCCATTTTCATGGTCGACGAGGAAACCGGACGCATCCTCGACGCCAACCGCCGCGCCGCCTCGTGGCTCGGCTGCTCGCGCGAGGAATTGACCGGGATGGAGTTGGCCGCCTTGTTCGTGGACGGTTCTCCGCATACCGGTATGGGCAGCCTGCGCAATCCCGATGGCAGCCTGCGGCCGGTGGAGACGCAGAGCAGCCTCGTGGTCTGGGGCGCCCGACAGGTTTCGCAGGCCATCGTGCGCGATATTTCGGACCGGGTGGCCATGGAGCAGGAGCGCAAGATCGCCTCCGAGGCGCTGGCCAGTATCGCGGAGGGCGTGATCATCGCGGACGCCGATCGCAGGGTGACCACCGCCAACGCGGCGCATACGAAGCTCACCGGGTTCCCGGTGCAGGCGCTGCGCCGTACCCGCTTCGACATCACGCGGACACTTCCGGATGGCCGTCCCTTGCCGCAGTCGTTGTGGGACGACATCGCGGCGGGCGACAACTGGGTGGGCGAAGTGGAAAGCCGCCGCGCGGACGGCAGCACGTATCCGGAACTGATGAGCATCAGCACCATCCGCGACCGCGACGGGCGCCCGCAGCACTATGTGGCGGTGGTGTCGGACATCACCGCGCGCAAGGCCGACCGGCAGCGCCTGCAACACCTGGCCACGCACGATCCCCTCACTGGCCTGGTCACCCGCTCGGAATTCGAGCGCCGTTGCGCCGAGGCGATCACCCGTGCCGCGCACGAGCGCGGCGCGGTGGCGGTGTTGTTCGTCGACCTCGATGCTTTCAAGGTGGTGAACGACAGCTACAGCCATGCCACGGGCGACGCCCTGCTGATGCGCGTGGCCGAGCGCATCCGCGCCCAGCTTTCGCCACACGACGTGGCGGGCCGCATCGGTGGCGACGAATTCACCGTATTGCTCGCCGACCTGCGCTCGCGCGAGGAAGCGCTGGTGGTGGCGGAGACGATGCTTGCCGCGCTGGCGCGTCCCTTCGACCTGGGGGACTACGAACTCTATGTCAGCGCCAGCATCGGCATCGCGGGGTATCCGCTCGATGGCAACGACGCGGTCACCCTGATCGCCAATGCCGACGCGGCCATGTATGTGGCCAAGACCGAAGAGCGCAACGCGCTGCGTTTCTATACGCCGAAGATGCACGCGGACGCGCGGCGCCGCCTCAAGCTCGCCTCGGAACTGCGCCAGGCGCTGATCCGCAACGAGTTCTATCTCGTCTACCAGCCCAGCATCGAGATGAAGAGCGGACGTATCGTGGCCGTCGAGGCCCTGATCCGCTGGCGTCACCCGGAACGCGGCAACGTCGCGCCGGACGAATTCATCCCGATCGCGGAAAGCCTCGGCCTGATCCGCCAGATCGACCAGTGGGTGCTTGAGACGGCCTGTCGACAGTTGCTGCAGTGGGACGAGGCGCGCCTGCCGCCCCTGCGCATGGCGGTCAATGTGTCGGCGGGCTCGTTCGGCCACCCGGATTTCCTGCAAGGCGTTTGCCAGGCACTGCAGGAGATCGGCATCCCGCCGAAGCGTCTGCTCGTCGAACTGACCGAAAGCGCCATCCTGCGCCTGGGTGAGGATACCGAGCGTGCCATGCTCGCCTTGCACAATCTTGGCGTGGCCGTGGCCATCGACGATTTCGGCACCGGCTATTCCTCCCTGGCCTATCTGAAGCTGCCGGCGGTGGCTTACCTCAAGATCGACCGTTCCTTCGTCACCGGGTTGCCGATGAACGCGAACGACGTCGCGATCACCGAAGCGATGGTGGCGATCGCGCGCAGCCTCGACCTGCACACGATCGCCGAAGGCATCGAGACCGAAGGCCAGCACGAATTCCTGCTCCGCGCCGGCTGCCAGGAAGGGCAGGGTTTCTTGTATTCCCGTCCGCTGCCGCCGGACGAGATCGAGCGCCTGCTGGCGCCGAGGACCACGGGCAGCAAGCGCCTGTCGCTGGTTCCGCCCAAGCGCGCCTAGCCTGCCGGGACCGTCAGCGGAAGGCACGCCGTGCCAAGAAGGGGCGGCCTCTTCGAATCAGAATGAACAACCCCATATAGGCGGTCATGTACCCGCGCAAGGATCCATCGTGTCCAACCACGACCCCATCGTCTTCCTGTTCGACGTCGACAACACCCTGATCGATAACGACCGTTTCAGTGCGGACCTCCGCGCACGCCTGGAGCGCGATTTCGGCGTCGAGGGCCGTGCCCGCTACGAGGCCATCGACAAGGACATCCGCGGCCAGGTCGGTTACGCCGATTACCTGGGCGCGTTGCAGCGCCTGCGCGGACAGGCGAGCAGCCCCGAGTTCATGGGCATGTCGTTCTTCCTGCTCGACTACCCCTTCGACGAGCGCCGATTCCCCGGCGTGCCGGAAGCCATCGCGCATCTGCGCACGATCGGCCGTCCGGTGATCATGTCCGACGGCGACACCGTGTTCCAGCCACGAAAAATTCGCCGAGCTGGCCTCTGGGACGCATTCCAGGGGGACGTGCTGATCTACGTGCACAAGGAAGAGATGCTCGACGACATGCGCCGCCGTTATCCGGCGGACCACTACGTGATGGTGGACGACAAGCCGCGCATCCTCGTGGCGTTGAAGAAACTGCTTGGCGACAAGGTCACCACGGTGTTCGTGAAGCAGGGGCACTATGCGGCCGCCGCGGGCAAGGAACTGGAAGAAACGCCGCCGGACATCACGATCGATACCGTCGCGGAGTTGGCCACGATGCGCCGCGAGGATTTCCTGGCGGCGGCCTGACCGGCCGCCATCGCCGACAGGGTCGGCTCCCACCAGGCCCGCCTCGACACCGTGGGAGCCGCTTCAGCGGCGATGCTTCTTGAGTGGGAGCCGACCCTGCCGGCGATTCACGCGTCGAAAGCGCCCCGCACCCACTCCACGCCATCCCCCTCGAAAGCCAGCACGTCGAACCGGCATGGCCTCCGCGCATCATGCGGATGCCATGCGATCCACAGGTGGGCCGCGCTGATCAGCTTGCGCCGCTTGACCGCCGTCACCGATCCCAGCGCGCCGCCGAAGCCGCTATTGCACCGGTAGCGCACCTCGACGAACACCACGGTTTCACCGTCGCGCATGACGAGGTCGATCTCGCCATGTCGGCAGAGGAAGTTGGCGCGGACGAGCCGCAATCCCCGTTCTTCGAGAAATGCCCGGGCCGCGCCTTCGAAACGGTCGCCGGTGGCGCGGCGCGGAGTGGTTTTCTTCGTAGCCGTCACGCGAACTCCCTGTTCGCGCCGGCAGGGAATCAGCCCCCGCCGCTTTCGACGTCGGGAGCCGTGGCCGGCGCTTCGAGTTCGAGGCTACCCGCGACGGGGCGTGCCACGCCGTCGGCGAAACGCGCCCAGATGAGTACGCGGCGCACGCGGCCGAATTCATCCGCGACCAGCTGGCCGGTCGCGCCGGGCAGGTAGCTGCCCGGATGGCCGCGCATCCAGTCGATGTAGGGCACGAGGCCCCAGGCATCCATGCCGAAGGCGAACAGCCGTGCCGTCACGCCCTTGGTCGCCGGCAGTGCGTTGTTGAGGTCGGTGCGCCGCGGCAGGCCCGGCTGCGCGTCGAACAACCAGGGCGCATCGCAGAATTCCACGCCTTCGAGGTCACGGTCGGCTGTCGCGTCGTCGCCACCCGCGTAGACGTGCGACGTGGCGAAGACCGGAAGCGTGTTCTTGGCGAGGCGCAGCTGGGGCAGCAGGAGGCGTGCCTGCTGCGGCTTCATGCTGATGAAGACGCCACTGGTGGCGGGGTCCTGTCCGACCGGCTCGGACAGCTGCGAGGCGAAGTCGATGCTCCCCGAATCGAGCGTGACCTGGCTGGCCAGCGTGCCACCGCGCGCCTGCCATTCGGCCTTGAACGCGTTGCCGGCGCGGCGTGCGAAATCGTCGGTGGATATGATCACCGTGGCCGTACGCATGCCCCTGTCGGCCATGTGGTCGGCCACCTGTGCGCCTTCGGTTTCCGGCAGCAAGCCGAACTCGTTGGCACCCGCGGGCGGCAGGTTCTTGTTGTCGTTGGGGTAGTTCAGCGTGAGCATCGGCGCGGGCAGGGCGCCCTTGGCGAAGATCGCCGACACGCCGTCGCGGTTGAGCGGGCCGACGACGAAGCGGGCGCCTTCGGCGACGGCTTTGTCGTACGCGGCGACGGCATGCTGGGCGTCATTGCCGGAATCGTAGACGGCCACTTCCGGGCGCGGCGCGTCGTTGTGGGCCGCCTCGATGTAGTTGGTGAAGAATCCGTCGCGGATGGCGGCGCCGGCACCGGCCAGCGGGCCGGACAGCGGCAGCAGCAGCGCGACCTTGGTCGGCACCTTGTATCCCTCGCGCACGCCTTTGTCGCCGGTGACCGTGCCGACGGCCTGGTCGAGCACGGCCGGCGAACGGGTCACGCTGCCGAGCTGGGCCTGGGCTTCCGTCACCCAGGGTTTCATCGGGTCGTTCGCCGGAAGGGCGCCACCGCGTTCGGCGAGCGCTTGCGCACCGAGGCCCGTGAGCTGGGCGAGGATTTCCTTGCGGTTCTGCTCGCGGTCGATGCCGCGCAACTGGCCGTCCAGTTCGATCCGGGTCTGTGCCGCGCTCCACGGATCGCCGGCGGCGGCCTGGGCGCGGGCGCGCAATTCGGCGAGGCGCTGGTCGATCTGCGGCGATACGCGCGACGACGGCTTACCGGTGAGGGAGAGCGCGGTCTTCGCGTCGTTGTTCTTCAGGGCGACTTCGGCGCGCAACGCGTCGAGGCGCAAGGCGTCCTCGCCTTCGAGGCGGGAGCGGCGAATGTCGGCGACGAGGGGAGCCGCGCGATCCAGGGCCCCTTCCTGCCGGTACGATTCCGCGGCGAGCAGCTTGTAGTAGTCACGATGGTCGCTGTCCTGCGCGGACAGGGCGAGGTACGCCTGCGCGGCCTGGTCGAACTGGCCCTTGATGTAGAGCGCCTGCGCCGCCTGGGTGGCCTCACCCGAAGGGGCGGCACCGTGCTGGACCCCGCCCTGGGTCACGCAGCCGGCGAGACCGGCGGAAAGCAGGAGGACGAGGGTGGTGGCGCGGATCGATCGCATCGCAACGGATTCCTTGACTGCACGAAGGCGCCCTCCGGCGCCGAAACGACCGGATCATAGCCCATCGCTCCGCGAGGCCGTTGTGAGCCGGCCCGTGCTTGCGCCGATCCGGCCCTGGCCCGCCCTGTTCCGGCCCCGGCCGATCCCGTGGGAGCCGACCCTCTCGGCGATAACCCGCCTGACGGTCGGGCCCCGGCGATCAAGCCCCGTAAAGCGCCTTGCGCGGCGCGCCGGTGATCGCGGCCGCCAGCTTCGCCGCCTTCGCCGGAGGCAGTTCGTCCTTGAGGATCGCGAACACACGCAGGCCCTCGGCCAGGCGTTCGTCTTCGCCGGCTTCCCGGCCGGCGACCATCACCACGAACTCGCCGCGCTGCTGGTTAGGATCGGCGGCCACGCGTTCCACCAGGTTCGAAAGTGGACCGTCGAGCACGGTCTCGAACATCTTGGTCAGTTCGCGGGCGACCACGGCCTCGCGCGCCGGACCGAACACCCCGGCCATGTCCTGCAGCGATTCGAGGATGCGATGCGAGGACTCGTAGAAAATCACGGTGCGCGTCTCGCCCGCCAGTTCGCCGAGCCGCGCACGGCGTGCGCCGGCCTTGGCGGGCAAGAAACCCTCGAAGATGAAGCGATCGCTCGGTAGTCCGGCGACGGAAAGCGCCGCGACGACCGCGCTCGGCCCCGGAACCGGGCTGACCTTCAGCCCCGCCGCCCGCGCGGCGCGGACGAACCGGAAGCCGGGGTCGCTGATCAGCGGCGTGCCAGCGTCGGAAACGAGGGCGATGTCGTCGCCGCCGAGCATGCGTTCCACGAGGCTGTCGACCGCCGTTCGCTCGTTGTGGTCGTGCAGTGCGACCAGGGGCGTGTCGATGCCCAGATGCTGGAGCAAGGGGCGCGTATGCCGTGTGTCCTCGGCCGCGATGACCTTCACCCGACGCAGCGTCTCGATGGCGCGTGCACCGATGTCGTCGCGATGGCCGATCGGCGTGGCGACGACATGCAGCGTGCCGGGGCGTGGTGATGACATCGGGGGTTCCGCTGGATGGGGCGGATCATTCTACGTGCAGGTACCGCTTCTGCCGTACAATCCGAGATGGAGTCGGCCGGACAGTCGCGTCGCGCCTTCGGGCGTATCGAGGAAAGTCCGGGCTCCATAGGGCAGGGTGCCAGGTAACTCCTGGGCAGCGTGAGCTGACGGCCAGTGCAACAGAGAGCAGACCGCCGATGGCCCCGCGAGGGGATCAGGTAAGGGTGAAAGGGTGCGGTAAGAGCGCACCGCGTGCGGGGCTAACGCCGCATGGCACGGTAAACCCCACCCGGAGCAAGACCAAATAAGGGAACCATGACGCGGCCCGCGTCGTTCCCGGGTAGGTTGCTGGAGCCTGGCGGTGACGCCAGGCCGAGAAGAATGACTGTCACGTCGCAAGACGCACAGAACCCGGCTTACAGGCCGACTCCTTTTTCTTCCACGCATCGCGGCGCCGTCCTCACCGACGGCGCCGCGGCGTTTCCAGGGACGGGTGACCTGGGATGCCACCGCCGGGGAAAGCCATCCTCGATGAACATGGAGTTCAGTCGCGGTCGGTTTTGCGCTCTTCGGCGGCCTGTGGAACAGCGAGGCCTGTCACAAAAAACCTCAACGATTCAACCACCTTCCGTCCCTTCCTCAGAAACGGCTGGAAATTGGCATGAACGTGAGCTTTCTCCTTGATTCACAAGAAAAAATTCCTTGACAGTCTCAGGACCCGAGACTATCGTGGGCCCCAGTGTCAAATCGTGGGATTTGGTGGGGCGGCCAACTAAAGATGTTTCAAGGTGAGACAGCCATCACGGTCGACGACAAGGGTCGTCTGACGATTCCGACTTCGTATCGGGATCTGGTGGCCGACGCCTGTGCGAATCGTCTGGTCGTTACCTACAACCCCTTCGAGACCGGCTGCCTCTGGATCTTTCCGTACGCGGAGTGGGAACAGGTGCGTGACCAGGTCAATGCGCTGCCCAGCGTGAAGGCCGTCCACCGGGCGTTGCAGATGAAGTTGGTGGGTGCCGCGGCCATCGTCGAACCCGACGGAGCGGCCCGCATCCTCCTCCCTTCCAGCCAACGATCGGCGGCAGGCATAGAAAAAAAAGCCGTGTTGCTCGGCATGGGCAAGAAGTTCGAGCTCTGGAGTGAGCTGGCCCACCTCGCGAAGATCCGCCAGACGATCGGCGAGGACGACATCAGCGACGACATGGCGGAGCTGCGGTTGTGACGACGAACTAACTTTCGAGGTTTTTTGGTGGAACGGGAGCGGGATGTGGCAATGGCGGGGCGCGATGTGCACATCCCTGTGATGCTCGACGAAGTGCTGGAGGGCCTCGCCTTGCGCGAGAACGGGCGTTATCTGGACGGGACTTTCGGCCGCGGCGGTCACGCCCGGGCGATCCTCGCCCGTCTCTCCGATGCCGGCAGGCTTTTCCTCATGGACCGCGACCCGGCCGCCATCGCCGTGGCCGAAGCCGGCCTCGCCACCGATCCCCGCGTATCCCTGCGCCACGACAACTTCGCCACGATGGGCGACTGGTCCGCGCTGGAAGGCGGTCTCGACGGCATCCTGCTCGACCTGGGCGTGTCCTCGCCGCAGCTCGACGATGCCAGCCGCGGCTTCAGCTTCATGGCCGACGCGCCGCTGGACATGCGCATGGACACGACACGTGGCGTGAGCGCGGCGGACTTCCTGGCCGATGCGGACGAGGCAGAGATCGCCGGTGTCCTGTGGACCTTCGGCGAGGAGCGCTTCAGTCGCCGCATCGCCAAGGCGATCGTCGAGCGCCGCGCCACGGCCCCCATCACCCGCACCGGTGAACTCGCCGAACTGGTCGCGCGCTGCGTCGGCCGCCGCGAGCCCGGCAAGAATCCCGCCACGCGCACCTTTCAGGCGCTGCGTATCCGCGTGAACGCCGAACTCGAATCCGTCGAACGCGGTCTCGATGCAGCGCTCGAACTGCTCAACGTGGGTGGCCGCCTGGCGGTGATCAGCTTCCACTCGCTGGAAGACCGTACGGTGAAGCAGTTCATCCGTGGCCACGAGGGGCGTGTGCAGGGCAGCCGTCGTGGTCCGCCGGTCGAGGCGAAGACCGCCCGCCTGAAGCCCGTCGGCAAGGCCATCTTCCCGTCCGACGCCGAAGTGTCGGCGAACCCGCGTTCGCGCTCCGCCGTGCTGCGCATCGCGGAGAAACTCGCATGAAGGCCTTCGGCGCCGCCTGCCTCTCGATCCTGCTGCTGGCGGTCATCGCCAGCGCGATCGGCGTGGTGTGGACGCGCCATGAGAGCCGCGTGCTGTTCGTCGAGCTCTCGCGGCTGCAAAGCCAGAAAGACGACCTCGGCGTCGAATACGGTCGCCTCGAACTGGAGCAGGCGACCTACGCCGAACCCAGCCGCATCGATGCGGACGCCCGCGGCAAGCTCGGCATGTTCACGCCGAAGCCGCAGGACATCCAGCTGGTGCGTCGATGAAGGCCCGTTACGGCAAACCTGTCGTGCCGAGCC
The DNA here is from genome assembly GCF_049913125.1 of Luteibacter sp. E-22. GTDB lineage: Bacteria > Pseudomonadota > Gammaproteobacteria > Xanthomonadales > Rhodanobacteraceae > Luteibacter. The sequence continues at coordinate 731,827 of NZ_CP183975.1, forward strand.
GCCGCCGCGGCCAGGGGCCGAGCCCGCGCAAGCGCATGACGGTCATCGTCGCGCTGCTCTGCGTCGCCGTCTCGGGCCTGGTGGTGCGCGCGTTCGACCTGCAGGTGGTGCGCAAGCAGTTCTACCAGGACCAAGGCGACGCCCGTTTCCTGCGTGAGATGCCCATCGCGGTGTCGCGCGGCACCATCTTCGATCGCAATGGCGAACCCCTGGCGGTATCCACGCCGGTGGCTTCGATCTGGGCGAACCCGCCGGAAGTGCTGGAGAACGAAGACCGCATCCCGGAGTTGGCCAAGGCGTTGCACGTCGATGCCGACGACCTGAAGCAGAAGATCGTGCAGCGCGCGGACAAGGAGTTCATGTACATCGCGCGCCAGCTGCGTCCGGAGGATGCGCAGGCGATCGTGGACCTGAAGATCCCCGGCATCGCCGCCCAGCGCGAATACCGCCGCTACTATCCGTCGGGCGCGGTGAACAGCCATATCCTCGGCTTCACCAACATCGACGACCACGGCCAGGAAGGCCTGGAACTGGCGTTCGACGAATGGCTGGCCGGAAAACCCGGCGCGAAGCGCGTCATCCGCGACCGCATGGGCCATGTCGTCGAGGACGTGGAACTGGTGCGTGAGCCGCAACCCGGCCGCGACCTCACCTTGTCGATCGATCGCCGCATCCAGTACCTCGCCTATAGCGCCTTGAAAGACGCGCTGGAGAAGAACAAGGCCGAGTCCGGCTCCATCGTCGTGATGGACGTGCACACGGGTGAAGTGCTCGGCATGGCCAACCTGCCTTCGTTCAATCCGAACGCGGTGCGCGGCAGCACGCCGTCCGAAAGGCGCAATCGTGCCGTCACGGACGTGGTCGAACCGGGTTCGACGATGAAGGCGTTCACCATGGCCGCGGCGCTCACCAGCGGCAAGTACACGCCGACCGCGCCACTGATCGAGACCTCGCCCGGCACCTGGATGATGGGCGGCCACCCGGTGCGCGACACGCACAACTGGGGCACGCTCACGCCCACGGGCGTGATCACGAAGTCGTCCAACGTCGGTGCGGCCAAGATCGCGATGACACTGGACACCGATTTCCTCTACGGCGTCTACAAGTCGTTCGGGCTCGGCAATAGCACTGGCAGCGGCTTTCCCGGCGAAGCGGCGGGTTACCTGCCCGTCGGCCGTACCTGGAAGCCGATCGAGAAGTCGCGCCTGGCCTACGGCTACAACCTCAACGTCACGCCGTTGCAGCTGGCCACGGGCTATGCAGCCATCGCCAACGGCGGCGCGTTGCGCTCGCCGAGCTTCATCAAGGGCGCGGACAACCCGCCGAACCAGATCGTCACCCCCGAGGTGGCGCACAACCTCGTGCGCATGCTCGAGACGGTGATGGCGCCGGGCGGTACCGGTTACGGCTTCGCCTCCGTCGCCAACTACAGCGTCGCGGGCAAGACCGGTACCTCGCACAAGAATTCCGCGGGCGGCTATTACGCCAACAACTACATCTCGCTGTTCGTCGGCATGATCCCGGCGAGCGCGCCGCGCCTGGTGACCGTCGTCGTCATCAACGATCCGAAGGGCGGGCATTATTACGGTGGTTCCGTGGCCGGCCCGGCCTTCGCCCAGGTGATGGAAGGCGCCGTGCGCCTGCTCGACATCCCACCGGACAACGTGGGCCGCTGGTACGCGGGCGGCCCGAGCCAGGGTGGGCTGATCGGTACCACCAATGCGCAACCGCCGCAGGCGGACGAAAGCGCCGCCGAAGAGGTGGTGCCATGACGATGCGCCTCACCGACCTGCTCGACGGTTTCGCCGACGCATCCGGCGCCGGCGACATCGACGTCTCGGGCCTCGCACTGGATTCCCGCGAGATCGTCCGCGGCAACGCCTTCGTCGCGTTGCGCGGCATGAAAGGCCATGGCATCGAGTTTGCCGCCAAGGCGGTCGGGCAGGGTGCGGTGGCGATCCTCGCCGAGCCTCCGTTCGATGCCGCCGATGCGGGCGTCCCGGTCATCACTGTCGACAAGCTGCGCGAGAAGGCCGGTCCCATCGCCGCGCGCTACTACGGCGATCCGTCCCGCGCGCTCGATGTCGTCGGCGTGACGGGCACCAACGGCAAGACCTCCACCGTCCAGCTGATCGCGCAGGCGCTGGCTTTCCTTGGCCGCAAGCCGGCCACGATCGGCACGCTGGGCGCGGGCCTGCACGGCGCGATCGCCGAGGGTGAGCGCACCACGCCGGACGCGATCCGCATGCAGGCGCTTCTCGGCGAGTTCCGCGACGCCGGCGCCACGCATGTCGCCATGGAAGTGTCCTCGCACGCGCTGGAGCAGGGCCGGGTGAACGCCGTCGCCTTCGACGTGGCCGTATTCACCAACCTCACGCGCGACCACCTCGACTACCACGGCACGATGGAAGCGTACGGCGCCGCCAAGGCCAAGCTGTTCGCCTTCGAGGGCCTGCGCAGCGCGGTCATCAACGTGGACGACCCGTTCGGCGCGAAGCTGGCCAAGGGTCTCGGCGAAGGCATCGCCAGGCTGCGCGTCTCGATGGCGGGCGACAGCACGGAAAAAGACGCCGAGATCCGCGCCGACATCGTCGTCACGTCGGCGAAGGGCCTTTCGTTCAACCTCAACACGCCGTGGGGCATGCGCACCGTGCGCAGCGCGTTGCTCGGGCGCTTCAACGTCGCCAATCTGCTTTCGGTCGCCGCCGTGCTGGGCGCGCTGGGCGAGCCCTTCGACCGCATCCATGCGGCGCTCGAGGCGCTGCAGCCGGTGAATGGCCGGATGAGCCGACTCGGCGGCGACGGCCGGAAGCCGTTGGTCGTGGTGGATTACTCGCATACGCCCGACGCGTTGAAGCAGGCGCTGCTCGCGCTGCGCTCGCATACCAAGGGCAAGCTGATCTGCGTGTTCGGCGCCGGCGGCGATCGCGACCAGGGCAAGCGGCCGATCATGGCGGGCATCGCCGAACGGCTCGCCGACGTGGTGATCGTGACCGACGATAACCCGCGTAGCGAGGACGGCGACGCCATCGTCGCGCAGATCGTGGCCGGCTTCGCCCATCCCGATACCGTCATGGTCGAGCGCGACCGCGCGCAGGCCATCGCCCTGGCGCTTGCCGACGCGAAGGCCGACGACGTCGTGCTGATCGCCGGCAAGGGTCACGAAACCTATCAGGAAGGTCCGGAGGGCAAGCGTCCCTTCGACGACCTCGCCGTCGCCCGCGAGGCGATGGAGACGAGCAAGAAGGGAGTCCGCGCATGATGCGCCTGTCCGCCGTCGCCCTCTGGACCCGCGGCCGCCTGCAAGGCGCCGACGCCGAGGTCAGCGGCTTTTCCATCGATACCCGTACCCTCCGGCCGGGCGACCTGTTCGTGGCCTTGCCGGGCGAGCGCGTCGACGGGCACGACTTCGTCGCCGCCGCGGCGGAGCATGGCGCCGTCGCCGCGCTGGTCACGCGTCCGGTCGACGCGCCGATTGCGCAGGTGATCGTCGACGACACCCAGGCCGCGCTCGGCGACCTGGCCAGTGCCGTGCGTGCCCAGCGTGACGTGCGCGTGGTCGGCATCACCGGTTCCAACGGCAAGACCACGGTGAAGACGCTCGCCGCGTCGATCCTGTCGCGCCATGGCCGCACCCATGTCAACGCCGGCAACTTCAATAACGAGATCGGCATGCCATTGACCTTGCTGGCGATGCCGGAAGACACCCGCTACGCGGTGCTGGAAATGGGCGCCGGCAAGCCGGGCGACATCGATTACCTCGCCGCCATCGCGCGGCCCGATATCGGCCTCGTCAATTCCATCGCGCCCGCGCATCTTGAGCGCATGGGCACGATCGAAGGCGTCGCCGAAACCAAGGGCGCGCTGTACCGGTCGCTGCCCGCCGACGGGATCGCCATCGTCAACGCGGACGACGAACGCTTCGCCGGCTTCTTCGCCAACCTGGCCGGATCGCGCACCATCCTGCGCTACGCGCTGGATCATCGGGCGGATATCGGCGCGGACATCGTCGAAGAGCGTATCGACGGCACGCACTTCGTGCTGTCGACGCCGCATGGCGATGGCGACGTGCACCTTCCGCTGCCGGGGCGCCACAACGTGGCCAACGCGCTGGCCGCGGCGGCTATCGCCACGGCGCTCGGCGTGCCGGTGGACGTCATCGTGGAGGGCCTGGAGCAGGTTCCGCACGTGCCCGGCCGCCTCGAACTCGAACCGATGCCCGGTGGCTGGACCCTGATCGACGACAGCTACAACGCGAATCCCGGTTCGGCGGCCGCGGCGATCGACACGCTGGCCCTGGCCCGCGGCGAGCGCTGGCTGATCCTCGGCGACATGGCCGAACTGGGGCCGGATGCGTCGAGCCTGCACGCCGGTGTCGGACGCCTCGCGCATGCGCGGGGCATCGAACGCCTGCTCGCCACGGGAACCCGGAGCGCGGCGGCGGTGGAGGCCTTCGGTCCGGGGGCACAGCATTTCGCGACGCAGGAGGCGCTGATCGAGGCCGCCTGCGCGCAGATCCACGAGGGCGTGACCTGTCTCGTGAAGGGGTCGCGTTCCTCCGGCATGGACCGGGTCGCGGCGGCAATGAAGAAGTACGCTGAAGGAGCATTCCATGCTGCTTGAACTGGCGGAATGGATGGCTCGGCACTTCACGTCGCTGCATCTGTTCCAGTACATCACCTTCCGCGCGATCATGGCCGCGCTCACGGCGCTGGCCGTCTCGCTGCTGCTCGGGCCCGCGCTCATCCGCAAGCTCGCCGCGCTGAAGGCGGGCCAGGTCGTGCGCAGCGATGGTCCGCAAACCCATCTCGCGAAGGCCGGCACGCCGACCATGGGTGGCCTGCTCATCCTGTTCGCGGTCGGCATCGCCACGCTGCTGTGGGCCGACCTCGGCAACCGCTACGTGTGGGTGGTGCTGGCGGTGACCGTGTTGTTCGGCGCGATCGGTTTCTACGACGATTACCGCAAGCTGGTGCTGAAGGACAGCCGTGGCCTCGCCAGCCGCTGGAAGTATTTCTGGCAGTCGGTGTTCGGTCTCGGCGCCGCGGTGTTCCTCTACCAGACCCATCAGCTTCCGGCCGAGATCGCGCTGTACGTGCCCTTGTTCAAGCAAGTCGCCATCCCGCTCGGCGTGTTCTTCGTGGTGGTCGGCTATTTCATCATCGTCGGCTTCTCCAACGCGGTGAACCTCACCGACGGGCTCGACGGCCTCGCGATCATGCCGAGCGTCCTGGTCTCGGGCGCGCTGGGCATCTTCGCCTACCTCGCCGGTAACAAGCTGTTCTCCGAGTACCTCGGCATTCCGGCGATTCCCGGGGCCGGCGAACTGGCGATCTTCTGCAGCGCGCTGGCCGGCGCGGGGCTCGGCTTCCTCTGGTTCAACACGTATCCGGCGCAGGTGTTCATGGGCGACGTGGGCGCGCTGGCGATCGGCGCCGCGCTCGGTTGCGTCGCGCTCATCGTCCGCCAGGAGATCGTGTTGCTGGTGATGGGTGGCGTGTTCGTGCTGGAGACGGCGTCGGTGATGCTCCAGGTCGGCAGCTTCAAGCTGCGCGGCAAGCGCATCTTCCGCATGGCACCGATCCACCATCACTTCGAATTGAAGGGCTGGCCCGAGCCGCGGGTCATCGTCCGTTTCTGGATCATCAGCGTGGTGCTGGTGCTCATCGGTCTTGCAACCTTGAAGGTGCGCTGAGAAAAGCATGTTCGGCTTCGGTAACAAGCAGGCGAAACGCCGTCAGGGCCCGCGGGGGAGCTTCGACCTCCCGTTGCTCGTGGCCGCGCTCGCGTTGGCCGCGCTGGGCGTCGTGATGGTCACCTCCAGCTCGATCGCCGTGGCCGATGGCTCGCACCAGGGCGCGTTCTATTACCTGAAGCGCCACCTCGTTTTCCTGTTCCTCGGCGGCTGCCTCGCCGCGGCGGCGATGCGTACGGAACTGAAGACGCTGGAGAAGCACAGCTTCCTTCTCCTGCTGGTGGGCATCATCATGCTGCTGATGGTGTTCCTGCCGGTGTTCGGCATGCGCATCAACGGTGCACGGCGCTGGGTGAACCTGCTGGTCACCAGTTTCCAGCCGGTCGAGGCGGTGAAACTGATCCTCGTCGCCTATCTGTCGAGCTACCTCGTGCGCCATCGCGAAGGCGTGGAGTACGAACTGTTCGGCGTGGTGAAGCCGGTGGGTGTCGCCGGTTTCATCGTGTTGCTGTTGCTTGCCCAGCCAGACTTCGGTTCGGCCGCGCTGGTCGTCGCCACCACCGTCGGCATGGTCTGGCTGGCCGGTGCGCGCATGCGTAACCTCCTGGTGCTCGCCACGCCGCTGGTGCCCGCGCTGATCTACGCGGCCACGGCCGAGGATTACCGCATCAAGCGCCTCACGTCCTTCCTCGACCCATGGAAAGACCCGTTCAACGACGGCTTCCAGTTGACCCAGGCGCTGATCGCCGTCGGGCGCGGTGAGTGGACCGGCGTGGGGCTGGGGTCGAGCGTGCAGAAGCTGTTCTACCTGCCCGAGGCGCATACCGACTTCATCCTCGCGGTGCTGGCGGAGGAACTCGGCCTGGCCGGGATCATGGTGGTCATCTTGCTCTACATCGTGCTGGTCGGCCGCGGCCTCTACATGGGGCTCAAGGGCGTCGAGCTCGGCCACCGCTTCTCGGGCTACGTGGCGTACGGCATCTCGCTGATGATCGGTTTCCAGGCGATGGTGTCGATCGGCGTGAACCTGGGCGTGTTGCCGACCAAGGGCCTCACCCTGCCGCTGATCAGTTCGGGCGGCTCGTCCGTGCTGATGACCTGCGCGATGGTCGGCGTGCTGCTGCGCGCCACCTTCGAGATCAACCGCGCCGAAGACGCGCGGCAGACGGCGGTGCGCTTGCCCGCGAACGCCGTGCCCGATTCCGCCGCGGCGGCAGGGGGCATGGCATGAGCGCCCCCGTGCTGATCATGGCCGGCGGTACCGGTGGCCACATCTTCCCAGGCCTCGCCGTCGCCGACGAACTGCGGTCGCGCGGCGTGCCCGTGGCATGGCTGGGCGCCGACGGAGGCATGGAGACGCGCGTCGTCCCGGCGCATGGACTCGACCTGCACACCGTGGCGGTGGGCGGCCTGCGTGGCAAGGGTCTCAGGACGCGCGTCATGGCGCCGGTCATGCTCGTGAGCGCGTTGTTCGCCTCGCTGAAACTGCTGCGTCGCATGCGGCCTCGCTGCGTGCTGTCGATGGGCGGCTACGTCGCCGGTCCCGCCGGTGTCGCCGCGCGTCTCGCCGGCATTCCGCTGGTGGTCCACGAGCAGAACGCCGTGGCCGGTTTCACCAATCGCAAGCTCGCCTCGTTCGCGAAGAAAGTGCTGACGGGCTTTCCGAACGTGCTGCCGAACGGCGAATGGGTGGGCAATCCGGTCCGTGCGTGCATCGCCGCCTTGCCGGCGCCAGCCACACGCTTCGCCGGCCGCGATGGTCGCCCGCGCCTGCTGGTGCTGGGCGGCAGCCTCGGTGCGCGCACGCTCAACCTCGCCGTGCCGCGCGCGCTTGCCCGGCGCGACGCGACGGGCGCGATCATGCCCGAGGTCGTGCACCAGACCGGCGAGCGCGGTCTGCAGGAAGCGCTCGACGCCTATACCGAGGCCGGCGTGGCAGCGAGCGTCGTGCCTTTCATCGAGGACATGGCTGGCGCCTATGAGTGGGCCGACGTGGTGGTGTGCCGCGCGGGCGCGTTGACCGTCGCCGAACTGTGCGCCGCGGGCCTCGAAGCCTTGCTGGTGCCGTTCCCGTACGCGGTGGACGACCACCAGACAGCCAACGCACGCGCGATGGTCGACGTCGGCGGTGCCCGCATCGTCGCCGACGCGTCGCTCGCGAAAACCGATTCGCCGGAAATGCTCGCGAAGATGCTCGACGACCTGTTGGGCAACCGCGCGCAGATCCTTTCCGCCGCCAACGCGTCCCGCACGCTGGCCAAGCCCGACGCAGCAGCAACGATTGCCCGTCACTGCATGGAGGTTTCCGCATGACGCCCGGTCGTTTGCGTGCCCACGAAGATTTCATGACCTCGTTCCGCCGTGTCCATTTCATCGGCGTGGGTGGCGTCGGCATGAGCGGCATCGCCGAGGTGCTGTGCAATCTCGGTTACAGCGTGTCCGGTTCCGACCGCGCGCACTCGCCGACCACGGAACGCCTTGCCAAGCTGGGCATCGAGGTGCACATCGGCCACGAAGCCTCGAACGTGGACGGCGCCGACGTGATCGTCACTTCCAGCGCGATCCGCCAGGACAACGCGGAACTCGTCGCCGCCCGGGCCGCGCGCATCCCCGTCGTGCCCCGTGCGGAAATGCTCGGCGAACTGATGCGCTTCCGCCGCGGCATCGCCATCGCCGGCACGCACGGCAAGACCACCACCACGAGCCTCGTGGCGAGCGTACTCGCCGAGGCCGATTACGATCCGACCTTCGTCATCGGTGGGCAGCTCAATGCCGCTGGCGCGAACGCGCGCCTGGGCACGGGACAGTACCTCGTGGCCGAGGCCGACGAGTCCGACGGCTCGTTCCTGATGCTTTCCCCGGTGATCGCGGTCGTGACCAACATCGATGCCGATCATCTGGAGAACTACAACGGCGACTTCGGCCAGGTGAAGAAGGCCTTCGGCGACTTCCTCCATCGCCTGCCGTTCTACGGCATGGCCGTGCTGTGCATCGACGATGAGGAAACCGCGAAGCTGGCGGAGGACACCTCGCGCCGTCTGCTCACCTATGGCATCGACAAGCCGGGCGCGGACGTGACGGCGAGCAATGTGCGCCAGGTCGGCTTCGAGATGCATTTCGACCTGCACCTGCCCGGCATGGCCGGCACGCTGCCGGTGACGCTGAACCTGCCGGGCCGGCACAACGTGCAGAACGCGCTCGCCGCCGCGGCGGTGGGCTGGCAGCTAGGCGTGGATGCCGAAGCGATCGCGCATGCGCTGGCGCGTTTCGAAGGCGTGGGCCGTCGCTTCCATCGCCGCGGCGAGATCGCACTGGATTCCGGCAGCGCGCTCCTCGTGGACGACTATGGCCACCATCCGCGCGAGCTGGCCGCCGTGTTCGCCGCCGCGCGTGGCGGCTGGCCGGATCGTCGTCTCGTGGTGGCCTTCCAGCCGCATCGCTACAGCCGCACGCGTGACCTGCTCGACGACTTCGCCAAGGTACTCGCCGAAGTGGACGTGCTCGTGCTGACCGAGGTGTATCCGGCTGGCGAATCGCCCATTCCCGGCGCGGACGGACGCGCCCTGGCCCGGGCGATCCGCGCGCGCGGAAAGACCGATCCGGTCCTTGTCGACCATCCGCGCGACCTGCGCGACACGCTGCCCGCCCTGGCGCGGGACGGCGACCTGATCATGCTGCTCGGCGCCGGCGACATCGGCGCGGCGGCCATCGAGCTGGCTAACGCCGGCCACTTGAGGACTCGTACGTGATGAGCAGTACCCGCTTCCCCTGCACTGTCACGGACGCCGCCGATTTCGGCCGCGTCGCCGTCGTGATGGGTGGCAATTCAGCCGAGCGCGAGGTGTCGCTCGACTCCGGTCGCGGCGTGTTCGAGGCCCTGCGCTCCAGCGGCGTGGATGCGCAACTGATCGACGGTATTCCCGCCTTGCTCGACGCCGTGCGCGCTGGCCATTTCGCGCGCGTGTTCAACATCCTTCACGGCGCCGGCGGCGAGAACGGCGAATTGCAGGGCGCGCTGCAGTCGCTTGGCGTGCCGTACACGGGTTCGGGCGTGCTTGGTTCGGCGCTGGCGCTGGACAAGGTGCGCGCCAAGCAGGTGTGGATCGCCCTCGGCCTGCCGACGCCGAAATTCAAGGCGCTGCCGCGTGGTGCCGACGTGCACGCCGCGGCGCGCGAAGTTGGCTTCCCGCTGATCGTCAAGCCGGCCTGGGAAGGGTCGAGCGTGGGCGTGACGCGCGTGTTCGACGAATCCGGCCTCGACGCCGCCGTCGAGCTGGCGCGCAAGTACCCGGGCGACATGCTGATGGAGACCCTCATCGAGGGCGACGCGAACGAGGGCGGCGAGTTCACCGTCGGCATCCTCGGCCGCGAAGTGCTGCCGACGATCAAGATCGTGCCCAAGGGCGAGTACTACGATTACAACGCCAAGTACATCGCCGAGGACACGCAGTACATCGTGCCCGGCCTGTCGGGCGCGGAAGAGGACGCCATGCGCGCACTCGCGCTGCGGGCCTTCGACGCGCTCGACTGCGTGGGCTGGGGCCGCGTCGACGTGATGCGCGACCGCCACGGCAAGAACTGGCTGCTCGAAGTGAACACCGCGCCGGGCATGACCTCGCATTCGCTCGTGCCCAAGGCCGCCGCCGCCGCGGGCCTGGACTATGCCGCCTTGTGCTGGCGGATCCTCGAGACCTCGATGCAGCGGGAGGGCACGAAGGCATGAAGGGAGCCGCCGCCACGCGGATCGTCGCCTGGGGTATCGCCATCACGCTGGTGGTGTTGCCCGTGGTCGGCGTGATGCAGGGTTGGTTCGCCGCCGGCCGTTGGCCGGTGACGCAGATCAAGGTCGAGGCGGAGTTCGCGCACGTCAGCGCCGAGCAGATCCGCAGCGCCGTGTTGCCGCGTCTGGGTAAGGGATTCTTCGCCACGGACCTGGAAGACGTGCGCCACGCGATCGGCGCGTTGCCCTGGGTGGAATCGGTGGAGGTGCGCAAGCGCTGGCCCGACACGCTGCTCGTGCGCATCTACGAGCGCCAGCCGTTCGCCCGTTGGAACGAGGACCGCCTGATCAGTCGCCAGGGCCTCGTTTTCGACGCGCCGGGCGCCGACCAGATGGGCGACCTCCCGCGCCTGCGCGGTCCCGATTCGCGCCTGGCCGAGGTGGTGAGTTTCTACGCGCAGGCGCGCAAGTCCTTCGAGGGCCGCACCGGCCTGTCCATCGTGGGGGTCAGCCTGAGCGAGCGTGGCAGCTGGAGCGTCACCACCGACAGCGGCGCCGAGATCGTGATCGGCGATCGCGACCAGGCCGATCGCCGCCTCGCGCGCTTCCTCGATGTCTACCCGCAACTCGTTGCCGGCCGGCAGGGCGGTTTCGCCTATGCCGACCTGCGTTACACCAACGGATTCGCCATCCGGTGGCCGCAACCGGAAACCACGGCCACACCCAAGGTCGGAAGCTGAGCTAACCATGAGAAACAAGAACGACAAACAGCTCGTCGTCGGCCTCGACATCGGAACCTCGAAGGTGGTCGCGATTGTGGGCGAATACGAACCGGGCGAACCGATCGAGGTGATCGGCATCGGCACGCACGTCTCGCGTGGCATGAAGCGTGGATCGGTGGTCGACATCGAATCCACCGTGCATTCCATCCAGCGCGCGGTGGAGGAAGCCGAACTGATGGCGGGTTGCGATATCCGTTCGGTGTACGCCTCGATCTCGGGTAGCCATCTGGAAACCCGCAACTCGCACGGTACCGCGGCCATCCGCGACCGCGAGGTGATGTCGGCCGACCTCGAACAGGTGCTGGAAGCCGCCAGCGCGGTCGCCATTCCGGCGGACCGCAAGGTCCTCTACAAGGAATCGCAGGAATATCGCATCGACGGCCAGGACGGCATCCGCCATCCGGTCGGCATGAGCGGCGTGCGTCTGGAAGCCAGCGTGCACCTGGTGACCGGCGCGGCGAGCGCCGTGCAGAACATCTCCAAGTGCATCCAGCGGTGCGGCCTGTCCGTCGACGAACTCGTCCCGGCCGCCGTCGCCAGCGCCAAGGCCGTGCTCACCGAGGACGAGCTGGAACTGGGTGTCTGCCTCGTCGATATCGGCGCGGGCACCACCGATATCGCCATCTATACGCAGGGCGCCATCCGTTACACCAAGTCGTTGCCGGTGGGCGGCGACCAGGTCACCAACGACATCGCCTACGGTGTCCACACGCCGACCGCCCACGCGGAAGAGATCAAGATCAAGTACGCCTGTGCGCTCGCCCAGCTCGCGCACGCGGAAGAAACCATCCAGGTGCCCAGCGTCGGCGATCGTCCACCTCGCCGCCTCGCCCGACAGGCGCTCGCGCAGTCGGTGCAGGCGCGCTACGAGGAGATCTTCGAGATGGTGCAGGACGAACTGCGCCGCTCGGGCTACGAAAGCCTCGTCGCGGCGGGCATCGTGCTGACCGGCGGCGCCTCGCGCATGGAAGGTGCGCTGGAGCTGGCCGAGGAGATCTTCCACAAGATGGTCCGCATCGGGGTCCCGCAGCACGTCTCGGGCCTGGGCGACGTCGTTTCCAGCGAACTCCATTCGACCGGCGTGGGCCTGCTCCTGCATGGCTCGCGGTCGAGCGGCGGTTCGCGTCATGCGAGTTCGGCTGCCGGCAATGTCGGCAGCGTGGTCGAGAAGTTCCGAAGCTGGTTCACCAAGAACTTCTGAGTTCGTTTCACCGGATCGTCGGTGCCCGATGGAAGGGGGGCGCCGGGGCACGAGGAAGGCCCGCAACCCGCGGCCGACAGGAGTCGGACACGGGACATAAACCAAAAAAACTAAAAGTTCTGCGGAGGACGGGAAATGTTCGAACTGATTGAAAAACTGGCACCGAATGCGGTCATCAAGGTCATCGGCGTGGGTGGTGGCGGCGGCAACGCCGTGGCCCACATGGTGAATTCCAACATCGAAGGCGTCGAGTTCGTCGTCGCCAACACCGACGCGCAGGCGATGAAGAGCTGCGCTTCGCGTACCCACCTCCAGCTCGGTGGCAACGTCACCAAGGGCCTGGGTGCCGGTGCGAACCCGGAAGTCGGCCGCCAGGCCGCGTTGGAAGACCGTGAGCGCATCGAGGAAATGCTCGAAGGCGCCGACATGGTCTTCATCACCGCCGGCATGGGCGGTGGCACGGGTACCGGCGCCGCGCCGGTCGTGGCGCAGCTGGCGAAGGAGAAGGGCATCCTGACGGTCGCGGTCGTGACCAAGCCGTTCCCCTTCGAAGGCCGTCGTCGCATGCAGGTGGCCCTCAAGGGTATCGAGGATCTCTCCCAGCACGTCGACTCGCTGATCACCGTGCCGAACGAGAAACTGCTCTCGGTGCTGGGTCGGGAAGTGACCTTGCTCAATGCCTTCAAGGCGGCCAACGACGTGCTCCAGGGCGCGGTCCAGGGCATCGCCGACCTGATCACGGCCCCGGGCCTGATCAACGTCGACTTCGCCGACGTCCGCACCGTCATGAGCGAGATGGGCATGGCGATGATGGGCTCGGGCACCGCCCGTGGCGACGATCGCGCCCAGGCCGCCGCGGAAGCGGCGATCAACAACCCGCTGCTCGAGGACGTGAACCTGGCCGGTGCCTGCGGCATCCTGGTCAACGTGACCGCCGGCCCGAACCTCACCATGCGCGAGTTCGACGAGATCGGCCGGGTGATCCACGATTTCGCCTCCGAAGACGCGACCGTCGTGATCGGCACCTCGCTCGACCCGGAAATGCAGGACGATGTCCGCGTAACGGTCGTCGCCACGGGCCTGAATCGTGGTGTCACCGCCAAGCAGCCGATCCGCCAGCCGGTCCAGCAGCAGGTGGAAATGCGCCAGCGTCCGCGCCCGGTCGTGCTGCGCACGGGCACCGGCAACGAAGTGGTCGACTACGCCCAGGCCGACGCCATGCCATCGGTCCGGTCGGAACCCGCCCAGCCGCAGAAGAACGCGGAACCGGCGATCGATTACCTGGATATCCCGGCGTTCCTGCGTCGCCAGGCCGATTGACCGGCACTTACCGCTGAAGGCACGTTAAGGAAAACGTGAGGCCGACCCGGCACGATGCCGGGCCGCCCGGTGCCCCGCCGCCGTCCCGTTCCGGGCGGCGGGGCACCGCCGTGCCTCGACAGGAAAACCTGCAAGTGATATCAATCACCGCAAGTCGTTGAATGAGCGCCAATTCAGTCGCAGGCCAGATGAGAATGGGTCTCGGATCTTGCTGAAGGAACGGTGAAGCAATGCTGGACTGTACCGTCCGGTTTGTTTATTCCGAGGTTAAGACTGTGTTAGCATGTCCGCTACTTTAGGCTGCTGCCAACAAGGTTCGACCCAACATGATCAAGCAGCGCACGCTCAAGAACATCATTCGCGCCACGGGCGTCGGCCTCCATACCGGCGACAAGGTGTACATGACGCTTCGCCCAGCGGCGCCGAACACGGGCATCGTGTTCCGCCGTACCGATCTCAATCCGCCGGTCGAGTTGCACTCGCGCCCGGAGAACGTCGGTGACACGCGTCTTTCCACCACCCTGATCAATGGCGACGTTCGCGTGTCGACCGTGGAGCACCTGCTCTCGGCTATGGCCGGTCTCGGTATCGATAACGCCTATGTCGACCTCTCGGCGCCTGAAGTGCCGATCATGGACGGCAGCGCCGGTCCGTTCGTGTTCCTGATCCAGTCCGCTGGCATCGAGGAACAGGACGCGGCCAAGCGCTTCATCCGTATCAAGAAGCCGGTGATCGTGCAGGACGGCGACAAGTGGGCCAAGCTGGAGCCGTTCGATGGCTTCAAGGTCGGCTTCTCCGTCGAATTCGACCACCCGCTGTTCAACAAGCGCAATTCGCAGGCCGAGATGGATTTCTCGACGACGTCGTTCGTCAAGGAAGTCAGTCGCGCCCGCACGTTCGGCTTCATGCGTGACATCGAGATGCTCCGTGAGCGCAACCTCACGCTCGGCGGCTCGATGGACAACGCCGTGGTGCTCGACGATTACCGCGTGCTCAACGAAGACGGTCTCCGCTACGACAACGAGTTCGTCAAGCACAAGATCCTCGACGCCATCGGCGACATCTACATGCTGGGCCACAGCCTGATCGGCGCGTACTCCGCGCACAAGTCGGGCCACGAGCTCAACAACAAGCTGCTCCGCAGCCTGATGGCCGACGTCACGGCATGGGAAGAAGTCAGCTTCAAGGACCCGGCCAAGGCGCCGATCTCCTACGCCCATCCCGCCCAGGCGGTGTAAGGCGCCGCCCTCGGGGCGACCAGGAAAGCCCTGCGGGGCTCTATCCCTTACGAAAAAGGCCGCGAGCGATCGCGGCCTTTTTCGTTGGGGGGCCCGAGCTTGCGGCACCCAAGTCTGCGGCACCCGAGTTTGTGGGAGCCGACTTTGTGGGAGCCGACTTTGTGGGAGCCGACTTTGTCGGCGATCCCGCGGCAGCGGGCCGGCTTACGGCAAGCACCCATCGCCGACAAGGTCGGCTCCCACCAAAGCTCCCGAGGCACGTGAGACCGGCCGTGATCCACGTCACGTCAGTGAAATTTACGTGCAAATTAGGCATTCCGGCGCTTCATGCGTGCTATAAAGTTCGCCGCCCTTGCCGGTCCGTGGGTACTTACGGATCAGCGAAGGTGAATGCAAGCATAGGATTATTCTGAATTTTCGGCCTTGGAGGCCAATCCAAGGAACAGATCCCGCAACGTGGGGTCGGAGAGTGACGCCGCGGCGCTCCGAAGATGTCGGGCCGCCGAGGTGGAAAGCGGTTTGTGCCGGTCGGGGATCACTTCCACGGGCGGTAGGGGGGCCACTTTCACGGCAACCGAGTGGGCCTTCGCGCCGATGGCGCGAGCGGCTTCGAGGATTTGCGTCTGGTAAAGGCGTACCCGCGAAGCCCAGGCCGACGAGGGCGCAAGGAAGACGAGCCTGCCATCGCGCAAGTCCGCGAAGCGGACCTGGTCACGCAATGGCGAGGGCAGCGTCGCGCGCAGCTGGCGGTCCAGTTGGTCGAGTTCGCGGGCCCGTTGGGCCAGTGACGCGACGGGCCCGAACTCCGTGATGGACGTCAGTCCACGTGTGGAGCGGCGGGGCGGCTGGGATGGCGGTGGCATGGGCCGGCTTTAACTATTCGATGTGGAACGTATGCAGATCATACTCGTGTCTCGTGGCCTGAAAGGGCCAAAAACGCTCGACCTGACTTGCCGGCGCCTGCGCTGCAAGTTCGCACTGATGGCCATCGCCGGTTTCGTGGGTATCGCCTGCGTCGGCGCGGGCGTGGCGCTCGCGGTGGCGAGTCCGAAGGAGCGCGCCCTCGGCGATATCGGCAGCCTGGCGCAGCGAGTGGGCGACCAGGACGCACGGGTCGCGGAGATCAAGCGGGACGCCCAACGCGATCTGGACGCGCTGGCCGTGAAACTGGGCCAGCTCCAGGCCCAATCCGTCCGTCTCAATGCTCTTGGAGAACGCCTTACCCAGGTCGGCAAGCTCGACGACGGCGAATTCGATTTCGACGAGGAGCCGGGCCAGGGCGGCCCGGAGCTGACCACCGGTGCCGATGTGCCGGCGTATGCCTTGCCGGCGTCGCTCGACAAGAGCATCGACCAGCTTTCCGGACAGTTCGACACCCAGCAAGCCCAGCTCGAAGCGCTGCGCGACATGCTGATGGACCGCACGATCGAATCCAGCCTTCGACCCACCGGTATGCCGGTGAATGGCTACATTTCCTCGTACTTCGGTGGGCGGCCCGACCCCTTCAGTGGTCATGCCGCCCGTCACACGGGTATCGACATCGCCGCGCCGACAGGTACGCCGGTGACGGCGGTCGCCGAAGGGATGGTCACCTTCGCCGGTCAGCGCAGTGGCTATGGAGACGTAGTCGAAATCGACCACGGCAACGGTTATATGACCCGGTACGCTCATAACAGCGTCATCCTGGTACACCCCGGGCAGCGCGTCCGGATAGGCGACGCCATCGCGAAAGCCGGGTCCACGGGTCGCTCCACGGGGTCTCACGTCCATTTCGAGGTCTGGTACCACGACCGCGTGGTGAACCCGCTGGCCTACGTCCGCAGCCATCGTTGAGAAGGCTTGAATCCGGCCCCGGCCGCCGCCACCCCGAGGAAAGCCGGGGGCGCCCGTAGTATGATCGTCCCTTCGTGCCGAACGGCCATGGCCGTTCGGCAGCCCTTTTCGCTTCAGATCCGGATGATCGATGTTCAATCGTGCCCTGACGAGTATTTTCGGCAGCCGTAACGAGCGTGTCCTGCGCGACCTCTCCAAGACGGTCAAGCGCATCAACGCCCTCGAACCGGAGTACGAAAAGCTTTCCGACGACGCCCTTCGTGGGAAGACCGAGGAATTCCGCCAGCGCCTCGCCGCCGGTGAGACCCTCGACAAACTGCTGCCCGAAGCTTTCGCGGTCACCCGCGAGGGAGCCAAGCGCGTCCTCGGCATGCGCCATTACGACGTGCAGCTGATCGGCGGCATGGTCCTGCACGGCGGCCGGATCGCGGAAATGCGCACCGGCGAAGGCAAGACCCTGGTCGGCACGTTGCCGGTGTACCTCAACGCCCTGGAAGGCAAGGGCGTACACGTGGTCACCGTGAACGACTACCTGGCTCGCCGCGACTCGGCGCAGATGGGCAAGCTCTACAACTTCCTCGGCCTCAGCGTCGGCGTCGTGTATCCGGGCATGGACCACGTCGACAAGCGTAGCGCCTACCAGGCCGACATCACCTACGGCACCAACAACGAGTTCGGTTTCGATTACCTGCGCGACAACATGGCGCTCAGCAAGGAACAGCGCAACCAGCGCGGCCTGCACTACGCCATCGTCGACGAAGTCGATTCGATCCTGATCGACGAAGCCCGCACGCCGCTCATCATCTCCGGTCCCGCCGAAGATTCCCCGCAGCTGTACATCGCGGTGAACAAGATCGTGCCGGGCCTGACGCGGCAGGAAAAGGAAGACGGCCCAGGCGACTATTTCGTCGACGAGAAACAGAAGCAGGTGCACATGTCCGAAGAGGGCATGGAACACGCCGAGCAACTGTTGCGCGAGGCGGGTGTCATCGATCCCGATAGCGGGCTGTACGACTCGAAGAATCTCGCCGTCGTCCACCACATGAACGCGGCGCTGCGCGCCAACGCCATCTACCAGCGCGACGTCGACTACATCGTCCGCGATGGCGAAGTCATCATCGTCGACGAGTTCACCGGCCGTACGCTGGCGGGTCGCCGTTGGTCCGACGGCCTGCACCAGGCGGTGGAAGCGAAGGAAGGCGTGCCCATCCAGCGCGAGAACCAGACCCTGGCGACGGTCACGTTCCAGAACCTGTTCCGCATGTACAAGAAGCTGGCCGGCATGACCGGTACGGCCGACACGGAAGCGTACGAGTTCCAGACCGTCTATGGCCTGGAAGTCGTCGTTATTCCGACGCACAAGCCGATGATCCGCGTGGACAACCCGGATTCCGTGTTCCTCGGGCAGGAAGCGAAGTACAAGGCGGTCATCGCCGATATCAAGTCGTGCCACGAGCGCGGCCAGCCGGTCCTCGTCGGTACGGCTTCCATCGACGTGTCGGAACTGGTGTCGGGCCTGCTCAAGAAGGAGCGCATCCCGCACGAGGTGCTCAACGCGAAGCAGCACGAACGCGAAGCGCACATCGTGGCCCAGGCGGGTGCCCCCGGTGCCGTGACGATCGCGACGAACATGGCTGGCCGCGGCACGGACATCGTGCTTGGCGGCAGCCTCGAGGCCGCGCTCGCCACCTTGCCGGAAACGGCGTCCGAGGCGGAGCGCCAGAAGGTCCGCGAGGACTGGAAGAAGCGCCACGAGCAGGTGCTCGCCGCGGGTGGCCTGCACATCATCGGTACCGAGCGTCACGAATCCCGTCGTATCGACAACCAGCTGCGTGGCCGTTCGGGCCGTCAGGGCGATCCGGGGTCTTCACGCTTCTACCTGTCGCTGCAGGACAACCTGATGCGCATCTTCGGCGGCGAGCGCATCGGCCGCTGGATGCAGATGTTCGGCATGAAGGAAGACGAGGCGCTGGAAGATCGCCTGATCACGCGCCAGATCGAGAAAGTGCAGCGCAAGGTCGAACAGCACAACTTCGACATTCGCAAGAACCTCCTCGAGTTCGATGACGTCGCGAACGACCAGCGCAAGGTCATCTACGCGCAGCGCGACGAGCTGCTGGAGACCGACGATATCTCCGACATGATCGGTGACATCCGCCAGGACGTCGTCGTCGGTCTGGTGCGCAAGTACGTGCCCGCGGACAGCATCGACGACCAGTGGGACATCGCCGCCCTCGATCGCGAGCTGGCCAGCGACCTGAATCTGCGCCTCGACCTGGCTCAGTGGATCGAGTCCCAGAAGGACGTCGACGCCGATGGCATCCTCGACCACGTACGCGAGGCGGTGGACGCCATGTTCGCCGAGAAGGAAGCCCAGGTCGGTGCGGAAACCATGCGCTCGCTCGAAAAGCACGTGATGCTCTCGGTGGTCGACAACGCATGGAAGGAACACCTCGCCAGCATGGATTACCTGCGACAGGGCATCTACCTGCGCGGTTATGCGCAGAAGCAGCCGAAGCAGGAGTTCAAGCGCGAGTCGTTCGAATTGTTCGCCGAGATGCTCGACCGCATCAAGCTCGAAGTCGTGCAGATGCTCGCGCGCATCCGCATTCGCAGCGAAGAAGAAGTGCTCGCGATGGAAGCGGAACAGCAACGCGCCGCGGAGACGCAACGCCTGCAGTTCCAGCATGCGGATGCACAGGCCATCGGCCAGGGCGGCGGCAACACCGAAGCCGAACCAGCCATGGCCCCGATCATGAACGACGGCCCCAAGGTCGGTCGCAACGATCCGTGTCCTTGTGGGTCAGGCAAGAAGTACAAGCACTGCCACGGGCAACTGAGCTGATACAAAAAAGACTGCGTCGAAATTCATATCGCAGCCACGAAGGCGCCCCTCGACGAGGGGCGCTTTTTTTGTTCTTCGCGGGAGGTATCGCGGCTCCCCCTGCCTCAGTCCCCGCCGCCCTTGGGTTTCTGCCTATACGGCTCCGCATCGACGGTGACGTAGACCGGTTCGGGCACGTCGATACGCATGGCGGTCAGCTGGCCGCCCCACACGCATCCCGTGTCGATCGCATAGACGCCGAGGCCCGCGAAACGTCCCAGCGCGGACCAGTGCCCACAGACGATCTTCGTCTCGCGACGACGCATCCCCGGTACTTCGAACCACGGGTACATGCCGGGCTTCTGCGTGCCGGGGATGCCCTTGCCCTCGAAGTCGATGCGGCCGTTGACATCGCAATAGCGCATGCGCGTGAGCGTGTTGATCGTGGCGCGATGACGCTCGACGCCCTGCAACCGGTTATTCCAGCCGGGCGGACGATTACCGAAGAGGTTCTTGAGCAAACGCTGGTGGCGGGGGCCACCAAGTTCGCGTTCCACTTCCAACGCGGCACGCTGCGCCTGGCGTAAGGTCCAGATCGGTGCCAGGCCGGCATGGACCATCGTCCAGCCAAGCTCTTCGTCGTTATGCAGCAGCTTCTGCATGCGCAGCCATTCGAGAAGCACCGGCGCGTCATCCGCGAACAGCACTTCACGCAGCTCGGGATTCACCCGCGCCTGTGCGTCTTCGCGACGTTGGCCGATCGCCAGCAACGAAAGGTCGTGGTTGCCGAGCGTGATGATCGCCTGGTCGCGCAGCGAGTGGATCAGGCGCAACGTGGCCAACGACTCGCCGCCTCGATTCACCAGGTCGCCGCAGAACCACAGCCGGTCGTTGGCCGGGTCGAAGCGAAGCTTCTCCAGCAGGCGCTGGAGTTCGGGGTAGCAACCCTGGACGTCGCCGATCGCGTAGACGGCCATCAGTACTGTTGCTCCGTGATGCCGTTCCCGGCGTGCGCACTATCCATGGGTTCGATCCTAGTGGAGCGTGCGCGGGATCGAAAGCACGAATGCCGGGATGGGTGCATCGAAATGCGTTCCGTCGTCGGCGACCATGCGATAGCTGCCTTCCATGGTGCCGACCGCGGTTTCGAGCACGGCGCCCGAGGTGTACTCGAAGGTGTCGCCCGGTCGCATCCACGGTTGTTCGCCGACGACGCCGTCGCCGCGTACTTCTTCGACCTTGCCATTCGCATCGGTAATCAGCCAGTGCCGCGTGAGCAACTGGGCGCCGGTGTCGCCGACGTTGCGCAGCGTGATCGTATAGGCGAACACGTAGCGGTTGTCGGTCGGTTGCGATTGGTCGGGAACGAAGCGGGAAGCGACCTCCACGTCGATCGTGTAAGGGGATTTGGAGTTCATGCTGCGATTGTCAGGGACGGGGAGGGGGTGGGCAAGTGAGTCCGCAGCAGGCTTCACATCGCATTCGCGAGTTTCACGAAGTCCCCGGGGGCCAAGGTCTCCGCACGTGCACGCGGATCGATGCCGAGTTCACGAATGGTCGCCTCGTCGACCAGGCCCTTCAGCGTGTTCGTGAGCGTCTTGCGGCGCATCGCAAAGGCGGCCTTCACGACCGTGTGAATCTTCGCCGGATCGCCCTTGGGCAACTGCTCCGGGGCCAGGGGCACCAGGCGGACCACGGCGGAATCCACCTTGGGTGGCGGCCGGAAGGCGCCCGGGGGCACCGTGAAGAGCGGCGTCACCTTGCAGGCGAGCTGCAGCATCACGCTCAACCGGCCGTAGACCTTGCTGCCGGGCTCGGCAGCCATGCGGTCCACGACCTCCTTCTGGAGCATGAAGTGCATATCCTGGATCGCCGCCGCGTGCTCGACGCAGTGGAAAAGGATGGGGCTGGAAATGTAATAGGGCAGGTTGCCCGCGATGCGCAGCCGCTCCGCGCCGAGCTCCCGGGCGAGCTGGCTGAAATCGACCTTAAGTACGTCCGAATGGACGATCCTCAACTCACCGATCGCCGCAGCCCGCGCCTGCAGGGCGGGAATCAGGTCGGTATCCAGTTCGATGGCCGTCATCTTCCGGGCCACGGCGAGCAAGGGCAGGGTCATCGCGCCTTCGCCAGGGCCGATCTCGACGACGGTATCGCCATCCTTCGGTGCGATCGAGGCGACGATGCGCTCGATGTAGCGCTTGTCGTGCAGGAAGTGCTGGCCGAAGCTTTTCTTGGGGCGTGCGTTCATGGGCGGCCCCGGTGGCGGGCGAGATCGATGGCGAGGCGCGTGGCGGCGAACAGGCTGGCTGGATCGGCCCGGCCCGTACCGGCAAGGTCGACCGCCGTGCCGTGGTCGACCGACGTGCGGATGAATGGCAGGCCCAGGGTCACGTTCACGGTGCGGTCGAACGCCTCGCTTTTGAGCACGGGCAAGGCCTGGTCGTGATACATGGCCAGCACCGCGTCGTAGCGTTCACGCATGGCGGGGACGAAGGCGGTGTCGGCCGGGAGCGGTCCGATCAGGTCCATGCCTTCGCCGCGGAGGCGTTCCAGCAAGGGAATGATCGTGTCGATCTCCTCGCGACCCATGTGCCCCCCTTCACCCGCATGCGGGTTCAGGCCGAGCACCGCGATGCGCGGGTGGGGAAGTCCGAAAAGCGAGGTCAGCGCGCCGGCGACGATGCGCAGCGTACGTTCCAGCAAGTCGGGCGTGACGGCGGCGGGCACCGCGGAAAGCGGCAGGTGGGTCGTGGCCAGGGTCACCCGCAGTTCCGGACTGGCGAGCATCATCACGACCTCGGTACCGGCGCGTTCGGCGAAGAACTCCGTGTGGCCGCTGAAGGCGACGCCGCCTTCGTTGATGCTGGATTTCTGTACGGGCCCGGTCACCACGGCGTCGAAATCGCCGGCCATGCAACCATCCGCGGCCATGCGCAGGAGATCGAGCACATGTTGCGCATTGCGTGGGTCCGGATGGCCGAAATGGACATCGGCCCCCAGTGGCACATGGCGAATCCGGACACGCCCAGCGGGACGCGAGGGGATGCGCGTTCCGTCGTCGTCCACGATGTCGAGGTCGAGCCCGCAGAGGACGGCCGCTCGGCGAAGCAGGTCGCGATCGGTGATAGCGACGAGGTCGGCAGGGAGTTCGGAGGCCGCGAGGCGCGCGACCAGCTCGGGTCCCACCCCGGCGGGCTCACCGGCGGTAACGGCGAGCCGTGGCAGGGTGGTGGTAGTCATCGGCGCATTACGGCGTGGTCGAGACCTGCTTGTCGTCGGGGTCCTTCAGTTCCGGCACGCGGATATCGACGAACGAGGTCGAGCGCAGTTCGCGCAGGTAGTTCTCGTAAGCCTCGTCCGCCTTGCGGTTACCGATGGCCTGACGGGCCTGGTCACGCTGGAGCTGGTCGGTGAGATCGCTCTGGCGGGTGCCGAGGCGCTGCAGCACGATCCAGCCCGCATCGGTCTGGATGGGATGCGACACCTCGCCGTCCTTCAGCTGATCGACCTGGGCGGCGATGGCCTGGCCCCAGGCATCCTTCGCGAACCAGCCCATGTCGCCGCCGTTGTTCGCCGTGGTGTTGTCCTTGGACTCGTCCTTGGCGACCTTGGCGAAGTCTTCCTTCTTGTCGACGACGCGGGTGTAGATGTCCTGGGCCTTCTTCTCGGCCTGTTCCGGAGTGACGATCTCGGACGGCTTGATGAGGATCTGGCGAGCGTGATACTCGGTGACGATCTGACGGCCTGGCTGGCGGGTTTCCACCAGCTTGAGGATGTGGAAGCCGGTCGGGCCACGCAGGGCCGGCGTGTTCTCGCCCGCCTTCAGCGACGATACGGCGTCGGCGAACGCCGGCGGGACTTCGTCGAGGCGACGCCAGCCGAGATCGCCGCCATCGAGGGCGTCGGGAGCATCGGAGTAGCGAATGGCCGCGGCGTTGAAATCCATGCCGCCCTGGATCGCCTTGATCGCTTCCTCGGCCTTCGTCTGCGCCTGCGCGATGTCGCTGGCGCCACCGCCGGCGGGGGTGCTGATCTGGATATGCGCGAGGTGGACCTCGCCGGCCTTGTAGGTCGGGCTGGCCAGCAGGTTGTTCACTTCGGCGTCGGTGACCGTGACCTGGTCGCGGACGATGCTCTCGTGCAGCTTCTGCGCGACGATCTGGTCGGACAGCTGCTGGCGGAAGGCGGCATAGCTGTAGCCGTCCTGCTCGACCGCCGCGCGCAGCTGGTCGAGGCTCATCTTGTTCTGCTGGGCCACGTTGCCGGCGGCCTGGTCCACGTCCTGGTCGGACACGCGGATACCCTGGTCGTTGGCACGCTGGACCTGCAACTTCATGAGGACCAGGCGGTCGAGCACCTGGCGGGCCAGGACATCCTTGGGCGGCAGCTGGGCCGGATTCGATGCGTACTGCCGCACGATAGCGTTGATCGCCTCGTCGAGCTCGCTCTGCAGGATGACGTCTTCTTCCACGACCGCGACGATGCGGTCGAGCGAGCCATTGCCGACGCTCGCGCCTTGCGACGGCTGGGCCGAAGGCATCAACTGGGCCTGGGCGGGAGGCACGGCCACGAGCAGGGAAGTGGCGAGCAGGGAGTACGCGAGGATCTGCTTCATCGAATAGGGAGCCCGGGGCGCCTGCCCCATTTATTGATAGCCAAGGATAGCACGCCGCAGGTACTGGCCCGATTGCGGGTTGAGCGAGCCAATGCCCTTGAATTCCACCTCGAACATGATCGCGTTGGCCGTGGAACGGGTGTAGTCGTGTACGTAATGGCGGCCGAGTATGCGGATGGCTACACAGCAGCTGTCGTATTCGACGCCCGCGGCCGCCTCGAGCGTCCGGTGCGAGAACGTGAAGGTATTGAAGGTACCGACGCCGGTGACGGTGGTGGGCAGGATGTCGCGACGGGCGTACACCCACCGCGCCAGCGCGCGCCAACGATCGGACACCGGAAAGACCACCGATGTGTCGAATTGTTCCATCACGTTACGACGGTACCGGTAGGAGAAGTTGAGGATGCCGTCGCCCTTGATCCGGCGCTGGAGCTGGATCGTCGCCAGGTCCGTGTCACGGCCCTGTTGGAAGGCCTGGCCGTCGTCGTTCAGGTACGGGCTGGGCTTTTTGTTCGGGTTCCACTGGTAGGAGCTGTTCAGGCGCCACTTGTCGTTGAACTGGATGCCGAGCTGGGCGATGTAGTCCGACCGGCTGAAATCGGTCGGCAGGACGCCGGGCATCTGCACTTTCTGGTCGCTGAAATACTTGATCTGCCCGATGCTGGCCGACAACCGCTCCACGCCGCTGTCGTCCAGCAGGCGGGTGGTCAGGGCCGCGGTCAGGTTGTTGGCGTCCATCTGGCGGTCGGCGCCGGAGAACCGGTTGGTCGTGAACAGCTGCCAGAAGTCGAACGACATTTCGTTGGTGTCGAACGTGGGCAGGTTGGTCTGGTTCCGGTACGGCACGTACAGGTAATACAGACGCGGTTCGAGCGTCTGCGTATAGGTGTTGCCGAACAGGCTGGTCTGCTTGTCGAAGATCAGGCCGGCGTCGACGCTGCCGATGGGCAGGGAGCGCGACGGGCTCTGTTCGGCATAGTTGAAGTGCTGGTAGTCCGAATCGAGCCGGTACGCCGTGTAGCGATACTCGACGCGCGGCCGGACGAACCACGACGCACCGGAGAAGTCGGCGGCGAGGAAGGGGGCGATGTCCAGGCGGTTGCCGTCGACCTGGCCGGGAAAGCCCGGCGAGATCGGCGCCGGATCGCTCTTGCGGAAGGCCACCGCCTCGGTGTCGACGCCGGCATCCAGCCAGCTGTTGAGCGGCGTGTCCAGGTTGAACGTGGCGCGCGGCCAGCGGCGGTACGGCTCGACGTAGTTGGGCAGGCCCGCGTCGACGTTCTGGTAGTCGTCCGCGCCGATCGCGGCACTCCAGTATTTGCCACCCGTGCTGACGTAGGCGCTGGAAGTAAGCAGCCCCGTCGCCGACGAGTAGAGGTCGTTGCTGAAATCGCGGAAGTACTGGTTGTCCGAGGCCCGGTTGATGTTCGCCGAGAAGTTCCAGCCCTTCGCGATCGTGGTCGAGTTGGCGATCTGCAGCAGCCAGCGCTGGGTCGAGCCGTCACGATCGCTCGTATTGCTGATGTCGTCGTCCGGCCCCTTGTCGTGAGGCATGTACTGGAAGTCGAACGTGCCGTTGGACCGCGGCAACAGGTAGCGGAACTCGCCACCGAGCATGGCGCCGCGGTCGGAGTAGTAGCCCGGCGTGATTGTCGCGTCGTAGTTCGGCGCGAGGTTCAGGTAGTAGGGCAGGTTGAGGAAGGTGCCCGAGTGGCTCGATGAACCGAAGGTCGGATAGAGGAAGCCGCTCTTGCGCCGGTCGTCCAGCGGGAACGTGAAGTAGGGCAGGTACATGAACGGCACGTTCTTGTAGCGCATGGTCGCGCTGCGCGCCGTGCCGACGCCCGTTTCCTTGTTCAGGTTCATCGTCTTCGCACGGAACTCCCACTGGTGGTTGCCCACGTCGCAGGTGGAGTAGGTGGCGAGGGTGAAACGGCCGTGCTGCGGGTCCATCACCTTGGCGTGGTCGGCCACGCCGTTGCCGCGCGATTGCAGGAGCTGATAGCGGACGTGATCGGCATCGCCCTGGTTGGGCGTGGTCGTGCCGGTCATCCGGTCGGCGGACACCAGCATGCCCGCTTCCTGGTAGCGGACATTGCCGCGAGCATCGTAGGCCGTGGAATCGGAGTTGTAGGTGACGTCGTCGGCGCGCATCACCTGGTCGGCGCGCTCCAGGCGCACGCCGCCGGTCATGTGGTAGAGGTTCGGCTCAGGGCTCTCGACCTTGATGCCGCCGGTGTCGCCGTCGAGGCCCGAGTGGATGTCGGTGACCGCGGTGTCGCGCAACGTGCTGTCCTTGGTGATGCCCGGCTCGTAGAAATCGAGCATCGCGTTGGGACGGCAGAGGACGTAGCTGACCGGCCTCGGCGGGCAGACGAACGAACCCAGGGCGCAGGTTTCCGCGGGCGCCGGCGTGTTCGCGCGGCTTTCCCCCTGGGTTGGCGCGGCCGTCTGGGCCGATGCGTCCCAGGCGGCGCCCGAAACGATGAGGGCGACGGCGGTCGCCAGCAGGCGGCGTTTAGGCAGGATGCTGATGCGTGACGTCACAGGCTCGGTCTTGTCCGTTCGAAAGGCCGCCAACTTAGCAGAATCGCCAACCCCACCGCACGATGGCACGTCGCCCATGAGCATGATCCCTCGAAGGATGCGGCGGCGATCGCCGCACCGGCCGGACGAGCTTACACCGCCGGATCAGCCGCGCGGACGGCGCTCGTGCTGCCAGAGCACCTCGCCGTGGCCGCTACGGCGGGCCAGCACGCGGGCGATGACGAAGAGCAAGTCTGAAAGCCGGTTCAGGTAGCGCTGCGCTTCCGGACGCACCTCCTCGACCCGGCCGAGGGCGACCACCTCGCGCTCGGCCCGGCGACAGACCGTGCGGGCCAGGTGGCAGGTGGAGGCCGCCATGCCGCCGCCGGGCAGGATGAAGTCCTTGAGCGCGGGAAGGTCGGCGTTGAAGGCATCGAGCACTGTTTCGAGGCGGTCGATGTCCCGTGCCTGGACCATCGCCATGCCCGGGATGCACAGTTCGCCCCCCAGGTCGAACAACTCGTGCTGTATCTGGACGAGGGCTTCCCGGATGTCGTCGTCCACGCCATCGGAGGCCATGACCATGCCGATGGCGCTGTTGAGTTCGTCCACGGTGCCATAGGCGGCGACGCGGAGGGAATCCTTGCCGGTGCGGCTGCCATCGCCCAGGCCGGTGCTGCCGTCGTCGCCGGTGCGTGTGTAGATCTTCGAGAGTCGGTTGCCCATCCACGCATTCTATCGGGGCCGATCGCCACTGCGGCAGGGGGCCGCAGCATCGGCGCCTTCACCCGGCGAGGGTATGATCCGCGGATGAGCCCGTCCGAACCCATCCTCATCGTCGGCGGCGGCCTGGTCGGCGCCAGCCTCGCCATCGCGCTCGACACCGCCGGCCGGCCTGCGGTCCTTGTCGAAGCATCCGCCCCTCGCGTGGGCGAGCAGCCCAGCTACGACGAGCGCAATCTCGCCCTTGCCCGTGCGACCGTGAACGGCTTGGAGGCCATCGGCGTGTGGGACCTGGCCCGGCACCGGGCCACGCCGATCACGCATATCCATACGAGCCGCGCCGGCGACTTCGGCAGTGTTCGCATGGATGCCGCCGCCGAGGGCGTCGACGCCCTCGGCTGGACCTTGCCGGCACGGGAGCTGGGCGCGGCCTTGCTCCAGCGGCTGGAAACCTGTCGCCACCTGACTCGGCTGGCGCCCGCACGGGTCGAGGCCATCGAGCCGGTCGAGGGCGGGTGGGGGGTCACCATCGCGTCGAATGGGCAGCGGCGACGCCTGGAGACCCCGTTGCTGGTCGGGGCGGATGGCACGGCATCTGGCGTGCGCACGCAGTTGGGCATCGGTACCCGCGAGCACGATTACGGGCAGGCCCTGTTCGTCAGCACGATGACGCCAGGACGGGACCCCGCAGGCCGCGCGTTCGAGCGTTTCACCGACCAGGGACCCGTCGCGGTCTTGCCGCTCGCCGAACGGCGCATCGGCGTGGTGCTGACCGTGCCCGCCGAACGTGCCGACGAGGTGGCGGCCATGGACGACGAGGCCTTCCTGGCCCTCGCCCAGGAGCGCTTCGGTTGGCGCCTCGGACGCCTGGACCGCCCCGGCAAGCGCGCGCCCTATCCGATTCGCCGGGTCGCCGCGGAATCGCTGACGGCGCCCCATGCCGTGCTGGTCGGCAATGCGGCGCAGACGGTGCATCCCATCGGGGCACAAGGATTCAACCTCGGTCTGCGCGATGCGCTGACCCTGGCCGAACTCGTGGTGGCCGCCGACGATCCGGGCGCCGCCGCCCTGCTTGGCGAATATGTGCGCCGGCGCACGCCGGATCGCGAGGGAACGATGGCGATGAGCCACGGCCTGGTGCGTCTGGCATGCATGGAGCAGCCCTTGCTGGGGCCGCTGCGTTCGCTGGCCATGCTTGCACTCGACCGCGTGCCACCCCTGCGGCATGCCCTGAGCCGGCGCGGCATGGGGTTTCGCGCGAACGCGCCCTTCGCCGTGAGGGAGAAGACGCCGTGAGCGATACCTGGACCAACGCCGGATCATCGCGCCGGCGCAACGGAGGCCTCCTCGACGTGGCCGTGGTGGGCGGTGGCATGGTCGGCGCGGCGGCGGCGCTGGCCCTGGCTCGCGCCGGTTTCTCGGTGGCGCTGGTCGATGCACGCGAACCCGCTCCCTGGGCCGCCGCCGACGAAGTGGACCTGCGCGTGGTGGGGCTCGCCCCGTCGTCCGTCGGCCTGCTCGATGCGCTGGGAGTATGGACATCCATCCAGGCCGCGCGTGCGTCGGCCTATGAACGCATGGTCGTATGGGATGCGGAGAACGGCGCCACGATCCGTTTCGACGCGGCCGATGAAGGACGTGACGTGCTCGGCTACATCGTCGAGAACGGGCTCGTGCAGGCGTCGCTCTGGCACGCGTTGGACGATGCCGGGGTGCGCCGTATCGTTCCCGCCGAGGTGGTCGCGTATGCGGCGCGCGACGATCGGGCCCAACTGGACCTGGCCGATGGACACATCGTTGCCGCCCGCCTGGTCGTGGCCGCGGATGGCGCGGAGTCGCCGTTGCGCGCGATGGTGGGTATCGGTACGCATGGGCGCGACTATGCCCAGCGTGCGGTGGTGGCGCATGTCGAGACGGCGCGTCCGCATGAGCGGACGGCGTGGCAGCGGTTCCTGCCGACGGGCCCGCTGGCGCTCTTGCCGCTCGCCGATGGGCGCAGTTCCATCGTCTGGTCGCTACCGGATGCCGAGGCGACGCATGTGTTGGCGCTCGATGACGCCGGCTTCCGCGACGCACTCGGCGTGGCCAGCGATTTCCGCCTGGGGGCCATCGGCGCGGTCAGTCGCCGCGCCGCCTTTCCCCTGCGCCTGAAGCTCGCCGACCGGTACGAAGCCGACCGGCTGGTCCTTCTCGGCGATGCCGCCCATGCCGTCCATCCGCTGGCGGGGCAGGGCGTCAACCTGGGCCTGCGCGACGTGGCCGAACTCCGAGACACCCTGGTCGAGGCGCGCGAAGCGGGCCGCGATATCGCCGCCGCGCACGTGCTGCGCCGCTACGCACGCCGTCGCCGCAGTGCGGACGGGCTCGATGCCTGGTCGTTCGACGCCCTGGAACGCGTCTACGGATGGAAGGCCACCCCGCTGGTCGCCATGCGAGGCGTGGGGGTCCGCCTGCTCGATGCGTTCGGGCCACTGAAACGAAAGCTGGCCAGGCACGCGGCAGGGCTCTGAGAGCGGTTGCCGCATTCCCTCGCCCGGAGAGGACGCCTATGCTTGGCGGACCTTTCATGGGAGCCACGCCGATGCGCCGTTCGCTGCTTGCCTTGTCCTTGCTGGTCCTCGGTCACGTAGGTGCCGCCTCGGCGGCTATGGTCGCCAAGCCGGTGCAGTGGACCGACCAGGGAGTGACCTACAAGAGTTTCCTCGTGTACGACGATGCCGTCGCGACCAAGCGCCCTGGCCTGCTCATGGTGCCCAACTGGTTCGGCGTGAACGACATGGCGGTGGCGAAGGCCAAGGAGATCGCGGGCAAGGACTACGTGATCCTGTTGACCGACATGTACGGCGGTGGCACGCGGCCGACATCGGAAGCCGAGGCGGGCGCCGCCGTGAAGCCGCTTTATGCCGATCGCAAGGTGATGCGGCTGCGCGTGACGCGGGCATTCGAAGAGTTGAAGGCGCAGGCGAAACACGCGCCCATCGATCCGGCCAGGCTCGCCGCGATCGGCTTCTGTTTCGGGGGCTCGGCCGTGCTCGACCTGGCCCGTGCCGGTGCGGACGTTGCCGCGGTGGTCAGCTTCCACGGCCTCCTCTCGACCGACGATCCGAAGCTCGCGTCGAACATCCACGCGAAAGTGCTGGCGCTCAATGGGGCCGACGATGCCAACGTCCCCGCCGAACAGCGCGCCGCGTTCGAGGCGGAGATGCGTGACGCGAAGGTGGACTGGGCCTCCGAGGACTTCGGCGGCGCGGTGCACTGCTTCACCGAGAAGGAAGCGACGGCGGCGACGGGCAATTGCCGTTACGACGCGAAAGTCGCCGGCCGTGCGTACGCCGCCATGCGATCCTGGTTGAGCGGGGCCTTCTAGAAGCGTCTTTCGACCGAATAGTCGGCCAGTGCCGCGAGCGCGTCCCGGTAGCTCGACGCGGGCAACTCGGCGAGCGCCTCGCGCGCCGCCGTGGCGTGCGCCACCGCTTTCTCGTGCGTGCGCTCGATCGCGCCGGAGTCACGTATGGCGGCGACGATGCGATCCAATGAATCGAGCCCGCCATGTTCGATCGCGTGACGCAGCGATTTCAGCTGGTCGGCATCCGCCACCTGCATCGCATAGATCAGCGGCAGGGTGGGCTTGCCTTCGGCAAGATCGTCGCCGATGTTCTTGCCGAGCGTCTCCGCATCGGACACGTAGTCGAGCAGGTCGTCGGCGATCTGGAAGGCGTAGCCGAGTTCCATGCCGTAGCGGCGCAGCGCGGCGACCTGCGTCTCCGGCAAGCCACCCAGCACGCCGCCGAGTTCGGTGGCCGCCGCGAAGAGCACGGCCGTCTTCCTTTCGATCACGGCGAGATACGCGTTTTCGTCGACGTCGGCATTGCCGATGTTCAGCAGCTGCAGTACCTCGCCTTCGGCGATGGTGTTGGTGGTGTCGGCGAGGATGCGCATGATCCGCATGTCGTCCAGTTCCACCATCAGCTGGAACGAGCGCGAATAGAGGAAGTCACCCACCAACACGCTGGCGGCATTGCCCCAGAGCGCATTCGCCGTCTTGCGCCCGCGACGCATGTCGGACTCGTCGACCACGTCGTCGTGCAGCAGGGTGGAGGTATGGATGAATTCGACGATCGCCGCCAGCTTGGCGTGCTGCTGCCCGTGGTAGCCCGCGGCGCGCGCCGCCAGCA
The DNA here is from genome assembly GCF_049913125.1 of Luteibacter sp. E-22. Taxonomy (GTDB): domain Bacteria; phylum Pseudomonadota; class Gammaproteobacteria; order Xanthomonadales; family Rhodanobacteraceae; genus Luteibacter. The sequence continues at coordinate 763,482 of NZ_CP183975.1, forward strand.
CGTGGAGCATCGGGCGAAGGCGCTTGCCGCCGCTGGCGATGATGTGATCCGCGATGCGGTTGATCAGGACGACGTCCGACGAGAGCCGGTGACGGATCAGTGCATCGACCTCCTTCATGTCTTCCGCCGCCAGGGCACGGACGCCAGCGAAGTCGAGGGGGGTGGAACGGGCGGCGATGGATGACATGGACCAGGGTCGTGTGCGGCAGGTGGATCACATTATAGGGGCAGCCCGTCCATTCCGCGTCCATGGCCCCGGGGCGCCCTCGTCCCGGGTGGGAAAGGCATGCATCGTCCTACACCTTCGCCGGCTGGGGTCGGGTGCTCACGAACGCCGAGGGACGAGTCCGCGGGATGCTGCTGAAGGGGCATTTTTTTCAGAATTTACGTATCGCAACGGGGGGTTGGGATACGCAGACTTTCTGGGCGCGCCGATGGTTCCATCGCCGGCACGCCATCCCTTTTCCAGGAAGCCGCCATGTACAGAAAACGTAGCGCCATCGCCTTGCTCGCCACGGCCCTCATCGTCTCCGCCCCCCGCTCCCATGCGGCGAACGACGGCATCATCGACATCACCGGGCGCATCGTCGCCACGACGTGCCAAGTGGAAGGAAAACCTCCCGGTGGCGGCGCGGCGACAAAGACCGTGGCATTGGGCAGCATCAGCGCGGGTGCGCTGGCCAACCAGGGCGATACAGCCGGAGACCGTGGCTTCGTCATCCGCATTGGCGGCAACGAGGAATGTACCAACGACATCACGGCGAAGATCCGCTTCGATCCCGCGAGCCCCGCGATGGATCGCACCACGGGCCGTCTCAATGTCGATCCTGGTGACGATGCGGCCACGAACGTGCAGATCCAGATGGCGAACCGGGACGGCACACCCATCAACATGTACACCGAGGACTCCCAGGGCGTGAAAGTGACGGACCACGTCGCCGAAATCGGCCTGATCGCACGCTACTACAGCATGGGTGATGTCAAGGGCGGCACGGCCGCCTCCAGGGTCGGCTTCCAGGTCGTTTACGACTAAGCGACCCGTACAGCGGTTGCCGGCCGGGCCGTCGTGCCCGGCCGGCTCATGGAAGCGAGACGAAGGATTCCCCATGCTTCGAACGAAACCGACGATCCTGGCCATCGTCCTGGCGCTGTGTGGCATATCGGTGGCGAATGCAGCCGTCGTCATCGGCGGTACACGGGTGGTCTTTCCAGCACAGACACGCGACGTATCGTTGCGGCTGGAAAACAAGGGCGGCGATCCGGCGCTGGTCCAGGTATGGGTCGACGACGGCGACGAGCGTTCCACGCCCACGAGCGCCCACGCGCCGTTCGCCATCACGCCGCCTGTATTCCGGATCGATCCCGGCAACGGCCATGCCTTGCGCATCGTGCACGTGGGCGATGACGTGCCCCGCGATAAGGAAGTTCTCTACTGGCTCAACGTATTGGAAATCCCGCCCAAGGCTTCGGACGCCGAAAGTAAGAACGTGCTGCAATTCGCGTTCCGTCACCGCCTGAAGCTCCTCCACCGGCCGAAAGACCTTCCGTCGTCACCCGACCGGGCGGTGGCTACCTTGCGGTGGTCGATCGAGCAGGGCGTGGACGGGGCGTCGCTAAAGGTCGTGAATCCCTCGCCCTATCACGTCTCCTTCAATGCAGTCGACTTGCATACAAGCGAAGGGGCCGGGTCGCCCGTGTCGCTGGGTGGTGGAATGGTGGCTCCGGGCGCGTCACTGGGGTTTCCGTTGTCGAAGGACAGAGACAGCTTCGATACCGCCAAGGTCGATTTCGTGACCATCAACGATTTCGGAGCCACGGTCCGTGGTTCCGCAGCGGTGGACCGGTGAGCGGGGAGCGCGCGCATGCCGGTTGTCGTCAATGGGCGATGCCGTGAGGGATTGCCGTCACGCTTCGTGGTCTCGCGGAGCATCGCCCTTGCCGGATGCCTTGCCATGGGATGCGCGGCCCATGCTCAAGAAACGCCCGTGGTGGAATTCGATGCGGCCTTCCTTCCGGTGGACGAGCGTTCGACGCTCGACCTGTCGCGCTATTCACATGGCAATCCCGTGCTGCCGGGGAACTATGAAGTGGACATCTGGATGAACGGTGAATGGCAGGTGCGCAAGAACGTCCGGTTCGAGTCGAAGACAGGCCGTGCGGACGCTACGCCATGTATCGCGCATGACGAACTCCTGTCATTTGGTCTCTCCCTGGATGTGCCGGCGACGCCTGCGGATGACCCATGTCGGTCGATCGGTGAGCGCATCGATGCCGCTACGTCGCGTCTCGACATCGGCGAGCAACGCCTTTACATCGAAGTGCCGCAAGCGGCGATGATGCGTCGTTCGAGTGCTGCGGTTCCGCCCGCTCAATGGGATCAAGGTATCGATGCGGGATTGCTTGCGTGGCGTACGAACGTTCGCCACACGTCTTCTGCGAATCGCCGCCGTACCTCGGCTTTCGTGGGCATCGACGCTGGCTTGAACCTCGACGCCTGGCGGGTGCGTCATGCCGGCGCATGGTCGGGCCGGCGCTACCGCGGCCGATACGGGTTCGTGGAACGGCAGTTGGGAACGTGGCGATCGCAGCTGCGTGTGGGTGACATCGCGCCGGCCGACGACCTGTTCGCACCTGTGCGGTTGCGCGGGCTAAGTGTTGCCAGCGACGCACGCATGTCCGTCGACGCATCGGACGGTTATATGCCGCGGGTGACGGGAACGGCGGCCAGCCATGCGACGGTCAGGGTGACGCAGAACGGCATGCTGCTGCGCGAGTTGACTGTTCCGCCGGGAGCCTTCGTGATCGACGATTTGCACGCCGCCGGGCGTGGCGGCGACATCGAGGTGGATGTCCTTGAAAGCGATGGCGTCCACCGGACCTTTCGCATACCTTTTTTTCCCGTACCCGAGCTTCTGCGCGAAGGGCATACGGGCTATGCGCTCAGTGCCGGCCAGGCCCGGCCAGGTCGCGGACGTGCCGTGCCGTTGGTCCAGGCGAGTTGGCGGCATGGATTTCCACACGACATCACCTTGTATACCGGCTGGCGTCAATGGCCACGCCAGACATCGGTGGTGTTGGGTGGGGCGGTCGATACCCTGGCGGGGGCTCTCGCCATGGATATCACCCATTCCGCATTTCAGAATGGCCGGAATGGACGGTTGTGGCGCCTGCGCCACGGTAAACAATGGCGTGACGGGACGCTGGTTTCGCTCAGCGTGGCGCGTGGCCGGGAAACCTCGCTGCCTACACCGCCCACTGACAGGAGCCCTCTCGCGTCGATGCGCCGTACCGATCTGATCGTGCAGCGGGATCTCGGCGATGAGCGTGGTTCGCTGAGCGCAAGCATCAGTCACGTCTCGCGAAAGCGTGATGGAGGCACGACAGTCGACCACGCGATGTCGTGGACCCGCGGTTGGCGGCGCGCCACGATGGATCTCTCCCTGCGCAGATCGCGTCACGATACGACGGGACAATGGACGCTCTCGGTGCCGCTCGGTACGCCAGCGTCTTCGACGAACTTGCATGCATCGCTGCTTGGCGAGCATTCGGGTGGCGCTCGTATCGGCGTCAGCGGAAGCGTGGGTGACGATGGGACGCTCTTATACGGCGCAGCGCTGGCCGGGCACCGTCACGAAGGACAGCGGCTCGACGCATCCCTAACCAAGGCGCTACCGGTGGGAGAGGTATCCGCGAGCATCGAGCACACCGATTCCGTGCGGGGTGGCTCCCTGTCGGCAGCGGGAGGCGTCGTATTCCATGCCGGCGGCATCACGTTCGCACAACGCCTGGGAGAGGCAAGCGCCCTGGTTCGTGCCCGGGGCGCAGGCGGAGCCCGTGTGGGAACTGGCCCGGGTACCCGCATCGATCGCAGCGGCCATGCCGTTGTTTCCCACCTAACCCCTTTCCGCTGGAACAGCGTCGATCTCGATCCTTCGGGCCTGCCGCTGGACGTTGCCCTGGCGTCTACCCATCGGCGCGTGGCACCGACATCGGGTGCCGTGGTCCTCGTTCCATTCGTGACGGACGTGGCTACGACCTTCCTTGTGACCGCGGCTTTTGCCGATGGGACTCCCCTGCCGTTCGCGGCTGAAGTGGTCGACGACGGGGGCCGTTCCGTAGGTGTCATCGGTCAGGCGGGCCGCGTCTTCCTGCGCGGAAAGGACGCTCGCGGCCGCTGGACGGTGCGCTGGGAGGGAATCGGGGGCCGGTGCGACCTGCAGCTGCTTACCACGACGAAAACCGCCGCCGGTGATGTCCGGCACATTGGAGTATGCAAATGAACAAGACCAGGATGCGCGCCCGGGGATGCCTTTTGACGGCCACGGCCCTCGCCATGGGCGTGGTCACCATCGTCCACGCTGAAGATAGCCTCGATTTCGAGGTGCAAGGGGCGGTGACGCCTTCCTGCGGCCTCGCGCTCAGCCGTGTCCGGATCGACCTGGATACGGTGGCGGCATCCGAGTTGGGTGCCGTGGGCGATGGCAGTCGTTGGCGCGAGGCCAGTTTCACGGGAGTGGACTGCGTGGGCGCGACCAAGGCCAGCGTCACGATGCGTGCCACGGCCCACCCGGCCGATCCTCGTTATATCGCTCCCGTGGGTGGGGCCGAGGGGGTGGCCATCGAGATGCGCACGGCCGATGGCCAGGCCCTGCCGCCTGACGGCTCCTCGCCGGTGGAATTCAGCTGGATGGGCGGCATTCCGGCGCTCGCCTTCCAGGCCCGCTACATACGGGTGGGTCCGCTCAAGGCCGGAGACGCCGTCGCGACGGCCCTGGTCCAGATCCAGTGGGAGTGAGCCCCGGCCCTACGATGTGCACCGGACTCCGCCGTCACCCTACGGTTTGCCCTCCGCGCGCCCTTCGACCAAACTAACCGGTCCGACCCTGCAAGCCCCCGCCTCCGCGCCGGCTCGCTATCATGGGCGGGAAAGACACGCATACGAGGGAAATCCATGGCACGCGGCATCAACAAGGTCATCATCGTCGGCAATCTCGGCGCGGACCCGGAAACCCGTTACACCGGTAGCGGCACGGCGATCACGTCCTTGCGCATCGCCACGTCCGAAGCCTGGACGGATAAGCAGTCCGGCGAGAAGCAAGAGCGCACCGAGTGGCACCGGGTGAAACTCTTCGGCAAGCTCGCGGAAATCGCGGGCGAATACCTGAAGAAGGGTCGCCAGGTCTACATCGAGGGCTCGCTGCGCACCGACAAGTACACCGACAAGGATGGCGTCGAGCGCTATTCGACCGACATCATCGCGAACGAAATGCAGATGCTCGGTGGTCAGGGTGGCGGTGAAGGCGGCGGTTTCGCCGGTGGGCAGGGCGGCGCGCGTCCGCAGCAGCAATCCCGCGGCAATTTCGGCGGCGGCGCGGGCGGCGGCGGCGGTGGCCAGCAACGCGGCAACTTCGGTGGCGGTGCGCGCGGCGGCGACGACTATGGCCAGCCGCGAGGCGGCAATGCGCCGCAGCGCTCGGCTCCGCCGGCGAATGAAGGCTTCGACGACGACGATATCCCGTTCTAAAGTACATCTGAGATCATAAAGTAACGAAATACGACCAAAGCCCCTGTTTTACAGGGGCTTTTTCATTCCTTTGCTCATATTATTCGTTCTTGCCGTGGCATAGATGCAGCATCATCTCAACGTCACGCTTAGCCTTTAGGCTGGCATGTCATCGCGACAGGCGTTTTTGCCTTGACGCCATCCGCATCAGTAAAGAAGGCATCCCACTTGGTGGTGAAGGGTTGGTCTTTCATTGCCGAGCAATCGTAGCGAATGGTCAATGGTGCAGTAGAGTCATCGAACTGGCCATATCGTGGGGTGCAAGTAATGCCGGGCGAGCACTCCGTGACAATCATCGCATATTTAACGGGAAATCTCGGAGATCCACTGAGTGACACGTTTATTTTTACGGGGGTATCAGAGACCAGACTCACTTCGGGGTGAGTGACAGTGAACTCTTCGCATCCACGACCTTCGTGGAACATGCGGTAGCCCTTCTCAAGTCCCCGCATCGTCAGATCGCGGAAAACGTAGTTTCCGATTGCTGCGGCGTCTTCCTTGTTGGTATGGAAGCCGATCTCCGCAACGATGCTTGGCCGCGTCGCATAAGTGTTCTCTCCATATCGGCCCACGCTTGGCATGGATCCAACTGGAAAGTCTTCAAGAGAAGGGTTGGATTGCAAGCTCTCTTTGATGTAGCACAGGGCTGCGGTCGCAAGGCGCTCGTCCGCCTCCCTTCCTTTGGTGTAAAAGACGCGGATTCCCCTTGTTTCGGGCGAAGTATCTGCGTTGGTATGAAGATGAATGGCGGCATCCACTCCAAGATGATTCGCGTACAGAGGGCGACTCCTGATGTCCTGGTTGTACTCTTCCATATCGCCACCCTCACCGGGCTTGCTGTTCCAGATCTCAGGGGCATCCGGGAGCACATTTTTGAGAAAATAACGGCTCGCCATGTCTGCCCATGGGTTGCCGCTTTCAGCGTGTCTTTCTCTCGACAGGGAGCGGGCTCTGAAAACTTCTGCTCCGCTACGGGAAGTTAGATAAGTATTCAATGAAGCGGCAAATGCCGGCGTTGCGAAATCCTCGATGATTCCATTTACCAATGATCTTTGCGTGGTCCAGCCGTACTTCTTGTGGAAATAGTAACCGTGACCACCCGAGACAAGGACGCGGCTGTTACCGGCGTTTGCGGGATGAAGGAGGGCGTCGCGCCGTGACGTCTCCGCGCGTTCTTTGAGTTCCCTCTCGTAGGGGAAGTAGTCGAGAATATCCCTTCCTTCGAAAGTAAAATCCACGCTGCGAAGTGGCCCTAGTTTGTCCATGTATGCGTATACAGTGTTAGCCAACGCGTGAATCTGGTCTTCGAAGTCACCACCGTAGTACTTGGGTACGTAGCCTTTTCCAAGTTCCACTAAAAGTTCATCGCCGGACTCATTGAAGGACACCTTGCCCACCACGATAATCGGTGCCTGACCCGGCGTGCGTTCCTGCGCGTCTACCTGAGCCTGCAGCAACCCCCGCAGGATCGGTTCTAGGGAGGCTCGATGACTGGCAGTAAGTTTGGTCGAATCCTCAGCTGGCTCCGCATCTTTCGGAGTTTCTCGCTCGGCTTGTGCCGCGGAGGAATGCTCGATGGGAAAAATGGTGGCAGCGCCGAAAAGGATGACTAAACGTAGTGCTTGCGTTCTCACGGCCGTGCTTTTCATTTTCATCTCCGGTGGACGAATCGATCTGATCGCATCGATCTAACGATGCGCGGTAATCGTCCGTTCTTCCGAAGATTCGCTATAGTCACCGACGCTCTGAGAAATTTGTCAGGCCATCGAGCCTTATATTCGAGTCACCGCTGTCGGCATGTGCGACAAAGTACCATCGGTCCAAAAAGCCTACGAGAAAGCATAGGTTTTTGCCTTTCGGCGTAAGGTTCGCCAATAACGCCACGCCGATAACTCCAAAATCGGCGGTACCGGCCGGACCGCGCTTGCTCCCTCCGGATTCCTTTCCCCGAGGCCTTATCCCGATGAACAGCAAGAAAGGCGCGACCCTGCTTCTCTCCGCCGCGATCCTCTTCGGAGGAGCCATGGCCGGCGGTTCCGCCATGGCGGCGACTCCCGTGCGGAACGTCGTCCTGGTTCACGGCGCGTGGGCGAACGGAAGCGGCTGGAAGCCGGTCTACGACATCCTGGTGAAGAACGGATATCACGTGTCGGTCGCCGAGCATCCGCTGACCTCGTTTGCCGATGACGTGACCGCCGTCAAACGCATCGTCGACATGCAGGACGGCCCGACCATCCTCGTGGGACATAGCTACGGCGGCGCGATCATCACCGATGTGGGCAACGATCCGAAGGTGGTGGGCCTGGTCTATATCGCCGCGCATGCGCTCGACGAGGGCGAGACCGAAGTGGCCAACGGCAAGCGCTTTCCCAGCGCCACCAGCCAGACCAAGGACATCAAGAAAACCGCGGACGGTTTCCTTTATCTCGATCCGGCGAAATATCCCGCCGACTTCGCCGCCGACCTTCCGCTGCAGCAAGCCACCTTCGAGGCGAACGCCCAGGGTTTCACAGCGGCATCGGTGTTCGACACGCCCGCGGGTCACCCCGCTTGGAAGGACAAGCCGAGTTGGTACGCCGTGGCGACAGCCGACAAGATCATCAATCCGGACCTGGAGCGCATGTACGCCAAGCGTGCGAAGAGCCACACGATCGAGGTGAAAGGCGCGAGCCACTCGGTCTACCAGTCGCGCCCGAAAGAAGTGGCGGCGCTGATCGAGCAGGCCGCCACCCAAGCCACTCCGTGACGGAGTGGCGCTGGATCAGTGCGTCGAACCGTGCAGGGCGTGCTTGAGGTCGCGCATCTGGTCGTGCCCGCTCTTCACCGTAACGTAGGCTTCGTTGATCAGTGAGCGTGTGCCTGCGGTCACGTCGTTGTCCTCCAGGGCGTGCTCGTACTTCGCCTTGATGTGGTCTTCGCCACGCTCGACCTCGTCGACGATGGCGGTGTCATCCTTTGAACTCATCTTCGAGCGCAGTTCCACGAACATGCGGTGTGCCTTGGCCAGTACGGAACCGTCGTCCTCCGGTTTGCCACCCAGCGAGCTGACCTGCTGCTGCAGACGAAGCGCAAGCTGGCGTCGCTCGGCCGCGCGCTGCTGGAACGAGGCTGCATAACGGGTATTTCCGGCATCCTTCGCCGCCTCGCCATAACCTTCGGCGCTGTCGATGGTGGTTTCGATCAGGGTATTGAGAACCTTAATGTCATGGTCGGTACTTGTCATGGTCGTGGACTCCTCGTGATCGGAAGGATCGTTCGTGGGGAGCACGAGCTTCGCGGCCCGGGGGGGCACGAAAACGTGAAAGGCACGTCGCGCCGGTAACGACGACCGCCTTTCGTTCATGCTCCGCCGGTGCATACTCCTGCTCACACAGGTTGCACGGGAGAGCATCCATGACATCCAATCGTCGCGCCCTGGTCACGGGCGCATCGGCAGGCATCGGCGAGGCTTTCGCCCGCGAACTCGCCTGTCGCGGCCACGACCTCGTGCTGACGGCACGCCGGGCCGACCGTCTCGAGGCGCTGGCCAAGGAACTGCGTGAACGCCATGCCATCGAGGCGGTCGTCGCGCCGCTGGATCTCGCCCGGCCGGACGGCCCGGAGGCGCTGGTGGCGGCGCTCGACGCCCAGGGCTTGTCGATCGATGTGCTGGTGAACAACGCCGGCTACGGCGTCACCGGCTATTTCGACGAGCAGCCGTGGCCGACGCATGCGGCGTTCATCCAGGTGTTGATGACGGCACCCACCGAATTGGCGTATCGCTTGTTGCCGGGCATGAAGGCGCGCGGTTATGGCCGGATCGTCAACGTCGCCTCGCTAGCGGGCCATGTGCCCGGTTCCGCCGGCCACACGCTGTACGCGGCGTCTAAGGCCTACCTGATCAAGTTCTCGCAGTCGCTGGCGCTGGAAGGCAAGGGCACGGGCGTGCACACCACAGCGGTCTGTCCTGGCTTCACCTATTCCGAATTCCACGATGTCACCGGCTCCAGGGAGTTGGTCTCGAAAATGCCCGGCTTCATGTGGATGGATGCGCAGACGGTCGCCCGGCAAGGGTTGGACGCGGTGGAGGCGGGCAAGGCCGTGTATGTGAACGGCTGGGTGAACAGGACCATCAAGAGCCTTTTCAAGCTGATGCCGGACAATCTGGCCCTGAAGATGGTGGAGCGCCAGGGCCGGCGTTTCCGGACCGGACCCCACAACGCCTAGCCCACCCATGACCTCTGGCATAGGCCTCGTAGGCCGCCGGGGGCTAGCCTCGTCCGGTTTGCGGCGCTTTCCGCGCCGCCCTGCCGTCACGGGGACCATCGATGTCGATCACACGCAACGCGGCGCTTTCCGGCGCCGTCCTCCTCGGCCTGATCGGGGCCTCCGCCGCCTCGGCGCAGACCGTCACCACGGACGATTACCGGCGCGCGGACTCGTTCCTCGCCAATAACACCATGCCGCTGGTGGACCACTCGGTCCAGCGCGTAACCTGGATCGACGATGGCCATTTCTGGTATCGCGACCACGACAAGGATGGCGACCAGTTCATGAAGGTGGACGCCGCCACCGGCGAGGCCACGCGCGCATTCGATCGCGACAAGGTGGCCGCGGCGCTTTCCGCGGCGACCGGCAAGAAGGTCGACGCGAGCAAGCTGCCCGTCACCGGCTTCGTCGTCCGCCCGGACGATGGCCTGGACATCACTTCGCACGGCAAGCGGTACGTTTGCGACAAGGCTGTCGGCAAGTGTGAACTCGCCGCGGTGAAGAAGGACACGAACGGCAAGGCCTATGGCGACGAGCCCGGCCTGAAGTCGCCGGACGGCAAGTCCGAGGCCTTCATCCGCGACTGGAATCTGTGGGTACGCGATATCGCCACGGGTGCGGAAACGCAGCTGACCACCGATGGCGTCAAGGATTACGGTTACGCCACCGACAACGCGGGTTGGAAGCACACCGACGAGGCCATCCTCGTCTGGTCGCCCGATTCGAAGAAGATCGCCACCTTCCAGCAGGATCAGCGCAAGACCGGCGAAATGACCCTGGTCGGCGTCAATGTGGGGCACCCCAAGGTCGACACCTGGAAGTACCCGTTGCCGGGCGACAAGGACGTGACGATGATCGAGCGCGTCGTGATCGACGTGCCGACGAAGAAGGTCGTCCGCTTCAAGATGCCGCCCGACCAGCACCGTTCGACGATCTGCGACGACGTCTCGTGCAGTCCCGGCGTGTGGGACGACGTGCGCTGGGCCGACGATGGCAAGAGCATCGCTTTCGTTTCAACCGCGCGCGACCATACGCATGAATGGTTCCGCGTGGCCAACCCGGAAACGGGTGATGTCCGTACCGTATTCGACGAAAAGGCGAAGACCTATTTCGAAGGCGGCAACGACATGGCCAACTGGCAGTACGTGCCAGAAACCGATCAGGTGATCTGGTTCTCCGAGCGGAGCAACTGGGGCCACCTGTACATGTACAGCCTCAAGACCGGCAAGCTCGAGCAGCAGATCACCAAGGGCGACTGGAACGTCACCCAGGTGCTGCATATCGACCCGAAGACGAAGACGATCTGGTTCCGTGGCGTGGGCCGCGAGAAGGGCGTCGATCCGTATTACCAGCAGTTCTACAAGGTCGGCTTCGACGGCAAGGGCCTGACCCTGCTCACGCCCGAGAACGCCGATCACAGCGTGTCGATGTCGAAGGACGGCACGTACTTCTTCGATTCGTATTCGACGATCGACACGCCGCCGGTCGCCGTGGTCCGCCGCTCCGATACCGGAACCACGGTCAAGGAGATCGCCCGCGCCGATATCTCGCGCCTGAAGGCCAAGGGTTGGGTACCGCCCACCGCGTTCACGGTGAAGGCGCGTGACGGCAAGACCGACCTCTACGGCCAGATGTTCAAGCCGACGAACTTCGATCCGTCGAAGAAGTATCCGCTCGTGGTCTACATCTATCCGGGCCCGCAGACTGGCTCGGTGCGTACGCGCAGCTTCATTCCCTCGCATGGCGACAACCAGGCGCTGGCCGAGCTGGGCTTCGTCGTGGTGGCCGTGGATGGCATGGGCACGCCGTGGCGCTCGAAGGCCTTCCACGACGCCTACTTCAAGAACATCGGCGACAACACGCTGCCCGACCAGGTCACGGCGGTGAAGCAGCTGGTGCAGAAGTATTCCTGGCTCGACGGTGATCGCGTCGGTATCTGGGGCCATTCCGGCGGCGGCAACGCCACCGCTACCGCCATGTTCCGTAACGCCGACGTGTTCAAGGTCGGTATCTCGGAATCGGGCAATCACGACAACCGCAACTACGAAGACGACTGGGCCGAGAAGTGGCAGGGCCTGCTGGTCACCGACAAGGACGGCAAGTCGAACTACGACGACCAGGCGAACCAGAAGTGGGCATCGGGCCTGAAGGGCCATCTGATGCTCGCCCACGGCACTTCCGATGACAACGTGCCGCCCTACGAGACCTTGCTGGTGGTGGAAGCGCTGATCAAGGCCAACAAGGACTTCGACCTGGTCATGATTCCCAACGCCCACCACGGTTATGGCGCGGCCACGCAGTACATGACGCGCCGCCGCTGGGACTACTTCGTGCGCTACCTGAAGGGTGAAACACCGCCGAAGGAATTCGAGCTGACACCGATGACGCCCCCGGGCGGTTGAACCAGAAACCCCGCCTAAATGGCGGGGTTTTTTTGTACGGCCTCCCTGGAAGGCGCAGCTTCCACCGGGCAGGCTGTGGGAGCCGCTTCAGCGGCGATTACCGCCCTCGGCTAGGCCGCGTAGGCCACGAACCGCATCGCCGCCGCGTTCATGCAATAGCGTAGTCCCGTCGGATCGGGGCCATCGTCGAACACGTGGCCCAGGTGCGCATCGCACCGCGCGCAGTTCACGGCGGTCCGCTCCTCGATCAGGCTGCGGTCACTCTTCCCGGTGATGTTCCGCTTGGAGATCGGCTGGTAGAAGCTTGGCCAGCCGGTGCCCGAATCGAACTTCGTCGCCGAGTCATAGAGGGCCGTATCGCAGCAGATGCACCGGTAGATGCCGTTGTCATGGCGATCCCAGCCCTCGCCGGTATAGGGCGGTTCGGTGCCATCGTGGCGGGTGATGTAATACGACTTGCTGCTCAGCTTCGCCTTCCACTGCTCGTCAGTGAGGACGATGCGGGGTTCGACGCAGGTCCCCAGCGGTTTCTTGTCGTTGCCGAAACAATCCAGCGTTACGTTGCCGCCCTTGGGCACGGGCGCATCGGCCGCCATCGCGGGCCGCGTGGCGCGCAAGGCGAAAGGCAGGGAAATCGACGCGGCCGCCGTGGCGGCCAGCACGCCGAGGAAACGACGACGATCGGGATCGGTACGCATACAGCCTCCGGAAGCGGGAAAGGGCGCCAGGGCGCCCTTTCCATGAGACCGGCGCCACCGCCGTCCGCTTACAACCCCGCGAGGCTCAGTCGTCCACCCAGCGGCAACGGCGCTCGGTGGTGTACGAGGCATTCTTGTCCTGGTGGCTCTTCTGGATGCGGTTGCCGGCGTAGCCACCGCCCACCGCGCCGGCCACCGTGGCCAGGGTCTTGCCCTTGCCGCCGCCGACCTGGTTGCCGATCAGGCCACCGGCCACGGCGCCGACGCCCGTGCCGATCAGGCGGTTGTCGTCCTTGGAGTTGATCTGCTTCACCCGGACGTTCTCGCAGACCTGGTGCTGGCTCCGCCGGGCCTGGGCCTCGGCCGGCGGCGTGGAAACGGCGGCCGTGCCGGCGATGGCGATCGCGGCGACGGCGAGCAGGTGGGTCTTCATGTCAGGTCCTCCTTCTCGGTGGCCTTCAGGGATACCGCCGGCTTCGTGACGGACGGGTCAATCCCGGGCATTTGAGGTGCCCGCGTCGACATCGCATATGGCCGCGGTTTAATCGGCGTGCCGCGCTCCTCGGCCACGGCTTCCGTCAGTTCGGCGCCAAGCAGCAGGATCAGGGCCGAGTAGTAGACCCAGACCAGCAGGACGACCACGCCGCCCGCGGGGCCGTAAGGGCCGCCTACGTTGCTGCGGTCCAGGTAGATGGCGATGGCGAACTTGCCCACGGCGAAGAGCAGGGCGGTCAGTGTCGCGCCGATCATCGCGTCGCGCCATTCGATGATCGCGTCCGGCAACACCTTGTAGATCGCGCCGAAGATCAAGACGAACACGGCCAGGGAGATCACGATCTCCAGGACCTGCCAGCCGGTGGTCCCACCGCGCACGAACACGGCGATCAGCGCGCTGGCGGAAAACGAGATCACCAGGAGGAAGGCCAGCGAGAGCAGCAGGCCCAGTGCGTGCATCCGCGCCCGCAGCCAGCCGAGGATGGCGCCCTTGGTCGATCCGGGGCGGGGCTGGAGGCTCCAGACCCGGTTCAGCGCGCCCTGCAATTGCGCGAAGACCGCGGAAGCGCCAATCAGGGTGACGCCCAGCCCGATCACGCCGGCCATGCTGCCGACGCTGGGACGCTGCCTGGCGTTGTCGATCACCAATCGCACCGCGTCCGAGGCTCGTGGGCCGACCAGTCCGTTGAGGCTGTCAATCAACTGCGCCTGCCATTCCGGCCGCAGCGAGGCCACGATCCAGAGCAGGAGGACCAGCAGCGGGGCGAACGACAGCGCCGAGTAGAAGGCCAGCGCCGCGGCACGGGTCATTAGTTCATCGTCACTGAAACCCCTCGCCGTGGTCCGGACCACGCGCCAGGCCAGGTGCAACCTCGAATCCATGCCGCTACCTCCGTCTCGCCTGGATGCAAGCTTCGTGCGGGCCGTGCGAAAAAAACGTGGACCGCGGACGCCGCGACCGCGCTCCCATGCCATCACGCCCCGTGCATTTGCTCGATCGCCGCCGCGATACCGGTCGCGTCGGCCACTTCGACCACCCGTTCGGTCATGGCGAACTCCGCCACCAGTTCGTGGGCCCAGGTGCTGTGGTAGGGCATGTATACGCCCCATCCTCCAAGCTCGACCACCGGGACGATGTCCGACTTCAACGAGTTGCCCACCATGGCGAACCGGTCCGGACCCACCTCGAACTCGCCGAACAACCGGGCATACGCCGCCGGGTCCTTTTCCGAGACGATTTCGATGCGATGGAAGATATCCGCGAGCCCACTGCGGGCGACCTTGTATTCCTGGTGGAACAGGTCGCCCTTGGTGATCAGGACCACGCGGTGCTTCGCCGCCACGGCTTCCACGGCATCACGGATGCCGGGCAGGAGCTCCACGGGGTGGGAAAGCACGTCCTTGCCCAGGCGCACGATTCGGTGGATGTCGCGCGCCTCGATGCGGCCATCGGTCAGTTCGATCGCCGATTCGATCATCGACAGCGCCATGCCCTTCGCACCGTAGCCGAAGAGGGCGATGTTGCCGCGCTCGGTGGCCAGCAAGGCGTCGCGAAGGCCCTTGGTGGTGAGATCCACGTAGCGGCCAAGGATGGCCTCGAACGCCTCCTGGGCCTGGTCGTAGAACTCCTGGCTGCGCCAGAGGGTGTCGTCGCCATCGAAGCCGACAAGATCGATCATGGGTACAAGTCTCGTTTGTCGCAGCGGGATAGGATACCGCGAACCGAATCGCCGACCCTGTCGGCGATGCCAACGAAGCGAGAGACCATGTTCAATTTCACCGACATCGCATGCCCCTACTGCGGAGAGACCATCGAAGTCGCCGTCGACACCTCGGCGGGGAGCCAGACGTATATCGAAGACTGCCAGGTGTGCTGCCGCCCCATCGTGATGCGGCTGCTGGTGGATGAAGGCGACGAGACCTTTGAACTCCATGCGTCGGCGGAAAATGACGGGTGAGGGGATCGCCGCTGAAGCGGCTCCCACACGAGCTCGCGATCATCTGCAAATCGCACGGCAGGCACGGCAGGCCTGGCAGGCATGCAGGCATGGCAGGCATGGCAGGCATGGCAGGCATGGCAGGCATGGCAGGCATGGCAGGCATGGCAGGTCCAGGCCCAGGCCCAGGCATGTTTTTATGTGGGAGCCGCTTCAGCGGCGATGACGGAAACGAAGAAGGCCCGGGTTTCCCCGGGCCTTCTCGATTCTGGCAAACGTCTCGCCAGGATGAACGCGTCGCTTAGAACGCCACGCTCGTCTTCAGACCCAGCACGAAGGCATCGTCGTTCTGCTTGCTGCCGCCCGGGTCCTTGATGTACTGAAGGTTCGGACGGATCGCGATCGAGGGAATCGGCGACCAGCTGTAGAACACTTCGGCCACCTTCTCGTAGCCGTCGTTGATGATGCCTTCCTGGCCCGGATGCGTCGCGTTGAACAGGCGCTGGTTCTTCGCGGCGTAACCGCTGGCGTGCGAACCACCGAGTGCCGCGCCGACGAAGTCGTTCGGGCGATCGAAGATGCCCTTGTACTCCACGCCGAGTGCGATCTGGTTGTTCGTTGCCGAGGTGGCATGGTCGGCCGAGGTGACGTTCAGGAACACGGTGGCGCCCTTGCCACCGGCTTCGCCGGTCACCTGCTGCTGGAACGTGATCCACGCGCCCTTGCGCGAATCGTGCTGCAGCGGATCGCCGCCGGCGATAGCCAGCGGCTGGCGATCCTCGTTCAGGTACAGGTCGTTGCCCTTGGAGGTGTTGTACCAGACGCCCGCGCGGTACGAACCCGGCAAGCCGTTCACCATCGGCTTCCAGCCGAACTCCAGCGGAATGAGCGCGCCGGTGGTGCCGCTCGGGAAGTTCGGCTTCAGGCCGTTGTGGCGCTGGTACGAATCGTCGACGTACTTCGGATTCATCTGGTACGCGGCGATCTGCACGAAGGTGTCCTTCGTGGTATCCAGCTTCAGCACCGTGGCCCACTGGCTGGTCGGCCAGTTGACCCAGTAGTCGCCGACGATGTTACCCGGCTGCGCGCCGCAGAAGGTCAGGTTCTGGAAGTCGCACGAGAACTGATTGATGTCCTCGCCAACCGGCAGGCGGCCGATCTTCCAGGTCAGGCGGTCGTTGAAGAACTTCTGTTCCAGCGAGAACACGGTCAGGTGCCAGGTCTGGCCACGTCCGTACACTTCCTGGATCAGCTGGTTGTTGCCGATGTTCGCGTCGGCACCGATGTTGCGGCCGTTACGATCGGTGATGACGATCTTGAACGTGGCACCGGTCCAGCCCCACAGCTTCTGCAGATCGAACGCGCTGCCGAACTTCCACTGGTCGGTATAGCGGGTGATGTTGCGATCGCCGCCTGAATAGTTGTGTGCGGCTTCGAAACCATAACCGAAGTCGAACGAGATGCCCTTGTCTTCGAGACGCGTGCGCTCACCGCCCCAATCGCCGAACAGGTATTTGCTGCTCGCCATGGGGCTGGGGTCGGACCTCATCGAATCGTCTTGCGCATGTGCCGCGGTGGCACCGAACGCGATGCACGCGACCACCAGCCCGGCAAGGGGACGCTTTTTGAATTGATTGCGCATGTACCCTTCTCCCTGAATAAAAAATTATGCTTTTTCGTACTTGGCTTTTGATTATCTAAGTTGCAACGCACAATGCTCCCCGTGCGTTCAACCGCCGCATCATAGTGTTTTTGTCGTACTAATGGGTGGGCATCGCAAATTCGGCGCCAGCGCTTTCATCGTGGTTCAGCCAACGCTGTGTAACGGCCTTCTGTCTTGTGTAAAAGCGCACAGATTCCGGGCCGTGGGCGTGGTGGTCTCCCATCAGGCTCTTCTTCCATCCACCGAAACTATGGAAGGCCATCGGTACTGGAATGGGAACGTTGATGCCGATCATCCCCACCTGGACACGGTGCGCGAATTCACGAGCCACTTGTCCGTCACGCGTGAAGATCGCGGTACCGTTGCCGAATTCGTGTTCATCCACCAGCTTCAGCGCGCTGGCGAAATCCGGAACACGCACCACGCACAGCACGGGCCCGAATATCTCTTCCTTGTAGATCCGCATGGACGGCGTCACGCGATCGAACAACGTGCCGCCGACGAAGAAGCCTTGCTCGCAACCGGCAACCTGGTAGCCGCGCCCGTCGACGACGAGTTCCGCACCCGACGCCACGCCATCGTCGATATAACCGGTGATGCGGTCGCGATGAACGCCAGTGACGACGGGTCCCATCTCCACCTTTTCATCCATGCCGTTGCCGATGCGCAGCGCCCGCACGCGTGGAGCGAGCTTCGCGACCAGCGCGTCGGCCGTCGCTTCGCCGACCGCGACGGCGACGGAGATCGCCATGCAGCGTTCACCCGCCGCGCCATAGCCGGCTCCCATCAAGGCATCGGCGGTCTTGTCCAGGTCGGCGTCGGGCATGACGATCATATGGTTCTTCGCACCACCCAATGCTTGTACGCGCTTGCCCTTCGCGCAACCGCGCGCATAGATGTATTCCGCGATCGGGGTGGAGCCGACGAAGCTCACCGCGCGAACGAGATCGTGATCCAGCAGGGCGTCCACCGCGGTCTTGTCGCCGTGTACCACGTTGAACACGCCGTCCGGCAAGCCGGCTTCCTTGAGCAGCTTCGCCAGTTCGACGGCCAGCGACGGATCGCGTTCGGAGGGCTTGAGCACGAAGGTGTTTCCGCAGGCCACCGCCATGGGGAACATCCACATCGGAACCATCGCGGGAAAATTGAATGGCGTGATGCCGGCACAGACGCCAAGGGCCTGGCGCATCGTCCACGCATCGATGCCATTGGCGATCTGCTCGGTGTATTCGCCCTTGAGCAGCTCGGGTATGCCGCATGCGTATTCCACCACCTCCAGGCCACGCACCAGTTCGCCCTTGGCATCGGACAGCACCTTGCCATGCTCGGCGACGATCACGCGGGCGAGCCGGTCCATGTCGCGCTCGATCATCTCCTTGAAACGGAACATCACGCGGGCGCGCTTGAGCGGCGGTGTCTGCGACCAGGCGGGGAAGGCGGCATGCGCGGCGCGCACGGCGGCGTCGACATCGGCGACGGAAGCCAGATCCACCTCGGCGGCGGGAACGCCGCGTGCCGGATCGTAGACGGGCGCGAAGCCCGCGGGTGTACCTGCATAGGGCTTGCCGGCGATGAAGTGGCCGATGCGGGGAAGGGCGTTGCTGGAAGGCTGGGCGGACATGTCTTGGTTACTCCGATCGCGTCGCGTCAACGCGCGATCATCCATTCGTGGGCGGGGTCGTTGCGGAAGTGCCATTCACGGCGGGGGCCGGCCATCACGTTGAGGTAGTAGCCCCGGTAGCCGTGTGGCATCACCACGGGGTGGTAGCCGCGCGGCACCATGACCACGTCGTGGTTGCCCACGGCCATCGACTCGTCGATGTCGCGGGTGTCGGTATAGACGCGCTGGAAGGCGAATCCCTGTGGGGGGTCGATGCGGTGGTAGTAGGTTTCCTCGAGCACGCTTTCTTCCGGCAGCGCGTCGGTATCGTGCTTGTGTGGCGGATAGCTGGACGAGTGGCCGGCGGGCGTGAGCACCTCGACGACGAGCAGTGATTCGGCCGGTTCCGTCTCGGGCAGGATGTCGCATACATAACGGGTGTTCGAGCCGGTGCCACGTACCGATCGCTTCATCGACTCCGGGGCGAGCAGGCGCACGTCAAGGCGTCCCGAGGCGGGCGCCGAGGCGATGGCGAACTCGGCGTCGGTCGTCGCCAGGATCTTGAACACGGATGACGGCGGGGCGTAGATGGCGTGCGGGGAACGATCCTCGAAGACGCTCATGCGACCGCCGAGATTCTCCCACGCGTGCTCTCCCACGCTGACGTCCACACTGCCGGTGAGCACGACGAGACAGCCTTCGCGATCGGATGGCAGCGTGATCTCCGTACGTTGCCCTGCGGCGAGACGGCGTGCCTCGAAGCCGACATGCTTCCAGTGCGCGGTCTGTGGCGTCACCTTGACGATGGCCTCGCCCGTGGGCATGGCCTTGACGAGCAGGCTCATGCGACTTCCTCCAACGGTTCCCGGTCGAGCAATCCGCGCAGGGTGTCGTATCCCTTCTTCGCGAAGGCGTAGCTGGGGGCCACCGCGGGGTCCTGTTCGGCCTCGACGACCAGCCACCCCCTATAGCCACGCTCCTTCAGCTTGCCCACGATCGCGGCGAAATCGATCACGCCATCACCCGGAACAGTGAACGCGCCATTGAGCACGGATTCGAGGAAGGTCCAATGGCGGTTGCGTGCGAGACGAACGATGCCCGGCCGTACGTCCTTGCAGTGGACGTGGCAGATGCGGGCGATATGCCGTTCAAGCACGGCCACCGGGTCGCCACCGCCGAAGTAGGTATGGCCGCTGTCGAACAGCAACCCGACGTCCTCACCGGTATGTGCCATGAGCTGGTCGACATCGTCGGGCGATTCCACGTACGCGCCCATGTGATGGTGATAGGCCAGGCGAACGCCTTGCGAGAGCGTGAAGCGGGCGAACTCCGTCACTTTCTCGCCGTAGCGCTTCCAGTCGTCATCGGTGCGAAAGCGCGGACGCTTGTACAGTGGCACCGGCTCGCCCTGGATGGCATGGGCCACCTCGCCATAGACCATGACCTTGCAACCGTTCTCGGCCAGCAGGCGAAGGTGCTTGCCGACGGCGGCCGTTTCCTCTTTCGCGGTGCGTTCGCCAAGCCGGCCCGAATACCAGCCCGAGACGACATCGAGGCCGTAGCCCGCCATCAACTCGCGCAGCGCCGCCGGTTCCTTGGGGAACTTGTTGCCGAGTTCGAAGCCCTCGTAGCCGATGGCCTTGCCTTCGGTGAGCGCGGTGGACAGCGGTATCTCGCCACCGAGCGACGGGAGGTCGTCGTTGCTCCAGGAGATCGGATTGATGCCGATACGGATGGGATCGTTCTTCATGCTGGCGTGATCCTGGCCTTGCGGCCCACGATGGCGGTCTCGTAGCCCGCGCGCGCTTCGCGCACGGCGTCCCGCGTGGAAACTTCCGGCACCGCCACGTCCCACCATGCGCCGCCCTCGTCGGTCGTGCGCGTGTGGTCGGTATCGATGCTGATGAGGTAGGTTCGATCGGCTGCCCGGGCGCGCTCCATGGCGGCCTCCAGGCCGGCGATGTCGGCCACGTGCTCGGCGATGGCGCCGAGGCTCCGGGCATGCGCCGCGAAGTCGATGAGCGGCGCGCCGTGGCGTCCCTGTACGCAGTCGTCGAACATGTTGTTGAACGGGGCGCTGCCGGTGGCCTGCTGCAGCCGGTTGATGCAACCGTAGCCCCGGTTGTCCAGCAGCACGATGATGAGCTTGGCGTCGAGCATCACCGATGTCGCGATCTCCGAGTTCATCATCAGGTAGCTGCCATCGCCCACCATCACGATGACCTCGCGATCGGGCGCGGCCATCTTGACGCCGAGCCCGCCGGCTATTTCGTAGCCCATGCACGAGTATCCGTATTCCATGTGATAGCCGCCCGGCGTTTCGGTACGCCAGAGCTTTTCCAGTTCGGCGGGCAGCGTACCGGCGGCGCAGACCACGATGTCGTCCATGGTGGAGCGCGAGGACGAGCGCTGCACCGCGCCGATCACCTCGCCGTCGTAGGGCAGGCGTCCGGCAGGCGCTTCGCGCTGGCCGGTGATGCGCGAGACGATGTCCACCCATTCCCCGGCCGCTTCGCGGGCACGCGTCGTCCATGCCTCGGGCGCCGCCCAATCTTCGAGACCGAAACTGATGTCGTCGAGCACCTGGGCCGCGTCGCCGATGGCTTCCAGTCCGTTGCCCTTCATGGCGTCAAAACCGTTCACGTTCACCGAAAGGATCGGCACGTGGCGGAACAACGCGTTCGAGCCGGTGGTGAAATCCTGCAGGCGCGTACCCACCGCGATGACGAGATCGGCGTCGCGAAGCAGGGCGTTCGCAGCCGTCGAACCGCTGACTCCCGCCGGACCCAGGTGCAGCGGGTGGTTCCAGGGAAACACGCCCTTGCCCGCCTGTGTCTCGCAGACCGGCACGCCATGCCTATCCGCGAAGCCCAGCAATGCCGATGTGGCCTTGGCGTAGAGGGCGCCACCGCCGGCGATGATGACCGGGCGCTCCGCGACCTCGATGGCATCAAGGGCGGACATCAACTCGTCGTCGGTGGGCTGGGGCGCGCGGAAGACGACCTCACGGGGTTCGAAGAACGACAGCGGGAAATCGTAGGCTTCCGCTTGCACGTCCTGCGGCAAGGCAAGCGTGACGGGGCCGCACAGGGCCGGGTCGGTGAGCGCGCGGACGGCGCGCGGCAACGCGGTGAGCAATTGTTCGGGCCGGACGATACGGTCGAAGTAACGCGATACGGGCCGGAAGCAGTCGTTGACCGAAACCGTGCCGTCGGAAAAATCCTCGAGTTGTTGCAACACCGGGTCCGGCTCGCGCGAGACGAAGATATCGCCGGGCAAGAGAAGTACGGGCAGGCGGTTCACGTGGGCCAGCGCGGCGGCCGTGACGAGGTTGGTCGCGCCTGGACCGATCGAGGTGGTCACGGCCATCATGCGGCGGCGCATGTTCGTCTTCGCGTAGGCGATGGCGGCGTGTGCCATCGCCTGCTCGTTGTGTGCGCGGAACGTCGGCAATCGATCGCGCACGCCATACAGCGCTTCGCCGATGCCGGCCACGTTGCCATGGCCGAAGATGGCGAAGACACCGCCGAACAGCGGCACCGAATCCTCCTGGTCGGCATCGCGGCCACGCAGCGCCGCGAGATAACGGACCAGTGCCTGCGCACAGGTGAGGCGGATCGTCTCGCTCATGCGGCGGCGCCTTCCTTCAACGTTTCGGGGCTGCGCCGGCCGTCGCGCCACAAGGCGATCATGCGTTCGAAGGCGGCACGGGCCTGGGCGACGAGGGCGGCATCGTCGATGGTCCCGGCAAGCCACGCCTTCGCCGGCTCCGCGAAGATCGTGCGGCCCACGGCGAAGCCCCGGCAGGTGGCACTGTCGACGGCATCGGCGAAGCCGGCGGCGAGGGTCTCCGCCGGCGCGTTGAGACCGAGCAGGAGCACGCCGCGGCAATGCGGGTCGCGTTCATGGATCAGGGCGTCGATCGCGGCCCAGGCCTCGCGGCGCGGCGGGCAGAGTTTCCACCATTCAGGCTTGATGCCCAGGTTGTAGATGCGCTTCAGCGAACGCAGCACGAGTTCATCGCGCTCGGCCTGGCTCCTGCATCCCGGCGGGATCACTTCCAGGAGCAGCTCATGACCGCTGATTTTCGCCGCTTCATACAGTGAGCGCAGCTGCGTTTCCTGCTCCACGCGGTCCATGGGATTCGCATCCGGGTCGAACGCGACCAGGCACTTGATGACGTGCTCGCGTGGCCAGGCGATCAGCTGGCTGCCGATGGAGCGCCCACGCTCCAGTTCCAGCGGGTTCGAACCGGAGACCTCCACGGGCCGGCCGATCCACCATCCACGGCCCGTGGCGGCGTTGAGCGCGTCCTGCCCATAGCGGTCGTCGGCCAACAGGCCGACGTGGCCCTGGAGTTTTCCGGCACGTTCCGTGGCGGCCACGGCTTCCACCAGCAATTCCTTGAGGCGCGGTATGCGTGCCTCGTCGCCACCGACCTGCCTGGCCAGTTCGAAGAACGGTACGCGGTGGTCGAAGGCGAACACGTAGAGTTCGTTCCACGCTTTTCGCGGCACGGCCGTGCGATGCAGGTGGGAAAGTTCGGCATCGAGGTCCGGCCGGCGGATGCCGCCTTCACGCTGGAGGAAGGCATCGAGTTCCGCGCGTCCGGGCATGGCCGGTGCGCAACCATGACGGGACACCACGATCGCGCCGCAGGCATTGGCGAAGGCGCACGACTGCTCGATGGATTCGTCACGCAGCCAGCCGGCAAGGAAGCCCGAGAGGAAGGCATCGCCGGCACCGAGTACGTTGAGCACCTCTACGCGGCTGCCGCGATAGGTGGGCGCATCGTCGATCGCCGAAGGGATCTCGCCTTCGATCACGCTGCAGCCCAGCGGCCCGCGCTTGACCACGAGGGTGGCCGCGCTGATGCCGCGCACGGCGCGCAACGCGGCGAGCAGCTCTTCACTGCCGCCGGCGATGTGGAATTCCTCCTCGGTGCCGACGATCACGTCGAAGCCGGGAAGGATGGCTTGCAAGTGGCCTGTGACATGGTCGGCGGCGACGAAGCGCGTTTCGCCTTCACCCCGGCCGGTGAGGCCCCAGAGCACGGGGCGATAGTCGATATCGAGCACGGTGCGCACGTCGTGCTTGCGGGCCAGTTCCATGGCGCGCGTGCTGGCGGCGTGGACGCCGGGTTCGGAGAAATGCGTTCCCGTGATGGCCAGGGCGCGGCATGAGGCGATGAAGGACTCGTCGATATCCCCGGCGGCCAACGCCATGTCCGCGCAGTTCTCGCGGTAGAACAACAGGGGGAAGGTTTCGCGATCCTTGATGCCGAGGATCGCCAGCGCGGTCAGGCGATCGGGGTCGATCCGGACCTGGCTCACGTCGCAGCCTTCCGAGTCGAGCGTCTCGGTCAGGAAACGGCCCATGTGGTCGTCGCCCACGCGGGAGATCATGGCTGAGCGCAAGCCCAGTCGCGCGGTGCCGAAGGCCACGTTGGCCGACGAGCCGCCAAGGTACTTGGCGAAACTGGTCACGTCCTCCAGGCGGGCACCGATCTGTTGGGCGTAGAGGTCCACCGCGAGCCTGCCGAGGCAGGCGACGTCGATGGGGCGGGAGGAAGAGCGGGGCAGGGGACTACGCATAGGGGTTCCGTATCAGGCCGCGCGGCCTTCCAGTTCATCGACCAGGCTCTGGATCTCGGTGCCGCCGGCCATCATGTCGAGCACTTCTTCCTTGGTGATGTCGCTCTTGGCGAAGGTGCCCATGGACTGGCCGCGGTTGAGCAGCGTGAAGCTGTCCGCGATGGGGTAGGCGTGGTGCACGTTGTGGGTGATGAAGATCACCGAGATGCCGCGCTCGCGCGCGTTGTGGATCAGCTTGAGCACGTTGCAGGACTGCTTCACGCCGAGTGCGGCGGTGGGCTCGTCCAGGATCAGCACCTTGGCGCCGAAGTGGATCGCGCGGGCGATCGCCAGGCATTGCCGTTCGCCGCCGGACATCGTGCCCACTGGCTGGCTCGCGTCGCGGACGCGGATGCCCATCTCGGCGAGCTTGTCGCGGGCGGTCTCGTTGGCGTAATTCATGTCGATGACCGGAATGACGCCGAACATCTTGCGGCGCGGCTCGCGGCCGGCGAAGAAATTGCGCGCCACGCTCATCAGCGGGACCAACGCGAGATCCTGGTAAACCGTGGCGATGCCGCGATCGAGCGCTTCGCGGGGCGAGTTGAAGCGGACTTCCTCGCCATCGACGCGATACGCGCCGGAGCTGGGCTGGTGAACGCCGGCAAGGGTCTTGATCAGGGTGGACTTGCCCGCGCCGTTGTCGCCGAGCAGGCAGTGCACCTCGCCACGCTTCAGGCGCAGCGTGACACCCTGGAGGGCGATCACGGTACCGAAATACTTGCTGACGTTGTCGAGCTCGAGGATGTAGTCGTCGGCCATGGTGGCGCTCCTCATTTCGTCGCCGCGGCGCGGCTGCGGATGTAGTGGTTGAACAGCACCGCCAGCAGCAACATGCCGCCCAGAAACACGCGGTACCAGTCGGAATCGATGTTGGTGTACGAGATGCCGATCTGCACGACGCCGAAGATCAGCGCGCCGAAGCAGGCGCCGATCACCGAGCCGAAGCCGCCGGTGAGCAAGGTGCCGCCGATGACCACGGCGATGATCGCCTCGAATTCCTTCTGCAGGCCACGGTCGGCCGCGGCGGAGCCGACGTCGGCCACCTGGAGCACGCCGAACAGGCAGGCGCAGAAGGCGGTAAGGACGAACAGCGAGATCTTCACCCGGCGCACGGGGACGCCGACGTTCTTCGCAGCGTTCGCATCGCCGCCGACCGTGTAGATCCAGTTGCCGAAACGCGTGCGGGCGAGCACGAAGCCGGCGGCGATCGCCATCACGATCCACCAGACCAGCACCTTGGGCAGGCCGGCCACGACCGGATCGCCGCTGGGCAGCTTCTCGATGAGGTTCATTCCGGCGAGCGCGCTGAACAGCCAGTGCAGGGTGGTGCCCTGGAACAAGGCGGAAACGACGGGGTCCTCGGTGAACTTGTCACCGATGCCGCTGACGATCGTGCTGTTGGCGAAACCGGTGGAAAGGACCAGGGTCAGGCCGCGCAGGATGAACATGAAGGCAAGGGTGACGATGAACGACGGCAATTTCGTGCGGACCACGAGGTAGCCATTCAAGGCACCGAGCGCCATGGAGCCGGCGAACGCGAAGATCACCGATGCCCAGAGCGGCCAGCCGAGATACATGGGTGGGATGGCCACCATGACGCCGGCGAATCCGATCATCGAACCCATCGACAGGTCGAATTCGCCGGCGATCATCAGCAGGCAGGCGCCCACGGCGATGATGCCGAGGTAGCCCGCCACCTGCGCCCAGTTGATCACGCCATCGAGCGCGAACATGCCCGAGCCGCCGGCGAAGATGCCGAAGAAGACGAAGACGAGCACGGTGCCCGCGATGGACCCGAGTTCGGGCCTGTCGAGGAGGATGCGCCACGGGGATATCTTCCGCACGCGTTCGTCCGTGGATGCCGCTTCTTCCGGCGCTTTCGCGCGGTTGCTCTGGATCATGTTCGTGACGCTCTCGTTGATGGCGCTCATGGACTTCTGCTCCTGCCGGTCAGCGGTACTGGCCGGCGTACTTCTCTACGGTGGCGACGTTGTCCTTAGTGACGAAGGCGGGTCCCGAACTGACGCCGGTGGCGGTGTAGATGGGCTTCAGGTCGTACTGTTTCAGGCGCGCCTGGAACTTCGGGTTGGCCTTCAGCGCGGCGATGATCTTGGCCGGGTCCTTGGTGTTCTGGTCGTGCGCGATCACCAGGGCGGCGATGCCCATGTAGCCTTGCAGGTAGGGCTGCTGGTCGATGGCGTACTGGATCGTGCCGGACTTGATGCCGTTGATGATCGCGGGCGACAGGTCGAACGTGCCGAAGTTGATCTTGCCGACCAGGTGCATGTCCTGGACCACCTTGATCGACGGCTCGGCCGCGTTGGGCCCGAGGGCCAGGATGGCCTGCGTCTTCGGGTTGCTGCGCAGGTAGGCGCTGAGCTTGCTGGCGACCACCGTCGGGTCCATGCCCGTGTCGATCATCGAGGTCTTGCGCCAGTCCTTCAGGCCGATGGCATCGGCGAAGCCCTGGCAACGCTCGAACGAGGCGTTGTTGGTGGCGTAGTGGTTCACGCAGACGAAGCTGGTGACGCCGGCGGCCTTGGCCCGCTCGCCGGCGGCCTTGCCCGCGTCGTATTCACCCTGGCCCACATGCATGATCGCGCCGAGCTTCTTGCTCTCGTCGGGGGTGCCGGAGTTGATGGTGACGATGGGGATGCCCTTGGCGGCGACCTTGGCGGCCGGGGCCTTCAGCACCGCGTAGCTGGCGATGTCGAAGGACACGCCCTTGTAGTTCCGCGCGGCCGCGGATTCGAGCTGGCGGGCCATTTCGCTCAGGTCGCCGTTGCCGGACCCGCGATAGTCAACATCGACACCGAAATCCTCGCCCGCCTGCTTGATCGAATTCTTGATGGTGTTCCACCAGGAATCCGAGTCGGCGGCATGGGTAACGAGAACGTAACGATCGCCGGGAGCCGCCTGCGAGGCGGGGGCGGCGAGGCCAAGACCGAGGGCTAGGGCTGCCGCCAACGAGGCGTGGAACAGTTTGGATCGCATAGTGCCTCCACAGGTGACCGGCTTTGCGGTCGGATGGATGGATATCGAAGTGCGATGCGGCCTCGCGGCCGCTGTTTTGCCGAAAGCGGGTCGAGCATGGACTCCCTGTTCCATGGTTGCAATTTGCATTGCAGCAAAAAAATAAATGGAAAATATGTTCCATCGCGTGCTTCAATGCGGCCGGTCCCCGATGGAGCCGTCCATGGCCAAACGCAGCGAAGCCGATGCCCTCATGCAGCGCATCGCGGAGGAATTCGAAGCCCTGCCACGCCAGCTGCAGGGGGTCGCCCGTTACCTTGAGGAACATCGCAGTTCGATCATGGTCCAGCGCGTCGGCGAGATCGCCGAAGGCTGCGGCGTGCACGCATCGGCGGTGGTTCGCTTCGCGCAGCGCTTCGGTTATTCCGGTTTCTCTGAAATGCAGGCGGTATTCCGCGATGCGTGGACAGCGCAATCCGCGCCCTCGCGCAGCTATCAGCAGCGCATCCGCAGCGTCATCAAGGGCCGTGCCGGCGGCATGCCCGCCGTGGAGATCGCGTCGCGTTTCATCGACGCCAGCCGGGCCGGGCTCGACGAACTCGCCGAGGAACTGGACGAGGCCCGATTCCAGAAGGCGGTGGACATGCTCGCCGCGGCGGAAAACATCTACGTGATCGGTGTGCGCCGCTCGTTCGCCATCGCCACCTATATCGCCTATGCATTGCAGCACACGCAGAAGCGCGTGCACCTGGTGAATGGCCTCGGCGGCATGTTCCGAGAACAGTTGCGCAGCATCGGCAAGGGCGACGCGCTGATCGCCATCAGCTTTCCCCCGTTCGGCAAGGAAACCCTCTACGCCATGCGGGTGGCCCAACAACACCGCGCGGGCGTGCTCGGCATCACCGAGAGCGATCTCGGCCCGCTGGCGCGGCATTCGGATGTACTGCTCAAGGTGAAGGAGGGCAGCGCGTTCGCGTTCCGCGGCCTCACCAGCACCATGTGCCTGTGCCAGGCGCTGTTCGTCGCGCTGGCCTACAAGCTCGAACTCACTGTCGAAGAAACGATTCCCCGAGGAGAATACGATGATTGAAGTTGCCGTTTTCGGTGCCGGTCGCATCGGCAAGATCCACGCGGGCAATGTCGCCCGCCATCCGGAGGCGCGATTGCGCTACGTGGTGGATGTGCACGCGCCCTCGGCGCAGGAGCTTGCGGACAAGCACGGTGCGAAGGTCGCCGGCGTGGACGAGGCATTGAACGATCCCGCCGTGGGCGCCGTGGTGATCGGTTCGAGCACCGACACCCATGCCGACCTCATCCATCGCGCCGCCGCCGCCGGCAAGGCGATCTTCTGCGAGAAGCCGGTGGACCTCGACGTCGAACGCGCACGTTCGTGCCAGGCCGCTGTGGAAAAGGCCGGCGTCGTCTGCATGATCGCGTTCCAGCGCCGTTTCGACCCCACCTTCTCGTCGCTGAAGAAGCGCCTCGACGATGGCGAGGTGGGTACGCCGGAGTTGCTGATCGTCACCAGCCGCGATCCCGGCGCGCCGCCGGTCAGCTACATCAAGAGCTCGGGCGGCATCTTCAAGGACATGCTCATCCATGATTTCGACATTTTCCGCTGGGTCCTCGCCGACGAAGCCGTCAGCGTGCACGCCACCGGAAGCTGCCTGACCGATCCGGCGATCCAGGAAGCCGGCGACATCGACACCACCGCCGTCACCATTCGTACGAAGAGCGGCAAGCTCTGCCAGATCAATACCTCGCGCCGCGCGGCCTATGGCTATGACCAGCGCTTCGAGGTGCTTGGCAGCAAGGGCATGCTGCAGGCGGGTAACGTCGCGCCGACCCAGGTCGTGTCGCACACGTCGAAGAACATCGCCCATGACCTCCCGGAGCACTTCTTCCTGGAGCGTTACCGCGAAGCGTATGCCGCCGAAATCGCCCATTTCTTCGACGCGCTGGCCGGTGGCACGCCCGTGCGCACGACCATCGCCGATGGCATCAAGGCATTGGAACTGGCCGAGGCCGCCGCGCGTTCGTGGCGCGAGGGCAAGGTCGTCGAGGTGAGCATCTGACCATGGGCAAGCTCCGTATCGGCTTGGCCGGCCTCGGTCGGCTCGGCCAACGCTACGCCGAAAATCTCGCCCGCGCCGTCCCCCGCGCCGAACTTGCCGCCGTATGCAGCCCCGTCGAGGCCGAGCGCGAATGGGCGCGGGGCAGCCTGGGTATCGAGACGATCTACCACTCGTACGAGGAGATGCTCGCCGATCCGTCCCTGGACGCCGTGTTCCTCGTCACGCCGACGTCGTTGCATGCGACGCAGATCGAGCAGGCCTTGGATGTGGGCAAGCACGTGTTCTGCGAGAAGCCGCTGTCGTTGGACCTGGAGGACTGCCGTCGCGCCGCCGCT
Organism: Luteibacter sp. E-22; assembly: GCF_049913125.1. GTDB lineage: Bacteria > Pseudomonadota > Gammaproteobacteria > Xanthomonadales > Rhodanobacteraceae > Luteibacter. The sequence continues at coordinate 793,107 of NZ_CP183975.1, forward strand.
CATGCGGCGAATGCCGGCAAGCGAGCCATGGTCGGCTTTGTCCGCCGCTTCGACGAAAGCTATCGCCACGCCTTCATGCATATCGAGGGCGGCGGCATCGGCCGACCGTTCCTGGTGTACTCGCAGACGACGGATCTTGCCGACCCGAGCGGCGCGTTCCTGAAGTTCGCGCCGACCAGCGGCGGGATCTTCCTCGACTGCAGCGTGCACGACATCGACCTCGCTCGCTGGCTGCTCGGCCGGCCGAAGGCGACCAAGGTCTATTCCACGGGCACGGTGGCGATGTACCCGCCGCTGGAAGCCATGGGCGACGTCGACAACGGAATCGCCATCGTCGAGTTCGAAGGCGGCCGCATGGCCATGTTCTACGCATCGCGTACGCAGGCGCACGGGCACGACACGCACACCGACGTCACCGGCACCGCTGGCAGGGTGAGCATCGGGCGCAACCCGCGCGCTGACCGTGTGGAGATCGCGGACGCGAACGGCGTGCGCAATGCGGTCGTCCCCTCGTTCTACGAGCGCTTCGCGCCGGCGTTCGTGACCCAGGCGAAGCATTTCGTCGACGCGGTGCTCGACGACACGCCTTTCGAGCTGACCATGGACGACGCAGTGGAAGCGACACGGATCGCCATCGCCTTGCGCGAATCGCTGCAAAGCGGCCAGCCGGTCGAACTGGGTCGATCCTGACCGGGTGGGAGCCGATCCAAATGGGAGCCTGTCCACGGAGGATGGCCTCGGGAGGATAGCCTTGACCTGGTGGGAGCCCGGCTGCGGTTTCCACCTTCAAATGGCCGCATGGGGAGCCATGACGCACTGCAACAACGGCGCGCTATAATCCCCTGGCCATGTCTCTTCCCTCCCTCGTCCCCCATCGCGGACGGCGTTTCGCCGTCACGGCCCGGATTCTTTCGGCTGTCGTCTTTTCCTTCGTCTGCTACCTGTGCATCGGCATTCCACTCGCTGTGTTGCCGGGGTTCGCACATCTCGATCTGGGTTATTCGACGATCGTCGCCGGGCTGGCGGTCAGCGCGCAGTATCTTGCGACGCTGCTGAGCCGCCCGCACGCGGGGCGCATGGCCGATGCAATGGGACCGAAGCGGACCGTGGTCGCCGGCCTCATCGTCCTGGCCATCTCCGGGCTGTTCCTCGCGCTGGCGGCGCTGGTGCCGAAAATACCGGTGCTTTCCCTGACGCTGATCCTTCTCAGCCGTCTCGGCCTGGGCTTCGCCGAGAGCTGGGTGAGCACCGGGTCGATCACCTGGGGTATCGGCGGCATCGGCGGCGAGCACACCGCACGGGTGATTTCATGGAACGGCATCGCCACCTACGGCGGCATCGCGTTGGGCGCGCCCCTGGGCGTGACGCTGGCGCGAGACCATGGCTTCATCTCGCTGGGTATCCTGACCTTCGCGCTGGGCCTCGTCGCCTTGCCGATGGCGCTGGCGAAGGCCCGCGTGGCGCCGAGTCATGGCGAGCGCCTGCCGTTCAAGAGCGTGCTTTCGCGTGTCATGCCTTACGGCGCGGGCCTGGCGTTGGCATCCATAGGTTTCGGCTCGCTCTCGACCTTCGTAGCCCTTTACTACGCGAGCCGCGGCTGGGCCGATGCCGCGCTGTCGCTGTCGATCTTCGGCGGCTGCTTCATCGGCATCCGGCTGGTCTTCGGCAACGCCATCGACCGCTTCGGCGGCTACCGCGTGGCGATCGCCTCGTTGTTCGTCGAATGCCTCGGCTTGGTCCTGCTCTGGCAGGGAACGACACCGCATGCCGCCCTTGCCGGAGCCGCACTCACGGGCGCGGGTTTCGCCCTGGTGTTCCCGGCGCTCGGCGTCGAGGCGGTCGGCCGGGTCAGCACGCACAATCGCGGCGCTGCCCTGGGCGCCTATTCGGTGTTCCTCGACGTGGCGCTGGGTCTCACCGGTCCGATCGGCGGTTGGGTCGCAGGCCTTTACGATTACCCTGCGATCTTCCTGCTGGCGGGATTCGCCGCGTTGGCGGCGATGCTCCTGGCCACCTCCCTCTACCTGCGTTTCGGCCGCGATAGAAACGTACGCGATAACCGGGCCGACGCACGGGCATAATGCGCTTCCGGTTCCCCTAGAGTTCTTCGCATGCCATACGATCGCAGTTGGACGGGCTTCGGCATCGTCGGTGCCCTGGAAACAGGCGCCATCGCGCTGGTCGTCGGTATCGTCGTCTTCGGGTTGCTGCATGCCTTCGGCAAGGACAATGGCTGGAGCGACGGGAAGCGGCTTGCCATCGCCTACGTGTTCGCCGTGGCACTGGGCGCCGGACAGGACCTGTGGGACCTCTTCTACTTCAACATGGCGCCGCTGCAATCGCTCACGTTGTTGAAGCTGAAACTCGCCGCCGTGCATGACCCCGATGCCATCGGCCTGCGCGTCTTCTTCGAGTTCGTCGGCGCCTTGGTGGGGGTATGCATCGGCTGGCTGGTATTCGCCGGCGGACTGAAGAAGCTGTCCGCCAGCATGCGCAGTTCCTGATAGACCAGTCCCCTATCGGGTGTGGCTGAACATCCAGTCCCACAGGTCCGGCGTCGCATAAGCCTTTTCCCATGAGCCGTGGTTCACGCCGGGGAATTCACTGTATTTCACTTCCGCACCGCGCTTGACCAGCGCCGCGTTCATCTTGCGGGACTGCTCGGTGGGCACGACGTTGTCGTCGCCGCCATGGAAGATCCACACCGGCAGCTTGCCGATCTTCTCCGCCACCCAGGTGAAGGGATCGTCGCCCTTGGGTGCGCCGTGCACGTAGAGCGCCCGCTCGTCGCTCAACGCGCTGACGCCGCCGCAGATGATGGCGGCCGCGGCGAACGTATCGGGATGATCCACGGCAAGTTGCCAGGAGCCGTAACCGCCCATGGATAGGCCGGTGAGGTAGAGGCGTTTACGATCGCCATGGAACTCCTTCACGCTTTTCTCCAGCGCGGCCATCGCCATGTCGGCATCGGCTGGATCGGTCCACTCCGTATCGTCCGGTGCCTGGGGAATCACCACCACCGCCGGGAAATCCACGTGCTGCTTCAGCCAGGGTGGCAGGCCTTGCGACATCTGCTTCTGGTTGTCGTCGCCGCGTTCGCCGCTGCCGTGAAGGAACAGCACCACGGCCGGGTGCTCTTTGATGTCCGCAGGCACGAACACCTGGTAGCGGTAGGTCTTGCCGTGGACATCGACGGAGCGCTCGACGAAGCGTGCAGGCGCGGCGAAACCGGCCGTGCTGGCGATGGCGACGGTGAGGAAGGCGAGGGTGCGGAGCATCGTGGCGGTTCCCTGGGGACAGGTAGTCGAGTCAAGCGGAGTAACGGACGTATCGCAAGTCTCGGGAGTGCCCACCAGGGCTTTTTCCCCCGGGAATGCACGAAGAACCTATAAAATGGGATCGAACAGGCGGGCGACATGCAGCGCCACGCGGCGGAGGTACGACAAGCGCCGGTAGTCGTTCGGATTCACTTCCTCGCTATTGGCGAAGTCCGTCTCCAGCATGGCTTCCACCTCGGCGGCGAAAGCCTCATCCACGTTCAATGCGGCGATCTCGAAGTTCAGCCGGAAGCTGCGGTTGTCGAGGTTCATGCTGCCGACCACCGCGGTGTCGTCATCGATGAGCATGACCTTCTGGTGCACGAAACCCGGCTGGTAACGGAACATGCGAACGCCCGCCAGGGTCGCCTCGTGCGCATAGAGCGTGGAGGCCATGAAGACCGTGCGATGGTCGGGCCGGCATGGGATGAGGATGCGCACGTCCACGCCACGGAAGATGGCGAGACGCAAGGCGCCGAACACGCCCTGGTCGGGTACGAAATACGGCGTGGTGATCCATACGCGTTTTCTTGCGGCATGGATGGCTTGCGTGAAGAACAGCGAGCAACTCTCCTGGCGATCGGCCGGGCCGGTGGCGACGATGAGGCTCGCCGCGCGGCCGCATCGCTCCGGTGGTGGCGACGATGGCGGACGCTCGCCGGTGACCCAATACCAGTCCTCGGCGAACACGCGTTGTAGGTCGGCCACCGCGGGACCCTCGATCTCCATGTGCGTATCGCGCCATGGCGATAGCGGCGGCTTCGCGCCGAGGTATTCGTCACCCGCATTGAGGCCGCCGACGAAGCCACGAACACCGTCCACGACGAGCACCTTGCGGTGGTTGCGAAAATTCAGCTGGAAGCGATTCCGCCAGCGCCGCGTGGCGAAGCGGTGCACGTGCACGCCGCCAGCGCGCAAGCGCTCCACGTAGCTGTCGGGAAGCGCATGGCTACCGATGCTGTCGTACAGCACGCATACCTCCACGCCTGCCGCCGCACGCTCCAGCAGCGCTTCGCTCAGCCGGCGTCCCAGCACGTCGTCATGGATGATGAAGAACTGCAGGAGGACGTAGCGCTCCGCGCGGGCGATGGCGGCGAACATGGCGGCGAAGGCCGCTTCGCCATCGACATGCAGGAACAGCGCGTTGCCGCCGTGCATGGAGGTATTCAACATCCTTCCGATGGCGTCGTATCGGGTGTCGCGGACGGGCGCGGCTTGTGGCAGCACGCCGGGCCGCGCGGGGTGCGCGGCTTCCTCGTGAAGCATGAAGAAGCGCGCCTGGCGCTGCCGGTGCAGGTCCACGTAGCCGCCGAAGTGGCTCGCGCCCAGGAATAGATAGGGCACCAGGGTGACGTAGGGCAGGAGCACGAGTCCCAGCACCCATGCGAACGCGCCTTGAGCCGTCCGGGTGTGCATCACCGCGTGCATGGCGGCGAACACGCCGGCGACGTGCAAGCAGAGCGCCGCGATGGCGATCAGGGTGGCGATCATGCGCGGGCGGTCTCCACTATCAAGTTTTCGGCAACAGTGTTTGGCGCCAGGAGGTGTATTTGCATAAGAGCCAGGGCGGGAGAATGCAGGTTATCGCTTTCCTTCGAGCCTATCCTATGAACCTTCCCTCGTCCCGTCTGCCCTTGCTGGCCCTGGCCGTGGCGGCTTTCGCGATCGGCACCACCGAATTCGTGATCATGGGCCTGCTGCCGGAGGTGGCCGCCGACCTTCGGGTGAGCATCCCCTCGGCCGGCATGCTCGTTTCAGGCTACGCCCTGGGCGTGGCGGTGGGCGCGCCCCTGCTGGCAGCGCTGACCGCAAGGCTGGAGCGCAAACGTGCGCTGCTCCTGCTGATGGGTCTGTTCATCCTCGGCAACCTGCTGTGTGCGATCGCGCCCAATTACGCAGTGCTGATGGTGGCCCGTGTGGTGGCGGCGTTCTGCCATGGATCGTTCTTCGGCATCGGCGCCATCGTGGCCGCGCATCTCGTGCCGGCCAACCAGCGCGCGCGTGCGATATCCCTCATGTTCGCCGGCCTCACCCTGGCCAACGTGCTGGGCGTGCCGTTCGGCACCTTCCTCGGCCAATGGGCGGGGTGGCGGGCGACGTTCTGGGCGGTGACCGGCCTGGGCGTAGCCGCGTCGCTGGCGGTCTCGCGGTTCGTGCCGGCGTTGCCCCACCTGAAGGCGCCGCACATGGGGCGGGAACTGCGCGTGCTGCGTGAGCCGCAGGTGCTCCTTGCCCTGGGCATGACGGTGCTCGGCTTCGGTGGTGTGTTCACGGTCTTCACCTACATCGCACCGATCCTGCAGGAGCAATCGCACATCGACCCGCACTGGACCGGCGCCGTGTTGGTGTTATTCGGCCTCGGCACCACGATCGGCAACATCCTGGGCGGTCGTCTTGCGGACTGGAAGCTGATGCCGTCGCTGATGGGCATCCTGGTGGCGCTGACCGTGTTGCTGGTGCTGTTCGCCTGGACGATGCACTCGACCGTGGCCGCCGTCGTCACCGTCTTCGTCTGGGGCATCGCGGCCTTCGCCACCGTGGCGCCGTTGCAATCGCGCGTGGTGCACGTGGCGGGCGACGCACCCAACCTCGCCTCGACGCTCAACATCGCCGCGTTCAACCTCGGCAATGCGGGCGGTGCATGGCTGGGCGGTGCGGTGCTGGCGGCCGGCTATGCCATGCCGGTGGTGAGCCTCGCCGGCGCCGCGGTCACGGTGGCGGGCCTGCTGGCCACGATGGCCAGCGTCGCGATCGAGCGACGCGCCGTATCGCTCGCCGCCGCAGGGTGCGCCTGATATCCCGTCGCTATCGGGTGGCGACGCGCTCCATCTTCTCGGCCAGCAGCATGTTGGCCAGGCTCTGGGCCTGCTTGCGGATCTCGGGAATCGCCGTGGATTCCCAGAGCGCGCCGCGTAGAAGGCTGCCGATCGCGAAGAGGTTCGGGCGCGGCTTGCCGTTGCCGTCGAGCAGGTGGCCGTCGGGCAGGGCGGAGAGGCCGAGTCCGAGCGGGTCGGGGGTGACCAGGCCGCCGAGCACCAACTGGCGCACCAGGCGGTGCTCGGTGCGCTGTGTGTCCGTGTTGAGCCCCACCGTCTGGATGACGACGTCGTAAGAGTCGGTGGAATCGCCCCCGCCGGGTAATCCGTGCACCACCGCGAGCGAGCCATCGTGCGAGAGCTGCACGGAGCGCATGCGTCCGCGGCCCCGGGTGAAACGGCCTTCCGCCTCCAGCGTGGCGATGGTCGCGGCGACCTGCGGCGGCATGCGATGGCGTGCGCGCTCCCACGCCCAACGGGCATGACGAAGGAAACGCGCGCGCTCGACCTGCGGCAGGTCGCGCCATAGCGATTGCGTATGCGGGCGCATGCCGTCGACCACGGTGCGCCAGTCTTCGGCACCGGCCGTCGTCTCGCGCAGGCGACGCAGCCAGACGCGGATGTTGGCGTCGTCGCGCATCGATTCGATCAGTTCGCCGCCATCGTCGTTGGGGGCGGAAGCGGCGGCGAGGTGCGGCTCCGGCAGCTTGCCGTGGCGTGACAGCGCATCGAAATGCGCATTCGGCCAGCGGGCGGACAGCTCCAGCAGGACGTCGACGGCGGTAAGGCCCAGGCCGATGACCAGGACACGCAAGGGGCGATCGTCCTGCTCGGCGGAAGCCAGGAACGGCCACGGGTCGGTGATGTAGCGCCCGCTCGCGATCGCGGCTTCTTCCACGCCCGGCAAGGGACGAGGGGGGAGTGAACCGATGGCCAGCACGGCCGCTTCGGCCTGCGCCTCTTCATCCCCATAACCGATGGTGATGCCCTCGGCCGAGGGCACCACGGATTCCGCGGCGAAAGGCAACACGTTCACGTCGTGGCCGAACGAACCCGCGTTCTTCACGGCGTCCTCGACGCGCGACTGCAGGAAGTCGCCGTACATGCGGCGCGGCAGGAAATCCGAACCCTTGACCGAAGGGTCCAGGGCCTGGGCGTACTCGAGGAAACCGCCGGGCTTGCTGACGAACATGCCCATCGAGGCGGCACGCACATTGAGCAGGTGCCGTTCCGACGGCGTGCCATAGGCGACACCGCGGCCGGCCTCCGGGCCGCCCGTATACCAGTCGAGATGAAGCGGGCGCTGCGTGCGCCGCTCCAGCAATTCGCTCACCAGCGTCGCCGCTGCAGCGCCACCGCCGATGATGGCGACTTTATGAAACATGTATTGGTCCTTCGCCCGATGGCTGGGGTGGAGGGCCGTGAGACCGTCAGGCCGTCAGGCGTCCCGCGATGATCGATTGCCTCGGTCGTGCGATCCAGTGTCCGGAGGGACCGGGCTGTTCATACGCGAGGTACTGTGCCAGATCGCCACCGTACACGTGAAGCGTGAGCGCCGTGTCGTGCCGCGACAAATTGCGGCAGCGGTGCGTGTGGCTCTCCGTGGCGTCGAACCAGGTGGCATCGCCCGGGCCCAGCCAGGTACGCCCGCTGCTGCGCAGTGAACGGTCGGCGTCGTCCTTGATGAAGGATTCCACTTCGAGCGCGCCGGCGATTGTAGCTTCCAGGCCCCATAGGCCGCCGTGGTCGTGCACCGGCGTGGCATAGCCCGGGGGCCATGCCATGACCAGCATGCTGACCGGTGGACGTGCGCGCTCGGCGAGTATCCAGCGCTCGAAGCCGCGCCGGCGCTCGCGCAGGGGACCCAGCATGGCGGCCAGGTCGGCGCTGCGGCCGTGGAGGACACTTCCGATCTCCCGCCCCATCGAGGCGAGGTCCGGATGCTCGGCGTCCGAGAGGTCGAACGCAATGTCCCGCAAGGTCCTGATGGTGGAAGAACGCTTACCCATGGACGGGGTGCCCGCTAAATCAACTGGCGGGAAGTGGAGCATGTGGGTCGTTAAACGGTCGTAACCTCCGTCTTTCACGACCCCCTTAAACGCTTTGCCCGGAGGTCGCATCCAAGCCCCGACCGCCCCCCGTGGGTGGCCACCCGTCCTCGGAGAGCAAACGCCATGATCGTCCTCACTTCGCTCGTCGTCCTTGCCGTCGCCTTCTGGCTGGTCTTCGCCTTTGTCGGGATCGTCCTGAAGGTGGTTTTCGGCATCATCGGTGGCGTGTTCAGTATCGTCGGCAGCATTCTCGGCGCCGTGATCGGCGGCGTGGTGATGCTGGCCTTAGCCCCGGTGGTCGCCCTCGCCCTCTTGCCGGTCCTCCTGCCGGTGGCCCTGCTGGCCCTCATCGTCTGGGCGATCGCCCGCGCCACGCGCAAACCCGATGTCGTGGTGATGCCGCGCTGAGCGTCGCCTAGATGTCGCGGAGGTTGAAGGTCACCGGGATTCGCGCCCAGGCGTGCACCGGCTGACCGTTCGCCTTTGCCGGCTGGAATCGCCAGCGCGCCAGGACCTGGGCGCGTGCCGCCTCGTCGAGCACGGGATGGCCGCTGCTGTTTTCCACGATCACGTCGATGGGCTTGCCTGCCTCGTCGACCAGGACGCGCAGCGTCACGGTGCCCTGCATGTGGCCGGCCATCGCCACGCGGGGATAGGCCGGTGCCGGTGCCGACACGTAGGCCAGGGTCGCCTCCACGGTAGCGGATGGCGTGGTGGGAGGTGCGACCGGTGCGACGTCCACCGCCACGGGCGGGGACACGGGCGCACTGCCCTCGTCGGTCGGGACGGCTTGTAGCGCAGGGGGCGGCACCTGCACCGGCCGCACGGTGCGCGTTGGCTCCATTCGCTTCGCGGGCAAGGGCTTCAGGTCGATCGGCGGCGGGGGAACGACTTTCGGTTCCGCGGGATGATCGATAAGACGAATCGTCGGTGCCGGCAAGGGCGCGAACGATATCGTCGCTACCATCGGCCGCATCACGGCGATGAGTGCGGCGGCATTGAGGGCGATCGCGGCACTCATGGCCACGATACGGACGGTATCCGGATGCACTCCGGCAGGGACTTGCGGACGAGCGAACGACATGTGCCACCTCCTGCAACGTGGGGGGAAGGTGATGCGCGGTCGGGAACACGGCCGGTGGGGACCGGCGGGGATCGTGTTCAGGTCCGATGGCAGGTTAGGCTGGCGTCGAAAGCATTTGCAATAGGGCCGTCCGGACGGCTATTCCGTCAGCGGTGACCGACACGCTGGCTAGTGCGCGACGAGCATCGGCACGTCCGATTGCATGAAAAGGAAGCGGGTGGTCCCGCCCAGCACCATTTCGGATAGTCGCGAGCGGCCCCAGGCTCCCATGACGATGAGGTCGGCCTGTTCCGCGTGAGCGATATCCAGCAAGGCAGGCCCGGGAGCGGCAAGTGACCTCTCGTCGAGCCGCCGGACTTCCGCCTTCACCCCATGCGTTTCCAGCCAGCCGCAGATATCGGTATCGGGCAGGGCGCATGTACCCACGTCTTCGTCGCGGCTGCCGTCGATGACGGTCACCTTCGTCGCCTTGCGTAGCAGCGGAAGCGAAGAGCGCACGGCCAGCGCGGACTCCCGGCTGCCACTCCATGCCACCAGTACGTGCTCGCCCAGGGTCGCGACCGGCGAGGCTTCCGGTACCACCAGGACGCCTCGGCTGGATGCGAAGACGGTGCGCGAGACGACGCCGAAGCCTACCGGCGCATCGCCGCGCATCGTGGACGAGCGTTCCATGACGATAAGGTCGTATCCCGCCGAGGCATGCGCGAGCAGGGTGACCGTATCGCCGTTGCCGACACGCCAGTTGCCATGGAGGTCGTGCGAGGCGAGCAGGGCGGCCCAGTCGCCGGCCACCGCCCGGGCGTCCGTCGACCGCTGGCGCACGGCGTCCAGTTGCATGGGCACGGCCTCGGGCACGGTGAACGCCGCCGCCGGAAGGTCCACCACGTGCAGGGCATCCAGACGGGCACCGAGCCGCGAGGCCATGGCCAGCGCGGCGCGCAGGCCTGCGCCCTGCGGGGGCAGCCGGCCGATATGCACGAGCAGTTCGTGGGTCATGGCCCATGGAACAACGGAGAGCGTGCCGCGGTCAATGACCGCTTCGTCTCTACCGGGGCGTCGCATCGGTTACCCTCGACCGGCACAGACCACATCAGCGGAACACCCATGGTTATCGACAGCGCACAACCCCGCTATCCCTACGCCGAGGAAGTCGCCAGCAGCGTGATCCACGGTATCGGGCTTGTCTTGAGCATCGCGGGCCTCGCCGTGCTGGTGGCTTTTTCCGCCATGTATGGCGGCACGCGCGCGGTGGTGGCGAGTTCGGTATTCGGCACCACCCTTATCCTGCTCTACACCGCCTCGACGCTCTACCACTCGATCCCCGGCGACATGGCCAAGCGCGTCCTGCGCACGCTCGACCACATCGCGATCTTCCTGCTCATCGCCGGTACCTACACGCCGTTCACCCTGCTTGCGTTGCCGGGGGCGTGGGGATGGGGCTTGTTCGGCACGATCTGGGCGCTGGCGATCATCGGTAGCGCGGCAGAGTTGGGTCTGCTGAAGCGGTATCGAAAGGCCGCGGTGGTGATGTACGTCGCCATGGGCTGGGTGGCGGTGGTGGCGATCGAGCCGTTGCGCGACAACGTACAGACAGGTGGGCTACTACTGCTCTTCGGCGGCGGGCTTGCCTATACCGCCGGCGTACCGTTCTACATGGCGCGGAAGCTGCCGTATCATCATGCCATCTGGCATTTCTTCGTGCTCGCCGGCAGCGTCCTGCATTACCTGGCGGTGTTGTTTTATGTGATTCCCGGCGCGCCGTCGCAAGGTTGATCCCCTTGCGAATCGATAGCTTGGTGGGAGCCGACCCTGTCGGCGATGCTTGCCGGACCGGCTCCCACTCGGGTTCGAAGACTTAGCTCTTCTTCGCCTTCTTCTCCTGCTCCGGAATGAAGCGCGTGCGCACGGCTTCGGCCAGCAGGTCCGGTGGCAGCAGGCCTTGGGCGATCAGGAAATCGTTGAACGCCTTGCGGTCGAAGCGATCGCCCAGCTTGGTCTGCGTTTCCGCGCGCAACTGCAGGATGCGCGTGTAGCCGTAGAAGTACGCGGTGGCCTGGCCCGGCGAGTTGAGCGTGTAGCGATCGAGTTCCTGCCGTGCCATCGGCTCGGACAAGCCCACGTCGTGCACGAGGATCTCGCGCGCCCGGTCGCGGTCGATCGTGCCGAGGTTGAGCATCGGGTCGAGGAAGGCGCGGGCCGCACGCAGCAGGCGGAACTGCAGCGCGATGAACTGCCCCGCGGGCGGTTCGTACGGCATCATTTCCGCTTCGGCGTACAGCGCCCAGCCTTCCACGTTCACGCTGTTGAAGGCGAACAGGCTGCGGGTCAATGACACGCCTTGCTCGACCATCGCCGCGAATTGCAGTTCGTGGCCTGGCCGGCCCTCATGCGCGGTGAGTGTCCATGCCGCGGCTTCGAAGGTGAAGTCGTCGTACATCTGGGTCTTGTCGCCGTCGGCCGGCGGATTGCCCGTGGTGAGCACGAAGGTGCCGCGTTGACCGGTGTTGCCGACGAAAGGCGGCGGGTCCATGTGTGGCGCGGGTGTTCGCGCGTTCTCGGCCTCGGACGCGAGGCGCATCGCCATCTGGCGTTTCGGCAGTTCGACGATGCGCTGCTCGCGGATGGTCGCTTCGATCTTGCCGATGACGTCGTGGTACGTGGGTTCGACCTTGTCCTTCGCCAGTTGCTTCTTCTTCAACGCCTTGAGTACGTCGCGGTAATCGCCGGCGGGCAAGCCTTCCGCCTTGGCCACCACGGGCGCGAGCATCTGCAGTGCATAGGTCGTTTCCATGAACTCCAGCTGCGCGCGGTCGATGAGGTCGTGTGGCGAGATGTCGAGGCCGACCTGTTCGAGGTTATAGGCGTACAACGGCTCGGGCAGGCGGAAATCCGTGCGCGCATGCGGCAGAACGACCTTTTTCACCCAGGCGTTGTAGTCCTTCAACTGTTGGTCCAGCTTCGCCATCGCCTCGTCGGAGCCGGCGACCTTCTTCTCGGCGAACAGCTTGCGAATGCCGTCGACGTACCGTTGCGTGTTGCCGAGCTTTTGCTCGATATCGGCCTTCACGGGGCCGAGCAGGGCCTTGTCACCCAATTTTTCCGTGGTGCGGGCGCGTGCCTGGTCGACCAGGGCCGTGCAGCCGGCAGTCATGCCCACGTAGCACTTCAGGCGCCCGAGGGCGGCCTTGTTCTGTTCCGGCGTGCTTTCGGCGTTGAGCAAGGAAAACTCACCGCTGAAGACGATCTGCCCGGCATCGAACCATGGCAGGAGGTACTTGTCGTTGAGGTCGATGCCCTTGATGTTGCCGTCGATCTGCTTGAGCAGGATCTGAAGATCCTGCTTCACATTGGGGTCCTTCTCTTCGGCGAGGCGCTTGTTTACCTTCGCGCGTACGTCGACCAGCGCGGCGCGCTGGCGCTTGTCGACGTCGGGTCCCAGGTCCACCGTCTTTTCATCGAAACCCTTGAGGCCGATGTCGGTGGCGGATTCGGGACTGAAGCGGGCGGTGACATCGAGCAGCGCCTGCGCGTCGGCGTTGCTGCGGGCGATCCAGGCGGGTTGCGCCGTTTCCGCGTGCAGGCCGCCGATGGCGAAGGTCACGGCAGTGGCGAGGATGAGTCGTCGGAACATGCGTATCTCCCCAGTGAAGTCCGGCGAGACTAGCTTCTGCGGACGGCGCGCGCCAATGTGCCTGATGGCCGATCAGCTGAAGAGCAGTGCGAGCCCCGCCATGCCGATCATGAGGAAGGAGATCACCACCTTGGCGAGGATGCCCACCAGCATGCCGATCCAGGTGCCGATGCCCACGTGGGCGGAGCGGAGGATGCTGGTTCCCGACCATAGCTCGCCGATCACCGCACCGGCGAACGGCCCGATCAACAGGCCGGGGATGCCGAAGAACATCCCCACGGTGGTCCCGATGCCCGCGCCCCACAAGGCGCGCGGGCTGGCGCCGATCCGTTTCGCGCCGAGCGACGCCGAGACGAAATCCAGCGCGACGCCGACCGCGCCGACGATGCCGATCGCCACCAGCCAACCCCAGCCGAGGTGGCGGTATTCGTCCACGGCGGCGGCCAGCCAGATGCCGCCGAAGATCATGGGGATGCCGGGCAGTACCGGCAGGACCGCACCCACCACGCCACCGACGATCAACGCGATGGCGAGCAGGTAGAGGACGATCTCCATCAACGGAAGGCCTCTCGGTACTCCGGCTTCAGGTATGCCGAAAACGATTCGCTGGGCACGTCGACGGCCTGGGGGCCGGCGGCGTAGGAAGCTACCTGGTAAGGCGGAAAGATGAAGGTGAGGCCATGCACCTTGTCGTCCGGCCCGGTGAGCAGGCTGAACACCCGGTAGTGGTCCTTGCCCGGCGCCGTGCCTTCGTCTATTTGCTCACTGTCGGAGGCGAGCGGCTCGTCCTGGTCGTCCAGCGCCGTGAGCAACTGCCTGCGCGCTTCCGCGGCGAAGGCACTCTCGGCGGCGTGCGGATCGGCGAAGAGATCGTTTATCCCAACGACCCGCTGGTCGTCGAGGTCATAGGTGAAACTGTCGACGATGGGCGCGGGATGGGCCCCGCCGGTGAAGGCCGAGCCGTCGACCTGCACGTTGATGAAGCGGTCGGTGCGGGCGGCCACGGCGATGTCCAGGTTCAGGTCCCAGGGCAGTTCGCGCGCCCGCGCCTTGGCGCCTGGTGCATCGAGGCTGGTGAGGAAGGACTCCTTTTGCCGCTCCACATAGCGATCGATGGCGCCGCGCAACGGTGCCGCTTTTGGCGGCAACTCCGGGAGTTTCAGTTCCATCGTGTACAGGCCCTCCCTTCCGGATTGGGTATCCTTGGCCATGTTCGCCTTTGCGGGCGGTGGCGTATCCCCATCGTTCGTCCGGTCGGCGCCGTCGCGGCAGGCCACGAGCCCGGCCGTGGCGAAGACCAGCGACAGGATGTGTCGCACCAGCATGTTGCATCTCTCCCTGCGAGGATCGCATCTTACCGTAGCTCTTCGTTAGCGGAGAGCGCGTCAACGAACCAAAGGACCAGCGTGCATACCGCGATGACGGAGTCCGTCACCCTGCTCAAGGCCGATGAGCTCGGCCGCATCGAACGCGTGGAGCGCGACGGCGTGCTGCTGATCCGCCGCGACATCGGCGCCGCCCGCTGGTGGGCCCGCTGGTTCGCCCGCCGTGCCGCGGCGCGCGAGGCGCGTGCGTTGAACCGGCTGGATGGCATCGACGGCGTGCCGCGCCTGCTCGCATGGGACGGTCGCGTGCTGGAGCGCAGCTACATGGCGGGCCAGCCGATGCAGCTGGGCAAGCCGCTCGACGCGGCCTATTACCGCGACGCGCTGCGCCTGCTCGCCGTGCTGCACCGCCGTGGCATCGTCCATAACGACCTGGCCAAGGAGCCGAACTGGCTCGTCCGCGAGGACGGCTCGCCAGGCCTGGTGGATTTCCAGATCGCCTGGACCCGCGGCCGGCGCGGCGCGCTGTTCCGCCTGCTGGCGCGCGAGGACCTGCGCCACTTGCTCAAGCACAAGCGCACCTATGCGGCGGAACGTCTTTCGGTGCGGCAACGCGCGATGCTCGCGCGCCCTGCGGCGCATTCCCGCCTGTGGCGTGCCACCGGGAAGCGCCTGTACAAGCTGATCGCGCGGCGGATCTTCGGTTACTGGGATAACGAAGGGCAGGGCCGCATTCGCCGTTGAGCCCACCTCGCGCCCTTATTTCTCGACGAACGCCCGCTCGATCACGTAATCGCCCGGCTCACGCGTGCGCGGCGATGCCTGGAAGCCCTCGCCGTCCAGCAGGACGCAGATGTCCTCGAGCATCGACGGGCTGCCACAGAGCATCACGCGATCTTCGGCGGGATTCAGCTGGGGCAGGCCGGTGGCACGCGCCAGTTCGCCGTCGGCGATGGCGTCCGTGATGCGGCCACGATTGCGGAATTCCTCGCGGGTCACCGTGGGGTAGTACACGAGCTTCTCGCGCACCAGGTCGCCCAGGTACTCGTGGTTCGGCAGCTCGTTCTCGATGTAGGTGGAGTAAGCGAGGTCGTCCACGTGGCGAACGCCATGGGCAAGCACGATCTTGTCGAAGCGCTCGTAGGTTTCCGGGTCGCGGATGATCGAGAGGAAGGGGGCCAGGCCGGTGCCGGTGCCCAGCAGGTAGAGCCGCTTGCCCGGCTTGAGGTCGTTGAGGACCAGGGTGCCCGTCGGCTTGCGGCTGACGATGATGGGATCGCCCGGCTTCAGGTGCTGGAGCCGGGACGTGAGCGGGCCGTCCTGCACCTTGATGCTGAAGAACTCCAGGTGCTCTTCGTAGTGCGCGCTCGCGATGGAGTAGGCGCGCATCAAGGGCCGCCCGTCGACCTCCAGCCCGATCATCACGAAATGCCCGCTCTCGAACCGGAAGCCGGGATCGCGGGTGGTGCGGAAACTGAAAAGACTGTCATTCCAGTGGTGCACGTCGATGACGTGCTCGGTCGCCAATGCCACCATGGTTGCTTGAACCTCGAAAAACGAAAGGGACGGGCCATCGCGCCGTGCGCGTAGCCTGGGGATCGGCTGGGGAAGCGGCCCGTGGGCCGCGCTGCCTCGCGCATGGCGTCGCACCCGTGTAGGTGCGCGCCCATGGAGCGTAAGTTTAAATCAAACGGGCGGGGGCCGCCCTGCGGGCGCCTGAACGCGCCCTGGTCTAAGATGCGGGGCCGCCCAGCAGGAGAATACCCGGTGCCCAAACCCGACTACGCCGTGGGCCAGTCCTGGAACTACCGCACCCGCCCCGGCGAGGAAGCGTCGCGCGTGGCGATCCGTCACATCGACCATGAACCGGAAGACGGCGAGGTTTTCCACGTCTCGATCCTGGACGTGAACCTACGCAACCACCGGGTGCCGGGAGGCATGCAGCGGGCCATGAACCACGCCGCCGTATCCCGGGCCACGCTCGATGCAAGCCTGCTCGCGCCAGCAGGCGAGGCCGACGCGGACGAAAGCTGGCGCGATGGATACGGCGTCTGGCGCCAGGCCTACGACAACGGCGACGCGGGCATCTTCGAGATCCCGGTGAGCGAGATCCTCGGCTATATCGAGATGGTCGTCGCCGCCTCTGGCGAGTCCCGCGGATAAAAAAAGAGCGCCCGGTCTACGGAAACCGGCAGGGGAGAGTCCGGTTTCCGTAGAGGGGCGCAAGTGTCACACAGGGATATCGTCGGTCTTACGCAACCTTAGAAGTCGTAGCTGACCGCCAGGCGGGCATAGCGTGGGTCCTGGGTGTACAGCGGGACGCGGTAGATCGGATGCGGCGAACCGCGCGTCTCGAACTCTGTCGGATAACGGAACGTCGGACGCTGCTGGTTGAGCACGTTGAAGACGTTCGCCGAGAACGCCAGCTTCGAACCCGCCCATTCCGGCCGGTACGTCACGCCCAGGTCCAGCTGGAAGGTCCACGGCAGGCGGCCCTTGTCGCCGGGGGGCGAGGGCTGGCCGTCGCACCAGTGATACGAGCTGCCGTAATGCGCGGGATCCTCCTGGTTCGGGCCCCAGTAGCCGAGGCAGACTTCCGGTGCCCCCGAGATGGCCTGCAGGTTGCCGGACAGCTGCCATTCCGGCGCGAACTGCCAGTAGCCGTATGCCTTGAATACATGCCGGTGATCGTTGCCGAGCGGACCGTTGGCGTAGTCCATGACGTAATGGTTGTCCCAATCCACGCTGCCCGCCGCACCCGCCTGACGGGTATCGGTGCGGGCCTGGCCTTCCGTGTTGCCGTAGGAATGCGACCAGACGTAGTCGAACTTGCCGTACCAGGTGCCATCGAACTGGTGCTCGGTGTAGAACTCAGCGCTCAGGTAGCGACGCTTGGTCTTCGGCATGCCCATTTCTTCGCGGCTGAGCGGCACGACGAACGGATTGCCGGCGGAGTCGAGCAACGTGAACTTGTTCGAATGTCCGCCATTGACGAGATAGCAGCTGTTCGTCGAACCCACGGTGTAGCCGAGTGACTCGGCCTTGTTCGTGACGACATCGAGGTCGCAGAAGTCGTCGATGACCGCGTTGAGCTTGCGCTGGGTCAGCTTGACGCCGTAGGTCCAGTGCTCGTTGAAGGTCTTGTCGAAGCCCAGGATGAATTCGTCCTGGTTCTCGGACTTGAGATCCTTCGCCGCGACGGTACGCGGGTCCGGCGGGATGCCGTAGGAGTTGTTACCGGATACCACGCCGCTGAACTGGGTGAGGCCGGTCGGCGTGCCGTCCACCGGGTTAATGCCGGAGTAGGTGAAGTATTGCTGCGTGGCGGTATAGCCGGCAGCCGCGCCCGTGGCCGGGTTGAGCGGCAGGCCGAGATAGTAACGACCGGCGTTGGCGTACACCTTGAAGGTGCCGTCACCGTTGACGTCCCACGAGGCACCCAGGCGCGGCGCCCACTGCGGACGCGTCTGCTCGATGAACGGCTCGCCGAACTGGTTGTAGTCGGTGAACTGGTCGTTGCGCAGACCGAGGGAGAGCAGCCAGCGGTCGCTGACCTGCCACTTGTCCTCGATGTACTGGGCCTTCTGGTCGGAGCGGACATCGACGAGGTTGTTGTTGACGTTCCTGCTGACCCAGTAGCCGCCCTGGCCGTTCGGGAACAGTCCCGGCGCGGGCACGAAATTGCGTCCCGGCGTGTTGTCGATGGCTTCGTTCGGATCGTCCGATTTGCCGTAGGACCAGACGTAACCCGGTCCCGGGCTCTGCGTTCCGAAGTCTTCGACGCGCGAGCGCACGTTGTCGATACCGACCGAGATGGTGTGGTCACCGAGCACGTAGGCGACGTCGAAGCGGAAGTTGGTCGACTTGTTGCCGCGACCCGGCGAACTGATATCGCCTACCTGATTGTTCTGGATCGGACGGCCCCCATTGAGAGCCGGGTTCTGGCGCGTCGGATTGTCGACGCGGATCAGGTCCGGATCGTATTCGGTCGGCTGGTCGTAGTTCTTGCTCGACATCTTGCCGTACATCGCGCTCACGGTCAGGTTGTCCGTGATGTAGCCCGTGTACTTCGCCACCCAGAGATCGCCGCCGGTCTTGGTATCGTTGAGGTCGCCGATGCGCGCGGTGCGCGAAAGATTGGCGTAGTCGTAGCTGTAGCGGGTGCCCGAGCCTTCGCGCTTGTCGCCGGCGCTGGTCAGTTCCAGGATGTTGCTGTCGTTGATGTTCCAGTCCAGCTTGCCGTACCAGCGCGGGTTGCTGTAATTCCTCGTGTCGGCGGGCGTGTTGCTGCCAACGTTATTGACCTCGCGAAGACCCTGCTTCTCGAACTCGCCTGCCAGGAAGAAGAACAGCTTGTCCTTGATCAGCGGACCGCCTGCATAGGCGCTGACGGTCGTCGTCCACTTGTCGTTCTGGCTTTTCGGTTGGTAAAGATCGCCCGCGGGCGCGGATTCGGGCGTGTTCGCGTAGTGCAGGTTCGGCTGCGAGGCGCGGGCCCAGTTCGGCTCCCAGAGGACCTGTGCGCCGTAGTGCCACTCGTTGGTGCCCCGCTTGCCCACCTGGCTGATCACGCCACCGTCCGAACGGCCGTATTGGGCGCTGTAACCGCCGGTGTAGACCTCTTGCTGGTCCACCGCGCCGTAGGGCAACTGCAGTCCGCCGAGGGCGTTCAGTGGATCGGTCGTATTGAAGCCGTTGACGTAGTAGGCATTTTCGTTGGCCGCGGCGCCGCCGAAGCTGACCACCGAACGACCGGTATCGCTGGCGAAGCCGCCACCGTTGTTGACCACGCCCGGAGCAAGTCGCGCGATGGCCTCGGCGGAGCGCCCGAGGGGCATCCGGGAAAGCTGCTCGGATGTAATGACGGTGCGCGAATCGACGGCGGTGACGTCGATGCTGGGCAGGGTGGTACCGGTGACGGTGACGCCTTCCAGGCTCGCCGCATCGCTGGCGGCAGCGGCTGCTGGCGCGGCAAAGGACACGTCGGTGCTCGCGCCCACGCGCAGGGTCACGTCCTTGCGAGTGTCGACGACGGCGCCATCGCGCATGAGGGTGACGGTGTACGTACCCAGTGGCAGCTGGGTCGCGCTGTAGCGTCCGCGCTCGTCGACAGGCACTTCGCGACGAAAACCCGCACCGCTCTCGACGACGACGGTTTCATTGCCGCCCACCGGAACCGAGCCATTGAGTGCGCCCGTGGTGGACTGCGCGTAAACGCTCGAAACGCCGCCCAGGCAGGTACATACCGCCAGTGCGAGTGCGCTCCTGCGAGAGAGAAACTGCTTCTTCATGCCTTCCCCGGAAAGTGATGCCACAAAAAATGAAGACAACACGGGACCGTGGCGCCGGGCCCCCGCCCGGCGCTGAGATATGGAGTCTCGCTGACCCCTCCCGCGCTCCATTGCTGCATTCCCCATTTGCCTCGATCCAAATGGGTCAAGCCGACGGTTTACAGCACGTCGGCTGCGTTGTCTAGCAGCCAAAACACTCCATGGGATAGCCGTCCAGCCGTCCAAATGTAATGTCGCGGCGCAGCAGAAAATGAGGTAACTATGGGGATTTGTGGGGTTTTATGCGTTCGAAAAAGCTTGCCGGAAAGGTGCCTGCATGCCGTCGGCATGCCGCGTAAAAATTTACGCGGTGCTTGCCTGGGAACCCCCTTCCTGTACCGGATTCGGGCGATGGGTTTGGATCGAGGCAAATCTCGTGCCAAGTTCTTGCGATCGCTCGTCCCGATCGGTCGTCACCCGTCATCCACCCGGCCTGACCGACATTCCGGCGAATGAAGATCGCGACCTACAACGTCAATGGCATCCGCTCCCGTCTCCCCCACCTGATCGAGTGGCTCGAGCGGGAATCGCCCGATATCGCATGCCTGCAGGAACTGAAGGCGGTGGACACGGGATTTCCCATCGAGGCGATCAACGATGCCGGGTACGGAGCGCTCTGGGCTGGCCAGGCCTCATGGAATGGGGTGGCCATCCTGGCGAAGGGAGCGGACCCGGTGGAAAGCCGCCGCGGACTACCCGGAGACGAAAAGGACACCCAGAGCCGTTACCTGGAGGCGGCGGCGCACGGCGTCCTCGTCGGATGCCTTTACCTGCCCAACGGCAATCCATGGCCCGGCCCGAAGTTCGACTACAAGCTGGCGTGGTTCGAGCGCTTCGTCCGGCATGCCAGGGGCCTGCTCGACAGCGGACACCCCGTGGTGCTGGCGGGTGACTACAACGTCGTGCCGACGGATGAGGACATCTACGACCCCAAGGGATGGCGCCGTGACGCCTTGCTGCAGCCAGAGAGCCGTGAGGCGTATGCGAGGCTTCTGGCGCAGGGGTGGACGGACGCACTGCGCGCCATCCATCCCGGGGAGCGCATCTACACGTTCTGGGATTACTTCCGCCAGCATTGGCCGCGTGACCGGGGGCTCCGGATCGACCATCTGCTGCTGTCGCCGGACCTCGCCGGCCGGCTCAAGGATGCCAATGTCGATCGCTGGGTTCGCGATCTACCCAAGGCCAGCGACCACGCCCCGGTGTGGGTCGAGGTGGGAAAACCCGCCCGGAAGCGGGCGTAGCGCGACTGGAAACGTTTTCACGAAGATGAATCCCCACGCCGCACTTGCCAGCGGCGACAGAGTTCATAGACTAGGCGGCTATTGGGGGAGGCGGACCAATCGAGCATGAAGATCGATGGCGGTAGCGGCAAGCGCGCCGAACCGGTGATGCTCAGTGAGGTCGCCGAGCGGTTGCATAACCCGCGTATCGATCGCATCGTGGCGAGTTTCCGCGAGTACCACGTCTCGCTGATGCGTACGGTGGTTCTGGGCTTCGTCGTCATCTGGTCCGCCGCATGGCTCCAGGGCCCCGCGCCCATGGCGGTCGAGGCCCACCGCGTGGTCCCCGTCGCGGCCGCCTTGTTCGTGCTCAGTGCCTTCTGGATGCTTGGCATCCGGGCGGATTCGTTGCGCCAGAACGTAGCGATCGACGCCGTCGGCGGTGTCGCCAACTTCGTCATGGTCGCCGTCCTGCTGAAGTCGGCGTTCATGTTGCTCATTACGCTGACCCCGGTGCTGCCCTTCCTCTCCGTGGCCCTGGGCGTGCGTTACAGCCGCTGGGCCTTCGTCGCCAGCGTGGCCGCGTCGGTGGCCATCCTGGCCGTGGTGGCCCCGGATGGTTTCTGGATCGCTCGCCCGGCTTATGCGTTATATGCCTTGGCGCTGGTGATCGTGCTCCCGATGACGCTCTACCGCATGATGGACGCGTTGCGCGAGGTGTCGGCGGAAGCGATCGCCTCGCGTGAGGCGCAGCACCGCTTCATCTCGATGATGAGCCACGAGATGCGCACGCCGCTGGGGACGGTGATACATGCCGCTTCGCTGCTCGACACCTCGGCCATGAACGACGACCAGCGCCGCCTGGTGGCCCTGCTTTCCACCAATGCCAATGCCTTGCTGCACCGCGTGAACGCCGTGCTGGATGTGGCGTCTTTCGCCGGCGGCAGCTTCAACCTTCGTCATCAGGCCTTCGCTTTCGACGAGGTGTTGGCGACGGTGGGTGCCGTTTGCCGTCCTTACGCGGCCGAGAAGCGGATCGCTTTCAGCCTTTCGCGCGATGCCTCGGTCGAGGGCGTGTTCTCGGGCGACCCCGGGCGAATCGAGCAGGTGCTGTCCAACCTCGTCTCCAATGCACTGAAGTTCACTCCACCAGGAGGATCGGTCGACGTGCGCGTGGAATTGCTGGAAAGCGTGGCGGGCCGCGATCCGACCATCGTCTGCACCGTGACGGATACCGGCATCGGCATCGCCGACAGCGACAAGCAGCGGATCTTCGATCCGTTCCACCAGTTGAGCGCGGGCGAAAGCCGGCGCCAGGAGGGAGTAGGACTGGGACTCTACATCGTGCGTAACGTCTCCGAGCAAATGCAGGGCAGCCTCGACGTCGGCGACAACCCCATGGGTGGCTCGGTCTTCAGCTGGCGCTTCACCTTGCCTCGCGCGGCCGCCGGGGCACGCAGCGTGGCCGACACGCCGCTGGTGGACCTGCTCGACGACCACAGGGGACGGGTCGCTCCGCTGCGCTGCCTGGTGGTAGACGACAATGCCGCCAATCGCGAGATCGTGGGGCGCATCCTGGAGCGCGCCGGTCACCTGCCCGTGTTCAGTGCCAGTGGCGATGAAGCCTTGTCGCGCCTGGCCAACGAAGGCGTCGACCTGATCTTCATGGACCTGCATATGCCCGGCAGTTCCGGCTGGGATGTGCTTGGTCGCATCGAGGTTGCCCGGCGCACAGGCAGCGTGCCGCCGATCGTGATGCTCAGCGCGGATTCCAGCCACGACGCCGTGCGCATCGCCTTCAGGGCGGGTGCGCGGGCCTACCTGACGAAGCCGATCGCGGCGCAACGCCTGCTGGACGTGATCGAAGCCGTCGCGGAGGAGCGCGAGCTGGAGCATGCGGTGCGGCATTGGCAGCCGGTGATCGAGTCACCGGGGAATGGGCGCACCAACACCGGTACCCCGTTGGATGAGATGCGCGCACTCAGCAGCCAGGACGAGTTCGCCAACTTCGTCGATCTCTGCGCCCATACCACCGGCCATCACCTGGATGCGCTTCGCGCCGCGATCGCCTCGCACGACATCGCCGCGGCGTCCGAGGCGGTCCATGCCTTGCGCAACGTGCTGGGCAACCTGGGCCTACCCGGCGCGAGCCGTGTATGCGACGACATCGCCGTGATCGTCGATGCCGGCGGCGACATGCGTGCGGCCGTTGCCGAGGTCGACGCGCTGGGCCGGTCGGTACGGCGCTTCGTGGAGATCCAGCGGCAGCAGGCGGGCGTGGCGGCCGACGCGTGACGACACTGGATGAGCTGGCCAGCGACATCGATGAAAGAGAGCGCCATGTAGCGGGTATCAAGCCCGACAACGAGGCACGCATCGTGTTTGGCGCAGGCGTGCCTCACGAACGTCAGCCGCTGTCGGTCGTCTACCTGCACGGCTTCACCGCCAGCCAGGCGGAGGGCGCGCCGGCACATCGTACGATCGCCCGCGCCTGTGCGGCCCATCTCTTCCTCAATCGCCTCACCGGACACGGCACGGACGAACCGGCGGCCATGGCTGGCGCTTCGCCGGAACGCTGGCGCGGGGACGCCGACGCGGCGCTGGAGATCGGCCTGCGCCTGGGCGAAAAGATCGTGCTCGTGTGCACGTCGATGGGTGCGTCGCTCGCCCTCGATCTGGCGGTGCGCCGCCCGGATGCCGTCGCGGCCGTGGTGGCCTGGTCGCCGGGTATCCGCGTGCACGATCCCGAGCAGTTGCGCGCGGCGGTCTTGCTGCAAGGCGCCGTGGTGCCGCCGGGAGAGAGATCGCCGTTCCAGCGGCGCTACTGGTCGTCCGTGGTCCATTCCGACGGCTACCGCGCCATCGCGCGGCTCTTCATCGAGTGGATGCGGCCGGAGCGCCTGGGTTCCATTGTTTGCCCGGTGTTCTTCGGCATATGGGACGGCGGCGAAGGCGACCGGGATACGCTCACGTCGGTGGCGGCGATGCGCGAGGCGTTCGCGTGGCTGGGCACCGCGCCATCGCGGCGCAGGCTGGTGGCCTACGATCACGCCGCGCACGTGCTCGCCTCACCCGAGCGTTCCCCCGCCGCCGCACGGGTACTCGCCGATTCGCTGGCCTTCCTGCACGACGTGGGCGTCGCGCGCTGACGGGCTGCGGACGCGCTATCGTTGCCCGTTCCGAAGGAGGTCGACCCTGTGCGTTTCCAACGCGCGATCGCTGCGTGGGTGTTTGTCTGGCTGGCGGTTGCCGGCTGGCTGGCGTTCGCCAGCGACACCTTGGCGGCGGATAGCCGCGATCGCGACATCGGCCAGTTCTACCACACGGCATGGACGGTCCGCGAAGGCGCACCGGGCCAGGTCACGGCCTTGGCGCAGACACGCGACGGTTATCTATGGTTGGGCACGCAAACCGGCCTCTACCGCTTCGATGGCGTGCGTTTCGAACGCTATCGTCCCCGCCAGGGAGGAGATTTCCAGGCGTCCAGCGTGGCCTCCCTCTATGCGCCCCCCTCCGGCGGCTTGTGGGTGGGGTTCCGCTATGGCGTGGCGAGTTTCGTCGACGGGGACCGGGCCACGCATTACGCGGCATCGTCCGGCCTGCCGACGGGAACGCTGTATGCCATGGGCGGCACTCCCGACGGCAACATCTGGGCGGCGACCTTCAATGGCCTTGTCCGCCTGGATCACGGGCGCTGGATATCGGTGGGCCCTTCGATGGGATTGCCTGGCATGCGCGCCCGCAACCTGTTCGTGGATCGCGAAGGCCGTCTCTGGGTGGCGACCGAAGATGCACTGGCCTGGTTGCCGCGTGGCGGTCACCGCTTCGAAGTGGCGACACGCGAGGTCGGGCGGGTGAACCGCATCGCCGAGGCCGCCGACGGTTCGATCTGGGTCGCCGAAGCCGATGGCGGCGTGCGTCCCGCGTGGGCGGGCGGGACCGATCCTTCCGAAGCCGGCCCCGTGCTGAGATTGTCGTCAGCGGGCTTGCTGTTCGACCGCGACGGCGCGTTATGGATGCCGACATTGGGTGATGGCATCCGCCGCGTACCCCGGGTACGCGATCTTCCGCGTCGCATGATCGGCGCGGAAAGTGCGGAGGCGCAACGTTTCCTGGAGCGCGACGGGCTCAGTTCCGATTACGCCAGCAGCGTGATCCAGGATCGCGAAGGCAACGTCTGGGTGGGCGGCAGCCGGGGACTCGATCGTTTTCGGGTGAGTCGCCTGCTGCCGGCGATGCTTCCTTCCGGCGCAACGGATTTCGCCATGGTGGCGGCGAAGAAGCATGGCGTCTGGGTCGGCACCAAAAGCCGGCCATTGAGCCGGGTCGACGCGAATGGCATCGAACCCATCGCATTGACCGAGGCGATCACTGCCGCCAGCCGTGATGACGACGGCATCTGGCTCGGCGGTCCTGGTGGCCTCTGGCGCTTGCACGATGGCAAACCCGAGCCGTTCGCTCCGTTGCCCTATCCGGATTACTCCGGCGTGCAGGCGGTGGTGGGCGATGGCAAAGGCGGCGCCTGGGTATCGGTCAACCGGCCCGGCATCTTTCACTTCACTGAAGGTGGCTGGGAACACGATCCGCTGCCGGCTGTCCCCATCGATTCGGCCCCCCTGGTCTTGATGAACGACCACCGTGGGCGGCTATGGATGGGGTTCGCCCGTAACAACATCCTCGTCCGCTCGCAAGGCGGGGACCTCGTGCTCGGTTCGGGCGAAGGGTTGGTGGTGGGCAATGTCACGGCGCTGCTCGAAGACGGCGAGGCCGTATGGGTCGGTGGCGAACTCGGCCTCGGCGTCGTCGTCGCCGGTCGGGCGCGGATGATCGCGATGGCGGACGATCCGCTGCGCGGTGTCTCCGGCCTGGTCCGCGATCATCGTGGCGACTTCTGGGCCAACGCCGCGCAGGGCGTTGTCCGGATAGCCGCGGCCGACATGGCGCGTGCATTGGAAGATCCGGACTACCGGCCTCCGAGCACCCTGTTCGATTCCCTCGACGGCTTGCCGGGCACACCCGCGCAATTCAGGCCGTTGCCCACGGCGGTCGTGGCCGACGATGGCCGGCTATGGTTCGCCACCACGAGTGGCATCGTCTCCATCGATCCCGCGAACGTGCCTCACAATTCCCTGGCCCCACCGGTGTCCATTCACTCCGTTTCCACGGATATCGGCACGTGGCCCGCGGGCCCTCGCATCGATCTGCCCGCGCATACCGAGCGGCTGCGGATCGCGTTCACGGCCACGAGCCTGAGCGTGCCCGAACGCGTGCGCTTCCGCTATCGCATGGAAGGCCTCGATACGCGTTGGCGCGACGCGGGAAACGAGCGCGAGGCCGTCTACACCGATCCACCACCGGGTCACTATGTGTTCCGTGTCACCGCGGCGAACGAAGATGGCGTGGTCAACGAGGAAGGCGCGTCGATCGAGGTCGGCGTGGCGCGTGCGTTCTACCAGATGCCATGGTTCTTCCTGCTGTGCCTGCTCGCGGTCGTGCTTCTTGCCTGGCTGGCCTTCTTCCTGCGCCTGCGCAGCATGGCCTCGCAACTGCGCGCGCGCTTGCAGGAGCGGCATGCGGAACGCGAACGCATCGCCCGGGAACTGCACGACACCTTGTTGCAGAGCATCCAGGGACTGACGATGCGATTCCAGGCCATCGCCAACCGCGTGCCGCCGGAAGAACCCCTGCGTGGGGAGATGGAACGCGCACTGGACCGCGCGGACGAAGCGCTGGTGGAGGCACGCGACCGCGTGCGCGATCTGCGCGCCCACGCCGGGGAGTCGGCCCACATCGATGTGGCGCTGCGGGCCCTGTCGTCGGCTTACGCGGCGGAACACACGGTGCCCGTGGTCGTGACCACCTATGGCGACCTGCGTGACCTGGACGACCTGGTCCGCGACGAGTTGTATGGCATCGCCCGCGAAGCCGTGCACAACGCCGTCACTCACGCGGAAGGGAGCCAGGTCGACGTGGAACTCAGGGTCGAAGACACCGAACTGGTCCTTTCGATCCGCGACGACGGCCGTGGGATCGATGAAGCGGTGCTCCGCGACGGTCGCGACGGCCATTGGGGCCTGCGTGGCATTCGCGAGCGCGCCGCCGCCATCGGCGCGCTGGTCTCGATCGCCTCGCGCCTGGACGGCGGCACGGAGGTATGCGTGCGGCTGCCCGTTGCGCTGGCCTTCCCGCACCGTGCGGGATGGCTGCGCCGGGCCCTGGATACGTTGCGCTAGCGGTAACAGCCGTTCGCGAACTGTCCCTTGGCCAGCGGGCACAGGATCGCGGCGAATCCACCGTTCGCGGAGACTTCGAACGAGAGCGTGCCATCGGCCGTGATGTTCCGTGACGTGCGGACCACGTCGCCCCGACCGATGCCGTCACGAACGATATCGGCGTGCCACGGCCCGACGCCCAGGGACGCCAGTGGCACGCTGAGCCGGCGCGCGAGCCCGGCCGAGATCGCGCCGATGAACCAGCGGTCCCCGCTACGGCGGGCGAAGATCGCATCCTGTCCCGGTGTGCCGCCGAGCAGCTTCGTCTCGTCCCATACGGTGGGAACCTGGTCGAGGAAGGCGAGCGCTTGCGGCCGGCGTTCATAGGCTTCCGGCATGTCGGCCAGGTGCGTCCAGCCTGACTCGAAGACGATCGGCAACGCCACCTCATGCGCGATCGAGGCCTCCTTGCGGCCCGCATCGAACGCCACCGGTGTGTAGTCCATGGAACCGACGACATTGCGGGTGTACGGCTGGATGGTGTTGCCCAACGCGGGTGGATCGTTCTCCGCGCCGCGCACGCCTTCCATGGTCATCAGGTGCGGCCACGTACGGGCCAGGCCATGGGGAATCGTCGCCCCGTGGAAGTTCACCATGAGGTGCAGCTTTGCCGTGTCCGCGAGGGTGTCGTCATACCAGCGATAGCGCGCCTGCGAATCGGATTCCATGAAGTCGATCTTCACTCCCTTCACGCCCCAGTCCTTCACCCGCGTGAGTTCCGCCATGCGCTTGGCGGGCGTGTCGAGTTTCGACCAGTGGAACCAGAGCAGGATGTCGACATGCTTCGCGTTCGCATAGCGGACCAGGCCTGGCACCCAGCTCTCGTTCCAGCCCTCGTCGACCAACACATAGGGAATACGGTTGCGCGCGGCGAAATCCACATACGCCTTCTGCCGCTCGGCGTTCGAAGGGCTGTCGTGTTCGCTCAGCCACGACCAGGCGACCTTGCCCGGTCGAATCCACGAGGTGTCGGCGAAGCGCGCCGGATCGGCGAGGTCGTCGACCAGCGTGGACTCCGTGACGGTGGCGAGGTCGCCGGCGATCACCGTGCGCCAGGGCGTGACACCGGTGCTTTCCACGCGGGCGTCGGCGAGGGTCAAGGCATACGTGCCGCTGTTCGCCGCGTGCGTAAGGCGGCTTCCGTCGTAGCGACCATCGGCGTTGGCTTCGGTGACCAGCACGTAGTTGTCGCCGACCCGGAACAGCGAGGGGTAACCGTAATCGCCTGGTGCGGCACCTCCCGCGGTGGTCTCGATGCGCTCTTTTTCGTACTGCGGGTTATAGGGAAGCAGCCAGGCTTTCGCCGTCGATGGAACAGCGAACGCGGTGGCTTCGCCGGTCACCGTCGCCCGAGCCGTTCCTGGCAGCTCGTAGCGGAATGCCACGCCGTCGTTGGCGACGCGCACGACGATGTCGAGCTTCTGTCCCTTGTCGTTCTGCAAGGCATATCGGGTTTCGGAAACATTGGCGTTGCGTTCCAGGCGCTTGCCGACGGTCATGCGATAGCGCTCGGTGAGCTGCCGCTGCGTGGTGCCGAGGAGCCGCAGGCCATGGGTAAGGTCCGCCTCCGTGGTGCGGAGGCCGAGGGTCTCGTCCACGAGGGTGAGGCCATGGGGATCGGTGATGGTGAGCACCGGCCGGCCGCCGTCGCGAAACACCAGCGTTGCCAGTGGTGGGCTCGCCAAGGCGGGCAGGCAGAAGCACGTGGCGAGCATGGCGGCGAGGCGGCGAGGTACGAACGAACGGCGTACGAGCTTCATCCGGCGGTTCCTGTCGGCTGCGGGAGGCATGTGCATGACGGTCCATCGCCGAGGATTCCACACGGCACCCCCGTACTCAAGGCATCCTTGGGAAAACTGTGAGGAGACACACCGTTCCATGGAATCGCTAGCCTCTACCGTCGTGCTGCTCGAACAGGAACAGGCGTGGCGTGATCCCGCCGCTTTCCTGTGGCGCGCCGAAGCCGCCGATCGCCTCGACCTGCTCCTTATCGGCGCGAACGATCCCTCGTGGCGGGAGCGTGCGGTGCGGCTCATCGATGCCATGGAAAGGCTCGACACCGAAGGTTTCTCTTCGATCCGGGATGCCATCCGTCGCGGCGAAGGGCGCGCCGCGTTGACGGCATGGCTCGATGTCGGCTTTCCGACGGGGCAGCACTACGATGTGCTGGACCATGTCGTCGCGGGCGTGCTTTCGCTGGAAGAACCCGCGGTGCCACACATCCTGCCGGCGGAGATGGTTTTCTATCAACCGAGCCCGGCAAGGCACATCATCGATGGCGTGGCGCGTGCCGGCATCACGGCCGGCGACGTCGTGCTGGATCTCGGAGCGGGCATGGGGCATGTGCCGATCCTGGTGGCGATCCTCACGGGAGCGCGCACGCTCGGGGTGGAGCGCGAGCCCGCCTACGTCGAGCGGGCGGCCGAGGCGGCAGCCCGGCTTGGGCTGGCCGACGTGCATATGCGCGTCGGCGACGCGCGCGATGCCGAGCTGTCGGAGGCGAACGTCTTCTACCTGTTCACGCCCTTTATCGGCAGCGTGCTGCGCGATGTCGTGGAGAACATCGAGCGCGAAGCCCGGCGGCGACCGATCCGCGTGGTCACGCTCGGCCCCTGCTCGCGTACCTTCGCGCGGATGCCATGGCTCCGCAGCGAGGACCCCGATCCCCAGGCGGCGGAACGTATCGTGGTATTCCGTTCAACGCTTGGCGAGCGGTAACCGGCTTATCAGCTTTGCGCGGAAGACGCCCGCGAGTTGGTGAAATCCCGCCTCGGTGGGATGCATCTCGTCGTTCCACTGTGCGTCGTCGGTCAATTGCCCGCGCAGGTCCACATAGTCGAACATGCCGCCGAAAGTGGGGTTGCGCTTGACCGGCTCGAGTACGCGCTCGACGAAACCATCGATCAGGTGACGGGTGAACTCGCGCCATGCATCGATGCCGCCATCGATCACGGTCTCGATGTTCGGCCCGATCCACGGGCCGACCGATTTCTTCAGCAAGGCGGCGGCACCGAGGTTGCGCAAGCCGAGTTCGGCCGCGCCGCCGATGCGCCGCGGATAGTCGTATGTGTGCGCGATGATCGGCACATCGGGCCGTGCTTGATGGAATGCCTCGACGAAGAACGCGTAAGCCTCGCGTACCTGCTCGTAGCGGCCGGTGGCGACGATGACGTCGAACGCCTGGCTGGCGCTCAGGCCACGCCGCCCGGCCAGGGCATCGTGCAGCCATGTGTCGACGAAGTCGTTGCCCCCGGCGCTCAGCAGCACGGCATCGAACCGGTAGCGGGTGAACCAGCCGATGAGATCGTCGACGTTGTCCCTGGTGAACATCGAGCGTTTCGGATGATCGGTTTGCGGAGCCGCCTGGTCGCCGCTGCGTTCCACCCGGAAGAACAGACCGCCCTTGCCGAACTGCGGCACGCCCCGCGCCTCGTCTTCCGGGGCGGGAGACACGATCCAGTCGAGCAGGTTCATCGCCAGTGGCGTGGAAAACCAGGAATCGCCCTCGCAGAGGATCACGGGGGTGTGTTCGAGCGCATGCTGGTTCTTGAGGCCCATGTACATGGCACGGAACTGGCCACGCTGGGACAGGGCTGAGGATTGGGGCATGGCGTGTCCTCGTTCGGCGTGCCCGCCGATCCTACCACCCTGTCATGGGGGCCTTGCCTTGACGATGTTTTTCCCCGGTCCCAAACTCGCCCGGTCGCGGCAGGGGGTTGCGACCTACCAGGGGAAAACCATGAAGGGTTTGGCAAGGAAGTGGGCGACCTTCGTCGCCTTGTCGCTGTTCATATCCATGTCGCATGCGTCGGCGCTTTCGGATCTGCCATGGCAGTTCGGACCGGCCAAGGTGCAGGTGGGTCCGCAAGCCACGATCGAGGTGCCGGATGGCTATGCTTTCCTCGATCCGGAAGGCACGAAGCGGCTCAACGTGCTGATGGAGAACCCGCCGGACGAGACCGACACGTACACGCTCGCGCCGACCGACATGCGTTGGACCGCCTTCTTCGATTATGACGATATCGGCTACGTCAAGGACGATGAGAAGCTCGACCCCGACGATATCCTTAAGTCCGTCAAGGAAGGTACCGAGGAGAGCAACAAGGAACGTCGTTCGCGCGGGTGGGACACGCTGACCCTCGTTGGCTGGAAGAACCCGCCGCAGTACGACACGCAGTTCAAGTCGTTGGCCTGGTCGTTCCTGGCGCGCAACGACAAGTCGCAAACGGAAGTGGTGAACTACAACGCGCGCATCCTCGGGCGCAGTGGCGTCATGAACGTGGTGCTGGTGTCCGATCCGGAATCGCTCAACGCATCGGTCGCGGATTTCAAGGGTACGCTGGATGGTTTCGCGTTCACGCCGGGCCAGGCCTATACCGATTTCCACGCGGGCGATCGCGTGGCGGAGTACGGTCTCGCCGCACTGATCACCGGAGGCGTGGCCGCGGTGGCGGCCAAGAAGGGATTCTTCGCCGTGATAGCCACGTTCTTCGCTGCGGCCTGGAAGTTCATCCTCATCGGTCTGGCCGCGGTCGGCGGCGCGATCAAGCGCATGTTCGGGCGCAAGTCGTAAACGCCGGTATGTTGCCGCATGCGTGGTGGCTGCTGGCAGGCGTCGTAGGCATGTATGTCTACGATGCCGTGCTGCTCATCTATCACAATGAGGTGGTGTTCTTCGAACGGAGGGATGGCAGCTGGTCGTTCTCCGTCGGTTCGGACTTCGAAATGGCGGGGCGGCATGTCTACATACCTCCATTACTCGCGCCCGGCCGGCCCATGTTGCGCCTGCGCTGGTCGTCCCGCCTCGCCCCGCTCGACATCGCCTCGCCGCATGGTTTGCATGCCTGGCGAGTCGGTGTGCGTGCCACGGTGTTTCCGGCCATGCTCGTGGCCTTGCTGTTCGCCGTGATGCCCGCCGTCTTGTTCATGTCGGTATGGGTGCTCCTGGGTTGGATGGTCGCGTTGTATGTCGCCATCGTCCTGGCGGTGCTGCGAACCTGGCGGATGCGCAAGCTCACGGGACTCGGCGGCAGGGCATTCGCTTCGTTGGCCTCCGATGCCTTGCTCTGCGCACCCTATGCGCTGAACATCGTGCGCAAACAGGGGCTGCATGCCGCGGAGCGCTTCGACCTGGTGGGGGCGGCCCATGCCTTGCTCGACAGCGGCGAGCGTGCACGCCTGACGGCGGCGATCCACGCGAGGTTGCATCGGCAGATGGATCTCGAGGACCTCGGCAGCGAACGGCACGCACAATTGCAGACCTACCTCCTACAGATCGAAGGTGCCCTGGCATGACCACGCTCGAATTCGTCGTCGTCGCCGCCTGCCTGGCGATCGGCTACAAGTACACGTCCGCATTGCTGGGCAAGCGCGACGAGCCTGCCCCGGACGATCGCCCCCTGGACACCACGCCCCTCTTCGAGCGGCCGCTGCCATGGCACGAGGTGCTGGGAGTGCTTCCGGAGGCGACGCATGAAGAGATCGTGGCCGCCTACCGCACGCGCATGAGCCAGTACCACCCGGACAAGGTGGCCAACATGGGAGAGGATATCCGCGCGCTGGCCGAGCGCCGAGCGAAGGAGATCAACGCGGCCTACGCGGAGGCCTGCGCCGTCCGGCCCGCCTGAGCGGGCCGGCAGGAAAGGAATCAGCGAATGCGGCCGCCGCCGAAGTGTCCGGTGCCGCCGCCCACGGAAATACTGACCCCTCCGGTGGGATGCTCGCAGCTGCCGAAGGCCTGGCTGAGGCTCACCGTGCCCGCCTGGTAATTGCCGCTGCCGCCGTGGCTGGCGCTGACCACGCCCGTGCTGACGCTGCCGTGTACCTGGGGTTTGTTATAGGTGGCGTCGTCGCAGCGGGGGCCGTCGTCTTCCACTTCGGCGCCGGTCATGCGGCCGCTGGTGTCGCCGTAGTAGGTGCCGGGCGGGTCCTTCGGACGGGAAGGGGTCACGGCGACGCTTTCGCCGCTCTTCGTCACCGTTGGTCCGGCCACGCCTTGCGCGGTGGGCGGGGCCGCGGTGGTGCTGGAGGTGGCGGGTACATAATCCGCCGGCAATCTGAGATTGAGCGGTTTTTCCTGCGCCACGGCGGCCGTGGCGAGGAGGGAAAGGGCGGCGAGGGCGAGGATCGGTTTCATGGGACGCTCCGGGTTAGGCCATGGAACGCTTGAGGGCGCGTCCGGTGTACCGGCCTTGGAACACCGGCGTGCCACCGGAGTTCCCGGCCTTTCGCCACCTTACTCCGCCAGCGCCTCGTCGGCGTCCTCGGGCACGCTTTCGCCGAGGCGGGCGCGCAGGCTGTCGATCTCGCGGCGAAGGTTGCGATTCTCGGCTTCGAGTTCGGCGACCTGCTCGCGCAAGGCCTTCACCTCGTCGGTCGGCTTTTCACGCGGCTTGCGCTTCGACTCCCGGACGCGCTTGGCCGCTTCCTTCAGTTCCACGTCGCCGGCCGTGGCCGCGGCGCGCTGTTCTTCCTCGGGCAGGCTGGCCACGGCCGCCGCCGCGCTGATCGACAAAGTGCCGGATTTCACTGCCGCGACCACCTCCGGGGCGGCCTCCTTGCGGATCTTCTCGATCATCCCGACCTGGTTGCTGCTGATCCGGGCTTCACGGGCGATGTCCTTGCGAGTCTCGGCAGGAGAGGCCTTGGCCGGTTTCCCCTGCGCCGGCTGTGCGCCGGCGGCATCGAAGGGCAGGTCGGACGGTGCGTCGGCACCCTCGGCCGCGGCCATGCGGGCGCGCCGCTCGGCGAGGATCTCGCGCTTTCGCAGGGCCAGCACCCCTCGCTGGAAATCCGAGACGCTGCGCCGTCCCAGGTGCTGCTCGATCATCCAGAGGTGCACGTCGTCCAGGGACTGGAAACGCTCGTTCTGCACGGTGTTGAACGGAATGTCGTGCTTGCGGCAGATGCCGTACCGGTTGTGCCCGTCGACCAGCGTATCGCCCCATAGCACCAGCGCGTCGCGGCAGCCTTCAGTGAGCAGGCTGCGCTCCAGCGCCTCGTATTCGTCCGGGGTAAGCGGATCGATGTAGGCCTTGAGGTCTTCGTTGATGACGATATGCATGATGCGGCTACGGGCGGACGCGACGGCGGGGGCGGCATTCTAGTGCCTGGGACGGAACCGTGCAGGAATCCGGCTTTCCCCCTGCCGGGACCCATGACGGACGGCCGTTGGCGGGCATGAAAGGACATGCGAGTCTTGGCCGACATAGCGCATCGCTCATGGGAGGGGTCGGATGGTCAGTCGTCGCGAGTTCATGCAGGCTGCGCCGTTGGGCGCGCTTTCCCTGGCAGGCCTGGGCCTGGCCTGGCCCGCGGCAGACGCCGCCGCCAAGACGCCACGTTCGATGCAGGACATCCCGGTTGAAAAAATCGTCTCCCTGGCCGGCGACAACGTGCCAAGGAAACCGGCGCAGTACCCCGCCCAATTGGCCGAGATACTCAAGGAAACCAGCGATGTGGGCGACTCGTATCTCGCCGAAGGCGCCGTGGGAAGCCTGGAGGCGCAGTTCGCGAAGCTGCTGGGCAAGGAGGATGCGGCCTTCATGCCGACCGGCACCATGGCCAACCAGATCGCCATCCGGCTCCTGAGCGGCGACCGTTCGCGTGTGCTGCTACAGAAGGAAAGCCACGTCTATCGCGACGAAGCGGACGCGGTCGCCGTGATGAATGCGATCAACCCCGTACCGGTCGACGGTGGCGCGTCGGACGGCCTCTACGACGCCGTGGCCGCGGCCTTCGCGCAAAGCGCCGAGAAGCCTTACCCGGTCGAGATCGGCGCGGTATCGATCGAGAGCCCCGTGCGGCGGCTGGATGGCGCGGCGGTCTCGCAGGAAACCGTATCGAAGATCGGGGCGCTCGCGCGGAGCAAGGGCACGGGCATGCACCTGGATGGCGCCCGCTTGTTACTGATGTATGGCAGCAAGGACTTCGACCTCCAGCGCTATTGCGCGCCATTCGATTCGGTCTATGTGTCGCTCTACAAGTATCTGGGCGCGCCGTTCGGCGCCGTGCTGGCGGGCGACAAGGCCTTCGTCGCGAAAGCGCGCCTGGCGCGGCACGTGTTCGGCGGCACGATCTACCACGGCTGGATAGCCGCGGCGATCGCGTCGAAGACATTGGTCGGGTTCGACCAGCGATTTATCCGCGTGCACGCCGAGGCGGAGAAGTTGCTCGGCTTGCTCGGTGCCATGCCTGGAGTCGAGGTACAGCGCGTACCGAACGGCAGCAACATCGCCTTCCTCAAGCTCGACGAACGGATGGCCACGGGATTGCGGGAACGCCTGTTGGAGCGGGATATCGTCGTCGGCTCCGTCCATGAAGGCCGGTTGCAACTCGCGTTCAACGAAACGATCCTGCGCAAACCCGTGGCGGCGATCGCGGCTGCCTTTTCGCCATAGCCCGCGGGTGACGGATTCAAGCCAGTGTGGCTGGCTTGAGCAGATCGGACAGGCCCACGCGGTGCAGCATCTCCGCGCGGAGTCGATCGAGTACCGCGAAGCCCACGTTCGCACCGTCTTGCGTCGGATCGTAGTGGAAACGGAACGGGCGGGTACCGAAGGGCATGTCCACGATGTCGACGATGCCCTTGGCGACACCGCCAACGTCGGCATCGTCCGGGACGATCTCCGCGAACGCTTTCTGGACCTGCTCGCCGAAGTCCTTGTAGGGGCCTGCTTCGTACTCGGCAAGGCGGGCTTCGTCGGCGGGACGTCCCGAATGGGCGAAGTGGTTCGTTCCCTTGGTGAAGGCACCCGGCACGACGATCGAGGTCTCGATGCCCCAGCGCGAGAGTTCGCGCGCATATTGCACCGCCAGCGCATCCATCGCGGCCTTCGCGGCGAAGTAGGGCGACAGGTAAGGCGGCGTGCCGCCAGCCGAACTGCTGCTGGAAATCCATACCAGGAGGCCTTGTTTCGCGGCACGCATATGCGGAAGCGCGGCGCGGTTGACCCGCTGCGTTCCCAGCACGTTGACGTCGTACTGCTGGGCGAACTGTTCGGGCGTGAAGGCTTCGGCAGGGCCGAACATCATGTGGCCCGCGTTGTGAACAAGGACATCGATGCGCCCGCTCTCTCCGATGATGGACTTGATGGCGGCTTCGGCCGAGGCCTCCGATTGCACGTCGAGTTCGAGTGCGCGTAAGTCGACGTTCTCCGAGGCTGACAATCGTGCCATCTCGGTCGCGTTTCCGGCGTTGCGTCCGGCGACGTCGCGCATGGATGCGTAGACGGTATGGCCGGCGCGGGCGAGCGCTTCGGCGGTGATGCGGCCGAAGCCGCTGGAGGCGCCGGTGATCAGGATGATTTTCTTGCTCATGACGGAATGTCCTGGATGGGATGTCGTTCGAAGGGGATCAGATGACGCCGCCATTGGCGCGCAATACCTGGCCGTTGATCCAGGCGCCATCCGGGCCGGCGAGGAACGCCACCGCGCTGGCGATGTCTTCCGGCTGGCCAAGGCGTTCCAGTGGCGAGAGCTTCGCCAGCTGGTCGATGAGGGCCTGCGGCTTGCCATCGAGGAAGAGCGCGGTGGCCGTGGGACCCGGAGCCACGGCATTCACCGTGATGTTGCGGCCGCGCAGTTCCTTGGAGAGGACGTGGGTCATGGCTTCCACGCCAGCCTTGGTGGCCGCGTAGACCGCGTAGTTGGGCTGGTAGAGGCCGACGACGCTGGAAGACAGGTTGATGATGCGGCCGCCTTCGCGCAGTCGCTTCGCCGCTTCGCGAAGCATGTTGAAGCTGCCCTTGAGGTTGATGGCGACATGGCTGTCGAACAGCGCGTCTTCGGTATCGGCGATGCTCGCGAGTTTCATGATGCCGGCGTTGTTGACGACGACGTCCACGCCACCGAAGGCCGCCTGGGCGGCATCGAACATCCGGGCCACGGCGGTGCCGTCGCTCACATCGGCCTGTGCGGGAATGGCCCGGCCGCCGGCGGCCTCGATCTCCGCCACCAGTCGCTCGGCCTCCGCCACGTTGCCGGCGTAGTTGACGACGACGGTGAAGCCGTCGGTGGCGAGCCGGCTGGCGATGGCGGCACCGATGCCGCGCGAAGCACCCGTCACGATGGCAACCTTGTTCGTCTCGTTCATGATTTCGTCTCCAGAAGGGCTACCCGTGGTGGGCGGCGTGGGACGAACTATCCGCGCTTGAGGCTCGCAAATAATCCAGCTAGATTTGCCAACACCGTTCTGTAAATGCGAACAATGAGGGCGAATGGATCGTCTCGATGCCATGCGATTGTTCACCCGGGTCGTAGACCGCCGGAGCTTCACCCAGGCCGCCAACGACCTGGAAATTCCCCGTTCGACAGCCACCCAGGTCATCAAGCAACTGGAAGACCGGCTGGGCGTGAAGCTGCTGCAGCGGACCACGCGGACGGTTCGCCCGACCCTCGATGGCGAGGCCTACTACCGCCGTTGCCTGGCGATCCTCGATGACATCGAAGACGCGGAAGGTGCCTTCAGCGGAGCGGTGGCCAAGGGCATGTTGAGGATCGAGGTGCAGGGCACCCTGGCCCGCCACTTCCTGATGCCCAGCCTTCCGCGCTTCTTCGCCGCGTACCCCCAGATCGAGATCGCCATGAGCGAAAGCGATCGCTGGGTCGACGTCATCCGCGAGGGCTGCGATTGCGTGCTGCGCTATGGCGCCTTGCCGGATAGCGACCTGATCGCGAGGCCCGTCACGTCGCTCGAACGGATCACGTGTGCCGCGACCAGCTATCTGGAGAAGTACGGCGCGCCGACGAGCCTGGACGACCTGGTGAATCATCGTGCCGTGTGCCTTCGCTCCATCACCACGGGCGCATTGAGACCCTTCGAGTTCGTCGAGGCCGGCCAGGTCACCAAGGTGGACATGGCGGTACCGTTATCCGTCACGGGAACGGAGAGCTTCCTGGAAGCGGTGCGGCTCGGCTTCGGCCTCGCACAGATGCCGCTGTTCCACATCGAGCGGGACCTTGCCGAAGGGCGTTTGCAGCGTGTGCTTGCGCCTTACGCGTTGCCCCCGGGGCCGGTGTCCATCCTGTATCCGAGAGCCCGCCAGTTGAGCCCTCGCGTGCGCGTGTTCATCGATTGGGTGATCCAGCAGTTCAGTCCCGTGGGGCGATAAACTCAGATGCGAACCATTGATGGGGAGGCGGGGATATGAAGGCTAAGGATGTGTCGGGAAACGAGTCGGCTTCCAGGCTGATCGACGAACGGATCGCGGGCCTCGGCGACTGGCGCGGGGAAACGTTGGCAAGGATGCGCAAGCTCATCCATGAGGCCGATCCGGAGGTCGTCGAAACCTGGAAATGGATGGGCACGCCGGTATGGGAGCGCGGCGGCATCATCTGTACCGGTGAGACGTATAAGGCGAAGGTGAAGTTGACCTTCGCCAAGGGCGCGTCGTTGAACGATCCCTCGAAGTTGTTCAATTCGAGCCTGGACGGCAACGTGCGGCGTGCCATCGATATCGGCGAGGGCGAGGAGGTCGACGCGGATGCGTTCAAGACGCTCGTTCGCGCCGCTGTCGCTCTCAATGCGTCAGGGAAGGCGGCGAAGCGGGCAAAGTAGGGTCCAGCGGACTTTTTTTCGATGGCCTGTCGAAATCCGGTGCGGTCGTTCGACGATGAGTGAAGGCAGCCAATCGGCGCCTCTCACGGGCTGGCTGAAACAGTCCCATCGTCAGGAGGAATCCCATGCACAAGGCTAAGCGGACGATCGGTGTGATGAGCTTTGCGTTACTTGCGGCGCTCTGTATATCAGAGCAAGCGATGGCGCAGGGCGCGCAGAAAGCCAGCGGTGCGACGCCTTATCCAAAGATGGCGCCGGTCGACCAATACCTGATGGCGAACCGGGACGATGAAATCACCCTGGCGCGAAGCGCGGCTCCTGAATCCATTTCCCAGGACGCTACGGTCCTGGTCTTGGGACGCAAGGGTTATGAAACAGCGGTCGAAGGCAAGAACGGCTTTGTCTGCGTGGTGGGCAGAAGTTGGACGGGCCCGTTCGACTGGCCGGAATTCTGGAACCCGAAAATAAGGGCCGCCGATTGCCTGAATCCCCAGGCCGCGCGGGCGATCGCGCCGATCTTCCAACTGCGCGCCAAGCTGGCGATGGCCGGCCGGTCAAAGGCGGAGATGCTGTCCGCCGTCAAGAGTGCGTATGAAAAGAAACAACTACCGGAACTCGAAAACGGCGCCATGGATTTCATGATGTCGAAATCGTCGTATCTGACCGACGAAGGCGAGCACAATATGCCTCACCTCATGTTCGACACCCTGGTCGAGGACGGTAAGGACTGGGGTTCCGGTGCGGAGGGTTCACCCGTGATGTCCAGCCCTTACTGGTTCATGGCTCCGAACCAGCGGGACCAGACGAAGGGGTTGCCGCCCATCCTGGTGTTTTTGGTCGGAGTGGGAACGTGGTCCGATGGGACGCCAGCGGACATGCACGGTCACTGATGTCAGGATCGCGTCAGGCTCGGCGGTAAGGGCCACTGGTGCACTTGGCGTATGACCACGCGAATCGTCCGCTAGAATATGCCGATGCAACCCACCGCCCCCTCAGCCTTCCGCCTGACCGTCGCCCCCATGATGGACTGGACGGACCGTCACTGCCGGTATTTCCACCGTCTGCTCTCCCCACACGCCCGCCTCTATACCGAAATGGTCACCAGCGCCGCGCTGGTGCGGGGCAACCAGCTGCGGCTGCTCGAGCACAGCCACGAAGAGCATCCGGTGGCCCTGCAGCTGGGCGGTAGCGATCCCGTGGAGCTGGCCAAGGCTGCCGTGATGGGTGCACAGGCCGGCTATGATGAGATCAACCTCAACGTGGGTTGTCCGTCGGATCGGGTGCAATCCGGCAAGTTCGGCGCCTGCCTGATGCGCGAACCAGAACTCGTCGGCGAATGCGTCCGTGCGATGGCCGAGGTGGTCGACGTGCCGGTAACGGTCAAATGCCGCATCGGCGTGGACGACCAGGACGAATACGCCGACCTGCAACGCTTCACCGCGACGATGATCGAGGCTGGCGTGCGAATCCTCGTGGTCCATGCCCGCAAGGCCTGGCTCGATGGCCTCAGCCCCAAGGAAAATCGCGAGATCCCGCCGCTGGACTACGGGCGGGTGTACCGGTTGAAGCGCGAGTTCCCGGAGCTGACGATCGTCATCAACGGCGGCATCACGACGGTGGACGCCGTGCGCGAGCACCTGGCTCACGTCGACGGCGTGATGCTTGGCCGCGCCGCCTATCACGACCCCTTCGTCCTGGCGAAGCTGGAAGCCGATCTCTATGGCACGCCCCTGCCAGAGCGGTCGGACATCCTGGAACGGATGCGTATCTATATCGACGCCGAACTGGCTCGCGGCACGCAGCTGAAACACATCACCCGGCACATTCTCGGGCTGTACCAGGGCGAGCCCGGCGCGCGCGGGTTCCGCCGCCAGCTGTCCGAAGGCGCCCATCTGCCCGGCGCCGACTGGCGTCTGATCGAAACCGCGTTGGCCGCCTTCCGGCAGGCCGCCTGATATTCCCGACACCTCCCGAGGTCCGCACCGCATGATCGTCACCGAGCGTCTGATCCTTACCCCGAGCGCCGTCTCCGATTTCGACGACTGCCATGCGATGAGGACGGACCCGGAGGTGATGCACTTCATCGGCGGCAGCGCGCCCGGGGAAGACACCTGGATTCGGCTGCTCCGCAACGTGGGGCATTGGACGTCCTTCGGCTACGGGTTATTCACCTTGCGCGAGAAGGACGGTGGCCGGTTCGTCGGCGAGGCGGGTTTGGCGCATTTCCGCCGCGGCCTGGGGGACCAATTCGATCCGTTCCCGGAAGGCGCCTGGGCGCTGGCCCGGTCGGCGCATGGCAAGGGTTATGGCACCGAAGCGCTGCGGGCCGTCCACGACTGGTTCTTCGAGCGTCGCGGGGTGGGCCGGACCGTCTGCCTCATCGATCCGGCGAACCTGGCGTCGGTGCGACTGGGCGAGCGCCTCGGCTACCAGGCCTTCGACCAGGCCGACTACAAGGGCAAGACACAGACGATGTTCGAGCGCGTCCCCTAGTCGGTATCCGACGGGCTGAGGAGGTCATGGCGCCCCCGGCGCCGGGCTGCCCGGGTTTCGTTCAGCTTCGGGCTGGGCGGGGCTGGGCATGATCGGTCGACTAGCCAGACCCCGGTCGCCTTCCGCCAGACATGAAAATCACGTTTCGTCCGCTACTTTTCGCCGCGCTCAGCCTTGCCTTGCCCGTCGTCGCCCAGGCCGACCAGTCGTTGACGCTGGAACAGGCGGTAAGCAAGGTGCAGAAGGATACCGGGGGAAAGGTGCTGTCGGCGGATACGCGGCTGGTGGAGCGCGGCAGGATTACCGAATACCGGGTCAAGGTGCTCACCCTCGACGGACACGTCAAGGTGGTGCCCGTCCGTACCGAAACCGCCAAGCCCCTGGATGCGAACGCCGGGGATAACAAGGAGAAACATTGATGCGAATCCTGCTGGTAGAGGACGAGGCCCCGCTGCGCGAGACACTCGCCGCGCGCCTCAAGCGCGACGGTTTCGCCGTCGATGCGGCGCAGGACGGCGAAGAGGGCCTGTACCTCGGTCGCGAAGTGCCGTTCGATCTCGCCATCATCGACCTGGGCCTGCCCAAGCTGTCGGGCATGGACCTGGTGAAGGCCCTGCGTGAGCACGGCCAGCGCTACCCGATCCTCATCCTTACCGCCCGCGGCAGCTGGCAGGACAAGGTCGAGGGTCTCAAGTACGGCGCCGACGACTACCTCGTGAAGCCCTTCCACGTCGAGGAACTGCTGGCGCGCATCAACGCGCTGGTTCGCCGTGCCAGTGGCTGGTCGAAGCCGGTGCTGGCCTGCGGCCCGATCAAGCTCGACACCACGGCGCAAACGGTGACGGTCGAAGGCCGTCAGGTCGACCTGACCAGCTACGAGTACAAGGTGCTGGAATACCTGATGCTGCATGCGGGTGAATTGGTCTCCAAGGCCGACCTCACCGAGCACATCTACCAGCAGGACTTCGACCGCGATTCCAACGTGCTGGAAGTCTTCATCGGCCGCCTGCGTCGCAAGCTCGATCCGGAAAGCGCCCTGAAGCCGATCGAAACCGTCCGTGGCCGGGGCTACCGCTTCGCCATCCCCCGCAACGAAGCGGACGAAGACTGATCGCCCGCGGGTGGCGCGGGCGAGTTGCCGCGCCGCCCGCAGGTAAGCTCGAAGCATGGACAACGCTTCCCCGATCAAACGCCGGCCCCTCTCGCTGGCCGCGCGCGCGGCACTGGCGACCGGTTTCGCGTTGGCCGCCTTCCTCGGCCTGACCGGTCTCGCCCAGAACAAGGCCAACTACGCCTCCGAACTGTCGGCCATGCACGACCGGCTGCACAACTACGCCATCGCGTACATCACCGGCACGGATATCACCCGGGCCGGCAAGGTCACCACGCCCGACAGCCAGCC
This sequence comes from Luteibacter sp. E-22, assembly GCF_049913125.1. Lineage (GTDB taxonomy): Bacteria > Pseudomonadota > Gammaproteobacteria > Xanthomonadales > Rhodanobacteraceae > Luteibacter. The sequence goes on from NZ_CP183975.1 coordinate 835,608, forward strand.
CAATCCGGATTTCTCCCGGCCCGGTTCGGGGCTCTACGCGATCATTGTCGGCAACGATGGTTTCCGCTGGGAGTCGTCATCCGCGCTGGGGCGCGATTTCGATTTCGTGCGCATGCTCTCGCCCGGCGAAACCGCCTTCGAGCCGGTGGAAACACGCAGCGGCAAGCTCTATGTCTTCAGCTACGGTGTATCGCTGGACAGTACGGACAAGCGCAGCGTGCCGCTGACCTTCGCGGTGGCGCAGACGGAAGACCAGTTCGAGCGCCAGGTGGCGACGTACCGGCGCACGCAGTTCCTGTGGCTGGCGATGCTCGGCATGATGCTCATGCTGCTGCAGCTCTTCCTGTTGCGCTGGAGCCTGTTGCCCTTGCGCCGTGTGTCCAGCGATCTCGCCCACATCGAACGCGGTACGCGGGATCACCTCGATGGACCGTATCCCGTGGAATTGACGGTGCTTACCCGGCGCCTCAACGCATTCATCGACAGCGAACGCGAGCAGCGCTCGCGTTACCGCGACACCCTGGCTGATCTCGCGCATAGCCTGAAGACACCGCTGGCGGTGGTGCGCTCGCAGTTGGAGAGCGGTGGCGACGCCGACACCCTGCGCGGCGACATCCTCGACCAGGTACGAAAGATGGATGAGATCGTGGCGTACCAGCTTTCCCGCGCGGCTACGTCGGGCCGACGCACCATCGCCTCGGTGGAGCCGATCGCCGGGCATGCCGAAGATCTCGTGCAGAGCCTCGAAAAGGTCTATGCGGCGAAGAACGTGCTTTGCGAGTTCGAACTCGAAGAGGGCGTGAGCTTCCCCGGTGAGCAGGGCGACCTGCTCGAACTCATGGGCAACCTTGTCGAGAACGCGTTCAAGTGGGCATCGCATCGCGTGCTGCTCACGGCGCGATCCGTCGGCAAGGTGCGTGGCCGCAGTGGCCTCGAACTGGTCGTCGAAGATGACGGCCCCGGTATTCCCGATGAAAAGATCGAGAAAATTCTCCAGCGCGGCGTGCGTGGCGACGAACGGGTGCAAGGCCATGGCATCGGCCTGTCCATCGTGCAGGACATCGTGAAGGCGTATCAGGGCGAGCTGCACGTCGATCGCTCCGAGGAACTTGGTGGGGCTCGGTTTAGCGTGAAGCTTCCGCCGCCTTGATGCCTTGAGGCGGTATCGCCGCTGAAGCGGCTCCCACAAGGACGACGGGGTGTTGGTCAGATGGAGGGGGAGGGGCCGTAGAAGGCGTCGAGCAAGCGCGCCACGTCGGGCTCGGCTTCGCGGAGCAGGGCCGGTTGCGAGAAATGCAGTTCGCTGGTCACGGCGAAGTATTCTTCCGGCGCCTCGGCGGCGTAGGGATCGATCGCCGTCCGTCGACCTCGCTCCACCGCCTTGGACAGGCGGTCGTAGCCACGCTGCATCGTCTGGATCCACTGTCGCCGGTTCATCGACGACGGTAGCGGCGGCACGCCGTTGGCCGGACCCGCGAGCATGTCGAGCTTATGCGCCATCTCGTGGATCACCACGTTGAAACCGTCCCATGGCGCTTCCAGGTCGAGCGCCACGTCGGCGAGCGACAGGATCATCGGTCCCCGTTCCCATGCTTCGCCGATCAAGGTGTCGTCGCTGTCGGTGACCACGCCGGTAGGGGCGTCACGATGGCTGCGCCGTACGTTGAACTCGCCGGGATAGACCAGGACGTTGGTCCAGCCCTTGAAGGCCTTCGGGCCGTGCGGAAGCGCGGGAAGGCTGGCCTGCGTGGCGATCGCCAGGCGCCAGAAATCGTCCAGGGGCGCATCGCCCATGGCGTGGAAGCGTTTGTTGTGCAGGAAGATCGCCGCCAGTTGGCGCAGGTAATGCGCGCGCGGAGTATCGAGGGCCTTCGCGAGCGGCACGCGCTGGACGGCTTGCCGCCACGCGGCATCGTCGATCGGCGGGACGGGCGCGCGGAAACGCGCGATCAGCGTTTGGATGAAGCCCAAGGTGATCGGCCGGAACGGATCAGAACATCGAGCCGGGGAGCAGCGACTGCCAGCTCGGCGAGGAAGAGCGCATGGGCATGCCGTCATCGTGCACGCCATCGCCGGCATCGACCGGTGACGACGGCACGGGAGCGGGGCTGGCGCTGCGCTGTGGCGCGTTCACGGGGCGCGACGAACCGATCTCGTTACCGACGCCATCGCGGCCGCCGCCCTGCGGCGATCGCGAGCTGCCTTCGAACGACGACGAGGAAGTGCTGCCCATGGAGAGCAGACCACTGGTCGGGTCGATGTCGGAAGCGGCGGCGGTGCCGGCGGCACCGACGAGGCACAGACATCCGAAGATGTACGGTCTGGCGTTCATCGGTAAACCCTGAGGCCCCTCGGGACAAAAAGGGGGACAACCGATCCTCGCAGAAAATTGACGAGGCTGCCAGTGCTGAAGGTCGCCGGGTGCCGCCCCCGGCCCCAGGCGGGCGAAAAGGGCGCCACTGCCCTAGAATCGTCCGATGTCCCGGCTTTCCCCACCCTCGACAACGGCCTCCTGACGGCCCGACGGCAGCCATGCTCGCACGCGATCTCCTCGAAGCCCTTGCCGGCGGCGATGCCGTGTCCGGTGCCGTCCTGGCCAAGAAGGCCGGGGTGACGCGCGCCGCCGTCTGGAAACAGATCGAGGCCTTGCGTCTCAAGGGCGTGCCCGTGGAGGCCAAGGTCGGCGGCGGTTACCGGCTGCCGTGGCCGACCGAACTGCTGGACGGCCAGCGTATCCGTGCGGCTTTGCCGCCCGCGATCTCGGCCGGGGTCGGCATGCTCGAGGTGCACTGGGAGATCGATTCCACGTCCAGCGAACTGGCCCGGCGTATTCCCGTGCTGGACGATCTGGCCTTCGTGATAGCCGAAAGCCAGTCAGCGGGGCGCGGCCGTCGTGGGCGCCCGTGGCTGTCGCCGCCGGGCATGAACCTGTACCTGTCGGTGCTCAAGCGATTCGATGGCGGCTTCGCCTCATTGTCGGGCTTGTCGCTCGCCGTCGGCGTGATGCTGATCCGCGCGCTCGGCGAGGTCGGCATCCGCACACCCGGTCTGAAATGGCCCAACGACGTGCTGGCGGGCAACGCCAAGCTGGCGGGCATCCTGGTGGAACTGTCCGGCGAATACTCGGGGCCATGCGCGGCGGTGATCGGCGTGGGCGTCAACATCCGCTTGCCGGACGACCTGCACGAACGCGCCGGCCAGCCGATCACCGATCTCGCCTCGGTGACCGGTGGCGATCCGCCCGGCCGCAACCGATTCGCGGGTGCGGTCGTAGCGGAACTCACCGAGGGACTGCGCACGTTCGAACGTCATGGCTTCGCGGCATTCGCCGACGAGTACGCGGCGAACGACCTCTTGCGTGGCGAATCCTTGCGCATCATCGACCCGCGCGGCGAATACATCGCCGTGGGCGAAGGCGTCGACGAACGCGGCGCCTTGCGTGTACGCCGCTCAGATGGAGAACTCGTCAGCGTGGACAGCGCCGAAGTCTCGGTGCGCCGGAGCGCCGCATGATCCTGCTGCTGGACCTGGGCAATACCCGCCTGAAGTTCGCCTTGCTGGATGGCAATGAATTCACGCACCGCGGCGCGTTCGGTTGGGATGCCGATATCGCGCACGAACTGGCGGCGCTCTGGGCATCGTGGCCGACGCCCGAACGCATCGTCGGCGCATCCGTGGTCGATTCCGCGCGCGAGACGGCGGTGGCCGTGGCGGCCGACAAAGCCTTCGGTCGCACGCCCACGTGGGTGCGTACGCCCGCCGAGGCGTGCGGCGTCACGAATGCCTATGCCGAACCGCATCGTCTCGGTGTCGATCGCTTCCTGGCGATGGTGGACGCCCTCGCGGCTGGCCGTGCGCCTTGCGTGCTGGCCAGCGTCGGCACGGCGCTTACGCTGGATGCGCTGGACGGGGAAGGGCGGCACCTGGGCGGATGGATCGCGCCGGGTCCGCTGTTGATGCAGCAGTCGGTGCTCGGCGCCACGGTCCAGGTGCGGCCGGCCCATGCCGGTGCCGTGCGCGACCTCGCCGATAACACCGCCGATGGCCTCGCTTCCGGTTGCTGGCAGGCGTGCGCGGCGCTGGTCGACCGCTTCGTCGATCGATCGGCGAACCTTCTTGGCGGAAGCCCGACGGTGACGTTGGGTGGCGGCGATGCCGATGTACTGGCGCCCTTGCTGGAACGCGAGGTCGTCCTGGTACCGGATGCGGTGTTGCGCGGACTCGCCGTGTGGGCGAAGACGCATGCCCGCGCCGACAATATCGCCTAGAATCCCGACGCCGCCGGTTCTTACAGGGGAACGCGCGCAGGCCACCACCGGAAGCCCAAGGCCACCATGCTGCTGCGTTTGCTGTTCGTCTTGCTGATCGCCCTCAATATCGCGGTGGCCGCGTGGCTGCTGCTGGGCGATTCCGCGACGCACGCGGTCGATCCGACGGATGGCGGCGTGCCGAAGCTGAAGCTCCTCGCCGAACTGCCGGCTCCACCGGGGAGTGTCGCGCCGCCAGTGGCGTCCTCGGCCGTGGCAGCGCCCACATCTGTGGCGGCCTCGCCGAAGGCGGAATCCCCCGCGGCCGCGGCCACGGCGTCGCCAGCCACCCCGCCCGCGAAACCTGCAACGAAGGCTGGGGCAGGGGAAACGCTGCTCGCACCCGCCGAGACCGCACCGACCAGCCCCCGCCGCAGCTACCGCTGCCTGGCCCTGGGACCCTTCGCCAACCAGGTGGACCTGCGCGCGGCGCGCACCGCCATCGCGCCACGCACCGTGCGTAGCCGCCAGCGCCAGGAGCAGACCAGCGAGTCGCACGGCTGGCGGGTCTTCCTGCCTGCTTTGGCCACGCGCGAGCAGGCACTCGCCCAGGCACGCCGCCTGGATGCGAAGGGCATCAAGGATTACTTCGTGGTCACCGCCCAGGGCGACCTGCAGAACTCTGTCGCGCTCGGCCTGTTCCATGACCCCGCCAACGCCCGCAAGCGCCGCGACGAGGTGATCGCCGCCGGCTTCCCGGCGCGCATGAGCGAGCGCACCGAGACCACGCCCGTCTGGTGGCTCGACGTGGTCGTCCCCGACGAGGCCGGCACCGACATTCGCCGGAGCATCCGCACTCCCGGCATCACGGCTAGAACCACCGGGTGCTTCTGATAAACTCTGCGACTTCGCCGGCATAGCTCAGTTGGTAGAGCAACCGCCTTGTAAGCGGTAGGTCCCCAGTTCGAATCCGGGTGTCGGCACCAGAAATTCAGCCAGATCTAGCCCGCAGGCGGCTTGATGGCTTCGAAGTAATTGTTTTCGCCCTCATCGAGGCGACAGCCAATCAGGCGCAATCCGGACGCTTCCAGATGCCGTTCGTACTCCTGCCGACCAAGCGAGCGTGACGGGGTCCCGGCATTCGCCCGGCTATTTCTGGACGCTATGAATGACTGCGTTCACGGCGATAGTTGCAGCGCACGGACCCGCGTTCCCGCCGCTGGACGAGCAGTGGGCAGTCGGCGTAATGGGGCCGACAGAACCTTCGTCAGTCCAGTGCGGCTGGGTGCTGGCACAGCCGGAAAGGGCGGCGCAGACGAGACTAATCAGGCAAAGGAAGCGCATGGCGGATGTCCAGTCAGTTCGCGCGCATTTTGCGCCGAGAGGGCTTGACTGTCTGTAGGAGATCGCCTGCAGCCTACCTTTACCTCGTCGCCCATCCGCCGAGGCCATCGCCGCATTGCACCATGCCAGCCGGGTAGTTGCATGGGTGACTATTCCCCCTCAAAGTCCGTCACCGGGACGCTCGACCGAACCAGTCATACCGGGGGACCAGGACATGAAGAGCCTCGCACACACAGACCTCACCACCTTCTATGGCTCGGCGAGCGAGATCTACGATCACCTGAAAAGGGAGCAGGAAAGGGACGTCTTCCTGCACCAGGTGGCGTATACGGCCTTCGTGGGCATGACGATCATCGCGGCCATCGCTTTCTCGACAGGATGGGCGATCGCCCCATGGCTGACCGTCGTGGCGGTGTTCTGTTTCGAGAGAACGTTGTGGTGGGGCCGCGAGGTCAGTTGCAGGAATTACACCATGCACGTCCTGACCTTCAGACGCCTTCCCGTCGAGGACGCGTCCACATCGAATGCGGTCACACGGCATACCGCTTAGCGAATCCATGGAGACATGGCTATGAAGCGCCGCCCTCGCGTTCGCGGGGAAACTGTCGATCGAGCACGATCGACAGCGCGAGGTGGTCGATCGGACCATGGGCGATGCGTTGTTCGAGCAGAGTGGCGGCCAGTTCGCGTTCTTCTTCCGTGCAGGCGTAACCGTTGGCCCGGAGATAGAACACGACGAACATCTGTAGTCGCCAGGGCAGGCGAGTGAAAGGGTGGATTCCTTGTCTGAGGTCCGAGGGAGTGATCACGCGGCAGGTCCTTGCGATACGTGTAGGTCAGCAATGGGCGTGCCAAAGCAACAGGGGAGCCACGCGGCGGGGTCGGTTGCCATGCGGCGGCTTTGCAGGACGTCCGCGGACACGAGAACGCGGACAGGGCGGACATCATTGAAGCAACGTCCGACGCTTATGCCGGGCTAAACCTTCCCTCCTGTTTGCACATCTACCCTGTTCGTGCGCATCGCATGTCGACGGGGAAGGGAACGTGGGATTTTCATTGAAACGGCTCGCAGCGGCATGCCTCGCGCTACTTGGAACGCTCGCCGGTTGCGCAGGGCACGAAGTACGCGACGACTCCCGCCGGCAGGCCGTGGAACATGGCCTCAGGCCCCGCGTGGAGATGGCTGGCGAGCCAGCCATGCAGTGGAACGTCCATGAGCGGATGCGGCGTTATCGCGTCCCGGCCATGGCGGTGGCTGTTATCGAAGGTGGGCGCGTTGTCTGGTCCGCCACCTATGGGATCGATGGAAGCGTTCGCCTTCCGGCGACGAACGAGCGTTTCCAGGCGGCCTCGCTGAGTAAAGGCGTGACGGGTAGTCTCGCCGCCATCCTGGCTTCGCGCCGGGTGGTAGACCTGGACGCGCCCGTGGACCGCTGCCTGGCTCCGTTGACCCTGCCACCCGGAAAGCAGGACGCGGGGCATCCGGTGACGTTGCGTAACCTCCTGCACCACACGTCCGGTACGACAGTGAACGGCTTCGACGGTTACGCGCCGGGCGAGCCGGTGCCGACGCCGGAGCAAGTCGTGCGCGGCGAAACGCCGGCGAATTCCCCGGCGGTCGTGATCGCCACGCCGCCAGGAAGCGCGTATGCGTATTCCGGCGGCGGATATACGGTGGCCCAGATTGCCTTGAGCCATTGCGCGGACGCCTCGTTCGACGAACTCATGCGGCGTGAGGTGCTGACGCCCGCCGGCATGCGCGACAGCACGTTCGTTCAACCCTTGCCGGCATCGATACCTCACGCCGTGGGCCATGCCGCGGACGGGACGCCGGTACCCGGTGGTGCCAATATCTATCCCGAACTCGCCGCCGCGGGGCTATGGACCACGCCGGATGATCTCGCGCGCTGGCTGATCGGGGTACGCGATGCGGAGGAGGGGCGGCCTTCCTTCATGCCCACCGACGCGGCGATAACCATGCTCGCGCCGGGTATGAACAAGTACGGGTTGGGAGTATTCGTCAGCGGCGAAGGCGAACATCGTCGTTTCATGCATTCCGGCGGCAACTTCGGCTTCAAGAGCAGCTACGTCATGTTCCTGGGTAGTGGAAACGGCGTGGTCGTCTTGACCGATGGCGATAACGGCTCCTACCTGGGTGGTGAGTTCATCAAGGCTGTCGCTGCCGCCTATGGCTGGCCCGACTACGCACCGCGGGTCGCGACACGTGCCACGCTCGATGAAAAGACAATGATCAGGTACATCGGGCATTACCGGTTCAAGGATGCCGACTCGCGGGGAAATCCCGACCTGTCGCTGTTTCGCGAGGGCGCACGCTGGTTCCTGGATCTGCCGGACATCGGACGAACCGAATTGTTGCCGACGTCCGCCTTGGCATTCGTCGCGCCCGAGACAGGCTACCCCGTGACGGTCGACGACGATGGGAGCTTGCGTGTGGGATCGCGCGTGGCGCGGAAAACCCAGGATTAGCCGAGCAACTCGCCAAGCCGCACACGCAGGAAGTCTCTCAGTCGTTGCACCGCCGGAGTGAGCTGCGACCGATGCGCGCTGACCAGGTTCAGCGGCGCACGTTCGCCGATGCCCGGCATCAGGTCGATGAGTCGTCCCGCGGCGAGATCGGCGATCACGTCGATGTGCGACTTGTAGACGATGCCGTGACCGGCCAGGCCCCATCGGCGGGTGACCTCCGCGTCGTCGCTGATACGGTTCCCTGCGACCTTTACCGCGTGCGGCCCGCGCGGCAGGTCGAAGATCCAGCGATCATGGATCTGTTCGCCCCAGACGAAGCAGAGGCAATTGTGCTCGCGCAGGTCGTCGGGTTGCCGTGGCGCTCCGTGGCGCGCGATGTAATCCGGCGAAGCACACAGGACGCGGCGGTTGTCGGGCGCCAACGACTGCGCGACCAGTCCGGAATCGTCGAGCGTGCCATAGCGAATGGCTGCGTCGATGGGATGGCGGTGCAGGTCGGCGGCGCGGTCGCTGATCCGCAATTGCAATGAAACACCGGGGTGATTGGCCTGGAAGGCGTCGAGCCAGGGCAGCAGCACATTGCGGCCCAGGTCCGACGGCACGGAGAGGCGAAGCGGTCCCGCGATCTCGCCGCGCGCTTCAGCCAGGGCCTGAGCGCCACCGGCAAGGGATTGAAGCATCGCCCGGGCGTGGGGCAGGTAGCGTTCGCCGTCGTCCGAGAGCCGCATGCTGCGCGTCGAGCGCACGAACAACCGCGTGCCGAGCTCCCGCTCCAGTCGCTGGACGGCGTTGCTAGCCATGGCCGGCGTGCTGTCGAGCAGGCGGGCGGCTGCCGAAAAGCTGCCGGCATCGGCGGTATGCACGAAGATCTGCACATCGTCCAGTCGAATCATCGCGGCGCTTCGCTCGAGGTATGCGCCTATGGTGCCCTTTTTTTCATCCTGACGCGCTGCAACGTGGCTGTTGCAAGGTCCGGTGTAAACTTGGGGGATGACCAGCTTCCGCGTGTCGTTGCTTGCCATTTTCCTGCAAGAACATCCCTCTCCCTGAGTCCCTCGTCATGAGTCCAACCACCCGTTCGGTCGCCTTGATCGGCGTCCCCACCGACATCGGTGCCGGTCACCGTGGCAGTTCCATGGGGCCGGAAGCCCTGCGTGTCGCGCGTCTCGGCGAGCGGCTCGCGAAGCGCGGCATGCACGTCGTGGATCGCGGCAATCTTTCCGGGCCACTCAATCCCTGGCTGCCGCCCACGGACGGCTATCGCCACCTCGAAGCCGTGGTCGCCTGGAACACCGCGGTGCACGAGGCCATCTACACCGAATTGAACGCCGGCCACCTGCCCGTGATGCTCGGCGGCGACCACTGCCTTGCGATCGGCTCGATCTCCGCCGTGTCGCGGCATTGCCGTGAGAATGGCAAGAAGCTTCGGGTGTTGTGGCTCGACGCGCATGCGGATTTCAACACCAGCCAGATCACGCCGTCCGGAAACATCCACGGCATGCCGGTGGCGTGCCTGTGCGGGTATGGCCCGGATGCGCTCACGCACATCGGCGGCACGGTGCCGGCGACCACGCCCGGCGTGTTCCGCCAGATCGGTATCCGCTCCGTGGACGAGGGCGAGAAGCGCTTCGTCCACGAGGTGGGCATCGATATCTACGACATGCGCTACATCGACGAGATCGGCATCAAGGCGGCCATGGAAGAAGCGTTGGCGGGGGTGGACGAGGACACGCACCTGCACGTCAGCTTCGACGTGGACTTCCTGGACCCGTCGATCGCGCCGGGTGTCGGTACGACCGTGCGCGGTGGGCCGAATTATCGCGAGGCCCAGCTGTGCATGGAGATGATCGCGGATACCGGCCGGGTCGGGTCGCTGGATATCGTGGAGTTGAACCCGGCGTTCGACAAGCGGAACCAGACGGCGAAGCTGGCGGTGGACCTGGTGGAGTCGTTGTTCGGCAAGTCGACGTTGATGCGCTGAGGCAACGTGGGGCTGGTGGATCGAGGGGGCGATGGCCTGAATCGGCTTGTATCGCCGACAGGGTCGGCTCCCACCATCGCCGGCGGGGCTGGTTTCCACCGATCGCCGACGGGGTCGGTTTCTATCGGGCCCGTCCCTTCATCCGGGAGCCTGTCGTCGCCTGGTGGGAGCCGACCTTGTCGGCGATCCGCGCGCAGCGCGGCAACCTGCCGCATGGTCGGGTCGCCCCGGAACCGTCACGCGGGCTACACTCGAATGGTTCCCGTCCGTCCAGGCTCCCAGGTCCCCCCATGCATACCCGCGTCCTCACCGGCATCACCACCACCGGCACGCCGCACCTCGGCAACTACGTCGGCGCCATCCGGCCGGCCGTCCTGGCCAGCCGCGATCCCGAGGTCGACGCGTTCTACTTCATGGCCGACTACCACGCCCTGATCAAGAGCGATGACCCGGATCGCGTCGAGGCCTCGCGGCTCAAGATCACCGCGACCTTCCTGGCCGCCGGGCTCGACCCGAACGTCGCCACGTTCTACCGGCAGTCGGACATTCCCGAAGTGCCCGAGCTCATGTGGCTGCTCACCTGCGTGACATCCAAGGGCCTGCTCAATCGCGCGCATGCCTACAAGGCGGCCGTGGATCGCAACATCGAAGCCCAGGAAGACGCGGATGCCGGCGTCACCGCGGGTCTCTACATGTACCCGGTGCTGATGGCCGCCGATATCCTCGCCTTCAACGCGAACAAGGTGCCGGTGGGCCGCGACCAGATCCAGCATATCGAGATGGCCCGCGATATCGCCCAGCGTTTCAACCATACCTACGGACGCGAGTTCTTCGTGATGCCCGAGGCCTTGATCGAGGAACAGGTGGCGACGCTGCCTGGGCTCGACGGCCGCAAGATGTCCAAGAGCTACGACAACACGATTCCGTTGTTCGAAGGCGGTCCCAAGGGCCTGCGCGAGGCGATCATGAAGATCGTCACCGATTCGCGCGCGCCAGGTGAACCCAAGGACACCGAAGACTCCGCCCTTTTCACCATCTTCCAGGCGTTCGCATCGCCCGCGGAAACGACGGCGTTCTCCGATGCCCTGCACAACGGTATCGGTTGGGGAGAGGCGAAGCAGGTGCTGTTCGAGCGGATCGAGGCCGAGGTGGCGCCCATGCGTGAGCGCTACGATGCGCTGATGGCGCGCCCGGACGATATGGAAGACATCCTTCTCGCCGGCGCCGCGAAGGCGCGCGCGATCGCCGCGCCGCTGCTGGATACGCTGCGCGATGCCGTGGGCCTGCGCAGCGCGCGGCACAAGCTGAAGTCCCCCGAGGAACCGGCAAGCACGCCGGTCGAACAGAAATCGAAGCCGCCTCGCTTCGCCAGCTTCCGCGATACCGACGGGAGCTTCCGTTTCCGTCTGTTTGCCGCGGACGGTGAAGAATTGCTGCTGTCGGCGCCGTTTTCCGATCCGAAGGCGGCGGGAACGCTGCGCCAGGTTCTTTCCACGATGGGTGGGGCGAAGGCCACCATTGAATCGCAAGGCGATCACGTCGCCCTGCTGGTCGACGGCAAGGTCGTGGCCAATGGTGCGTCGTATCCCGACGAGGTGGCACGCGCTGCGGGCGTGCTGCGTCTACGCACGGCATTGGACGTGTTGGCCGCCGCGACCGCTGAAGAGGCGGCAGCCAAGGCGAACGCCGCCCGGCAAGGAGCCTGACGCATGCGCTACCTCGCGATCATGCTGCTCGCGCCATGGCTGGTCGTGCTGGGGTGGGCGTATTGGGCCTATCCGAAGTCGCTGCTGACGAACATGACGCGGCGCGGTTTCGACGTGCTGGCGCTGCTGGCCGCGACGGTCGCGGCGATCCAGGCCGCCGTGTTGGCTTTCGATGCCGTCGAGCTTCCGGCGGCGGATCAGTTCGGGCCCAAGAGCGGGGCGATCTGGCAGCAGGTGGTGCCGGCGCTGTATGGGTATGGCGCCTTCTTGGCGGTACTGGTGGTCGCGCTGGTCATTCGCCAGGTGGTTTGGAAGAGGCGCGCTCCGTAGGCATCGCCGACAAGGTCGGCTCCCACCGGGTTGCGGTTCCCACGCTAGCGGCCATCCGTCCCGATGGGTTCATCCGTCCCATTGATTGAGGTGGGGGCCGAAGTCGTCGCTCTGTCTCGGGACGATGCAGAAACGGTGTCCTGTCGGGGCTTCCATCACCCACCAGCGCTTCACGAAGCCGATCCGTTTCGCGCCCAGGCCTTCCAGCCGCCGGGCCTCGGCTTCGAGGTCGTCCGTTTCGATGTCCAGGTGCACGTGGCTGTGATGGTCGACGCGTTGCAACAGGACGCGCAGTTCGTCCTTTTCCATCCCGAGCGCCGCGTACTTGCCGTCGCCGTCTTCGTCGGTGGTCTCGATGGGCTTGCCGAGTGCGCCGCTCCAGAACTCGGAAGCGGCGGTGAGATCGCCGTCATGGCAGTCGAGAACGAGGGTGCAGAGCCTGCTGTGATGCATGACCGGGCCTCCACGAAACGGGAGGCCGACGCTATCACCGCGAACAACGAGACGACGTGAGCCCGGTGTCGACGCGGTGCTTACTGCCCGCGCAGGCGGGCCGTCAGGCCCTTCAGGAAATTGCGCAGGAACTGGTCGCCGCAGAGGCGGAAGTTGGTGTGCTTGGGCTGGCGGAAGAGGGCATTGATCTCTCCCCGGGACACGCGGAATCCCGCTTCGGTCATGATGGCAAGGATGTCGTCTTCCTTCAGTTCGAAGGCCACGCGCAGCTTCTTCAGGACCACGTTGTTGTTGACCCGGTTCTCGACCGGTCGCGGCGGCTGGCTTTCGTCACGTCCGCGACGGTGGATGATGAGGCCGTCGAGGAAGTGCGCCAGCGCGGTGTCGGGCATTTCCATGAAGCCGGGCTCGTCTTCCTTGCGCAGCCAGGGCTCGACCTGCTCGCGGGAGGCGGGAAATCCGCTGAGCTTCATGACTTCGACGACATGGACGTCGCCGAGGTCGAGCATGTAGCGGATGCTGCGGAGGGTGTCGTTGTTGAGCATGGCGCCAAGGGTACCATCGCGGTAGCCGCTATCGCCGCTGAAGCGGCTCCCACACAAGGCATGGGCTGGTGGGAGCGGCTTGATGGTAGCGGCTTTGGTGGGAGCGGACCCTGTCCGCGATTCCTGCGGAGCGGTACCTCCGAATCGCGGACAGGGTCCGCTCCCACCGAGCAATTCCCACCGAACCGAACCGGTCCGACTTAGTTGGGCAGTCCCAGGTCGTCGATCATGGCTTTCAGGAAGCGCGCGGCTTCCCCGCCCGTGGCAGCGCGGTGGTCGAAGGTGAGCGACAACGGCATGCGGCGATGTACCTCGATGCCACCCATCACGGCGACCACGTCGTGGCTGAGCTTGCCTGCACCGACGATCGCGACGGTCGGCGGCACGACTACCGGGGTGGCGTAGCGGCCGGCGAACATGCCGAAGTTCGACAGGCTGATGGTGTAGCCGGACAACTCCGAAGCCGGGATGCTGCGGTCTTCCACCGAGCTGCGCAGGCGCTTGATCGCGGCACGGATGCCGGCGCCGTCCAGCACGTCGGCATTACGCAGCGCGGGCACGAACAGGCCGTCCTCGGTGTCCACGGCGATGCCGATGTCCACGTGCGGATGCAGGGTGCGGCTGAGGTTCTTGCCGTCGAACCAGGCATTGAGCGCGGGCACGGTCTTGCACGCCACCACGATCGCGCGGATGAGGCGTGCCGTGATGTCCTGCTTGCCGATCCAGGCGTGGAGGTCGGCATCGTCGACGATCGTGGTCGGGACGACGTTGGCATGTGCCTCGGCCATCACGCGCGCCATGTTGCGGCGGACGCCCTTCAACTGCTCCGGCTGGCCGATCGCTTCCTTGCCCGGAGGCGCGGTGCGGACAGCCTTGCCGGCGAGCGACACGGCGGTGCGCTGTTGCGGCGCCGGGCCCGGCTCGGGCAGGGTGGGGGCGAGGTGCTGGGCGGCGGCCGGACGGGCCGGGGCGGCACCCAGCGCGGCGCTGCCGTTGGCGGCGGCGTTCTTCACGTCGCTCATGGTGATCACGCCGCCGGCGCCCGTGGGCTGTACGCGGGTGAGATCGACCTTCAGCTTCTTCGCGGCGGCGCGCACGGCCGGCACGGCCTTCACGCCACCGGCGCTGCTCACCTGCTCGGTGTGCACGGCGTTGCCGCTGACCATGGCGCCGACGACGGTGCCTTCGTCTTCGCGGTCGGCCTTGCCTTCGCCCGAGTCGATCTCGCCACCGTCATCGGAAGCGACGACCTTGGAGGCATCGTCCGGGGCGGGGCTGCCCACGCCCTTCTTCGGGCCGTGGTGATGGCCGGTGGATTCGGCCTCGGCACGCTGGCGCGCGTTCGGGTCGATCTCGAAGTCGGCCAGGGAGGCGCCGGTCTCGATGATGTCGCCCGGTGCACCGTGCAGTTTCTTCACGGTGCCCGAGTACGGCGAAGGCACGTCGACGACCGCCTTGGCGGTTTCCATCGACACCAGCGGGGCGTCGAGCTTGATCGTGTCGCCTTCCTTGACGTGCCATTCGACGACGGTCGCGTCGGGAAGGCCCTCGCCGAGGTCCGGCAGGAAAAAGGTCTTGATATCGGCCATTTCTATCGGTTCCTCAGGAGGCGGCCAGCGTGCGCTGGGCGGCTTCGACGATGCGTTCCACGCTGGGCAGGTATTTCATTTCCAGGCGGAACAGCGGGATGTGGGTATCGAAACCGGTGACGCGTTCCACCGGCGCGAGCAGGCTGTAGAGGCATTCCTCGGCGAGACGGGCGGCGATCTCCGCGCCGAAGCCGGCGGTTTTCGGCGCCTCGTGCACGATCACGCAGCGGCCGGTCTTGGTCACCGATTCGGCGATGGTGTCGAAATCGAGCGGCGTGAGCGTGGCGACGTCGATCACCTCGGCGCTGATGCCCTTCTGGGCCAGCTCGTCGGCGGCCTCGAGGCATTCCTTCACCTGCGCGCCCCAGGTCACCAGGGTCACGTCGGTTCCGTCGCGCAGCACGAAGCAGACGTCGAGCGGCAGCGCCTCGCCGTCGTCGGGCACTTCTTCCTTGTACTGGCGGTAGATGCGCTTGGGCTCGAAGAAGATCACCGGGTCCGGATCGCGGATGGCGGCGAGCAGCAGGCCATAGGCACGCGCCGGCGACGACGGCATCACCACGCGCAGGCCGGGGATGTTCGTGAACAGGTGCTCGTTCGCTTCCGAATGATGCTCCGGCGCACGGATGCCGCCGCCCCAGGGGGCGCGCCATACGGCCGGAACGGTCATGCGGCCACGGGTGCGGTTGCGCATGCGCGCGGCGTGGCAGGCGATGTGTTCCATCATCGGGTAGATGAAGCCTTCGAACTGGGCTTCGGCCACCGGCTTCATGCCCTGCGCGGCCAGGCCGACGGTGAGGCCGGCGATGGTGCCTTCGTCCAGCGGCGTGTCGATGACGCGCATCTCGCCGAACTGTTCCTGCAGGCCTTGCGTGGCGCGGAACACGCCACCGTTGACGCCGACGTCCTCGCCGAGCACCACGACGCTTTCGTCGTTGCGCATCTCATAGGCGAGCGCCTGGGTCACCGCTTCGATAAGAGTGATTTGTGCCATGGGACGGAATTCCTTACGACTTGCGATCGAGGGAAGCGACGAGCTCGCGCTGTGCTTCGAGGTCGGCCGGGAGCTCGGCGTACAGGTAGTCGAACATTGCCGTGGCCGGCTGGTTCTTCGTTTCCAGGTACGCGTTCACTTCGTTATCCATCCAGTCGTCGCACTCGGCCTTCCAGGCCTCTTCCTTCGCATCGTCCCACTTGCCCTTGCCTTCGAGCCACTTGCGCAGGCGCGGCACGGGATCGCGTTCCCAGGCGTCCTTCACTTCCTGCTCGCCGCGGTAGCGACGGGCATCGTCGGCGGTGGTGTGGTCGCCGAGGCGGTAGGTGACCGCCTCGATCACCGAGGTACCCTGGCCGGAGCGGGCGCGCTCCAGCGCGATCTCCATGGCCGCGCGCACGGCGATGATGTCGTTGCCGTCCACCTGGATGCACGGCAGGCCGGCGGCGATGCCCTTCTGCGCGAGCGTGCCGGCGCCGGTCTGGATGCGGCGAGGCACCGAGATCGCCCACTGGTTGTTCACGATCACGGCCACCAGCGGCAACTGCTGCGCGCCGGCGACGTTGATGGCGCCGTAGAAGTCGCCCTTGGACGAGCCACCGTCACCGATCGTGCAGACCGCGACCCGCGGTTCCTTGCGGATCTTGAAGGCCAGCGCGGAACCCGCGGCATGCAGGCACTGCGTGCCGATGGGAACGCACCAGGCGAAGTCATGGGCGGGCGCATCGGCGTAGTCGTTGCCGCGCTCGTCGCCGCCCCAGTAGGTGTAGACCTCGCGCGGCTTCACGCCGCGATACAGCTGGGCGCCGTACTCGCGATAGGACACCGCCAGGGAGTCTTCGCGGCGCATCGCGCTGCCGATGCCGACATGCGCGGCCTCGTGGCCCAGGCAGGAGGCGTAGGTGCCCAGCTTGCCGGTACGCTGCAGCGCGATCGACTTGGCGTCGAACACGCGGGTGGAGACCATGAGCTTGTAGAGCTCGACCATGTGGTCGAGATCCTTGGTGAATGCGGGGAGTTCCTTACCGGTTTCCTTGCCGTCCTGGTCAAGGTATTGCAGGTATTCGATTTCGAACTTGGCGGCGATGGACACGACTCGCTCCCAGGGGAAGGTTAGAAACGACACGCACGAGTGGGGAAGCGGCCAGGCCCATCCAGCGGGGCGCGACACGGCTTTTGGGTTCTTGCGAGCCGGACTAGATATCAGGGGTATTATGGCGCGGCAAGGCACGGCGCAGCATGGATTTCCCCGCCAGAGGCCACGGATGGCGTCATGGCGCGGGTTTGGTGGCTGTCAACCCCTCATTGTGAATTCGTCCCCATGGCCAATCCCAGGCGCGACCTCGAACCCGGAATCCGCACCGATCTCGACGGGAGCCTTACCTATTCGGAGTACCTGAAGCTCGACCAGGTGCTCACCGCCCAGCATCCGCGCAGCCAACCCGCGCATCACGACGAGATGCTGTTCATCGTGCAGCACCAGACCTCCGAGCTGTGGTTGAAGCTGATGATCCACGAGCTGGACGCCGCGCTCGAGCGCCTGCGCGCCGACGACGTGGACGGCACGCTGAAGATCCTTGCGCGGGTCAAGCAGATTCAACGCCAGCTCTACGAACAGTGGGGGGTGCTGGAGACACTGACACCGGCGGAGTACCTGCAGTTCCGCGACGTGCTCGGCCCTTCGTCGGGCTTCCAGTCGCTGCAGTACCGCATGGTGGAGTTCCTGCTCGGCAACAAGCACGCCGACATGCTGCGCGTGTTCGAGCACGATCCCGTGGCGCACGAACGCTTGCGCATGGTGTTCGAGGCACCCGGCCTTTACGACGAGTTCCTGCGCTACCTCGCGCGTCGCGGCCATCCGGTGCCTGTTGAACTGCTGCAACGCGACCTGACCCAGCCCTGGCGAAGCCAGCCCGCCCTGCTGCCCGTGTTCAAGCGGATCTACGAAGACACAGCCAACCATTGGCCTGAGTACCATCTCAGCGAGGAACTGGTGGATATCGAGGAGTCGTTCCAGCTCTGGCGGTTCCGCCACATGAAGACCGTGGAGCGCATCATCGGCTTCCGCCCCGGTACCGGCGGTTCCTCCGGCGTGGCCTTCTTGCGCAAGGCGCTGGAGCAGAGTTTCTTCCCGGAATTGATCGAAGTGCGCACGATCCTGGGGACCTGAAAACCCGGCGGATTTGACGCATGGAGCCGGGCCAGCTAAACACCCTGCACGAATCTTCCACAGGGAAAGCCATGACACCGACCGCCCCAGCCGCCGCCCGGCCCGTGCCCGATTACCCGCAGACCCTGGGTCATCCGCGTCCCTTGTGGATGCTGTTCATGACCGAATTCTGGGAGCGCTTCGCCTTCTACGGCATGCGCTGGGCCCTCACGCTGTACATCGTCGCCCAGTTCTTCAACGGCGATCCGGCGGGGCAGGGCTATGCCAGCCGGACCTATGGCGCCTACCTCGCGCTGGTCTACGCCTCGGCGATCTTCGGTGGGTGGGTGGCCGACCGCATCCTCGGCTATCAGCGCTCCATCCTGGTGGGCGCGGCGGTGATGGGTACGGGCCTGTTCATGGTGATGGTGCCGAACCAGCAGGTATTCCTCGCCGGGCTGGCCACGGTGATCGTCGGCAATGGCCTGTTCAAGCCGAATATCTCCTCGCTGGTCGGACAGATCTATCCGGTCGGCGACGACCGCCGCGACCGCGGCTTCACGATCTTCTACATGGGCATCAACCTGGGCGGCTTCCTTGCGCCCCTGGTCACGGGCTGGCTTGCTTCCGTGCTGACGGACACGCCCCTGCAGGACAACTACAAGGCCGTGTTCGCCGCCACCGGCGTGGGCATGGTCATCTGCTTCATCTGGTTCCTCGTCGGCAAGCACCAGCTCAAGGGCGTGGGCGTTCCGCCGCCGGAGCGTCACGAAGGGAAGAACCTGGTCGCGGTGATCGTCGGCATCCTGGTCGCTATCCCGCTCGTCTACCTGCTGATGGCCAAGGCCGGCGCGATCTTCATCGCCTGGTTGCTCGGCGTGCTATTCATCGGCGTGGCGGTGATGTTGGTGATCGAAGCGGTGCGCCACGACCGCATCCAGATCCACCGCGTGATCGCGATGCTGTTGCTGTTTACCTTCAACGTGCTGTTCTGGATGTTCTTCGAGCAGGCGGGCAGTTCGTTCAACTTCCTCGCCCAGAACATCGTCGACCGGCAGATGTTCGGCTGGGAGTTTCCCACCGGATGGTTCCAGTCGGTGAACTCGGCGGCGATCCTGATCTTCGCGCCGATCGTCGCGCTCGCCTGGGGCTGGTCGGCGCGCCTGCGCAAGGAGCCGTCGATCCCGCGCAAGTTCGGCCTGGGCCTCATCTTCAACGCGCTGGGCTTCCTGGTGCTGATGTACGCGTTGAAGAGCCTCGTGGGCGGCAACGGCCTGATCCCGTTCTGGCCGCTGGCGGCGTGCTACGTGCTGCAGACCATCGGCGAGCTGTGCCTGTCGCCGATCGGCCTGTCGATGGTGACCAAGCTGGCGCCGATCCGTGTGGTCGGCCTGGCGATGGGCGGCTGGTTCCTCTCCACCGCGATCGGCAACAACTTGTCGGGTCTGCTCGCGGGCCACATCAGCGGCGAGACCGGCATGACCGTGACCTCGGCGCTGTCCGGCTTCAGCTTCAGCTTCGAACTGCTGATCGGCGCGGGGATCGTGTTGTTCCTGATCGCGCCCCTGATCAACCGGCTGATGCACGGGGTGAAGTGAAGCATCGCCGACAGGGTCGGCTCCCACCCGGGGCTTGGTGACACCCGGCTCTCACCCGGCTTGGTGACACCTCGCTCGGTGGCACCGCGCTTGGTGGGAGCCGACCCTGTCGGCGATAGGCATGCGAGCTGGACCTGTGGGAGCCGCTTCAGCGGCGATGGGCGCCTCAGGGCGCCAGCAGCTTGTCCAGTATCCGGTTGAGCTGCACCCGCTCGCCTTCGTCCAGTTTCGCCAGCAATTCCCGCTCGTGCGCCCTCGCCATGGGCGCCACCTCGTCGTGAATGGCCCAGCCCGCCTCGGAAAGTTTCAGCACCGAACGGCGCTTGTCGCCGCCATGGGTGCTGCGGTCGACCCGGCCCGCCTCGACCAGCCGCGCCACGGCGCGGCTCACGGCCACCTTGTCCATCGCCGTGCGTTCGGCGACCTCGCGAGCCGATAGCTCGGCGAAGCGGCCCAGGACGGCCATCACGCGCCATTCCGTCATGCTGAGTTCGAATCGGTCCTGGTATTCCGCCGCGATGGACTGGCTGACCGTATTCGACAGGATCGAAAGCCGGTAAGGCAGGAAATGCTCCAGCTCCAACGGGGCATGAGCGGGGACGGTTTCGAAGGTCATGCTGCGCTGGTCCTTGCAAATGGTTACAAGTGAAACTATAAAGTGCCGGTATACGGCCAAAGCCGTGCCCGTCGCAGGAGTATCGCCCAATGAGCGCCCAGCCCAACACCGGTATGGAAGTCACCACCTTCGAAAACCCGCAGGGTGTCGATGGCTTCGAGTTCGTCGAATTCGCGGCACCGGACCCGGCGCTGCTGCACGCTTTGTTCCCCCGGCTCGGCTTCACGCCGGTCGCGAAGCACAAGACGAAGAAGATCACCCTCTACCGCCAGGGCGACTGCAACTTCCTCGTGAACGAAGAGCCGGACTCCTTCGCCGCGGATTTCGTCGCCAAGCATGGCCCGTCCGCGTGCGGATTCGCCATTCGATTCAACCGTCCGGCCACCGACGTGCAAGCCACGGCGCTGTCCAATGGCGCCACGACGATCGGTTTCAAGCCGGAGACGCTGGCCCTGCAGGTGCCGACCATCGAAGGCATCGGTGGTGCCGCCTTGTACCTGGTGGACACCTATGGTGCCAAGGGCGAGGTGTACGACGCCGAGTTCGAGTGGCTGCCGGGCGTCGATCGGCACCCGAAGGGCTTCGGTCTCACCTTCATCGACCACCTGACGCACAACCTCCATTTCGGCAACATGGAGAAGTGGTCGGAGTACTACGAGCGGCTGTTCAACTTCCGTGAGATCCGCTACTTCGACATCAAGGGTGCGAAGACCGGCCTGGTATCGAAGGCGATGACCGCGCCAGACGGCCTCGTGCGCATTCCGTTGAACGAGTCCTCGGACGAGAAGTCGCAGATCAACGAATACCTGCGCGAGTACAACGGCGAAGGCATCCAGCACATCGCGCTGTTCACCGACAACATCTACGAGTCGGTCGAGGCGATGCGTGCGCAGAATGTGGCCTTCCTCGACACGCCCGAGACGTATTACGAAGTGATCGATGTGCGCGTGCCGGACCATGGCGAAGACGTGGCGCGCCTGCAGGAAAACAAGCTGCTGATCGACGCCGACGACGAGACCAAGAAGAAACTGTTGCTGCAGATCTTCACCCAGAACACCATCGGGCCGATCTTCTTCGAGATCATCCAACGCAAGGGCAACGAAGGTTTCGGCAACGGTAACTTCAAGGCGCTGTTCGAGTCCATCGAGCGCGACCAGATGCGCCGCGGCGTGCTCTGACACCGGGTCACTGCCATGAGCCACACCGACGATACCCGCGGCTACCAGACCGGCTTCGGCAACGAGTTCGCCACCGAAGCCGTGGACGGTGTGTTGCCCTCGGGCCAGAACTCGCCCCAGCGCGTGGCCAGGGGGCTCTATGCCGAGCAGCTTTCGGGTAGCGCCTTCACCGCGCCTCGCCACCGCAACCGGCGCAGCTGGCTGTATCGCATTCGCCCGGCGGCGCAGCACTCCCCGTTCACCGGGCGTGCCCACGCCACCTTCCATAACCGTTTCGACGAAGCGCCGGCCACGCCGAACCAGTTGCGCTGGGACCCCCTGGCGATGCCAGGGCAGGCCACGGATTTCCTCGATGGCCTGGTCACGATGGGTGGCAATGGCGGCGCGGCGGAACAGGCCGGCATCGGCATCCATCTTTATTGCGCCAACCGGTCCATGGAGGGGCGCTACTTCTACGATGCGGATGGCGAACTGTTGATCGTGCCGCAGCAGGGCAGGTTGCGCATTCGCACGGAACTCGGCGTGCTCGACGTGGAGCCGCTGGAGATCGCGGTGGTGCCGCGCGGCATTCGCTTCCTGGTCGAGTTGCCCGATGGCGAAGCGCGTGGCTATGTGGCCGAGAATTTTGGCACGCCGCTGCATCTGCCGGATCTGGGTCCGATCGGCGCGAATGGCCTTGCCCAGCCGCGAGACTTTCTCACGCCCGTGGCCGCCTACGAGGACATCGACGGCGAGTTCGAACTCGTCGCCAAGTTCCAGGGGAGCTTGTGGGTGGCGTCCATCGGTCACTCGCCGCTGGACGTGGTCGCATGGCACGGCAACTATGCCCCTTACAAATACGACCTGCGGCGTTTCAACACGATCGGCTCGATCGCGGTGGACCACCCTGACCCCTCGATCTTCACGGTGCTCACCTCGTCCAGCGACACGCCGGGCGTGGCGAACATGGACTTCGTGATCTTCCCGCCGCGCTGGCTGGTGGCCGAACACACGTTCCGGCCGCCGTACTTCCACCGTAACGTGGCCAGCGAGTTCATGGGATTGATCGACGGCGCGTACGACGCCAAGGCCGGCGGTTTCGTGCCGGGCGGGGCAAGCCTGCACAACTGCATGAGCGGGCACGGCCCCGATGCGGCGAGCTTCGAGAAAGCCTCGGCCGCCGACACCTCGCGTCCGGACCATATCGTTGGCACCATGGCCTTCATGTTCGAAACACGCAAGGTCATCCGCCCCAGCCGGCAAGCCCTGGAATCGACGGCGCTGCAGGGCGATTACTACGAATGCTGGCGCGGATTGAAGAAGCACTTCGATCCATCGGCCACCTGATCTGTAAGGAAAAGCATGAAACTCGCTTCGCTGAAGGAAGGCGGCCGCGACGGCACGCTCGTCGTGGTCGATCGATCCCTCACCCGTGCCGTGAAGGCCACCGGCATCGCGCCGACGCTGCAAGCGGCGCTGGACGAATGGCACGCGCTGGCGCCTCGCCTCAACGCGCTTTCCGAAGCGTTGAACGCAGGCAAGGCGGAGGGTGCGTTCGACCTGGACATGGCGAAGCTCGCCGCGCCCTTGCCGCGTGCCTATGAATTCGTCGACGGCAGCGCCTACCTGCCGCACGTGGAGCGTGTGCGCAAGGCGCGTGGCGCCGAGGTGCCGGAGTCGTTCTACACCGATCCGCTGATGTACCAGGCGACGAGCGCCGGTTTCCTCGGCCCGCGCGATCCGGTGGTCGTTTCCAGTGAAGCGTTCGGTATCGATCTCGAAGCCGAAGTGCTGGTGGTGACCGACGATGTGCCGATGGGCGTGACCCCCGTGCAGGCCGCGGGACATATCCAACTCGTGGGCCTGGTCAACGATGTGTCGCTGCGGGGCCTGATTCCCGCCGAGTTGGCGAAGGGTTTCGGCTTCCTCCAGTCGAAGCCGCGTTCGGCGCTGTCCCCGGTGTTCGTCACGCCCGACGAACTGGGCGAGGCATGGCGGAACGATAAGCTGCACCTGCCGATGCGCACGTGGATCAATGGCGCGTGGTTCGGTGAAGCCGAGTGTGGCGTGGATATGCAGTTCGACTTCGCCCAGCTCGTGGCGCATGTGGCGAAGACGCGTCCCCTGACCGCCGGCACGCTGGTGGGCTCGGGCACGATCGCCAACCAGGACACGTCCAAGGGCGCGTCCTGCCTTGCCGAGCAGCGGACCGTGGAAACCCTGCGCGACGGCAAGGCGAGCACGCCCTTCCTGTCGTTCGGCGATACGGTGCGAATCGATGTCACCGACAACGAAGGGGCTTCTATCTTCGGATCGATCGAACAGGCGATCGTCAAGGCGTAGACGCTTCCATCGCTTCGTGTATCGCCGCGACCTTCAGGAGTACGTCCGCCTCCAGTCGGGAATCGCGCGATACCCGTGCCTCGATCGTGCGATTCAGTTGCGCCAGTGGCGGCAGCGGGAGCCCGTGCATCACGTATTCGACGCGGGTCCAGAGCGCGGCTTCATAGAGGTGTCCGTCGGACAGCTCCAGTTCCGCGAGCCGGTGCATCGCGTGACGGCGCCCCCGGTTCGCCGCCGCGGTGAGCATGTGGCGTGCCCGGGACGTGTCGCGCGTCAGTACGTTCCCCTTTCGTGACGGCCCCTGGTAGTAGAGCGTCCCCGCCAGTTCCTGGCTAGCCGCATTGCCCGCGAGCGCGGAGCAGAGCAGACGGTCGGCGAGGTTTCGGCGTCGTTCGACGGGCACCGACGGGTTCAACAGGCCACCATCCACGATGTCCGCTGTCGAGGGCCGCGTCGCGGTGCAATCGGCAGCGGCGATGGGCAGCGTGAACCACATGAGGCAGCCGGCCAGGGTGAATCCTTGGTACATCGGTCGTTCTCCATGCAAAAAAAGAGGGCCCGCATCGCTGCGGGCCCCCCGTGGCCGTACCTATTCGATTGTGGCGGCGCTTACTTCGCGGCCATCAATGCCCTGGCCATGTCGAGCATGCGGTTCGAGAAGCCCCACTCGTTGTCGTACCACGAGAGGACCTTGACCAGGGTGCCTTCCATCACGCGCGTCTGCGTCGAATCGTAGATCGACGAATGCGGGTTGTGGTTGAAGTCGATCGAGACCAGCGGCTGCGTGTTCACCGAGAGGATGCCCTTCAGCGAGCCATTGGCGGCTTCGTTGATGGCGGCGTCGATCTCTTCCTTGGTCGTCGCGCGCGCGGCGGTGAAGGTGAGGTCGACCACCGACACGTTGATCGTCGGGACGCGCATGGCGAAGCCGTCGAGCTTGCCGTTGAGCTCCGGCAGCACCAGGCCCACCGCGGCGGCGGCGCCGGTCTTGGTCGGAATCTGGCTGTGCGTGGCGCTACGGGCGCGGCGGAGGTCCGAATGGTAGACGTCGGTCAGGACCTGGTCGTTCGTGTAGGCATGGATGGTGGTCATCAGGCCGTGCACGATGCCGATCTTCTCGTGCAGGACCTTGGCCAGCGGCGCGAGGCAGTTGGTGGTGCACGAGGCGTTGGAGATGACCTGGTGCTGCGAGGTCAGCTTGTCGTGGTTCACGCCGAAGACGAAGGTGCCGTCCACGTCCTTGTCGCCCGGGGCGGAGATGATGACCTTCTTCGCGCCACCGGCGATGTGCGCGCCGGCCTTGGCCTTGGAGGTGAAGAAGCCGGTCGACTCCATCACCACGTCGACCTCGTGCTCGCCCCAGGGCAGCTTCGACGGATCGCGCTCGGCGAAGACCTTGATGCGGTCGCCGTTGACGATCAGGTCGCCACCGTCGACCGACACCTCGCCCGGGAAGCGGCCATGGGCCGTGTCGTACTGGGTGAGGTGGGCATTGGTCTCGGCGTTGCCGAGGTCGTTGACGGCGACGATCTGGATGTCCTGGCCGTTCTTCTTCGCCTCGTAGAGCGAGCGCAGGATGTTGCGACCGATGCGACCGTAACCGTTGATGGCGACCTTGATGGTCATGTGCAGCCTCCGGGATAGGATTTCTAACGAAGTAGGGGCGGGTGGTGTAAACCTCCATGGTAACGGAAGGCCCCCGGACCCTGCTTGCTGCATCGCCGCGATTTGTCATCCGGACCTCAGCCCGGCTGTGGCACACTTGCCCGTTCGCCCGCCCGGAAACGTTTGCTGGTCCATGAAAGCACTCCATAAGCGCCGCACCATCGCCGCCCTGCTGGCCCTCGCCATTCCCGCCTTCGCCACCACCGTGCAGGCCTGGGGCGACATCGGCCACCGTATCGTCGCCGAACTGGCCTGGCGCCAGTTGGACCCCTCGGCCCGCGCCGAGGTGACCCGGCTGCTGAAGGCGGACGGCTCCGACTCCCTGCCCGATATCGCCAGCTGGCCCGACCATCTGCGCGACATGCCCGGCAAGG
Source organism: Luteibacter sp. E-22 (assembly GCF_049913125.1). Classification (GTDB taxonomy): domain Bacteria; phylum Pseudomonadota; class Gammaproteobacteria; order Xanthomonadales; family Rhodanobacteraceae; genus Luteibacter. Next base: position 861,186 of record NZ_CP183975.1, read on the forward strand.
AAGACCTGGGCAAGGCCACCGGGCCCCTGCACTACGTGAATTTCCGCGACGGGAAGTGCCATTACGTGCCGCCGCGCGACTGCGCCGACGGCCGTTGCGTCGTCGGCGGGCTGGAGAAGTACGTGGCCATCCTCGGCGACCGGCACAAGTCCAGCGAGGAACGGGCCGAGGCGTTGAAATTCGTGGTCCACTTCGTCGGCGACGTGCATCAGCCGCTGCACGCGGGCAACCGCGACGACAAGGGTGGCAACGAGTACCAGGTGCAGTTCGATGGCAAGGGTACGAACCTGCACCGCGTGTGGGACTCGCAGATGCTCTACACGCGTGACCTCAAGTGGCAGGCCTACGCGGACCGCCTGGCCGCCGAAGGCCCGGTGAAGCTGCCGCGCCCGATCGCGCCCTTCGACAATCCGTATGCGCAGTGGGCGGAGGAATCCTGCTCGATCGTGGCCACCCCCGGTTTTTATCCCGACGGCCACCGCGTCGACGACGCCTACGTGGCGACGAACCTGCCGATCGCCGAGACACGCCTGCGCGAGGCGGCCAAGCGCCTCGCCGACCTGCTCAACAAGACGCTGGACTGATCCGCGCCCCGCATTCAAGACAAGGTAATCCTCCATGACCGAAATCCAGGTACGCCGCACCAAGATCGTCGCCACCCTCGGCCCCGCCACCGATGCGCCGGGCATGCTTGAGAAAATCCTTGAGGAAGGCGTGGATATCGTCCGCCTGAACCTTTCGCATGGCCAGCCGGACGACCATCGCGCCCGCGCCGCCGCGGTACGCGCGGCAGCCGACAAGGTGGGCCGTGAAGTCGGCATCCTGGCCGACTTGCAGGGCCCGAAGATCCGTATCGAGAAATTCGCGGGCGGCCCGGTCGACCTGATGACCGGCGACAGCTTCGTGCTCGACTGCCGTCCCGATGCCCCTCCGGGCAACCAGACCCGCGTCGGGGTGAGCTATTACGACCTGCCCAAGGACGTGAGTGCTGGCGACATCCTGCTGCTGGACGATGGCCTGGTCGCACTCGCGGTGGTCGAAGTCGTGGGCAGCGAGATCCGCTGCCGTGTGGCGATCGGTGGCCGCCTGTCCGACCGCAAGGGCCTGAACCGCCAGGGTGGCGGCCTGTCGGTCGCGGCACTGTCGGATAAGGACCGTAACGACATCAAGCTCGCCGCCGAGATGGGCGCCGACTTCCTTGCCGTATCCTTCGTCCGTTCCGCGGAAGACCTGCACGAAGCGCGCCGCCTCCTGCGCGAGGCCGGTGGCGATGCGGCCATCGTCTCGAAGATCGAGCGCGCGGACGCCATTCCGGTGCTGGGCGAGATCATCGACGCCTCCGACGTGGTCATGGTCGCCCGTGGCGATCTCGGCGTGGAGATCGGCGACGCCGAACTGCCGGGCCTGCAGAAGAAGATCATCCGTGAATCCGTGCAGCGCAACCGCTCGGTCATCACCGCCACGCAGATGCTGCAATCGATGGTCACCGCGCCGATCCCGACCCGCGCCGAAGTGCTTGACGTGGCCAATGCCGTGATCGACGGCACCGACGCCGTGATGCTCTCGCAGGAGAGCGCGGCCGGTGCCCATCCGGACAAGGCCGTGGCGGCGATGCGCCGCATCTGCCTCGGTGCCGAGCGCCAGTTCGAGCCGCGCGACGACCTGCGCCCGGACACGCATTCGATCGACCGTTCCGACCAGGCCATCGCCCTCGCGGCGATGCTGCTGGCGGCCCAGGTCGGCGTTCGCGCGATCGTCGCGCTGACCGAATCCGGCGCGACCGCGCAGTGGCTGTCGCGCTATCGTTTCGCCGTGCCCATCTACGCGATGTCGCCGTCCGACATGGCCCGCCGCCGCATGCTGGTGTTGCGCGACGTGCAGCCGGTGGACTTCGAGCAGAGCAATCTCGACCCCGCGCACACCGCCCGTGCCGCGCTCCAGCACCTGTTCGCGCTGGGCAAGCTGAGCAAGGGCGACCGCGTGATCCTCACCCACGGCGACCATATCGGCAGGGGCGGCGGTACGAACACGCTGAAGTTGCTGGTCGTCGGCGAAGACGGCATCGCGGACAGCTTGCGCGACCTGTAACGGGTCGCCTTCGGCGCCCATCGCGGACAGGGTCCGCTCCCACCGAGCATCGGTTCCCGGAACTCCCGGAACTCCCGGCTTGGTGGGAGCGGACCCCATCGTGAGCCAGCTGGGATTGCCCACCGCACGATTTCACACGCATCGCATCCCCTGGCGGGAGTAAACTCGATGCCCTGGCAAATCCACGAGGGCGTCATGATCCGCATCAGCTTCCGCACCGGCGCCATCGCCGCCGTCCTCCTCCTCGCCGCCGGCACCGCCGCGGCGCAGACCGTACGCCGCGTCTCTCCGGAGCGCCTCACCGGCTACTGGTTCCTCACCAACAAGACCATCGACGCCGATGTGCCCAACACGGGCAAGAATCTCAACCAGCCCGGCTGTGTCGCCGTCACCTATATGATCGGGTCCGATGGCAGGACACGAAATCCCACGATCGCGAAGGTCGTCCCTGAAGGTGACCTGGGCCAGGTCGGCGTCAGCATCGTGAAGCAGCTGGTTTACGTGAAGGGCACGCAGAACGGTACCGCCGAGCCCGTGCAGACCTATTACGTCGCCGGTTTCAACCTGCCCGACAACCCGGCCCGCAAGGCTTCGATCCTGAGCCAGTGCAAGCTGCCCGGCTACAACCAGACCAGTTGATCGCGCCGCACAACGGCGTCCACGGGGTATTCCCATATACTCCGCCGGTTTTTTGCATCCGCCCCCCAGCTTCGCGGGGCATACCACTACTTCCACGGAGTTGTCATGAGCATCGAAAACCTCGAACAGATCGCGCAGGCGATGGTTGCCACGGGCAAGGGCATCATCGCCGTCGACGAGTCGACCGGCACGATCAAGAAGCGCTTCGACGCCGCGGGTGTCGAGAACACCGAGGAAAACCGCCGCGCCTATCGCGAGCTCCTGCTGACCACGCCCAACCTCGGTGAGCACATCTCCGGGGCGATCCTGTTCGACGAGACGATCCGGCAGAAGACCAAGGACGGCGTGCCCCTGGTCGAGGCCATGAAGAAGGCCGGCATCATCCCCGGTATCAAGGTGGACAAGGGCCCGGCGCCGCTCGCGGGCTTCCCGGGCGACGTGGTCACCGAGGGCCTCGATGGCCTGCGTGACCGCCTCAAGGAATACGCCCAGCTGGGCGCCCAGTTCGCCAAGTGGCGTGCGGTGATCAACATCACCGAGGACAATCCCAGCTCCACCGCCATCGAAGCCAACACGCACGCGCTGGCCCGCTACGCCGCGTTGTGCCAGGAAGCTGGCCTGGTGCCGATGGTCGAGCCGGAAATCGTGATGGATGGTCCGGAGAGCACGCAAGACCTCGACGTCAGCTACGAGGTGCACGAGGCGGTCCTGCGCAGCCTGTTCAACGCGCTGTACGAGCAGAACGTGATGCTCGAGGGCACCATCCTGAAGGTCAGCATGGTGATCCCGGGCAAGCACGCGCCCAAGGACGCGCAGGCCACGCCGGAAGAAGTCGCCGAAGCCACCATCCGCGTCCTGAAGACCACCGTGCCGGCCACCCTGCCGGGTATCGTCTTCCTCTCCGGCGGCCAGACCGACGCCCAGGCCACCGAACACCTGAATCTCATCAACCAGATGGGCCCGCACCCGTGGCCGGTCAGCTTTTCCTACGGCCGTGCGCTGGTGGCCGAGGCGCTGAACGTCTGGTCGAAGGATCAGCAGAACAACGTCAAGAAGGCCCAGGACGTGGTCTACGCGCGTGCGAAGGAAAATGGCGACGCCGCACTTGGCCGTTGGAAGAAGGGTGGCTGATAGACCGCCCGCTCCGCCCAGAAAAAAACCGGCGCCGTGAGGCGCCGGTTTTTTTTGTTTCGACCGAGGCCGAAGCTGGCTCAGAAGCGATATTCCGCCGAGACCGAGGTCATGTTGGTCGACAGGTCCAGGCCGTCCTTCTTCGCATCGTAGTGGTCGTAGTTGATGCCCAGGCTCCAGTTCGGCGTGAAGTCGTAGCCCACGCCCACGCCGGCATACCAGCTGGTCTTGTCGAGGTCGCGACGGGTGACGTCGTCGTTGCTGACGCCGTGGCCCTTCCAGCCATAGATGCCGGCACGGCCGCTGATGTACCACTTCGGGTCGACGTTGAAATGGCCGTTCACGCCTGCGGTCCAGCCATGCAGTTCCGACTTGCGGCGGTCGACGACACGGTCGCCGTTGAAGAAGTTCTTCGCATTGATGTTGCCGAGGTCGTTATAGCCTGCCTCGACACCCAGGGCGGCCCACGGGGTCACGGTCCAACGATAACCACCGTTGAGCGCGTAGCCGGTGTCATGACCGTCGTAGCGGTCCTTGTCGACCGACGTGCGACCGACATTGCCGTTGATGAACCAACCGCCGGCGCCATTGGCGTCCTGCGCGAAAGCGGGAGCCGCGGCCATGCCGGCGGCGACCAGGGCGAGGGCGATAAGGGTCTTCTTCATGGTGGATCTCTCCTGCTTCTTGTTCTTGTTCGCTGCGCGGCCATCGGGGGAATGCCGTATTCGCAGCGGCGCACGAGCGGGGATGCCGTGCGTAGAACGTTAGATGTGGGGCTGTCTGATAGATTCAATACCGCTTAGTGCAGTATTAAGAAACGATTAAGCCGCGACGGGGGTGGCGTCGCGGCTCAGTCGTTGAAGGACCGTTGTCGCGTGAAACTTAGAAGCGATATTCGCCGGCGAGCGAAACGATGCCGGTGGAGCGCTTCAGGCCGCGGGAGACTTCGCCCGTGGCGTTGTTGCGGACCTTGCCGGCGTCGGCATGGAAGTAGTCATAGCTGACACCCACGCCGAAATGCTCGTTGACGTCCCAGCCGGTGCCGAGGCCGGCATACCAGCTGCCGCGATCCGGGCGACCGCCGCTGGAGAAGCCGAGATCCTGGCCCACGCTGTTGTTGTAGTTCTGGTTGTTGTCGTTCGCACGGAAGTAACCGCCGTGCGCGCTGATGTACCACTGGGGTACCAGATTGATCTTGCCGTTGACGCCGACCATCCAGCCGCGCAGCGCGTTGCGCGTGCCCTTCTGGTCGACATCCTGGCCCGACTCGAAGACGTTCTTCACACGATAGTTGCCGAGGTCCGCATAGCCCGCCTCGACGCCGAGGCCGAGGTCCGGACCGACCTTCCAGCGATAGCCGCCGAGCAGGCCGTAGCCCGTGCGACGATCTTTTTCGCCGTGAAGGAAGTTGAATCCGCCGGTGTCGCTGCCGAAGCCACCGGTGTCGCTGCCGTTGGTACGGCCGACGTTGGCGCCGATGAACCAGTTGCCGCTACCCACGGCCTGGCTGGGCTGGTAATTGCCGGACACAGCAGGGTTGCTGTCCTGGGCGAAGGCCGGAATGGCCGCGAACGAGACGCAAGAAACCGCAAGGGCAAGAGCTGCCTTTTTCATGGAGATATTCCTCTTCTTTTCGGGGCGGCCACCGTCCGGTTGGGGGATGGGGGAGGGCGATGGCCGTGAGTGATTAGAACCCCCCGTACCTGAAGAGATTCAAAAATCGATGTTAAAAGATTAAGCCGAGGTTAACTTGTGCGTTGCGGCACGAACGTCCACGACAAGCAGGAACCAATGCGCGACAATCGTAGTTTTTCCGCCGCCTGTTAACTGGAGAACGCCGATGACGACACGCCGCGAACGCGCAAACGCGATCCGCGCACTGGCCATGGATGGTGTCGAAGCCGCCAAGTCCGGGCATCCGGGCATGCCGATGGGCATGGCCGACATCGCTGAAGTGGTGTGGGGTGACTTCCTCCACCATAACCCGACCAACCCGCATTGGCCCAACCGCGACCGGTTCGTGTTGTCGAACGGCCATGGCTCCATGCTGCAGTATGCGTTGCTCCACCTCACCGGCTACGACCTGGGTATCGAGGACCTCAAGCACTTCCGCCAGCTGGGCTTCCGCACCGCCGGCCACCCCGAGTACCACCACACCCCGGGCGTCGAGACCACCACGGGTCCGCTCGGCCAGGGCCTCGCCAACGCCGTCGGTTTCGCCATCGCCGAGGAGGTGCTGGCCGCGCGTTTCAACCGCCCTGGTCATGACATCGTCGATCACCACACCTTCGTGTTCGTCGGTGACGGCTGCCTCATGGAAGGCATTTCGCATGAAGTCTGCTCGCTCGCCGGCACGCTGAAGCTCGGCAAGCTCGTGGCCGTCTACGACGACAACGGCATCTCGATCGACGGTGAAGTCCACGACTGGTTCACCGATAACACCGCCGAGCGCTTCCGTGCCTACGGCTGGAACGTCGTCGTCGGTGACGACGACAAGCCGGTGGACGGCCACGACGCCGAAGCGATCAAGAAGGCCATCGCCGCCGCCACCTCGCAGAGCGAAAAGCCCTCGCTGGTGATCTGCAAGACCGTGATCGGTTTCGGCGCCCCCAACAAGGAAGGTAAGGAATCGTCGCATGGCGCCCCGCTGGGTCCGGACGAAGTGAAGGCCGCCCGTGAAAGGCTGGGCTGGAAGTACGGTCCGTTCGAGATCCCGGAAGAGATCTACGTCTCGTGGGATGCCAAGGCAGCCGGTGCCAAGGCCGAGAAGGCCTGGAACGACAAGTTCGACGCGTACGCGAAGGAGTTCCCGGAACTCGCCGCTGAATTCAAGCGCCGCATCGCGGGTGAGCTGCCGTCCAACTGGAAGGAAAGCTCAGCCGCCTATGTCAAGAAGCTGCAGGCGGAAGGCCCGGTGGTCGCTTCGCGCAAGGCATCGCAGATGGCGCTCGATGCGTTCGGTCCGCTCCTGCCGGAACTGATCGGCGGTTCGGCCGACCTCGCTCCCTCGAACCTCACCATCTGGAAGGGTTCGAAGAACATCGCCACCGGTGGTGCCGAAGGCAACTACATCCACTACGGCGTGCGCGAGTTCGGCATGACGGCGATCTCGAATGGTATCGCCCTGCACGGCGGTTTCGTTCCTTACGACGCCACCTTCCTGGTGTTCTCCGACTACGCCCGCAACGGCGTGCGCATGTCGGCGCTGATTCCGGCGCATGCGATCCATGTCTACACCCACGACTCCATCGGCCTGGGCGAAGACGGTCCCACCCATCAGCCGGTGGAGCACCTGGGCTCGCTGCGTCTCATCCCGAACAATCGTGTGTGGCGCCCGGCCGATGCCGTGGAGTCGGCGGTTTCCTGGAAGAAGGCCATCGAGCGAGCGGGCAATCCGTCGTGCCTGATCTTTTCGCGCCAGAACCTCAAGCACAATCCGCGCACCGAACAGCAGGTCGCCGACATCGAGAAGGGCGGCTACGTCCTTTGGGAATCGCAGGAGAAGTTCAAGGCGATCATCATCGCCACCGGCTCGGAAGTCGGCATCGCCGTCGAAGCCGCGCAGGCACTGGGCGACCAGGGCGTGCCGGTCCGCGTCGTCTCGATGCCCTGCACGGAAGAATTCGACGCCCAGCCGATCGAATACCGCGAAGGCGTCCTGCCGTCGTGGTGCCGCGCCCGCGTGGCGGTGGAAGCGGCCAGCGTCGACTTCTGGTCGAAGTACATCGGCCTGGACGGCAAGGCGGTCGGCATGACGACCTTCGGCGCATCCGCCCCCATCGACAAGCTGTATGAACACTTCGGCATCACCACCACGGCGGTGGTGGATGCGGTGAAGAGTGTGATCAAGTAAGACGAGAGAGGCCCCCGGAAGGGGGCCTCTTTTTTCACGGGCCCTGGTGCAGGTCACCGTGCAGCTGCTTGGGGCATGCGTGGGGATCGCCTATGCAGTGCGGGCCGTCACCGTGCGTGCCGGGCACATGGTCGTACGTTCGCGCCTTCCACACGGGCTTGAATCCCAGCCGCGCAAAAAGCATGGTGCCCGGTCCAGGTTCATGACGATCGACTTTTCCGGGAGCGAGGACCATCGCTTGCCCGTGCTCTGTGATGGCGAATACGCGATCACGGCCGTTGCTTCCGGTCCACCAGATGGCCTTGCCTGCACCGTCATACAAGACGAAATTGCCGTCACGTTGCATGTTCGCCGAGACAGCACCCCTGCCGGTTGTGTTCGTCGACCATAGAGGCCGCCAAAGGCCATCGTTGCTGTAAACGACGAAGTTGCCATCATGTTGCATGGCACCGAGGTAGCGGTTGTCTTCCGATAGCATGGATTCTCCCTTCACCAAGTGCTCTCCTGGTTGCAGGATTCGAGCATGCGTGTCGCCGGTCCATGCGAATGCGAGTAAGGACCCGAAGGTGAGAATCGCGGCGTAGAAACGCTTCATCATTTGTCCTCGCTTGATCGTCGAATCCACCGTAGCGGTGGCGACGAACACGTTAGGCCTGCTCCGTGCGCGGCGGTAACGTCGTGTATTGAAGAGAGGTGTCCTCCCATTCGGCGTCTTCGGGTCGGTGCATGCGCAGGGATGCCGTCGATTACCTACGCCAATTGCGAAAAGCTGCTAGTCTTCGCGCCCCCAGGAGCATGACTGTCATGATGACGCCCGCCCATCGCGCAACGTATCTCCCTTACATCGATGGTCTCAGGGCTATTGCGGTTCTCGCTGTCGTCTTGTTTCACCTCGCTCCAGAAGCACTCCCCGGTGGGTTCGCTGGCGTCGACGTGTTCTTTGTCATCTCCGGATTCGTCGTCATGATCTCTTCATTGTCCCGGGGACACGACGCTCCACTGACGTTCCTGTGCGATTTCCTTGCGCGCCGGTTCGTGCGGATACTTCCCGCGCTCGTGGTTTGCCTGCTCGTTACGTCACTGGCATCGACCCTGTGGATTCCTGCGTCCTGGCTCAGTGATGCCATTCCTCGCACGGGTCGCCTTGCGTTTTTCGGGCTGAGCAATATCGAGCTTGCCCGGAACGCCAATGACTATTTTTCACCTGTCGCCACGTTCAATCCGTTCACGCACACGTGGTCGCTCGCGGTCGAGGAGCAGTTCTATCTTGTCGTGCCCTTGCTCCTGTGGGGTTGGAGTCGCGGTGGCCGGTGGAGGCTTGGAGCCGTAGTGATTCTGGCGGTAGCCGCGATGGCTTCCGGTACTTATGCGTGGGTGGTGGGCAGTCAGGGAGGCGCGGCCTATTACTTACTCGTTACCCGGTTCTGGGAGCTGGCGACGGGTGTCGTGCTTGGTTGGCTGGTGGGAAATCGCGAGAGCCTTATTTCGGGATATAGACCGGCGGGGGAGATGCTTGTCAGATGGACGCCTCCGGTAGCGCTTATCGCTCTTGGCGTCGCATTCGCGTTCAGTCGTCCCGATGCATTCCCGGGGCGGGGTGCATGGTTACCCGTGGCAGCCACGGTGCTCTTGATTACCGCCGTGCACGAACATGGGGGGCTGCGATGGGTCGGACGAATACTCAGCATCGAGCCATTGCGACGCATTGGAGAGTTGTCTTACTCGCTCTACCTGTGGCACTGGCCCATCTTCGTCTTGTTTCGCTGGACGGTGGGCTTGCACGGTCCTCTTCACATGTTGTCCGCGTTGACGTTGTCGTTCGCGTTGGCATGGGCGTCGCGGCGTTTTGTAGAACGTCCCTTCAAGGCATCTCTAGGGTCGTATCGCTCACGCCGTATCATCGGGTTTGGAGTTCTTGCCGTAGTGATCGGAGCCTTCACCGCACAGGCGCTGCAGAAACAGCAGCATCGGATTTCTCCCAGCGTGGTGGCGAAGGGGCGTGGCGATTGGTATCCATCGCGCGCTTTGCGGCTACGGTCCCCTGCCGGATGTTCTGTTTCACCTCGTCGCGTCGATCTTTCTCTAGGGTGGCATCAGACTTTTGAACGCGTTGGATGCCCTGCATCGTCGTCCGCGCCCAGGGTCTTTGTAGTGGGTGACTCGCACGCACTGGCATACGGTCCTCTCTTCGCCCGCTACGCCATGGAGACAGGTGCGACCGTAACCGTCTACAACAACGGCGGATGCCCGCTCCTGAGTTTGCAAGGGAGCCGCGAGGCTAGCCCACATTGCGCCGAGGCCACCGATCTAGTCATCGCGGACCTATTGCCCCGCCTCGGCGCATCCGACGTCATATTCCTTCCATCGTTGCGCTTGCCCAGGTACGTCGAACAGGGCTGGGTGGTGCCCGATGCAGCCGTCCTGACACAGGTGCATGGCTCCGAAGCACAAGCCTCTCGGCATGCGGCATCGCTAGTGGCAATCGCTTTGCTTCGTCGACTCAGGCAGGCGGGTGCCCACGTCTCGATCCAGGCTCCTAATCTCTTGATCAAGGCGCCGCTTTTCCGCTGCGCGGACTGGTGGACCAAGAGCAATCCCATCTGTAGAGCCGGGACATCGATTCTTCGGGAGGAATTCGAGGTGCTTCGCGCCCCGGTGCTTGCAGACCTGGAGTCACTCGCCAGGACGGACGAGGACATCACGATATTCGACCCGCTTCCGTCGTTATGTCCCGAAGGAACGAGGCTATGTGATGGGTTCCGCGATGGCAGGCCGTTGTTCTTCGATGGCGACCACCTCAGTGCCTATGGAAACCAAGTCATCTACCGTGCGTTTGTCGCATCCATGCGGGCGGCTCGGCGAGTGCCTGACGACGCCTTGCTCTAGGGCGTCGCATCCAACGGGCATGCCATCCCGCGTCAACCTGGAACGAACATCCCCGCAACCGAACCGATCTCAGCCGGCTTTTCGATCACTTTCCAGGCGCCCGCGGCCTCCAGCTCGTCACGATCGCCAAACCCCCATAGCACGCCGATGCCACGAACATGATTGGCAACCGCGCCTTCGATGTCGAAGCGGCGGTCGCCAATCATGATCGTGTCGTCGGCGGGGTGGCCGAAGTCGGCCAGTGCTGCCGCGATCATCTCGGCTTTCTCGCTGTGCGCCGTCGCAGGACCGGGGGCGTAAAGGCGTTCGAAGAGATGGCCGAAGGGGAGATGGGCGAGGATGGGTTCCGCGTGTGCGCGCACCTTGCTCGTCACCACCGCCAGGCGGTGGCCCGCGCTGGCGAGGGATGCGATGGCATCCGCGACGCCGTCGTAGACTGTGTGCTCGGACCAGCCGATGTCGCGGAAACGCTGGGAATACGCGGCGACCGCCGCTTCCACGCGAATGCTGTCACCGTCGAGTACTTCGCCGAAGCTGACCCGCAACGGTGGGCCGATCCAGGAACGCAGTACCGTCTCGTCGGGCGCCTCCGCGCCGACGCTCGCCAGCGAATGGCGAACGCCGGCGAAGATGCCGATTTCCGAGTCGATCAGGGTGCCGTCGAGGTCGAAGAGGATCAGCATTACTTGTTGTCCGCTCTGGCCTGGAGCGCGGCGACCGCCGGTAATTCCTTGCCTTCGAGGAACTCCAGGAACGCGCCGCCGCCCGTGGAGATGTAGGAGACTCCGTCCTCGATACCGTACTTGTCGACCGCTGCGAGGGTGTCGCCACCACCCGCGATCGAGAAGGCCTTCGATGCGGCGATGGCGCGTGCCAGCGTTTCGGTGCCCTTGCCGAAAGCATCGAATTCGAACACGCCCACGGGGCCGTTCCAGACGACCGTACCCGCCTTGGCGATCAGTTCGGCATAACGCTTGGCGGTGTCGGGACCGATGTCGAGGATCATCTCGTCGTCGCCCACCTGGTCGACGGCCTTCACCGTGGCCTTGGCGGTAGCGGAGAACTCCGTGGCGACGACGACATCCGTCGGAACCGGGACCTCGGCGCCACGCGACTTGGCATCGGCCATGATCTTCTTCGCGGTATCGAGCAGGTCGGCCTCCACCAGCGACTTGCCGACCTTGTGACCTGCGGCGAGGATGAAGGTATTCGCAATGCCGCCACCGACGATCAACTGGTCGACCCGCCCGACGAGGTTCTGCAGCAGTTCGAGCTTGGTCGATACCTTCGAGCCGGCGACGATCGCCAACAGCGGGTGGTCGGGATTCTCGAGCGCCTTGCCCAGCGCGTCGAGTTCCTTCGCGAGCAGCGGACCGGCGGCGGCGACCGGTGCGAAGCGGATCACGCCGTGGGTGGAAGCCTGTGCGCGGTGCGCGGTGCCGAAGGCATCCATGACGAAGATGTCGCAGAGGGCGGCATATTTCTTCGACAGGGTTTCGTCGTCCTTGCCTTCGCCGACGTTCATGCGGCAGTTCTCGAGGACGACCACTTCGCCATCGGCCACGTCGACGCCGTCGAGGTAATCGCGCACCAGGCGCACCTCCTTGCCGAGCTTCTTGCCCAGCCATTCGGCGACCGGCGTCAGTGAGGAAGCCTCGTCGAACTCGCCTTCCTTCGGTCGACCCAGATGGGAAATGACCATGACCTTCGCGCCGGCGTCGCGCGCGGCGACGATGGTGGGCAGGGCAGCATCCAGGCGCTGCGTGGAGGTGATCTTGCCGCTCTCCACGGGGACGTTGAGGTCTTCGCGGATCAGCACGCGCTTGCCGCGCAGGTCGAGGTCTTGCATGCGGGTGACGGACACGGTGGACTCCAGCTCTGGGTCGAGGGGAAACGGATATTGTCCGCGCCCTGGGAGGGTGGGGCAAATCCGATCGCCGACAGGGTCGGCTCCCACCAGGCTTCCCGGCGATCCGCGCGGCAGCGCGGCAAGGCTTCCCAGCCGCCACCCATTAGAATCCGCCACGCCATAGAAGGAAGCCGCATGTCCCTCGTCCTCTACACCTACTGGCGCTCTAGCGCCGTCTATCGCGTACGTATCGCCCTGAACCTCAAGGGCCTGGATTACGAGGCCCGGCCCGTCCACCTGGTCAATGACGGCGGTGAGCACCTGAAGCCTGCTTACCGCGAGGTGTCCCCGCAGGCGCAGCTACCCACGCTGCTCGATGGTGACCGCGTCATCCGTCAATCGATGGCGATCATGGAGTACCTCGACGAGACACGGCCCTCGCCGCCCCTGATGCCGGCCGATGCCGAGGGCAGGGCGCGCGTCCGCGAATTGATGCAAGCGGTCGCGGCGGATATCCACCCGTTGGGCAACCTGCGGGTGCTCAAGGCCATCGAGTCGGAATTCGGAGCCGACGCGGCGGCGAAGGAGGCGTGGTCGCGCCGTTGGATCGCACATGGGTTCAACGGGATCGAGGCCTTGCTGGCGAAGGGACCGACCGGTCGCTACAGCCATGGCGATACGCCGACACTGGCCGATGCCTGCCTCGTGCCGCAGTTCTACAACGCCGTGCGTTGGGGCGTGGACCTGACGCCGTATCCGACGATCCGGCGGGTGGCGGAAGCTTGCCAGGCGCTGGAGGCGTTCCAGCGGGCCGCACCCGAGGCGCAGCCGGATGCGCTCTGAAAGCGTCGCCGAGAGGGGCGGCTCCCACTCAAGCCTCGCGACTTGGTTGGAGCCGTTTCACTGTGGGAGCCGCTTCAGCGGCGATCCCGCGGTAGCGGGCCAAGTGGCGGCAACCACCTATCGCCGCTGAAGCGGCTCCCACACTAGGTGGATGACGCACTTAAGCGCTATCGATCGACCTAAACGCCGATCCCGTACGGGTCGCTCGACGCGAACTCGTTACCCGACGCCCCTTCCGAAAGCCGGATCTTCAACGCCAGGCCATCGCGCGAGTCGGCCTTGTTGAGGCATTCGTCGAGGGTGATCTGGCCTTCCTTGTACAGGCGATAGAGGGACTGGTCGAAGGTCTGCATGCCCTCCTGGAGGCTCCGGTCCATGGCGTCCTTCACCTCGTGGATCTGGCCGCGGCGGATCATGTCGCGGATCAGCGGGGTGTTGAGCAGCACTTCGGTCGCCGGCATGCGGCGGCCGTCCTTGCCGATCACCAGGCGCTGGCTGATCACCGCACGCAGGTTCAGGGCGAGGTTCATCAGCACGTTCTTGTGCGCCGATTCCGGGAAGAAGTTGAGGATGCGCTCCAGCGTCTGGTCGGCGTTGTTCGAGTGCAGGGTGGCGAGGCACAGGTGACCGGTCTCGGAGAACGAAATGGCGGCCTCCATGGTGTCCGTGTCGCGTATCTCGCCGATCATGATCACGTCCGGTGCCTCGCGCATCGCGTTCTTCAACGCCTCGTGATAGCTGTGGGTGTCCAACCCCACTTCACGCTGGTTCACGATGGAGCGCTTGTGCCGGTGCAGGTACTCGATCGGGTCCTCGATGGTGAGGATGTGGCCCGAACTGTTGCTGTTGCGGTGGTCGAGCATCGCGGCCAGGGTGGTCGACTTGCCCGAGCCGGTGGCACCCACGACCAGGATCAGGCCGCGCGGCTCCATGATGAGGTCGCGGAAGATCGTGGGCAGGCGCAGCTCTTCCAGTGAAGGGATCTCGCTCTTGATCGCACGGATGACCATGCCGATCTCGCCGCGCTGCTTGAACACGTTGATACGGAAACGCCCGGCTTCCTTCACGGCCAGGGCCATGTTGAGCTCGAGGTCGCGCTCGAACTGGGGCACCTGGCCCTCGTCCATCAGCGAATAGGCGATTTTCTTGACCATGCCGCTCGGCAGGCCGGTGTTTCCGAGCGGGTAAAGCTTGCCTTCCACCTTGATGTTCACGGGGGCGCCGGTCGTCAGGAACATGTCCGACGCGCCCTTGTCCACCATTAGCTTCAGGAAATAACCGATATCCACCTAAACCCCCGGGCGTTCGCATTACAATCGAGACGACGGTCTCACTGACCTGTATATCGACAATATCTCGCAAATCTGTATGAGGAACGAGTGATGGTGCACAACTTGCCGTCGAAAGCCCTGTCCCAGGGCCGCCGGCTCCTTGCCGTGGCCGCCCTGGCCATGGCGATCGCCACCCTCGCTGGCTGTGCCAGCGTGCCCCCGCCCGATGGCGCCATGAACCAGGCCCTCGCCCAACTTCAAGCCGCGCGCGATGCGGGGGCGGCCGATTATGCGCCGGTCGACCTCGATTACGCGCAAAGCAAGTTCCGCCAGGCCCAGGCGGCCATGGCCAGCCGTAAGTACGACGAGGCCGCCGCGCTGGCCGAGGAGTCCCGCGCGGACAGCGAATTGGCTCGCGCCAAGGCGCGCCTCGGAGCGGCTCGCGCGCAGAACACCGCCAAGAGCCAGGAAAACTCGCGGATGCGCGTGGAGATGATCGACAACCACGCCAACGACACGGTGCCGATTCCCAGCAACGTGCATGAGTCCGAGACGGTCCTGCCGGAGCCGACCGACAACACCCCGCCGCCGGCCGGCGGGCAGACCCAGCCCCTGAACGACAACCAGGGAGGCCAGTGATGAAGCGTTCGACTCTCCTCCTTTCCGCGCTCGTCCTTGCCGTTTCGGCGGGTAGCGCCATGGCCGCCACCGACGACCTCGACGTGCGCCGCCTGAATTCCAGCCTCGACCAGCTGTCGTCCGATCCCGCCCTAGGCGGTTATGCCCAGGCGGAACAGGCGCGCGCCCGTGAGGCGATCAACCAGATGGCCCAGTTCAAGCCCAAGGACAAGGAACACGCCCACTACCGGTACATCGCCGAGCGCCGCGTGGACATCGCCAAGGCCATGGCCCAGTACCAGGACGCCCAGAACAAGAGCGCCCAGCTTGACCGCGAGCACGACGCCATCCTGCTCGAGGCCAGCCGCCTCGACGCCGAGATGGCCCGCCGCCAGCTCGAGCAGCAGCGCATGCAGAACCAGATGATCCAGGAAGAGGCCGCCCGCCTGCAGCAGCAGGGCGTGGAGTATTCCCAGGCGCTGGAGCAGGCCAAGGCCGAAGGCGAGAAAGCCCGTCAGGTCGCCGCCGCGCAGGCCAAGGTCGCCAACGCCGCCAAGAAACAGGCGGCGCTGGCGGAAGCCGCTGCCCGGGCGATGCGCGACATCAACTCGTCCGACGGCGGCGCCCCCGCGTCCACGCCGGCCACGAGCACGCCCAAGAAGAGCAAGAAGGGCGGCGGCAACTAAGCCGTCCGGCTGCGCCGCCGCTTCTGCCGCACAGGCAGGAGCGGCGCTGTGCTCTCATGCGGCCCACGGCGCGCCCCATCAGCTGCCATGCGGCCTGGCGGAAGCCTGCCGCGTAAACCGTTGCACCGGCAACTTTTTTTCTGCGGGAAATTCAGAAAAATCGCCCTTGCACCCCCCTGGCGAGCGGAGTAGCTTCGAACTCCCGTCACGGGAAAAACACGTGGCGGCCCTGCCGGAGCATGCGTACGTTCACCAGGCACATCGCATCGCGATCCTCCCTTCCGCCGATGCGCGGACAGTGCCTCGCATGTCTCCCCTCACGACCGGTCCGCGCCGCGGGCCGATCCCACCGCGAGGAGATTGCTATGTTCGAAAACCAGCAGCGCGACGACGTCGAGAAGTTCATCCACGCCGATGCCGAAACCCGTCGTCTCTTCTACCGCCACCAGGAACTCGATACCAAGCTGCACGATGCCAACATCGGCTGCCTGCCCATCGATGACAAGAGCCTGGTCGGACTCAAGAAGGAAAAGCTGCAGGCCAAGGAGAAACTCCAGCGAATGTGGGAAAGCTGGCAAAACTCACGACACTGAACCGGCTGACCGGTGCAGGACAGGAACGGGCACGGGAACGTGCCCGTTTTTTTATGGTCTTCCCATACATCGTTTTGGATCGGCCGAGAAGCCGGGCATCGGTTCAGCGCGCCACCCTTTATCATGTGCGCCCAAAGGGCGAGGTCGAAGGGGCCGCGCCGGATCAACCACGGAGTCCCAATGAGTGTTCATGACAGCGTCCTCGAACTGATCGGTCGCACCCCCATGGTGCGTGCCCAGCGCCTGGATGCGGGCTGTTGCGAACTGTTCCTGAAGCTCGAGAGCGCCAATCCGGGCGGTTCGGTGAAAGACCGCATCGGCCGGTCCATGATCGAGGGCGCCGAACGCGCAGGGAAGATCAAGCCGGGCGATACCCTGGTCGAGGGCACCGCCGGCAACACCGGCCTGGGCCTCGCGCTGGTCGCACAGCAGAAGGGTTACCGGCTGATCCTGGTCGTCCCCGACAAGATGAGCCGCGAGAAGATCTTCAACCTCAAGGCCATGGGCGCCGAGGTGGTGCTTACCCGGTCGGACGTGGCCAAGGGCCACCCCGAGTACTACCAGGACATGGCCGCGCGCATCGCCCGCGAAACGCCGGGGGCCTATTTCATCAACCAGTTCGGTAATCCGGACAACCCGCTGGCGCATGTGCAGACCACCGGGCCGGAGATCCTCGAACAGCTCGATGGCAAGGTCGACGCGATCGTGGTCGGTTGCGGTTCGTCCGGCACGATGAGTGGCCTCACCGCCTATCTGCGCGAGCATTCGCCGAACACCGAGATCGTGCTGGCCGACCCGGTCGGTTCGATCCTCGCCCAGTACATCAACGAGGGTACGCTGTCGGAGAAGTCCGGCAGCTGGATGGTGGAAGGTATCGGTGAAGACTTCCTCCCGTCGATCAGCGATTTCTCGATGGTGAAAAAGGCGTATGCCATCAGCGACAAGGAAAGCTTCCTCGCCGCGCGCGAGCTGCTGGCGAAAGAGGGCGTGCTGGGTGGCTCGTCCACGGGCACGCTGCTCGCCGCCGCGCTGAAGTGGTGCCGCGAACAGACCACGCCGAAGCGTGTGGTGACCCTGGTCTGCGACACCGGCAACAAGTACCTATCGAAGATGTACAACGACTACTGGATGCTCGACAACGGCTTCCTCGAACGCGAGCGCTTCGGCGACCTGCGCGACCTCATCCTGCGTCCGTACGCCCAGCGCGACACGGTAGTGGTGAAGCCGGACGACATGCTGATCACCGCCTACAACCGCATGAAGCTGTACGACGTATCGCAGCTGCCCGTGATGGAAGACGACCGCCTGGTCGGCATCCTGGACGAATCCGACGTGCTCCTGCACGTGCACGCGGACGAAACCCGGTTTCGTGACCCGGTGTCCACGGCGATGATCGCGTCGCCGGAGATGCTTCAAGTCACCTCGCCGATCGAGGCGTTGTTACCCGTGTTCGAGAAGGGCCATGTCGCGATCGTGATGGATGGCGAGCAGTTCCTCGGCCTCATCACCCGTATCGACCTGCTCAATTACCTGCGCCGCAAAGTCAATTAAGGAAAGGGGAAGCGTCATGTGTGGAATCGTCGCCGCAGTCGCGCAGCGTGACATCGCGCCCATCCTCATCGCCGGGCTGAAGGCCCTGGAATACCGTGGCTACGACTCCGCGGGCATGGCCATCGCCGATGGCGGCGAGATCCGCCGGGTCCGCGCGAAGGGCAAGGTCCGCGAGATGGAAGCCCTCTATGACGCCGATCCCGTGCGGGGCGGTACCGGTATCGCGCACACACGCTGGGCGACGCACGGCGTGCCGAGCGAGAAGAACGCGCACCCGCACGTGCAGGGCCGCATCGCGATCGTGCATAACGGCATCATCGAGAACTACGCGTCGCTGCGCGAGTCGCTGAAATCCAAGGGCCGGACGTTCAACTCGGAAACCGATACCGAGGTGATGGGCGCGGTGATCGACGAACACGTGCAGGCGGGCAAGCCGCTGCGCGAGGCGGTGACTGCCGCCGTGCGCGAACTGGAAGGTGCCTACGCCATCGCCGTGATGAGCCTGGACGAACCCGAGCGTATCGTCGGCGCTCGTCGTGGCTGCCCCTTGCTGGTCGGTATCGGCATCGGCGAGCATTTCCTGGGGTCCGACGCGCAGGCGTTGATCAAGGTCACCAACCGGATGATGTACCTCGAAGAGGACGACGTCGTCGAGATCACCCGTGACACCGTTGAGGTGTTCAACCTCGATGGCCATCCGGTGGACCGCACCGCGCATGAAAGCGAGATCAGCGCCGATTCCGTCGAGCGTGGCGAATACCGCCACTACATGCAGAAGGAAATCTTCGAGCAGCCGCGGGCCGTCGCCGACACGCTGGAAGGCCGCATCGGGCCGCATGGTGTGCTGCCGAACATCTTCGGCATCGATGCGGACCCCATCCTCGACAAGACACGTGGCATCCACATCGTCGCCTGCGGCACCAGCTATCACGCCGGCATGGTCGCCAAGTACTGGATCGAGGAACTGGCACGCATCCCGGTCGTGGTCGAGGTGGCCAGCGAATACCGCTACCGCGACGTGGTGGTGCCGGAAAACACCTTGTTCGTGGCCGTGTCGCAGTCGGGCGAAACCGCCGACACCCTGGCTGCCATGCGCGAATCGCGCCGCCGCGGCTACCTCGCCACTTTCGCCATCTGCAATGTGCCGGAGTCCTCGGTGGTGCGCGAATCCGACCTGCGCCTGATGACCCGGGCGGGCCCCGAGATCGGCGTGGCCTCGACCAAGGCTTTCACGACCCAGCTGGCGGCCTTCGCGTTGCTGGCGCTGGACCTCGGCCGCCGCCGTGGCCTGGATGGCACCCGCTACCTCGACCATTGCAAGGAACTGCAGTCGTTGCCGCGCTATATCGAGAATGCGTTGAAGAGCGAGCCGGAAGTCCTGAAGATCGCCGACCACTTCATCAACAAGCAGCACGCGTTGTTCCTGGGGCGCGGTGCACAGTATCCAGTGGCCCTGGAAGGTTCGCTGAAACTCAAGGAGATCTCGTACATCCACGCCGAGGCCTACCCGGCGGGTGAGTTGAAGCATGGCCCGCTGGCGCTCGTGGACGAGAACATGCCGATCGTCGCCGTGGCACCGAACGGTCCGCTGCTGGATAAGCTGAAGTCCAACCTGCAGGAAGTGCGCGCACGTGGCGGCGAGTTGATCGTGTTCGCCGATGAGCGCGCCGAGATGGACACGGATGCGGAGCATATCGCCACCGTGCGTGTCGACGGTGGTGGCGACCTGATCGCTCCGGCGGTGTTTACCGTGCCGATGCAGCTACTGGCGTATCACGTGGCGGTGCAGCGCGGGACGGATGTGGATCAGCCGCGGAACCTGGCCAAGTCGGTGACGGTGGAATGAGCGACCAGCCGTACATCCATGCCCTCGCCGATGTGCAGTCGTTGCGCATCGGCGAGCGGACGCGGGTGTGGCAGTTCGTCGTGATCCTGCCGGGGGCCACTATTGGTGACGATTGCAATATCTGCTCGCATTGCTTTATCGAGAACGATGTGGTCGTTGGCGATCGGGTGACGGTGAAGAGTGGGGTGCAGTTGTGGGATGGGTTGCGGCTTGAGGATGATGTTTTTGTCGGGCCGAATGTGACGTTTACCAATGACCGGTTTCCGCGGTCGAGGGAGTACAGCCAGCCGTTCCAGCAGACGGTGGTCCGGTCCGGTGCATCGATAGGCGGAGGCGCCACGATCCTGCCTGGCCTAGAGATCGGCTCCAGGGCGATGATCGGGGCTGGGGCGGTGGTCACGCACGACGTGCCCGAAAGGGCCATTGTCGTCGGCAATCCCGCGCGCGTGATCGGCTATGTGGACGGCGCGCCGTCCCATGGCGGCGACGCCGTCTAGGGCCTGATGTCGTCAGGCTTCGTGGGCCCTGGGATGCTCAGGTAGAACAGGCGCTTCATTTCCCTGCGCCCGCGGGTGACGGCGTCCATGATCAGGCCACACACCAGCGAGATCACCGCCACGAGTGCCAGGCCCGTGGACAGCAGCGCCGTGGGAAGCCGTGGCACTTCATGGGTGGCAAGGTACGTCGT
The DNA here is from genome assembly GCF_049913125.1 of Luteibacter sp. E-22. Classification (GTDB taxonomy): domain Bacteria; phylum Pseudomonadota; class Gammaproteobacteria; order Xanthomonadales; family Rhodanobacteraceae; genus Luteibacter. The sequence continues at coordinate 881,728 of NZ_CP183975.1, forward strand.
GAGCAACGGCACGGCGATGGCGATGCCGGTGACCAGCGACAGCGCGCCCACGAGCCCGAAGAAATGAAGGGGTCTCTCCGCGACGAACAGGCGCAGGATCATCCGCAATATGCGCAGGCCGTCTCTGTAAGTCGAAAGTTTGCTCTCCGAGCCTTCCGGCCGGGTGGAGTAGGGCGTGTCCACCTCGCTCCACGGCATGCGCAGCTCGAGCGCGTGCACGGTCAACTCTGTTTCCGTTTCGAAGCCGGCCGACAGGGCGGGGAAGGATTTCACGTAGCGGCGGGTGAAGACGCGGTAGCCCGACAACATGTCCGTGAATGTGCCGCCGAAGATCATCGATACGCAGCCGGTGAGCATGCGGTTGCCGAGCCGATGGCCGTTCCGGTAGGCCCCTGTGAGGTTGTCATCCTTGCGCGCGCCGACGACCATGTCGGCCCCTTCGTTCAGCAGCCGCTCGATCATCACGGGCGCACTGGAAGCGTCGTAGGTCGCGTCTCCGTCGACCAGGACGTAGATGTCGGCATCCACGTCCGCGAACATGCGCCGCACCACGTTGCCCTTGCCGCGGAGGCCCACCGTGCGCACGATCGCTCCGGCTTCCCTGGCAATCTCAACCGTACGGTCCGTGGAGGCATTGTCGAACACGTGGATGCGGGCATGCGGTAGCGCGGTGTGGAAGTCCCTGATCACCCGGGCGATCGCCAATGCCTCGTTGAAGCAGGGGATCAGTACGGCGACGTTCTGGCCATGGCCCGGAATATCTGTCTGCATGTGACGTTCGTCCTTCGGAGGATCGGGGCGCTTCAATCCGGCGATTGTATAATCGCCGGCGCCGCCACCGGGGCGTGCCAAAGAGGGGATCGCCTTGGTTCAGCGGAAGGAAGCATGGATGTCGCGCCTGGCTTGGCTGCTGCCCCTGGCGATGTTCCTGGGCCTCGTCCTGTTCCATGCGGACCTCCCCGGCATCTACATGGACGCGGCGAACCCCGACTTCCTCGCGGCGCAATGGCTGCATCGCGGCCATAATCCCGGCGCAGGCATACCGTCGAAGATCTTTCCCATCCTCGGCAGCTTCTACCACGGGTTGCAGAACGCTTACCTGGGTCTGCCCTTTTTCGCTGTAGCCGGCTTCAGCGTTACGTCTCTGCGCCTCGAACAGGCGGTGTTTGGCCTTATCCTGCTCCTCGCGCTGTACCACCTGAGCCGCCGGCTCACGGGGTCGCGCGGGCTGGCCGTTGCCGTCTGCGTCGGCCTTGCCACGGAACTCGCATTCACCGCGTCGTTCCGTACGCAGTTCTACATCGTGCTGGGTGGGGCGGCGTGGTTCATCCTGTCGATGCTGCTGGCACTTCCCGCCGAGGCCGGGTCCAGGATCGTACGACGCCGGGTCTTATGGTCCGGTGTATGTTTCGGCCTTGCCAGCTACGGCTACTTCGTCCTTTCGTTCTTCGGCCCCGCCATGGCCGTGCTTGTCGCGTGCTGGGTTCCCCGCCGCGACTGGGGGCGCTGGGTAGCGGGGGCCGCTTTAGGCGTAAGCCCCTTCCTGCTCGGCTTTCTGTCGCTGCTGGCGAAGAAACACGGCCTGGAGCCGACGCTCGAGTTCGTCCGCGGGATGCTGGGTCAACTGAAACCCTTCGACGCCAGTGGTGCCTCGGGGAACAACTTCGCTTACGCGTGGGACATGGTCGGCCTGGCGACGAGCGATGCCGCCAACGAGGGCATGATCTTCGGCCAGGCGATATCCAGTCCCTGGGGTGCAAGCAAGGTGTGGTGGCTTGCTTGCAGTGTCCTTGGCCTGATCGTACTCGGCATCATTCATGTGCTCGGACGTCAGCCGCGCTCACCAATGGCGATCCTGCCGGCATTGATGCCGATCTCATTCGTCGCGGTCGCTTCCCTGTTCGGTCACCGGCTCTGGGCCCACCACTTCAGCGTGCTGCTGCCGTTCGTCTACCTTTTGCCCGCGTTGCTGATGACCCAGATCCTTGCGATGGTCCGCCAACCGGTCCCCCGTATGCATACCGCCCTTCTCGTGGTGCTGGCGACCGTGGCAGTCGGCGGCAACTTGTTCCAGCAGGCTCGCTTTCACGAATGGCTGGTCAAGACGGGAGGGCGGGGGCACAGCAGCGACGCGTTGACGACGCTGGCCGTCGAGGCGCGAGGCGTGCCGAAGAACGTTGCCTATCTGTTCCCCGACTGGGGATTCTTCACCTCGTTCGCTTTCCTCACGGAGAATCGCGTGCCCTACAGGGTGGATATCGAACCCCGCACGATCGACCAGCTCAAGGGCGACGGCATCACCGAATTTCGCCTCGTTTACTGGAATGCCGGCGATGAGGATCGTTATCGGCGGGTCTTGCAGGTCAGCGGCGTGCCTTCCGCGGAACCTCGTACGTTCCTTTCCCGGGAGGGCGAGCCGGTATTCCACTGGCTGCGCGGTAGCCTTGGCGATGCGCCTCGGCCTTGAGGGGCGGGGCCGGTGCGGCGACAATAGGGCGCTGAATTGCCGGAACCACGCTCATGAAGTGTTTCAAAGCCTACGACATCCGCGGCCGTGTGCCGGATGAACTGAACGAAGACATCGCATATCGCCTTGGTCGTGCTTTCGCGCGTACGGTGGGCGAGGGCGCCGTCGTCGTCGGCTTCGACATCCGGCGTGATAGTCCCGGACTGGCGGAGGCCATCGTTCGGGGTCTCAACGACGAAGGTCGCGATGTGGTCGACATCGGGCTGTGCGGCACGGAAGAGGTGTACTTCCAGACCTTCCATCGCCAGGTCGCCGGCGGGATCATGGTTACCGCGAGCCATAATCCCATCGACTACAACGGCATGAAGCTGGTGCGCGAGGGCTCGCGGCCCATCAGTGGTGACACAGGGCTGCGGGACATCGAGCGCTTGGTGGAAGAAAACGCATTTGGCGAGCCGTCGGCCTCGCGCGGCTGCGTAGTCCACGATCACGACAAGAGTGCCTATATCCAGCACTTGCTGGGTTATATCGATCCTGCGGCGTTCAAGCCCTTGAAGGTGGTGGTGAACGCCGGCAACGGTGGTGCGGGACGGATTGTCGACCTGCTCGAAGCGCATCTTCCATTGCAGTTCGTGCGCGTCAATCACGAACCGGACGGCAGCTTCCCCAATGGCATTCCCAACCCACTGCTGCCCGAGAACCGTTCGGCCACGGCCGATGCCGTACGCGAACATGGAGCGGACTTTGGCATCGCCTGGGACGGCGATTTCGACCGCTGCTTCCTGTTCGACGCGCGCGGTGAGTTCATCGAGGGCTATTACATCGTCGGCTTGCTGGCGGCGCAGATCCTTGAGAAGCATCCGGGTGCGAAGATCATCCATGATCCGCGGCTGACGTGGAACACGATCGACATGGTGGAGCGGGCAGGTGGCGTAGCCATCGAAAGCAAGACGGGCCACGCGTTCATCAAGGAGCGGATGCGCGCCGAAGACGCCATCTACGGCGGTGAGATGAGCGCACATCACTACTTCCGCGAGTTCGCCTATTGCGATTCGGGGATGATTCCGTGGTTGCTCGTTGCAGAGCGATTGTCACGGGTGGGTACGAGTCTTGCGGACATGCTGGCTGAACGCATGGCCGCCTATCCCTGCAGCGGCGAAATCAATTTCGTCGTGGACGATGCGAACGCGGCAGTCGCGCGCGTCCTCGCATATTACGAGAAAGATGCGCCTTCGCTGGAATACATTGACGGCACCAGCGCCGATTTTGGAGCGTGGCGCTTCAATCTACGCTCGTCGAATACGGAGCCGTTACTCCGCCTCAATGTGGAATCGCGAGGCGATTCCACACTCATGGCAGCGCGGACGGCCGAGCTTTCCCGGCTGATCCGGGGTTAGCCCGCCCTGCCGTACACGTCGTCGAAGCGAACGATGTCGTCTTCCCCGAGGTAGCTTCCCGACTGTACTTCGATCAGTTCGACCGGAAGTTTCCCCGGGTTGCGAAGGCGGTGCTTGCTGCCCAGTGGCAGGTAGGTGCTCTGGTTTTCCGAAAGCAGGAAGACATTGTCATCGCACGTGACTTCGGCCACGCCTTTGACGACGATCCAGTGCTCCGCCCGGTGGTGGTGCATCTGCAGGCTGAGCGCAGCGCCTGGCTTGACGACGATGCGCTTTACCTGGAACCGATCGCCGGATTCCAGTGAGTCGTAGCTGCCCCAGGGCCTGTGGACGACGCGATGGAGGTCGTGCTCGGTACGGCCTGCCGCCTTCAGTTGTTCGACGACCTTCTTGACGTCCTGCGACGCGTCGCGGCGGGCGACCAACGTGGCGTCGGGCGTCGTGACGACCACGACATCATCGAGCCCTATCGTGGCCACCAGGTGACGGTCGTGGGACCTGACCAGGGAGCCGCGTGTGTCGAGGGCGATGACGTCGCCTTCAAGATGATTGCCGTTGGCGTCTTTCTCTGCGGCAAGCCAGAGAGCGTCCCACGAACCGATGTCACTCCAGCCACAGGTAACGGGGACTACAGCAGCCCGCGTCGTCTTTTCCATGACTGCATAGTCTATGGAATCGCCAGGTGCGGCAGCGAATGCTTCGTGGTCAAGCCTGATGAAATCGAGATCCTTGTTCGCTTTGCCGAAAGCGGCTTCCACGGCCTGTCGCATGGCCGGCGCGAATTGGCTCAGCTCTTCGAGGTAACGAGACGCGCGAAAAAGGAACATGCCGGAGTTCCAGTCGTATTCGCCGCTGGCGAGATACTGATCCGCGATCTCCTGTTTTGGCTTCTCAACGAACTGGCTGACCCGGAAGGTGTCGCCTTCAAGTGCCTCGCCGCGACGGATATACCCGAATCCCGTTTCGGCACGATCAGGACGAATGCCGAAGGTAACGAGCCAATCCTGTTCGGCCAGTGGAAGGGCCCGGGCAACAGCGTCCGCGAAGGAGGCGCTGTCGCCGATCAGATGATCCGCGGGAAGTACGAGGATCAGGGCGTCCGGATCCTTCTGGATGGCCTGCAGGGCGCCCACCGCTATCGCCGGCGCCGTGTTCCTGGCTGTCGGCTCGAGGAGGATGCTGGCGCCCTCCACGCCGAGTTCCTGCAACTGCTCCGCCGCAAGGAAGCGCTGGTCGTCGCTTGCCACGACGATGGGTGCCGCGATGTCGAGAAGACCGCTAGCGCGCTGGATGGTCTGCTGAAACAGCGTTTCCTTCCCGGCAAGGGAGAGGAATTGTTTAGGCAGGTTGCGACGCGAAATCGGCCAGAGGCGCGTGCCACTACCGCCACTGAGGATGAGGGGGATCAGCATGGGTGCCTCACTGCGATGCGAGCGAGTGGACGATATCGTGCAGGCCGTCGCGCCAAGCCGGCAGGGTATGGCGGAATGTCTCCGCAAAACTGCGATTGTCCAGGACCGAGTAGGTTGGACGGCGCGCGGGCGTTGGAAAGTCGCTCGTGCCGATCGGATGCACCACGGGTCGCCGCGCAAGGACTCCTTCGGTAACGGCTTCGTCGAATATCGCTTCGGCAAAGCCGTGCCACGTCGTCTCGCCGCTGGCGGTCAGATGGTAGGTGCCAGTGAGTGCGGGGCGGTTGCTCTTTTCGACAAACCGGTCGATGGCGACGATGCTCCCTTCGACGATAAGGGTGGTCGTTGTCGGTGTTCCACGTTGGTCGGCAACCACTTTGAGTTCATCGCGCTCGCGGCCGAGACGCAACATGGTCTTCAGGAAGTTGTGCCCCACGGCCGAATACACCCATGCCGTGCGCAGGATCAGGTGGTTTGCACCGCTCGAACGAAGTGCCAGTTCACCGGCAAGCTTGCTTCGACCGTAGGCGCCTTGCGGGCCGGTGGCGGCATCGGGGACGTATGGCGCTTGAGCGTCCCCGGGGAAGACATAATCCGTGGAGTAGTGGATCACTCCCGCACCCCTCGTCGCAGCCCAGCGACCCAGGATACCCGGGGCATGTCCGTTGACGGCCATAGCAGTCGCTTCGTCCGTTTCCGCCTTGTCCACGGCCGTGTACGCCGCCGCATTGACGATGAGATCCGGGTTTACGTCGTCCAGGACGGCTCGCAATGCGCTCTCGTCGGCGATGTCGGCCTGCACGCCCCTGGTGCCTGCGGGAACGTTCCCGTCGCGGGACGCGGCAATCAATTCACCACGAGCGGCGAGACCGCCGTGGGCAATGAACGTCTGCCCAAGCTGGCCCTGGGCGCCCAGCAACAGGATTCTCACGCTAGGTACTCCGGAAGCCTGCCTGCGGGAACGTCGGCCAGAAGCGGGGCTTTCGCATCCTTGTCAGACAACAAGGGCGACGACACCGGCCAATCGATACCGATGGCGGGGTCGTCCCAGCGCACGCCGCCGTCAGCCTTGGCGTCGTAGAGGTCGGTGCATTGATATGAGAACGTCGCGTGCTCGGAGACGACACAGAAGCCGTGGGCGAAGCCCTCAGGTATCCAGAAGTGTCGATGGTTCTCCGCGGTCAACATCACGCCTGCCCATTGGCCAAACGTGGGAGAGCCGCGCCGAATGTCGACAGCGACGTCGTAGACCTCTCCCTCAAGTACGCTGACCAGCTTCCCCTGGGGGTTGGGCCACTGGTAGTGCAGGCCCCGAAGCACGCCTCGCGCAGAGCGGGACACATTGGACTGGACGAACCTGCGGTCGATGCCCGCGTCGTGGAATTTCGCCTCGTTGTAACTTTCGTAGAAAAAGCCCCGGGAATCGCCAAAAACCTGCGGCTCGATCACTACGCATCCGGACAAGCTGGTTTCGATGAACTTCATCCGACGTAGCCCTGCTTGATCAGGTTCTGGAGGTATTGGCCGTAACCGGTCTTGGCCAGTGGTTCGGCAAGGCGTAGGAGCTGCTCGGCATCGATCCAGCCATTGACGAAAGCGATTTCTTCAGGGCAGCAAACCTTCAGACCTTGGCGGTTTTCGATAGTCTGGATGTACTCGCCGGCTTCCATCAGCGACTCGTGCGTCCCCGTATCGAGCCACGCGTATCCGCGGCCGAGTTGCTCGAGGTGTAGCGTCTGGTCGTCGAGATAGCAGCGATTGAGATCGGTGATCTCCAACTCGCCACGTGGCGAGGGTTTGAGCGACGAGGCAAAGTCCACCGCGCGGTTGTCGTAGAAGTAAAGGCCCGTCACAGCGTAGTGCGACTTCGGGTTTGCCGGCTTTTCTTCGAGGCCGACGACCTTTCCCGAACCGTCGAATTCGGCGACGCCGTAGCGTTCCGGGTCGCGCACCCAGTATCCAAATACGGTTGCGCCGCGTTCGCGAGTAGCCGCACGCTTCATCCTTTCGGTAAGGCCGACGCCATAGAAGATGTTGTCACCCAGGACAAGGCAGCTGGGATCGTTACCGATGAAGTTCTTGCCGATGAGGAACGCCTGCGCAAGACCATCGGGAGACGGCTGCACCGCATAGGTGATTTCGATGCCCCACTGGCTACCGTCGCCGAGTAGGCGTTGGAACAGGGCCTGTTCGTGGGGGGTATTGATGACCAGGACATCACGAATACCTGCCAGCATGAGGGTTGCCAGCGGGTAGTAGATCATCGGCTTGTCATACACGGGCAAGAGCTGCTTGCTTACCGCGTGCGTGATGGGATAGAGCCGGGTGCCGGACCCGCCCGCGAGGATGATGCCCTTGGTCGTCATGCGCCGAGTCGCTCCAGTTTGTAGCTGCCGTCGAGGATGCCCTGGACCCAGGGTTTGTTTTCCAGATACCACTGGACCGTCTCGCGGATGCCCGTTTCAAATGTATGCGCTGGGCTCCAGCCCAGCTCATTCTTGAGCTTTCTCGCGTCGATCGCATAACGACGATCATGGCCGGGGCGGTCGCGAACGAAGGTGATCAGGCTTTCGTGCGGCTGGCCGCTCGCGAGCGGCGCAACGTCGTCGAGGATGGCGCAGATGGTCTTGACGACGACGATGTTTGCCCGTTCGGAATTACCGCCCACGTTGTAGGTTTCACCGACGCGGCCAGCTTCGAGCACCCGGCGAATGGCGTCGCAGTGGTCTTCCACGAAGAGCCAGTCGCGGACGTTCATGCCGTCGCCGTAGATCGGGAGCGATTCTCCGGCTAGAGCCTTTTGAATGACCAATGGGATGAGCTTTTCCGGAAATTGGTACGGACCATAGTTGTTCGAGCAGTTAGTGGTCAGTACGGGGAGCCCATAGGTATGGTGGAAGGCACGGACAAGGTGATCCGAGGCGGCCTTCGACGCGGAGTAGGGTGAATTCGGGGCGTAGGGCGTCGTTTCGGTGAAATACCCCTCGTCTCCGAGTGACCCGTAGACCTCGTCCGTGGAAACGTGCAGGAATCGGAACGATTCCGCCGCGTCGCCTTCCAGACCACGCCAGTAGTCGCGCGTGGCTTCGAGCAGGCCGAGGGTGCCGACGACATTGGTCTCGATGAACGCCGCTGGACCGTCGATCGAGCGGTCGACATGGCTTTCAGCCGCAAAGTTCACCACAGCATCTGGTCGATGCTCGGAAAGCAGAGTCTTGATGAGCTCACGGTCGCCGATGTCACCCTTGACGAACGTGTGTAGGGGGGTATCTTCCAGTGCCGCGAGCGTCTGTAGGTTTCCCGCGTAGGTCAACTTGTCCAGGTTGACGACACGGTTACCGGCGGCCACGGCCTTCAGGACGAAGTTCGCGCCAATGAACCCAGCGCCGCCCGTAACGAGTAATGTTTTCATACTGTCCTCTTCCTATCGGACCGCCAGCGGTGGCCCGGTTCAGCGTAGCGCCCGTATTACTGCCGCCGTTTGACGTCGGCTGGCGGGCCAGCGCCTATCTGGCGGGTCGCCAAGTGTAATATGTCCGGATGGTCCGGCTAGATTGAATGTAAATTCAAGCTGAATATCGGGCGCAATTCCCAGGAAAATCAATGACCTCCAAGAAATCCGGCGTCCGCGGACTGGGTACTCGTGCTATCCACGCGGGCCAATCTCCCGATCCGAGCACCGGCGCCATCATGACGCCGATCTATGCGACGTCCACGTACGTACAGTCAAGCCCAGGCAAACATCAAGGTTACGAGTATTCCCGTAGCCAGAATCCGACGCGGATGGCGTACGAGCGTTGCGTCGCCGATCTCGAGGGTGGCGTAGCGGGATTCGCATTCGCTTCAGGGCTGGCCGCGGCCGCCACTGTCCTAGACTTGCTTGACTCGGGCAGCCATGTCATCGCCATGGACGATCTGTACGGCGGTTCATACCGGTTGTTCGAACGGGTGAGGAAGCGAAGCGCAGGTCTCGCGTTCGACTTTGTCGATCTCAATGACCCTGCTGCGCTCAAGGCCGCCTTGAAGCCGACGACACGCATGATCTGGGTCGAAACACCGACGAATCCGATGCTGAAGCTCGTCGATCTCCGCAAGGTCGCGGCATTTGCCAAGAAGCATGGCCTCCTTCTGGTCGTCGACAATACGTTTTGCTCGCCCATGCTTCAGCGTCCCATTGAATGGGGCGCCGACATAGTGCTGCATTCGGCCACGAAATACCTAAATGGTCACTCGGACATGGTCGGTGGCATGGTGGTCGCGGCTCATGCCGAGGTCGCCGAGCAGATGGCATTCCTGCAAAACTCCGTGGGCGCGATTGCAGGTCCCTTCGATGCATTTCTCGCGATGCGTGGTGTGAAGACGCTGCATCTCCGCATGCGCCAGCATTGCCAGAGCGCCACGGAGCTTGCCCACTGGCTTGAACGGCATCCGACGGTAAGCCGTGTCATTTATCCGGGCCTAAAGAGTCATCCGCAACATGCGTTGGCCCGTCGTCAAATGGATGGCTACGGTGGAATTATCTCAGTAGAGATCAAGGGCGGCCTTTCACGGGCCAGGAAAATACTCGAACGTTGTGAGCTCTTCGCACTGGCGGAATCGCTTGGCGGTGTCGAGAGCTTGATCGAGCATCCCGCCATCATGACGCATGCGTCTGTTCCCGCCACGAACCGAAAGCGTCTGGGCATTACGGACGGGCTGATCCGCTTATCTGTGGGCGTCGAAGACGTCGAAGACCTGCGCGCCGAACTCGCATTGGCATTGCGCTAACACGGACGTCCCTTTTTTCTCAGCACGGTTCACATGACTGGCTTATCAACATCTACATCGGCGGGGAATCCTTCCTGGTTCAGGCGGCTGATAGGGCCGTTCTCAGCCCTTCTTTGGCATAGGAGCCTGGTCTGGGAGCTCAGCAAGCGCGACGTGCTGGGCCGGTATCGTGGTGCGAGTTTTGGGCTCCTGTGGGCGCTGATCAGCCCATTTCTGATCCTCGGTGTCTATACTCTCGCGTTCGGCTTTGTCATGAAGAACAAGTGGCCGCAGGTCGAGGGTGGAGAAACTCACTTCTCCATTATTCTTTTCGTCGGACTGATCGTGCACGGCATATTGGCCGAGTGCCTGAGCCGAGCGCCCGGCCTCGTCGTGTCTCAGCCTAACTTCGTCAAGAAAGTCATCTTTCCCCTGGAAATACTTCCCTGGCCAATGCTCCTATCGGCCTTGTTTCATGCCTTCATGAACGCGCTGGTGTTCATGGTGCTGCGTGCGTTGCTGGAAGGGAGCGTTGCCTGGACGATGGTCCTGTTTCCGATCGTGATCCTTCCATTGGCCATGCTTTCGCTGGGCATTTCGTGGGGTCTCGCGGCACTAGGTGTCTATCTCCGTGACATCGGGCAGATAACGGGTGTGCTGTCGACGGCTCTTCTGTTCATGTCGTCGGCAATGATTCCGCTCGCGTCGATACCTGAGCAGTATCGATTCTGGTTCAAGTTGAACCCCTTGACGTTCATCATTGATCAGGCGCGCGAAGTGTGCCTATGGGGCCGCATGCCAGACTGGCAGGGTCTGGGGATCTACGGACTCGTCGCGCTCGTGGTGATGTATGTCGGATACGGTTGGTTTGTATCCACGCAGCGAGGCTTTGCCGATGTGCTCTGACAAGGCGATCTCGGTGGCTGGCGTTGCAAAGGCATTCCCGATCTACGAGAAGCCACATCACCGCCTCATGCAGATGCTCAGTCCGAAAGACAGTAAGGGGCGATGGTTTAGAGAATTTCACGCATTGCGAGGCGTGAGTTTCGACGTGGGCCGAGGGGAAACGGTTGGCATCATCGGTCGGAACGGTTCCGGCAAGTCCACGCTGCTGCAGATCATATGCGGAACCCTGTCCCCGTCATCCGGCGTGGTCGAGGTGAATGGCCGGGTCGCCGCGCTCCTTGAGCTCGGAGCGGGCTTCAATCCCGAATTCACTGGCAGAGAAAACGTCTACCTCAATGGCAGCCTTCTGGGGCTCTCACGCGATGAAATCGATGCACGTTACGAGGATATCCTGGCGTTTGCAGGCATCGGAGACTTTATCGATCAGCCGGTAAAGACGTATTCGAGTGGCATGTACGTGCGTCTGGCCTTCGCAGTGGCGAGCAACGTCAAGCCGGATATCTTGATCGTCGATGAAGCACTGGCGGTTGGCGACGCCAAGTTCCAGGCGAAATGTTTTGCGCGCTTGAAGAATCTTCGCGATGCAGGCACGACGATCCTGTTCGTATCGCATTCGACCGAACAGATAGTCACGCACTGCGATCGCGCGGTGCTTCTGGATGGAGGTGTCGTTGTCGCTGACGGGGCGCCCAAAGTGGTGGTGAATCAGTATCTCGACCTGCTGTTCGGTGTCGATAATCCAGCGCTGGAAGGCGATGCTCTGTCGATGAACGATTCGGACGAGCACGTAGGCCAGGATCTCCTCGACGACAGCGATCCGAGCCATAGCGACCCGTTTTCCATGCGGCCTAATTATAACAGTCACGAATATCGCTGGGGTGATCGACGCGCGCTCCTCCGCGATTTCTCCCTGCAAGCTGGGGGGGTACAGAATCCTACGTCTGTTCCGACCGGCGAAACGATCAGGCTTGCGTTGGCCATTCAGTTTGTACGCACGGTTCATCGGCCCATATTGGGTATAGCCGTTAAGAACAAGGAAGGAGTGACCGTTTACGCCACGAATTCTGAGATGCTTGACGTGACGGAATTTCCCCAGCTTGGCGAAGCGGGTACAACGGCGCGTGTAGACCTCGACTTTAACTGCTCCATGGGAGCGGGCGATTACTTCATCTCGCTCGGCGTGGCCAGTCGGGACGGCTCCGAGGTGATTCCGCACGATCGTCGCTACGACGCCATCCATCTGCACGTGTTGGGATCGTCCTTCGTGGGCTTCAGTAACCTGGAGCTCCAGATGCGCATGCCCGCCAATTGAAGAACATGAATATGAAAGAACAGATCAGGACCTCCCTGGCGGCACGATACGACGTTCACGACAAGCTCTGGCTGCCGAAAGGACAGGCGCCAGAGTTCGGCTATTCGGATGGGGACGATACCGAGAATCGCATCTACTCGATCATCTCTCACGCGGACGATGTGTCGCTTTTCTCGCCTGAGCTTAAGTCGGCCCAAACAGATTGGGCGGCTCGATATCATCTCAGCGCGACGCGAGCCAACCTTCTTCGCCCGATAAGCGATATTCTTTCGGGAAGTGTCCTGGAGATCGGTTCTGGCTGCGGAGCCATTTCGCGATTCCTTGGCGAGCTGGGTGGCGATGTTCTCGGTGTAGAGGGGAGCGCGCGCCGAGCGGCCGTTGCCGCTTCTCGTTGCCGCGATCTTCCGAATGTCAATGTCATTAACGAAGTCTTCGATGACTTTTCCGTTGATTCGAAATTCAACACGGTCACGCTCATTGGCGTGCTTGAGTACGCTTCGATTTATGGAAAGTCAGAAGATCCGGCCAGGGCATGGCTGAAGAAGGCATATGAGTGTCTGGAAGACGGCGGGCATCTTGTGGTTGCCATCGAGAACCAGCTCGGGCTCAAATACCTGGCTGGAATGCCTGAGGATCATTTGGCGCAGGCGATGTTTGGCGTCAACGATTTGTACACCAGGGGCACAGCGACGACCTATGGGAGAGTGGAGCTGACGTCCATGCTGCGGGATGCAGGCTTCGAGTCTGTCGAAGTGGCCCTCCCATTCCCTGACTACAAGTTGCCTACGTCAGTACTTTTGCCGAGAGCATGTGACGGGAGCCACCCAGAGTTCGACGCATCGGCATTTGCGCGACAAAGCGTCAAGGCCGATGCGCAGTTGATTCACGCCCCTCTCTTTTCCCTTGGTCAGGCGTGGGGCGTGGTTGGTCGAAACGAACTTCTTCCGGATCTTGCAAACTCATTCCTTTTGGTTGCCCGGAAGGGGCGCGAGCCGGCCTCCTGGGCTACAACCGGTCCCATTGCGCATCACTTTGCAACCGAGCGACTAGCGGCGTACTGCAAGCAGATTTCGTTCGTTCCCGAAGATGGTCGCATCACGGTGCGCAAGGCCTTGCTTGCCGGGGATCCCCATGCGTACGAATCGCGCCCCATTTCGCTCGATCTGCGTGATGAAGAGTACATAGTCGGCTCGAATCACGCCGATCATTTTGAACGTATCGTCGCAGCGCCCAGCTGGCAAATCGCCGACGTGGTCGCATGGTTTAGGGAGTGGCGGGAAGCATTGCATTCGGCTCTTCGAGAGCAGGGCGAAAATGCGCCCAAAGACTTGTACTCATCCCTCGCCGGCTGGACGATCGACGCTCTTCCTCGCAACCTCATGCGGATGCCTTCAGGTGAACTGAAGTTCATTGACCTTGAATGGCGTTGGCATGCGGGGGTTGAGTTTGGCTACCTGGCCTATCGCGCCATTACGGTAGCGATGGTATCGGTCAGCGCGGTGGGTCGCCCCGCGGACGAGCGACACGTATTTATCCGTTATGTGTTGGAGGACGTCCTCCATGCGTGTCAGATGAACCTTTCCACGGCCGATCTTGAGCGCTACGTGGAAATGGACGGCCTGCTTCGCAAGCTCGCCTATGGAACGAGCGACGACTTCAGTGTCGCCCAGTTCGCCACCTTCCAGGTTCCCATTCTGCCCGACGTCACATCGCTGGTCATGGGGGCGGCGGACCAGGATCGTGCCACTGCCGTTCGGCTACAGAGCATGACGGAGGAGCGTGCCGACTTCGAGATGAAGTACGCGGAACAGTGTCGAGAGCAGGAGCGTGTGGGTGCCGAACTTGCATCCACCAAGGTCGTGCTTGCCGATAGGTTGGTAGAGTTGGAGAGGCTGGGGCAGCGCGAAGCCCAGTTGGTGCAACACGAAAGCGATCTTCTCAATCAGCTCGCGAGCTACGAGGGGCGTTTAGCGTCCCTGCAACTCGCAAACGCCGAAGTCAATCAAAAGCTGTCGGGAGTCCTGTCATCGAAGAGTTGGCGGCTTATGGCGCCACTGCGAGTTATTCGACGCATAGCGACTAACGGCTCTGCCCGATCGGCCGCAGGGCGCGGCGTGCGCTTTATCTATCGGCGCCTTCCACTGAGCGCGGGCGTCAAGCGTCGAATCAAGGCGGCGGTCGAGGGCGTCCTTCGTCCGACGGTGAATCGGGCTGAGTCCGCCGACGTTCCTCATGTCCATATCGATGAGAGGGATAATTCGCAAGTCGCATCAACGGTCGTACCTTTCAACGAATACGTTGATATCGCTACGACGCCTATGGCGAGAGATGAAATTGATGTCAGGCTGATAGCGTTCTATCTGCCTCAATTTCACCCCATTCCGGAAAACGACAGGTGGTGGGGGCGAGGTTTCACTGAGTGGACCAACGTCGCCAAGGCCAAGCCGCAGTATCCGGGTCACCATCAACCCCAGCTTCCGGGCGAGCTAGGTTTTTATGACTTGCGCATCGTCGATGTCATGGCGCGTCAAGTCGAACTGGCGAAATTGTATGGCATCGCCGGCTTCTGCTTTCATTACTACTGGTTTGGCGGCAAGCGCCTCTTGGAACGCCCGGTAAATCAGTTTGTCCAGAGCGACATCCAGTTTCCGTTCTGTATCTGCTGGGCAAACGAGAATTGGACTCGGCGTTGGGACGGCCTGGATGGCGAAGTTCTCATCGGTCAAAGCCATTCCCCCGAAGATGATCTTGCGTTCATCGAAGCGCTCGTCCCCCTTGTGCGGGATCCTCGCTATATCCGGGTCAATGGAAAGCCGCTCGTTATCGTCTATCGCCCATCCGTTTTGCCCGACGCCGCGGCCACTCTCGAAAGATGGCGGGCGTATTGCCGTGATGCAGGCGTTGGCGAAATCTTCATGGCCATGGTCCAATTTGACGTGGATGATCCGCGAATCTTTGGCTTTGACGCCGCCATAGAATTCCCGCCGCATAAGTTGGCGCGGAACCTTGATGCCATCAATCACTTGGTCGAAGGATTGAATCCGGATTTTTCCGGGGCCATCGTGGACTATCAGGCCATCGTTGATCGCGCGTCCCAGGTAAAGAACGAGGGATTCAACCTCATCAGGGGTGTCTTTCCGTCGTGGGATAACGAGGCGCGCAAACCGGGACGTGGATACATGTTTCACGGCGCCACGCCGGAGCGCTATCGCGGATGGCTTCGTCAGAGCCTGGAGTTCGCACGCAGCAATCCGGTAGAGGGCGAGAGGATGGTGTTCGTCAACGCCTGGAACGAATGGGCTGAAGGCGCGCACCTTGAACCTGATGCCAGGTTCGGTTACTCATTTCTGGCGGCCACGCGTGAGGTGCTCTTAGAGAGGAGCGGGGCAGGCGATGCCGGGCGCGGTTACTCGTTTCTGTCGACCACGCGTGGTGCGTGCTCGAAGCGAAGCGATGCTGAGCGAATCGTCATCGTCTCGCACGACGCTCACCCGCACGGTGCACAATATCTGTCCCTGCATATCGCGCGGGATCTCAGTGAGGTTTTCGGCCTCCAGGTCGATATCGTCGTTCTGGGCGATGGGCCGCTGCTTTCGAAGTTTCGCGAAGTCGCCGACGTGCATGTTCTCTCCGGCGTGTCGCAAAACGGCGCTGAGGCGCTTGAGTTGGCCGAACGTTTGGCGGCCACGTCGCGCCATGCCATCGTGAATTCCGCCGCGTCCGGGCTGTTCTCTGGAGTGCTCGCTGCAGCAGGGTTTGGGGTAGCCTCGCTCGTGCATGAGCTGCCGGGTGTCATCAGTGAATACGAATTGCAAGAGCACGCTCGCACCATGGCAAGGTCGTCACGGCGTCTGCTGTTCCCCTCCACTATCGTTCGAGACGGCTTTGCTAACTTTGCGTCCTTGAGCGAGACGTCGGTCGAGATTCGGCCACAAGGTACCTTCACCCGAAATCGCTGGCGCGGCGTGTCGGACCGCAGCACGCCACGAAGCACGCTGCGAAATAAGCTGGGGCTCCCGACGGATGCTGAGGTTGTGCTTGCCGTCGGTTACGCCGACCTTCGGAAAGGCGTTGATCTTCTGGTTCGTGCTGGACTGGAGATTCTTGGACGTGGGCGGGACACACATTTCGTATGGGTGGGCCACGTCTGCGAGTCGATCGTCGCTGAGCTGAGCACTGAAATTAAGTATCGGGGGTTTGAAAAGAACTTCCATTTTGTCGGAATGGACTTCGAGACCGCGGATTACTATGCGGGGGCCGATGTCTACGCGCTCGCATCGCGCGAAGATCCGTTCCCGTCGGTTGTATTGGAGGCCCTTTCTGTCGGGCTTCCGGTCGTAGCGTTCTCAGGCACAGGCGGTGCGAGCGACATATTGACACGTGGCTGCGGCGTGATGGTGAACGATGTAAGCCCGGGGGCGCTTGCGTCTGGCATCATCGAGCTTCTGGATGACCGCGACCTGCGCGCCGAGATGGGGCGGATTGGGCAGGATCTCGTTGAAAAGGAATTCTCGTTCCGTCATTACCTGTTCGCCTTGCTTGACGCAGTCGGCCTTCCGCAAGCCAAGGTGTCGGTAATCGTGCCGAACTACAATTACGCCCATCTTTTGGGCGACCGCTTGCGTTCTATCGATGCGCAGACCGTGCCCGTTTACGAATTGATCGTCCTCGACGATCATTCGACGGACGATAGCTTGGCGGTATTGACCCAGTTGCGTTCCATCCTGCGTACCGACTTCTCGTTGGTCGAGAACGCGGTCAATAGCGGGTCGGTTTTCAAGCAATGGGAAAAGGGCGTCGGGCTAGCTAGAGGTGATCTGATTTGGATTGCGGAGGCCGACGACTCCAGCGAGCCGTCATTCCTGGAGAAGGTTCTTTCGCCGCTCCAGAAGTACCCGGATGTTGTCTTCTCCTATGCACAATCCAAGCAAATCGGTGACAGTGGACAATTGCTCGCCGACAATTATCTTGCCTATACGGATGACGTAGATTCCGTGCTCTGGCGTGGCGATTACATTCGCGCGGGCGAGGACGAAATCCACAACGCGTTGGCCATAAAGAACACCATCCCAAATGTCAGTGCCGTCGTCTTTCGGGCTCCGCAGTTGCGCGATGTGCTTCGAGAGGCTGCGCCGTTGATTCAGTCTTTCCGTATTGCGGGCGACTGGGTCGCATACATATTGCTTGCTGCCAAAGGGCAGGTGGCCTATATCGCGGAGCCCCTGAACCAACACCGGCGCCACTCGTCCAGTGTCACCATCGGATCCAGGCACATGCCGCATCTGCTGGAAGTTCTTCGTGTCCAGCAACTGGCTAGGCAGGTATCCGTTGTTCCCGACGAGGTGGCGGTCCGGGCCTGGAATTACTCTGAACGTTTGTTCGTGCAGCTTGGCTTGGCTACTTCCGAGGTGCCTTCACTGGATCGGTTGAAAGAAGCGGCCGGTTATCGACCCTAAGCTCACAGAGCAATGGATCAAATGGAGGCGGGTCGGGGCCTTGAGCCGAAGGCACCCGCTTCTATACTCAGTGGAACATGTGATCGAGGGGAGAGCGTGAAGATATTGGTCATTGGAGGTAATGGTTTCATCGGTTCGCGCCTTGTTATGAAGTTGCGCGATACGGGCCATTCCGTACGTGTGGTCGACCATGGCGAGCCGCGGCATGACCTCAACTGGCGCAATGTAGACTACCTTCGCATATCGCTCTCAGACCGATTCGCGCTGACGTCGGTGTTCGAGGGTGTCGATGTCATATGTCACTGCGCGAGCAGTACGGTGCCCAGTACGTCCAATCTGGACCCTGTTCGTGACATCGAGCAGAACCTGATTGGCGCGATTAATGTTCTGGACGCGATGCGCGCTTCCAACGTCCGGCGCATCGTCTATCTTTCGTCAGGCGGTACGGTATACGGCAATCCAAAGGTCGTACCCATTCCAGAAGAGCATGAACTTAGGCCGATTTCATCCTATGGCGTGGTGAAGGTTGCCATAGAGAAATATCTTCTCATGTATCAGGCCCTCTACGATCTGGAGCCAGTTATCTTGCGACCGTCCAATCCCTATGGGCCTGGACAGGTGACGTCAGGGCTCCAGGGCCTGATCGGCTCTTTCCTCGGCAAGCTTGCGGAGGGGAGCGAGCTTCCGGTCTGGGGAGACGGTGAGGTCGTCAGGGACTATCTCTACATTGACGACCTAGTAGATCTCATCCGCTTGGCTATAGAGCAACCCAGAACCGGTATATTCAACGTGGGTAGCGGGACAGGTTGCACGGTCAATGAGATCATATCGGAGCTCCGACGCGTTACCGGCTTGGAGCCCACGATTCGTCGAATGGACGGGCGCAGCTTTGATGTGGGTCGGGTCGTTCTCGACATCACTCGTGCAAAGCACGCCTTTGGATGGACTCCAAGTGTCGGACTGGATGAGGGTCTGGACCGCGCTTGGCAATGGGTCAAGCAACATCAGTCCTGAAACGATCGAGCAGCCCACCCTGTCGGGGCGCAGTGTACAAGGGGAAAATCAATGGAAGTCGTAACCGCAGCCGCGGATCCAACGTCGACTGAACGGATGGCAAAGCCGCGCGCCAGGCTTGAGTTTCTGGACGCATTACGCGGCTTGGCGGCTGTATACGTGATCCTGTATCACATGGTGCTGTTGCCGACACCTCATCTGGCGCTGCCCCCGTGGTTCGCGGCACTTGCGGGAAATGGTGGCTCAGGCGTCACCCTGTTCTTCGTCGTCAGCACCTTTTCCCTTTTCTACACGATGCCGGCTCGCCTGAGGGAGCCGAGCCCGCGTTTCAGCTTTTATCTGCACCGCTTCTTTCGCATCGCGCCATTGTTCTACGTCGTCCTCTTGCTGACGCTATGGCGCGATCATGCTGTATTTGGAGTTGATCATTCGTTGTCGGAAACGGCAGGGATGATGACCTTCGTGTACAACCTTGTTCCAGGTAGACAGGAAAGCTTTGTCTGGGCCGGTTGGACCATTGGTGTAGAGATGCTGTTCTATGCCATCTTCCCGCTGGTCTACAAGCGCGTCAATTCGGTGTACGGTGCCGTCGCCTTCTTTGTGATCGCGCTTTTGGTCTGGCACGTGTTCAACTACGTCCTCGACTACCTGCCCGTCGAAAACGCGATGCGCGAGTCTGTCCGGCAGTGGTTCGTGTTGCGCCACCTACCCATCTTTGCATTTGGTGGCATCTGTTATTTTCTACTGAAGGACAGAATCCTCGACGGTCGGCGCGGTGCGCACGGGCCTTCGGTAGGGCTCATGCTAGTCCTGGCGGCCATCTACCTTTACATGGCGCTACTTAGCGGCTGGTTGCCCAATGTATTCGGCGCGCAGTATTACTGGCAGGGCGTTGTTTACTCGCTGGCGATGTGCGGGCTGTGCTTCTGGCCGTGGGCTCTTCTAGTCAACCGCCTGACGGTTTTCCTTGGGAAGGTCAGCTATTCGGTCTATCTGCTGCACCCGACCGTCGTCTACTTCATGGCGCCGTACTACGCAAAGATTTATGCAGGGGTTCCTACCGCGACGGCTGCGCTTCTTGTCTGCTTCGCGGTGACCCTGCTTATCGTTTCCGGTTTATCGTTCGTGACCTACAAATTGGTCGAAGAGCCGTTCGTTAAGGCAGGAAGACGAATCTATACATACGCCAGCAGGCGAGGCGTGTCTTCTGGAGCCGGCGCTGGGCTGACACATCGATCATGACCCGACTTCGCGATGCAACGCGCGCGTTCCCGCAGTCCACTACGGAGGATTTATGTGGTTCAAGAGCAGGAAGTGGTTTGACAGCGTAATGGCGAGCTTGGTGGAGACTAATCGGATTTCTCCACTTGGAGATCCGCTTCCAGGATTCCCTGACGAGGTCACGCAGCGGAACACGACGGGCATCGCCGGTCGAGATACCGTAGAACAAGCCTTTTCGTTCTACGACGACATCATTGCGGGGATGAAGAAGGGCCGCGTTCGTACCCTGGGTGCCAATTCGCGCGTTCTCGACTTCGGCGTGGGTTGGGGAAGGGTGGCCCGTTTGTTCCTTGAGCGCGTGCGCGCGGCGAATATTTATGGAATAGACGTTGATCCGGAATTTGTCAGACTTACTCAAGCGCTGTTCCCAGGCGGAAACTTCAAGGTATGCGAGCCGTTTCCGCCCAGTTCGTTTGAAGGCGGTACGTTCGATCTCATAAGTGCCTACTCTGTGTTTTCTCACCTATCGGAGAGCTCAACTAAGGCGTGGTTCGCAGAGTTCAGCCGAATTCTGAAGCCAGGGGGCTGCGTAGCTTTCACGACGCGTGACGCTACGTTCTTCAATTATCTGAGCTGGGCGCAAGAGCAAGGTGATGCCGTCTCGGGTTATACCGCCGCCTTAGGTAGCCTGTTTCCTGACCTTGCAGATGCACGGCGTCGCTATGAGGGCGGGGAATTCGTGCACGCGACATCGCAAGGGGTCAGTGGGGGCGGTGTCCGTAATGAGACATTTTATGGCGAGACGTTTATTCCATCTGCCTACATTCGAAAGACATTCAGCGACACCTTTGATGTCGTAGCAGAGTCCTTCGATGGCGCGCGTTACGACCAGCGATTCTTTTTGCTCCGCAAGCGACATCAATGAAAAGCGTTGCAATTCATATTGGTCCAGGGTTGCCTGATACATGATCGTTAGAAAAAGTATTCTACGTGAAACCTTCCACTCCGAGGGCTTGCCGCCCAGCAATGCAGGGGTTGTGTGATGAGTGCTTCACACATGGCGGATGAGCATCGTCGCAGTTACGTCATCCGTGGCGTGCTGCTTCTTGTGCTGCTGTGGCTTGGCGTGTCGGCCTACGGCATCTGGCGATACGCTAGCCAGGAAACGGAGCCGCCGGTTTTCGACGCGCTCTCTTATGTGCAGAAAGCGCAGGCGTTCTGGTCGGCGGTGAAAGAGCACGGAATATTTTTCAACCCGCTGAATCTCATTCCCCAGATCCGGCCGTTTGGCACGGTATTTTTTACTCACCCTTATGGGTTCACGGAAGACTTCAGGCCGTTCTACTTCTTTTCGTCATTCTTTCCCGCGTTAATCCTTGCGTTCGCCATCCTTGTCGCGGCCGGCCGGACCGCGTGGCGGGACTCGCGAAGCGTTTGGGTGCTTTGCGTGCTGTTGGTCGTGTCCGCTAGTTTGCCTTCGTATTACCAGTTCGCGTCGGCGGAAGGCGTCCCGGTCATGGGAAGCTGGGGATTCGTGGATACCTTGTTTGGTGCGATTGGAGCGGTGGGTATAGCGTTGGCAACGCGGTCCGTCCCCGAGCGCTGGATGCGAGATACCCTGTTGTCGGCTGCAATCGCGGTGCTCACCATCTTCATCAAGCCGGCCGGCCTCACGCTCATGATGCTCATCGCCGGCGCGTGGGGTCTCATGGCGCTTGGTTTGCTCTATCGCCGGAAGATCTCGCCGCGCACTTTCTGGAAAGGAGTGGCGATTTACGCGGGCTCCTACGCGTTTGTAGCCGCGATTCTTTACCGTTCCGCCTACTTTTCAAAGGAAAACTATCTGTACGGGCTTAGCAGCATGAAGTTGCTGCACGCCGCTCAGGTTCACACCCCGACGCTCGCCCAGGTGGCCGAGAAGCTGAATCTGGCTTTTGGGATATCGTGTCTGGTGCTCTTGCTTGTTGGTCTTCTCTGCACGGCATTCCAGCGTCATTGGGATCGCTTGGGTGTCGCAATCGTCTGTCTCGCCGGAGGTACATGGCTATGGCTCGGGCAGACCAATATCGAGCACGTCCGATATTTCTTTCCTTTTCCGGTGATGGCGCTGGCGTGCGTGGTTCCGAGCCTGATCTGGCTTTCCACCAGAGTGCGCGGTGTCGTCGTTGCATGTTCGGCGCTACTTCTCATTCCAACTGGTATCATTGGTCTGCTACTTCTCGAATCGCACCCGTCGCCAGGAATACAAAGGGTGATGGGGCTGAACCTGACGACGAATCTCCATTCGGAAGAGGTCAGGCAGGGTAGAGAAATTTCTGAACTTCTCAGTCGTGAACCAGGACGGACTAGCATCGTCTATTATTGCGGCGTCGCGCCCAAGGTCAAAGCCTTCGAAGCAGTGATGGATTGGAATCGCGTACTCGGGCTTAAGGGCGGAAATTCGAACCCAGCCTTGCCGATCGATTGGGTTCGCGAACATGCGTACCGTCTGGATGAAATGCTGGCGGCCCGATTTGTGGTGTTCGATCCGTACGAGCACGCAGGTGCGGTCGCAGCCACTATTCGCGTGGCTGACGATTTCGACAAGGAGCAAGCACTCGTGCGTGCTTGGCTATCGACTCTCGGGGAAGCAGACGGCGTTCGAGTTGTGTCTGATGGTGGCGTGCGGGTGCTGGAAATTCTGGACCCTTCGGCTGTGGCGAAGGCCGCGAGGCAACGGCTTTTACCGGGACACACATTCCGTCAAGTCTTCCATGACGGATTCCGCAGCCCAGACACCGTGTCGGAAGAGGGTATCAAGGGGCTTGATGGCAATCTCGTCCGTGAGCCCATATCCCTCTATTTTGGGGAAGCTCTGGTCGCAACGATACGCGGCGTGACCGTCACATCCCAAGATGACGGCACATCCAAAGTCGACGTGTATGTGTCTCAGGAATCGCCGATGCCGAATTCCAGTTCGCAGTGGCTCTTGTTTGTTCATTCGATGGATGGACAGGGCGAGCTTACCCAGGCCTACGCTCCAATCCACGAGACCACGATCCGGCAGAACTCATTGGTCCATTACGTCCTGTCGCTTCCTGCCGGACCGAGAAAGCCCCATTGGTACGCAGTAGGCGTCTTCAATCATGCTGCGGGTCGCGATGACGTGTTCCTTACGAGTAAGGACGGCGAGTGGGGAGGGCGACGCCATGTTCTCTAGCTCGTCCGCGAGCAGGCATGCTCCTGCCGAGTCGAGGAGCTGGCATGACGGCTCATCATAAGGTCACCTCGCGCTTACCACAGTTCGTGCAGCCCATCGCAAGGCGCCTGCCAATATGGTGCATTGAGGTGTTGCTGTTCGTGGCCGTGGGCGGGGCGCAATTGGTCGTTGACGCGGCGACCTTCATTGGGCTGTCGCATTGGGGCATATCTGTTCCCATTGCCAATGTGGTCGCCCGGATGACCGGTGCGCTTCTTGGCTTCTGGCTCAACGGCAAGATCACCTTCCTGAAAGAGGATGAGCGCCTGCATCGCGTGCATCTGGGTCGGTTTGCGTTGTTCTGGCTGGCCGCGACTGCGGTAAGTACAGGCGCGCTCGCCCTTGCTACGCATACCTTGGGGCTCGTCACCGCGTGGATGATAAAACCGGTTATTGAAATTCTCCTCGCGATAGTCAGTTTTCTTGTGTCCCGGCATTGGATCTACAGATGAATACCCAACGTACCGAAGTTCCTATTCAGGCGCGGGTTGCCGCCGTGGTGCCGGCTTACAAGGTGTCGCGCCATATCGTGGACGTCGTCCTTTCGCTCCTGGACTATTGCGATCATATATTTGTCGTGGACGACTGCTGTCCCGAAGGTTCCGGAAAGCTGGTGCAGGATAGTGTGTCTGACTCGCGCGTGACCGTGCTCTTCAACGCAGAGAACACAGGTGTGGGAGGTGCAGTCATGGAGGGGTATCGTGCGGCCGTCGCGGCTGGCATGGATGTCATCGTCAAGGTCGACGGTGACGGACAAATGGATGCTTCATTGATACCCGAGTTCGTCTTTCCCATAGCGACAGGCCAAGCCGACTATACGAAGGGTAATAGGTTTTTTGATTTGCGTAATATTGGCAGCATGCCTGGAATTCGCATTTTGGGAAATGCCATACTGTCTTTCATGGCGAAGCTTTCGACCGGGTATTGGGATCTTTTCGATCCTACGAATGGCTACACGGCCATTCACGCAGATGTAGCTCGCAGGCTTCCCTTCGATAGGATAAGTAAACGCTATTTCTTCGAGACGGATCTCCTATTTCGGTTGAATACCCTGCGTGCCGCCGTGGTCGATATCCCAATGGACGCAAAATACGGAGACGAAGTTAGTAATCTGCACATTCGACAGATACTCGGGGAATTTCTCTTCAAGCACGCGAGAAACTTCTTCAAGAGAATCTTCTACAACTATTTCTTGCGCGACGTGTCGCTTGCTTCTGTCGAGCTCGTTGTTTCGATCATGCTGCTACTCTTTGCGATCCTCTTTGGAGGAACGCACTGGGCGTCGTCGGCGGCGGGTGGTCGTTCGACACCTGTCGGAACGATCATGATTACTGCAGTCAGTCTTATCTGGGGGCTGCAACTGCTATTGGCATTCATCGGTTACGACATCGCTTCCGTTCCAAGGAGGGCGATTCACCGGCGAGGCATGAAGGGCTCGCGATCGAACGCTCTGTCTGACGCCCATATAGTCTCGTAAGCGGATTCCGCGACGGGGGTGAAGCCCGCTTCTCGAAGTGCCGTTGCGGCAGTGTCTTTCTGCCGTACCACGACCCTGACATGCAAGGCGCTAAGGTCGTGCGCTAACTGCGCGTTGTCGATGTCCGCGCTCCCATTGACCCACATGGCCAAGCGCATTCGTATTTCATAGTCGTCGCGGGGTATGAGATCGCGCAGCATGTAGATATACATGCTACGGGCGACGACCAAGGGTGGATGATTCTCCGTCATCGCCATGATGCTTGATACGTTGTCCGGCGCGAGAATTCGTCCGGTAGGTCGGGCAAGATCGAGAGCGATCTTTGCCGTGTCTGCATCAGCAGGTATCAGCTTTGGTTGAGCAAAGGCCCAAGACGTTCCGTTGGCCTGGCTCCACGTACTGAACTGGGTCAACCAAAGCAGCATGGCGCTGATGCCCAGAAGGGCACAGGGATAGATGGCATTGCGGGGATATTCTTTATTCCTGACGGTGACCTTGCCTATCAACATGGCGATCGCAGTCGCTGAAATGATCAAGACCGGCATCTGCCAGGTCATCCGCCAGTAAACAGGCGGTGTCGTGAGAAAGCGCGCGATGTAAGCCGACAAAACGGGATTAAGTCCCACTCCCAAGAAGATCAGCGTTGGAATGGACAGCAGCCTACGTGTTACACGATCGCCTGTGAGAGCTGGCGCTATAAGCAGAGTAAATGCGATGAGATATTGACCGTATCGACCAAATGTCGAGGTCCAGACTTGCCCCGCACTCTCGAGGGGGACGTTGGCCAAAGCTGAGCCTGCGTGTGAGGCCGCAGCCACCCAGGCCAGATACGGTAACGGGATGATGGCTAGCGCGCCTGCTTCCAGGCTTCGCCGACGGAATGAACGGTCAGCGCCGTATGTCGCCGCGGCCGCAGTCAGCCCTGCGATGGGTGCGATCAACATGCCGAAGTTTGATGTGCCGATGGCGGCCAGGTACGCGCAGCCCAGAACATACAGGTCCTTCCGGCCTTGCGGATGCCTCGTGCATCTGAACGTAAACGTATATATCGACGGAATGATGACCGAGAGTAGTACCGCCTTCCCTTGAAAGATGCGATCGAAACCAAAGTTTGCGGGCGAGCGGGCCGTTTCGCCGAGCACGATCGTCAGTAACATGAAGACGAATGTCGTAACGAGAGCGGCGCCTGGCCGAAGTTCGCGAGCCAGAGAATACGTCGCCAGGATCGCGGCGGCGGCGGCCAATGGAGGCAGTATGACATGCGCGATGGTGATCGCAGACATACCACTGACATGCGCGATCGCGGCCACCAATAACTCGTAACTGGCGAATCGATAGCTTGGGAAGATTAGCGGCCACGACCTTTCCATCAACATGGGGTCGAAGGCGAGAAGAGCCTCGCCCGGGTGTCCGGCGGCAAACGCTGATACCCCCACGTAAAATGCGTCGTCCTGGTCTGGCCGTACAACCCAGAGCGCGAGTAGCGCATTCGCGATGCACATAAGCGTCAATGGCCAAGGCCATTCGCGCGCATGCGACCCAGTCGTAGCGCCAGGAAGTAATCGAGCGCTTCTTGCCGCGTAAAGGAAATAACAGACTGCGGCAGCCCAGAACGCCACCCATGAAAAACCTAGGAGGGCGGTGACCGCCGCAGCCATGCAAACGAGAGCCGCAGACCTACGTTCGGGAGGTCCAGGCGCAACAGCGAGCGGCGGACTCACCGCTGGGGGAGCCTCGGAGGTGTGCCGCCATAGTCGCAGGGCAACTAATGCGAGGACGCTCGCGACGGGTCCGACCACGACCAATAGACGAAGCGAGCCACCAACCAGGACCACTCCGTTGGCGGCGAGTGTCCATCCCGCAAGTGCAACGATGCAATACGCCAGAAGGTTCAACGCACACTCGTGGTCAGCATAAGCATCATGCCGAGCGTCATTGCTTAGCCAATGGCCGCTTCAAGTTCAGGGAGTACCTTGAATAGATCGCCCACGAGGCCGATGTCGGCAATCTCAAAGATCGGCGCTTCGGCGTCCTTGTTGATCGCGACGATCGTGCCTGCATCCTTGATGCCGGTCAGGTGCTGGATCGCGCCCGAAATGCCGATGGCGATGTAAAGCTCCGGCGCAATGATCTTGCCGGTCTGGCCAACCTGCATTTCGTTTGGGACGTATCCCGCATCTACCGCAGCGCGCGACGCCCCGACGGCGGCGCCGATCTTGTCGGCGAACCTGTAGATGATTTCGAAGTTCTCCTTCGAGCCCACGCCGCGGCCACCGGAGACAACCTTGGGCGCGCCCTGAAGGTCCGGGCGATCGCTCTTGCCCTGCTGCAAGTCGACGAAGCGGGTGTGCGAGGGCAGGACGGCGTCGACGCTCATGGCTTCGATCGGCGCCGAGCCGCTGGACGCGGCGGCCGGCCAGGAGGCGGTGCGGATCGTCGCGACCACGATGGAGGACGCATCGACTTCCACTGTCACGATGGCGTTGCCGGCATAGATCGGGCGCTTGAAAGTGTGTGAGCCTTCCACGCTCATGACGTCGCTGACCTGGGACACGCCCAGCAGCGCGGCCACGCGGGGCGCGAGGTCCTTGCCGAAGGTCGTCGACGGCGCGAAGACGTGGGTATAACCAGCCGCCACCTTGACGATCTGCGGCGCATAGACGGCTGCGAGACAGCGCGCATTTTCAGCGCGCGCCACGGTCAGCACCTTGCTGACACCGTCGATCTTGGCGGCCTCGGCGGCTACCGCCTCCGGGGCGTCTGATAGCACGACGATATCGATGGCGTCCGGCTTCACGGCGGCGGCTGCGCTGACGGCGCGGGCGGTGGAGCCATTGAGCTTGCCGTCGAGGTGTTCGGCGATAACGAGGATCTTGGTCATGTCGATTCTCCGGTCGGCTGCCTTACAGCAGGCCCTTCTGCTTGAGGGCCGCGACGAGCTCGGCGGCGTCCTTCACCATCACGCCCTTGCTGCGCTTGGGCGGAGCGGCGTAATGGATGGTCTTGATATGGTCGGCGGTCTCGACGCCCAGCGAGCCCAGCTCGATCACGTCGATCGGCTTGGACTTCGCCTTCATGATGTCCGGCAGCTTGATGAAGCGCGGCTCGTTGAGGCGGAGATCGGTCGTGATGACGGCGGGCAGATCGGCCTCGATGACCTCGAGGCCCGCGTCGACTTCGCGGGTAACCCTGGCCTTGCCATCGGCAATCTCGACCTTGCCGGCAAACGTGGCCTGGGGGCGATCCCAGAGGGCCGCCAGCATCTGGCCGGTC
Organism: Luteibacter sp. E-22; assembly: GCF_049913125.1. Taxonomy (GTDB): domain Bacteria; phylum Pseudomonadota; class Gammaproteobacteria; order Xanthomonadales; family Rhodanobacteraceae; genus Luteibacter. Next base: position 909,647 of record NZ_CP183975.1, read on the forward strand.
TGGTTGGCGTCGTCATCGATGGCCTGCTTGCCCAGGATCACCAAGCCAGGCTGCTCCTTTTCGACCAGCTTCAGGAAGGTGCGGGCGGCCGTCAGCGGCGAGACGGCGTCCGCCGTCTGCACGTGGATGGCGCGGTTGGCGCCCATGGCAAGGCCGTTGCGGAGGTGCGCGGTCAGGTCCGCCGGCCCTATCCCCACGACGACCACTTCCTCGACCACGCCCTTCTCGCGTAGGCGCAGGGCCTCCTCGAGGGCAATGTCGTCGAACGGGTTGGCGGAGAGCTTCACGCCGTCCGTGATCACGCCGGTGCCGTCGGGCTTGACCTGAATGCGGACGTTATAGTCAACGACGCGCTTGTAGCCGACCAGAATCTTCATTCGCGGTTCCTGTTCATTGGAATGCCCACGGCGACACCGGGGGCTTTGAATTGACGGCGTATTCTAGCGAATCTTCAAACTGGCGTTTGACGCAGTGCGAAAGGCCCGAATCGATCTTTCCGGATCAATGCCGTTGGGCATAGGCGTACGGCCCTCCCGGTTCCTCGATGCCCACCAGTGACCCGGCCGAAACGGTTCGGAAACCGCCGTCCCTGGCGGTCAATGAAATCACTCGCTCCACCGCATGGGCCATGGTTCCGTCGACCTGTCCAGCTTCCGGAGCGAACTCCAACTCGGAAAGGGGGGCGTCTATCAGTGGCGCCAGTGCCGATAAGCGGCACCAAAACATGCTGCCTGCGATAAATGTGTCCGAGTCGGTCTTCGGCGCATCAATGCCAATGAAAGAACACAGGTACTCCACGTTGGCGGCATTGTCGCCCCAGTAGAAGTTCAGCGGTTGGACGTGTCCCTCCGGTGCGACCAGACCCAGCCGTCGATCGCCCTCGAACTCACGGACAATGGCGGCAGTACGGTCCGGCGCAACCAGCCGCTCCAGCAGTTCCGCACGCCAGGCAGCGCCATCTTGCCGATGTGTCGATCGTTTGGTGTGCAACTTCAGAACCACATCTTCGCCTTCATCCAGAAGTCTTCCGGCGAGGCGCAGGAACGGAAGGATGTCGCGCCCCCTGTTGGGTGCGACGACGAGTTCCGCGTCGAGATGGAGTCTCGCCGTTTCGCGCCGAACAGCCTCCTCCCGCTCCGTGGGGACGGTGAGAATCCAGCGCAACGTCAATCCCGTAGCTCGCAACGCAGTGACAATTTCCTCCAACAGTTCGGGGTACCAAACGTGGATCACGACACATGGCCGCGTCCGCACCGGCACCTCAGGGCCCAGCGCCGTCCGCACCGCTTCAAGCCACGCGTAGCCATGGCGCACATCAGGTTCGAGTACGGCGCCTTCCGCCCATTCGTTCCATGCATTCACAAAAACCAGCGGTGCGCTAGGGCTGCGCTTTCCTGCAGTGGTTATGGCGTGGCGTACCCATGCGCTGAAGGCCCTGGGAGTGGCGCGGACAAAGCTCCTGCCGCGAGTGCTACGTCTCGGCTCATTGTCCCACCCGGGATTCACACCGGGGTAAAGCCGGTAGGCCGGCTCCTTCGCGGCCATCGCCTGCGCAGCCAGATCTCGCCAATCATAGAGGTGCCCCGCGAAATCAGTATTGATGAGCCGATACTCGGGATTGATAGGTTCCAGGCTCATGTTGTTCGGCGGAAAAGCTACGGCGGCATCGAATCCGATGGTCGACGGATCGACGTTGTCGAAACTCTGTATATAGGCGAGATGGATGTCACCGAGACCGTTCTCCCGACACCACGCGCGCCAGCGATCGGCTGTTGCGCGTGGGTCGGGTAACAGACCCGGCCGATAGACGAGCAACATCGGCTTGCCTTCTACCCTCAGATAGCGAGGGTCGCGCAGATAGACCGACACGTACTCGATGAACGCCAAGTCGTCCCGGGGGCTATGCGCTTGGCCGATCAGGACCTCGCCCGCGCGACCGTCCCAGCGACGCGACCAGTTCTCGTTCGCCCAGCAAAGACAGACCGGTAGATCCATCGACGGGTCGGCCAGCCATTGCTTCATCGGCCTCTCAAGCAGTGTCTTGCCGGCGAACCAGTAGAAATAGCTGCAAAACGCGCCAACGCCGTACTCGCGAGCGAGTGTCATCTGCTCGCGCATGACCTCTGGAAGGCGTAAATCGTAGTAACCGAGGTCGCCGGGTAACCTCGGCTGTAGATGCCCTTCGAACTGCGGTAATGCCCTGGTGACATTGTGCCACTCAGTAAAACCAGTGCCCCACCATGCATCGTTTTCCGGGATCGGGTGGAACTGTGGGAGATAGAACGCCACAACGGTCGCTGGCAACGGCACGGGAAGCGCTTCATTGCGACGGGGAACGAATCCCAGTGCGCGGTGCGCCGAGTGGTCGTACGGACGCCATGCGTGCGGTGGTGCCGGTCGTCCTTCAGGGGCGGTGGGTACCAATGAACCATGACGATCGAGGAAACGTTGTCGTATCCGATCGCGGGTAGCCGCGGGCATCGGTGTCAGCCTGAAGCCAAGCCTGAGACTGCGAAACAGCAGGGAGCGTAGGATGGTATTGAGACGCATCGTCAGTCGATCGCTTTGCGTAAGACCGCCATGGCGGCATCGGCGGAAAAGTGGGTGCGCACGTTTTGCAGCGCATGATCGGAAAGGCGGTTCCAGAGTGCTTCGTCCGCCGCGAGGCGTGCGTAAGCCGTGGCGAACGATTTCGCATCATTTGCGACGAGGACTTCCTGCCCGTCCGCGAGCCGCATGCCCTCGACGGCAACGGTGCTGCCAATCACAGGCAATCCATGGCTCATGGCCATATTGACCTTACCCTTGACCCCGGCGCCGAAGCGCAGCGGTGCTATTGACGCGAGGACCGAGTTCATCAGCGGCGCCAGATCGGGGACGCGACCGAGCATGTCCAGCCCGGCGCCGGAGAAGGCGCGACGCTCGGCGTCGGGCACGTCTCCGGCAACCCATATCCGCGCGTCCGGCACCACTTGCCTGAGCGCTGGCAGGATGTCATCCGCCATCCAGTGCATCGCATCGGCGTTCGGCGGGTGACCATAACCACCGATGAAAAGAAGGTCGCGCCGTCCTTCGAAGCCCGCCTCGCGTCCGTAAATGTCGTGGATATTGGAGAGGAGCGCCACCCTCGCGCCCGGCATCAACCGGCAGAGCATGTCGCGTTCGTACTCGCTGACGACGAAGGTGGTGTCGGCTGTCTCGATCAGTCTCAGCTCTTGGCGCCTGCTGGCCCTGGCTTGTCTGGCGAGGGCCCTGTTGCCGCTGCGTTCGGCGGCGCGCCCTTCCCGCAGGAAATGCAGGTCCACCGTATCGAAGATCAGCTTGGCGCCTGGCGCGTGTCGACGCACCAGGCTTTCGTACTGCGCCGCCACGGTGTGGCGACAAAGAATGGCTGCGTGCAGATCACGATGATTCGCTGCGAGCCAAGACGGCACGCCGCTCACCCATGGCTTGACGAGCACCTCGACGCCGAGTGCGCCAAGCTCTCGAATGGCAGTGTCCTCGGCGTGCCCGTCGTCGGGCGCGAAGACAACGTGCCAGCCATCCGCTAGCAGCAGCTTCAATATTCCAGCGAGGCGCAACGAGCCCGAGTCGCGTGACACGTCAGGCATGACGGTGTCCACCACTAGCACTGTACCGCGATGGCGTGCGCGATCCACGACGGCCAGCGGTGTACCAGGCGCCGGCTGCTTCCGCAGGGCCTCGCGCCATTTTTCCGCGAACTTGGTCTGGTTGACGGCTTGGTAGCGTTTCATCCCTGTGTCTCCGAGGCCAACGGAACTGATGCCTTCAGAGTGCACTACCATGCTGTCGGGCACGTACCAGACCGATCGCCCAGCAGCGCGAGCGGCGAAGGCGAGGTCAGTGTCTTCGTAATAGCCTGGCGCGAAACGTGCGTCGAAACCGCCCAGTGAGTCGAACAAGTCACGAGAGATGGCCAGCGATGCGCCGGAGACGTAATCGACAGTGCGGGCGTACCGAAGCGCGGGATTCTTCCGCGAGGTGAAGCGTCCGATGTTCCATGCCGACGCATCGGCGAACACCCAGGCGCCCGCTTCCTGGAGGCGTCCATCAGGGTAGACGAGTTGGCTGCCTGCAATTCCTGCGCGGGGATGGCGTTCGAAACACCGCAGCAGCGCGTCGCTCCAGCCGGGCGTCACCTGCGTGTCGTTGTTGAGGAAGATGAGATATTCGCCAAGAGCCGCCGCGGCGCCCGCGTTACAACTGCCCACGAAACCGAGATTCCTTTCGTTGTTGATGACGCGCATTCCGGAAATCCCTGCCAGGATCGTTGCGGTATTGTCCGGCGACGCGTCGTCCACGACGATCACCTCGAACGGATCCGTCGGGGGGGCGTTCGCGATGGAGCGCAGGCAGGCTAAGGTGTATTCGATTTTCCCGTGCACCGGAATCACGACACTGACGCGAGGCGTCGCTGACGTGGGCACGGACAGGGACGTGAAAGCCGCCTCCAATGGCAACAAACTCAGCGAATCATCCACATCCGGACGCCGCGCCAGATCCTGCGAAATCCGCCCAATCGTCCCCTTCCACCCGCGGAGCGCGATGCTGGCGCGCACGCGTCGCGTCATGCTCAGGAAGCGCTTATAACGCCAAGAAAAGGGAGTCGACACTGGCGCTTACCTCCGGGTCCGGCCGCTCATGTTACTGGGCTGATCGTCCCTTTGGGCCAGATCCAATAGCCGAAGGCCGGCCTTGTCGCCAATCACGTTCAGCTTGTGCGCCTCGCCGCAGAGCTCCATGGCCTCTAGCACCTGGCGTACGCGGGCGTCGACAGCCGCCACGGGGTTGTGGGACAGGGCCACCAACTGGATGTCGTGATCCCGGACGGCACCGTCGAACAGCGCATGCCACGTCAACCAGATGCATGCCGCGACAAGGCCCAACCAGGCGAGCCATCCCAAGCGAACGAGCATGGTCAGAGGTTCTGGTAATTCGGTCCAGACCCGCCCTCAGGCGTCACCCAGGTGATGATCTGATAAGGGTCCTTGATATCGCACGTCTTGCAATGCACGCAATTGGCCGCGTTGATCTGCAAACGCCGCCCCGCCTCATCCTGCACGATCTCGTACACCCCCGCCGGGCAGAACCGCTGGCAAGGATTCCCATACTCGGTGGTACACCGCTCGATACAGATCGAGGTATCGGCCACCTTCAGGTGCACCGGCTGGTCCTCGTCATGCTCCGTCGCGGCGAAATACACGCTCGCGAGCCGGTCGCGCGGGGCCAGCGTCCGGTCGACATAATCCGTCTTCGGCGCTTCGTACTTGCCGAGCTTGCCCAGGGCCGACCAGTCCGCATGGTTCTTCAGCGTCCAGGGCGAACGCCCGCCGGTCACCGTCTCCCATGCCGCATTGATCAACCCCCACCACAACCCCTTGTTGAAGCCAGGCCGGATGTTGCGCACCTTCTTCAGTTCATCGAGGACGGCGGAGCCGCGCAGCTTCGCATCCCAACCAACCGGCGACAGCTGCGACGCGACGAGATGTTCGGCGGCGAGCATGCCCGAGGCGATGGCCTGGTGGGTGCCCTTGACCTTCGGCACGTTGACCAGGCCGGCGGAGTCGCCGATCAGGATCGCGCCAGGCATCTCGACCTTCGGCAGCGATTGCGCGCCACCTTCGATGATGGCGCGCGCGCCCGCCGAGACGATGCTGCCGCCCTCGAGCAGGCCCTTCAAGTTGGGGTGGTGCTTGAACTGCTGGAACGCCTCGAAGGGCGAGAAGTTCGGATCGGGGTAGTCCAGGCCGACCACAAAGCCGACCGCCACCCGGTCGTTGTCCATGTGGTACAGGAAGCTGCCGCCATAGGTGTCGCTGGCCAGCGGCCAACCGACGGTATGCACCACCTTGCCCGGCTCGCCGCGGCCGGGTGGCAGCTGCCAGAGTTCCTTGATGCCGATGCCGTAGGTCTGCGGATCGCTGTTGGCATCGAGGTCGAATTTCTTGATCAGCGTCTTGCTGATATGGCCTCGGCAGCCTTCGGCCAGGACGGTCACCTTGGCCCGGATGTCGATGCCCTCCGTGTAGCCGGGCTTGTGGCTGCCGTCGCGCGCGACGCCCATGTCGCCGATACGCACGCCGTTCACCGCGCCGCTTTCGTCGAACAGGGCCTCGGCCGCGGCGTAGCCGGGAAATACATCCACGCCCAGGGCCTCGGCCTGTGGCGCCAGCCAGGCGCACAGCGCGCCAAGACTCACGATGAAGTTGCCGTGGTTGTTCATCTGCGGCGGCGTCATCGGCGCCTTGATGCCGGAGGCGTGGTCGCGCAGGAACCAGAACTCGTCCTTGGCCACCGGCACGCAGACCGGCGGCGGGTTCTTGCGCCAGTCGGGCAGGAGGCGGTCGAGCGGGGCCGGTTCGATGACGGCGCCGGAGAGGATCTGGGCGCCGATCGTCGAGGCCTTCTCGATCACGCAGACCGACACCTCGGGATTGAGTTGTTTCGTACGAATGGCGAACGCCAGGCCCGCCGGGCCGGCCCCGACGACGACGAGGTCGTATTCCATGGTTTCGCGTTCGCTCATGGCTGGCTCACTCAACGGCTGGCTGCGGGATCAACCCGGCATTGTCCGGTTTCGCCGGGAGCGGGGCAAATCGGCGTTTCAAACATAGGGTTGCACGATCTTCACATGGCACGTTCATAATCGTCCCACGCGCAAGGAGATTTCATGAATACGATGCCGCCGGTCGCCGATGTCGACATGCGACGCGCCACACTGCTGCAGATCCTGCATTGGCTGGCCATTGGACGGGTCCAGCCACAGGCCCTTTCCGACGTTTACCAGGACGCCATCGAGCGCCTGAACCCCCGGCTCAACGCCTTCGCCGACTACAGCGTCTCCCTGATCCAGGAACAAGCCCTGGCGGCGGACAGGCGGCGTCGCGACGGTGTCATCGGCCGTCTCGACGGGATGCCGATCGCCATCAAGGACAATTTCGACGTCGCCGGCGTGCCTACAAGGGCAGGCATGCGGCGGCGCACCGTCGTTCCCGAGGAAGACGCCCATATCGTGGCGCGGCTGCGCGCATCGGGGGCCGTGCTGGTGGGCAAGACCAACATGGACGAAGGCGCCCTGGGCCTGACCACGAACAACCCCTTCCATGGCGCGACGCACAATCCGCATCGCCATGGCTACACCGCGGGTGGATCGTCGGGCGGTGCCGCGGCGGCCGTTGCCGCAGGACTCGCCGTGGCGGCGATCGGCTCGGACACACTCGGTTCGATCCGCGTGCCCGCGAGCTACTGCGGTGTCTATGCGCTGAAGCCCACGCATGGCGAAATCTCCACCCGCGGCCTGGTACCGGCGGCCCGCCGCCTCGACGCGGTGGGCCTGCTGGCGCGCGGCGTGGACGACCTCACGGTGCTCTTGCAGACGCTGGCCGGGTACGACGCCGATGACGCGCGCTCCCGCCGGCGACGCGTCGCCTTTTCACCGCCGGATTGGGAGCCGGGCAATCTCCGCGCGGGTTTCTTGCCGGATCTGGCGGCGGTCGGCGTGGAACAGGACGTCATCGACGTGTTCAACGACGCCCTGTCGAAGCTGAAGGGCGAACTCGGCGAACGCCGAACGGTCGATTTCTCCGACTGGGACTTCGCCCGGACCCGCCGCGCCGGTCTCCTGCTGATGGAGGCGGAAATGCTCAATACCTTTGCGACCGAACTGGCCGACGAGGCCTATCCGGTATCGAACGGCTTCCGCGACATGGTCGGTTTCGCTGCGAGGAAGTCCGCGGCCGACTACGTGGCGGCCGACCTCGTGCTCGACGCGGCCACGCTGAAGATGCGCCGCCTGTTCGCCCAGGTCGACGTATTGGTGCTGCCTACGACACCACAGGGTGCGTTCCCGCTCGATGGGCCGGTGCCGTCCTCGCAGGCCGACCTGTGCAGCTTCGCCAGCCTCGCCGGTTGCCCGGCCGTGAGCATTCCCATGGGTACTTTGTCCAACGGCATGCCGATCGGCCTCCAGTTGGTCGGCGCGCGCGGCTCGGATCTCCGCCTGCTCGAACTGGCCGGCGTATGTGCGTCCTCGCTGGACGCCGAGCCGGCCTATCCGGTCGAGCCGGCCTGAACTCCGGCTGGCATCGCATCGAGCTACCCGGCGCGGACGTCACGTTCGCGCCGGCATGGCTGGGCCGCGAAGAGGCCGATGCCTTGCTCGCGCGGCTGCTCGACGACTTGCCCTGGGAAGTGCATCGCATCCGCATGTTTGGCCGGGTGGTCGATTCGCCTCGGCTGAGCGCCTGGATCGGCGACGAGGACGCCACGTACCGCTATTCGGGCACGCGTTTTGTACCGCACCCTTGGACGCCAGTGTTGGCGAGGCTGCGCGAGCGCGTCGCCGAGGCCTGCGGCGGCCGCTTCAACAGCGTCCTCGCGAACCTGTATCGCGACGGCGGTGATCGCATGGGCTGGCACAGCGACGATGAGCCGGAGTTGGGCCCGGAGCCGTTGATCGCTTCGTTGAGTCTGGGTGCCGAGAGGACGTTCCGCTTCCGGGCGAAGGCGGGTGGCGAGCCGGTGGCTGTCGATCTGCCGCACGGCAGCCTGCTGCGGATGGCAGGTGGCACGCAACGCTTGTACAAGCATGAATTGCCGGTGCGCAAACGGGTCGCGGGGCCGCGGATAAACCTTACTTTTCGGCACATCGGAGAGCTTCGCCGCTGAAGCGGCTCCCACAACGGCATCGCCGACCCTGTCGGCGACGCTCTTTTGCGACAACCTATTTCGCCGGCACCGTCTGCAACGTCCACCCGGCCACGTCCGCCGACACCTTGTCCATCGCCCGCCCGAAGGCCTCCACCACCCGCGGCACTTCCTTCCCATCGACCGGCTCGTGTACCTCGAAGCGACGGCTGCCCACGATCTGGTGCTTGCGTGTATTCGCCAGCACCGCGTCGTAGCGGATCACCACTTCAGGCTTGCCACCCACGTACTCGGTCTGGAACGCCCCCAGCCCGCCGCCCAGTTCGTAGTCGGCCGCGAGGTTGCTGTCGTCCGTGCTGATCGCGGCGACGCGTCCGGTATCGCGGAAGGCGTCGGCCAGGCGTTCGCGGAAGAGGTGCGGCGAGGTATCCGCCCAGCGGGCGCCGCCGTACACCGTGATGGTGTTCGATTCCGGCACGACCGCGATGCGCGAGTTGTCCAGGGCGCGCGGTGCGTTGGGCGCGGCGACGCGCAGCGCCCAGTTCACCGGTGCCGGCGAGGCGGGGCGAGCGCCGGGCGCGGCCGGCAACGTATAGATATGTGGCGTTTCCGCCTTGGGCAGGATCGAGCACGCCGTCAGCAGCGCGAGAACCAGCGGAGCGGCGAGGCGGGCACGGTTCATGGGGTGAACTCCTTGGTCTTTTCGCGGCCGAACAGATAGCCGCTGGGATTCTCGTCGAGGCGGCGCGTGATGGAGCGCAGCGAGCCCAGCGTGTCGCGCAGTTCGCGCAACGCGGGCGCGAGTTCGCCCAGGCTGGCGGCGCCACCATTGATCGCGTCGCTGTTGTCGTTGAGCAGCCGGTCGACCGACGCCATCGAATGTTCCAGTGAAGCCATCGCGCGCTGTGCGCTTTCCAGCGTCGCCTTGCCCTGGCCGTCGATGAGACCGTTCGCGTTGTGTACCAGGGTACGGCTCTCGGCCAGCGTGTCGTTGGCCTGTTGGGTCGCCAGGGCCAGTTGCTTGATGAGGGAACGGATATCCTCGCGCTCGTCCGCGATCACGCCCGTGGTCTTGTCCAGGTGATCGAGGGTGTTCTCGATCCGGTGCACGTTTTCCTTGGACAACAATTCGCTGGCCCGCGCGGCGGCCTGGTTGATATTGGTGATGAGGTCCTCGCCGTTGGCCAGCAGGCGCGCGAAGGGCGAGGGATCGGCGATGATCACCGGCACCTCCCCATCGTGGCCCACCAGCAGCGGGCTGCCTGGCGATCCGCCGGAAAGCTGGATGATCGCGACGCCGGTCACTCCGGTCAGGGCGAGCTTGGCGTGGGTGTCCTTGCGCAACGGCGTATCGCCTTCGACGCGGACACGCGCCAGCACGCGACGTGGATCTTCCGGATCGAGGCGCAATTGCATGACGTCGCCGAGGCGGATGCCGTTGTACTGCACCGCGCCTCCTTTGGAGAGGCCGGTCACCGCCTCGTTGAAGACGATGTCGTAGTAATTCCACTCCTGGTCCGAATGCGCCTTCGCCAGCCACACGCCGAAACCGAGGCCGAGGAAGACGACGAGGACGGTGAACAGTCCTATCAAGACATGATGGGCACGGGTTTCCATGGTCTTCAGTCCTTGCCGGGGTGAGCGGCGCGGGTGGCCGCGCGGCCGCGCGGTCCATTGAAATAAGCCTGGACCCAGGCGTCGTCGGTGCGGGCCACTTCGTCGATCGGCGCGGCGGCCAGCACGCGCCGTTGCGAAAGCACGGCGACGCGGTCACAGGTGGAATACAAGGTATCGAGGTCGTGCGTCACCAGGAACACGGTGAGCCCCAGCGCGTTACGCAGGGTCACGATGAGGCTGTCGAACGCGGCGGCGCTGATCGGATCGAGCCCGGCGGTGGGCTCGTCGAGGAACAGGATCTCCGGATCGAGGGCCAGTGCGCGCGCCAGTGCCGCTCGCTTGATCATGCCGCCGGAAAGCTGCGAGGGATATTTCCTCCCCGCGTCCACGGGCAACCCGGCGAGGGCGAGTTTCACCCCGGCCAGCCGTTGCGCATCCACGCGGGGCAGGCCCGCATGCTCGACCAGGGGCAAGGCCACGTTCTCCGCCACCGTGAGGGACGAGAACAGCGCACCACTCTGGAACAGCACGCCGAAGCGGCGCTCCACCCGGGACCGCCGTTCGTCGGACAGGGCGAGCAGGTTCTCGCCGAACACGCGTACCTCGCCGGCCACCGGCCTCACCAGCCCGACGATCGTGCGCAGCAGCACGGACTTGCCGGTGCCCGAGCCCCCGACGATGCCGATGATCTCGCCTCGATAGACATCGAGGTCGAGGTTCTCGTGCACGGTCTGCGACCCGAAGCGGTTGACCAGCCCGCGGACCTCGATGACGGTCTCGCGCGTCACCAGCCCATCTCCATATAGAAGAGGGCGGCGAGTGCATCCAGCAGGATCACCACGAAGATCGACTGCACCACGGCCGAGGTGGTGTGTTCGCCGACGGACTGCGCGCTGCCGGAGACCTTGAAGCCTTCCATGCAACCGATCACGGCGATCATGAAGGCGAAGACGGGTGCCTTGGCGATGCCGACGAGGAACTGGGTGAGCGAGATGTCCGCCTGGAACATCGACAGGAACATCGATGGCGACATCTTCAGCACCGCCATGCAGACCACCCCGCCGCCGACGATCCCCGCGATCATCGCCAGGAAGGTCAGCAATGGCAGCGCCACGAGCAGGGCGAGTACGCGCGGCAGCACCAGCAGTTCCACCGGGTCGAGGCCAAGGGTGCGGATGGCGTCGATCTCCTCCCGGGCTTTCATCGAGCCGATCTGCGCCGTGAACGCGCTGGCCGTCCGGCCCGCCAGCAGGATGGCGGTGAGCAGCACGCCGAACTCGCGCAGGAAGGCGAAACCGATCAGGTCCACCGTGAACAGGCTGGCGCCATAACTCGCCAGCGCGGTGGCGCCGAGGAAGGCGACCACACAGCCGACCATGAAGGAGAGCAGGGCGAGGATCGGCACCGCATCGAGTCCCGTCTGCTCGATGTGCGACACCAGCGAAGTGACCCGCCAGCGGCTCGGCCGCCATGCCGTGGCGAAGAAGCCCTGCAAGGTGATGCCTATGAAGGCCAGCAGCTTGGCGGTCTGCTTCCAGAACCCCTGCATGGCCTTGCCGATACGCTCCAGCGCGGCGACGAAGCCCGCATCGCGAGGCCGTTTCACTCCCGTGCAGTACGTATCGATGGCATCGCCCACGGTCTTCAGCAGCGCGCGGCGCGCTGGCGGAAGGGCTTCGTCCTGGGCCAGGGCCTGTGTGCGCGAGCTGCCCAGCAACTCGGCGATGACGAAGGCGCCCGAGGTGTCCATGGCGCCCAGCTGGTGGATATCGATGGCGATGCCGCTGTCGATCGACCCGGCCAGTTCGTTGGCACGGTGCTGGAGGTTGGAATAGTGGGCCAGCGTCCAGTCGCCGGCGATGGTCAGCCGCGCTCCGCCCGTGTCGCGGGTGAGCGTGGCCGAGCCGGGGAGGGGTGGTGCTGTCGCCATGCGTCAAAGGCTAGCAGGACTACCGCACGAAATCGTCGATGTTGCGACCGCGCTTGGACTGGAACCGCCCGGGGCCTGATAATGCCAGGCTGCACCCGCCGCCATTCCCCTGCAAGGTACGACGATGACCGACAAGACCGCACTCAACGCCACCCACCGCGAGCTGGGCGCCCGCATGGTCGACTTCGGCGGCTGGGACATGCCCATCGCCTATGGCTCGCAGATCGAGGAGCACCACGCGGTCCGCAAGGACGCCGGCATGTTCGACGTATCGCACATGACGGTGGTCGACCTCACCGGCGATCGCACCCGCGACTTCCTTCGCCGGCTCGTGGCCAACAATGTCGACAAGCTGGCCAAGTCCGGCAAGGCGCTCTACACCTGCATGCTCGACGAGAACGGCGGCGTCATCGACGACCTCATCGTCTATTTCCTGCGCGAGGATTTCTTCCGCCTGGTCGTGAACGCCGCGACGCGCGCCAAGGATCTGGCCTGGATCGAGAAGCAGGCGGCCGCCTTCGGCGTCACCGTCCGCGAGCGTCCCGAGTTCGGCATGATCGCCGTGCAGGGCCCCAATGCCCGCGCGAAGATGATCGGCCTGCTTCCCGAGGAAGTTCGCGAGAAAGCCACCAAGCTCGGCAAGTTCGCGGCCATCGAGATCGAAGGCCCGAACGGCATGCCCTTGTTCCTCGCCCGCACCGGCTACACCGGCGAAGACGGGTTCGAGGTGGTGGTGCCCAACACGCGCGTCGTGGAGTTGTGGAATCTTTTGCGCGAGGCGGGCGTCGCCCCGGCCGGGTTGGGTGCGCGCGATACGCTGCGCCTGGAGGCCGGCATGAACCTCTACGGCCAGGACATGGACGAGACGGTGACGCCCTGGGAGGCTTCGCTGGCCTGGACCATCTCGCTGGACGAAGGCCGTGACTTCATCGGCCGCGCCGCGCTCGAGAAACAAAAGACAGCGGGCGTGCCACGGGTCATGGTCGGGCTGGTGATGGACGACAAGGGCGTATTGCGCCATGGCCAGAAAGTGCTGACCTCCGCCGGCGAGGGTGAAATCCTTTCGGGCGGCTTCGCGCCCACCCTGGGCAAGTCCGTGGCCTTCGCCCGTGTGCCCGCCGGGGAGCTGGGGCAGGTACGCGTGGATATCCGTGGCCGTGAAGTGCCGGTGCGCGTGGTGAAGTTCCCGTTCGTCCGCGACGGCCAGCCGATGCCGGGCATCGCCGACTGATTCCACCCGGGACGCCGGAGTGGAGGGGGCACGGAGACCCCCTCCACCGACCTTACCGACCCTTCACGACATACGGCGCAAGCACCATCTTCGCTTCACCTCGCGCGCCGACCAGCGGCGCCACATCGCTGCCGTACTTGCCGCCGCGCTCGACCACGTAGAAGGAATCCACGTAGTCGGCATCGTTCTGGAACCACTTCTCGTCCATGGCACTGAGGATCTCGGAACCCACCTTCGATACGCCGGCGACGATCAGCGCAGGCGGTGCACCCGGGGACACGACGAGGGCCAGGTTCCCGACCGCCTTGGTAACGGCCACGGCGAGCGCCTTGAAGTTCGTGTTCCCGTCTTCTTCGAAGAACTGCACGTTGACGTAGTTGGTCCCGTAGTCCGTCCAGTTGATAAGGTCCATGCCAGGCTTGTACCAACGCTTGTCGTGGTCCAGCCATGGCATGTCCTTGGTGATGAGTCGCGGTGTCCCGTCCGGGGCCACGCCGGAGACGATGGCGAAGATCTCCGCATCACCCTGGATGTTGGGTTCGTGGTCGTATTCCAGCCGGACTTCCTGCAGGATCGTCAGTTCCTCCGTTGCGTTGGTCGCGCGCAAGTTGCCGGAGGCCGTGGGGGCCTGCATGCCGTTGTTGCGGAGGATCTCGTTCATGACAGTCATGCCGGCCTGGACGGCCGCCGAACTGTCCGACTCCACGATCAGCATCGGTACGTCCGGCGCCGCATCGAGCGAGAACCGCTGCTCGCGCCCGGAGGGGTCGTAGGCCACGATCTGTTTCTGGCCGGTGACCAGGTCCTTGCTGACGGTTGCGGTCCAGAAGCCACGGATGCTCGTGATCGGCGTGTTCTTGTCCACTCCATGCACCCGGATATCGAAGAGGGCATCCAACGCGCCATCGAGACCGCGCAGGCGAATGGCCTGCCGCTCCAGGTCTCGCAAGCCGGTCGTGACGTTTTCCCTGGCCTGCGTTCCATGCCCGGCGTAGTTGCGCAGTACATCCGCCAGTGGCGCCTTGCCCTTGCTCAGTTGTTCCCGAAACGTGGCGTCGAAGGTGGGATCGTTGACCAGCGTGGCGATGGTCTTCGCCGTCTCTTCCCGTGCCTGGTTGACCGAGGTGACCTCCGCGGCCATGAGCGGTGAGGAAAGAGCCAGGGCGAGGGCCGTGCCGATGAGGGTGAATTTGAGGATCCGTTTCATGGGTAGTCCTTGATGTGGGTTCGCGGCTTGCACCGCGGGGGATGTGGGCCGTCACCTCATAACTGGGGAGGGTTAGGCCGATGCGGCGTCGTCGAAATCGAGCCGCACGGACAAGGTAGTCGCCCGTGCCGACGGTCTTCTGTCGGGGGAAGCGAGGGGTTCGTGTCGGCGAAACGCTTTCCTGAAACGCATAGAACGGTACAATCGACCGTCACATCAGCGACCGTCCCGAGACAACGAGGCATACCCCATGAGCGAAATCCCTGGCGATCTGAAATTCCGGAAGTCCCACGAATGGGTCCGGGTCGAGGACGACGGCACTGTTACCGTCGGCATCTCCGAACACGCGCAAGAGGCGCTGGGCGATCTCGTCTACGTCGAACTGCCGGAAGTGGGCACGGAAGTCACGGTCGGCAATAGCGTCGCTGTCGTCGAATCCGTGAAAGCCGCCTCCGACATCTATGCTCCCGTTTCCGGCAAGGTCACCGCCGTGAACGACGTCCTCAGCGACAAGCCGGAGACGATCAACGAGGACGCGTACGGCAAAGGCTGGATCTTCAAGCTGGAGATCTCTGACAAGGGTGAACTCGACGACCTGCTCGGTCCGGATGAGTACGCCGAAGAGATCGAGAACGAAGATCACTGATCCCCTCCTCGAACCCCGAACATGGTGCCGGTCGACCTCGACCGGCATTTTTTTGTCCATTCGGGAGGGTCCGGCAAAAATTATTTTTGCCCCCAGTTGAACTCCGTTCATCCCCCGGGAAGGGGTCCAACGACACCATCCAGGCGATCTCTCACGAACGCCATCTCGTGTCGCCGCTTGTCGTCGTCGTTTCTCGTGGCGAACGAAAAATGCCTTTATTTAAGGTGTTTGCTGAACCGTTTTGTTTGCGCGGTATGTTTTGTTTTGGATGTCCAATTATCCGCGGTGCTCTTCGCGACGGGTGCGATCGTACCTCGGCGACGGTGGGGAAGGCCCGGCTATGCGTCCGCAAGGTCTTCAATTTAGAGCCAAAATTTATTGACAGCGGAAATGTTCAGGAATAGCTTTTGCGTCAATTGACGGGGAACCGGAAATGGAAACAGGAAAATTCATCAGGCCGTACGTGGAGCATGGTTCGAAAGCGGGCTCGGTAAGAAAGATCACAGTATCGATTCCGCTGCACATCCTCCGCCTGCTTTCCGATGAACGTACTCGCCGCCAGGTGAACAATTTGAGGCACGCTACGAACAGCGACCTGCTGGTCGAAGCGTTCCTCCACGCTTTTACTGGGCAACCACTGCCAACTGATGAGGAGCTGAGAAGAACTATGGCCACTGCCAAGAAAGCCACTGCCAAGAAGTCCGCCGCCAAGAAGGCGTCGAAGAAGTCCACCGTGAAGAAGACCGCCGCGCGCAAGTCGCCGGCAAAGAAGGCCTCGACCCGTAAGGTCGCGACCAAGAAGGCCGCGACCCGCAAGTCGCCGGCGAAGAAGGCTGCTAAGAAGGTCGCCCGCAAGGCGCCCGCCAGGAAGGTCGCCGCCAAGAAGGCGGTGAAGAAGGCCGTTCGCAAGGCCCCCGCCAAGAAGACCGCGCGCAAGGCTGCACCGCGCAAGGCTGCTTCGAAGAAGGTTGCCGCCGCCAAGGTGGTCCGCGCGACCAAGGCCGCCAAGGCCAAGTAAGCGTCACCTTCCAATAAGAAAGTACGTTTTGCGAATTAGCTCCCCGCGGTGCCCAGCGCGGGGAGTCACTTCGAAAACTTGACCCCGGCCTGGCCGGGGTCGTTCGTTTCCGGGGCACGGTTTTGCCGGACCGGGAAAAGCTCCTAGGTCGCCTAACTGGATTCACGCGCCCATTACGGTTACCTTGTCGCCACATCGCGCTGCGGAGGACGGGGGGTCCTCCGCGTCAAGCCATCAGGGGGCGCGCGCCTTGCGGAGTCCGTTCTGTAACGCCATGGATAACCGTCATCGCTTTTCCGCGCGCTCGCGAGCCCGCGGCGCCGTCAATCCCGTCACCCTTGCCGTCATCGCCATCGTGCTGGTGCTCGCGGTCGCGGCCTGGTTCCTGATCGTCAAGCCTTACCGCGATGCGGCCGCGGGCGTGTCGCCCGTACCCACCACCTCGCAAAAGGCGGCCGCCACCCGCGAGACGCCCCCGGCGAACGTGGACGCGCTCAGCGTCGACCAGCTGCTGGCCGAGGCGCGCACCGCGATGAACGAGCAGCGGCTCGTCGCTCCGGCAGGCAACAACGCCTTCGAGTTCTATATGAAGGTGCTGCAGAAGCAGCCGGGGAATCCGGTGGCCGCGGATGCGCTGCGGGAGACGTTCTCCTACGGCGCCGCCGCCACGGAGCAGACGATCAACCAGCGTGACTTCAACGAAGCACAACGGGAAATCGATCTCCTGGCCAAGGCCGATCCCGAGAACTACACGTTGACGATCCTTCGCTCCAAGCTCGACGCCCAGCGCAAGACGCTGGACCGCGAACAGCAACAGGCGGTGGATGCGCAGAAAGCCCAGCTTGCCCAGCAGAATGCCGCCGCGGCCGCGAAGGCCCAGGCGGAGCAGGCGGCCGCCGCGGAAGCACTGCGCCAGCAGGCGGCTCGCGAGCAGGCGGCACGCGTGGCCCAGCAACCGCAGGCGGCGAGCCCCACGGCTGCCACACGTCCGGCCGCCGCGGCGCCTCGCGCACCCGCCGCGGACGCCGACGCCATCAGCGACGCCGTCCTCATTCGCCAGGTCAGCCCGCGCTATCCCACCGCCGCCATGCGAGCGAACCAGGAAGGCTGGGTGGACGTCGAGTTGACGGTGGGCACCGACGGCACCGTGACCAATGTCGCCGTGGTCGACGCTCAGCCCAAGCACGTCTTCGACCGCTCGGCGGTCGATGCCGTCAGCCGCTGGGAGTACAAGCCGGCCACGCGCAACGGCGAACCGATGACCGTGACGCTACGGCGGCGGTTGCAGTTCAACCTCGGCAGGTAAGCGACAGGTTCAGCCACGGCCGGCGCCGCGGCTGGATCAATCGGGTTTCTTCTTCCTGGCCGGCGTTTTCGTCGCGCTCTTCTTGGCCGGGGTCTTGACTGCGGCCTTGGCGCGCGATTTCGCTGGCGCCTTCGCGGCTTTCGCTACCGGCGCGGTGCGCGCGGAACCCTCCACGCCCGCCCAATCCACATGCGGCAGACCGAGCAGGCTGTCGAACACCATCGGCATGAGGCCGGCGGGGATCGGCCCCGCGGCGTTCCACATCGTCACCACGCCGGCGTGGTACTTGGGGAAGAAGCCGATCATGGTGCGGTAACCCGACACGGCGCCCGCGTGGTAGATGAGGTCTTCGTTGGCGTACTTGAACACGCGCCAGCCGAGCGCGTAGTGCGCGTCGGTCACGCGCGCGCGGCGCCAGGGCAGCGAGCGTTCCTCGGAAGGCGTCGCCACTTCCGGTGCGTGCAGCACGTCGAGCAGGGGCGTGGGCAGCACGTCGGGACGCCCGCCCATCTGTGCCATCAGCCATTGCTCCATGTCGCGCAGGCTCGCATTCACGCCCGCCGCCGGGGCGACGCGGTAGTAGCTGTCGTTGGGCTCGTAGGGAATCCAGTTGTGCGGTCCACCGCGATGGGGACGGGCCCAGCTCTTGCTCGCCTCGAGCGCGTCGCGACCGTAGCTGGCGGTGGTCATGCCCAGCGGCGCGAAGATGCGGCGCTCCACCTGGCGGAAGAAATAATCGCCCGTGACCGCGTAGACGACGTCGCCGATCATGCTGAAGGCGACGTTCTGGTACCCGTAGCATTCGCCGACCTTGCAGGAGAGGTCGACCTCGTCGAGCTTGCGCACGAGCTCCTCGTACGGCGCGTCGGATTCGAGCATGGCGTCGTAGGTGTTGCGTGGCAGGCCCAGCCGCTGGCCGAGGATGTCCCTGACGGTGGCCTGCTGGGCCGCCTGCATGTCCTTGAGCTTGAAGTAGGGGATGGTGTCGATGAGCTTGGTATCCCAGCTCAGGAACCCGGCGCGGACCAGCACGGCGGTGACGCCGGTGGCGAAGGCCTTCGACAGGGAGGCCAGGCGGAAAACCGTTTCCGGCGTGGCGGGTTCCTTGGTCTTCGCGTTCGCGTAGCCGATGGCGCGTTCATACACGACCTTGTCGTCGACGATCACGGCGGTGACGATGGCCGGGGCGGCATCGCGAGCCTCGGCGGCATCCAGCCACTGCTTGTAGCTTTCGATGGTTGCCTTGACCCGTTCCGCTGGCAGCCGGGAGGCTTCGGGGTCCACATGGACGACGGGCGGCTTCGGCGGCGGCGCGGCGAGCGCGAAGGGAGCGGCAACGGCGCAGGCGAAAGCGCAGGCGAGCAGGGAAGCGGAACGGAACGACATGCTTTTCTCGCGGGGTCGAGGCGTGGGGGCACGCCGCGGAGTGGGGACGCCGGGAGGGGTCCGGACGTCGTTCCCGGCATTGTCTTTTACTTCCTCGTCCGCGACAACGGATGGTGCCTTGACGACGCTGAACGGCGCGCCCTGCCATGCTAGTCTTCACCGACTCCACCGGACACGCCGGCCATCGTGAACGCACCTTCGCATGCCGTCCGGAGCAAGGGGACCACCCTGGCGCTCTCGGTCATCGCCTTCTTCCTGGTGCTGACTTCCTATTACGTCCTGCGACCCGTGCGCGATCAGCTCGTCGGCGCCGCCGGCTCGTCGTCGCTGCCGATGTTCTACGCGATCGTGTTCGTGGTCATGCTGGCCCTGACACCCGTGTTCGGCTGGCTCGTCGCCCGATTTCCCCGCAGGCAGGTGCTGCTGGGCAGCTACCTTTCCTTCATCGTCTGCCTGGTCGCTTTCGTCCCGGCCTTCGCCGCCCAGGACCGGATCGGCGCGGTGGCGCTTGGCCGGGTGTTCTTCGTCTGGGTGAGCGTCTTCAACCTGTTCGTGGTCTCGCTCTTCTGGAGCGTGATGGCGGACGTGTACCGGAGCGTGCAGGCGCGCCTGGTCTTCCCGTTCATCGCGTTCGGTGGGATGGCCGGCGCGCTGGTCGGACCGTTGCTCACGCGATCGCTGGTGGTTCGCCTGGGCGTGCCATCGATGCTCGTCGTGTCCGCCGTTACCTTGCTGTTGGCCCTGGGGGCGCTCCTGCTGCTGCCCACGGACGAGGAAGGTAACGACCGTAGCGGTGGCGCCCCCCTTGGCGGGTCGATCCTCCAGGGTGCCAAGGCGGCGTTCTCACAGCCTTTCCTGCGCTACATGACCCTGCTGATGCTGTTGAGCGACGGCATCGCCACGCTGGCCTACGCGTTGATGGCCGACTATACGAAGGCCCACTTCGCGGACAACGCGGCGCGCACGGCGTTCTATGCCGACCTCGACCTGTGGATCAACGGATTCGGCGCGCTGTTGCAACTCTCGCTCACGCCGCTGCTGCTGCGCGGCTTCGGTCCCCTCTGGGCACTGGTGCTGCCCTCGGTGGTGAACCTGGGACTGCTCCTGCTGCTGACCCTGCATGGTCCGTCCGACGTCGCACTGTTCGGTATCGCCGTGCCGTTGATCGTGATCGTGCAGGTGGTCACGCGCGGGATGACCTACGGCATGACCAAGCCCGCCGTGGATGCGCTCTACACGCGCATGCCGCGCGAGGCGCGCTACAAAGGCAAGAACTTCATCGAGACGGCGGTCTGGCGCTTGGGCGACCTGGTCGTCACGAGCGGTCTCACCGGTCTTCACGCCGTGGGCGTGGGCATCGCGGGTATCGGCCTGATCGGCGCGGGACTGGCGGCCGTCGCCACCGAGGTGGCCCGGCGTGCCGCGACCTCGCCGGACCTCGAACCGGAGTCGAAGGACGGCGCCTAGCCGACGATGTAGCTTTCGAGCTGGTTGATCGTTTCCTTCTGCTCGGAGATCGTGGCTTTCACCAGGTCGCCGATGGAGACCATGCCCACCACACGTCCGCCTTCGAGGACGGGCAGGTGGCGCAGGCGGCCGTCGGTGCACAGGCGCATGCACTCGTCGACGGAAGCGTCCGGCCCGACCGTCACCACGCTGGCCGTCATGATGTCGGCCACGGGCGTGTCGCGCGAGGAACGGTCCTTGAGGATCACCTTGCGCGCATAGTCGCGCTCGGAAACGATGCCGACCAGTTCGCTGCCCCGGATGACCGCCAGCGCGCCGACATTCTTCTCGGCCATCTGCTTGATCGCTTCATAGACGGGCGCCTCGGGTGCGACGGCGAAAACCGCCGTGCCCTTCGCTGCCAGGAGATGCTTGACCTGCTGCATGCTCGACTCCCCGGATGGACGCGGCGCGTGCCGCTCGGGCACCAGTCTACCGCCGTGGCGGGCCGGCCAGGGTAACGATCAGGTGAAGGGCGGACGGCCGCCCCGGCGCGATTCCACATAGTAGAGCGGCCGCCGCTTGGATTCGGAATAGGTGCGGCCGACGTATTCGCCGATGACGCCGAGCGCAAGCAACTGCGCGCCACCGAGGAACAGGATCACCACCATGAGCGTGGGGTAGCCGCGGACGGGGTCGCCCCAGATCAGGACCTTCAGCAACACCCAGAGGCCGTAGAGAAAGGCGAGCGTGGCGGCGGAGACGCCGAGCCACGTGGCGATGCGCAAGGGAGCGGTCGAGAACGAGGTGATGCCTTCGATCGCGAGGTTGGTCAGTCGCCAGTAATTCCACTTCGTGCTGCCGGCGTAGCGCGCGTCGCGGTGATAGGTGACGGCCGCCTGCCGGTAGCCGATCCAGGCGAACAGGCCCTTCATGAAACGCTGTCGCTCGCGGAGTCCACGCAGGGCCTCCACGGCGCGCCGCGACAACAGGCGGAAATCGCCGGTGTCCCGTGGCAGGGGTGTGTCGGAGACACGTTCCATCACACGGTAGAACGCGGCCGAGGTGAATTTCTTCGTGCGCGTTTCGCCATCGCGTTCGCCGCGGGTCGCATAGACGACGTCGTTGCCTTCGCGCCAGCGCGCGATGAGCGCGGGGATGACCTCGGGCGGGTCCTGCAGGTCCGCGTCGATGACGACCACGGCGTCGGCATCCACGTGGTCGAGACCGGCCGTCAAGGCGGCCTCCTTGCCGAAGTTGCGCGATAGCCGCATGGCTTCCACGCGTGGATCCCGGTCGGCCAGCGCACACAGGCGCGCCCATGTTTCGTCCTGGCTGCCGTCGTCGACGTAGACGATGTGCGCGCTCGCGTCGATGGCGTCCAGGACGGTGACCAGGCGGCTATGGAAGCTGTCGATCACCTGTGCTTCGTTATAGGCGGGAACGACGATGGCGAGGGAAAAGGACATGTGCGGTCTCAGCGGACACGGCCAGCGACGGGCGCCGGGCGAGTGAGGTAGGCGGGGCCGCCGAGCTGGCCCATTTGCTGGGCTATCCATGCCGTGCGCCGCTGCACGTACGCACTGGGTGCGTCGACGCGGAAGCGGCGCGGATTCGGCAAGACGGCGGCCAGTCGCGCGGCCTGGACGACGCCAAGGCGATCGGGCGTGGTGTGGAAGAACGTGTCGCTCGCCGCGCCGACGCCGTAGACGCCGTTACCGAGCTCGACGATGTTCATGTAGACCTCGAGGATGCGCCGCTTCGGCCATAACGCTTCGATCAGCACGGTGAAATAGGCCTCCATGCCCTTGCGCACGAAGCTGCGCCCATTCCAGAGGAACAGGTTCTTGGCCACTTGCTGGCTGATGGTGCTGGCGCCGCGCAGGCGCTTGCCTTCATCGGCGGCATCGATCGCGTCCTGGATCGCGTCCACGTCGAATCCGTGGTGGAAAGGGAACTTCTGGTCCTCGCCCGCGACCATCGCGATGCCGACCTGCGGCGAAATGCGATCCCAGGGAATCCAGCGATGGCGGTAGGTGAAATCCTTCTCTCCAACGATCAGCGCCTCCACGCGGCGCTCCATGATCATCGCGCTGGTCCATGGCGGCACGAAGCGCAGGACCAGCACCACCAGGCACGACAACGCCAGCCACGAGACGAGCAGCAGGCCCACGAGGCGGGCGATCCGGCGGAACGGTGAACGGGGCGTCGGACTCATGGCGGCGCGGTGACGAAGGATGGCGCAGTATAAGGGCCTGGACCTTCGGGCTTGCCAGCGCTCCGGCGAGTCCCCATCTTCCGTCGGATCACCAGGAGACCGCCGTGACCGATTCGATCGTCGAAACCCTTGCGTCCGAAGACGTGTTGCACCGCTTCATGCTCGAGAAGGCGGGCGTACGTGGCGTGCTGGTGCGCCTTGGCGCCAGCTGGCACGAGATCGCCTCGCGTGCCGACTATCCGGCCGCCTTGCGCGACACGTTGGGCCAGGCCGTGGCCGCCAGCGCGCTGCTCACGGGCAACATCAAGTTCGAGGGATCCCTTTCCCTGGAATTCAAGAGCCAGGGGCCGCTGCACCTGCTCTTTGCCGAATGCAGCGACAAGGGCCGCCTGCGCGGCCTCGCACGGTACGACACCAAGGCCTTGCCAGCGCGACTCGCGCTGGGTGGGCTGCCCGAGGCGATGCTCGCGATCACCATCGGCCATGCCGAGCGGGGCCGTTACCAGGGCGTCGTGGAGCTGGACGACACGGAGTCGATCGGCGAGGCCCTGGAAAACTACTTCGAACGCTCGGAGCAGCTTCCCGCGCGTATCCTGCTGGCCGCGAATGGCGAACATGCGGTCGGCCTGATGCTGCAGCCCGTGCCGGGAGAGGGCGGCCACAGCGCCGCCGAGGACGACGACGAGGCCTGGTCGCGCGTGGGTCATCTCACGGCCACCCTCAGTGCCAGTGAAATGCTCGCCACGCGGCCGGAAGAATTGTTGTATCGCCTCTACCACGAGGAATCGGTACGCCTCTACGAGCCCAAGCCGCTTGCCTTCGGCTGCACCTGCTCGCAAGAGCGCGTGGAAGGCATGCTGCGTGCGCTCGGGCGCGAGGAGGTCGAAGCCACGCTGGACGACCGCAACGGCGAGATCGAGGTGATCTGCGAGTTCTGCGCCACACGCTACACGTTCGACCGCGTGGATGCCGAGCGCCTGCTCACCCAGGTGGAGACGCCGCCCTCGCCCTCGACCCTGCAGTAAGCGGGTCAGGCGTCCAGCGACAGCGGTGAGCCCAGCCACTTGCTGGCGGGGGCGGGCTGGGCGAAGAGGAAGCCCTGGCCGAATCGGCAGCCGATCCGGCGCAGGGCGCGCATCTGGGATTCCGTCTCGATGCCTTCCGCGATCACTTGCATGCGAAGCGAATTGGCCAGGGCCTGGATCGCCCTGACCACCGCGGTACTGTGCGCTTCGCTGTCTTCGGCGGGCAGTTCGATGACGAACGAGCGATCGATCTTCAGCGTCTCGATCGGATACTGGTGCAGGTAGCTGAGTGACGAGTAGCCGGTACCGAAATCGTCCAGCGCGATGCCTACGCCGTGGTCGCGCAGGTTCTCGAGGATGCGCTTCACCTGGGCCGGGTTCTCCAGCAACGCGCGCTCGGTCACTTCCACGCGGATGGAACGGGCCGGCACCTTGTGCTCGATGAGCAGGTCGAGCAGGCGCTGGTCCAGGTCGGGCGAACGGAAATGGCTGCCCGACACATTGATGCTGATGAAGCCTTCGTCGCCCACCAGCGCACGGGCCTGGCGTGCCACCTGCTCGAAGATCTGCCAGTCGATCGCCTCGGAGCAGCCTGTGTCCTCGGCCACGGAGAGGAACTCGCCCGGCGACAGCAAGCCGCGTTCGGGGTGGCGCCAGCGCAGCAGCGCTTCGTAGCCGACCACGCGGTGGTCTTCCAGGTCGACGATCGGCTGGTAGAACGGCACGAACTCGTTGCGGGTGAGCGCCCGGCGCAGGTCGCCTTCCAGTTCCAGCAACGAAAGCGCTTCGCGGCGCAGACGGTCGTCGAACACCGCGGCACGGTGCCGCCCTTCGTCTTTTGCCCGGTACATGGCCGAATCGGCGTCGCGGAGCAGTTCCTCCGGCCGGGTGTATTCGGGCGTGGGCAAGGCGATGCCGATCGATGCCGACGTGAAGATCTCTTTCGCGCCGAGCCGGAACGGAGTCTGCAACTGGGCGATGATGCGCTCGGCGATATGTGTCGCGGACTGCGGATCGACGATGCCTTCCACGAGCACGGCGAACTCGTCGCCACCGAGGCGGGCTACGACATCCCGGGTCTTCAGGCAGGCGCGGATACGGCCGCCCACCTGGAAGAGGAGATCGTCGCCGACAAGGTGACCGACCGAATCGTTGATGACCTTGAAACGGTCGAGGTCGATGAAGAGCACCGCGAACAGCTCGGCGGGATTCTCGCGGTAATGGTTCAGCGCCTGCTCGAGCCGCTGCAACAACAACGTGCGGTTGGGCAGGCCGGTGAGCGAATCGTGCAGGGTCTCGTACTTGAGGCGGCGCTCGACGCGCTCGCGCTCGGCGATCTGTTCGCGCAGGTCGCGGTTGGCCAGGGCCAGTGCGCGCGTGCGCTCGGTCACCCTCCGCTCCAGGCTGGCGTAGGCCTGCTTCAGCGATTCGGTGGTGTACTTGCGCTGCAAGGCGTTGGCGATGTGGTAGCTGACGAAGGTCAGCAGTTCCTGGTCGCGGGCGCTATAGGTGTGTTCGGGCGTATAGCTCTGCACGGCCAGCACGCCCATCGACTTCTCGTTCCAGATCAGGGGCACGCCCAGCCAGTGCAGCGAACGCGCGCCGCTGGGAGAGAGCACATGATCGCGGTTGAGCCGGTCGATCTCCTCGCGGTCGGCGAGCAGGGCCTTGCCGTTGCGCAGCACGAATTCGGTCAGCCCGCGGCCCAGCTCGCGCGGTTCGCGCACGCCGTCCAGTTCGTCGACCGAGTAGGGAAAGGTCAGCTTGTTCTGGTCTTCCGAGAGCAAGGCGATGTAGAAGTTGCGCGCATACAGCAGGCCGCCGATGACCCTGTGCACTGCGGCGTAGAAGTTCTCGATGCTGTCGGAGGTATTGGCCAGTTCCGCGATGCGGAACAGCGCCGCTTGCAGGCGTTCGCCACGCTGGCGTTGCAGGACCTGCTGGCGCAGCACGCGGTTGGCTTCGCGCAGCGCCGCCGTTCGCGTGGTGACGCGGCGCTCCAGTTCCTCGTGGGCCTGCCGGCGTTCGAGTGCCGTCTGCACATGCTGCGCCACGTAGGTGAGCAGTTCGCGGTCGTTTTCCGTGTAGTGCGTGTCGTCGCGGTAGCTCTGCACGACCAGGGCGCCAACGACGTCTTCGCCGCGTTTCATCGGCACGCCCAGCCAGTCGTCGCTGGGCGGCCCGATGGGAACACGCGGACCGGGCAGGTTCTTCTCCAGTTCGCTGCTGGCACCCATCATCGAACGGCCGCTCTGCAACACGTTCCAGGTGAGGGTGTTCTCGATGGCCTCGATGGTGCGGACGCCTTCGGGATCGGGAATGTCCTGGTCTTCCGTATCGACGAAGTAGGGGAAACGCACCGTGCGGTTCTGTGCGTCGTAAAGGACGATGAAGAAGTTCTCGGCATACATGAGGCTGCCCACGATGCCGTGCAGCGCACTCATCATGTCCTTCATGTTGTGCTCGGCGCCGGCCTGCTCGGCGATCGCGTACAGCGCACGCTGGAGCCGCTCGGCGAGGGCGAGGCGCGAGATCGCCTCGTAGAGGTTGGCCGTTTCGGCGAGTTGGCGCAGGCGCGCCGAAGCGAGCCTGCCCAGCCAGGCGAGCATGTCGCCCCCGGCGGACAGGTCGGCGTCACTGGTCACGACCTCGAGGATCCGCTCGCTCTGTGGATCGACGGCCAGTTCGAGCACGCCGGGAACGGTCGCCTCGCCGCTCGCCACGGGTCGCCAGGCCACCTTCGCATCCGGCAGCAGGCATTGGACGAAGGCTTCGCACTCCGTGCGCACGCCTTCCGCGTCCGCGGCGCGCAACAACCTCTCCACGGCATCCTGCAACGGCTCTACCTCGCCGTGACCGGGCGCTTGCAGGGTCGGGCTGTGGGATGGAGCGAAAGTCATCGCCTGACGAGGTTCCGGTCGTGGTCGGGTCAGTCTATATGTGTTAACGCGGCCGTGCGATGGGCGTGAAAGCCAATCTCACAGGGCCTGCGCCTGGGCGCCCGAATCTCCCCTTGTCGTGGTAAACGGCAGCTAATCCGAATCCTGAAGAGGGCCTCCCCGGGGTGTTAGTAAAAAGTAAAATGGGTTAGACTTGGCTCGTTCCCGTCAGGCTGAGGCGGGACCTCGGGGAATCTCAGCCGCTGCCGATAAAGACCACGATGCGCAGATCCTTACTCACCATGCTTCTGTTCATGCCGCTCGCCGCGGCAGGACAGGTCGCGCCGGTGGGTTCGGACGCCACGGCGTCCCAGCTGCTGGGCCAGCAACCGGCCTCGTCCGCCCGTCCGGACCAGGGCAGCCTGTCGTTGTGGCGTGCCCCGGATGGCCGCACGCTCTCCCTCCAGTCCGACGATCGCGCCGATCAGGCCAGGCCGTTGGCCTTGCGGCCGGTGGATTCGGGCCCCTTCCTTTCCAGCGGGCTGCAGTACGACCTGGGGCCCCGCGTCCAGGCCCATGCCAGCGTCAGTGGCCAGGGTTGGATCAACTCGGTGGAATCCTGCAGTGCCTCGGCGGGAAACAGCGACCGCTGCAGCACCCCCGGTGCGCCTCCGCGTATCGTCGGCAGCGAAGTGGGTGCCACCTTCCGCGGTACGGGTTACAGCGTGGGCGTCGGAGTCGGGTCCAGCCGTCCGACCGGCACGGGCGCGGCCTTGCCTCGCGTGGTGCCTGGCCTCGCCACCGCTTCGGGATTGCCGCTCAGCGCGCTTTCCTCCAGCACCGAACTGAATGCCCATGGCCGTGTCGACCTGGGCGCGCGCAGTGGCATCGACCTCGGCGCGAGCATCGGCCGGATTCGCTTGCTGCCGGGCAATCTTCTCGGCATCGGCACGGTGGACCAGAAGGCGCTCAGTTTCGGCGTCGACCGCGGTCCCTTGTCGGGTTCGATCACCGGACGCACGATGCAGCCGGAAGCCAACGCCGTGAATGGCATCAATCCTGACCGCCGCTGGAGCGCGATCGATCTCGGCGTGACCTGGCGCCTGCCCTGGCGTGGTGAGTTGTCCGTCGGTGCGCAGAACGTGTGGTCGTCGGGGAACGCACCGAGCGGTCCCGTGGGTCCGGAGCCGGACCAGTCGCGTACGCCCTACGTGCAGTACCACCAGGATCTCTGAGGCCCGAATCGCCGGCCCCTGGAAGTGGGTTTTTTGCGCGGGTTCATCTGACGTGGCGGGCTCGGACGGTCGGGCGAAGGATCAAAAAGAAGCCGCCCTGGAGGCGGCTTCGTCGTGCTCAGCGTCCCGCACCGCGGACGCGGACGTCGCCACTGAACGATTCGACGTGGATGAAGGCGTCGCCACCGCCAATGGTGGTCTTCAGTTCCTTGCCCGGGCCATCGTCGCCACGCGAGGGGTTACCCCAGTCGCTGCGCAGGTCACCGCTGAAGGTGGAGGCCTCGAGCCGCGCCGACGCGTCGGCGGGCAACTGGAGTTGCACGTCGCCGCTCATGGAATCGACATCGAGCTTGCCGCCGCGCGCCGGCGCCCCGTTGACCTGGGTGTCGCCGGACACCGTGCTGAAGCTGGCTTCCTTCCAGGGGCCGCCACCAATGGTCATGCGGCCCGAGACCGTCTGGGCTTCGATCTTCTCGCCGACGCTCGGTGCCGTGATGTCGCCGGACACGGTTTGCAACTCTGCTTCCCCCGCATGGCCAGCGAGGTCGATCGTGCCACTCACCGTTTGCATGCTGACGCGAGGCGAGCGCAGGTTGGCCCGGATGCGTCCGCTGACCGATTCGACGTCGATCTTGCCGCCATCCAGGCCATCGATGCTGACCGGCGCACTGACCACGTTGATATGGACTTCCACCGCCCTGGGCACGCGCACATTGAGGGTGGTCGGCTGCATGCGCGAGTCGTTGCCCCAACTGAACCAGTTGCCTTTCTTCTCGTCGCCTTCGACGCGAATCTCCACATTGCGGTCATCGCCTTCCAGTTCGAGCGGGCGGGCGCCATCGCCGAGGCTGCCGGAGACCTGCACCTGGTTCTTGTCCCAGGCGGTGACGGTGACTTCGCCCTTGACGTTTTCGATGTTGATCTTCGCGTTGGGGCGGATGTCTTTCGACAGGTTGATCGGCGTCGAGGCAAAGGCCTCGCCGATCGAAAGCGCCAGCAGCAGGGGGGTGAGATAGAGCGTTTTCATGGGTAGTGTCCTGGCTGTTCGCGTTTAGCCGGCTTGCTTTTCGAGGTTGCGCAGACGGTCGCGCTGGCGTTCGGTGCGCAGCAGCAGGCGCTGCAACGCGGCTGAATCGGGGGAATCCTGCATGGCCTGCGTGAGCTCCATGCGTGCGGCGTCGAGTTCAACCGCCGCGCCGGAAAGACGCGGATCGGAAGGCTTCCACGACTGCCCCACCGCTATGCCCGCCTGGTCGGTGGGCGAGACCAGGTGCAGGCCCAGGCCGCCACCCAGGATGGCGACTCCGGCGATGGCCGCTGCCATCAGCCAGGGGCGCGCACGGCGGTGTCGTACCGCGGAAGCACCCGAGGCCTCGTCGAGACGGGCTTCGATGCCGGCCCACAGGTCGCGATGGGGCACGACCGGGCGGTTGAGGGAGCGCATCTGGCGCAGGTAGTCGAGTTCGTTCATGGTTTATCTCCCAGCGCACGGCGGAGCAGTCCGCGCGCACGGTGCAACTGCGCTTTCGAGGAGCCCACCGCCATCGAAAGCTCGACGGCGATCTCCTCGTGTTTCCAACCTTCCACGTCGTGCAGCACGAGGACGGCACGGGCCCTCGGCGGCAAGCACGCGATGGCCTTTTCCAGCTCGCCGCGCTCGAACGCGCGGACGGGATTGTCGATGTCGGTGATCTCCGGCAGGTGCTCGTCGTCGACGATGCTGACCGGGTCGGCGTTGCGGGCACGTATGGACATCAACGCCACGTTGACGGCCAGCCGGTACACCCAGGTGCCGAACGCACTCTCGAAACGGAAGCCGTCGAGCTTCTGCCAGGCGCGGATGAAGGCTTCCTGGGTCAGGTCCTCCGCACGCGCATGATCGAAGCCCGCCAACCGCAGCACCGCACCGTACACGCGGTCGGCGTGGCGCCGGTAAAGGGCTTCGAAGGCCTTGCGGTCGCCGGCCACGGCCGCGCGCACGGTGTCGTCGTCCGACGAGGCGGCGGGCAGCTCAGGCTGCATGAAGGACGTGGCGGCGATGCATAGGGCGTTCATCTTGCCAGCTTGGATGCGGGCAAGGGGGAAACGGTTTAACGAGGAGCGGCGGTCCGCCCAAGGAGGAAAGGCAGGCCCGGCCTTTGTGGGAGCCGCTTCAGCGGCGATACGGCCCGCCCCGAGACCGGGGCGGGCCGCAAGATCGGCAAGTCAGGCCACGTGCGCCGTGCGCTTCCCCGCGTAAGCGGCGTCGAGTGCCTTGCTGACGCGTTCGCGCTCGGCCTTCAGCCGCTCCGGCATGCGTTCGCCGAAGCCATCCAGGTACAGGCCGATGGCGCGCAGTTCTTCCTGCCAGCCCTCGACATCGACGCGGAGCAATTCCTCCAGCGTGCCCGGCGTCAGGGACAGTCCGTCGGTATGGAGTTCACCCTTGGCAGGCACGGTGCCGATCGGGGTGTCCACGCCTTTGGCCAACCCCTCCACGCGCTGGATCATCCAGTCGAGCACCCGCAGGTTCTCGCCGTAGCCCGGCCACATAAAGCGGCCGTCGGCGTCCTTGCGGAACCAGTTCACGTGGAAGATGCGCGGCAGCTTCGCGCCCGGCTTGTCGAACGACAGCCAATGGGCGAAATAGTCGGCGAAGTTGTAGCCGCAGAAAGGCTTCATCGCCATGGAATCGCGGCGGAGCACGCCGACGGCCCCCGTCGCGGCGGCGGTGGTTTCCGAACCCATGGCCGCACCGACGAGCACGCCGTGCGCCCAGTCCTTCGCTTCGAACACCAGGGGCACCAACGACGGACGGCGGCCACCGAAGACGATCGCGGAGATAGGCACGCCAGCGGCATCTTCCGATTCCGGCGCCCAGCTCGGGCATTGCTTCGCGCTCACGGTGAAGCGCGAATTCGGATGCGCGGCGGGACCGTTGCCCGTGTCGTACGGACGACCCTGCCAGTCCGTTACCGGCTCACCTTCGCCGAGGCCTTCCCACCAGGGACGGTTGTCGGCGGTCAACGCCACATTGGTGAAGATCGCATCGTGGCCGAGCGTTTCCAGCGCGGTGGGATTGGTGCTCGCGCTGGTACCGGGGGCCACGCCGAAATAACCGGCTTCAGGATTGATCGCCCACAGGCGTCCATCCTTTCCTGGGGTCATCCAGCAGATGTCGTCGCCGACGGTCCAGACTTTCCAGCCCGCCTTGCGGTAGCCCTCGGTGGGGATGAGCATGGCGAGATTGGTCTTGCCGCATGCCGAAGGGAAGGCGGCGGCGATGTAATGCTTTTCGCCCTTGGGATTCTCGACGCCGACGATGAGCATGTGCTCGGCGAGCCATCCTTCGCGACGCGCCTGGTAGCTCGCGATGCGCAGCGCGTGGCATTTCTTGCCGAGCAGCGCATTGCCGCCGTAGCCCGAGCCGATCGACTTGATCGAGAGCTCCTCGGGGAAATGCATGATGAAACGGCGTTCCGGGTCGAGGTCGCCCGTGGAGTGCAAGCCTTTCACGAACTGGCCTTCGCGCTCGATGCGGGCGAGCGCAGGCGCGCCCATGCGCGTCATGATCCGCATGTTGGCGACGACGTAGGGGCTGTCGGTGATCTCGACGCCGCAGCGCGCGAGCGGCGAATCGATCGGACCCATGCAATACGGGATCACGTACATCGTGCGGCCACGCATGGCACCGGCGAACAGGGCATCGATCTTCGCGTGCGCGTCGGCGGGTGCCATCCAGTGATTGTTCGGGCCGGCGTCGCTCTCTTCCGGCGTGCACACGAATGTCAGGTGTTCCACGCGCGCGACATCCGAAGGGTGCGAGCGATGCAGGTAGCTGTGGGGATTGCTCTCCGCGTTGAGCGGAAGGAGGTCGCCACTGGCTAGCATCGTCTGGACGAGGTCGGCGTACTCCGCTTCCGAGCCGTCGCACCAGCGAACGGAGGCTGGCTCCGTCAACGCGGCGACTTCGTCGACCCATCGATTCAATGCTTCCAGTGAACTGCCGTGCGATCGCATCCTTGGTGGTCTCCAGTTAAACGCAAGCAGAGACAGTAGTTTGCGTGGCCTGGTATTGGCAAGGCACGGCGCAGCAAAAGCGCGCGTGCCATTCAGGATCAATCGGTGGACCGCGCCGGAGTGAGGGTGGCGATCATGTGTTCGACGTAGGCGTCGAACTCCTCGTGGCTGAGGCGGGGCAGGCCGAGGGTGAAGTTCAACTGCAGGAACCCGACGTACGCCGCATAGGTGAGGCGTGCGCGATGCAGGGCGACGACCGGCTCCAGGCCCGCTTCCTGGTAGAGCCGCGTGAGGAATTCCATGCGCCGCTGAGAGACGCGCGACATCACCGGCACCACCTGTGGATGGTCGAGTGCCTTGAGCAAGGCGGCATACACGCGATGCGGCTGCAATTCGTGCGCGACGCGGCGAAACAGTTCCGGGAAGCGCTTCAGCGGATCGGGGATACGTTCGATTTCCGCCAGCACCTCGCGTTCGCCATATTCCTCCCAGCGTTCGAGTGAGGCCTGGAGCAGCGCTTCGCGGGTGCGGAAGTGCCAGTAGAAGCTACCCTTGGTGACGCCGAGGCGCCGCGCCAGGGCCTCGACCGCGAGGGCGCCGACACCTTGCTCGGCGATGAGGGCTAGGGCGCCGTCTTCCCAATCTTCGGCGGAGAGGCGGACTCGTTCGTTCTTGGCACCGTCGTTCATCGACGCATGGTAGCGGAGACGCGGCGGTTTGCAATTGGGAGGCTCTTCATATGTTGCATAAGACCTTGACTTGTCAGCCGTTACATGACCGTACGCTGGCGTATTGACGCACCTCGTCGCGGGTTACATACTCAGCCGTATGGTAGCCATCCCGTCCCCTGTCCATTCGTCTCGCGCCAGCCTCGTTTCGTTCGACGGCATCGCGCTGGCCACCCAGCACTGGCGCGGCCAACGCTTGCCGTCGCTGCTGTTCGCGCACGGCTTCGGCCAGACCCGCCATGCGTGGAACGGCGCGGCGCGTGCGCTGGCCGCCCAGGGATTCGACGCCACCACGTTCGATGCGCGCGGCCATGGCGAGAGCGAACGCGTACCTCGTGGCGACTACCACATGGAGCAGTTCGTGGCCGACCTGCTCACGGTGGCGGCCAGCGCCCGGTCGGCGGATGGCCGCGCCCCGGTGCTGGTCGGCGCCTCCATGGGCGGCCTGCTCGGTTTGCTGGCAGCGGGTGAAGCGGAGGAGGGCAGGGAGCCCTTCTCGGCCCTGGTCCTGGTCGACATCACGCCACGGTGGGAAACCGCCGGCGTGGAACGTATCCTCGGTTTCATGCGTGCGCATCCGAATGGTTTCGTGGATTACGACGAGGCCGCCTCGGCGATCGAGGCGTACCTGCCGCACCGTCGCGAACGCAAGACGGAAGCGCAGCTGAAACCCTTGCTCCGTCAGGACGACGATGGGCGCCTGCGCTGGCATTGGGACCCCGCCCTCCTCGACGGTCCGATCCAGCAGAGTGAGCGCTACCAGCCGCGACTGTTCGCGGCCGCCGCACGGGTGAATGTCCCGGTGTTGCTGCTGTCCGGCGCACGCAGCGACGTGGTGTCCAGCCATACCGTCGACGAATTCCTCCGCCTCGTGCCGCATGCGCGCCACGTGGCCTTGCCCGACGCCACGCACATGGTGGCGGGCGACGCGAACGACGCGTTCACCCGCGAGATCGCGACGTTCCTGGAAACCCTTTGATCCAACCGCTCCACGAAACACGTAGCAACGACCCGACTGTGACGAGGTGATACCGATGTCTGCGATCCTAGTTGTGCTGGCGGCGCTCATCGCCTCCGGTGCCTGTGCCTACCACCGCACGTCCCTGAAGACGTGGGCCGTCGCGACGGCGGCGACGATCGTCGTCGTGGGCTTCCTCGCCGGCGCGCCGGCGACCACCATCGTGCTGCTCATCCTGCTCGCGGTCGTGGCGGTGCCACTGCTGATGGTCGACTTCCGTCGGAAGAAGATCAGCGCGCCGCTGCTGTCGATGTTCGCCAAGGTGACGCCGAAGCTCTCCGACACGGAGCAGACCGCGCTGGAGGCCGGCACGGTAGGTTTCGAGGGCGAGCTGTTCTCGGGCAAGCCGGACTGGTCGCAACTGCTTCGCCAGCCGAAGCCCGAGCTCTCGGTCGAAGAGCAGGCCTTCCTCGACGGTCCCGTCGAAGAACTCTGCGCCATGATCGACGACTGGCAGATCACCCACGAACTGGCCGACCTGCCGCCGAACGTCTGGGAGTTCATCAAGAAGAACAAGTTCTTCGGCATGATCATCCCGAAGAGCTACGGCGGCCTCGGCTTCTCGGCGCTGGCCCATTCGGCGGTGTTGCAGAAACTGTCCAGCATGTCGCAGACGCTGGCGTCCACCGTCGCCGTGCCGAACTCGCTCGGGCCGGGCGAACTACTGATGCACTACGGCAGCGACGAGCAGAAGAACCACTTCCTGCCGCGACTGGCGGACGGGCGTGAAATCCCCTGCTTCGCGTTGACGGGTCCGTACGCCGGCTCGGACGCCACGTCGATTCCCGATTTCGGCATCGTCACCAAGGGCATGTGGAACGGCGAGGAAACGGTCGGCATCCGCCTCACGTTCGACAAGCGCTACATCACGCTGGCCCCGGTCGCCACGATCGTCGGCCTGGCGTTCCGCATGTACGACCCGGACAAGCTGCTCGGCGACAAGGAAGACCTGGGCATCACCCTGGCCCTGCTTCCGCGCGAGACGCCGGGAATGCAGATCGGTCGTCGGCACTTCCCGCTCAACACGCCGTTCCAGAACGGCCCGGTCCACGCCAAGGACATGTTCGTGCCGTTGTCCGTGCTGATCGGCGGTCCGCACATGGCTGGCCAGGGCTGGCGCATGCTGGTGGAATGCCTCTCGGTCGGCCGCGCGATCTCGCTGCCATCGAATGCCACCGGCGCGTCGCGCATGGCGGTGGCAGCCACGGGCGCCTACGCACGCATGCGCAAGCAGTTCGGGCTGGCCATCGGCCGCTTCGAGGGCGTGGAGGAAGCGCTGGCCCGCATCGGCGGCCTCACCTATGCCACCCAGGCGTTGTCGCGCGCCACGGCCGCGGCGGTCGATCGCGGTGAGAAGCCGGCGGTGCCTTCGGCCATCGCCAAGTACCACGCCACGGAATGGTGCCGCCAGATCGCGTCGGACGCGATGGACATCCATGGCGGCAAGGGCGTGATCCTGGGCCCCAAGAACTACATGGGGCGCGGCTGGCAGAGCGTGCCGATCGCCATCACGGTGGAGGGCGCGAACATCATGACGCGCAGCCTGATGATCTTCGGCCAGGGTGCGATCCGCTGCCATCCTTATGTGCTGAAGGAAATGCAGGCACTGAACATCGCCGACTATCGCGAGCGCCTCAGCACCTTCGACAAGGCGTTGTTCGGCCACATCGGCTTCGGCTTCTCCAACGCGGTGCGCAGCTTCGTCCTCGGCATCACCGCGGCGAAGATCGGTGACACCGCCGGCGATGCCTACACCCGCCGTTTCTACCGCAAGCTCAATCGCTACTCCGCGGCGCTGGCGCTCTGCGCGGACGTCTCGATGGGCGTTCTCGGCGGCAAGCTGAAGTTCAAGGAGAAGTTGTCGGCCCGCCTCGGCGACACACTCTCGTACCTGTACATCGCCAGCGCGATGCTCAAGCGTTACGAGGACACCGGCCGTCCCGAAGCGGACCGTCCGTTGCTGGCCTGGGCGTTCCATGAGTGCGTGTGGAAGATGCAGATGGCGCTGGACGGCGTGATCCGCAACTTCCCGGTCCGTCCGGTGGCCTGGCTGCTGCGTGCCCTCGTGTTTCCGTTCGGCCGTCGCGAAGTGCCGCCGTCGGACCGCCTGGGCCGTCGCGTCGCCGCGCTGATCACGGCGCCGAACGAAGCCCGCGACCGCCTCACCACGTGGAGCTATCTCACCCCGACGGCGAACAACACGGTGGGCCGCATGAATGCGATCCTGCCGGACGTCATCGCCGCGGAGCCGGTGGAGCGCAAGTTCCTCAAGGCGTTCAAGGGCGGCCAGCTGCGTTCGCACACGTACAACGAGCAACTGGCGGAAGCCGAGAAGCTCGGTGCCATCACGCCCGCCGAACGCGAGCTGCTGCAGCGTGTCCGCGACGGCGTCGCCGAATTCATCGCGGTGGACGACTTCGACAGCGAGGAACTGCGGGCGAACGTTGTGCGCAATGCCGAGGCCATGAAGCCGGTACGCGCCGCGTAATCGACAGCGTCGTTGGAAATGAAAAGGCCGCGAGCGATCGCGGCCTTTTTTTGCCTGGTGAGAGCCGAACCTTTTACCTGGTGGGACCCCGAACCTTTTGCCTGGTGGGACCCCGAACCTTTTGCTGGCGGGAGTCGCTCTGGTGGGAGCCGACCTTGTCGGCGATCCCGCGGCAGCGGGCCAGCTTGCGGCAAGCACTCCATCGCCGACAGGGTCGGCTCCCACCCAACCGGCTTCCACCAAGCGGTTTCCCGGCTATCGGGTTTCGGCGCAGCCATCCTGCAAGGCAACGACTTCGAGCAGCCGTTCCTCCACTTCGTCGCGCGAATGCGCGCGGAAGAGACGAGGCGCCGCACGGCGGAGGGCGCCGCAGTCGAGCTGGGTGAGGCGGTCGCGGACCTGCAGGAGCTGGCCCGGATGCATGCTGAATTCCTCCAGGCCCATGGCCAGGAGCAGCGCGGTGAACTGGGTATCCCCGGCGATTTCACCGCACAGGCTCACCGGCTTCTTCGCCCGGCGGGCGCTGGCGATCACATGGGCGATCAGGCGCAGGAACGCGGGTTGCAGTGGATCGTAGATGCCTTCGAGCGCATCGTTGTTGCGGTCGGCGGCGAGCACGTATTGGGCGAGGTCGTTCGTACCAATGGCGAGGAAGTCGGCTTTCTCCAGGATCGAAGTGACCCCGATCGCGGCGGCCGGTACTTCGATCATGGCGCCGACGTCGAGTCGCTCCGGCAGCTCCTGGCCAGCCCTCGCCAGGTCTTCGCGCGCCTTCTTGATCAGGCGGCGCACCTCGGTCATCTCGCCGAGGTGGGTGATCATCGGCACCAGGATGCGCACCGGTCCGTAGCAGGCCGCGCGGAGGATGGCGCGAAGCTGCACGCTGAAAATGTCCGGATAGCGCAGGGAGAGGCGGACGCCACGGACACCCAACGCGGGGTTGTCCTCGCCACGGATGGCCAGCCCGGCGGCGTCCGCCTTGTCGGCGCCGAGGTCGAGCGTGCGAATAGTGACGGGAAGCCCGCCCATGCCGAGCACGACATCCCGGTAGGCGGCGAACTGCTCGTCTTCGGAGGGCAGGCCCCGCTGGCGCAGGAACAGGAATTCCGAACGATAGAGGCCGATGCCGTCCGCTCCGCGCGAGCGGGCGAGGTTCACGTCGCCGGCCAGTTCCGCGTTTGCGAAGAGGCGCACATGGGCGCCATCTTTCGTGAGCGTGGGCGCCGTCGCCAGTGCGGCGAGCCGACGGCCCTCGGCGGCCGCCTGCCGTTGCCATTGGCGGTAGCGAGCGAGGTCTTGCGCTGTAGGGTGGACGATGACCTCGCCGTGCTCGGCATCGATGAGCACGAGGTCGTCGTCGTTGACGGTCGCCAGGGCGTCGCGGGTGCCGACCAGCATCGGCAGGTTGAAGCTGCGCGCGAGGATCGCGCTGTGGGAGTAGATGCTACCCGCGCTGGCGATGACGCCGAGCATGCCTTGCCCGGCCATCGCGGCCATGTCGGCCGGTGCGATCGTGTCGCTGACGACGATCTCGCCGACCCGGGCTGCGAGTTTGCGTTCCTCGCGGCTGGACTGCTGGTTGAGCGCTGACATGACGCGGCCGATGACCTGGTCGATGTCTTCGCCACGGCTCTTGAGGTAAGGGTCGTTCATCGCGTCGAACACCGCCGCGAGGCGGTCGCGTTGCATCTTCAGCGCGGCACTGGCGGTGTAGTGGCCCACGGTGACGAGTTCGTCGAGGCCACGGAGCAGTTCCTCGTCGTCGAGCAGCAGGCTATGCGCATCGATGAAGTCGCCGACTTCACGGGCAAGGGCGCCGTGCAGCTTGCCGCGTAACTCGTGGAGTTCGGTACGGGCGGTGTCGAGGGCCTGGTGCAGCCGTTCGATCTCGGGGCCGATCTCCTTGTCCTCGAGCATCCGCATGTCCACGGCGAGGATGTTCGGCTGGACCAGACGCGCCCGGCCGAGGGCCATGCCCCGCGCGGCCGGCGTGCCGGTCAACACGATTCTCATGCGGCCCTCGTTCTGCGCACGTGGTTCATGCTTCAGGCGCCCTCGTCGAACTTGCGGTCGAACAGATCGATGACGGCGGCAAGGGCGCCTTCTTCGTCCGCTCCCTCGGCGCGCACGGTCAGCGCGGTGCCCATGCCGGCGGCCAGCATCATGACGCCCATGATGCTTTGCGCGTTCACTTCGCGCCCCTTGCTAACGAGCCAGACCGTCGATTTGAAACCTGAAACCAGCTGGACGAGCTTGGCTGATGCGCGCGCGTGCAGGCCCAGCCGGTTGGATACCACGATGTCTCGTTCAAGCATGGTCGATGAAGATCCCTCCGCGGCCACCGCTGGCCGCGATCTCGGCCAGTTCGGGCAACGATTTTTCCGAATAATTGAGAACCCGCAGCAGCATCGGCAGGTTGAGCCCCGAGACGCAGCGCAGGTGGACGCCGAGTTCGCCCAGGGACAGGCCGATATTGCAGGGAGTGGCGCCGTAAAGATCGGCCAGGACGAGCACGCCCTCACCGTGGTCGAGGTCGCGGGCGTGCTTCGCCGTGAGCGTGCGCATGACGTCCGGGTCCGCGCTGGGCGGTACCTCGACGGCGTCGATGTCCAGCGGCAGCTTGGGCATGACGTGCCGCGCGGCCGAGATCAGCGCCTTGCCGACGGCTTCGTGGGTCATGAGGAGGACGCCGACGCTCATCGCCCGGTGTCTCGTGATGGCTTGGGCTGGGTCATGGTCACTCGAGCTCGCGATGGAAAGTCAGTACGTTGCCGCGTTCCGAGCGGAAATGCTGGGCCAGTTTCTCCACCAGGTAGACCGATCGATGACGACCGCCGGTACAGCCGATGGAAACCGTGACATAGCTTCTGTCTTCGCCCTCGAAGCGCGGCAACCAGGTGTCGAGCCAGCGGGCGACGTCGGCATAGTATTCGCCTACCAGGGGGTTCGCGTCGAGGAATTCCCGGACGGGGAGGTCCTTGCCCGAGAAGGGGCGCAGCCGCGGGTCCCAATGAGGGTTGGGCAGGCAGCGCGCATCGAAGACGAAATCGGCATCGGAGGGGAGCCCGCGCCGGTAGGCGAAGGACTCGAACAGCAGCGTCGTGCCGTCGGAGGCGGCGGCATAGCCGGTGGCGAACAGGCGGCGCAGCTGATGCACGTTCAGGTCGCTGGAATCGATGACCTTCTCGGCGATCGAGACCAGCGGGCGAAGCAGCTTGCGTTCCTGGGCGATGGAATCGGCCAGCGACAGCTTCTCGGCCGCTAGGGGATGGCGGCGGCGCGTCTCTGAATAGCGCTTGATGAGGACATCGTCACGGCTGTCGAGGAAGATCAGGTGCACGTGCACGCCGGCGGAAGACAGCTCCGACAGCACGTGCGGCATGCGCGAGAGGTCGATACGACGGTTGCGCACGTCGACGCCCACGGCGATGCGCTTGCGCGGCCCGTGCTCGCCCTGGCTCACGGCGGCGACCAGCTGCGGGATCAGCTCCGCCGGCATGTTGTCGACGCAATAGAACTCGAGGTCCTCCAGCGCGCGCAGCGCGACGGTCTTGCCGCCACCGGACATGCCGGTAAGCACCACCAGGTGGATGGCATCGGGATCGACGATGGGGCTCATGACTTCGTCGCTCACGGGATCACCACGGGGAGAATCGGCGCATCTGGTGCGCCTGGCGGTCGATGAAGGTCTGCGCCGGGTCGATGCCCTTGGCCTTCAGCACATGGTTGCGCACCGCGGCCTCGACCAGCACCGCCAGGTTGCGGCCCGGCGCGACGGGAATGGTGATCTTGGGCACGTCGACGTCGAGCACGTTGCGCCGGCTGACATCGCCGGTGAGGCGGGTCATGGCGTCGGTTTCCTCGCCTTCGCGCAGCGGCTTGAGGTGGATGACCAGGCGCAGGTACTTGGACGGTTTCACGGCGGTATGGCCGAACATCTCGCGGATGTTCAGCACGCCCAGGCCGCGCACCTCCAGGAGATCCTGCAGCAATTCAGGGCAGGCACCATCGATGACATCGGGGGCGATGAGGGTGAACTCGGTGGCGTCGTCGGCCACCAGGCGGTGACCGCGACTGATCAGTTCCAGGGCCAGTTCGCTCTTGCCCGAGGCCGGTTCGCCGGTGATCAGCACGCCGATGGAGAACACTTCCAGGAACACGCCGTGAAGGGTGACCCGCGGCGCCAGGGTGCGGGCCAGGTGGTATTGCAGGTAGGTGAGCAGTTCATGACCGCGCTTGGTGCTCTGCCACAGCGGCGTGTCGGTTTCCTCGGCGACTTCGCGCAGGTCGGCCGGGATGGACTGTTCCTTGGTGACGATCAGGGCCGCAGGCTGGTA
The DNA here is from genome assembly GCF_049913125.1 of Luteibacter sp. E-22. Taxonomy (GTDB): domain Bacteria; phylum Pseudomonadota; class Gammaproteobacteria; order Xanthomonadales; family Rhodanobacteraceae; genus Luteibacter. Next base: position 950,028 of record NZ_CP183975.1, read on the forward strand.
GGCGGCGATCTTGTGGATGACTTCCCAACGCTGGCGCGAATCGAGTCCGTCGAGGAAGTTGAGTTCCTCGGTGCCGATGATCTGCACCTTGTTGGGGTAGATCACGTTGAGATAACCGACGAGGGAGGGTCGGCGGCTCTGCTTGGCGTTGGGCTCGAGCACGCGCGATTCGCCGCGCATGCCGGCGGCCCAGCGCAAGGCCATGCGCTCGTGCACCCCGTCGAAGAGTTGTCTGGCGGTAAGCCGGTCCACGCTTGGGTCCCTTACAAGAGAAAAGCCGGCACGCGGGGCGGCCGGCTTGCTTATATTGTGCCACAAGGGTGGGAAGCGGCCTTGGCCGCGACGGGGCTTGCGGCAAGCCTGTTCGCGCGCCGGCGCGCTTCCCACTGGGGCCCGGCTTATCCACCGGGGCCCGGTTACCGCGGGCGGGGCGTCAGCTGCTACTGGCGACGCGGCCGTCACGGACCTCGTGGTTGTGGTGGTCCTTCAGCTTTTCCTTGTGTTTCTTCAACTGGTCGGCCAGCTTGGCGATCATCGCGTCGATCGCGGTGTACATCGTGTCGTTCTTGTTGTCGTCCTCGAGCCGGGCGATACCGTCGGCATGCAGGCGCGTGCCCGCGCAATGCAAGGTGCCGCCGGCCTTGTGCTCGTTCTTGTCGACGGAAAGGACCACGTCGAGGGCTTTGATGTTGTCGAAAAGGCGTTCGAAGCGGCCGACTTGCTGTTCCACGCGCTCACGCAGGGCGGGGGTGATATGGATGTGCTGGCCGCTGATCTGGATTTGCATTGACGCCTCCTTCTTGCTGAGGGTGCCGCCTTGTGGCGACGAGACCGGAACGGCGAGGTACCGTTCCTCTAGCCTTGAACCTATGGGACCGTAGACCTCCGATGGGGTTCCTTGCGCGTCAACTGGCGCGGACGCGTTCGCTGGAACTGGGGATGCGCATGGCCTCGCGGTACTTGGCCACCGTACGTCGTGCCACCTGAATACCGCGTCGATGCAGTTCCTCCGCCAGCGCCTGGTCGGAGAGGGGCCGGCGCGCGTCCTCGGCCGTGATGAGCTTGCGCAGCATGGCCTGGATCGCGGTGGCGGACGCGGTGCCGCCATCTTCGGTGGCCACGCCGCTGGAGAAGAAATGTTTCAGTTCGAAGGTGCCGCGCGGCGTGTGCATGTATTTACGCGTGGTCACCCGGGAGATCGTGGATTCGTGCATGCCCACTTCCTCGGCCACTTCGCGCAACACCAGCGGGTGCATGGCTTCGGGACCATAGTCGAGGAACGCGCTTTGCCGGCGGACGATCACATCGGCCACCTTCTGCAAGGTCTCGGCCCTGGACTGCAAGCTCTTGAGCAACCATCGCGCTTCCTGCAGCTGACCCTTCATCCAGGTGGCGTCGTCGCCGCGCGCGCGGGCGATGAGGTTGCAATAGTGCTGGTTGAGGCCCAGCCGGGGTTGGGAGTCGGGATTGAGGCTGACCTGCCAGCGCCCGTTCTCGCGCCGGGCGTAGACGTCGGGCGCCACGTATTCCACGGGCGTGGCGTCCAGCGCGGCGCCGGGACGGGGGTCGAGGCTGCGTATGAGGCCCGCCGCGGCGGCCACGTGGGCCTCGGGCGCCTTGAGCCGGCGGGCGATCTTGGCGGCGTCGTTGCGCGCCAGTAGCTCCAGCTCCTCGTTCACGATGCGGATCGCGAGTTCGCGATGCGGCGTGTCGAGCGAGAACTGGGAAAGCTGGCAGAACAGGCAATCGCGCAGGTCGAGGCTGGCGATGCCGGTGGGGTCGAAGCGTTGCACGCGCTGGCGCACGGCCTCGATCTCCTCCGCGGTCGCATGCAACTCGTTGGGCAAGGCGGCTTCCACCGCTTCCACGCCATCGCGCAGGTAACCGTCCTCGTCGAGCGCGTGGATGATCGCGGTGGCGATGGCATGGTCGCGAGGCGAGAACTGCGACAGGTTGAGCTGCCACTCCAGGTGCTGCTGGAGGCTTTCCGGTGCGGCGTTCTGTGGCTCGAAGCCATCTTCGTCGAGACTGCCGCTGCGGGAAGACGCACCGGCGTAGTCGCCGGCATCACCGTGGAACCGGTCGTCGTCCCATTCCGGAGCCAGTTCCTCGGACGGCGTGACGGTGGATTCCTCGTCCTCCTTCGAGGCCTTGACCGGGGTGTCTTCGCGCGAGGGGAATTCCGGAGCCTCGTAGCCGTCTTCCGCGGCCGGTTCCGTTTCGGACTCGGCGTCTTCCGCGAACTCGAGCAAGGGGTTGCTTTCCGCGATCTGGCGGAGTTCGGCCTCGAGCTCAAGCTGTGACAGCTGCAGGAGGCGGATGGCCTGCTGCAGCTGCGGCGTCAGCGTGAGCTGCTGATGGAGGCGAAACTGGAGTCCGGGTTTCATGCCTGCGACGCTTGGGGTTCCCGATCCATCGTAACCCCTTACGGGCTCCGCAAACCAGCGGCGTGCCGAGTCGGCTTCGCCAAAGGAAACCGGGTACCGTCAGATCCGGAATTCACGACCCAGATACACTTCCCGTACCTTTTCATCGGCAAGGATGTGCTGCGGTGTGCCGCGGGCCAGCACCTCGCCGTCGTTCAGGATGTACGCGCGGTCGCAGATGCCCAGGGTCTCGCGCACGTTGTGGTCGGTAATCAGCACGCCGATCCCGCGCTCCTTCAGGTGACGGACGATGCGCTGGATCTCGCCCACCGAGATGGGGTCGACGCCCGCGAACGGTTCGTCGAGCAGCATGTAGCGAGGACGCGCGGCGAGGGCGCGAGCGATCTCCACGCGGCGACGCTCGCCACCGGAAAGGCTGATGCCTTTCTGCTCGGCGATGTGCGAGATCTTGAGCTCGTCCAGCAGGCTCTCCAACTCGTCCTCGCGCTGTTTCTGGGTCATGCCTTCACGCAGTTCCAGCACGGCCAGGATGTTGTCCGACACGCTGAGCCGCCGGAACACCGAGGCTTCCTGCGGCAGGTAGCCGATACCCAGCTTGGCGCGCGCGTGCATCGGCAGCCCGGTGATGTCTTGCTGGTCGAGCTTGATGGACCCGGCGTCGGCCTGGATGAGGCCCACCACCATGTAGAAGCAGGTGGTCTTGCCGGCGCCATTGGGGCCGAGCAGGCCGACCACCTCGCCTTCACGGATGGAAAAGGCGAAATCGCGAACCACCTGGCGCGCGCGGAAGCGCTTCTGCAGGCCTTGGGCTGAAAGCATCGGGTCAGGGCTTCTTCGTGTCGGGTGCCGGCGTCGCGGGCGTCGCCGGTGCGGCGGCCGGCTTGTTCTTCGGCTGGAAGGTCATGTGCACGGGGGCGGCGCCATTGCTCTCGCCGGTCATCGTGCTGTCCTTGGTGTTGTAGGTGAGCTTGTCGCCTTCGGCGCTGCCCTTGGCCGGCTGCTTGACCTTGGCGTTGCCCGTGAGGACGGCGAAGTCCTGGTCGACCTTGTAGTCGATGTTCAGCGCCTGGCCGTCCATCGGCTCGTTCTGCTCGTCGAGCTGGTGGATGGTGGCCGGCTTGCCGTCGACCACCACACGGGTGATGTTGTTGTCGGCATCCAGGTAGCCGGTGGCCTTGTCGCCGGTGATCTTCAGCGTGCCCTGGGTGAGGATCACGTTGGTGGTCCAGATGACCTTGCCGGCCGGCTGCTGCGAACCGTCGAACGACTTCGAGTGGACGTCGACCGGCTCGTTGCGGTCGGATTGCTTCGCCACGACGGGCAGGCTGGCCACGAGCGCCATGCCGAGCGCCGCGAACAGGGCGGCCTTAGCGCTTGCGCGGCAGGTACGTGCTATGGACTGCATCGAGGAGCTCCAGGTGCTTGGTGTCGAGATTGGCGCGCATGCCAACGCCATCCATTGTAGAGCTTCCCTGCACGATCCGCGCCGCCTCGGCCGTCTCCAGGCGGTTCTCCTTGGGCCACGCGGTGACTTCCGAGGTATCGATGCTGGCGGCCTGGGTGGTGCCGAAGGCCGGTCGCTCCATGTGGACCTTGCCCTGCAGCTTCAGCAGGCTCCCATCCTTGTTCACCCACCCGTACTGGGAGTGGCCCTTCCACGGCGGGATGTCGGCTTCCTTGGTCGAAGGAAGGACGAAATCCGGGGCGTTGATGTAGAGCGAGTCGTCGCCCTCGCGCCGCTCGAGGTGCGGCGCGATCAGCTTGAATGCGGGCTTGCCTTCCTCGTTGTACGAATCGAGGTCGAAATTGGTCAGCACGTAGCCGGAACGTGGCGGGCCCACGAAGTCCTGGACCTTCTTCTCCGGCGCCGCCCAGTAATAAAGCAACACGCTGGCGCCGAGGACGACGGCAAGGATGCCGGCCGTGCCCGTCGCACCGCGGTCCTTCAACAGGTTGAGCACGCTCACAGCCAGCGATCCCTTTCCGCCTCGGCCTTGCCCTGGGCGGCGAGGATCATGTCGGCCACCTCGCGGGCGGCGCCATAGCCGCCTGAAAGTCGCGTGCGCCAATGGGCGCGCTCGGCCACCCAGGGATGGGCATTGGCGGTGGCCACGGCGAGTCCGGCGATGCCCATGGCCGGGAGGTCGGGCAGGTCGTCGCCGACGAAGGCGGATTCCTCCGGCGACAGGCGCAACGCCTCGAGCAGGCCGGCCAGGCAAGCGCGCTTGTCCTTCTGGCCCTGGTAGACGTGGGCGATGCCCAGCTCCTCGGCGCGCAGCGACACGGGATGGCTGATCCGGGCCGTGATGATCGCGACCTTCACGCCGTTGCGCTCCAGCGCTTTCAGGCCCAGGCCATCGTGCACGTGGAAGACCTTGGTTTCACGGCCATCCTCGGCGTACCAGAGGCGTCCGTCGGTGAGCGTGCCGTCGACATCGAACACGACCACGCGCACGCGGGAGGCGCGCTCGGCCACATCGGCGGGAATCTCGGTGTAATGGGTGTAGGCCATGGTTCGCTATATGGGGACGATACGGCGCGCCGGGAGCGCGCCGGGGGCCGGTCGTTCAGACGACGCGGGCACGAAGCAGGTCGTGGATGTTCAACGCGCCGACCGCGCGGCCGTCGGCATCCACCACCAGCAGGGCGTTGATCTGGTGCTTTTCCATCAATTGGGCGGCCTCGACGGCGAGCTTGTCGGAGCCGATCGTCTTGGGCCCGCGGGTCATGAGCTGGGCCACGGAGGCGCTGCGCAGGTCGACGCCATCGTCGTCCAGCGCGCGGCGCAGGTCGCCGTCGGTGAACACGCCCAGCAGGCGGTTGTCCGCATCGACCACCGCGGTCATGCCCAGGTGCTTGCGCGACATTTCGACCAGCGCCTCGCTCAGCGTGGCTTCCAGGCGTACGCGGGGCACGTCGTCGCCCGAGTGCATCACGTCGGCGATGTGCAGGAGCAGGCGGCGCCCGAGGCTGCCGGCCGGGTGCGAGCGGGCGAAATCGTCGGAGGTGAAGCCGCGTGCTTCCAGCAGCGCCACGGCCAGCGCGTCACCCATGACCAGGGCGGCCGTGGTGCTGGCGGTCGGGGCCAGGCCGTGGGGACAGGCTTCCGAGGCGACGTTGGCGTCGAGGTTGAGGTCGGCCTGGGAGGCCAGCGACGACCGGGGATTGCCGGTGATCGAGATCAGGCCGATGCCCTGTCGCTTGATCGCCGGGAGGATGTAGAGGAGTTCGTCGGTTTCCCCCGAGTAGGAGATCCCGAGCAGGATGTCGTCCGGCTGGATCATCCCGAGGTCGCCGTGGCTGGCTTCGCCGGGATGGACGAAGAACGACGGGGTGCCCGTGGACGCGAGCGTCGCGGCGATCTTTCGCGCGATATGGCCCGACTTGCCCATGCCCGAGACCACCACCCGGCCCTTGCAGGCCAGGATCATCTGGCAGGCCTGGACGAAGGCGGCGTCGACCTTCGCCTCCAGGGCACGGATGGCCGCCGCCTCGGTCTTGATGACGTTGCGGGCGCTACGGATGACGGTGTCTGCGTTCACATGGAGGGCGTCGGCGGGTGGGGCGGTGCGGGCGTTCATGTGACCTCATTGTCCGGGTGGGGCAATCCCTGGTTACCCGGGATGTCCATTTCTGCGACACCGGATTTCCATTACCATTACATATTCTCATTTTATAGTCGCTGCCATCGACGGGTGGTTCAGGGTCCGTTTCGGAACCCTCACCGGCGCGGCGACCCCCCTATCACCGGAGAACCCATGGACGCTGCGCGCATCCAGGCATTGATCGAAGCCGGCCTGCCCGGCGCGCGGGTAGAAGTTCGTGGCGATGACGGCGTCCATTTCGAAGCCGACGTGGTCTCGGAACAGTTCGCCGGCAAGTTGCCCCTGGCCCGCCACCGGCTCGTTTACGCCACCCTCGGCGACCTCATGGGCGGTGCCATCCACGCCCTCGGCCTGAAGACCCTCACACCCGAAGAAGCCGCCGGCCGCCGCTGAACCAGCGCGCCCGAGGCCATCCTCCGCCCGTTCCCTTTCCCAAGGCATTCCCCCTCCATGGCCAAGATCCTGATCAGCGGCGGCCAGCCGCTCAACGGTGAGGTGAGCATCTCCGGCGCCAAGAACGCCGTCCTGCCCATCCTCGCCTCCTGCCTGCTCGCCGACGAACCGGTCAGCATCGGCAACGTGCCGCACCTGCACGACGTCACCACCTTTATCGAACTACTGGGTCGCATGGGCGTTCGCGTGGTCCTGGACGACCGCATGAAGATGCACATCGACCCGCGCCCGGAGAATTCCTGCGTCGCTCCGTACGAACTCGTCCGCACCATGCGTGCGTCGATCCTCGTGCTCGGCCCGCTGGTGGCCCGGCACGGCAAGGCCGAGGTCTCGCTTCCCGGTGGCTGCGCCATCGGCTCGCGTCCGGTCGACCAGCACATCCGCGGCTTGCAGGCGCTCGGCGCCGAGGTCACCGTGGAGAACGGCTACATCAAGGCACGGGCCGGCCGCCTGAAGGGCGCGCGCATCGTCATGGACATGGTCACCGTCACCGGCACCGAGAACATCCTGATGGCTGCCACCCTCGCGGAAGGCACCACGGTCATCGAGAACGCGGCGCAGGAACCCGAGGTCGTCGACCTGGCGCACTGCCTGATCGCGATGGGTGCGAAGATCGACGGCATCGGTACGTCCACGCTCATCGTGGAAGGCGTCGAGCGCCTTCACGGCGCCCATTACGAGGTCCTGCCGGATCGCATCGAGACCGGTACCTTCCTGGTCGGCGCCGCGATGACCGGCGGCAAGGTCCGCGCACGTGGCGCACGCGCCGATACCATGGATGCCGTGCTGCAAAAGCTCGAGGAAGCGGGCGCGCACATCAGCACGGGCAAGGACTGGATCGAACTCGACATGCAGGGGCGCCGGCCGAAGGCCGTGAACCTGGTGACCGCGCCTTACCCGGCGTTTCCCACCGACATGCAGGCGCAGTTCACCGCGCTCAACTGCGTGGCCGAAGGCGTGGGCGTGATCACCGAGACGGTGTTCGAGAACCGCTTCATGCACGCGCTGGAATTGCAGCGCCTGGGTGCGGACATCCGCCTGGAAGGCAACACCGCGATCATCACCGGCGTGCCGAAGATGAGCGGCGCGCCGATCATGGCCACCGATCTGCGTGCCTCGGCGTGCCTGGTGCTGGCGGGCCTCGTCGCCGAGGGAGACACCACGGTCGATCGCGTTTATCACATCGATCGCGGCTACGAGAACATCGAGGAAAAGCTCGGCGTGCTGGGCGCGAAGATTCGTCGCCTGCCGAGCTGACCGTCCGAGATCGCCGCTGCCGGAATCGCGGCGTTGAATCGCCGACAGGGTCGGCGATCAGCGGCCCTCGAACTTCACCAGTTCCATGGTGAGGTCGCCGCCGTCCTTCTGCGCCAGCTTCACCGGGACCGGGAATTTCGCCGGTACGTACCACGCATTGAAACCGCGGTCCGCATCGGTGCGATCCACGCGGACGGCGTCGAACGAACCGGCGGGCACGGTGACCTTTTCCTTGCCCGACACCTTGAACTGCTGGTTCTCCACCGCCTGTTTCACCGCGACGGGCAGGGCGACCTGCTGCTGGCCCGAGCGTAGCGCGAGCCCGAGTGCGAGCGGCAAGGTGTTGCGCTCGACCATGCCCGGCACGGCGGGATAGCTGAAGCTCTTCTTGTTGTCCTGCACCTGCACGGTACCGCCCTGGACCGTGAGGTCGCGGGTCTTGGATTTCACCGCCGCGTCCAACTGGTAGTGATAGCTCACCACCTGGGGCACCAGTCCGGCCCATGTGAAGCGCGAGGTTTCCGCCACATTGGCGCCCAGCATGGCGGCGAGGCCCGACGTGCCCTTGGTCTGGTTCGAATACTCGAACTGTCCGTTGCCCGCCGGTTTCAGCGTGATGGTGGCTTCGCCCAATGGGCCGCCATCCTTGAGCACCTGATACGTGGCGGTGAACGACTGCGGCACGTCGGCGGCGAAAGCGGCGGCGGGCAGGGCGAGGGCCAGCACGAGGCCGGCGCGAAGGAAGGTCGTGGTCGTCATGCCGCCGAGTTTAGCCGGGGCGGCTGAATGCGGGGCGACATCGCTGGTGGGACGAGTGGGATCGGGCGCTCCGACGTGTGCTGTGGGAGCCGATTCATCGGCGATGGGTGCTTGCTCCAGCCCGGCCCGCTGCCGCGGGATCGCCGACAAGATCGGCTCCCACATGGGTCTGGCCTACACAGGGGTCTTGCCCCTGGGCGGGGAATCAGAGGTCCGTCAGGGCCAGAGGCTGGATCAGCGGCGTGCCATCGAACACCGGGCCGCGATCCCAGCGCAGGCGGCCCGAGGCGATCGCGCCGACGACGGCGGGCAGCAGCCGGTGTTCCTCGATCAGCAGGCGTTCGGCCAGGTCGGCCTCGGTATCGCCCGGATGCACGGGAATGCGGGCCTGCGCGACCACAGGGCCGCCGTCGAGCTCGGCGGTGACGAAATGCACGCTGGCGCCGTGCTCCACATCGCCCGCATCGAGGCAACGGCGATGCGTATGCAGGCCGCGATACTTGGGCAGCAGGGAAGGATGGACGTTGATCGCCCGGCCTTCCCAGGCGTCCACGACCGCGGCATCGACGATACGCATGTAACCGGCGAGAACGAGCAGTTCGGCGCCGCTGTCGGCTATGCGGCCGAAGAGCGCGGCATCGAAGTCCGCGCGGCTGGGATAGTCCTTGGGATTCAGCGCGACCGTGGGGATACCCGCCGCCGCGGCGACACGCAATGCCCCAGCCTGGGCCTTGTCGCTGCCCACGAGGGTGAACTCCACCGGCAACCGGCCGGCATCGCGGGCGGCGATGAGCGCGGCAAGGTTACTGCCGCGTCCGGAGGCGAGCGCGGCGATGCGCAGACGGTGTTCCACGCGAGGTGTCAGGCGATGTGGACGCGCTCGTCGCCCGATGCGGCGACGACCGACCCGATGACCCAGGTATCCAGGCCGTGACCGGCAAGCAATGCCTTCGCCGGCGCCACCTGGTCCTGCGCAAGCAGCACCGTGAAGCCGATGCCGCAGTTGAACGTGCGCCACATTTCCTCGGGTGCCACGTTGCCCTCGCGCTGCAGCCACTGGAACACCGGCGGCAGTTCCCAGGAGGAAGCGTCGATGGACAGGCCGAGGCCATCGGGTACCACGCGGATGATGTTTTCCTTCAGTCCGCCGCCGGTGACGTGGGCCATGCCGTGCACGTCCATCTTGGCGATCAATTCGAGCATGGGCTTCACGTAGATCGTGGTCGGCGCCATGAGCGCATCGACCAGTTTCACGCCGCCGACCTCGGTGTCCAGCGGCGAACCGGCACGCTCGAGAATCCGGCGGATCAGCGAGTAGCCGTTCGAATGCGGACCGGAAGAGGCCACGCCGAGGATGACGTCGCCGGCGACGATGGACGAGCCGTCGTTCATCGCGGACTTTTCCACGGCGCCGACGGTGAAGCCGGCGAGGTCGTATTCGCCCGGCGGATACATGTCCGGCATTTCGGCCGTTTCACCGCCGATCAAGGCGCATCCGGCAAGTTCGCAACCGCGAGCGATGCCGCTGATGACCGAGGCGGCCGTGTCGACGTCGAGCTTGCCGGTGGCGAAGTAGTCGAGGAAGAACAGCGGTTCGGCGCCCTGCACGAGCACGTCGTTGACGCACATGCCGACGAGGTCGATGCCGATGGTGTCGTGGCGGCCGAGCTGCTGGGCGAGCTTGAGCTTGGTGCCGACGCCGTCGGTGCCCGAGACCAGCACCGGTTCCTTGTAACGGCCAGAGAGGTCGAAGAGACCGCCGAAGCCGCCGAGTCCACCCATCACCTCGGGCCGCAAGGTCCGCTTGACCATCGGCTTGATGCGCTCGACGAGGGCGTTGCCGGCATCGATGTCGACGCCCGCGTCGCGGTAGGTGAGGGAGCCCTGGTCGGAGGACATAAGTGGTTCCGGCACGTATTGGAAACCGCGCATGATAGCAGCAAGCGGCGGCGCGGCCGGTCCCTGCACATGCCCTGGATGGACGCCATGCCAAGGTTTGGGCAGACTTCCCGTCTTCACAAAGGGATGCCACGACCATGCGCCCAGCCCGTTTCCTCGCCTTATGGATGCTCCTCGTGGTGGCCTGTGCCGGTTCCGCCATGGCGCAGACATCGATCTATACGGTGACGGTGCCGGTGGCCGATACCAGCGCCGCCGTACGCGACCAGGCCTTCGCCACGGGGCTCACCCAGGTGCTCGCACGTGCTTCCAACGGGGCCGACCCTCGCGGGAAACCCGGCTATGCGGAGGCCATGAAGCAGCCCGGTGGGCTCGTCCAGCAGTACCAGTACGCCCGTACCGGCGGTGCCAATGGGGCTCCGTTGAGCCTCGATATCGTCTTCGATCCCGGTGCGATCCGCCGGGTGCTGGCGGTGGGCGACGCGTCGGTCGCGGCGCCGAAGCCGCCCGTCCTGGTGATCGCCCGCGACGCGAGTGGGAAGCTTCTCGGCCAGCAGGACCTGGTGCCGTTGGCACAGATGGCCGATACCCGCGGTTACCAGATCGTCGTGCCCAAGGCCGATTCGCTCCCCGATCCGGCCGCCATCGCCCAGGGCGATCCCGGCGCCGTGGCGACCGTCGCCCGCCGGTACAACACCGCCATGGTCCTGGTCGGCAAGATCGGCGATGACCAGGCCGACTGGACCCTCGTTTCCGCCGGCCGCACCGGCACCTGGAAAGACAGTGGCGAAGCCCGCGCCGCGCTGCTCGCCAATGGCGCGAACGCCATGGCCGACAAGCTCGACCGGCAGTTCGCAGCCACCCAGGGCGGCAGCTCCAGCGGAAAGGTCTGGGTGACCGGCCTGCGCTCGGCGGCCGATTACGCCGGTTTGCTGGCGACCTTCCAGAACGATCCCTCGGTCAAGTCCGTGGCGCCCGTGGGTGCCACGGCCGACGGCGTGCTGCTCAATGTGAACGCCAGCGCGCCGTTGGCACGCCTGGTGGCGGCCTACGCGGCCGGTGGCCACATACTGGCGGCCGATGCACACGATGGCGCCGACCTCGCCGTGCGCTGGGTCCCGTGACCCCCTACGACGAATCAGGACTCGCATGAACCACGACACCTCGCGCCGCTGGCAGTTGCTTGCGATCACCGCCGCTATCGTCTTCGTGATCTGGTTGCTGGCACCGGTGCTGATGCCGTTCGCCATCGCCGCCATGCTCGCCTACCTGGGCGATCCGCTCGCCGATCGCCTGCAGCGGCTGGGCATGGGCCGCACCTGGGCGGTGAGCATCGTGTTCACCGTGATCTCGCTGGTCTTCGTGGGAGTGGTGCTCCTGCTCATCCCGCTGATCCAGCACCAGTTCGAGAACCTCGCCGAGAACCTCCCACACTACGTGGACTGGGTGCGCGGCACGGCTCTGCCGTGGATCCAGACCCGCCTGCGGCTGGACCCGAACGTGTTCGATACGGACAGCCTGCTGGCGACGATCCGCGAACATATCGGTTCGGTGGGGAGCATCGCCGCCAAGGCCGTCGCCAAGGTCACGCAGTCGGGCATGGGCGTGGTCACGTGGATCACCAACGCCGTGTTGATTCCCGTCGTCGCGTTCTACCTGCTGCGCGACTGGGACACGATGATCGCGCACATCCAGCGCTTGCTGCCGCGCTCGATCGAGCCGACCGTGGTCCACCTGTCGCGCGAATCGGACCAGGTGCTCGGTGCCTTCGTCCGCGGCCAGTTGCTGGTGATGCTGGCGCTGGGCGTGTTCTACGGACTGGGCCTCACCCTGGTCGGCATTTCCATCGGTCCCCTGATCGGCATGGTCGCTGGCTTGCTCAGCTTCGTTCCCTATCTGGGTTTCATGATCGGCTTCGTCGCAGCGCTGATCGCCGCGCTGGTGCAATACGGCGACTGGACGCACGTGATCCTCGTCGCGGTGGTGTTCACCATCGGCCAGTTGCTCGAAGGCTATGTGCTCGTGCCGCGTCTGGTCGGCGGCAAGATCGGCCTGCATCCGGTGGCGGTGATCTTCGCCGTGTTGGCGGGCGGTCACCTGTTCGGGTTCCTCGGTGTGCTGCTGGCATTGCCCGCGGCCTCCGTGGTGGTGGTGCTGATGCGCTATGTCTTCGCGCGTTACCGTGAGAGCGATCTCTACACGGAACCCGCCGCCGACGCGCCCGCCGAACAGGTGGAAGTCGACGTGGATGTCGACGTCATCGTGAATACCCGGCGCGACCAGCCCCCGTCGCCCGGCGACGGCCATCCATGACGCCCCAGCTTCCCCTCGCATTGCGTTGGCCGCGACGCCAGCGCTTCGAGCATTTCCATCCTGGCGATAACGCGGTGGCGGTGGAAGCCGTGCGGGCCGCGGCGGTGGATTCCTCCGCGCCATGGGTGTTTCTGGCCGGCCCCTTGGGCAGCGGCCGTACCCATTTGCTGATCGCGGCGTGCCAGGCCGCGATCGACGCTGGCCGCACGGCCCAGTACTTGCCGCTGGCCGGCTTGCGGGGGTCGCGTGCGGTGGCGATTCGTGGCATGGCGGGCAGCGATGTGCTGGCGATCGACGACATCGATTCCATCGCCGGCGAAGACGATGCGGAGCATGCGTTGTTCGACACGTTCAACCGGTATCGTGCGGACGGATGCACGCTGCTGTTTTCGGCGACGGGTGCACCGGTATCGCTGGATATCGCCTTGCCCGACCTGCGTTCGAGGCTGGGTTCGTTGACCCAGGCGGTGCTCAAACCGCTGGCCGACGCGGAACGCCGCGGCGTGCTGCGTGAGCAAGCCGCGGCGCGTGGCATCGAACTGGACGACGTGGTGCTGGACTGGCTGTTCGCGCATCATGCGCGCGACCTGGGTACCTTGCTGGACCTGCTCGACACGCTGGACCGTGCGTCACTCGCCGCGCAACGGCGAGTGACGGTGCCTTTCCTGCGCAACCTGCTCAAGGGCGACTGAGTTCAGTCCGCGCGCCGGGTAGGCACGGTGTCGATCAGCGTCTTGCGCTCCGGGTCGTTGTCCCGCACGCCATATACCCGAAGCACCGCCTCATCGGTATCGTGTTCCACCACCAGGTAGGTACGCTGCGAAGCGGAGCCGCTGACGTAGACCGGCACGCTGCCGATGTTCCTGTAATACCCGAAGGAACGGTGCAGATGCCCGGCAAATATGGCCGCCACGTCGACGCCCGAAACGGTACGCGCGAAGTCGCCGTTGAAATTGTCGGGGTCGTGCATGTGGACGATGGCGAAGTCATAGGCGCGATCCGCAGGGGTGCCGAAGGGCGGCACGCTCAGGTGTTCGCCAAGCAGGTTGTACAGCCACGGTACCGATGATTCGATGTCGTACCGTGCGGGAACGATGCCCTCGGTGGTATCGAACGAAACCGCATACGTCGGGTGGTTGTTGAGTTGCACGTGCAACACGCGGTCCAGGCCCGGTGCACGCACGGCGTAAGCGAGGCTGCCCACGTAACGGGTGCTGAATGCACCTGGCTGGGCCGAGAAGTCGAACGAGACGACGCCCCGCTTCTTCGTCACATGGCGAACGAGGTCGGTGATGCTGTCTCGTGCGCAGCCGTTGTTGTAGCAGCCTTCACCCTGGTCGTTGCGGATGTTGTTCTCGTAATCGTGATTGCCGAGCCCGAAGTGCACGTTGTCGCCGAGGATCCGCAGCAGGCGCTCCATCGTGCTGCGCTGTGCTCCGTGTCCATAAGCGGTGAGATCGCCATTGATGAATACGGGGATGTCCTGCCCCGGGCGGGCTTCGCGATAAGCGACGATGCTGCGGTACTGCTCTTCGATCAACGCCTCGGATTCCGCGTCGCGTTCGGCATCGTCCTGGGGTAGGCGGGCATCCGTCTTCGCCGTCCAGGGGTATTGGGGATCGGACGTGACGATCATCGTGCGTACTTCGGCGGTGGCCGCGGGGGCGAGGCAGGTCGAAGCGATGGCGAGCGCGAGCACGGCCGAAAGGCGGCCGAGGTTTTGAGTGGGGAGTGGCACGGGTTTTTCCTTGATCCGTCGTAAGGGAAGCGAACATCCGGTTCGCCAAAGACAGATTAGGAGGCGGTGCCCACGCGCGTATGTAGGCCTCGGGAGGGGGCCAGCGCGAGGGTTTATCCCTGGCGCTGGCCTTTCGACTACACGCCGAGGAGGCGGGGTGTGGCGTTGGCGCCGATGACCTCGGTCATCGCGGCCGCCACCTTGTGATTGGCGGCGATGATGTTGCCGCTCTCCGGCAGGCCTTCGCGGCCGGCGAAATCACCGTAGACGCCGCCGGCCTCGCGCACGAGCAGGGCGCCTGCGGCGATATCCCACACGTTGAGCCCGGGCTCGAAGAAACCGTCGACACGGCCGGCGGCCACGTAGGCGAGATCGAGCGCGGCCGAGCCCATGCGGCGGATGTCTTCGGCGTCCTTGAGCAGCGCCGCCGTCATCGCCAATTGCGAGTCCAGGTGGTTGCGCGCCCGGTAGGGATAGCCGGTGGCGATCAGTGCACCGGCAAGGCCTTCGCGCTTGCCGACGCGGATGCGGCGATCGTTGAGGTAGGCGCCGTCCCCTTTGCTCGCCGTGAACAACTCGTCGCGCAGTGGGTCGAAGACCACGCCATAGACAGGCTCACCCTTCTCGACCAGGGCGATCGAGACGCAGAAGTGCGGGATACCGCGCAGGTAGTTGTGCGTGCCGTCGAGCGGATCGATGACCCAGGTCAGCGGCCCCTTGCCGATCTGTCCGGACTCTTCGCCCAGGATGGCATGGGTGGGATAGGCGCGGCGGAGTTCCTTGACGATCTCGGCTTCGGCGAGGCGGTCGACCTCGGAGGCGAAGTCCATACGTTGCTTTTCGACGACCGCAAGGCCTTCGATGCGATTCATATAGCGCAGGATGATGTTTCCTGCGGAGCGCGCGGCGCGCGCCGCGACATTGACGGCGGGTCTGGGCATGGGGATCGGCTTGGTAAAAGAACGTGGGAGGCGGTCGAGGCCGCATCGGCCGCAGAGTTTACCACCCTGTCGCGCCTCGCCCAAGTCATTGCCGTTGTAGACTTTCCGGTCCTCCCGCCAATCGTCCGCCACCCATGGCCCTTTCCGATCTCCACGACCGCCTTCGTTTCGTCCTCGTCCGCACCTCCCACTCGGGGAATATCGGCTCGGCCGCGCGCGCGATCCGCACGATGGGGTTCGACCGGTTGACCCTGGTGGCGCCGCACCGCTTCCCGGACCCCGAGGCGACGGCGTTGGCGGCCGGGGCGGACGATGTCCTGGACCATGCCGCGATCCACGACGACCTGGTCGGCGGCCTGGCGGGTGCCACTTTCGCCCTCGGCCTGTCCGCCCGCCGCCGTGGCGTGAACCTGCCGGAACTGGACCCGCGCGAAGGGGCGGCCCAGGCGATCGCCGCCGCCCGCCGTGGCGAGCAGGTGGCGCTGGTGTTCGGCAACGAGCGAACGGGCCTGGAAAACGACGAACTGGCGCGTTGCCACGCCATGGTGCGGATTCCGAGCGTCGACGATTTCAGCTCGTTGAACCTGTCACAGGCGGTGCAGGTGGTGGCCTACGAGTTGCGTACGGCGCTGTTGGCGGAGGAACCGCGTGCTCCGGCAGCGACGGGGGTCGACCCCGATGAGGCGCCGGCGGATGCCGAGCAGATGGAGCGGTTCTTCACCCACCTGGGCCAGACGCTCGACGACATCGAGTTCCACAAGGGCCGCTCGCCGACGACGATCATGTTGAAGCTGCGCAAGCTCTTCCTGCGCGCCCGCCCCGAACCGCGAGAGCTGCGCATCCTGCACGGCATCCTCGCGGATGCGCAGCGCATGGCCCAGATCGCGCACAAGGGCGATTGATTGCGTTTTTGCCGTTGCGGCGCAACACTTCGGGGGATTTGCCGGTTTGGCCGGCCAACGCTTCCTCCACCAGTCCAAAGAGTCCCGTGAGCGAAAACGCAAACGCGCCGTTGCCCCTCAACGCGCCCTGGATCGTCATGAAGTTCGGCGGCACCTCCGTGGCCACCGCCGCGCGCTGGCGCAATATCCTTGAACTGGCCGCCAGCCGCCGCGCCGAAGGCGCGCGCGTGCTGATCGTGGTCTCGGCCCTGTCCGGTATCACCGACGGCCTGAAACAGCTTTGCACGCATACGGAACCCAAACGCCGCTCGGACGCGGCCGCCGCACTGGCCGATCGCCACCACGCCCTGCTCGCCGAGATGTCGCTGGCGATGCCGCAAACGCTCGGTACCCGGCTTGCCGACCTGGCGCTGCTCGCCGAGGCCGGTGCCGCGGACTTTGGCGAACTGGCCTGGCAGGCGCGGGTGCAGGCACATGGCGAACTGATGTCCAGCGCGCTCGGCGCGGCCTTCCTTTCCGCCAACGGGCTGGCGACGACCTGGGTCGACGCCCGCGAATGCCTGCGTTCGGTGGTGTTGCCCAACCAGAACGAGCGCACGCGCCTGCTCTCGGCCATGGTGGAGCCGCACCACGATGCGGCGATTTCCGCGGCGCTCGCGGAACGCGGCGACGTGTTCATCACGCAGGGGTTCATCGCGCAGGACGAAAGCGGGCGCACGGTCTTGCTCGGACGCGGCGGTTCGGACACCTCGGCGGCCTATTTCGGTGCGCTGCTGGCGGCATCGCGCGTGGAAATATGGACCGACGTGGCCGGCATGTTCAGCGCGAACCCGCGCCAGGTCGCCGGGGCACGCCTGTTGCAGCGGCTCGATTACGAAGAGGCGCAGGAAATCGCCTCCACCGGTGCCAAGGTCCTGCACCCGCGCTGCCTGTCCCCGCTGCGCGAACCGCGCGTACCGCTCCTTATCAAGGACACCAACCGGCCCGAACTGGAAGGCACCTCGATCGGTCCAGAAGTGCGCGAGCATGCGCCGAGCATCAAGGCGATCAGCGCGCGCAAGGGCATCACCCTGGTGTCGATGGAATCGGTCGGCATGTGGCAGCAGGTAGGCTTCCTCGCCGACGTGTTCGACGCCTTCAAGCGCCATGGCCTGTCGGTGGACCTGATCGGCTCGGCGGAAACCAACGTCACGGTATCGCTCGATCCGACCGAGAACCTGCTCGATTCCGATGCGATCGCCGCGTTGGCGGCGGATCTGGCCCGCGTCTGCCGGGTGAAGGTGATCGCGCCGTGCGCGGCCATCACCCTTGTCGGCCGTGGGATGCGTTCGATGCTGCACAAGCTGTCGGGCGTGCTGGCTGAGTTCGGCCAGTTGCGCGTGCATCTGATCTCGCAGTCGTCGAACAATCTCAACCTGACCTTCGTCGTCGACGAGGATGTGGTGGATGACATGCTGCCTCGCCTGCACGAATTGCTGATCGGCGCCGGTGCGCTGCGTACGGACGACAGTGTCGTCTTCGGTCCCTCCTGGCAGGCGCTCTACGGTGCCGGTGAACAGGCATTGCCGAGCGCCGCATGGTGGCAGGGCGAACGGTCCGCCTTGATGCGGCTGGCCCAGGAGCGCACCCCGCGCTACGTCTACCACTTGCCGACGGTGCGCGCACAGGCACGCCGCGTGAAGTCGTTGAAGGCCGTGGATCGCGCGCATTACGCCGTAAAGGCGAACACCCATCCGGGCATCCTCAAGGTGCTGGCGGAAGAAGGCTTCGCCTTCGAGTGCGTTTCGCCGGGTGAGCTGGCGGTGGTTTCGGCCGCGGTGCCGGACGACGTGCCACTGTTGTTCACCCCGAACTTCGCGGCCCGCCGCGATTTCGAGGCCGCCTTGCAGACACGCGCGACGATCACCATCGACGCGCTGCATCCGATCGAGCATTGGGGTGACATGTTCGCCGGGCGAGACATCATGCTGCGCGTGGACCTGGGTCGCGGCCTGGGCCACCACGAGAAGGTGAAGACCGGCGGCACCGGCAGCAAGTTCGGCGTGCCGATCGAGCACCTGGACCGCTTCCTGCGCCTGGCCGACGCGGCCGGCGCGCGGGTGATCGGCCTGCACGCGCACCTGGGTTCGGGCATCCTCGACGCGGCGCACTGGGGCGAGGTGTACTCGCAACTCGCCGCGCTGGCCGAACGCATCGGCACGATCTCGGTGCTCAACATCGGCGGTGGCCTCGGCGTGCCTTCGCATCCCGGCGAGACGGCGCTGGACATGGCCGCGCTCGACCGCGTGCTCACCTCGGTGCACCAGGCGTACCCGCAATTCCAGTTGTGGATGGAGCCGGGCCGTTACCTGGTGGCCGATGCCGGTGTCTTGCTGGCGAAGGTCACGCAGGAGAAGGAGAAGGGCGCGAACGTGCGTTACCTCGGCCTCGATACCGGCATGAACAGCCTGATCCGCCCGGCGCTCTACGATGCCTGGCACGAGATCGCCAACCTCTCGCGGTTCGGCGAATCCGCGACCACGATGTACCAGGTGGTGGGTCCGATCTGCGAGTCGGGCGACATCCTCGGCTCCGACCGCCGCCTGCCCGAGTCGAAGGAAGATGACGTGATCCTCATCGCCCAGGGTGGCGCGTACGGCGCCGCGATGTCCTCCCGGTACAACCTTCGTGACGAAGCCGACGAGGTCTTGCTGCCGTGACCGCCACGCTTACCGATCCGCGCGCGAGCGAACGTTTTCGTTTCGTCCGACACACGTTCGTCGATGGCGTGGCCGAACTGGTCTACGCCTTCGACAACGGTCCGGAACTGATCGAACGCGTGACCTTTCCCGGTGCTCCCGCGGTGCCGGTGGGGAGCGAGGCGGCGTTCGCGGCGGCCCTGCGCCTTCTTCACCTGGTCGCCGGTGTCAGCTACTACAAGGCGGGCATCCCCGCTGCGATCGTCGTCGAGGGCGAGGCGCTCGACGAGGACGGCGCATCGATGCTCGATGCGCTGTACCTGCACGGCCTGGCCGAGTTCGCCTACCGCAACCGGCTGGACCTGCGCGGCCGCATCGCGTTTCCCTTCGAGCGCAAGGGTCGCGTGGCCGCGCCGGCAATCGGTCTTCCGAAACGTTCGCTGCTTCCGATCGGCGGTGGCAAGGATTCCGTGGTGGCGGTCGAGGCGGTGAAATCCATCGGCGCCGAGGCCACCGCGGCATGGGTGGGGAATTCGCCGCTGATCGCGGAGTGCGCGGCGCGCACGGGCCTTCCCACGTTGAACATCTCGCGCGAACTCGCGCCCGGTCTTTTCGAGCTGAACCGCCTTGGCGCGTGGAACGGGCATATCCCCGTCACTGCGATCAACTCGGTGATCCTCGTGGTGGCTGCGGTCCTCTATGGGTACGATTCGATCGTGTTCGCCAACGAGCGTTCCGCCTCGGTGGCCACGCTGGAGTACGAAGGCCAGGAAGTGAACCACCAGTGGAGCAAAGGCTTCGGTTTCGAGAAAACCTTGCACGACTACCTGCACTCGCACGTGGCCCCCGATCTCGACTACTGCTCGCTGCTACGGCCCTGGTCGGAACTGGCCGTGACCAGCGCGTTCGCCCGGCTGGGTGGCGACTATTTCAACGTCTTCTCCAGTTGCAACCGCAATTTCCGCATCCTCGGACCGAAACCCGCCGATCGCTGGTGCGGCCAGTGCCCGAAGTGCCATTTCGTTTTCCTGGCGCTGGCTCCCTTCATGGCCAAGCCGCGACTGCTGTCGATCTTCGGGCGCAACCTTCTCGATGACGAAGAACTGGCAGGCGCGTTCGATGCGTTGCTGGAATACAAGGACCATAAGCCGTTCGAATGCGTGGGCGAGGGCGCCGAGGCGCGTGCCGCCCTGGCCGCCCTGGCCGAACGGCCGGAATGGCGCGAGGATGCGTTGGTCGTGCGCTTCCGCAGCGAAATCCTTCCCCAGCTCGATCGTTCGGACCTGGCACTCGAGCCCTGGCTCAAGCCCGGTGCGTCGCATCTGGTGCCGCAGCGCCTGCTCGGAGCGCTGGATGCGCTGGGCTGATCTCGAAGGCAAGCGGGTCGCCGTCTGGGGGTTCGGCCGGGAAGGACGCGCGGCGCTGAATGCGCTGGCGCGGCGCCTGCCGGGCCAGGCTGTAGAACTCTATTGCGCGGCTGATGAGGTGGACGCGGCAAAAGCCGCGTTTCCTTCGCTGCGCGTACACGGCGCCGCACCCGATGCCGACGCGCTGGCCGCGTTCGACGTCGTCATCAAGTCCCCCGGCATTTCCGCGTACAAACCCGAGCTGCTGGAGGCCAGCGCACGCGGCACACACTTCACCTCGGGTACGGCGTTGTGGTTCGCGACGCATGGCGACGCGCGTACGATCGCCGTCACCGGCACCAAGGGCAAGAGCACGACGTCCGCCTTGCTCGCGCACCTGGCGCGTTCGTTGGGCATATGTACCGCACTGGCGGGAAACATCGGCTTGCCCTTGCTCGAACTGGACGAAGTCAGCGCCGATCTGTGGGTCATCGAGCTGTCGAGTTTCCAGACCGGCGAGGCCACGGGCGTATCCCTCGGCGTCGTGACCAGCCTGTACGAGGAACATCTCGACTGGCACGGTTCACGCGCGCGCTATGTCGACGACAAGCTTAAGCTGCTCGCGGCGTCCGAACGGGTGCTCGTTAACGCGGCGCAGCCCACGTTGCTGTCGCGTGCCGCCGATCATCCGGGATTGCACACGTTCGGCGATCTCGCCGGATGGCACGTGGCGGACGGCTGGATTCGGCGTGGCGGCGAGGATGTCATTCGTGCCCAACGGATGTCCGCTCCCGGGCTGCACAACGCGGTGAACGCCTGTGCCGCACTGGCCGCGCTGGAGATCCTGGGTTACGACGCACGTGCCGCCGCGCCCGCGCTGTCGACCTTCGTGCCCTTGCCGCACCGGCTGCAGCCGCTTGGCGAGCGCGATGGGCTCGCCTGGATCAACGACTCCATCAGCACGACGCCACTGGCGAGCCTGGCTGCGCTGGAAAGCGTGGGGGCGAAACGCACGGCACTGATCGTCGGCGGCCACGATCGTGGCCTGGATTGGACGCCCTTCGTCGAGGCGATGCACGGGCACGAGCCGGAAGCGATCATTTGCCAGGGTAGCAACGGTCCGCGTATCGCCGACGCGCTGGAGGCGGCCGGTATCGCTAACGTCTACCGCGCCACCGACCTCGGTGCCGCCGTGGCCGCCGCGCGTGCCGCCCTCGGTGGAGAAGGCTGCGTCTTGCTGTCGCCGGGCGCGCCGAGCTTCGATCAATTCCGCGACTACACCGAGCGTGGCAAGGTCTTCGCGGAGTTGGCGGGTTTCGAACCACGTATGGCGAGCATCCAGGGCCTCGGCATCAGCTAGCCAATCGCCGACAGGGTCGGCTCCCACAAGAGCAATCCGCACCCTTGCCCGATCATGACTTGCTGGGTGGGAGTCGACCCTGTCGGCGATTCGGCTTGTGGTGGGAGCCGACTTGTCGGCGATTGGCGCGCGAAAACCTATTCGTCCGTCGCGGCCAGCAACGTCCCCACCACAGCTGCCAGCGCCGCGTACAACTCCGGCGGCACGTCATCGCGCAGGCGCACCGCCGCGAGCAGTGTGGCTATCTGTGGGTCGAGTTGCGGCGCCAGTCCCAGTGCCTGCGCGCGTTCGAGCATCGCCTTCACGGCGTCCGCGTCCACACGCTGGCTCGTCCCGCTGCTGGTCGGCGAGGCGAGGCGTAGCGTGACGCTGCGGCGAGGCGAGGGCAGCGACTGGGTCATGCGCGTGCTTCCAGCAACACCGCGCTATAGGCGCCGCTCGATGCGGGCAGGCCGTGCATGCAGGCGAAATGGTCGAGTACGAGGCCGCTTTTTTCGAGCAGGCGGCGCAACGACATGAATTCGTTTTCGAGACGGCTCACGGTCTCCGCGTGCTGGGCCCACAGGCGTACCGATACACGCGGGGTGCGTAGCTGTATCTCGCCCTGCACGGCACCGAGTGACGGAGGATCGATGGCGAAGCCGACCGTCCACGGTCCCTCTTGTTCACCGGGAGCGGGCTCGCCTTCCTCGATACGCAACTGAAGCACGTCGTAGCCACGGACGCCTGCGACGGGGATCTCGATCATCCACAGGCCGGCATGTGGCTGCGATTCGAGTTGAGCGATTTCGACGCGCGAAAGCGCGGCGCGCGTGTCGCTGCGCAGCTGGTTGACCAGCCCGTCGACATCGTCCTCGGTCACCGTCAGTTCGGCGGCGCGCGGTTGGGCCACCAGCGAGCGCTGCGCCAACGGCGGGGGCGTATCGCTGAGCGGTCGCGACAAGGTGGATGAACCCGGTCGGCTCGCCGGTATGTCGGCCAGCGTGCGGCGCAGGCCGAGCAGGGCGGCCTTGAAATCGTCGGCTGCGGGAGTTTCTTCCTTCGGCCCGGTCAGATGGGCCTCGAGGAAAGTGCCGCTCCTGGCGATGGCTTCCTTCATGCCCAGAGGTGAACTGATGTCGTCGGGCTTGTTGATCGCCGCTTCGAGCGTGGCCAGGGCCGCGCGTAACGGGGCGGGGAGCGCCCGTGCCGTCGGGCTGCGTCCGAGGGCGGCCAGTACGCCGAGAAGGGGGGCGTAGCCGTTCTGCTGAGGCAGGCGTTCGCGCAGTCCCTGCATCGCGACCTGTTCGTCCGTGTTGCCCGGGATCACTTCCAGTTGCGGCTGCGCACCCTGGGTCAGCACGCGCACCTGGAACTGTGGAGGAAGCTGGGTACCGGTGCCTGGCGCATCGGCTTCGACAGTGAGTCCGCCGATCTCCAGCAGCAGCTTGCCCAGCTCGTTCTGGCCCGTCACCCGTGCCAGCAGCAAGGTCCCGACCCGCCAGCTGTCGGCGGCGGCCGTGGTGCCCGCGGCCGCGCCCGCCCATAGCTGGGCAGCGAGACTGGTCGGCTGGATGATCAAGGGGGATGTCCTCCCGGGGCCTGGCGGGCCCCGAATGGGCACGCTCCTCTGACTGAGGAAATCGGCGGGAACTTGCGAAACTTTAGAGGCTCACTGGCAGTAGAACCTGGCAAGGTCGTCCGGATAACCCTCGCGGCGCCAACGGGTCCGGTACCCACCAGGCCCGGTCTACCGGCGCCATGGTGGGGCGAACCCGACTGCGATGTGCCATGCCTGCTTCGACGGTGGGGTCTATGAGGCATCCTGCTGCTCGGCTAGCGTGAACTGGACACGTAGCGAGTCGGATTCCCTAACCGACTTGTAAGTGATTCCGTCGAAATGTACGAAGTACTTGACGAAGGCAAACTTATCCTTAAGCCCGTTGGTCGTGCTCGCCCAGACGTCTGACCTGAGATAGTCTTCGTTTTTTAAATTGTGGATGTCGTCCTTTTGATGGGGCCATTTCGCGCTGGTCTTGATCAATGTTGCGCCGCCATCCTCCATGGTCCATTCGAACCAGTAGTATTCGCGTGGCGCTGCCATAGACACGCTGTCCGGAATGGTCATGAGGACTCCACCGTCCTTTACGACGACTTGTGGTGCAGGAAGGGTGCTGGTTGTTCCGGCTTCCTGTTGCGCTGGCGCAGGGGCCGGAGTTGGAACAAGGATCGGAGCTGGGGTTGGGGTTGGGGTTGGAGTTGGAGTTGGAGTTGGAGTTGGAGTCGGCGTGGGTGTTGGCGTTGGCGTTGGAGCCGGTACCGGACCTGGCGTTGGAGTCGGAGCCGGTGTTGGCGTTGGAGCCGGAACCGGAGCCGGAGCCGGAGCCGGAACCGTCACGTCCACCTTGACGATGACGGATTCCCTGACCACGGGTTTTTGCCAGCCGATCATATGAATCGTGGCGCTCCCCTCGTACCGACCGGGGGCAAGATGCGTGTTTTGATTCACCAAGAAACGTGCTCTCAACGCCGCATATGCGTCGGCCTTCGAGTCAATGGCTCTCCTGTAGCTTCCGAAGCGCCGGTAGATACCATTGCTGCCGCCCGGAAATGCCAAGCGTCGCGCGTCCAGGCAGACGCGGACCGCCTTTCCGGACGTGTCGACGGTCGGAATGTAAAGCTCCCAGACGCCCATCTCGAACACCAGCCGAACCGGCCCGACATCTTCTGAGATCGCGACGAAACCAAAATCGGACTCCAGCGCCGCCCCGATGTCGAAATAGCGGCTCGAAAATTTCTCCGATGCGACGGTGAACTCGGTGCACCGCGGAATATCCACCGTGAGTTCCGGGAAGGTCGTTGCGCGGCTCTCCACCCCGCTTCCATCGAGCGAAACCTTCAATGCGATCCTCAGCTGTGCAAAGTCCCCCAGTTCGTCGAGGTACGTGAGCGGAATGGTGAGGTTCAGTCCTCTCTCGAACTCGTCCGCCGTGATCCCTTCAGGCGGCTGCCGCAGAACGAGATCCTGGACGGTTCCGTCGGCCTTCGTTCCCAGGCACCGCAGCCAGACGGCCTGGTCCTTCTGGATGAACGCCCACGGCGCCACCGTGACCGTCGCTCCGTTGACCGCGTCGCGCCGGTCGAGCGCGCCGTTGGCACGGACCTCCGGGACGACAGGCGTGGGGAAGGAAGGGGTGTCGGCCTGGTCGGCGGCGGGGAGGGCGACTTCCGTCGTTGGCGATGCCGTCGACGTTCCCGCTGCATCGACGGTATAGCCGACGGTTAGCCGGCGCCCCGCATTGGCCTCGAGGATCGCACCAGGGATGGGAACGACCAGCCCCTTCCCACCCCATTTCTGTGGTGACGTCGTTTCCGCGAGCCCCTCTTGATTGGTATACGTGATCGCGACCTCCGCGCTCGCCGGCAGCGACGGATGGGGCGCGATGGCGACGGATGCGCCGCCGCCGTCCGCGATGATGCGCGGAGCGGAAAAATCCAGCGTGGCGGAGGCGGGCGTGGTGGAGGAGCCACCCGGGCCGGGTGGCGAAAGGACAGGGCCGCCCTCCTGTGACGATGCCGTGCGGAGGGTTCGCACATGCTCCGCCAGCGCCTCCCCGCCATCGGCGGCGGTGTAGTCGATGGTGACGACAATGTCCTCCAGCAACCAGTTGTCCCCGCTCTTCAGCGTGTCCAGGGTAGTGCTGTCACCGGGGAAGGACAGCGTCCATCGGGAGATCGCGCCCGTTCCTTCGAACGGCAGATAGCGATCGTCACCGAACACGAGGCCGAAGAGGGCACTGTACCCGTCGACGTTCAGGAGCGGCTTCGTGGTAGACACGGCGACCTTCTGTTCTTGCCGGACTTCGAAGAGGACGGAAGGGTGGGCCGGATTGCTGTTGTCGTAGATATATGCCGCACCTTCGGCGGATGGCTCGATCAGAAGCATGTTGCTCGTCTGCTTGAGGACGGCGGCGATGCTTCGCATTTCGCTGGTCGACGACAGCCTGAAGGAAACCGATACATTGACGATCTGCCGCAGGTAGTGACCGGGGAAGTCCGCGTCGTACAGCGAAGAGGGAAGCTCGAAGGTAACGGCCTGCCTCTTCCCGATGTCCGCACACAGCCCGGCCGCGGTCGTCTTGTTGATCTCGACGAGCGATACGGTCTTGCGGATATGCATGCGGCGTTCGCGACGGCGCAGATAGGCGGCCTCCATCTCCAGGAGGTCGCGTTGCAGGGCGTCGCCCGCCAACATCCCCCGCCAGTTGTCCATCCATGCGCCCGGCTTGATGAACTGGCTGCGGAAGTCACCGGTCTCGTATCGCCAGCCGTCCTGTGCCGCCAGGCAGAGCGACATGACCGCATCGTAGGCCGCCGCATAGATGCCTGACAGCTGCGCGATCATCCAGACATAGGTCGGCCCGATGGCGAAGCCGGTCGTCATGAAGACGTACTCTTCGCGCATGACCGCCTGCTGTGCCTTGACTTCGTCCACGGCGATGGAGGCAGCGCGGATCAGGATCTCCTGCTCGTCCAGCTCGCGATCGATCACCTCCATGTCACCGGTGGCCTGCTCGATGTTGAACATCCAGTCCATCGCCCGGTACTCGAGGTCGCTGTTGTAGCGCAACTCCTCCTTGCCCATGGTCAAGATATCCGCGCCGAGGACCATCTGCTCGGCCACGGCGGTCGCCATGGAGCCCGGCTGCTGGCCGCCCACGGCGAGGCCGAATATGTTCGGGACCATTTTCAGGCCAGCTCCCGTCATGTCGAACGGCACGGACAATATTTTCATGCCCGTAGCGGAGCCTGCCAGAGCCGCCGCGGCGAATTCCTGGGGCAGGAGACCCTGGTCCCAGAGGTTCTGGTAGTACTGCCGGCGCTGTTCCGCCACTTTCCTGCTGGCCAGCAATTTCTCGCGTCCGGCCCGTGCGCCGGCGAGTGCCTCGGTCTGCAGCCTCAGGGTGAAGTCGGAGAGCTTGATCAGATTGGCTTGCTGAAGTACCCCAAGACCCGCGTTGTATTCTTCCTCGTAGTTGTGGAATACCTGCCGGCCCATGTCGATCAGCTGTGCAACGGCTTCCTTCGCGGCC
Organism: Luteibacter sp. E-22; assembly: GCF_049913125.1. GTDB lineage: Bacteria > Pseudomonadota > Gammaproteobacteria > Xanthomonadales > Rhodanobacteraceae > Luteibacter. The sequence goes on from NZ_CP183975.1 coordinate 976,738, forward strand.
GGGAGGACATGTTTGAATCGATACGCGGGAACATCGATGCGCGGTGCGCGCTTGCTGCCCGAAAGCATGCCCGCCCGCCAGTTGCCCAGCGAGGCGAAGTCATCGGCGTCATCGTAGAGGTCGAGATTCATCAACTTGCCGTCGATGGTCAGCCCATGACGGATGTTGAATAGCCGGTTCTGCAGCAGGTCGCGCACATCGGTCAAAGCGACATTGACAGGCGGAAGAAAATCGTCGTCCGCCGCCTCTGCCAGCACGGGAAGCGCAGGGGAGGGTACGGTCAGCTGTTCGGGCAGGGGGCCGATCAACCGTAGCGCCTTTCGATAGCAGTTGGCTGCCTCGTTGATATCGTCGCGCGTCAGTTGCCGGTAGAAGTCGTCGCCTTGCTGTCGCCAGGATTCGACCAGCAACATGAAGGTGGCCTTGCGATAGCGTTCGGGATTCGCGTAAGCGAGATCGTCCACGTCCTCCGTCAGGGTGTCGGCATCTTCGGCGAGGGCGGCCGGTACGTCGGCGAGCGGCCTGCTACGCCAGAACGGAGGACGAAACACTTCGAGATCGCCCAGGCTGTCATAGGGATCGAAGAGGTGTCGTGCGCACCATTGGAACGCTTCACGGAACTGGCGTGTTCCGCGCAGCTGCCAGGCTAGGAGCATCGGTACGTGGAAGAACATCTCCCAGTAATACAGTCCGGTGGCGCTGCGGAAGTCGAGCCTGTCCGGCCGGTCTCCCGGTTCCATGCGTGGTTCGATGAGGTTCTGCGTATCCCAGTCGATCAGACGATGCGAGGAGGCCGAGGCAAGGGCCGCGAAACGCATGCCAAGAAGCGTGTTGAGGCGAATGGCGTTGACAGGGAGCTTTTGCTTGTCTCCCCGAGCTTTCTCATTGGCCTCGGTCGCGTCGAGATAATGCAGCTGGTGCATGTTCTGCACGAGGCGCGTGCTCGGGATGGCATCGTCCGGGCCCATGAGGTCCTTGAGCTTGTACGCGCGGGTGATCTTGCCGAGGATCTCGGTATCGTCCTCGGCGTAGACATCCAGTTCGAAGGCGTAGTCCAGGACATCGCGATTGATCGGATAGCGTGCGCTGAGGATACGCGACATGTCGTCGCCATTCAGGCTGACAATAGCTTGCGCCAGGATATTGTCTTCGAGCATGGTCGAGACCATGAATCGGGCGTAGGTGTCGGGGTGCTCATGCTTGAGCTTCATGACGCTGTGGAAATCGATGCCCTCCGGTATCGATATCCCCGATTGGTCGAAGACCTTCGCTTCGTAATCCATGCGGCGTTTTTCGATGGCGCGCCTGGAGTTGTCCGATTTTTCGACGCGGAAGGCAAATCTGCTCCAGTCCCAGACGGCCGATGTTATTTCCGGCACGCGGAAGAAGGCATCGGCCTGGTGGGGGATGCGGGCGAGACGTTCGCTGAACGCGGCGAAATCCGTAGGTTTATTTGTTGCGAAAGTCGGTAGTTTGCTCAAACCGAGTCGATTCAGGACACTCGTATCCTCGGCCGACAAGGTGATTTTCCGCCTGTCTTTCTTGTCCATTCCGCCGCGCACCACCAGGCGGACGCGCCCGGTGGTGGTAGTGTTCGTGCGAGGCAATGACAGTTTGCCTGGCAAAAAGACAAGCTTGCGATAGCTATTGCTCGGAAATTCCTTCACGTCGAGGAAGAATATCTTCCCTGACCATATGCCATGAGGGGATGGTGTCTCCGTCGACGTTCCTACTCCTAACGATATTCCGTTATGGGTTATAGAAGGGAATTCCATTTCGGGGCATTCCGCCTTGTGCGTTTCATCGATCCACTCCACCGCAGAAGTGATCTTCGGGCCGTCGGGTCTAGGCAAGTGCGTGATTGTAATCTTGTATCGTGGCTTACCGGCTTCGTTGTATGCCACTGCGGTGGAGTACGTCACCTCTCCGGGTTTCGGAGGTTCGGACAGCCTTCGAGTGAGATGTATCGTCTCACCAGTGGTCCCCTGCCCGATAGCGGTTTGTTCCAGCGCTCTAGACTGGAAAATGCTAAACGGCAGCGTTTCATCGACCAACATGGACTTCGGCAAGTAATACTTCTTCACGAAGTCAGTCGGGGATGAATCGACCACACTCAGCGGAGCGATGCCAACAAAATCGCTGGGAGGCTCGCCGTTATCGGTTTTCCAACTGTACTCGACTGAAATCGAGGCATCAAAGCGAGGGGTTCGTAGATCCGCAGTAGCTGTGATGTGGACAATTTTTCTCTCATCAATGGAGAAATCGCCTTCATAGCTAATCGTGCCATCTGTGGATGTCTGCAATCCTTCGCGCTCGACCTCCGGATAACGCCATATTCCATCGAACCCAGCGCTCAGCTCGATGAAGTCACTGTCCTCGGGAAGCGATGCCGCAAGCGAGCCGACGCCGAGTTTATCCACCGTCAGGTTCAGTGCAGTCGCCTGCCGCGTGGCCGCGGCTTCGTCGCTGATCGCGTAGCGGGCACTCTCCGCATTCTGCTCGGCGATGGTCACCGCCTTGCCTACGTACTGGTGCTGAACGACGCGGGGGTCGGAGAAGAGCGTCTTCCATTCCTTGATGACGGCCTTCTCGACCGCTCCGTCAGCGCCACCGTCCAGTTCCTTCTCTTCGAGCAGGAGAAGATCCCGCGATGCGATGAAGTAATCGTCGTTTCGTGCCGGGGCCCGGTCTGTATCCGGCTTCCAATCCCACCACTTGTTGGCCTTGTAAAGCACCACGGTAAGCCAGGGGTCCTTGCGGCGATGTCCCTTGGCGTTGACCATGACCACAAGGCCTGGCGCGAACGCCCGGGTTTTCAGGTACGCATTGTCTCTGGCACACATCCCGGTCGTATTGACGGACGGGATCTCTTCCGGTTCGGTGTCGTTGCCGCCGAATTTTCCCTTCCCGTCGAATCCATTCAACGTGATGAGTACGTTGGGTGGGCTCCAGAGGCCATCGAGCTGCTGGAAGCAATAGCACACGCGCAGCACGAAGAAGGGGCTGGTCTTGTTGTCCTTGCCCATGGTCAGCGCGGATGTATCGCGCTCGGCCCATACGACATAGCGGCGACGATCGATCACGACCGGGCGGATGGTGTCGATACCGTCGCGGAGATCTTCCTTCATGGCCTCCAGCGTCAAAGCGGGAAGGCCTGCAGGTTGGTACGAACTGGCCGGGTCGGGCAACGGCGTGACGGCGATCACGCCTGTAAGGGGGATGGGCACGGGTTCCCACGCGGTGAAACCCAGCGTGCTCGGTGCACCGTCCGCGTCGCGCAGGGACATGTCCAGGGTGCGCCAATAGTATTGCGCGGGGGAGACATTCGATTTGCCGAGGAAGTGGTACGTATCCTTGAGCGGGTCGATACCGTCGTGGTATGCCGTCAAGGGCTGGATATTGCTCGTGGTCTCCACGGCGGTCATGTATGCCAGGATCGCCGCCTCGATATCATCGGGGCTGAACTTGCCCTGGGCCAACAGGTTCTCCAGATCGAGATACGCCTTGGTTTTCCGGCGGCGCTGCGTCGGATCGATCCGGTTCTCCGGGTAGTTCTTCAGCTGTCGAAGCAATCGCCAGTGGCCGTACTGGCTCAGCGACGCGCTCCATGTATCACGCAACCCTTGCGTCATCACCTCGTTGGCGCCGTGGCCAGGTTCGAGCCCCGTGAACAGGCGGTGCAGATAGGTCTGCAGACTCGCCATGGTCGATGCGACCCGGGATGTGACCGGCTCGCGGCCGACCTTGACGTCCAGAAGCAGGTGGTCCGAAAGCGCCTCGGTGTCGGTGACATGCGGAAGGCCGGACTGGGTCGGAACCCAGTGTTCGAGCATCCACGCCGCCAGCGCGTCACGCCATAGTTCGCCGTGCGTCCCTTCGACGGTAAGTGCGTCGTGTTCGGAGCAAGCGGCAAGGAGCGCCGCCGCGGCCTTCTCGAAATCGTTGTAATTCGTCGCGACCTTCAATCCATTGACATCGAGCAATGCATCGATGGACAGCCCGCTCGATCGCGCCAGATCGTTGAGGCGCATCGTGAAGTCGATGTCGCCGATATCCTCGACGGTATCGGCGATGTTCTTGCTGTCGATGTGACGGGTGACGGCTTCGATGTCAGTCCGCGGCCAATCCGTCAACTGCGACAGCAGGGTCGCGCTTTGCGTCGATGTAAGGCGCCGGTTCTCGTGTACTTGCCGAAGGTAGTCGATGGCACGGTCTTCGTCGCTACCTGTTGGCAACTCGGCCAGCCAGTCGGCGTAGCGGCTCACCTGGTACACCGTGGTGAAGTCGAGCAGGCGCAAGGTGCTACCGGCGCTGCCGGCGAGATTGAACCACGCCGGATGCTCGACCATGGCGGTGACCGCAGCCGCGCTGAGGCCGAAAAGTGTCGCGACAGCGGCGTAGCGATCGAGATCGCTCCATAGCCGGAGGTCGTCGGGCGCCAGACAGGCTTTGACATCCTTCGTGCCGTCCGCAGCCCTGGTGACCTTGGCGGACCGACCCAGTGCGCGAAACGCCGTGGCGACACTTGCCGACGATCGATTCGTCCACTTGAGCAGGGGCAATGAGAGTGCCTGGTCTTTCAGCTGGAGACCCTGCTGGATAGCCACGGCGACGATCTCGTTGTCGGTGGATTTGTCCTTTTCGGTGGATTCCAGCGCGGCGATGGCGCGATTGGTGGCGGCGATCCAGGATGTCGCCGGCTGGGTCGGCGTGGGAATGAGCAAAGGAAGGCACAGGGCGGCGATCCCGCGTTTGTGCTGCCTTGCCCATTCGACGACATTCATGACCAGGGCGATCACGTCGAGCACGTCCGTGCCGGTTTGCGACGCATTGGCCAGGCTCGGCGTTCCGGCCAGCTGGCGCAGGACATCGGGGTTTTCACGATTGAGCGTCGTCAGGAGAATCGGCGCTTCGGCGGATTTCAGGCCGAGCAGGCGTGGAAGCGCGATCAGGCGATAGCAGGCGGACACCACCGCGAGGCTGCGGGCAGGTGCGGTGAGCGTCTGCGCTTCGACGACACGGTCCAGCGCCCAGCGGACGGTCGCTTCATCGGCCTTGAACGCCTGGCTCAACTGACGCACGGCGATGGCATCGTTGCCGCTGCCCGCGGCGGGGTCGAACGTCGTGCCATCGATGGTGAATACCGATTCGGAGTCACCGCGCGGTTCGATGCCCGACGGGTTGAACAGGCTGTCGAAGAAAGGCCTTTCGCGTCCTGCGGCCGATGAGGGCATGTCACCGATGAACGACGCGAACTGCGCGGCCGTAACGGAATACTTCTCGCGCAGGTGCTGGAACAGGCCCAGGGCGCGGACGGTAGCGTCGGTGACGTGGAGGTTCTGCTGCTGTCCTTCGGCGTGCATCGCGGTGGTCAAGAGCACGTCGATGTCGGGGAACGAAAGCTTCGTGGCGTGGTGGAGTCGAAGAACGCGCAGCATCCGGTCGACGTGACCGTCCGTCAGGCCTTCGATGCGCAGTGGCTTGGATTCGTCGTCGTCTTGGTAGCGAAGATAGAGCGGCTCACCACCGTCGTTGATGAAGCGTGCGCCGAAGTCGGCACTCGATATCGCCGGCTCGGTCGTCGATACGTAGGCACTGCGAAGCACGGCGGGTTGACGATCGACCTCACCGTCGGCGGTCGCCTTGCCCGGCTGGTAGATCGCGAGCAGCTGACGCAGTTGCTTGCGATTGAGGCCCAGGCGTCGGCGGAAGCCGTCCGCGACCGCCATGCGCGTTATCGCGGGTGTGGTATCGGCATCGGTCGTGGCAGTGGGGGCGCGGGAGGCGGATGCCGCCAGTAATGCCGTGCTTTCGGTCGCCTTGGACGAGTCGGCGGTGAGCAGGGTACGCAACTCGGGCGCGAATCCGCTGCTCAGCGTCATCGCAGCGCGCAGCGCCGCGGACGTCGCATGGCCGAAGGTGAAGTTGGGATAGTCCTTATCGGACTTGCGAACGATATCCCAGATGAAGAGCTTGCGATGGCGCAGCACGGCCTTGACCTGCTCCCAGGCGAAGTGGAAGGGCAGGGAAGTGGGGAACTTCGCCGCCGCGATCGATTCGCGAAGGGGCGTTGTCGGCGCGGCTTCGCCATCCCGGATGGCGTCTTCGAGGCGGTCGATGGCAAAGCGAAGGGCGGGGAATGTCTGCTTCAGCGACCGCTCGTCCATCGGCGTGTCGCCGATATCGGGACGGCGGCGGCTGAGTGGTTGCGCCTGGGAGGCATCGGCACCCGCCTCGATCTTTGTCGCAAGCTCGAAAAGCTCGTGCACGTAGGCCAGTGGATTCGTGTTGTCGTTGAGCGCGCCGGGCTGCACCGCCCTGGGCCAGGTGAACAGGGTCAGGTAGTTCGCGGCGTTGCCGGTATCGGTTTGGGGCTTGGGGGCCGGCGTCGGCTCGGCGCTCGCGGGGGTGTTCGTTGAATTGGGCGTCAGCGCGCCGGGAACAGTCTGGTCTGACATGTCGTCACGTCCTTGTTGGTGCCGGCGGGCCATCGCATTCCATGCTGTTGGTCAGGTTACGCCGTTGGAGACGCAGGGGAACCCGGCCTTTCGTTGTAGGCGCGCCTAGACGTCGATGGGCGGCTGCATCCTCCAGCCTCAAGGTAGAATAGGTGGATGACCCAGCTCCCCTTCGAACTCCTCGCCACCGACGGCGCGGCGCGGCGCGGCCGTCTCCGCTTCGGCCGCGGTACCGTCGAAACGCCCGCCTTCATGCCGGTGGGCACCTATGGCTCCGTGAAGGCCATGACCCCGCGCGATGTCCTCGACATCGGCGCGGAGATCATCCTCGGCAACACGTTCCACCTGTTCCTGCGTCCGGGACTGGACATCGTCGGAGAGTTCGGCGGCTTGCATAAATTCATCGGCTGGAACAAGCCCATCCTTACCGATTCGGGCGGCTTCCAGGTCTTTTCGCTTGCACATAAGCGCAAGATCACCGAAGAAGGCGTCACGTTCGCCTCCCCCGTGGATGGCTCGAAGGTGTTTCTTTCGCCCGAGGAATCGATGCGCATCCAGAAGGTGCTGGATTCCGACATCGCCATGATCTTCGACGAGTGCACCCCCTATCCGGCCACGGAAAAGGTCGCTTCCGATTCCATGGAGCTGAGCCTGCGCTGGGCCGAGCGCTCGCGCCAGGCCTTCGACGACCTGAAGAACCCCAATGCGCTGTTCGGCATCGTCCAGGGCAGCACGTTTGAGAATCTTCGCCAGCGTTCCGCCGAACGACTGATCGAGATCGGTTTCGACGGCTATGCCATTGGCGGTCTCGCCGTGGGTGAGCCGGAGGCCGAGCGCAACCATACGCTGGACTTCACCCTGCCCATGCTGCCGAAGGATCGTCCGCGCTATCTCATGGGTGTGGGGCGGCCGGAAGACATTGTGGAGGCCGTGCGCCGCGGCATCGACATGTTCGATTGCGTGATGCCCACCCGCAATGCGCGCAATGGCTTCCTCTTCACCGCCGAAGGCACCTTGCGCATCCGCAACGCCAAGTTCGCCATGGATACCCGGGTGATCGAGGAGGGCTGCGACTGCTATGCCTGCGCCAACGGCTTCTCCCGGGCCTACCTGCGTCATCTGGACCGCTGCAACGAGATCCTCGGCAGCCAGTTGGCCACGATGCACAACCTGCGCCACTACCAGCGGCTGATGGCCGGGCTGCGTGGGGCGATCGAGGCAGGCGGGCTGGAGGATTTCGTCGCCGGGTTCTATGCGGCCAGGCGCAAAGCCGAGGTCGACGGCTGACTTGCCCCTTGCGGGCGCCCTGGCGCGCCCCCAAAGCCTTGGCGGGGCCTGGGCGTTCCGCGCCCCGAACCTTGGCGCGGCGCGGTACATAACCGCCGGGGTGCGTGGCATAATCCACGATCTTTTTCCGTGAACGGCCGCTTTTCCTTGGCTGTTCCATGACTTGCGAGAAATCCGATGAGCCTTCCGACGTTCGCCGCCATTGCACAGGCCACCGCTCCCGCCGCCGGAGCCGCCCCACAGGGCGCCCTGGGCTTTTCGCCGCTGATCATGATGGCGGTGCTGTTCGGCATCTTCTATTTCATGATGATCCGCCCGCAGATGAAGCGGCAGAAGGAGCACCGCGCGCTGCTGGCCGCCCTCGCCAAGGGCGACGAGGTGGTCATGGGTGGCGGTCTGGCCGGCCGCATCGAAGAGGTGGGCGAGTCGTTCGTCCGCGTCGAGATCGCCCCGGGTACCGTCGTCCAGGTGCAGAAGGGCTCGATCACCCAGGTGCTGCCGAAGGGCAGCCTGAAGAAGTCGTAAGGCTTCCCACCGCCATAGCGTCAGCCGCGGCCGGCACGGCCGCTTTCATGGAATGTAAGGCATGAGTGATTTTCCACGCTGGAAGTACGCGCTGGTCGTGATCGTGTTGCTGTTCGGCATCGTGTACGCGTTGCCGAACGTCTTCCCGCCGCAGCCCGCCGTGCAGATCTCGGGCAATCGTGGCTCCGCGGTCGACGCTTCGCTGAAGACAAAGGTCGAGGGCATGCTTGCCGCGGCCAAGGTGCCGCCGTCGTCGATCGAGATCGACGCGAAGGCCACTCGCCTGTTGGCTCGCTTCGGCAATGTCGATGCGCAGGCCAAGGCGTCCGACGTCCTGCGCGCGGGGCTCGGCGACAGCTACACGGTGGCGTTGAACCTCGCCTCGACGGTCCCTTCGTGGCTGCGTGCCATCAATGCGAACTCGATGCCCCTGGGCCTCGACCTGCAGGGCGGTGTGCACTTCCTCATGGAAGTGGACCAGAACGCCGTGATCGATGCGCAGGAAACCCGCTATGCCGACGACATCCGCTCGTTGTTGCGCGACAAGAACGTCTCCTACGATGCCGTGAACCGCAACGCGCGCGGCCAGGGCGTCAGCGTGGTGCTGCGTTCGGATGCCGATCGCCAGCAGGCGGCGTCCCTCATCGCCACGGACTACCCGGATCTCACCGTGGCCGACGGCCCGGCCACCGGCAGCCGCTTCATCCTCAATGCCACGGTGAAGCCGGCCAAGCTGCGTGAACTGGCACAGAGCACCATCACCCAGAACGTCACCACCTTGCGCCAGCGCGTGAACGCCTTGGGCGTGTCCGAGCCGCTGATCCAGCAGCAGGGCGCGAACCAGATCATCGTCGAACTCGCCGGCGTGCAGGACACCGCCGAGGCCAAGAAGCTGATCGGCGCCACGGCGACCCTCGAATACCGCGCGGGCCTGTACACGCCGCAGCAGGCGGTGGATGCCGCACGCTCGGGCAGCGTACCGCCCGACGCCAAGCTCTATTACGGCCGCGACGGACGCCCCTATCTGCTCAGCAAGAAGGTCATCGCCAAGGGTGACGAACTCACCAGCGCGGTGTCCGGCCGCGACCAGCAGAACGGCACGCCGAACGTCAGCGTCTCGCTGAACAGCGCCGGTGCCCGCAAGATGCAGGAGTTCACCAACGACAACGTCGGCAAGCCGATGGCGGTGCTCTACATCACGCGCACGGTCGAGACCAAGATGGTCGACGGCAAGGAAGTGAAGACGCCGAAGATCACCGAGGAAGTGATCAACTACGCCAATATCAGCTCGCCCTTCGGCAAGCAGTTCTCGACCAACGGCCTGCCCAGCGATACCGAAGCATCGGAACTCGCGCTGTTGCTCCGTGGCGGCTCGCTGGCCGCGCCGGTCGACATCGTCGGCGAGAGCGTGATCGGCCCCAGCCTCGGCGCCGACAACATCGACAAGGGCTTCAAGGCGGTGATGCTCGGCCTCGGCCTCGTGCTGGTGGCCGCGGCCATCTACTACAAGCTGTTCGGCCTGGTCGCCGACATCGCGCTGTTCTTCAACCTCGTGTTGCTGGTCGCCGTGATGTCGATGATCGGCGTCACGCTGACGATGCCGGGCATCGCGGGTATCGTGCTCACCCTCGGCATGGCGATCGACGCCAACGTGCTGATCTGCGAACGCATCCGCGAGGAACTGCGCAACGGCTCGTCGCCGTTGGCCTCCATCCGTACGGGTTACGACAAGGCGTGGGCGACCATCCTCGACGCCAACGTCACTCATCTCCTCGCGGCGCTAGGCCTCATGACCATGGGCTCGGGCCCGATCAAGGGCTTCGGCGTCACGCTGTTCATCGGTATCCTGACCTCGATGTTCACATCGGTGACGGTGACCCATGCCATCACGGCGCTGATCCACGGCGGCCGCAAGCTCAAGACCCTGTCGGTCTGACGGGAGGGACGCCATGGAAATCTTCAACCACAATTCGAACTTCAACTTCCTCGGCCTGCGCAAGTTCAGCATCGGCCTCGCCGTGCTGCTCATGATCGGCTCGATCGCCCTCATCATGACCCGCGGCTTCAACTACGGGCAGGACTTCCTCGGCGGCGTGGCGGTCCAGGTGGAGTACAAGACGCCGGTGGACCCCACCGATGTCCGCTCGGCGCTCGAGAAGGCGCACCTGGAGAACCCGCTCGTGCAGGCCGTCGGCGGCACCCGCGAGTTCACCATCCGTCTTCAGCCGAAGGGTGACGTCGCCGCCGCCGGCAACCTCACGAACGACGAGGCGGCCACGAAGGTGGCGAACGACATCATGGCGGCGCTGAAGGCGTCCCGTCCCGACGTGGCGATGAAGAGCAAGTCCTTCGTCGGTCCGCAGGTCGGCGAGGAACTGCGCAGCGACGGCATCGTGGCGGTGATCTTCGTCATCGTCGGCATCATGGGTTACCTGTGGATACGCTTCGAGAAGCGCTTCGCCATCGCGGCGCTCGCGACCGAAATCCACGACGTGCTGGTGACCCTCGGCATCTTCGCGCTTACCCAGCGCGAGTTCGACCTGACCGTGCTCGCCTCCGTGCTGGCGGTGGTCGGTTACTCGATCAACGACAAGGTCGTCGTCTTCGACCGCGTCCGCGAACTGTTCCGCTCCAGCCGTAACGCCACGCCGGAAGAAGTGCTCAACCGCTCGATCAACAGCACGTTGTCGCGCACGATCATCACTTCGCTGTTCACCGGCATCACCATGGCCGCACTGTTCTTCATCGGTGGCCCGGTCGTGCACGGCTTCGCCATCACAATGCTGATCGGCATCCTGGTCGGCACGCTTTCCTCGATCTTCGTCGCCAGTCCGATCCTGCTCTGGCTCGGCGTGTCGAAGAAGGACCTCATGCCGGTCTCGAAGGAAGATCCCGCGCTGGAGCGCCGCCCGTAACTTTCGGAACTCGCTTGCGAGGTCGAAGGTGAAACTGAAAAAGCCCCTCGTCATCGAGGGGCTTTTTTCTTGGTAGGCTCGGCTTCGCCCTCGCATTGGGGTGTATGCGTGGCGGGGGAGCTGCCGGGCGCCACCCTCGGCGCGACAGGCGGTGCCGTCCCTTGGGAAGGGATGCCGCTGCGCGGCCGTGTCTTATGGCTGGCGCCCCTTCGGGCTCGGACGGTCGGGCGGGGGTTTTCGATTCGGCTCCTGCCTCAGCGAAAACGATCGGCCGTCCAGGCCGATCCCCTACGGGCCTTTTCCGCCCGCCCGTCCTCGGCTCCTCATGTCGCGCCGAGGGTGGCGCCCGGCAGCTCTCTCGACACTGCGGTGGGTTGATCGGAAGAGCAACGCCCGCCGCGCCACGTGCCGCTAGTCACCAGCCATTTGCCGGTTGCCGTTGGGCGCACCCGGGTGGGAAGCGGGCTGGCCCGCGAGTCCTCAATCTCTCCGCTGGCGAAGGAAGCCTTGCCCTGATCGGGCGAGGCTTTCCACCCCTCGCTCGGTTGCGATGCACAGCCTCACTCGCTCGACATAGGGTGGCGAATCGCGGGCCAGCCCGCTTCCCACCCGCATAAGGGGAATTCCCACGGAACGACTTGCCCCAAGGTTGCGGGCGTTGCTTGGGCCGCACGACCCCTCCGTGCCTGGAAGAGCCGTCGGCCGCCACCCTCGGCGCGACTTGTGGAACCGAGGAGCGCCGGGCGAAAAGGCCCGCAGGGGGCCGGCCTGGACGGCCGGCCGTTTTCGCTGAGGCAGGAGCCGAATCGAAAACCCCGCCCGGCGCGACGGGCGCGACGGGGCGCCAGCCATAGAACATGGCCGCGCAAGCGGCACCCTTTCCCGAGCGACGGTGGAACCGGAGCGACGAGGGTGGCGGCCGACGGCTCTGCTCGCACACCCCAACGCGAGGGCGAAGCCGAGCCATGCAGAAGAAACTGGCCCGCTGCCGCGGGATCGCCGACAAGGTCGGCTCCCACAAAAGTCGGCTCCCACCAAGGTCGGCTTTCCACCAGGGTTGGGGGCGAACGCAAAAAAAAAGAGCCCGCATGGCGGGCTCCTTTCTTGGTCATACCCCATCCCTGAGATCAGAAATCGTCGCTATCCTCGGTGGCGCCTTCCGCGTCGTTGGCCAGTGTGACCACGACGTAGGCGGAACCCACGAGCGACGCGCAAAGCCAGGCGTAGACCATCTGGATCGCCGTACGCGGGATGGCGAGTGCCACCCGTGGCGCGAGTGCCAAGCCGACGATGCCGGCAAGCGCGAGTACGGTGGCGACGGTCCACGCAAGGCGCCGCGACGGCGACGTGGTGGTGATGACGTTCATGTTGTACTGCCCCTGTTTTCCCCTGAATCGCGCCCTCGTGCATCGATAGGTGAGGCGCTTGTTGTAGGAAATACCCTACAAACTTCCATGGGAGCAAGTGCCGATTTCCTGAACGAATTCCTTGACTCATAAGGAGTTCCATGCAAGAGCGCTGGCAACCGCCCGGCTACGCTAGACTTTCGTTCCCCTTCGAGGTCTGATCCATGGCAGAACGCGAATTTCCCGGCTTCACATTGCGCAGCGGCGCCACCCGCGAGGGCTCCCGATACACCGCGCTCCTGTCCGCGCATCCGGCCGACGGTAGCTTTCCAAGCTATTTCGCCGTCTACGAGAACCGCAGCTTCCGGGATGAGGACAGTGCCGCCGCGGCGGCGGAGAAGGCGTTGGGCCTGGTCCTGGGTGTCGAAGAGGACGGTGCGCCGGTGTTCGCCGAAGGCGAGACCGGCTTTGATGACGACGTGTGAGTCCCTTGGCTCCCTGCCGCTTGTCCAACTTGACAGCGGGCCGTCACGCAGCGCGTGATACCGACGGGCGACGAGGGGTAGCGACATAACATGAGCGAAGGGGACGGGCGCTACCGGCAGTTCGTCGAGGCATCCTCCGACTGCATGAAGGAACTCGACCGCGATGGCGTCATTCGCTTCGTGGCGGGTTTGGGTTGCGCCGCGCTGGCTCCCGAGGGTACCGATCGACTGGTCGGGATGCGCTGGCTCGACCTGTGGCCCGCGGAGGCGCGCGACATGGTCACCGGCGTGTTGGACCGGGCCGGGGCGGGCGAAAGGGTCGACTTCGTCAGTGCACGCAGAACCGGAGACGGGCCTTCCCGATGGTGGGAGGTCATGGTGGCCCCGGTCGTGGCCGGCGATGTCCTCGACCATTTCATCGTCATCAGCCGGGACGTGACCGAGCGCGTGGAACTCCAGGCCGCCCTGGAAGCGATCATCGAGTTGCTCCAGGAGCGGCTCAACGAGACCGTGGCGCGGTCGGTCTCGGCCACGACGCAGTACGGCACCTTGCTGGAACGATTGGAGACCGAGCACGGGGCGAGGCGCGACGCCGAAAGCCGGCTCGCCGGCGTCCGCGAACAACTGGACCTGGCCAACCGTGCACGCGACCTGGCCGAGGCGGGCGCGCGCCAGGCCCAGAAGCAGCAGGCCATCGGCCAGCTGGTGAGCGGGGTCGCGCACGACTTCAACAACATGCTGCAGACGGTGATCGTCAGTCTCTCAGGCCTGCAGGACGACTCGGATGAACTGTCGCCCCGGCATCGCCGGATGATCACGTATGCGGTGGAAGGGGCGAGGCACGCCACGGCGTTGACCCGGCGCCTGCTGGCCTTCGCGCGCAACCAGTACGCCCAGCCGGAGGCGGTCGACCTCGGCGACCTGGTCGTGGCTTTCGCTGACTTCGCCCGGCATGGCCTGGGTGGCCGTGTAGGCATCGAGGTGTTGCGTCAGCCGGGCGCCTTGCCCGTGTGGCTGGATCGCCACGGCGTGGAACAGGCATTGATGAATGTGTGCCTGAACGCGCGCGACGCGATGGGGGGCTTCGGGAACATCGTGATGGAGGTCGGCGAGCGCGTCGGCGACGAACGCCTGCCCGGACTCGCCCACGAAGCCGGTGGTTTGCGCCAGGTCTTCGTCAGCGTGGCCGATACGGGTGGGGGCATGGCGGAGGAAGTGCGCCAGCGCCTGTTCGAGCCCTATTTCACCACCAAGGAGGGCGGTTCCGGTCTTGGCCTCGCCCAGGTCTACGGGATGGTGGCGCAGGCGGGCGGGGCGATCGAGATCGAGAGCGAGACCGGCGTCGGCACGCGCATCCGCCTGGTTTTCCCCCGCTATCCCGGACCCTTCGCACTGGACGAGTGAAACCTGCGAAAAACGTGACCGCGTTCCTCAATTTGCCGACGGATCGGCCGATACAGCAAGGGACTGGGAAGGAAGTGAAGTCATGTTGGTCATCATCGGTTCGATTATCGTCCTGGTCTCGGTACTGGGCGGCTATGTGCTCTCGCACGGCGAGATGGCCGCGCTGTGGCAACCGTACGAGTTGCTCATCATTTTCGGCGCGGCGTTCGGCGCCTTCATCAGCAGCAATTCGATGGACGTCGTCAAGGCGGCCGGTCGCGATACCGTCGCCCTGTTCAAGGGTCCGAAGTACCGCAGGCAGGATTACGTGGATCTCCTGTCGCTGCTGTACGACATCTTCGTGAAGATGCGCAAGGAAGGGCAGCTGGGCATGGAGGCGCATATCGAGGAACCGGCGGCCAGCTCGTTGTTCGGCGCGTATCCGCGGTTGATCGCCGAGCACCACCTCATCGACTTCATCACCGACTGCCTGCGCCTCATCGTGGGCGGCAGCATGGACCCGCACGAGCTCGAGCAACTGCTCGACGTCGAGTTGGAAACGCATCACCACGAAGCGCTGGTACCGGCGTTGGCGGTGCAGAAGATGGCCGACGCGCTGCCCGGTTTCGGCATCGTCGCGGCCGTGCTCGGCATCGTCATCACCATGAAATCGATCGACGGCGACGCCGTCGTCATCGGCCAGCATATCGCGGGGGCGCTGGTCGGTACCTTCCTCGGCATCCTGCTGTCCTATGGCTTCGTCGGTCCGCTGGCGGCCGCGATGGAAGCGCGCGTCGGCACCGACGGCAAGGCGTTCGAATGCGTGAAGGTGGCCTTGCTCGCCAACCTGCGCGGCTACAACCCGATGGTGTCGGTCGAGTTCGCGCGCAAGTCGTTGCATTCGGGCACCCGCCCGACCTTCCAGGACCTCGAGGCGCACCTCAAGGCCGTTCGGTAAGCCAGCATGAGCGACCTGAAACAGATCATCGTCGTCCGCAGGCGGAAAAAGGGCGGTCATGCCCATCACGGAGGCGTCTGGAAAGTCGCCTACGCGGACTTCGTCACCGCGATGATGGCGTTCTTCCTGGTCATGTGGCTGGTCGGCGCGGGCACCAAGCAGCAGCGCGCCGCCATCTCGGAATACTTCAAGAACCCGAGCATGACCCAGGGCCAGTCGACCATGGCGCCATCGGGCAAGATGGGACCGGGCGGCGCCAGCACCAGCATGATCAAGCTGGGTGGCGCACTGGAACTGCCCAAGGGCCCGGGCGACCAGCAAGCCTTCGCCAAGCCGGCGGAGAGCGAGGTCGACAAGCTGGCCAAGGCGCAGGAAAAGCGCCGCCTCGAACAGCTCATGAAGGACCTGAACGAAGCGATCGCCAAGAGCCAGGCGATGGCGCCCTACAAGGACCAGTTATTGCTCGACATCACCTCGGAAGGCTTGCGCATCCAGATCGTCGACAGGCAGAACCGGCCGATGTTCGACACGGGCAGCGGTGCGCTGAAGTCCTACACCGTGCAGATCCTGCATGAGCTGGCCGGCTTCGTGAACCAGGTTCCGAACCAGATCAGCATATCGGGCCATACCGACAGCGCGCCCTATATCCGCGCGGACAGCGCCTATGGCAATTGGGAACTCTCCGCCGACCGCGCCAACGCCGCGCGCCGCACCCTGATCGAGGGTGGCATGCAGCCGGACAAGGTCGCACGCGTGGTGGGCCTGGCTGCTTCCGTGCCGTTCGACAAGGCAAACCCCGCGGCGGCGAGCAATCGGCGCATCAGTATCGTGGTGATGACACGCGAAGCGGCGCGGGCGGCGCTTTCGTCGGACGTGGCCACGGAGCCCAGCCTGCCCGCGGTGCCCAATCTGCATTCGCCGGGCTGAGGTGAACGGGAACGCTGAACCCATTCCGCTGTCGAAGTCGCTTGCAACGGTCATGTTACCCCGGCAGTATCGACGCATAGGGGAGGGAAGCGCAGTGGAAAATCACAGTAAGTACAGAGTGGTGGCCAAGGCGGTGAAATACGACAACGCCGGTGAGCAGGTCTACCGCAGCAGTTACCGGATTCTCGATCACATCGGCGAGGAAATCGAAGCCAGCACCGGCACGAACGATTTCATCGACATCACGAGCGCATTCAACGAAGCGTTCGCCCTGGGCCACGAACGATTGCGCGAACTCGGTGTCGATACAGTCCAGTAGCCGCTAGGCTGCCGTAAGCACGTGGCGCAGTTCATCCAGTTGCGCCGGCGTGCCGACGTTACGCCAGAAGCCATCATGCCGTTCGCCGGTGAGGCTTCCGGCGGCGATGGCTCGCCGATACATCGGCAACAGCTTGAATCGTCCCGGTGATTCTCCTTCGACGATCTCGCGACGATACACGCCGACATTGCCGAAGGTGAGGCGCTCCGCGCCCGCCGGACCGTCGCCCTCGTAAAGCTGTCCCGCCGCCAGGGCGAAATCGCCGAGGGGATGGAAGCCGGGATTCGGCACCATCACCAGGTGGGCCAGGCCCCGCGGTTCACGGGGGAGTGCCGCGTAGTCGACGTCGCTCCAGATATCCGCGCTCACCACGATGAAAGGCTCGGGCCCGAGCAGCGGCAATGCCTTGAGCATGCCGCCGCCGGTTTCCAGTGGCACGGGTCCCTCGTACGAATAGCGGAGACGCACGCCCCAGCGCGATCCGTCACCGAGCGCTTCCGGAAAGCGGTCCGCGAGGTGCGAGGTGTTGACGACGATATAGCGCACGTCCGCGGCGGCGAGCTTCTCGATATGGTGCACGATGAGCGGCTTGCCGTTCACCTCGAGCAAGGGCTTGGGAGTGTGCTCCGTGAGCGGACGCATGCGTTCGCCCAGGCCTGCGGCGAGGATCAACGCGTGCCTCATGCAATCACCGCGACGCGCAGGTCGCGATCGCCGACCATCGCCTCGATGAGGTCGGCCAGCGGTGCGGTGTCGGCATGGCGCCGTGCGGTGTCGAGCACGTAACGGAGCACCCGCGGAAGGTCGTCGAGGTAACCCGGTTTTCCGTCGCGATAGCAGAGCCGGCAGAACAGGCCGAGGATCTTGATGTGGCGTTGCAGGCCGGTGAGGTCGAACCAGCGGCGGAAACGGTCGGTGTCGACGGTCTCGTCCAGCAGCCGCGCGTCGAGCAGGCGCAGGCGGTAGGCCTCGACCCAGCCTTCGACACGCTCGTTGTCCCAGACGATGTACGCATCGCGCAGCAGCGAAGCGAGATCGTAGGTGATCGGCCCCGACATCGCGCCCTGGAAATCGATGATGCCGGGCGACCGTTCCTCGGTGACCAGCAGGTTGCGGCTGTGATAATCGCGATGCATGAAGGCGCGCGGTTGCTCCGCGATGACGTGCATGATGGCCGTGAAGGCGTTTTCCACGACGTCCCATTCGCCGCATGCCAGCGTCACGCCCAGGTGTCTCTCCAGGAACCAGGAAGGCATGATCTCCAGTTCCATCGTCTGCCACGCATGGTCGAAGGAAGGCAGGCCCTGTGTATCGACGTGCGCTTGCATGCGTAGCAGCGCATCCAGCGCATCGCCGTATAACGCATCCACGCTCGCGTCGTTCAGTTCGGGAAGATAGGTTCGCGTGCCGAGATCCTCGATGAGCAGGAAGCCCTGTTCGAGATCGGCCACCATCACTTTCGGTACGTGAAGGCCGGCGCGTGCGAGGCGCTCGCCGATCTCCACCCACGGTGCAGGGTTTTCCTTTTCCGGGGGCGAATCCATCACGATCACCGGCTGGCCGTCGACATATCCACGCCAGTAGCTGCGAAAGCTCGCATCGGCGGAGGCGGGCTCGAGTGCGAGCGTGGTGGCGCCCGTGGCGTGTCGGGCCCAGGCGAGGCGGAGGGCGGAGCGGTCGGAGGCGGTCATGGACATTCTGCGAGGACGATACCGCCGGTCAGCTTAGAGCCTTTGCCGCGCGCTGTCATAGCACCGCCATGGTGCATATCATCCGATTCTTGTGGTGCAGTGCAGCGTGTGGTTATCTAGGAACCCAGGGGTTTCTATCGGGGGACGGGTAGGTGGAAAACGACTGTGGAAGCGCGTCCATGACGCGACGCGATCTCCTGCGGATGATCGGTATCGCCGGTGGCGGCGCGCTCATGTACCAGGCGATGACCAACCTCGGCTTCGCCGCCGAGTCCCCGTACCGACGACCACCACCGTTGCAAGGTACCGGACGTGGCAACGTGCTGGTGTTGGGCGCGGGCCTGGCTGGCCTCGTCGCCGCGTACGAACTGGGCAAGGCCGGATATACGGTGCAGGTCCTGGAATACAACGCGAGGCCGGGCGGCCGTAACTGGACGCTCCGCGGCGGCGACGTCTATACCGAACTGGGCGGCCACCAGCAGGTATGCCGCTTCGACGAAGGGCAATACTTCAATCCCGGGCCGTGGAGGATTCCGTACCACCACCACGGCGTGCTCGATTACTGCCGCCGGTTCGGCGTCCCGCTCGAACCCTTCGTGCAGGTGAATCACAACGCCTACATCCACGGGAAGGACGCATTCGGCGGCAAGCCGCAGCGTCTGCGCGAGGTGCAGGCGGACTTCCACGGCGGCGTGGCCGAGTTGCTTGCGAAGGCGGCGGGGAAGGGCCGGCTGGACGACCTGGTGAGCCGGGAGGATCGTGAGATCCTGCTCGAGGCGATGCGTGACTTCGGCGGGCTCGACCGCAAATACCGCTATGCCGCCGGGCGTGAAAGCAGTGAACACCGCGGTTATGCGAAAGACGCCGGGGGTGGTCCGGATGGCAAGCCCGCATTCTCCGCGCCGGTCGGACTCTCCGACATGCTCAACGGCCGCCTGTGGAAGGCGCTGGGCATGAGCGAACTCTACGAATACCAGACCACGCTCATGCAACCGGTAGGAGGCATGGACGCGATCGGCAAGGCCTTCGTGCGCGAGATCGGCGGCAACGTGATCCGCTACAACGCGAAGGTGACCGGCATCGCGCAGGACGGCCACGGCGTGACCGTGACCTACGAGGACACGACGACGCCCGGTGCCCCGCGGCAGGCGAAGGCGGACTGGTGCGTGTGCACGATCCCGCTGTCCATCCTCAGCCAGATTCCGATCCAGGTATCGGCGGCGAAGGCGGCGGCGATTTCCGCGGTGCCCTATATGGCGTCGTCGAAAATCGGTTTGCAGTTCAAGCGACGGTTCTGGGAAGAGGACGAGGCGATCTACGGCGGCATCACGAGCACCGATCTCCCCATCGGGATGATCTCCTATCCGAGCCACGGCATCGGCACGAAGAAAGGCGTGTTGCTCGGTTCATATACCTTCTTCACCGAAGCCTACGAATTCACCTCGCTCGACCCGGCGTCGCGTATCCGCAAGGCCGTCGAATATGGCGCGCGAATCCATCCGCAATACACGGCGGCATTCGAGAACGGCATGGCCGTGGCTTGGCACCGTTCCCCGTTCACCCTCGGCTGTTTCGGCTGGTGGACCGATGCCTTGCGCGAAAAGCACTATGCGGACATCTGCTCGATGGACGGCCGTATCGTCCTGGCGGGAGAGCACGCGTCGTACCTGCCGGCCTGGCAGGAGGGCGCCATCCTTTCGTCGCTGTCCGCGATCGATGCCCTGCACCAGCGGGCCCGGGCCGGAGGTCACGCATGAAAACGATCATCCTTGCGATCGCCTTGCTCGCAACGCCCGGCCTCGCGCTGGCGCAAAAGACCGACGCGGATTTCATCGATGCCAAGGAGGCCCCTCACGCCACCGGCCAGCAGATCTTCACGCACATCTGCCAGGGCTGCCACATGGCGGACGCGAAGGGTGCCGTCGGCGCAGGCCATTATCCGGCGCTGGCGAGCAACCCCAAGCTCGCCTCGGCGGCTTACCCGGTCGTGATGGTGATGAACGGCCGTGGCGCCATGCCGGCTTTCGGCCCCCTGCTGTCGGACGCCCAGGTCGCGGACGTGGTCAACTACGTGCGCAGCCACTTCGGCAACGCGTACACGGACACCTTGAAGCCCGATGACGTGAAGCCGTTCCGTCCCCCTGCCGCTCCCACCGACGAGGACAACTGACCCATGCTCAAGCCAATCTTGATCGCATCGCTGCTGGCCGCCACCACCACGCCCGCGCTCGCCGCCGACGTCGTACGGCACAAGATCCCGAACAGCACGTTTCCCATTTCCGCCGCGGTGGAAATCCCCGCGGGCAAGACACTCGTCTTCCTGAGCGGCGTCGTGCCGCCGGTGGCCGATGCGAACGTCCCGAAGGATAGCCCGCAGGCCTATGGCGACACGAAGACGCAGACCGTCGGCGTGCTGACCTCGATCGAGAAGCAGCTGAAGGGCATGGGCTTGTCGATGGGCGACGTGGTGAAGATGCAGGTCTTCCTGGTCGGCGATCCCGCCAAGGGCGGCAAGATGGATTTCGCCGGCTTCATGGCAGGCTACACGCAGTTCTTCGGCACCGCGGCGCAACCGAACCTGCCATCGCGCTCGGCGATGCAGGTGGCCGCACTGGCAAGCCCGAACTTCCTCGTCGAAATCGAAGTAACCGCCGTCCGCCCGTAACCCACCCCACTTCAGTGGTAAGAGTGAGATGGGTAGGAGGGGGGAAGGGTGGTGAGGGTAGGAAGGGTGGGAAGCGGCCTTGGCCGCGATCGGTTCTTGCCGAACACCCGATCGCGGCCAAGGCCGCTTCCCACCCGAGTTTGACGCGCTCGCCGCATGCCTACTTATCTGTCTTGCATTGCCTAGATACGGGATTCCAAGAGCCTCCCACATCGAGGCATTTATCAATGGCAAAGAAATCCTTGGGGATGAATGATATTGCCAGCGCAATGCCTATCGATGCTATTCCGGCAATAAAGATTGTGATCCTGGCTTTGCGCGGCAAATGGCGCGACAGTGCTTTCAAAATGTGTACACCGAAGGTTGCCGCAATATGAATTTACGGAATCCGGCACTAGCTCGTGATGTCAGTACGGCGCAATCATCATTTTTCGTCACGTTTCATGGATCCCGATGGAGCGTTGAGATCGACAATGCCAGGCTTCAATTGAATAGAAACCGTATCTGAAGTTGATGTTTTTGCTTCGTTGTACTTTACATTCTCAGCTGTTTCGTATTCCACAATTAGGTTACTGCGTTGTATGCCAGTTACTAAAGCCGGGGAAAGCACAAAGTCGTCTGTTGATAGTCTTTCCCAAAATGCCGTTCGCAAAGGCCACGCTTAGCCCTTTTGGATTCACCGTAGCTTTCGGGCCGCCATACACGGGGCCGGCACCGCCGTATAGCTTTCCGCTCCCAACGAAAAGTATCTGCGACCCACGGCTTGCATGAATTCGCAAAACAGATGTAGTGATCGTCAAGTTAGCCAGTCCGGTTTCTCTCGTCCGTTTCGAAGGACGTGACGTGCTGCTCGCCAAATTGCCATGAATGTAAGAATAGCTAAAAGTGAGTGGAATCCGAGCCAAAAAAAAGGATGCCTTGAATGCCCGAGATCCGGGCCACGAGTATTCAACGCCCACATGACATAACCCGATGGAAAAGCGGCGACAGCCTCTACGAGTCCTTGACCGAAGAATCGAGGGCATCCTGACTTGTCGCCACAAGATATACCCGCATATAGGGAAAAGATTGTCAGCGCTAAATGTGCAAGCCAGGCGCCGAGAGCGATCAATAACCGTCGCCAGAAGAGCAGCGGATGCCATTGCTGTTGCAAAATACTACGCATCATGGCCACCTGAGATAGCTGTTGTTGTATGCCAGGCTGCCAGTTTGGAAGCGTGACCATCGGCAGGAAGCGCGCTGGCGCGCGAACGGGTCTTGTTAGACACCGATCGCGGCCAAGCCCGCTTCCCACACCAAGGTAAAAAGCAAATGCGAGGTTATTGCGCCGCGGCTATATTCTCTCGCTGCAGCCTCTACTCACGAATGTCGATCTCGATTATCTCGGGTTCTCCTAATGTTTCTCCATTAAAGTACGATTTCTTGATGAGTACCCTCACCATGGCGCTGTGGCTAGATCCGGTGACTGATGCCGAGTGCTCTTCTCTTGCAAATACCTGAGAGTCGTCCCCGGTCTTTAGAATCCCGAAGACACTCACATCGTCGATAGATACGTTTCCAAGAATTTGACTGACCTTGGGATCTCTAGCGATGGCGCGACGTGCAGCCAAGACGTCGGGGTCGAAGTAAAAGATGATTCGCATCATGCTTGATCCGACGACGCCAGCTATCAATGCAAGCGCAATGAATCGTGTCACCTTACGTAGAGTTGGCTTCACCAATTCGAGTAACTCCCTGCCTCAGCGCTGAGGGAGATGCCGAATCGAACGCTAGCTCCATGGAACTTGTTGTCGATACCAATCATGGGTGAAATCGGGGTTGTATAACCTCTTGTACCCCAATCCCCTACATAGCGTTTGGGGGAAAGATCAAAAACGTTCTCCGTTACTTTCCCCCACGCCGCTTGCGCCGAGACCGGTCCCATGCCAACGCCACCAGATGCGTTGAACGTAGTTCTGGCGATCAGACCTGAACCGCAGTCCTTCGAATGTTTCGATGGGGTTCCATCCGGATCCCACGCCAATCCACCGCCTACGCCGACACCCACCTTTCCGGTGAATTCGAGCTTCCCGTTAGACCATGCAACGTTCACACCACCGCCGACTCCCAAGTAGGCCTCGAATCCGAGAGACCATAGTCCCAAAGGATCGGCATTTACGTATGGATTGTTCATCGCATACGCATACGTCGATATTCCACCTTCCAGGCCGATAGGATCACTCTGGATATAGCGGCCAGAGGTCGGGTCGTAGTCGCGCCAACCATTCTGGAAGAGCCCCGTCACCGAGTCGTAGCGTTGGCCGGGAAAGCGCATGTCGAAGACGTACTTCGTGCCATCGCCATCAGGATCTTCTTTGGGCGCGTCGGTGCCGAATGCTTCGCCGTAGAGCTTCCAGCGCCAGATGACCTTATTGCTTGCCCGGTCGACAATGACACGGGGCGTGCCGAGGTGGTCGGGCTGGATATCCCTGATCGTGTCGCCGTCGATGGCCGACACAGGGAGATCGTCCAGCCAGATCACCTGGCGTATGGGCTTGCCAGCCCCGTCGTAGTCGCCGAGCCAGCGGCCTGATTCGTCGTGGAGACTGACCGTGGTCGTGCCCGCGATATATTTCCCGACCTGTTGTCCGAATGGATCATATGCGTAGTTCATTTCGACCACGCCATTGACCTTGGCCTGCGTCATCCGCCCGGCAGCGTCATAGACGAACTCGCGTTCGCCGATGCGTGTGGTGTTTCCGTTGGCATCGTACTCGCGGTTGACCTTTTGGGCGGTGAGCAGGTGATGACTATCCGCTGCGTACCGGAAGTTACGGAAGACTGTGAAGTTGGTCGACCACGACAGCCGGTTGCCGGTCTTGTCATAGCCATATTCATGGTCGACTCCATACGGGTATTCCGGCGTCATTTCCGCCACTCCAGCGGAGACGACACGTGCGGCGGGATTTACATCGATGAACGAAGTGGCGGGGCCGATTTGCTGGAGATTGTGATCGTCCTCGTAACTGAGCGTGTGGTTCATTCCGTCGGCGCCATCACCCATGTTCTCGATGAAACCGTTGATGTTGTACCGTCGATGGAGCGCTCGCGCGCCAGCCGTCCAACCTGTGACGTGACCCGGTGCGTCATACTGAACGTTCGCGAGAACTCGCTGGCCGGCCGTTGGACCATGCTGCGTATCGACATGGACGACGTGGCCCGCCAAGTCGCGAACGTAGGTGACGTTACGACCATCGGGGTAAGTGATTGCCGCCAGTCGACCGGCGGGTGTGTAAGCGTAAAGCAGGTCGAGGCGGATGCCGCGGGTGACCTGGATCTTTTGCACGATGCGTCCGGCAAAGTCATAGCAGAACGAGGTGCTGCCGTCGCGATAGGTGAC
Source organism: Luteibacter sp. E-22 (assembly GCF_049913125.1). Classification (GTDB taxonomy): domain Bacteria; phylum Pseudomonadota; class Gammaproteobacteria; order Xanthomonadales; family Rhodanobacteraceae; genus Luteibacter. The sequence continues at coordinate 1,001,076 of NZ_CP183975.1, forward strand.
CGTGCTCAAGCGGCCAACGGCAAAGGTTGCGCCTGCGGCGCATGACGAGGCTGGTGCGTCGTAGGTGTAGCGGGATTCCGCGCCGTCGCTATAAGTAGCACGGGTCACCCGATCCAATGCGTCGAACTCCCGTTCTACATGACGCCCGTCGGCTGGCGTTTCCTTGACAGGACGGCCAGCGGCGTCACGCTCGGTGCTGGTATCGCCCGTGTCGGGACTCCGCTGCCACAGGAGGTCGCCCAGCCCGTTACGCAAGTAGGCGGTGGATAGGCCCTTTGGATCTACGATGGTCTTGACATGATCGGCGCCGTCGTAGGAGAGATGGGTAGTATGGGATGAAATTTCCCGACCGACGGTGACTTTAGTGGCACGGCCCAGCGCATCGTGTTCTATTGCTTCCTGGTAGCGGTCTGAGCCGCTGCCTCCTTTGTATCGGCCATTCGCATCGAAGTTATAGTATTTCGATCCCATGCCAGCGCGCGTGTCGAATTTCAGCATTCCGTGCTCGTCGTACTCGTAGCTACGGCTTGTGTCTTCGGTGCCATCGGCGCGGACGTAGGATTCGGTGCCGATCTTCCCTATCGCATTGCGCACCATGACGTGGCGATTTCCCATCGCATCGGTCTGTTCGATCAGTCGGTGCGCCGCGTTGTAACGGTGTGAAACCGTGGCGCCGTCGGCATCGGTCAATACGTCGATCGCACCATTAGCATCGTGGCTCATCTTCGTGATGACGTCGCCTGCGGAAGCGCTGCCGTCCGGCCGGGCGCGGATAGCCGTCTCAAGGGGGCGGCCGGATGCATCGTAGCGTCTGTCCGTCCGGACGCCGTTGGCATCGGTGCTGGAAGTTACGCGGCCTGCTCCGTCCCGGGCCAGGATGGTTATGACGTGACCCAGAGCGTTCGTCACAGTGTGTAGATCGCCACGTCGCCAGACGCAGGAAGTCGCCGTTCGGGCACAGTCGGAGGCGTCGCTCTCGTGGTAAGCGTAGTGCGTGGTGTCGCCGGCGCCGGGCTGCGGGCCATCGATGGTCAGCAGACGACCGGCATCGTCGTAGGCGTAACGTGTTATCCGCTCCGACGGCCATGGGCCGGACGATGCGTCGGAAGCATCGGCAAGGCCGCCCTCGCGACGTTCGGTGAGGTTACCTTTGGTGTCGTAGTCGAACGCCGTCCACTGCGCACCACTGTCGATTCGCGCGGGCTTGTCGAACGTGGGATGCCATGTCGTCTTGACCGTTCGCGCCACGGGGGTTCCCTCGGCCTCGGTCCGTTCGATCTCCAGTCGTCGGTCCATGTCATAGCGATAAGTCGTCGGCACTCCCAGGTAGTCGGTTTGCCGGGCAACGAGCCCACTACCTAGATAGTCGAAGGTGCGGGTAAAGACTTCATCACGAAAGTCCTCAGAGCGCTGGCCTAGGCGTACCCGGCCATCCACGTACCTCGGCGTCCATTGCTCCGTGCGGAGAGGGTCGCCGTTCTCGACCTCGATGGTGCCGTTCCGGACAGCCAATTCGGTGTATTCGGTGTTATTGCCGTGTGCGGAACGGAACGCGCGATTGTCACTGTCATAGCGAAACGTGGCAAATCGTTTACCGTCGCCGCCGACGATGCCGGTCAGCTTATGGTTGACCGTGCCGCCCATCGCTGGCTCGTCGTACAGGTAAGCGGCGTGGCGACCATCGGGGTACGTGACCTTGACCAGGTTGGCTTCGAGGCCTTCGAGGATGTCGCCGCTATAGTCGTAGCGAATACGCCCGCCGTCCGGTTGATCGACGGTTTCCACCCTGCCGAGGCGGTCGTAACCCAGCATCAGTTCGCGGCCTTGCTCGTCACTGACGCGTATCAGGACCTTGGTCTTGATGCCGATGCCAACTTCGATTTCATCGTAGTGCAGGGTGACAGTGTTGCCATTGGGGTCGGTTCGAGTGCGTAGGCGGCCCTGGTCGTCATAATGTTCCGCGGTGAGATCGGGCCACGTGTATAGCCAGCCGTTATCCGGGTGCTCTTTGACGGAGCCGCGGTTGCCTTCTGCGGGAATGAAGACGTCGCCTTTCTTGATGAAGCGAATTTCGCTACCGTCTTCCTGGATGAGGAATAGGGCCGTTCCGTAAGCGAAGCCGCCGCGTTCGAAATAGGTCCTCCGGAGGAAAGCCCTATCCCATGAATGCCGCCAGCGTGCACCGATACGTGCGCCGACGGGATAGCGCACACTTCCTTTTCCGAAGGCGCCGGTAAGTGCGAAGGCACCGCTATGGTACGTGCGCCCGAAGTACAGTCCGGAGGATGCCGGCCCGGCATAATCGACCACGGTTTCGATCTTGCTCATCGTCAGGGGATTGAGCGGATTACCCACGGTGGGGCTGTTACCGATAGGGCATTGATTGGCCCCATTCTCCTGCGGCACGCCTAGCGCTTCGCTTTTTGGTAGCGCATCGGGCGACACGCAAGCGACGGCCAGCCTGGCCGTCGCCGGATCACGATTGTCCAGATGCGTGTCGCTCTCGGTGACGAGCACGGAGTCGGTGGGGCACGAGCGGAGAAGTTTTATGTCGAAGCTCGACGTCTTGATCAGGTCGGGCTTGTCGGGTGATTCGGGGTATTGCACCACCGTTGTTACGTCTAGAACCGTGTAGTCGCTATGTGCTTTGTCGCCTGGGATGACACGTCGGGCGATGCTTTTCAGGCCGCAAATGTTCGGCGCTGGCCAGTCCTTGCAATATTCCCCCGCTGCGATCTTTGCGTAACCATCGACAGCATCGTCGGAAACATATACCGGCTTGGTCTCGCCGGGTTCCGCATACTTGGCGGGAATCAGTGCCCCATCGGCGAACGTGGGAAAACGCTCCGGCACGTCCTGCGCTACCGCGGCGTCGGCGACTCCAGCGATGGCGAGCCCGATGGCCATCTTGATTCGGCTACGTTGCGGGCGTGCCGTGCGGATGTCGCGAGATATCGTGTTGATGATGCCTGCCTCCCTGTGAATAGGAGGGCAGGCTAGGAGTTGTCAACCCGGCGGGATATCAGACTGATCTGAAAATTCGATCGGGTTTCATCAGCATGTGATGCGCGTCACCTTCACGACAAGTTGTAACCGCGCTCCTCATGCAGCGCGATGTCCAGGCCTACCTGCTCCTGCTCTTCATCCACGCGCAGGCCCATCGTCACGGCGATGCCCTTGAAGATCGCGTAGCTCAGCACGGCGCTGTAGACGACGGTGAAGGCCACGCCCTTGAACTGGATCCACAATTGCAGGCCGAGGTCGGTCACCGTGCCGAACCCGCCGAGCGCGGGGGCCGCGAACGGACCGGTGAGCAATGCGCCGATGATGCCGGCGATGGCGTGGACGCCGAAGACGTCGAGCGAGTCGTCATAACCGAACTTGCGCTTGAGACGAGTGGCGCAGAAGAAGCAGACGATACCCGCGACGAGGCCGAGCACCAGCGCGGCACCGGGGCCGCAGGTGCCGGCGGCGGGCGTGATGGCGACGAGCCCGGCGACGGCACCGGAGGCGATGCCGAGCACGCTGGGGCGGCGATGGGTGATCCACTCGATGGCCGTCCAGCCGATCGCCGCGGCGGCCGTCGCGATCTGCGTCACCAGCATCGCCATGCCGGCGCTGCCGTTGGCGGCGACCGCGGAGCCGGCGTTGAAGCCGAACCAGCCGAGCCAGAGCATGCTCGCGCCAACCAGCGTGTAGCCGAGGTTGTGCGGCGGCATCGGAGTGGACGGATAACCGCGGCGCTTGCCGATCACGAGGCATCCCACCAGGCCCGCGATGCCCGCGTTGATGTGCACCACCGTGCCGCCGGCGAAGTCGAGCACGCCGAGGTCGCCCAGGAAGGAGCCCGGGCCACCCCACACCATGTGTGCGATCGGCAGGTAGACCAGCGTGAACCACAGCGCGGTGAACACGAGCAGCGCGGAGAACTTCATGCGTTCGGCGATCGCGCCGACGATGAGTGCCGGCGTGATGATCGCGAAGGTCATCTGGAACATCACGAAGACCGCTTCCGGAATCGTGTTGTAGAGGCTGCCGGGCTTGAGGCCGGCCAGCATGGCGTGGCCCAGGCCGCCGACGAAGGAATGCAGGTTGGTCGTTCCCGCGGTCATGCCGGTGGTGTCGAACGCGACCGAGTAGCCGTAGACCACCCACAGTACGGTGACCAGCGCGGTGATGGCGAAGCACTGCATCAGCACGGAGAGCAGGTTCTTCGCCCGGACCATGCCGCCGTAGAACAAGGCGAGGCCCGGGATGGTCATCAGCAGCACGAGCATCGTGGCGGTGAGCATCCAGGCGGTGTCGCCGGAATCGAGTTTCGCTGGAGCGGCTGCCTGGGCGAGGGCGCTACAGGGGAGGAGGGCGGCGACGAGTGCCGGCGCGAGGGCTTTGCGGATGACATCAGAGCGCATCGGCGTCGACCTCCTGGGTGCGGATACGAATGGCCTGTTCCAGGTCGATGACGAAGATCTTGCCGTCGCCGATCTTGCCCGTGCGGGCGGCGTTGGTGATCGCCTCGATGGCCTGCTCCAACTGCTCGTCGGTCACGGCGATCTCGATTTTCAGCTTGGGCAGGAAATCCACGACGTACTCGGCACCGCGGTAGAGCTCCGTGTGCCCGTGCTGCCGGCCGAAGCCCTTCACCTCGGTCACTGTCATCCCCTGCACCCCGACCTCGGAGAGGGCTTCGCGGACGTCGTCCAGCGTGAACGGCTTGATGATCGCGTTGATCCACTTCATGGAGCGCGCTTCCCCTTCGATTGGCCTGTCGGAGGGAGAGCAGGATGCGTGCCAGTGGGGCGCGAGCGGCTGCACGCGTTGTGCGGCGCGGCAGCGGCGTGCGACGGTGACCTCGGCAATGATCGGACGCACCATGAAGGTGCGACAAATTGCACCATAAGAGCGCCTTTGTGGGAGCCGACTTTGTCGGCGATGGGTGCTCGCCTCGAACTGGCCCGCTGCCGCGGGATCGCCGACGAAATCGGCCCACAACGGCGCCCACCAGGGCTTCCACAAGGGCTGGCACTCGTCATTTCCTCTCGAAGGGTGGCCCTGTTCGCCTTCCGCCATTGCGTTGCCTGCCATAAATCAGTACCATTTTGGTCCGGTATTGACGACATCCCCTCCCCATGCTCCGTGTCAGCCGATTGACCGATTACGCGACCGTGGTGATGACCTGCATCGCCGCGCATCCCGCCGACGTTCTGAGCACCGCCCAGATCGCCGAAGAGGCGCGCCTGGAGCTGCCGACGGTCTCGAAGCTGCTGAAGCTGCTGGGGCACGCCGGGCTGGTGGAGTCGTTTCGTGGGGTCAACGGCGGTTACCGCCTCGCCCGTCCGGCGGAGGCGATCAGCCTCGCCGACATCGTCGAGGCGATGGAAGGTCCGATCGGCATGACCGAATGCAGCGTGGCCCAGGGCCATTGCGACCGGCAGTCCCAGTGCGGTGTCAGCGACAGCTGGCGGTCGGTCTCCGGGGCCATCGACGGCGTGCTGCGTTCCATGACCCTGGCACAGATGCTGGCCGGGCGCCCCGTGGCGCCGGCCAAGGATGCGGCCCAGGCCGCACAGGCAAACGCATGAACGAGAGTGAGAACATGACACGCGACGTGGCAGCCCCGGTGCGCGACAACGCCGAAGTCGAAGCGGCCCTCAACCGCCGCTACGAAGCCGGTTTCGTCACCGACATCGAATCCACCAGCCTGCCTCCCGGCCTGAGCGAGGACATCGTCCGCCAGCTCTCCGCGATCAAGCAGGAGCCCGAGTGGATGACCGAGTGGCGCCTCGCCGCGTACCGCCACTGGCTGACCATGCCGGAGCCGGACTGGGCGAAGCTCGACATCGCACCGATCGACTACCAGGCGGTCAGCTACTACTCGGCCCCGAAGGCCGGCCCGAAGTCGCTGGACGAGGTCGACCCCAAGCTGCTCGAGACCTACGAGAAACTCGGCGTGCCCTTGCACGAGCGGGCCAAGCTGGCCGGCGTCGCCGTGGACGCCGTGTTCGACTCGGTGTCGGTGGGTACCACCTTCCGCAAGGAGCTGGCCGAGGCCGGCGTGATCTTCTGCTCGATGTCCGAGGCGATCCGCGAGCACGGCGACCTCGTGCGCCAGTACCTCGGCAGCGTCGTGCCCACGGGCGACAACTACTTCGCCGCGCTGAACTCGGCCGTGTTCTCCGACGGCAGCTTCGTGTTCATCCCCAAGGGCGTGCGTTGCCCGATGGAGTTGTCCACCTATTTCCGCATCAACGCGATCAACACCGGGCAGTTCGAACGCACGCTCATCGTGGCCGAGGACGACACCTATGTGTCGTACCTGGAAGGCTGCACGGCTCCCATGCGCGACGAGAACCAGTTGCACGCCGCGGTGGTCGAACTGGTCGCGCTGGAGCGGGCCCAGATCAAGTATTCCACCGTGCAGAACTGGTATCCCGGCGACGAGAACGGCGTCGGCGGCATCTACAACTTCGTGACCAAGCGCGGCGATTGCCGTGGCGCGGATTCGAAGATCTCCTGGACCCAGGTGGAGACCGGTTCAGCGATCACCTGGAAGTACCCCAGCTGCGTGCTGCGGGGCGACCGCTCGGTGGGTGAGTTCTATTCCGTGGCGCTCACGCACCACCGCCAGCAGGCCGATACCGGCACCAAGATGATCCACATAGGCAAGGGCACCAAGTCGAAGATCGTCGCCAAGGGCATCAGCGCCGGCCGCAGCTCGAACAGCTACCGCGGCCTGGTGAAGATCGAGAAGGGCGCGGACGGTGCACGCAACTACACCCAGTGCGATTCCCTGCTCATCGGCAAGAAGTGCGGCGCGCATACCTTCCCGTACATGGAAGTGAAGAATCCGAACGCGATCGTCGAGCACGAGGCCACCACCTCGAAGATCTCCGACGACCAGCTGTTCTATTGCCTCTCGCGCGGCATCGGCGAGGAAGACGCCGTGTCGATGATCGTCGACGGCTTCTGCAAGCAGGTGTTCCGCGAATTGCCGATGGAATTCGCCGTCGAAGCCAAGAAGCTGCTCGAGGTCTCCCTCGAAGGCGCGGTGGGCTGACGATGGGTATTGCCGGTTCCGCACCGGGCGTGACCGACCTGCGCGCGCTGCTCGCCGCGCTGGACCCCGAGGTCGACCCTATCCCCAAGCGCTTCCTCCACGTCTCGCACGAGAAGGCGCGGACGCGCCTGGCCGACGCGTTGATGATGTTCCGCGAGGCCGAGGGCACGACGCTGATCGTGGATGTCAATGGCGACGATGCGCAGGGCGACCGTCTGCTCTGGGCGCGCATCACGTTGCGCGTGCAATCCAGCCTCACCGCCGTCGGCATGATGGCCGCCGTATCCGCCGCGCTGGCCAAGCGCGGCATTCCCTGCAACCCCGTATCCGCGTTCCTGCACGACCACATCTTCGTGCCCTGGGATCGCCGCGACGACGCGCTCGACGCGCTCTCGCACCTCACGCCCTGATTGGACAGCACCGCCATGCACATGCTCAAGATCGACAACCTCCATGCCCGCGTCGATGGCAAGGAGATCCTCAAAGGCCTTTCGCTCGCGGTGAAGCCCGGCGAGGTGCACGCCATCATGGGGCCGAACGGCGCGGGCAAGTCCACGCTCGGCAACGTGCTCGCGGGGCGTGACGGCTACGAGGTGACCGAAGGTTCCGTCACCTTCGACGGCCGCGACCTTCTCGCGCTGGAGCCGGAAGAACGCGCCGCCGTCGGCATCTTCCTCGCCTTCCAGTACCCGGTCGAAATCCCCGGCGTGAACAACACCTACTTCCTGCGTGCCGCGCTCAACGCGCAGCGGAAATTCCGTGGCGAAGCCGAGCTGGACTCCATGCGTTTCCTCAAGCTGGTCCGCGAGAAGCTGAAGGTGATGCAGATCTCCGATGAACTGCTGCATCGCGCGGTGAACGAAGGCTTCTCCGGTGGCGAGAAGAAGCGTAACGAGATCTTCCAGATGGCCGTGCTGGAACCGAAGCTGGCCATCCTCGACGAAACCGACTCCGGCCTTGACATCGATGCGCTGAAGCAGGTGGCCGAAGGCGTCAACGCCTTGCGCTCGCCGGACCGTTCGTTCGTGATCGTCACCCACTACCAGCGCCTGCTCGACTACATCGAGCCGGACTTCGTCCACGTGCTCGCCGGTGGCCGCATCGTCGAAAGCGGCGACAAGAACCTCGCGTTGAAGCTGGAAGAACGGGGCTATGCGTGGCTCGCCGATACGCATCCGGAACTGCGCAAGGCCGATCTCGCCGGGGCGCCGGCATGAGCAACGCGCCGTCCCCGTTCGTGCGGGCGGCACTGGATGCCGCCGCCACGCTTCCTTCGACCGGCATCGCATGGCTCGACGCCGCGCGTGCGGAAAATCTCGAAGCCTTCGTTGCCACCGGTCTGCCGGAAGGGCGTGACGAGGCGTGGAAGTACACGCCGCTGCGTGCGCTGTCGCAACGTGGGTTCGCGCTCGCCGACCGTGCCACTGCCGTTGCCGCCGTCGTCGATCCCTCGTTGTATGCCTTGCCGGGTGTGGATGGCGGCCGTGTCGTCTTCGTCGACGGTGCGTTTCGCGCCGATCTTTCCTCGCTCGATGCCGACGGTGTCGAACTGGCCCCGTTGCCCAGCGCGCTGTCCACCCATCCCGAGCCCTTGCGCTTCGCGCTGGCCAACCGTTACCGCCGCGCCGCCGCCGATGCCTTCGCGCACTTGAATGCGGCGTTGGCTACCGACGGACTCGTGCTTCGGATACCCGATGGCATCGCCCTGGCGAAACCGTTGCATATCGTGCATGTCTCCAGTGGCATCCAGGGTGATAGCGCCTGGCACGTGCGCGTGCTCGTGGAAATCGGGAAGGGCGCGAGTGCGGAGATCGTCGAGCAGTTCGTCTCGGCAGGCACCGCCACGCAACTCGGCACGCTGGTCTCCGATGTCGTCGCCCGCGAAGGCGCACGCCTGGGCCTCGTCGTGGTCCAGGACGCCTCGGTCGCCACCACCCTGGTTCGCCGCAGCCACGTTCGTCTCGACGAGCGAGCCGAGGTGACCTTGCACGCCCTCGAACTGGGCGGCGCGCTCGTCCGGCATGAAGTGAACGCCGAACTGGTGGGCGACGGGGCGCGCTTCGATTCGCACGGCGTGTTCGCCCTGTCGGGCCGGCAGCATGCCGATACGCAACTGGAGATCCGGCACAACGCACGGAACACCGCATCCGATGCCCTCTGGCGCGGTATCGCCGACGGCCGCTCGCGCGGGGTATTCCGTGGCGCGATCGTGGTCTCCGAGGGTGCCGACGGCACCGATGCCTCGCTCAGCAACAAGAACCTGTTGCTGTCCGGACAGGCCGAGATCGATACCAAGCCGGAACTCGAGATCTACGCCGACGAGGTGAAGGCCGCGCACGGCGCCACCATCGGCCAGCTCGATGAGCGCTCGCTGTTCTACCTGCGCTCTCGCGGTATTCCGCTAGTCCAGGCGCGCAGCCTGCTGACGCTGGCGTTTTGCCGTGCCGTGCTCGAATCGCTGCCGAACGAGGCGCTGCGCGAGCATCTTGGCGAATTGCTGGTCGCGCACCTGCCGACCAGCCTCGCCGCCGAATAAGTACGGAGCCCAGCCATGAACGCCAAGCCCGAAGCAGCCACCTTGCCGCTGGACGTCGAACGCATCCGCGCCGATTTCCCGCTGTTGTCGCGTACCGTCCACGGGAAGCCGCTGATCTATTTCGACAACGCCAATACCGGGCAGAAACCGGTGTCGGTGATCGAGGCGGTGGACCGGCATTATCGCGAGCACAACGCCAACGTGGCGCGTGCGGTGCACACGTTGGGCGAGGAGGCCACGGCCTCGTACGAGGCCGCGCGCGACGCCATCGCACGGTTCGTCAACGCCCCCTCGCGGGACGAGATCATCCTCACCTCCGGCACGACGCAGGCGATCAACCTGGTGGCCTACAGTTACGCGTTGCCGCGACTGAAGGCGGGGGACGCGATCCTCACCACGGTGATGGAGCACCACGCCAACATCGTCCCCTGGCAGCTGGTGGCCGAACGCACCGGTGCGACGGTGAAGGCCGCGCCGATCGATGCCAACGGTGAGCTGATCGTCGAGAAGTACATCGAGATGCTGACGCCCGAGGTGAAACTCGCCTGCGTCGCCCACGTTTCCAACGTGCTGGGCACGGTGAATCCGGTTCGTGAGATCGCCCGCGAGTGCCGCAAGCGCGGTATCCCGCTGCTGGTCGACGGTTCGCAGGCGGCACCGCATCGCCGGATCGACGTCCAGGCGCTGGGTTGCGACTTCTACGCGATCACGGGCCATAAGATGCTGGCGCCGACGGGCACCGGCGCGCTATGGGCGAAGCGTGATCACCTCATGGCGATGCCACCCTTTTTCGGCGGTGGCGAGATGATCCGCGAGGTGCGCTTCGATGGCACCGTCTTTGCCGACCCACCGCACCGGTTCGAAGCCGGCACGCCGAATATCGCGGGCTTCGCGGGCATTCCGGCGGCGATCGCGTATCTCGAGGGCATCGGTTTCGATCGGCTCAAGGCTTACGAGCAGGAACTCCTGGCCTATGCCACCGACGCGATCGAGAACCTGCCGGGTGTACGCATCTTCGGTCGTGCGAAGGAGAAGGAACCGGTCATTTCCTTCCTGCTCGAAGGAGCGCACGCCAACGACATGGCCACCTTGCTCGACCTGCAGGGCGTGGCCGTTCGCTCGGGACACCACTGTGCCCACCCGCTGATGCAGTTCTTCGGCGTACCGGCCACGCTCCGCGCCTCGCTGGCCTTCTACAACACGAAGGCCGAGGTGGACGGCTTCATCGAAGCCGTCGGCCGGGTGCGCAAGCTGCTGCTCTGAACCGTTAAGATCCCCCGCATGACCATCAAGCACGCCTTCCGCAAAGCGACCCTGGCCGACGCTCCCATCATCGCGGCGCTTGTCGAATCCGCCTATCGCGGCGATGCGAGTCGCGCGGGTTGGACCACCGAGGCGGATTTCCTGCACGGCCGGCGCACCGACGTCACCGAAATCGAGGAACTCCTCTCCAGCGGGAACGGGCGTTTCGTGCTGTTCGAGCGGGACGGAGAGGTCGCCGCGTCCTGCTACATCGAACGGCAAGGCGGGGCCTGCTATTTCGGCATGTTTTCCGTCCACCCGCCGCTGCAGGGGGCGGGCATCGGCCGGCGGGTGATCGAAGAGGTCGAGCGCATCGCCCGCGACGAGTGGGCATGCCAACGCGTCGAGATGACGGTGATCGATATCCGCGCCGAACTCATCGCCTGGTACGAGCGACGCGGCTACCTCCGTACCGGCCGGACGAAACCATTCCCCTATGGCGACGAACGCTTCGGCCTCCCGCAGCGCGACGACCTGCGCTTCGAGTACCTCGTGAAGGAATTACGCACATGAGCGACTGGGTCAGGGTAGGCACGCGTAGCGAGTTGCTTCCCGGCGAGTACCGGGTGGTATGGGATGGCGATACCGCGATCGCCGTGTACAACATCGACGGCGATCTCTACGCCATCGAGGATGTCTGCACGCACGATGGCGGCGAGCTGGCCGGCGGACCGGTGGATGGCTTCGAGGTGGAATGCGTACGGCACGGTGCGCGCTTCGACGTGCGCTCTGGCGAGGTTACCTGTCCGCCCGCCTACGAGCCGGTTCCGGTCTTCCCGGTGAAGGAAGCCGAAGGCGCGATCTGGACCCGCGACGATCGCTGAGCGCCGCTCGCCGGCCCGTAAGCGGCGACCAAAATCCTATGGCGCGCAACGCCTCCGGGCCCTAAGCTTCGCGCAGTACAAGCAACCTTCAGGGGAATCCATGGCGCAGAACGATCGTTGGCGTGCGGCACTCGCCTTCGCGATCCTCTTCGTTCTGTACCAGGCCGCCGAGGGTATCGGCGGGCGGTTGCTCGGCAGCTTCACGGTCCAGGCTGCGCTGATGGTGGCCGTGGTCGTGGCGGCCTGGCCGCTGGGACGCTGGCTCGGCTTTCGTGGCTACGATGCCTACGCCCTGGAATGGCGCCGGTCGGCGGGGGTCTTGCTGGCCGGCGGGCTAGCGCTGGCACTGCTTCTCAAGTACGTGGCCGTATGCATCGGCATGGTCTTCAACGTCTATGCCGCGCTTGCGCCGGAATCGCCACGGGTAGCTGCCGTCTCCTTTCTCTCGTCGATTCCGTGGGCGCTCGTCGCGACCTTCGTGCCCTCCATCGCCGAAGACATCCTCACTCGCGGATTCCTCTACCGAGCGGCCCGGGTCCGCTGGCTGCCGTGGGCCTTCGTACTCGTCTCCAGCACGCTCTACGTGGTCAACCACATCTACCGGCTCGGCGCCGGCCCTGCGGAATGGGTGATGCTGTTCTGCTTCGGGCTCGCCTACGCCACGGCGGTGTTGCGCACCGGTTCGCTGTGGCTGGCGGTGGGCCTGCACTGGGGCTGGAACCTCGCCAATGTATTGATCGGCGACATCCTTCCCTACCAGGTGCTGTCGCAGGCATGGTCGCCGTTCCTTTCGGCCGCCGCCCACCTGGTGATGCTGGGCGTGCTGTTCGCCGTACCGGCTCCGCCGGAACGCGATGAACTGAATGCCGACGCCGCCGTCTAGAAGTGATAGACGAAGGCGAGGGTTTCCGTCACCTGCCGGGGCGAACCGAACTGGCGGACCAGCGGACTCTCCGCGGCGTTCCCGTATAGCCGTCCGTACGAAACGGCCAGGGCGAAGCCGGTCTGCCGCGAGGTGGGAATGAAGGCGTCGTATTCCAGGTCCGCCGACTGCCAGCCCGCGCCGGGACGCCATGCCTGGGTGCCCAGGGTGGCCGCCTCCCCTGGGGTGACGCCGTAGAAGCGCCGCATCGCCGGGCCGTTCATGCCCTCGATCTGAAGTTCGATCGAATGCTGGATGTACCACACGTCCGGCAATCGATAGTCGGCGTAAAGCGCGGCATAGGCACCCGCGCCGTTGGTGTCGTGGGCGACGTGGCCCCCCACGCTGAAGCGTTTGTCGAAGGCGTATTCCAGGTAGCCGCCGCCCTGGAAACGCGGCGACAGCGAGGCGATCTTGCCGCCGAGCTGTCCGAGGTCGTCGTGCGTGCGGCCCCATAACCAGTTGCCGTAGACACCGCCGTGCCAGTGCTCGCCGGAGATCAGGTCGATGGTGAGGCCGTCGGCGGTGGAGAGCTCGCCCTTGCCGGGCAGGTCGATGTCCACGTAGGGGAGGGGCTGGTCGCGCCTGTCCTTCGATCCCTGCCATGCGGGCATCCGCTGCATGCCCGCGCCGAAGGCGTAGCTGGGGGTGTCGTCGTCGCCGGCATGGGCGGTCGCGGCCAGCAGGAGCAGGACGGGGAAAACGAGGCGCGAACGGCGCATGCGCGGGAACCGGAGCCGGATGAGCGCCGAAGCATGCCACATGAGTTCTTACATATGGCTTTCGATGTGGGGAAAGGGCTTGGAAAGGATGCGGCACTAGCCTGCGCTGCAAACTGGTCAACGGCGCATCCACGTGCTCAGCCCCTCCTGGAACATCCTCTGCGACTTCGACGGCACGATCGCCGTCGAGGACGTCATCGACTCGCTGCTGGACCGCTACGGGCGGCCCGGCTGGGAGATCCTGGAACGCGACTGGCGCGCCGGGACCATCGGCTCGGCGGTCTGCATGGCGGGGCAGGTCGCCTTGCTCGACATGAGCCACATCGAACTCCAGCGCCATCTCGGCGGCCTGCGCATCGACCACGGTTTCGCCGCCTTCGTGAGGGCGACCGTCGAGCACGGCATCCCGATGGAGATAGTGAGCGACGGCATCGACCACGCCATCCACGCGATCCTGGCCAATCATGGTATTCCGCGCCTGCCGACGGTCGCCAACCACCTCCTGCAAGTGGGGGAGCGCGACTGGAACCTCACCTCGCCGTACAGTGTGCAGGGGTGCCGCAGCGGTACCTGCAAGTGCGCGCGTGTCGACGCGGCGCGGGCGCGCGGCGGCAAGACGCTGTTGATCGGTGATGGCGCTTCCGACTTTTGCGCAGCCGACCGCGTCGATTTCGTCTTCGCGAAGAATCGCCTGATCGAACATTGCCGCGCCGCCGGCATCCCGTACGCGCCCATCGCCAGTTTCGACGAGGCGCTCGAACTCCTTCCCGATCTTCTCGACGGACGCCTGCCACCGCGAACCGTCATGCCCCTCCCCGCGGCGAACCCCCAGGAACTGCCTGCATGAACATCCTCACCAAGAACGCGCCCCTCGTTATCGACGACGCGACCCTGCTCGCCGACGAGGCGAAATACTGCTCCTTTGGCGACACCGTGCACTACGTCGATCCGCCGAAGATCTTCCGCCATGCGGAAGGAAGCTACATCTACGACAGCGAGAACATCCCGTTCCTCGACCTGCAGATGTGGTACTCGGCGGTCAACTTTGGCTATGGCAACAAGCGGCTGAACGATACCTTGAAGGCGCAGATCGACCTGCTGCCGCAGGTGGCCAGCCAGTACCTTCACCAGGGCAAGATCGAACTGGCGAAGACCATCGCGGTCGATGCGAAACAGAAATTCGGCCTCGATGGCCGCGTGCATTTCAATGTCGGCGGCGCGCAGGCGGTGGAGGATTCGCTCAAGCTCGTGCGCAACGCCCGTGGCGGCAAGAGCCTGATGTTCGCGTTCGAAGGCGGTTACCACGGCCGCACTCTCGGCGCCTCGGCGATCACCTCCAGCTACCGCTATCGCCGCCGCTTCGGTCACTTCGGTGAGCGCGCGATGTTCATCCCGTTCCCGTATCCGTTCCGGCGACCGAAGGGCATGACGGCGGAAGAGTATTCCGACGCCTGCGTGCGACAGTTCGAGCGCCTGTTCGAAACCGAGTACAACGGCGTGTGGGACCCCAAGGTCAACGAAGCCGAGTACGCCGCCTTCTACGTCGAGCCGATCCAGGGCACCGGTGGCTACGTCATCCCACCGAAGAACTTCTTCATCGACCTGAAGAAGGTGCTCGACAAGTACGGCATCCTGATGGTGGTCGACGAGATCCAGATGGGTTTCTGGCGCACCGGCAAGCTGTGGTCGATCGAGCATTTCGGCGTGACGCCTGACGTGCTCGTGTTCGGCAAGGCCCTCACCAACGGACTCAATCCGCTGTCGGGTATCTGGGCCCGCGAGGAACTGATCAATCCGACGGTGTTCCCGCCCGGTTCCACGCACTCCACCTTCAATTCGAACCCGCTCGGTACCGCCTTGGGTCTCGAAGTGATCAAGATGGGCTACGAACTCGATTACGGTGCCCGGGTGGCCGAGAAGGGCAAGCATTTCCTGGACGGCCTGCGTGACCTGCAGAAGCGCCACAAGGAAATCGGCGACGTGGACGGCCTCGGCCTGGCGCTGCGTGCCGAGATCTGCACGGACGACGGTTTCACGCCGAACAAGGCGCTGCTCGACCGCATGGTCGACATCGGCCTGGCCGGCGGTCTCACTCACGAAGGCAAGAAGATCGGTCTCGTGCTCGATGTGGGCGGTTGGTACAAGAACGTGATCACGTTCGCCCCGTCGCTCGACATCAGCCACGACGAAATCGACCTCGCCATTGCGTTGCTCGACCAGCTCCTCACGCTGGCCAAGCGCGGCTGATACCCGGCAGCCAACCATGGCGTTCGTGAACCAGCTCGAGCCGGATGCATTGCTCGGGCACTTCGAGCGTCATCCGCCGCACGGTTTCATCCCTGTCCGTGCGGCGGATGGCGCGCCACTTTTCGTGGCGCCGTTCGACCTGCTGACCACCGCCGACGACGACTTGCGGCGGCGCGTGGCAGCCTTGCCCTGCCAGTGGCTGCTGAAGCGGCTGTTGACCCCCCGCACGTGCTTTGCCGGGACGACCGTTTCCGAGTATTCCCTGTTTGCCAGGGACAGCGACCCCGTCGCCGTCGCGGACGCCTTGGCACAGGGGCCGGGTCGCGCGCATCCGCTGCTGGTGGTCAAGGATCTCGCCCTCGATTCGCCGTTGACCGCCATCGCCGACCGGGCGTGGACCGCCCGTTTCGCCGATGCCGCGCGTGCGCGCGGCTATCTGATCGTCGAGGGGCAGGCGCTCGCCTATGTGCCGATCGATTTCGCGTCGATCGAGGAATACCTCGGCCGTCTGTCGTCGTCGCGAAGGAAGAACCTGCGCCGCAAACTCCGTTCGCGCGATCGGCTGGCCGTATCGGTGATCCCTACCGGCGAGGCTTTCGCGGCCGATGCCGGCGTGGACGCGTATTACGCACTCTTCGAGAACGTGTACGCACAGAGCGAAGTCCACTTCGACAAACTCTCCCGCGATTTCTTCGCCGCGGCGCTGCGCGAGCCGGGTGGAGTCGTCATGTCCTACCATGCCGATGGCGCGTTGGTCGGATGGAATCTTTGCTACGAACATCGAGGCAAGTTGCTCGACAAGTACGTCGGTTTCGCCTATCCGGCGGCACGCGAATTCGATCTTTATTTCGTGAGCTGGTTCGTGAACCTGGAGTACGCGCTCGCGCGGGGATTGACCCATTACGTCGCGGGTTGGAGCGATCCTGCCGTGAAGGCGTCGCTGGGCGCGCGTTTCCACCTGACCCGGCACGCGGTGTTCGTGCGTAACCCCTTGTTGCGCGCGCTGCTGCGCCGCTTCGCGCATCGCTTCGAGCCGGATGGCCAGTGGGAGGTTCCCGATGCGGCAGCCCGTCGTTCTTGACCTGGACGATTCCGTCGGGCCTTTGGCTGGACGTGTCCTGTTGCCGCTGCGCGATTGGGAGGAGCCGATCCGTTTCGGTTGTTCCATGCGCCGGCTTCACCGCTTCAGCCAGCTGCTCGACGGTACGCTGCCACGCGAACACGGCACCGTGTTCCTCGGCAGTGGCGATTTCCATCACCTCACATTGCCGCTGGTGCGGCGCGTTCCCGGCGACTGGCGTTTCCAGGTGGTGGTGATCGACAACCATCCCGACAACATGCGGTTCCCGTTCGGCGTGCACTGCGGGTCGTGGGTGCGCCGGGTGGCCGCATTGCCGCGTGTCAGCCACGTGCATGTCGTGGGAATCACGTCCGGCGATATCGGCCGCAAGCATGCGTGGGAGAACTACCTGGCGCCGTTGCGCGCGGGCAGGCTCACTTACTGGTCCGCGGGTGTGGATGTGTCATGGGTGGCGCGTTTCGGCCTGGGCGCGGCGTTTCGTTCATTCGACCGCACGGAAGCGATGGTCGAGGCCTTCGTCGACGCACAGCGGACCCAACGCGAGCCCGTATACCTGTCGATCGACAAGGATGCCTATGCTCCCGATGTCGCGATGACGAATTGGGACCAGGGCACGTTGAGCGAGGCTGGCGGCGCGGCGATCATCGGCGCCGTTCGCGGCCGGCTCATCGGCAGCGATATCACCGGCGAGATCTCGAGGTATCGCTACAAGTCCTGGTGGAAGCGGCGGCTGAGCGCGATGGATGGACAGGTCGAGGCAGACGGGCACAGGCTCACCGAGTGGCAGTCGCAGCAGCATGCGCTGAACCTGCGTTTGCTCGCCTTGATCGAGGGCAATCGCCGCTGAAGCGGCTCCCACGACAGCCGCAGGCCCCGGGATAGTAGCGGGCTACCCGACACGGCGACCATGGTGGGAGCCGCTTCAGCGGCGATGCTTTTACCAGCGCCCGATAAGATGCTGCACAAGCAAGCTGGTCAACGCCACCGCCGCCCACACTCCGAGCCCCAACAAGATCGGCCGGGGACCTGTCGACGCCATCCGGCGCAGGTCGGCGGACAAGCCGATGGCCGTTAGCGCCACGATGATCAGGCACTCGGCGGCGAAGTGGATCACCGGCAACACCGCCACGGGAATCACGCCTGCCGTGCGGATCGCCGATGCCACGAGGAACCACAGGATGAACCACGGGAAGATCCTGGCCAGGCTGAAACCGGTGGCGCCGCCGCGTTTCTCGCGCCATGCCACGACCAGGGCGATGACGAGGCAAATCGGAATGATCAAGGTCGCACGCGTCAGCTTCACGATGGTCGCGTAGTCGCCTGCGGCGTGGCTGTAGCTGTAGCCGGCCGCCACGACGGAAGATGTGTCGTTGATCGCCGTGCCCGCCCATAGCCCGAAGCCGAGATCGGACAGCCCCATCCAATGGCCGAGTGCCGGAAACAGCAGCACGGCGACGAGATTGAACAGGAAGATCGTCGAGATCGCGAAGGCGGTGTCGTGCTCGTCAGGCTTCACGATCGGCACGACCGCCGCGATGGCCGAGCCACCGCAGATGGCCGTGCCCACGCCGATCAGCAATGTCAGGGTGTCGTGCACGCGAAGGAGGCGGCCAATCCCCCACGCAGCGAGGCCGGCGGCGGCGACGGTCGCGAGGGTGACCGATAGCGATTCCAGGCCGGTATGGGCGACCTGTGTGATGCTGAGGCCGAAGCCGAGGGCGATGATGGACCATTGCAGGACCTGCTTCGAGGCGAAACGGATGCCTGGAAGGAAGCGGGCCGACGGTGGCGCGAACTGGCGGACGAGGATACCCAGGACGATACCGAATACCGCGCCGCCAACCAGTGGCATGACGCGACCCAGGCCGAAGGCGACGGCAGCCACGGCGAAGGCGAGGCCTATGCCGGGCAGGCGCGATGAGGGTAGCGACGGAGCGGCAATGGCGGACACCGGAAGATCCTTGCGTGGAGACGAGTCTATTCTCGGCCGGGAAAATCGATAAGCATATTGAAAATACCTTATCGGAAGTATAAGTATTGCTGATGCATGTCATCAGCCCCCGACAACTCGAGGTTTTCGTGGCCGTGGCCACCACGGGCAGCGTGCGCGCCGCGGCCGACCGGTTGTTTCTCAGCCAACCCGCCGCGAGCATGGCCCTGGCCGAACTGGAGCGGCAGATCGGCCTTCCGTTGTTCGCCCGCGAACGGGGACGCCTGCGCCTCAACGATCGCGGCCGGGAATTGCTGCCGCTTGCACGCGAGTTGTTGGAACGGCATGCGGAATTTGGTCGCCGCGCGCAGGGCACGATCACGGAGTTGGCGGGCGAGATCGGTATCGGTGCGAGCAATACGATCGGCAACTACCTGGTCGGCGACCTGCTCGGGGCATTCGCGGCCGCGCATCCGGGCGTGTCGCTGCGGCTGGGCGTGGCCAATACCGCGCAGATCGCCCAAGGCGTGCTCGATCATGAATTCGACATAGGTTGTGTCGAGGGTCCCGTGGCGCACCCGTCGCTTGAGGTTCGGCCGTGGCGGGAGGATCGCCTGGTGGTGTGTGCACGACCCGAGCATGCGTTGGCGCGCAAGAAACGCTTGCGCCGGGAGGACTTCGCCGGCGAACGCTGGGTTCTGCGTGAACGTGGCTCGGCGACCCGGGCGTTGAGCGAGCGGGCCCTGGCGGAGTTGCCGGAAGGCACCACGGTACTGGAACTGGACCAGTCCGAGGCGATCAAGCAGGCCGTGATCGCGGGATTGGGCATCGCTTGCCTGCCGGAGGTGGCCGTGGGCGATGCCGTCAATGCGGGACGGATCGCGATACTGCCGACGCCTTTCCTCGACCTGCGACGCACGCTATCGGTGTTGCTGCATCGACAGCGTTATCGTGGGGCGGTGCTGGAGGCGTTCCTGGCGACCCTGTAGCGCCTATCGCCGACAAGGTCGGCTTCCACCACAGCCAGTGCCCACCAAGGCCAGATCACATCGTAGCTGGAACTCTGGTGGGAGCCGACCTTGTCGGCGATGGTTCCGCCGGGCGCCTCCTACTGCCTATCACCCCAGGACGCAGCGGTTCTTCCCGCCGCGCTTGGCCTCGTACATCGCGCCGTCGGCGGCGGCGACGATGTCGTCGTAGCTCGCGCCTGCCCGAAACATCGTCACACCGATGCTGGCACCTACCTTGGCGTGAACAGGCAAGTCGCCCACGTGCAGCATGTACGGCTCGCCCACCGTGTCGCATAGCGACTGGCAGCGTGCGAGGGCAGCTTCCGCGTCGACGGCATCGTGCAGCAGCACGGCGAACTCGTCACCACCGAGGCGGGCGACCGTATCGGTGCCTCGTGTTCGGGCATCGACCCGCGCGGCGATCGCCTTGAGCAGTTCATCCCCCGCGGCGTGGCCATGGGCGTCGTTCACACCCTTGAATCCATCGATATCGATATACGCCAGCGCGAACGGTGCCCCGCCGCCGCCCGCTTCGATAGCCGCCTCCAGGCGGTCGCGGAACAGCACCCGGTTGGGTAGCCCGGTCAGCGCATCGTGGGTTGCCTGGTGTCGTACCAGTTGCTCCATGCGGGTGCGTTCGGCCACTTCGCCGGTGAGCTGCCGGTTGCGCAGGGACAACTCATCCAGCGCCTGCTGCAGCAAGGCGCGTGCGCGATAGAGTTCGAGGAAGATCTTGACCTTGGACTGCAGGATCACATCGTTGATCGGCTTGGCGATGTAGTCGATGGCACCGGATGTATATCCCTTGATCCGGTTGATGTCGTCCGCATAGGCGGCCGTGACGAAGATGATCGGCGTCTCGCTCAGGTGATCGGTTTCGGAGATGAACTGGGCCACCTCGAAGCCGTCCATCTCGGGCATGTTCACATCGAGCAACACCAGCGCGAACTGGTGGTCCAGGCAGAGCGCGAGCGCCTCGTTGCCACTATTGGCCTCGAAGATATCGGCATCCGCACGGGCGAGAAGGCGGCGCATGGCCACCAGGTTGGCGGGCGTGTCGTCGACGACGAGGATTTTCGGGCGGGTCGGATTCATGGCAGGCACAATTCGTTGATCTTCGCCGCGATCGCTTCCAGCGGCAGGCAGGCATCCGCGCCCGCGAGTTCCAGCGCGGCCTGCGGCATGACGTCGGCTTCGGCGGTCGCCGGGTCTTGTACGACAGCGTAACCGCCAGCCCGGCGCACGGCGGCGATCCCGTTCGCACCATCGGAATTCGCCCCGGTCATCAGGACGGCGACCAATCGCTCGCGCCATGCTACCGCCGCGGTTTCGAACAGCACGTCGATCGAAGGCCGCGCATAAGCCACACGCGCATCGACGCTCAGGGAAAACCGGAAGTTATCCTCCACCAGCAAATGGTAGCCGCTGGGGGCCACATGGACCACACCCGGATCGGCGGGCGCGCGTTCCTGTGCTTCGGTCACCGGTAGCGGACAAACGCGCGCGAGCAACTCCACCAGCAGCGAGACGTCGGCCGAGCCGGTATGGCAGCAGAGCACCACCGGCACGGCGAGATGGCGATCCAGGCCCGGCAGAACGCGCTGCAGGGCGGAGAGCCCGCCCGCGCTGCAACCCATGACGACGGCATCGTGCGTGCTCATCGGGCCAGTGGCCTCGCGCCCGGTCCACCGGCCTGGTAGATACGCATGGCCTGGTCGACATCGGCGAATCCCGCCGCAGCCGGGGAGAAATCGATGTTCTCGCGGGTGCCGAGGCAGAGGAATCCACCGCGGACGAGGCTGTCCCTGAACAGGCCGAGCGTGCGGTCCTGCAAGGCGTTGCTGAAATAGATCAGCACGTTCCGGCAGAGGATCAGGTGCGCCTCGCAGAACACCTTGTCCGTAACGAGGTTGTGGTTGAGGAAGGTGACATGGCGGCGCAGGCGCCGGTCGAGCTTGATGAACTCGTAGCGCGCGCTGTAGTAGTCGCTGAAGGAGTGTCTGCCGCCGGCTTCCAGGTAATTGCGCGACCAGTCCCGCGCGTCACGCGCCGCATAGATACCTTCGGCCGCCGCCGCGAGCGCGGCATCGTTGAAGTCGGTGGCATAGATCCGGGTGCGGTCGTAGAGGCCGGCTTCCTCCAGCATGATCGCCAGTGAATACACTTCCTGGCCGTGCGCGCAGCCGGCCTGCCAGATATTGATCTCCGCATAGGAGGCCAATACAGGGAACACCTTGTCGCGCAGGGCACGGAAAACCGGAGGGTCGCGGAACATCTCCGATACGGGTACCGACAGGCCTTCGATCGCCTTGCGCACGAAATCCTTCTCGTGCAACAAGCGCGTGGTGAGTCCGCTGATCGTGCCGGTATCGTGCGTGCGCACGAGTTGCTGGATCCGGCGCTTCAGCGACGCTGGCGCGTAGTCGTTGAAGTCGTATCCGTGGCACAGCTGCAGGGCGCGCACGAAAAGCTGGATCTCGATGTCCTCGACGTCCGTCATGTCAGACCCGTGTCGGCAACCATACGCGGATCATCGACAACAGGCGGTCGACGTCGATCGGCTTGGACAGGTAATCGCTGGCACCCGCTTCGAGGCATTTCTCGCGATCGCCCCGCATGGCCTTGGCGGTGAGGGCGATGATCGGGACCTGTGCCAGCGCCGGTTTCGCCCTGATGGATCGCATGGTCTCGTACCCGTCCATCACCGGCATCATGATGTCCATCAGCACGAGTTCGATGGCAGGGTCCCTGTCCAGCGTGTCGAGGGCCTTCCGTCCATCCTGGGCCATCACCACGTCCATGCCTTTCGCACGCAGCACCTTGGATAGCGCGAACAGGTTTCGCATATCGTCGTCAACGAGGAGAAGGCGGTGGCCGTGCAGGTCGCCGTCCTCAAGGCCGCCCCCCGTGGCCGATGCCTCGGCACGCGTGCCACCGTGGCGGATCGAATGAAGGAACAGGCTCACCTCGTCGAGCAGGCGCTCCGGCGAGCGGGCGCCCTTGACGACGATGCTGTCGGTGTACTGGCGGATGCGCATGCTCTCCTCGCGCGAGAGGTCGCGCCCGGAATACACCACCACGGGTGGCGTATGCCCGGCTTGCGACAGCCGCTCGAGGAATTCGAAGCCGGACATGTGCGGCAATCCGAGATCGAGGACGATGCAATCGAACGGTTTTTCCGCGGTCATCGCGAGTGCTTCCTCGCCGGAGGCCGCTTCCTCGATAAGGACGGAGTCGTCCTTGAGCAGGCTGCGCACGGCGGCACGGGCACTGGCGTCGTCGTCCACGACGAGGAGGTGACGCGTGCGGCCCTCGGCGAAGTGCAGGAGGCGTTCGAAGGCCGCCGTGATCGATTCCCGGCTGACGGGCTTGGTGAGGAACCCCACGGCACCCAACTCCAGGCCGCGCGTGGCGTCGTCCGTGGCCGAGATGAAATGCACGGGTATGTGCCGCGTGGCAGCTTCGGCTTTCAGCCGTTCGATCACCGTCCAGCCATCCATGCCCGGCAACATCACGTCGAGCAGGATGCCGGTCGGGCGATAACGCTTCGCCAGGGCGAGCCCCGACTCGCCGTCGGCGGCGGCGAGCACGCGATGGCCCTTGCGGTGGATCATCGCGGCCAGGATGCGTGCGAAGGCCGGATCGTCCTCGACGATGAGGATGGCGGTATCGCCGGGGTTCAATGAGTCGCGGTCGTCTTCGATCGTCTCGGCGAGCAGGCCCGGGGATAACGGCAGCGTGGCCTCCGCCGCGGCTTGTTGCAGGGGGATGGGCGCCGGACGGCTGTCGCCTTCCGGCGCTTCCTCCGGCAAGTGGATCGTGAAGGTGCTGCCTTCGCCGGGCGCGCTGCGCAGCGAGATGTCTCCACCGAGCAGCATGGCGATACGCCGCGAAATGGCCAGGCCGAGCCCCGTGCCGCCGAACTGGCGGCTGGTGCTGGCGTCGACCTGTTCGAAGGCGTGGAAGACGCGTTGGAACTTGTCCGGAGGGATGCCGATACCCGAATCCGTCACGGCGATGGCGATCGCCCGTGCGGCGTCCATCCCCTCGGGCAAGTGGGCATCCGCGGCCGGACGCGAGATCGTCACGCCGACACGGCCGCTGGCGGTGAACTTGAACGCATTGCTGAGCAGGTTGTTCACCACTTGCTCCAGCTTGCCGCTATCGGTACGTATCGTGGACGGAAGACCGGGATCGAGATGGATCTCGAAGTCGAGTTTCTTCTCCTGGGCCACGTGGTTGAAGGTGCGCCCCAGCGTGCGTGCGAGGTCGGCCAGGGGCAGTGGTTCCACCACCAGTTCCATCTTTCCGGCTTCGACCTTGGATAGATCGAGGATGTCGTTGATCAGGCGCAGCAGGTTGGACCCCGCATCATGGATGATCCGGGCGGACTCGACCTGTTCGGCGTTGAGGTTTTCTTCGTCGTTGTCGGCCAGGCTGCGTGAGAGGATCAGCAGGCTGTTCAACGGCGTGCGCAGTTCGTGCGACATGTTGGCGAGGAAGTCGGATTTGTACTGGCTTGCACGCGCCAGTTCCTCGGCTTTTTCCTGGGTCTCGCGCTGTAGCGCCTCGAGCGCGTCCTTCTGCTGGTTCAGCGTGATGCTCTTTTCACGCAACTCTTCGTTCGAGGCGTGCAATTCCTCGGTTTGCACGCGCAGTTCCTCTTCCGAGGCGACCAGCCGCTGCGACTGCTCCTGCAACTCGGCGGTCTTGGCTTTCAATTCCTCGTTGGTGCTGCGCAAGTCCTCTTGCTGGCTGCGCAACGCTTCCTCGGAAGCCCGCAGTTCGTCGGCCTGGCTTTGCGTCTGTTCGAGCAGCGCGCGGGTGCGCAGGGCGCGAGCGAGGTTCTCCAGCGACAGGGCGACAATGGGCGTCAACTCATCGAGCAGGCGCTCCTGCACGTCGGTGAGATGGGCGAAGCTGGCGATTTCGAGGACGCCAAGCAGGGTGTCGCGCAGGAGCACCGGCACGACGACGACGCTGCGTGGCGGCGCTTCCCCGCTGCCCGAATGAATGCGCGTGTAATCCTCGGGGACATCCTGAAGAACGATGGTCCGCCGTTCAGTGGCTGCCTGCCCGACCAGTCCCTCGCCGAGAGCATAGTCGACGGTGAGGTGGCGGCGCTGCTTGTAGCCGTAGCTGCCGAGCAATTCGAGCCGGCCGGTTTCCTCGCGGAAGGCGTAGAACACGCCCAGCCCCGCTTTCAGGCACGGCACCAGCTCGGACAGCAGCGTATCGGCGAATTCACGGTAGGAGGTGGTCGCCTGCAGCCGGTTGGATATGTTCGTCGCGGTCGATTTCAGCCACGTCTGCCCGGCTGTCTCGATAGCCATCTCCTTGAAGACCTGCAGGGCGCGGGCGATCTCGCCGATCTCATCCTTGCGCTCGAGCTGGCGCACCTCGATCGAATGGTCGTGGCTGGCCAGTCGCGTCATCAACCCGGTCATGCGCACGATCGGCCGCGTGATGAGGCGGAACGTCATGACGATCACCAGGCCGCCGATGATCACGCAAAGGACGAGCGAGGCGATGTCCACGTAACGGATTGCCTTGATTTCGGCGTCGAGGGCGGCATTTCGCCTGGTCAGCAGTGTGCGCTCGGTCTCCGCCATCTCGTGCATGTGGTTCCGGATATCGTCCATCAACACCGAGCGCTGCACGAAATAGCTCCGGCGGATGGCTTCGCGGGCGGCGATGCCTTCCGGTGTCGCTGCGTCGCCGATGGCCCGCATGGGTTCCAGCCCGACGGTCAGCACCTCCCTTTTCCATCGGTCGAGCATCTCCTGCAGGCGGTCGATGCGGGACTGTTGCAAGGGGTTGTCCGCGGTTTGCTGACGCAGGTTCGCCATATCGCGCTCGAGTTCGCGATCGGCGGCCTCGAAATCGGCGTACTCATCCTCCGATTGACTGAGCATGTAGCCGCGCGCGCCAGCCTGCCGGGTCTGCGCATCGTCGCTCACCTCGGCCAGCGTGAGCAGCACCATGTAGGTATGCGAAGACCACTCCCGTGACTCGTCTTCCTGGCCGAGCGAGGCCAGGTTGCTGATGCCGACCGCCACGAAGAGGATCAGCAGCAAGCCGATGGCGAGCACGATCTTGCGCTGAAGGGGCTGGTTGGCCAGCCAGGAATATTTCTTTTCGGTCGAAGGCATGGGGCGACCCAGGAAGGACGGAAAGGGGCGTCTCGCCCCGGTTCATCACATTATCGGGGTAGCTCGGGCGGCTTGCGCACGATTCCGGCGCCATGGCGGTGGAACCAGCGTGCCACGGCGCAGGGCGATCGCCAGGCACCCCGCCGTGGCGACCGAACACAGGCCCAGCGCCACCACGGATGCTTCGGCGCCGAAGGCCCCGCCGGTGAGCCAGTCGGGCCCGCGCATGTGCGAGGCAAGGAGGCCGTGCTGTTCGAAACCGGACACGGGGATGCCGTAGATGGGGCCCTGCGCCACGTTCCAGGTCGCGTGCATGCCCATGCAGACCCACAGCGAACGGGTCACGTGGTACAGCAGGCCGAAAAGCAGCCCCGCTTCGATGGCGATGGCGAGCGCGCTCCATGCGGTGGCATTGGGATTCCACGCGTGGAGGCCGCCGAACACCGCCGCCGAGAGCAGCAAGGCGGCCCACGTGCCGAGGCCTTCCTCCACGATGCGGAAAATCACGCCGCGGCTGACGATTTCCTCGCCGACTCCCGCACCGACGCCGAGAACCAGGACCGGGCCCAGCCAGGGCACGTCATGGTTCACCCCATCGACCACGAATGCCCCCAGGGCCCACAAGGCGCCCACGACGAGCGAAAAAAGCGCGGCCCCGCCAACGATGCCGGCCAGCACGTGAGGCACGGCCTTGCGCGGCGCGAGCTCGTCGATCCGGCGGTTTTCGATGGTCCGGACCAGCAGCCAGTAGGCCAGTACCACCGGGGCCAGCCTGAAGAGTTCGATCAGCGGCGTGACATCGCGAAAGGGGATGGCGCCCTTGGGCAGGCCGAGACCGTCGTAGATCCGGCCGGCGACCATGCCGATGAGGAAGGCTGTCACGGCGAAGGCCGCGATCCGCCCCAGGGGGGAGCGGAGCAGGCGCAAGGGCAGGGCGGGTCGGGTCGCGGCGGTCGGCTCGGCTGACATGGGCATCTCGCATGGAGGGGCTTGCGCACGCAGTCTACGCAGGCATGATGGTGCTCCGATACAAGATAGTGCAACGCCGCTTCCATTAAGGTCGCGGCCATGGGCGGGTACGCCCGGACCTGGAATTCACGCGATGGCCATCCCCTCCGAAAACGACCCTTCCAGCCCGACGAACCGGCGCGAGCAAACGTTTCCCCATCTCAATGAGGAGATGGCGGCGCGCCTGGTGAAGTACGGGGTGGAGGAAGTCGTGCCGGCGGGTACGGTGCTGTTCCGGCGGGGCGACCGGCGGATCGATTATTTCTTCGTGATCGACGGTTGCATCGAGGTCTACGACATCGGTGAAGACGGTCATCCGAACGTCTTCACCGTCCATGGGCCGAATCAGTTCACCGGCGAGGTGGACTTGTTCAGCGAGCGGCAGATCATGGTGAACGGCCGGACCGGCTCCGATACGCGCCTGGTCCGCGTCGATCCGCCGAGCTTCCGCAAGCTGGTCTCGGGAGAGCCGGACATCGGCGAGATCATCATGCGCGCCTTCATCCTGCGCCGCGTGGGCCTGATCCAGAGCGGGCAGGGCGGGGTGACGCTGGCCGGCTCCGCGCATGCGGCCGATACCGTGCGCCTGCGCAGCTTCCTGATCCGCAACGGCTATCCCTACCGCTTGCTCGACACCGACATCGATGAAGATGCCCGGCACCTGATCGATGGATTCGGCTTGCACCCTTCGGAATGCCCGGTCGTGATCATGCCGGACCGCCGCGTGATGCGTTGCCCGACCACCTCCGAGCTGGCCGATGAACTAGGCATCACCATCGTGCTGGACAGCGATCACGTGCACGACGTGGCCGTGATCGGCGCGGGCCCGGCTGGCCTGGCCGCGGCGGTGTACGCGGCGTCCGAAGGGCTGGATACCCTCGTGCTCGAGGCGCTTGCGCCAGGCGGTCAGGCCGGCACCAGCTCGAAGATCGAAAACTACCTCGGCTTTCCCACCGGCATCTCGGGCCAGGCGCTGGCCGGGCGTGCGCAGGTGCAGGCGATGAAGTTCGGCGCGCACATGGCGATAGCGCGCTCGGTACAAGGCATGGATTGCTCCAGGCACCCCTACCGCCTGTTGCTGGACGACGGCACGTCGGTGGCCGCCCGCGCGGTCGTGGTCGCCACCGGTGCGCGCTATCGCAAACTCGACCACGTGGACTACGAACGCTTCGAAGGCCAGGGTATCCACTACGCCGCCACGGCGATGGAAGCCACGCTTTGCGCCGGCGAGGACGTGGTGGTGGTGGGCGGCGGCAATAGCGCGGGGCAGGCGGCGGTGTTCCTGGCGCGCACGGTGGCCCATGTGCATATCCTCGTGCGTGGCGACGGTCTCGCCGCCACCATGTCGGACTACCTCGTGCAGCGCATCGCGCAATCGCCGCGGATCACCCTGCACACGCGCTGCCAGATCGACCACCTCGACGGCGATGCCTACCTGCGGGAAGTAGGCTGGAAATGTGTGGACGGGACGCAGACGCGGATCAAGGCGGGCAGCCTGTTCGTGATGATCGGTGCCGAACCGAACACGAGTTGGCTCGACGGATGCCTCGACGTCGACCGCAAGGGCTTCGTGCTGACCGGACGCGACGCCGACGGTTACGCCACGCCTTCACCGTTCGCGACGACCTTGCGCGGTGTGTTCGCGGTGGGTGACGTGCGCTCGGGTTCGATCAAGCGCGTGGCGTCCAGCGTGGGAGAGGGCTCGGTGGTCGTGCAGGCGATCCACCGGTTCCTTAACCCGTCTCCCGTCTGACCGTCGGGTTTGCCGGGAGGCGAGCTCAGACTTCGACCGCGGACGCGTGCTCGCGCGTGGCCGAGAAGCGCACCGCCGGCCAGCGTTCCTGCGCCAGCTGCAGGTTGACGCGGGTCGGCGCGAGGTAAACCAGTTCGCCCGCGCCGTCGATGGCGAGGTTGCCGGCATTCTTCTCGCGGAATTCCTCGAGCTTCTTGGCGTCGTCGCAATGAATCCAGCGTGCCGTGGCGACCCCTACCTGTTCGAACGTGGCATCGACGTTGTATTCGTCTTTCAGGCGATAGGCCACGACGTCGAACTGCAGCACGCCCACCGCGCCGAGGATGAGGTCGTTGGACATCAGCGGACGGAAGAACTGCGTGGCGCCTTCTTCCGACAGCTGGGCGAGTCCTTTTTGAAGCGCTTTCATCTTCATCGGGTCGCGCAGCCGCGCACGGCGGAACAGTTCCGGCGCGAAGTTGGGAATGCCGGTGAACGACAGCGGTTCGCCTTCGGTGAAGGTGTCGCCGATGGTGATCGTGCCGTGGTTATGCAGGCCGATGACATCGCCGGGAAAGGCGCGCTCGACGATCTCGCGGTCGGAAGCCATGAATGTGAGCGCATTGGCGATACGCACTTCCTTGCCCGTGCGCGTCTGCTGCATCTTCATCCCGGCGGTATAGGTGCCCGAGCAAACGCGCATGAAAGCGACACGGTCGCGGTGCGCCGGGTCCATGTTCGCCTGGATCTTGAACACGAAGCCCGTGAGCTTTTCTTCCTCGGGTTCCACCTCGCGCGTGAGGGTTTCACGCGGTCGCGGCGACGGCGCATGCTCGACGAAGAAATCGAGCAGCAGCTGCACGCCGAAGTTGTTCACGGCGGAGCCGAAGAACACGGGGGTCTGCTTGCCGGCGAGATAGGCCTCGACGTCGAACGGATTGGACGCGCCCAGCACGAGCTCGAGTTCGTCACGCAGTTCGTCCAGCGCGGCCTGGCCGATGCGGCCGGCGAGGTCCGGATGATCGAGGCCCTTGAAGATGGTGGAATCCTGGCGCGTGAAATTCTTGCCCGGCTCGAAGACATGCACTTCGTCCAGCAGCACGTGGTAGACGCCTTTCAGGCGTGAACCCATGCCGATGGGCCAGGTGAGCGGCGCGCAGGCGATGCCGAGCACCGATTCGACCTCGTCGAGCAACTCGATCGGCGAGCGGCCTTCACGGTCCAGTTTGTTGATGAAGGTCATGATCGGCGTATCGCGCAGCCGGCAGACCTCCATCAGCTTGATCGTGCGTTCCTCGACGCCCTTGGCGCAGTCGATGACCATCAGCGCCGAGTCGACCGCCGTGAGCACGCGGTAGGTGTCCTCGGAGAAGTCGGCATGGCCGGGGGTGTCCAGCAGGTTGACGATGGCGTCGTTGTACGGGAACTGCATCACCGAGGAGGTGACCGAGATGCCGCGTTCCTTTTCCAGCGCCATCCAGTCGGAAGTGGCGTGGCGCGCGGCCTTGCGGCTCTTCACCGAACCGGCCATCTGGATGGCGCCGCCGAACAGGAGGAGCTTTTCGGTCAACGTGGTCTTGCCGGCGTCGGGATGGCTGACGATGGCGAAGCTGCGCCGACGGCGGGTTTCGGTGAGGTGTGAGGACATCGTTCTCGGGTCGCTGATTCTGGCTAACCCCCCATTCTATCAGGGACGGTTTGGGGGAGCCGGGGCTAGGGGAACGCCCGGTCCAGCCATTCCGGCACCGGGATACCCTTCCCGCGCAGGAAGGACGGATTGAACAGCTTGGCCTGGTAGCGCATTCCCCCGTCGCAGAGCACGGTGACGATGGTGTGGCCCGGGCCGAGTTCCCGCGCAAGGCGGATCGCGCCGGCCACGTTGACGCCGCTGGAGCCGCCCACGCAGTAGCCTTCACGCTGGAGAAGGTCGTGCAGGACCGGTACCGACTCGGTGTCCGGGATCGTCCAGGCCAGGTCGACCGGGGCGTCGGCGAAGTTGGCCGTGATCCGGCTGCTGCCGATGCCCTCGCTGATCGAGGTGCCTTCGGCGACCAGTTCGCCGGTGTTGACGAAAGCCGCCAGCGCCGAACCGCCGGGATCGGCCAGGGCGATGCGGATATCCGGCCGCCGGGCCTTCAGGGCGCGGCCCACGCCGGCCAGGGTGCCTCCCGTGCCCGCGGCGCAGACGAAGCCGTCCACCTTGCCGCCGGTTTGTTCCCAGATCTCAGGCCCCGTATGGGCTTCATGCCAGTCACGGTTGGCCGTGTTGTCGAACTGGTTGGCGAACCACGCGCTACCCGGCGCCTGCTCGTTCATCTTCTCGGCCAGGGCCCGGGCGACGTGCACGTAATGCCCCGGGTCCTTGAAGGGAGCGGCGGGAACCAGTCGCACTTCGGCGCCGGTGACCCGCAGGGCGTCGATCTTCTCCCGGCTCTGGGTATCGGGCATGACGATCAGCGTGGCATAGCCGCGGCTGGCGCCGAGCAGGGCCAGGCCGATCCCGGTATTGCCGGCCGTGCCTTCCACCAGGACGCACCCCGGCCGGACCAGGCCGCGCCGCTCGGCATCGTCGAGCAGGCCCAGGGCGGTGCGGTCCTTCACCGAGCCGCCTGGGTTCAGGAACTCGGCCTTGGCCAGGATCTCGCAACCGGTAGCGTCCGAGGCGTGGCGCAGGCGAAGGAGTGGCGTCCGGCCGATGGCGGCGGCAAAGGAGGTCTGGATAGGCATGGCCGGATGGTAACCCGCCCGGCCGGGGCGCCGCTCCGCCCTCGTGTGGGAGCCGCCCTGGCGGGAGCCGGCCTTGTCGGCGATCCCGCGGCAGCGGGCCAGGCCCCGGCAAACACCCATCGCCGACAGGGCCCGCTCTCACCAGTCCGATTACAGGGAAATGGAAGTATGGACATCTGGACGTCTAAACGGCTGTTGACACCCACCATATCGAGGCGTATCGTCGGCTCCACTCATCGAGACCGGCTGAGGGACAGGCCCTTTGAAGCCGGGGCAACCTGCGGATTTCCGCGACGGTGCCAACTCCTGCGGGGCGTGTTTCACGTCAGCCGATAGATGGGATGTCCGTTCCGGGCGCGTTCTTGCGCACCCGCCACGCCGACAGTCCGTACACGGTATCCGCAGGGCTCGATCCCGAATGCAGGAACCCGGACATGTCAGCTGAGCCCCTCAAAGTGATCTCCCTCCCCGAAGCGGCCGTCCCCGCCGCGCCGCGTTGCGCGGCCGATCTCACCGAGCAGCGTGGCACCCGCCGCGTGTCCTTCACGCCGAAGTACGGCAGCGACACGGTCGCGGTGGACGTGCGCTACCTCTGGTGCGGTGCGCCGCATGCGCCGACGGTGATCGTGCAGGGTGGCATCTCGGCCGATCGCGATGTCTGCGCCGGCCGTGAACGTGCCGCCGGCTGGTGGCAGGAGTTGGTGGGGCAGGGCGCCGCGATCGATCTCGCGGAATGCCGCGTGCTCTCGATCGACTGGCTGGTGCCGGAGGATCTGGGCAACGTCGCCTCGGTCTCCAGTGAAGACCAGGCCGGGGCGCTGGCCGCGCTCGTCGACGAACTCGGCATCGGCCGCGTACACGCCTTCGTCGGTTCGTCGTATGGCGCGATGACCGGCCTCGCCTTCGCGGCCCTGTATCCGGAAAAGTTGAAATCGCTGGTGCTGCTCGCCGGCGCGCACCGCCCGCACCCGCTGGCGACGGCGCAGCGTTCGGTGCAGCGCGGCATCGTGCGGCTGGGCATCGCCTCGGGCCGTACCGACGAGGCGCTGGCGCTGGCCCGGCAGCTGGCGATGACCACATATCGCGGCAGCGAGGAGTTTTCGCGCCGCTTCGCCGCGGGCCCCGAGTTGCGCGACGGCCGCTTTCATTTTCCGGTGGAAGACTACCTGGAACACGCCGGCCGGCGTTTTGTCGAACGGTTCGAAGCGGAACGCTTCCTCGCGCTGTCCGAGTCGATCGACTTGCACGACATCTCGCCGGAATGCGTTTCCACGCCGACCACGCTCGTGGGCTTTCCGTCGGATCGTCTCGTTCCGCTGGCCGACCTGTGTGAATTGCAGCGTCGCCTCGGCGGTACCGCCACCCTTGAAGTCGTGGATTCCCCCTATGGCCACGACGCCTTCCTGAAAGAAACCGTGCAGCTCGCTCCCGTGCTGCGTCACGCACTCAACGACTGTCGCGGAGACCGCTAAGCCATGACCGATTCCCGTCTTTGTACCCGCGCCGTGCGCGCCGGCATCGAATCCGATACGCAGCACGGTGCGGTGGTACCGCCCCTGCACCTGTCCACGAATTATTCGTTCGACGGTTTCGGCCGCAAGCGTGCCTATGACTATTCACGCAGTGGCAATCCCACCCGCGACCTGCTCGCCGATGCACTCACCGAACTGGAAGAGGGTGCAGGCGCCGTCGTTACCGGTAGCGGCATGTCGGCGGTGGCGCTCGCGCTCGAACTGGTTCCCGCTGGATCGCTGGTGCTTGCCGCGCACGACTGCTACGGCGGTACCTGGCGCCTGCTCGACGCTTGGGCGGCCAAGGGTCGCTTCAGCGTGCGCTTCGTCGATTTCACCGACCCCACCGCACTTGCGGAGGGCCTTGCCGCCAAGCCTTCACTGGTATGGATCGAAACACCGTCGAACCCGTTGCTGCGGATCACCGACGTGCGCCACGTCGCACAGGCGGCACACGCCGTGGGTGCGCTCGTGGTGGTCGACAACACCTTTCTCTCGCCCGCCTTGCAGCAGCCGCTGAAGCTCGGTGCCGAC
Source organism: Luteibacter sp. E-22 (assembly GCF_049913125.1). Taxonomy (GTDB): domain Bacteria; phylum Pseudomonadota; class Gammaproteobacteria; order Xanthomonadales; family Rhodanobacteraceae; genus Luteibacter. Next base: position 1,034,371 of record NZ_CP183975.1, read on the forward strand.
CTCGTCGTTCACTCGACCACGAAGTACATCAACGGCCATAGCGACGTCGTCGGTGGCGCGGTGATCGCCGCCGACCAGGCCGTCGCCGAACAGCTGAAATGGTGGGGCAATTGCAATGGGCTGACCGGCTCGCCGTTCGACAGTTACCTCACGCTGCGCGGCGTGCGCACGCTCGCCGTGCGCTTGCGGGCGCATGAGGAGAACGCGCATCGCGTCGCCGCATGCCTCGATACCCACGAGGCCGTGCAGCGGGTGTATTACCCCGGCCTGGCCTCGCACCCGGGCCATGCGCTGGCGCAGCGCCAGCAAGGCGGTTTCGGCGCGATGCTGAGCTTCGAACTGGACGGTGGCACCGATGCCATCGAGGCCTTCGTCGACGGCTTGCGTTTCTTCTCGCTGGCCGAATCCCTCGGCGGCGTGGAAAGCCTGGTGGCGCACCCGGCCACCATGACTCACGCGTCCATGGCGCCGGAAGCACGACGTGTCGCCGGCATCTCCGATAGCCTCCTGCGCCTGTCGATCGGTATCGAGGACGGCGACGACCTCATCGCCGACATCGAAGCCGGCCTGGCACGCGCCGCCGCGGTGGCCTCGGTGGCGTCCAAACGAAAGGTTGGCGCATGAGCGCGGTGGCGATCGCCCCGCTGGCGGAGGCCGCGCCGCGTACCGCCATCGTGCTCCTCGGAACCGGCGTGGTCGGCCACGCCTTGCTCACCTTGCTCGGTACGCCCGCGGCGCGTTCGTTACGCCTGGTGGCGGCGGCGAACTCCCGGCGCCAGCACGTGCTGGCCGATGGCGTCACGCCCGGCGAGGTGGCGGAGCGGCTGGCCAAGGGGCGGGAAGGACGTGACAACGCGCCGCTGCTTGCCGCGCTCGATGCGGTCGGAGCCGCGAAGAAAGTGGTGGTCGATGCCACGGCGTGTGCCATCGAAGCGGGCCGCCATGCGGAATGGCTCGCCGCCGGGTACCACGTGGTCACCGCGAACAAGGCCCTGGCCGGCGGGCATCTGTCGGGCTGGCGTGCGCTGCAAAGCGCGACGGCCAGCGGCACCGTCTACGGCGATGCCGCCACCGTGGGCGCGGGCCTGCCCGTGCTTTCGACCTTGCGACGGCTACGCCTTTGTGGGGACAGCCTGCTCACCCTCGAAGGCGTCTTCTCAGGCTCGCTATCGTGGTTGTTCAACCAGTACGACGGCAGCCGCCCGTTCTCGTCGCTGTTGCGCGATGCGCGGCGGTTGGGGTTCACCGAGCCCGATCCGCGTTCGGACCTCTCCGGCGAAGACGTGGCGCGCAAGCTGCTGATCATCGCGCGCAACGCGGGCTTCGCCCTCGGCAGCGATGAAGTGGAAGTGGAAAGCCTCGTGCCGGAAGCGCTGCGTGGCGTCGACACAAAGGCGTTCCTCGACCGGCTGGAAGAACTGGACGAGCCCTTGCGTGAACGCCACGCGCAAGCCCGTGCGAACGGCAAGGTGCTGCGCTACCTGGCGCGGCTGAACCAGCGCGGCCGTGCGCGTGTCGGGTTGGTCGAGGTTGGCCATGACCACCCGGCCTCGCGGTTGTCGGGCACCGATAACCAGTTCGCTCTGACGACCACCCGCTATCACGCGACGCCGCTGGTCATCCAGGGACCGGGAGCGGGGCCGGAGATCACGGCCCAGGCGTTGCTTGGCGATGTGCTCGCGCTATAGGAATCGATGCCCCGCCCGTGAGGCGAGACCTTGTGGGAGCCGACCTTGTCGGCGATCCCGCGGCAGCGGGCCAGGCCGAGGCGAGCACCCATCGCCGACAAGTCGGCTCCCACAAGGGTTTGAGGCGAGCACCCTGTCGCCGACAAGTCGGCTCCCACCGGCAACAAAAAAAAACCGCCCCGGAGGGCGGTTTTTTCCTTACCGGTGGCCGACGATCTTCTCGGCCTCGTCCGCGCTTGGCGGAAGGTCCGGCTCGCCCGGCTCCAGCTCGTCGTGGTGGAAGCGCGCCGCTTCCACCATCGGCGTGCGCCAGCCCGTGGCGATGCCCCAGAAGTAGAAGATCGCGCCCAGCACGGCGACCACGGCGAGATCGTAGCCGTAGGGAATGTAGTCGTGGCCGCCGAAGGTCTTGCTGCCCGCGTAGGAGACCAGCGCGATCACCGGCAGGTAGACGATCAGCCACCAGGCGCCCTTGAGGTGCCGGCGGAAGTCTTCCCAGCCGCTCTTGGCGGTGTAATAGAAATAGATGGGCAGGGCGACGACCATCAACAGGATGATCTCGCCCGTGAGCGGCCACTTCGCCCAGTAGAGCAGTTCGGTGGCGAAGATGAAGGCCAGCGGGGCCAGTACCGACAGGCCGGGGATGCGCAGCGGGCGTTTCAGTTCCGGGGCGGTGCGACGCAGCGTCATCACGCTCACCGGGCCGGTGAGGTACGAGATGATCGTCGACACCGAGATCACCGCCGCCAGCGTGCCCCAGCCGCGGAAGAAGAACAGGAAGATGAAGCTCACCACGAGGTTCAGCCACATCGCCGGGCGCGGGATACCGAAGCGCGGATGGATGTGACCGAAGATCTTCGGCAACTGGCCGTTGCGTTCCATCGCGTAGATCATGCGCGCAGTGGTGGCGGTGTAGGTGGCGCCGGTACCGCTCGGGCTGACGAAGGCATCGGCGTAAAGGAGGATGGCCATCCAGTTGATCATCAGCGCGGTGGCGAGCTGTGCGAACGGCGACGCGTATTCGAGGCCGGCCCAGCCGTTGCCGAGCTGGTCGGGCGGAACCGCGCCGATGAAGGCCACCTGCAGCAACACGTACACGACGGTGGCCAGCAGGATCGAACCGATCACCGCGAGCGGCACGTTGCGGCCCGGATTGCGCGCTTCGCCGGCGAGGTTCACGGGGCTCTGGAAACCGTTGAAGCTGAAGACGATGCCCGAGATGGCCACGGCGGTGAGGATCGACGAGATGTCGATCGCGTGCGTGCCGCCATGCGCGCCGATGTCGAAGTTGCCCGGGTTGTAGCTGGTCGCGATCAGGGCGACACCGGTGGCCGCCGGGACGACGAGCTTGAAGACGGTGATCGCCGTGTTGCTCTTGGCGAACAGCTTCACGCTCCAGAAATTGAGGAAGAAATAGACCAGCACCAGCACGACGGCGATGGCCAGGCCGGGCGGCGTGAGTTCGCCGTGGCCGTTGGTGACCACGTACAGGCCCTTGGTCCACGCGGCCCATTCCCACGGCCACGAAGCCATGTACTGCACCGAAGCCTCGGCTTCCACGGGGATCACCGAGACGATGGCGATCCAGTTCGCCCAGCCGGCGATGAAGCCGACCAGCGACCCGTGCGAATAGTGGCCGTAGCGGACCATGCCGCCGGATTCCGGGAACATCGCTCCCAGTTCCGCGTAGGTGATCGCGATGAAAAGGATGATGACGGCGCCGATGATCCAGGCGTAGACGGCACCGGGGCCGGCCAGCTGGGCGGCGTGCCAGGCACCGAACAACCAGCCTGAGCCGATGATCGAGCCCAGGCCGGTAAGCATGAGGGCAAAGGCGCCGACGTCGCGGCGAATAGCGCTATGGGACATGGTGACTCCGGTCGGACGGGACGGGTGGACCCCGGCCCAGGGCGGCACAAGGGCCGGATGATGACAGCCCGGGACCTCCCTGTCAGCCAGTGATGGCCGTACCCCAACCGGCACCGCGTCGATATACACTGGCCGACGCGGTAGGGATCAAGGGGTTCGGATGCGTTCGAAGGCGGTCGCCAGCACCATGTTGTTCGTTGCCATGACGGCATGCGGCGTTGCCGCAGCCGCCGAGCAATGGAGCGACAAGGGCCGGCTGATCGATTCGGAGTCCTACGACCGCACCGCCAAGGGTTTTTACTTCACTTTGTATCCCGGTGAAGACCCCGTGGAAGCCGTGCGGCGCTGCGCCATCGCGATGCGCGAACTAGGCCACCTGGCATCGGTTTCGTGCTTCGCGTACACGAGCAAGCAACGCTTCGACACCCGCCGGGGGAAGCTGCGCATCTGTTATACGGCGGTGGCCAACTGGTGGGGCGAGGACCAGCCGGTACGGGTCGAGACGGTCGACCGCCTGCCGAGGCTGTGCCCGTCGCGCTGAGGTTCATCGCAGTCGCGGACAGGGTCCGCGATGGCGCGGTCAGCACTCGATGACGTTCACCGCCAGGCCGCCTCGCGAGGTTTCCTTGTATTTGTCCTTCATGTCGCGACCGGTGTCGCGCATGGTGGCGATCACCTTGTCGAGCGACACATGGTGCTTGCCATCCGCCTTCAGCGCCATGCGGCTGGCGTTGATCGCCTTCACCGCGCCCATCGCATTGCGTTCGATGCAGGGAATCTGCACCAGGCCGCCGATGGGGTCGCAGGTGAGGCCGAGATTGTGCTCCATGCCGATCTCGGCGGCGTTCTCCACCTGGGTCACGGTGCCGCCCAACGCCGCGGTGAGGCCACCGGCGGCCATCGAGCAAGCGACGCCCACCTCGCCCTGACAGCCCACCTCGGCGCCGGAGATCGAGGCATTTTCCTTGTAGAGGATGCCGATGGCGCCCGCGGTGAGCAGGAACTCGACCACGCCGTCCTCGTTGGCGCCCGGACAGAAGCGCCGGTAGTAGTGCAGCACGGCGGGAACGATGCCCGCGGCGCCGTTGGTCGGCGCGGTGACCACGCTGCCGCCGGCGGCGTTTTCTTCGTTCACCGCGAGCGCGTAGAGGTTGACCCAGTCGAGGATGGTGAGTGGGTCACGCAGCGCGGCTTCCGGCTGCGCGCGAAGTTCGGCGGCCATCGTGGGGGCGCGGCGGTTGACCTTCAGCCCACCCGGCAGGACGCCGGGGGAGCGCAGGCCACGCTCCACGCAGTCCTGCATCGCTTTCCATATCCTGAGCAGGCCGGCACGGGTCTCCGCTTCGGGACGCCAGATGCTTTCGTTGCGCATCATCAGCTGCGCGATCGTGAGGCCGTGTTCCTTGCACAGCGCCAGCAACTGGTCGCCGGAGGAGAACGGGAACGGTTGCTCGCTGGTGTCCGCCACGATGCGGTCTTCCGCCGCTTCGTCCGGATTCACCACGAAACCGCCACCGACGGAGTAGTAGTCGCGCGTGGCCAGCTCGTTGCCCTCGGCATCGTAGGCCGAGAACCGCATGCCGTTGGTGTGGAACGGGAGCTTCTGCCGCTTGTTGAATACGAGGTCGGCCTTCTCGTCGAAGGCGATCTCGTGGCGACCGAGGATGCGGATGCGCTTGCCACTGCGGATGCGCTCGAGTGTCGCCGGGATCGTGTCCGGATCGACCCGGTCGGGCCACTCGCCCTCCAGGCCCAGCAGGACGGCCTTGTCGGTGCCGTGGCCGCGGCCGGTCATCGCCAGGGAGCCGAACAGCTCGCAGCGGACGCGGGCTACGCGATCCAGCACGCCTTTTTCCTCCAGCCAATGCTCGACGAAACGCGCCCCAGCGCGCATCGGCCCCACGGTGTGGGACGAAGACGGGCCGATACCGATCTTGAAGAGGTCGAAGACGCTGACTGCCATGGCTGCGGGAGGATTGGCTATGGGGAGCCCGCTATTCTACGCTGCGAGGCCCGACGACCCCATACACCGGCGCATGTCCCACTTCACCCTGTTCCAGCGCGACGATTGCCATCTCTGCGACCAGGCCCTGGCGGTACTGGCGGAGGCTCGGTTTCCGGATTTCGTTTCCGTGTGGATCGATGACGACGAGGAGCTGGAAGCGCGTTATGGCGCACGGGTTCCAGTGCTACGGAGGGACGACGGGGTGGAACTGGAGTGGCCGTTCGGTGTGGAGGCGGCGCGGCGTTTCGCGGGCTGAATCGCCGACAAGTCGGCTCCCACCAGATCAGGGCAAGCACCCATCGCCGACAGAGTCGGCTCCCGCCAAGCCGTTGCAAGTTCCGCCCGAAGCCCGCTTCCGGTGGGAACCGACCCTGCCGGCGATGCCTACTTGCGCAGCCGCCGCAAAATTTCCTCGCGCGCTTCGCGCAGGATCGAATCCCGGTCGAGGCCGGCGACGATGTCGGCCACGGCGCGCTTGACACCGTGTTCGCCCCAGGATTTCCCGGTGACGAGATAGTGCTCGGCCGCGCGGCCGATCAGCACCGTGGCGTACCAGCCCAGTGCGCCCTGGGCGGCCGCGGTGACCACCACGGACAAGCCCCCGCTCAAGCCCTTCAACGCCGACGAGACCAGTTGCACGCCCCAAACCGCGCCCATCAGGGCGGCCAGCTGGGTGGTGATGACGACGACCAGTCGTCCCGATTCGCTTCGGGTCAGGGGCAGCCCATAGACGCGCCCGAGTTGCACGACCATGGCTGCATCCAATCCGCCAGCGAGCAACAGGTCGGCCACCGGCACGGGATTCAACGCCACGGCGACGGCCTTGGCGATGCAGTATTGGCGGATGACACCGGAGGCGACATCCCGCCGGGTCGCGGCGATACGCTCGCTGACCTGGTCGGTCAGCCGGCCGGCGAACAGTCCGGCGTTGATCGCCGACAGTGTCTTGCCTTCGCGTTCGGCGATGGCGAGCAGGCGCGCTTTCAACGCCGCCACGTCGGCGGCGCGCGGCTCACTGAGATGTCGCTCCTTGCCCGTGGCGTCCACTTCCACGATATCGCGTGGGGCGGGCCGCGCCGTCACGGTGATGACATCCTCTCGCCGGACCAGGCCCGCGGCATGCTGGCGGAGCCGTTCGAGCAGGCCTTCCCGTTCGTCGTCGCTGTAGCGGTCGGCCTTGTTGAGCGCGATCAGGAGCGGCCGGCGCGTGGAGGCCAGCGTGCGCAGCGCGTCACGCTCCTCGCGGGTGAGGTCGCCATCGGCGACGAAGACGATCAGGTCACTCACCTCGGCGACCTCGAAAGCGAGTTTCTCGCGTGCTTCGCCGCCGAGTTCGTTGATCCCCGGCGTATCGATCAGCACGAGGCCCGCACTGGCCGCTTCGTCCAGGCGCGCCGCATCGGCCTCGGTGGTGGTGCCGTGGAGCACGCCCACCTCGAACGCATCGCGGCCGAGCAAGGCGTTGCCCAGCGCCGATTTGCCGGCGGATACGCGACCGAAGACGGCCACGTGCAATTCCTCGTTCTCCAGGCGGTCGAGCATGCGCTCGACGCGCTGGAAGTCGGCGGCCATCGCCTCGCGGACAGTGGACGGTATCGAGGGGTCCTCAAGCAGGCCACGAAGGCTGGCGGCCATCGCGCCGCCCCGGTCGTCCGTGGCGGACGCCGCCGTGTCACCGCCCCTGCGGAAGCGACCGGCGATGTCCCGAAGGCGTTCGCGCCAGCCCGTCATGGGCCGCTTACTTCGGCAGCAGGTTCAGCGAGCCGTTGACCAGCACCTCGTTGGCGATGGTGCTGGTGTCCTTGTAATCGCCGCTGCCGACACCGAAGTCGAGGCGGTTCATCGTGCCCGTGACCGAAAGCCGCGCGCCGCCGGCGTTCGGCGAAAAAGCGACCTTCAGCGCCACCGGCTTGGTGACGCCGTGCAGGGTGAGGTTGCCATTGGCGATGACGTTGCCCTTGGCATCCTTGCTGAAGCCCGTGGTGACGTAGTGCGCCTTCGGGAATTTCGATGCATCGAAGAAGTCGCTTCCGGGCAATGCGCCATCGCGGTCGTTGTCGCCGGTCCTGGCGGTGGCGACGTCGACGCTCACGTCGAACTTCGACGCGGCGAGGTCCGCCGGATCGTAACTGATCGCGGCGTCGAACTTCTCGAAGCTGCCATCGAACTGCTGGCCCTGGAACTTGCCACTAAAGCCGAGCGTGCTGCCGGGGCCGACCTTGTAGTCCGCGGCGGAAGCGGCGAAAGGCAAGGCCAGCGCGAGGCCGAGCGTGGACAGGCGGCGGATCGTCGGGTTCATGGGGCATCTCCGGGGAGGGTGGGGTTGTTTCGCTTTACACGGCCGAACGGCAACATGCGGCGGAGGGTATCGTCGCGGTCGACGATGTGGTGCTTGAGCGCGCCACCGACGTGGGCGACGAGCACGAGGAGCAGGAACCAGAACAGGTATTCGTGCACCGTACCGAGGACGTTGGACAGTGCTTCGTTCTTCTCCAGCAAGGCCGGCAGGTTGAACTGCTTGAAGTACTGCAAGGGATAGCCGTGCGCTGAATTGTACGCCCAGCCGGTCAACGGGATGGCAACGATCAGGAGATACAGGAAGCCGTGCACCGTGTGCGCGGCGACCTTCTGCCAGGCAGGTGCGGGCTCGTCGTGCGGACGTCGGTCGATCGTGCGCCAGAGCACGCGCAGCAGGAACAGCGCCAGGACGGTCAGGCCGATCGACTTGTGCAGCGCGAACATGTTGATCTTGTTCAGCGATGGCTTGAGGCCATCCATCCAGAAGGCGAACGCGCCGTTGCCCAGGATCAACAAGGCCATCGTCCAGTGGAAGGCCTTGGCGACGGGACTCCAGCGGGTGTGATCACTGCGCAGCGGCATGGTTCGTTTCCTTGCTTTGGTCGGCGGATTCACCGCCACGGATGCCTTCGATCTCCAGCCATACCGATACGCCGGTGCCGATCGAGTTGCGGTTGGAGGTCATGCCGTAGGTGGTGCGGTCGAGGATGACCTGGGCCGAGAAGCCGGCGACGGTGTGCAGGCCGTAGATCGTCTTGCCGATGCGGTTCACCCGGAACGGAATGTCCAGCGGCAACGTCGTGCCGCGCAGGGTGAGCTTGCCATGCACGACGCCTTCGTCGTCGTTTCGTTTCTCCACGGATTCGCTGACGTACCGCGCGGTGGCGGCGCGGTCGGCGTCGAGCAGGCTGGACCCGCGCACCGCCTTGTCCCAATCGCTGTCGCCCATGTCCACGGAGGCCAGATCGATGGTGGCGTCGACCGATGATTTCGACCAGTCGTCGCGGTCGAACACGATCGTGCCGTTCGCGATGCGCAACCGGCCGAACGATCGTGAAAAGCCATTATGGTCGACATTGAAGACGACCTGGCTGTGCACCGGATCGATCCGATACGTGACGGCTTCCGCGTGGGCCACGAATGGTACGGCGGCCAGTGCGAAAGGCAGGATGAAACGGGCGAGACGCATGCGGGGTAGCCTGCTGCCGTGGGGCCGCCGCGCGGCCAATGGGAAGAGTGTGGCCGAGCCGCGCGGCCTTGTCAGCCCGGTTGGCGCGAACGGATCGTTCACTCAGCGATCCCGCAAGGCTTCGCCGGTCAATTCAGCGAGGCGGCGCAGGCGCGACGTCCCGGCGTCGGCAAGCAGTTCGCGCATCCGCTCGCCCGCATCGGCCTGGTCCAGCGTGCGCCGCTCCGCAAGCGTCGCCGCCAGGGCGCGTCCGAAGCTGTCGAAAATGAGCGCGTAGGCAAAAGCGTGCAAGACACCGCCGCCAAGCGTGCCCAGGCCAGGAAAAGCCTTCATGGCGTTGCCCGCCACGGCGAGCACCACCGAGGTGCCGGTGCGCAAGGTCATGCGAACCTGGCGCAGGAGATTGTCGATCTCGACATCGGTCACGCGGACGCCGTGGAGGTCGGCCAGGGCGCGAACCATGCCCGTGGCCAGGACGCCCTGGATGACCAGATCGCTCCCCGGCGCGACAGCGGCCATCGCGCCGACGATGGCGCGTCGCGCATACCGATGGACGATGCGCTCCGACTCCACGGCGCGGTACGCGGCTTCCTGTTCCGTCGTCCGTTCGTGCAGGCCGGCGAGTACCGCGTTTTCGCGGAGCGCCTCCAGCGCGGCCGCACCCGGTGCCAGGAGACGGCGCAGCGCATCGAGCAGCGGCTGCACATCGGCGGCGCGCCTTCGCGTGACATCCTCGGTACCGCCATCGGGGAGGCGCCGTGTGAAGCGTTCCTCTCCACCGGCACTGATCGCGACCACGGCGTCCGGTATGCCGGCGGCCTGTTCGCGAACGCGGGCCAGGATGCGCTCGCGCTCCGCCGGCACCCATTGGTCGGCCTTGTTCACCGCGAGCAGCAATGGCTTGCCGAAGTCGCCCAGCCAGCGCAATTCGTCCGCCTGGGTGCGGGTAAGATCGCCTGCGCAGACGTAGACCACGGCGTGCGCGCGCAGCGCTTCGTGCCGGGCCAGCCGTTCGCGCGATTCACCGTCCGCCTCGGCGGAACCGGGCACATCGGCGATCGTCCAGCGTTCGCCAGCCGGTGTGTCCCCCTCGTAATGCGCGATCTCCCTCGTGGTTCCCCCGAGCACGTCGCTGGATGGCGAGGCGCCCGGTACCAGCGCCGCGATCAGGGTCGATTTGCCGGTGGATATCTCGCCGAATACCGCGACATAGACGTGCGCGGTCTCGCGGCGGCGGTCGAGTTCGCCCAGCTCGCTACGAAGTTCCTCAACGCCGTCATCGGTTTCGCGCAGCCGGGCGATACGCGCCTCGAGTGACGCCCGGTCCGGCGCGACGACGGGCGAGCGTGGCCTGCGAGGGCGCAGCCACCACGCGGCGAGGACCGCGCCGAGGACCGCCAGAGCGACCAGAAATCCGCCAACCACCCAGCGCAAACCCTCGGGCAACCCCATGAAACGCTGGGCCAGCGCGAGGGCTCGGTCGAGTGCCGCCAGCAGCAGCCAGACGACGGCGACGAGGCCGATAGTTGCGACAAGGAGGCGGAGTCGGCGGGACATCCCCCCATTCTACGAGTAGCGAGTAGGCGCGCGCCTACACCCTCAGCCAGGGTCTGCCCATTTTGCCTCCGTTGCTGGCGTGGCATCATCGGGCTCGTACCGGGAACCTGCGTATGCATCACACGCTCATCACGAGATGGATCCTCGTGGCCACGATCTTCGTGATCGCGGCCCCTCTCACCGCCCAGGCGGCCACCATGCCGCCGGTCCCCACGCCGCAGTTCCGCAGCTACGGATTGCATGAAGGCCTGCCAAGCAGCAAGGTCCAGGCCGTAGCCCAGGACGCCCGGGGTTTCATCTGGGTGGGCACGTCGGTTGGCCTGTCCCGTTTCGATGGCGTCGAATTCACCACCCCGGGCATCGGTCCGGACTTCACCCACCCGTTACCCACCGGTGGCGTCGTGGCCCTGCTGGTGGATTCCGCCGATCGCCTCTGGATCGGCGGACCCGAAATCGGACTTGGGCGCTACGATCCCGCAAGCGGCGGTTTCGTGCAGTGGCACGATAGCCTGGCCGACAATGACGTTCGCGCCATCGCGCAGGCGCGCGACGGTTCGATCTGGATCGGAACGGGTGGTGGTCTCGCCCATATGCAGGCCGACGGCAGTGCCTTCGAACATCGTTATGCGGGCGCCGATGGACCATCGTCGGCATCGATTCGTGCCGTCCACGCGTCTGACGACGGTCGTGTATGGATCGGTTCGGACGGTGGCGTGGATGTCGTCGATGCGTCCGGTCGGATCGACCGCGTGCCCTTCGAAGATGGAAGCCATCCACGCGTGCTGCGGATCGACGGCCACGCGGCGGAGTTACGCTTCGCTACCGAACGAGGCCTTTACCGCCTGTCCCACGACGGTCAGTTGCGCCGCGACCGCCGCCTCCCGGTGTCAACCGCCTATGCCTCCCTTGTCGACAGCCACGGCAGCTTATGGCTTGCGGGCGTGGATGGTTTGTCGATGCTCGATCGCTACGGGCGCCTGCACACCGTACCGGGCTCCTGGACCGCATCCGGGGGACTACCCGGACGTAGCGTGCGCGGCATGCTGGAGGATCGGGAACATGGCCTGTGGTTCGCCCTGAGCGATGGTGGGCTGGCTTACCTCGGGCCGGCCTGGGAAGACTTCACCCGCTTTGCTCATGTCGCTACCGATCGCTTCAGTTTTCCTGGCCGTTCGGTCACGGCCGTGGCCGCGCACGGAAGCACGCAACTGTGGGTCGGCGGCCTGCGCGGCTGGATCCGTCGTTTCAATCCCGCCACGGGGCGTACCGATGAAGGGTTCGATATCGAGCCGGTACGCGTGCAATCGTTGCTCGAGGTATCGCGCGGCCTGCTGATCGGGACGGTGGACGGCCTGTCGCTCGCGCGGCGTGGGCGCGCGCAGCCATTGTTGCGGGGAAGCGTCGACCGGCCCGTGACGGCGATAGTCGCGGGTAACGACGGAACCGTCTATGTCGCCTCGCTGGGCCAGGGCCTCTTCGCGCTCGACACGAAGCTCACCCAGGCCATCGCGGTTCCTTTCGTCGAGTCGCGGCGCGGCGCGGCCGACACACGCCAGATCGAGATCGTCGGTGGCGAGCTCTGGCAGGCCAGCCTGGCCGGTCTCGCACGACTCGACCACGGTTCGGGCGACATGCGCTTCATCGAGGGTGTCGCGCCCGGCCGGATCAATGCCTTCGAGCCCGAGGAGGACGGCTTCTGGGTCGTACGCCCGGATGCATTGGAACACTACCGCTGGGACGGCCGGCGAGCACAACGCGATCGTCATGTCGGTGGCGCGGACGGATTCCCCTCGTCGGATATCCTCAACGTTCGCCGCGACGTCGTTGGCCGCATCTGGTTGTATGGTCACACGGGGGTTTGGCGTTTCGATCCGGCCGGCGGCAACTTTCGTCCGTTCGGCCTTGCCGACGGATTGGCCAGCGGCGAATTCACCAACGCGACCACCGTGCTACTCGATGACGGCACGATGTACGGTGCCACCCTCGGGGGCCTCGTGGGATTCAGGCCCGATCGTCAGCGCGACCACATACGGGCGCCCGCCATCGCCGTGCTCGGTGCCACGGTGTCGCGAGGCGGCGTTCGCCAGGTCGTGCCGGTCGAAAACGGATCATTGCGCCTTGCCTGGAACGATCGCGAACTGATCGTACGGGCGCGTGCCCTTTCCTATGTCAATCCGGATCGTAACCACCTGGTTTTCACCCTCCAGCACGATGGCGGTACGACGGTGTTGCGCACGGGCAAGGATGGCGAGCGTAACTTCGGCCCGCTCCGTGCGGGCATCTATCGGCTGGTGATCTCCGGCTCGGGACGCGACGAAGTGAATGGATCGCTTCCCGAGCCACTGACGATCATGGTCGATGCGCCGCCGTGGTTTCGATGGTGGGCATGGCTCGCCTACGCGGTCGCCTTGGGTGGTGTCACCCTCGCCATTGTCATCAGTACGCGCCGGCGTGTGCGCCAGGCCATGCGGCTCAAGCTTGCCGAACAACAGAAACGCCTCGCTGAAGAGGCGAACGCGGCAAAGACCGATTTCATGGCGACGCTCGGCCATGAGATCCGTACGCCGATGACCGGCGTGCTCGGCATGGCCGAATTGATGGCGAGAACCCCACTCGACGATACCCAGCGAAGCTATGTCGAGGCGGTCCGCCGCTCGGGGGCTACCTTGTTGCGGTTGGTCAACGATGCGCTGGACATCACCCGCATCGAGTCGCGCCGCTTGGTTCTCGAGTCGGAATGTGTCTCGCTACGCGCCATCAGCGAGGAAGTGGTCGCATTGGCGGCCGGCAGCGCGGGGGAGAAAGGCCTGACCCTCTCATCGGCGCTCGATGCGGGCGTGCCCGAGGCCATTCGCGGCGATGCGATCCGTCTTCGTCAGATCCTTCAGAATCTCGTGAACAACGCGGTGAAATTCACCGAGCGCGGTGGAGTGTCATTGCACATGGGACGCGATGGCGGAACCCTCGTCATGACGGTGAACGACACGGGCCCGGGCATGTCGGCGGCTCTGTGCTCGCGGGTATTTTCCCGGTTCGAGCAGGGCGGGTCACCGCAGCGCGCCCAGGGATGCGGGCTGGGCCTTGCGATCTGCCACGAGCTCTGCATCCTGATGGGCGGCACCATCCGTGTGAGCAGCGAGCCAGGGCGGGGAAGTTCCTTCGTCGTGCAACTGCCGTTCGAGGCGTGTACGTGCGAGGGGCACGCTGGCAGCCCCGTCCCGTCGTTCGCCTTCACAGGGAAACGGCTGCTCCTGGTCGAGGACGATGCCCTCGTCAGCGAGGTGATAGCCGGCTTGCTGGGCCGGCGCGGCCATGTGGTCACGGCGGTCGCCGACGGACTTGCCGCCATGACGGAACTGTCGCGCGGCGGCTTCGACGCGATGTTGCTCGACCTGGACTTGCCGGTAGTCGACGGCTTCCAGGTGGCGCGCCTCGTCCGCCGCATGGAACACCTGGATGGGCTGCCGATCATCGCCGTCACGGCGCGTTCCGCCGGCGACGAACTGGCGGCGATCCGCGAGGCGGGCATGGATGCCTTGTTGCGCAAACCCATGACGGGCGACGACCTGGACGCTGTGCTGGAGAGTGTCTGCCATGCATCGGCCGCCACGATGCAGTAATGGTTTCTTCCTCCGGTTGGAGCCCCCTGGTGGGAGCCGACCTTGTCGGCGATGGGTGCTTGCTTCAATCCGGGCCGCCCGGCGGGTGCCCTGGAGAAACCTGGTTCAGGTCACGAATGCGCGGATCGTGGTTTCGTTCTCTAGCGCATCCATGTAATACGAGAGTAAACGTCCTTTCGCCGGCTGGTACGCAAACTCGGGAAAAGCGTCAATTACGCTGCCGATCTGGGCAACGTCGACGATTCCAATCTTTCCGAAGTCGACATCCAGTTCTCCGGAAGGCAACGTCCGGCCGACTACCCCCCACCAGCGATCCACGTTGACCGACATCCGCCGTCCCCCGAACAACACTCTGCCAGCATCGTCGAGCGCAGCGTAGGACAAACTGAAGTTGGCCTGATCCTTCTTCAACGTCTGGAATCCGTTTGTTCCGAACAAAGGCATGGGACGGCCGTCCTTATCCGTCGATACGAGCAGGCCGTGTTGATAGGTGAAGACATCGCCGCTCTTATCGGTCCACTCGCCTGCGAACCATAGATGGCCTTTGCTGTCCATATTCATGGCGATCAGGCGTGTCGAGTCGATGGGTCCCCCATCGGGATAGGCAAGGTTGGCCACTCCGTTGTCGCCAAACGAGAGATCGGGCTCGCCACTGTCGAATGAGTAGCGGCGGGCCCGGTTCCCGGCGCGGGGACATACCACGATGAATTCTTCCTGGCGTACAGCCATCAATCGCCCGGCCAGGGCGGCTTCCGGAAAGTCCGCGCCTAACCGAAGGATTCCTGAATCGTTGAAGCTCGTGTCGAATGCGCCGTCGGACGTGAGCCGGATAAGCACCGGCTCCAGGCCGAAATCCGATGAAATGCTCGCTGCGAGCAGGATATGGGAATCGTCCGCGGATACGATGTCCAGACCGATGAAGAAAGGTAAGGCATCGCCCTTGATGAACAGCACGGCTCCGTTATGACCGAAACGGGTATCGAGCGCTCCATCGTCGTTAATGGCGACGATCGCGAAACCTGCTTCTGGCGTGCGCGAGTTGATCTCCGCGCAGAAAAGGGTCGAGTTTCCGACCCGTTCGAACGCTTGCACGCCGAAAGCCTTGGCCACCTCGCCGTGCCAGACAAAAGCGCCGGCCTGGAAGGAAGGGTCAGGATGGCCATCGGCCGTGAGTCGTGCCATTGCAGCCCTTTGTATCGGACTTATCGCGCCCAGATTGAGGGTGAAGGCCGGAAGAAGGCGGCCGTCGAGGCCGAGGGCAAGCTGGTGCGGCGCGATATAGACGGGCTCCGGCGACACCGCGAACTCGGTCCCATTCGAGTATAACGATGCGCTGCTCGTGCCCGTCAGCACGACCTTGCCGTTCGCGCCGAACGACATGTCGGTTTCACCCGGGATAGCGGCCCTGTCGCTTCCTTTCATGATGATCTCCTTGTGCTGCAGACGTGTGCACAGGGAATAGTAGGCGGCGCGGTGGCGTGCCGCGTCTATACGTCATCGGTTGTAGGTGGCTAGCCGAATCGCCGGAAATAGGCGAGAGCGCCCACGACCAGCAATGTCGTCGGCAACAGGTTCGCCAACAGCGGCGGCATGCCGTATACGGTGCCGAAGTTGACCATGGCGCCTTGCAGGAAGTACCAGCCGATCGCGAGGATGATGCCGATGAAGAGGCGCTTGCCCAAGCCGCCCGAACGGAGCGAGCCGAACGCGAACGGCATGGCGCACAGCACCAGCACTAGCGTGTTCACCGCGAACAGGGCGCGTCCCCAGAAGGCCACGGCGTAGGCGCCAGGATTCTGCCCATTGGCCTCGAGATATCGCATGTTTCGGCGCAGGTCGGCCATCGAGAGGTATTCGGGATGGATCACCGATTGTTCGAGCACGTGCGGATTCAGGCGCGAAGCCCAGGTCTGCGTGTCTTCATGGGAAGAATGCGTGCCCTGGGCGTCGAGCGTGGTGGTGCGCACATTGGTCATCACCCAGCGGTTGCCATCGTGGATGGCGCTGTCGCCGTGCGAGAACACGCGCACCTGGCCGTCCGGCGTGAAGGTGTAAACGCGGACGTCGACCAGCTTCACCGTAGTGCGATCGCCGTCCTGCGTGGCGATGGCCGACTTTGCGTTGATGATCTTGCCGTCGTCGCGCGCCCACAGGCCACTGCTCGTGGAACCCAGGTTGCTCGAACGCATGCGCACCTGGATCGCCTGGGCGTGCTGGTCGCCATAGGGTCCGGCGGTCTCGCCCATGATGACGACGCCGATGGTGAGCACGGCGATCACGCCCGCCGCGGAGGCGGCGATGCGCAGCTTCGACATGCCCGCGGCGCGCAATGCGGTCAGTTCTCCCGTGGCGGCGAGGCCGCCCAACCCGAGAAGGCCGCCGATCAATGCCGCGTTGCTGAACATCTGATACAGACGCCGCGGCACCGTGAGCATGATGTACGCGATGGCGTCGTACAGCGTGAAGCCGTTCTTGCCGATATTGCCCAGCTGGCGGACGAACTGCGTGAGCGCATCGAAACCGGTCAGTACCAGCCAGACGAGAAGCAGGGTACCGAGGACGCTGGCGCCGATCAGCCGGTCGGCGCGCTTCACGGTCAGCGTGGCCATCAGTGGGCTCCCTTCACGCGCCGGGCGCTGTTCTGTCGCCAGAAATACCAGGCCGCCACGCCGAAGACGATGGCGTGCAGTATCCAGATGGGTGCGGAGGTGTGCAGGTGGCCCTTGATGATCTGCGCGCGCGCGATCAACTGCCACACCACATACAGGAAGTACGCAAGCACGGCGATCAGCAACCGGCCGTAGCGGGCGTCGCGCGGTGCCTGCCGTGACATCGGCAACACCATCATCATCAGCACCAGGGTGCTGACCGGTGCGGCGAAGCGCGAGACGAGTTCGCCGAGGTTCTCCGGCGTGATGTCCTTGAACAGGTCGGTCGTCGCCGACTCGTGGGCCGGATCGGTGTCGTCGTCATCGTCCGAGATGGAGGAGAGCGATGCATCGTTGCGTTCGTATTTCATCCGCCGCCAGTTATCGCCGGCAAGGGGGATCTCGAACTGCCAGCCGTCGTAGAGCGCGAGGAAGCGGTTCTGGCCGTCGCTTTCCTGGTACATGCGGCCACTCTTGGCACTTATCACGCGGACCTGTGGACGGCCTTCGCTGTCCGTGCGGTCGGTGGCCAGGAAGGTCTTGCCCAGCACGGTGCCGTCGCGGCTCAGCGTGTCGACGAAGATGATGCCGCCCTTGCCGGGCAGTTCGGTGAAGCGGCCGGCGTCGAGGCCGGCGGCGATCACGGATTTGTTCGCCGCGGCGATGACCTGGTCGGCCGTGCGTGCCGACAGCGGGCCCAGCCAGAGCGAGACCAGGCCCACCACGATGGTGGAGAGCACGGCCAGCAGGGTGACCGGGCGGAGCATGCCGCGTGGGCCCATGCCCGAGGAGGCCAGCACGTGCATCTCGCTCTCGCGGTACATGCGGCCCAGGGCGATCAGGGTGCCGAGGAAGGCCGACATGGGCAGCAGGGTGGAAAGCAGGTCGACCATCTGCAGGCCCAGCACCTCGAACATCACGCTGGGCTGGATGCTGCCGTTGGCTACCTTCTGCAACACGGTCGCGAACGCGCCGCCGGCGAAGATCACCAGCAGCACGATGGCCGTCGCGAGCACCCCGTAGGCAAGTTCGCGCAGGAAATAACGGTCGAGGATGCTGAGCATTTGATAGAATTGGCGGTTCGTGCCGCGTCAGTCCCGGCCGGCAAACCATAAGTCTAGCCTGTCCGGACCCCCGGCGGGCTTTCGCAGGACAGTAAGCTATGACGGTTCAGTTCAGCCTCGGTTCCAACGCTCCGGAGTCGACCGCTACCCCGGTGGCGGTGGTCGGCGTCTACGAGAACGGTGTCCTGACCAGCGCCGCGGCGCGGATCGACACCGCCGCCAACGGTGCCATCAAGCGCCTGCTCGAGGCCGGGGACGTCACGGGCAAGGTCGGCAACGTCGTGACCCTGCTGCAGCCGGCGGGCGTGGCCGCCGCCCGCGTGCTCATCCTGGGCCTCGGCGCCCAGAAATCCTTCGATGCCGCCCGCTACCAGCGGGTCACCCAGGAAGCCGCCCGGGCGATAGGGCGCTTGCCCGTCACGGAAGCCGTCAGCTGGCTGCCCGAGATCGACGTGCCCGGCCGCGACGCAGCGTGGCGCCTGCGTGTCGCCGCCCTGGTCACCGACCATGCCGCCTATCGCTATACCGCCACGCTGAAGCCGCGCGACAAGGCGCCGCCGGAACTGGCCTCGGTCACCCTGGTCGGTCCCGCCGAAGGCGAGGCTGGTCTCGCCGAGGCCCGCGCCATCGCCGAGGGCGTGCGTTACGCCCGCGAGCTGGGCAACCTTCCGCCGAACATCTGCAACCCCGACTACATAGCCGATCAGGCGCGCGCCTTCGCCGATGCCCACGAGGGCGTCAGCTTCGAGGCGCTCGACCGCGCCGACATGGAGCGCGAGGGCTTCGGCTCCCTGCTCGCCGTAGCGCGTGGCTCGGCGAACGCGCCGCGCCTCGTCATCCTGCAGTGGAACGGGGGCAAGGAGGGCGAGAAGCCCTACGCCTTCGTCGGCAAGGGCATCACCTTCGACACCGGCGGCGTCAGCCTCAAGCCCGGCCCGGGCATGGAGGAGATGAAGTTCGACATGTGCGGCGCGGCCGGCGTGCTCGGCGCCTTCGTTGCGGCCGTGAAGCTCAAGCTGCCGGTGAACCTCGTCTGCGTGGTTCCGGCGGTGGAAAACATGCCGGACGGCGCCGCCTATCGCCCGGGTGACGTCCTCACCAGCCTCTCGGGGATCACCATCGAGGTGCTGAACACGGATGCCGAAGGCCGGCTGATCCTCTGCGACGCGCTCACCTACACGGGCAAGCGCTTCGATCCCCACACCATCATCGACGCCGCCACCCTGACCGGCGCCTGCGTCGTCGCCCTGGGCAAGCACGCCAGCGGCCTGATGACCAAGGACGAGACGCTCTCCGCGGAGTTGCTCGCCGCGGGCGAGGCCACGCTCGATCGCGCGTGGCGCCTGCCGTTGTGGGACGACTACCAGAGCCAGCTCGAATCCGGTTTCGCCGACGTGGCCAATATCGGCGGCAAGTACGCCGGTGCGATCACGGCCGGTTGCTTCCTCGCCCGCTTCACCGAAGGGCGCCGCTGGGCCCACCTGGATATCGCCGGCACCGCCTGGGACGAGGGTCGCAAGGGCATGGCCACGGGTCGCCCCGTGCCGCTCCTGACCCAATGGCTGCTCGACCGCGTCGCCGCCGGCTGATTCCGCTCCGATGCCGCGTGCCGATTTCTACCTGATCGACAAGCCGCGGTTCCGCGAGGACCCGCTGTTGCTGGTCTGCGAACTCGCCAAGCGCGCGTTCGCGGCCCAGCAGCCGACCCTGATCCTCACCCGCGATTTCGAGCAGGCCGAGGCGGTCGACGAATACCTGTGGTCGTTCGACGAAGACAGCTTCATTCCGCACCAGCTCGCGGGCGACGATGACGACGCGAACACGGCGGTGCTCATCGTGCCGCCGGGCGTGGAAACCGCCGACCGGCCGATGGTGATCAACCTGCGCGATACCTGCGCCCAGGGTCGGTTCGACCGGGTGCTGGAAGTGGTCGCGGCCGATCCGGCCGAACGCGAGGGATCGCGTGTGCGCTGGACGGAGTACAAGAAGGCGGGTTTCGAGGT
This sequence comes from Luteibacter sp. E-22, assembly GCF_049913125.1. Lineage (GTDB taxonomy): Bacteria > Pseudomonadota > Gammaproteobacteria > Xanthomonadales > Rhodanobacteraceae > Luteibacter. Next base: position 1,054,312 of record NZ_CP183975.1, read on the forward strand.
GAACAAGCACGACATGTGAGCCGATGGCTTGTGTGTCGATGCATCGCCGACAAAGTCGGCTCCCACCATGCTTCGGCCCTTGCGGTGGCCTGGTGGGAGCCGACCCCGTCGGCGATGCTCTTCAGCGATGCCGATCAGCGATCAGCGGTGTTCAGCCCAGCTTGCGCGCCTGCTCACGCATCGCATCGGCTTGCCTGGTCCAGTCGGCGATGCGCTGGCGCTCCTGCTCGACGACTTCCGCCGGGGCGTTGGCGACGAAGTTGGCGTTGCCAAGCTTGGCTTCGCACTTCTTGATCTCTCCCTCGACACGGGCGATCTCCTTGGCGAGGCGTGCCTTCTCCGCACCCACGTCGATCAAGCCTTCCAGCGGGATCAGCGCACGCATGCCGCCGACCACGGCGACCGCCGCGGCGGGTTCTTCACCCTCCACCCAGGCCGGCGACTCGACCCGTCCCAGGAAGGCGACCTGCGCCGCGAACTTCGCCGCGCGCTCGCGATCCGTCGCATCGCCGTCGGCGAACAGCAGCGGGATGGTCTTGCCCGGAGCGATGTTCATTTCCGCACGAATGCGGCGAACGCCGGTGAGTACGTCCTTGACCCATTCGATCTCGGCGGTGGCCGTATCGTCGCCTTCCACATCCGAGGCTTCCGGATAAGGCCGCAGCATGATCGTCTCGCCTTCGATGCGGAGCAGCGGGCGCACGTGTTGCCAGATTTCCTCGGTGACGAAGGGAATCAGCGGGTGCAACGCACGCAGCAGCGTCTCGAGCACGTGGACAAGCGTGTATCGCGTGGAAGCCACGGCGGACGCGTCGCCGCTGTTGAGCGCGGGCTTGGACAGTTCCAGGAACCAGTCGCAGAACTCGTTCCAGGTGAACTCGTACAACGCCTGGGCGGCGAGGTCGAAGCGATAGAGGGCGAGTTGCTCTTTCACCGTCGCCAGTGTGTCGCGAAGGCGGGTGAGGATCCAGCGCTCGGCTTCGGTGGCGGGCTTCGCCGGCGTGATCGCCTCTTCACCGAGGTTCATCAGCACGAAGCGCGAGGCGTTCCACAGCTTGTTGACAAAGGCCTTGTAGCCGCCGCAACGCTCCAGGTCGAACTTGATGTCTCGGCCATGCGTGGCGAGCGAGGCGAAGGTGAAGCGCAGCGCATCGGCACCGAAGGCGGGGATGCCCTCGGCGAACTCCTTGCGCGTGGACTTCTCGATCTTCTCGGCCATCTTCGGCTGCATCAGGCCGCGCGTGCGCTTGGCGAGCAGCTCGTCGAGAGTGATGCCATCGATGAGGTCGAGCGGGTCGAGCACGTTGCCCTTGGACTTGGACATCTTCTGGCCGTCCTTGTCGCGGATGAGGCCCGTGACATAGACATCCTTGAACGGGACCTCGCCCGTGAAATGGTCGGTGAGCATGATCATGCGCGCGACCCAGAAGAAGATGATGTCGAAGCCGGTCACCAGCACGCTCGACGGCAGGTAGCGGTCGAAGCCCAGCTCGGCCTGGCGCTTCGGGTTCGGCCAGCCGAGCGTGGAGTGGCTCCACAAGCCGGACGAGAACCACGTTTCGAGCACGTCGTCGTCGCGGCGCAACGCACCGGTATAACCCTGTGCGGCGGCCGTGGCGGTGGCCTCATCTTCGTTCCGCGCGACGATCACGCCGCCATTGTCGGTGTACCACGCCGGGATGCGATGGCCCCAGGTCAGCTGGCGGCTGATGCACCAGTCCTGGATGTTGGCCAGCCAGTGGCGGTAGGTGCTGATCCAGTTCTCGGGCACGAACTTCACGTGGCCCTGTTCGACCAGTTCCAAGCCACGCGCGGCGAGCGTGTCCATCTTCACGAACCACTGCCAGGTGAGGTACGGCTCGATCACCTGGCCGCTGCGATCGCCACGCGGCACCTGCAGCTTGTGCTTCTTCGTCTCCACCAGGAGACCTTCGGCCTCCAGGTCGGCGAGCACGGCCTTGCGCGCGACGTAGCGATCCATGCCGCGGTATTTTTCCGGCGCGGCGTCGTTGATCCTGGCGTCGTCGGTGAGGATGTTGATCATCGGCAGGTTGTGCCGCTGGCCGATGGCGTAGTCGTTGAAGTCGTGTGCGGGCGTGATCTTCACGCAGCCCGTGCCGAAGTCCTTCTCGACATAGTCGTCGGCGATGATCGGGATCTGCCGGTTCGACAGCGGCAGCGCGAGCATGTGCCCGATCAGGTGCGCATAGCGTTCGTCGTCCGGATGCACGGCCACGGCGACGTCGCCCAGCATGGTCTCCGGGCGCGTGGTGGCGACGACGAGTTCACCCGAGCCGTCGGCGAGCGGGTAGCGGATCGACCAGAGCGAACCGTCTTCCTCTTCGCTGACGACTTCGAGGTCGGAGATCGCGGTCTTCAACACGGGGTCCCAGTTGACCAGCTTCTGGCCGCGATAGATCAGGCCCTCCTCGGAGAGCCGCACGAAGGTCTCGATCACCGCCTCGGACATACCCTCGTCCATGGTGAAGCGTTCACGCGTCCAGTCGCCCGACACGCCCAGGCGGCGCATCTGGCGGCCGATCGTGTCGCCGGACTCGGCCTTCCATTCCCAGACGCGGGCGATGAACGACTCGCGGTCGAAGTCCGAGCGCTGCTTGCCCTCGGCGTTGAGCTGGCGGGTCACCACCATCTCGGTGGCGATGCCCGCGTGGTCGGTACCGAGTTGCCACAGCGTGTCGTACCCGCGCATGCGGTGGTAGCGCACCAGCGTGTCCATGATCGTGTGCTGGAACGCGTGGCCCATGTGGAGCGTGCCCGTGACATTGGGCGGCGGCAGCATGATCGTGTAGGGCGTGCCCTTGCCGGACGGCTTGAAATAGCCGTTGGCCTCCCACTGGGCGTACCACTTCGATTCGATCTGGCTGGGCTCGAAACTCTTGTCCATGCGTGGATTTCCGGACGAAAAGACCGCCATTGTAGGCGATACTTGGTGGATGACTGAACTCGAAGTGGCCGCGATCCTTGGCGCGGAGGGCCCATTCGCCCGTGAGGTACCGGGTTTCGCGCCGCGCGAGGCCCAGCAGCGCATGGCCTCGGCGGTTGCCGGGGCCATCGCCGAACGCGACGTCCTGATCGCCGAGGCGGGTACCGGCACCGGCAAGACCTTCGCCTATCTGGTGCCAGCCCTGATGTCGGGGCGCAAGGTCATCGTTTCCACCGGGACCAAGGCCTTGCAGGACCAGCTGTTCTTCCGCGACCTGCCCCGCGTGCATGCGGTGCTGGGCAGCCGGGCCAGGGTGAGCCTGCTCAAGGGGCGGGCCAATTACCTGTGCCTTTACCGCCTGGACCAGGCGGTCCGCGAGGGAAATCCCGACCGTCAGCTGGTCTCCCAGTTGTCCGCGATCCGCGCATGGTCGGCACGGACTCGTCGTGGCGATCGCATGGAAATGGTCGACATCCCCGAGGATTCGGCGGTCTGGCCGCGGGTGACCTCCACGCCGGAGAACTGCCTCGGCTCGGAATGCCCGTTCTTCGAGGACTGCCACGTCGTGAAGGCACGTCGCGAGGCCATGGAGGCGGACGTCGTGGTGGTGAACCACCATCTGTTGATGGCCGACCTCGCACTCAAGCAGGAAGGCTTCGGCGAGATCCTGCCGGGCGCCGATGCCTTCATCCTCGACGAGGCGCACCAGATTCCGGAGCTTGCCGGCCAGTTCTTCTCGCAGAGCGTCAGTGCGCGGCAACTCGTCGACCTCGGCCAGGACGCGCTGGCGGAGGCGCAGGGCGTCACCGGAGCCACCAGCCAATTGCTGGAGCCGGTGGAGGCCATCCAGGATCTCGTGAAACGCCTCCGTCTGGCGATGGATGCGTTGCCGCCCCGCGGGCCCTTCGGTGCGCTCGACCGCGATCCCGTTGTGCACGGAACGCTGCTCGAACTGCGCGACGTGATGGCGGCCATGGCCGACTTGCTCGCAGCACTCGGCGAGCGTTCGCGCGGGCTGGCGAACGTGCATGAACGGGCGCAGATGCTGAGCCTGCGCCTCGACCGCATCGCGGAGGAGCACTCCGCCAGCGACGTGCGCTGGTACGAGACCTGGCCGCGTGGATTCGCGTTGCATGCCACGCCGCTGGATCTGGCCGCGCCGCTGCGCGCGATGCGCATGTCCACGGATGCGGCGTGGATCCATACCTCGGCGACCTTGTCGATCGCAGGCGACTTCGGTCATTTCGCCCGCCAGTTGGGGCTGGAAGATCCACGTACGCTGCATGTGGAAAGCCCCTTCGACTATCAGCGCCAGGCACTCGCGTATTTGCCAGTGAACCTCCCCGATCCTGCCGCTCGCGACTACACCGACAGGGTGGTGGATGCCATCCGACCCGTCCTCGATGCCTCGGACGGGCGGGCCTTCCTGCTGTTCACCTCGCATCGCGCGCTGCGGCGCGCGGCCGAGTTGCTGGAAGGCCGCGTGCCGTGGCCGCTGTTCGTGCAGGGCAGTGCACCGCGGCACCGCCTGCTGGAGGAATTCAGGGCGAGCGGACGAGGCGTATTGCTCGGCGCGGCGAGTTTCTGGGAAGGCGTCGACGTCGCGGGTGAGGCTTTGAGCGTGGTGGTGATCGACAAGCTGCCTTTCGCGATGCCTGACGATCCGGTGCTGCAGGCGCGGCTGGAGGCGTTGGAGGAGGCGGGGATCAATCCCTTCATGGGTTGGCAGGTGCCCACGGCGGTGATCGCATTGAAGCAGGGCGTCGGCCGCTTGATTCGCGACGTGCACGACCGTGGAGTCCTGGTGCTGTGCGATCCGCGCCTGAGCACGAAGGGTTATGGACGATTGTTCCTGGCCAGCCTGCCGCCGATGCCGCGGACGCGGGAGTTGTCGGACGTGGTGGGGTTCTTCGCGTCGGACGCCGAATCCCCGCCGGTATCCGTATAGAACAGCACGACCGTCGCTCCCCGCGGTCCGGCCGTGCCACCTCGCATGACATCGCTACCGTCTCCTATCGAGTCACCCGGCCGTATCGCGCGGGAGGCTCCTTCCGGCGTTTCCAGGCGCAGTTCGCCCTCGAGCAGGTAACCCGCGTCCGGTACGGTGTTCCGGTGCCAGGGAAGGGAGGCGCCGGGCTCGATCGAGATGCGCAGCATGCGCATTTCCGGTTGTCCGTCCGCCCATGCCTGTGTGGCGGCGGGCGGGGTTTCGCTTCGGGAGGGATCGGTCGTGGCGGCGATGGCGGCTCCTACGAGGATGGCCAGGGGCATCGCTAGCTGGACGGGAAGCATCGTGCGGTCCTTGCGTGGGTGATCGATCGATCCTGCACGCCGGAGAGGCCGCTTGTCATGAGAACACTCTCATTCGCATGATTTATTCAGGCGCTGGCAGACAATGCTCCGCATTTCGCCCTCGTTCGCCCCGTATAGGACAGAAACCGACCTTTCCCTGCGCCCTTCGCCGTTCAATGATCGTCCTACCGCCGACGACGGAGAAGCCCATGTTTCGCTGGATGCAATCGATCACCGCCAAGGTGCTGGGCATCGCCATGCTCGCGCTGGTCATGCTCATACCGCTGTCCCAGGCCGACGGTCTCGTGCGCGAACGGCAGGCCATGCGCGATGCGGCTTTCACGCGTGTCGCCGAGGGCTGGGGTGGACCGCAGACCGTCGGCGGCCTCGTCCTGGCCGTGCCCACGCGATACGAGACGCAGGGTAGCGACGGCAAGGTGGTGAGCGTGCGTGACGGCACGGAAATCGTGCTGGCCGACGAACAAAGCACCGTGGCGGACCTTGCCGTGGACCGGCGGCGCGTGGGCATGTACGAGGTGCCGGTCTACACGGGCGAGGTCACCATCCACGGCCGCATCCTGCCCGAGGACCTTCGCCGCTTCACCACCGATACGGGAGCGGCGTGGTACCCGGCCAAAGCCGAGCTGCGCCTGCTGATCGCCGACACTCGCGGCTTGCAGGGCATCACGGCGCTGACCGTCGACGGCCACACCGCGCGCTTGTCATCTTCCACCGCGCGGATGGGGCCCTATACCGTGCTTTCCGCACCGGTGCCGGTCGACCCAGGTCGCGACACGCCGCTGGACTTCGCCCTGACCCTGCGCATCGCCGGTACCGGATCGTTCTCGGCGCTGCCCCTGGCGCGTACGAACACGCTGCGCATCCGGTCGCCGTGGCCCGACCCCAGCTTCACCGGCGCCTTGTTGCCCGGCCAGCGTAGCGTCGGCGCGCGAGGGTTCGACGCGACGTGGCGGGTACTCGACCTCAACCGGGCCTATGGCCAGCATTGGGACGTCTCCGATGCGAATGTGGCGGCCCGTCTCGAACCATCCGCCTCGGGCGTGAAGCTCTACCAGCCCGGCGGCGTGTACCAGCAGAACGATCGTGCCGGCAAATACGGCCTGCTCTTCATCGCGCTTACCTTCGTCGCCTTCTTCCTCTTCGAGATATTGAAGGGGCTGCGCCTGCATCCGGTGCAATACCTGCTCGTGGGCGCGGCCATGACCAGCTTCTACGTGCTTCTGCTGGCGTTGTCCGAGCAGATCGGCTTCGGCCCCGCCTATCTGGTGGCGGCCGCCGCCGTGGTGCTGATCGTGGGTGGCTATGCGATGGCGGCCCTGCGTGCCCGCGCGGCGGGCCTGGCTCTTGGCGGCGTGCTCGCCCTCGTTTACGCGATACTGTATGGCCTGATCGGCGCGGAGCAGTACGCGTTGCTGATCGGCTCGATCGTGCTCGTCGCGGTGATCGCCCTGTTGATGTACCTGACCCGCCGGATCGATTGGTACGCCCAGGGCGTACCGTTTACTTCCTCGCTGGATACGCCATGAACTTCCTCGCCATCGAAACCTCCACGGAAGCCTGCTCGGTCGCCCTCGTCCATGGCGACGAAGTGATCGAGCGCAGCGAAATCGCGCCGCGCCGCCATGCCGAACTCGTGCTGCCGATGGCCGACGACCTGCTCGCCGAGGCGGGCCTGAAACGCGGGGCGCTCCATGGCATCGCCGTGGGCCGCGGCCCCGGTGCGTTCACCGGCGTGCGCCTTGGCGTGTCGTTGGCACAGGGCATGGCGATGGCGCTCGATGTTCCCGTCGTCACCGTGTCGTCGTTGCAGGCGCTGGCGCTGGAAGCGCCCGAGGACGATGCAGCGATCCTTTCGATCATCGATGCGCGCATGGGCGAGATCTACGTCGCCGCATGGCGACGCGAGGACGATGGCGGCATCGCCCTGATCGACCGCGAGCGTGTCGACACGGCCGCCGCGCTGGTGTTGCCCGACGTGGTGGCATGGCACGTCGTGGGCACCGGTTGGGCCACCTACGAGGCGATCCTGCGCGAGCGCATCTCGGCACCCATCCGCTCGGCCGATGGCGCGCGCTATCCACAGGCACGGCACGTCGCGGAAGTGGCGGCGCGGCGCTTCCGCGATGGCGAAGCCGTGGCGCCGGAACTGGCTTTGCCGGTGTACCTGCGCGACAAGGTGGCGCTTACGCTGGTGGAACAAGGCCGGGCCTGAGCGTGCCTACGACATTCGATGTATAGCGGGAATACCGTCCCGGACTTATCTTCCGTGGCCATGGATAGCGACACGACGACAAGGATATCGACCATGAACGGAAGCGGGCTGCGCGAGCAAGGCGACATCGATACCTCGTTCGGTAACGAGGGCACGGCTGAGCTTCGGGTCGAGGGTTACATCGTCGAGCCGGGTGCGAGCGAACCGCTTCGCGCATTGGCACGGACGGCGGACGACAAGATCATGCTGGCCATGGGCTGTCGCAGGCCCCTGGGCGGTTGGCAATATGGATTGGCGCGGCTCATGCCCGATGGAACCTTCGACCCTTCGTTCGGAGTGGAGGGTGTCGCGATCGAACCTCCTCTGTCCGAGGAAACCCTGCAAGGCGCCCAGCCTTTGCCGATGGCCGGTGGGGCGACGGTACTGGTACTCAGGTCCATGGACAGTCAGACATGGATGCTGACACGCAGGAATGCCAAGGGCGTGCTCGACGATGCGTTCGGCATCGGTGGTTATGTGAATCTCGATGGCATCCGTCCGCCGGGCGAGCCCCGCGTCGTGAAAGGTTTCGTCATCGCCGAGTCGGACGACGGTTGCTTTTTCATCGGTACGACCAAGGCCGTCGAAGGCGGTCTTGGCGGCATCGTGTTCTGTTTCGACGCGCAGGGTAAACTCGATCCCACATTCGCCGGCAAGGGTTATGCCCTGGTCGACGTGCCGTTGGGTGAGTCGGGCAGGGTCACCGATGCGTTGCTGCAAGATGATGGGAAAGTCGTCTTGAGTACGGCAACCGTTTCTGGAAACGCACGAATCGTGCGCCTGCTTCGGTCAGGCGTGCCCGACCCGGCGTTTGGGGACGCAGGACACGTCGTGATCGATGGAAGCGACAGTGCTGATCGCATTGAAATCGAAAAACTCGCCTGGTCGAACGACGCCGGCCTGTGGGGAGCGGGAAGCATCATGACCCGCCGTCCGCGAGTCGGCGTATTGGTTCGACTGGACGATAAGGGAACGATCCCCCCAAGCTTCAACGGGGGCAAGTCGCTGGAAATCAACTACGGGAAGACCGACGACGACGACGGCGGGCTGGCGCTTCCCTTGCATATCGCGATTTCGGCCGAAGCCGGCGTCACCGTGGTCGGCAGTGCCGATCATGACGGGACAAGCATAAAGCGGGTGGTTGTCGGGCGTCACGTTTCGTCGGGCGAGCTTGACTCGTCGTTCGGCGATCGCGATGGATACTTCGTCATCGAGCCGGACCTCGAAGGTTTCAACTTCATCTTCTTCGGCATCGATGTGACGAACGATTATCTGGTCTTCGAGATGTTGAGCGGTAATGGTGTGGGCGGTACCAACCCCGATCGCGTGCTTGTACAGCGATACTTCGCCTGAGGAACAAAGGCGCCGCGATCCATCGGGCATGCAATGTCCAGTAAGATACGACGCATCCGTTCGGCCATTCGTGTCTTGACCAAGTGGGGACGGAAAGATGCTCAATGGATGTTTCACGGCCGTATCGGCCGTTTCAGGAGAATCAACTCAGTGCGTCGTATCCCCTTGTTTTCCAGCGCCAGCCTTGCCTTTCTGGTGCCCCTGGCTTCGATGGCCGCCGAGTCGGCCAGTTTGCAGGTAAGCGGCAACCTTTCCCCTTCCTCGTGCGACGTTTCCCTCAGCGGAAGGGACACCGTAGATCTCGGGCCGATCCCGGTGGGCTCGTTCGTTCCGGGCAAGGACAACGTGCTTCCGGAAACGGCGGCTTTCCTGACGGTCGACTGTGCCGCGATGCCGACGAAGTTTCGCCTGAAGGCAACCGATTCCACCGGCACCACGGCGTCGACGGCCGGGCCCGCCAACTATGGCCTCGGCATGAATGGCAACCGGCCGATCGGCTATTTCACGCTGAGTATCGCCGCCGATATCATGACCCGGAACGCATTTGTCCTGAAATCGACGGATGGCGGCGCGGGCAACGCGTGGACCGTGCCGGTGCATGGCAAGGTGCCGTTCGACCACGATGGCGAAACCTTCGCTTTCGCGGCGAGTGAGACGGCCGTCGAACCTGCCGCCCTGACGGCGCTCGCGGTGCCGTTGAGCATCCAGCCGGTCCTGGCCAAGAATCCCGTGGTCAACGCCGACGTGGCGCTTGCCGGCCAGGTCTCGATCGAAGTCCTCTATTGACGTGAGGTGTCCCGGCACGTCGTACAGGTCTCCGATACACGCCTGATCGCCGATGGCGATGCGTTCAGCGGCAAGCGAGCACCGACTCGATCACCGCGCACACGTGTTCGAACGCTGCCTCGTCCAGCCAGGGACTGTTGCTGATCGACAGTGTGCGCGCGGCGAAGTCGCGGGCATGGGCGACATCGTCGTCGCCGGGCATGGATTCCAGGTAGCGATAATCGGGTAGCGCATGCACGAACATGCGGGTGACGCCGTGGCCTGACGTCCAGAGCCGTTTGAGCACGGCGTCGCGAAGGGCCTCGTCGGGCAGGAGAAGCATCAGGTAGGGCCAGGTTCCACCCTTGTCCGAGAACAGGTGCAGGCCAGGGATGGCCGCCAGCCGGGGCGCACGGGCGAGGGCTTGTTGCGTGGTGGCTTCGATGAAGACCGGCAGGCGGTGGAACGCACGCGCGCCGACGGCGCGCCGCCAGCGCCCCACCGGATGCAATGGGAAATCGGCGGCGAAGTGTTCGCCGGTGGCGCTGAGCAGGTCGCCACGGCGCAGCGCCCTGCGTAGCGGCCGGCCATACGCCCAGCCAAGTCCATGCGGGCGGTAGAAGGCCGCATACGCCGCCAGTTCAAGCGATCTGCGTATTTCCCAGCCTGGATGCCAGCGCGCGATTTGCTTCGCCACGCGGCGAAAGCGGGCACGCAGTGCTTCGTCGCGGCCGACCAGCAGGCCTCCCTCGAAAATCGACAGGCCCTTGCCCGCGGCCAGGCTGTAGAAGCCGATGTCTCCCTGCGTGCCGGCGAAGCCGTTCGGGCATCGCGCGCCGAGCGCCTGTGCCGCATCTTCGATGGTCACGGCCCCGGCGCGATGGGCGATGGCGTTGGCCGTCTCCACGTCGGCGACGCGTCCGCCGAGATGCGTGGGCACGACGGCGAGTGTCAGCGGTCCGCAGGCATCCTCGAGGCGTTGCGGGTCCATGTCGAAGTGCCCTGGTCCGAGGTCGACGAGCCGCGGCACCAGGCCGGCGCGGCGAATGGCCAGCGGTACCAACGGACAGGTGAAGGCGGGAATCGCCACCTCACGGCGTGACGGCATGTCTTCGGCCAGGGCGGTGAGCGCCACCGTGAGCGCCGCCGTGCCCGAACATTCGAGTTGGACCTCTTCGACCCCCAGCCAGGCCGCGGCCAGGGCGGTCAATGGCGCGGGAGTGGTGCCGCCTAGATCGGCCAGGCGAAGCGGCAGGCCCGCGGTAGGTGGCGTCTCGCGCTCGGGCTTCATGCCGTGGCCACGTCGGCCGTCGCCTCCTCGCGCCCTTCGGCGAAGGCCAGGCACGCGATGCCGGCGACGATCGCCAGCGCACCGGCGACCTGCGTCGCCGTCACCGCTTCGTCGAACATCCACCACGACAGCAGCATCACGCTCACCACCTCCAGGTGCGACGCAGCGAAGGCGGGCCCGATGGGCGCGTGTTTCAGCAGGCCCATCCAGGTGACGAACGCGCCGATGTATCCCGCCACGGCGCCATAGATCCACGGATGCGAGAACACCCGTGCCAGCCACGCGGTATTCATCTCCACGGGCAGCGCCTGCGTGCCAGCCAGCTTGAAGCAGATCAGGTTCAGCGTGTCGAAGGCCAGCAACAACGCGAATCCGATCAGGTAGAAGCGTTTCATGCACCCGCTCCGACGATGGCGACGCCCACGGCCACGAGAAGGATGCCGGTCACGCGTAGCGGGCTCAGGCGCTCGCGGAACAGGAAACGCCCGGCGAGCATGATGGCGACGATGTTGATCGAACCCAGCAGGACGCCCTCGGACAGCGGCACCAGCGAAAGAAAGGCGATCCAGACGACGAACTCGGCCACGTAGCAACCGATGCCGGCCCATATCCAGGGCCGCGCGAGCATATAGCGCCAGCGGGCGAGGCCATCGCCCGCGCGGTCGTCACCGGCGGCCGCCTTGAAGGCCAGCTGGCCGCCCGTATCGAGCAGCACGTTGGCCAGCCACAGGATGAGGACGAGGCCGTGCATGATCAGGCCGCCATGCGCACGGGGCGCGCGTCGCGCGCGATGCGGCCGAAGAAGTCGGCGGTGCGTTCGATCAGCGTGCGCCGTTCGCGGTCGATCGTGATCATGTGGTAACTGTCCGCGAGCAACAGCATCTCGATCGGCCCGCGCACCCTTCGGGCCACCAGGTCGGCATTGGCGACGCTGGCGACGTCGTCGTCCGCCGCATGGGCGATGAAGCATGGGGCGAGCACGTCCGGCAGGCGCCGGCGCACGTCGCGCGAGAGCTTCACCATCTCGGCCAGCGCATGCCATGGATTGCCGGGCAAGCCGGCTGCCTCGCTGTCGCCGGCGAACATCGCGGCGCTCACCTGGGCACGCAGGCGCTCGTCGCGGATGCCATAGGGCGGTTGCTCGATGAAGCTGCGCTGGCGGCCGATGCCGAGACGCTTGAAGATCGGTAGCAGGAACGACAACCGCCCCGTCCAGCCGATCGACCAGCCGTCGTAACGGAAGGTCGCACCGTACACGCCGACGCCGTCGATCCAGCCGGGTCGCACGGCGGCGAGGCGCAGGGCGAGCAGGGCTCCCATCGACAATCCCGCCACGAACACGCGGTCGACCCGCCCACGCAGGTCGGCGGCGGCCGCTTCGACGCTCGCGTACCAGTCTTCCCATGTGGTGGCGAGCAGGTCGTCCTCGCTGCCGCAGTGGCCAGCCAGCCGCACGCCCACGACGGTGAAGCCGGCGCGGTTGAGGCCCTTGCCGACCATGCGCATCTCGGTGGGCGTGCCAGTCAGCCCGTGGATCAGCAATACGCCGTCACGTCCGCCTTCGAACTGAAATTCCGCGGAATGATTCACCCGACGCCTCGCGTCCTGCCTACGATGGGTGAATGGTCTCAGGAGGTGGTTTCAGCGGGCTTTCCGGAAGCGACCGCAGGAAAATGCAGTTCGACGCGCAAGCCCCCCGACGCCGCGTGGAGGAAGACCACGCGCGCCGCATGCCGTTCGGCGATGCTCTCGACGATGGCGAGGCCCAGGCCGGTACCGTCCTCGTCCACGCCTGGCACGCGGAAGAAGCGCTCGCCCAGCTGGTCGAGGAAGGCATCGTCGACACCGGGGCCATCGTCCTCGACGGCCAGGACCACTTCCCCGTCGTCGCGGCGCAAGGACACCGTGACGGCGTGGTCGCGGCCGGCGTAGTGGAAGGCGTTGTCGACAAGATTGTCGATCACCTCCTGCACTTGCAGCGCATCGGCACGAACGAGGCAGGCGGTGTCCTCACCTTCATAACCGAGGTCGACGCCCAGGGTGATGGCCTGGTGCACGCGGATGGCCACGGCTTCGGGCACGACGCTGGCGAGGTCGACGATGGCCATGCCGTCGTGGTCGGGGAGGTCTGGCGACTGCGTGCGGGTGAGCGCGAGCAGCTGTGCCGACGTGCGCGCCGCGCGCGCGGCGAGACGATGCACGTGGCCGAGCGCGTCCACGCGCTGTAGCGGGTCGTCCGTGGCTTCCAGCCGTTCGACATGCAACTGAATGCCCGCCAGCGGCGTGCGCAGTTGGTGTGCCGCATCGGCGATGAAACGCTCCTGCAGGCCGAGCATGTTGCGCATGCGGGCGAACAGGTCGTCGATGGTGCGGGTGAGCGGCAGGATCTCCACCGGCACGTCTTCCTCGCCGATGGGGCCCAGATCGTGGCCGCGCTTGCCCAGCCGCGCCGTGAGCGGTTCCAACACGCCGAGGCCGTGACTCACGCCGAACCAGACCAGGGATAGCACGGCGACGATCAGCAGCGCCTGCATCGGCAGGGTGAGGAAAAGGATTTCGCGAGCCCGGATATGGCGATCGCGCAGGTTCTCGGCCACGGTGATCGTGAGGACGTCACCCGGGTCCTGGTGGTTCGGTACGCGCATGATCGCCGCACGCAAGGGGCGATGACCGAGCGCGGTGTCGTACAGTTTCGGTGCCGCGTCGGTGACCACCGCGGCGCCGGGCCCCTCCAGCTCGGCATTGCCGATCATCCGGCCGTGGCGATCGCTGACCACGGCATAGTAGTTGCGCCCGTCCGGATCGTATTCGAGCAGGAAGCGCGCCTGCGCGGTCAGTTCGCCGCGCAGGGCATCGCTGCCGATCATTTCCGACAAGGTGAGGGCGGAGTCGGAGAGGTCGGCGTCGTGCACGCGGTTGGAGTACGCCAGCGCCACGAAATAGCCGATGACGGCGTCGAGCACGAGCACGCCGAGCACGGGGACGAGCAGGAAGGTCAGCAGGCGCCGGCGCAGGCTGGGACGCGCGGGTCGACGGGCCGCGGAGCGGCGTTCAGGCATCCGCGGTTTCTTCGAGCAGGTAGCCGAGGCCACGGATCGTGCGCACGTTGGTACCCGAACCCTGGAGCTTCTTGCGCAAGCGGTGCAAGGCGATGTCCAGGCCGTTGTCGGTCAGGTCCTCGTCCCAGTTGCACAGCGCCTCGACGAGTTGCGCGCGGCTGGTGACCTTGTCCGCGCGCGCAGCCAGGGCTTCGATGAGGCCGAATTCACGGGCGGTGAGGTCGAGCGCGGATTCGCCGATCCATGCCCGATGCCCGGGAATGTCGAGGCGCAGCCGGCCGATGCGGAACTCCGGCGTGCCGTTGCTGGTGCGGCGGCGGAGCAGGGCACGCACCCGGGCGTCGAATTCGGCCAGCGCGAACGGCTTCACCAGGTAATCGTCGGCGCCGAGGTCGAGCACGCGGACACGCTCCTTCAAACCCTCCCGCGCGGTCACCACCAGCACCGGCAGGCTCGCTCCGCGCTTGCGTGCACGTGCCAGCACGTCGCTGCCGTCGAGCAGGGGCAGCCCGAGGTCGAGCACGAGCAGGTCGTAATCATGGTCGCGCAGCGCGTGGTCCGCGCTGGACCCGTCGGTGACGTGGTCCACGGCATGGCCGCCCTGTTCGAGGGAGGCACGTACGGCCGCGCCGATGGCGGCGTCGTCTTCGGCTAGGAGGATGCGCATGAGGGGCAAGGATACGCTCCGGGGAGGGCTGCGCGCATGCTGTCGCGGCAGGCTTTCGCGGCGCTTTCCCGTCTTTCATACCTTCGGTTTAACGTGTCTAATTGCGAACGATTCGCATTGTGGTTTACCATGGACACCTTCGAGATCCATTCCAGGGGCGTTCCAGCACATGCGCGACACCGTCGACCGGCAACGCCGCGCGTTCTGGCTGAAACACCTGCACCGCTGGCATTGGATCAGCTCGGCGGTGTCGCTGGTCGTCCTGCTGCTGTTCTCGATCACCGGGTTCACGCTGAACCATGCCGCACGGATCGAAGCTTCGCCGCACGTCGAGCGACACACGGCGACCCTGCCGGATGCCTTGCTGAAGCAGCTGGCCCGCTCGGGCGCGAAATCGGCGCCCTTGCCGGCCCCGGTGGCGGCGTTCGTGGCCCAGAACACCGGTGCGCCGGTCTCCGGTCGCGCCGGTGACTGGAGCGACGACGAGGTGTACGTGTCGTTGCCGCGGCCCGGTGGCGACGGCTGGGTCGGCATCGACCGCGAAACGGGCGATGTGCAGTACGAAACGACCGACCGCGGCTGGCTCGCTTACCTCAACGACCTGCACAAGGGCCGTAACACGGGGCCGGTGTGGAGCTGGTTCATCGACGTGTTCGCGCTGGCGTGCATCGTCTTCGCGCTCACGGGGCTGCTCTTGCTCAAGATGCACGCGGGACAACGCGACATGACCTGGCCGATGGTCGCGCTCGGCTTCGTGTTGCCGGTCGTCCTGGCACTCATTTTCATCCACTGACGGAACCCGCCATGCGTCGCATCCTGCCGTTCGCCTCGTGTCTTGCGTTCGCCACGCCGGCCCTGGCCGCCGACATGAACCTCACCGTGGAGATACCCACGCTGAAGGTGGCCGAATACCACCGACCCTACGTGGCCGTGTGGATCGAACGCGAGGACCACAGTGTCGCCGCGAATCTCGCCGTCTGGTACGACGTGAAGAAGGCCGATGGCGAGGGTACGAAATGGCTGAAAGACATGCGCCAGTGGTGGCGACGTAGCGGCCGCGAGCAAACCATGCCGATCGACGGCGTGTCCGGCGCCACGCGTCCTGCCGGCCAGCACCAGTTGCGTTTCAGCGATGGCAAACCGCCCTTGGGCACGCTTGCGCCGGGGCACTACGAACTCGTGGTGGAGGCGGCACGTGAAGTGGGCGGGCGTGAAGCCCAACGGATTCCCTTCGACTGGCCGGCGAAGGCTCCGGTGCACCTGTCGGCCAGCGGCACGGAAGAACTCGGCCAGATCAGCCTCGACCTCAATCCCTAGAAACGGAGCCACCCGATGAAGCATGCATTCGTTCGCGCCGCGATTGGCGTCGCCCTGGCCCTGCCGCTGGCCGCGCAGGCGCACAAGATGTGGATGGTACCGTCGGCTACCGTGATCTCCGGCGACGACGCCTGGGTGACGGTCGACGCGGCGATCTCCAACGACCTGTACTACCCGGACCATTTCCCCGCGCAACTCGACCAGCTGGTGGTCACCGCGCCGGACGGTTCCACGGTGAAGCCGGAAAACCCATCCACGGGCAAGTACCGCAGCACGTTCGACCTCCCCGTTCCGCAGAAGGGAACCTATCGCCTGGCGCTGGTCAACCAGGGCCTGTTCGCGAACTACGAAGTGGACGGCCAGAAAAAGCGCTGGCGCGGCAAGCCGGAGGACGTGAAGACGGCCATTCCGACGAACGCGAAGAACGTGCAGCTGAGCGAGATGGCCTCGCGCGTGGAGACCTTCGTAACCCAGGGATCGCCGAGCGATGGCGCGCTCAAACCCACGAACAAGGGACTCGAACTGGTTCCGGTCACCCAGCCGAACGACCTCGTGGCCGGTGAGAAGGCGACCTTCCAGCTGATCGTCGACGGCAAGCCCGCGGCGAACCTGAAGGTCGTCGCCATCAACGGCGCCACCCGCTACCGCAACGCTCAGGACGAGATGAATACAACCACCGACAAGGATGGCAAGTTTTCCTTCACCTGGCCGTCGGCGGGCATGTATTGGGTGAATGCGTCCACGGAAGACACGAAGACCTCGGTGAAGGAAGCCAGGCAGCGCCGCCTGGCCTACACGGCAACGCTGGAAGTGCTCCCGCAGTAACCCGTGCAGACCGATCCCTCACTCCTGTGGAAGCCGTTTCGGCGGCGGTTCCCTTCACCCTGGTGGGAGCCGTTTCGTCGACGGTTCCCCTCACCCTGGTGGGAGCCGCTTCAGCGGCGATCCCGCGGCAGCGGGCCAGCTCTTCGCAAGCACCCATCGCCGCTGAAGCGGCTCCCACAAGTGTGGCGGCTCCGGTGGGGACTATTGATCTTCGCCACAGTGGTGTCGGCAGCCTCCGCTGCTCCCACAGCCTCCGTGGACGTACGCCGCTTCGAAGGCGAGACGATGGGCACGACCTGGTCGGTCAATGCCGTGTTGCCGGATGGCGCGGACGGTCGCGCCATCGAGCGCGGCATCCAGTCCGAAGTGGACCGCGTCGTTGCCCAGATGAGCACATACGAACCGGACTCCGACCTCAGCCGCTTCAACCGAGCGCCGGCCGGCACGTGGCAGACGCTGCCGCCGGAATTCTTCACCGTGCTCCGTTACGCACTGTCGCTGGCGAAGGCGTCGAACGGCGCCTACGACCCCACGGTGGGGCCGTTGGTCAACCTATGGGGCTTCGGCCCGGACAAGCGCCCCCACGATGCGCCGGATGCCGCCGCGATCGCCGCGGCGCGCGCACGGGTGGGTTGGTCGAAGATCGAGCTGGACGAAGCGAACCGGCGCGCGTTCCAACCGGGCGGCGTCTATGTGGACCTCTCATCGGTGGCGAAGGGTTTCGGCGTCGACCAGGTCGCCCGCTTCCTCGATCGCTCGGAGGTGCGTGACTACCTCGTGGAAGTCGGTGGGGAATTGCGTGCCCATGGGCGGAAGCCGGACGGCACTCCCTGGCACGTGGGCATCGAGCGCCCCGGTGCGGCGGCGGGCGCCGTCGACAGCCCGGACGAAGTGCAGCGCATCGTCTCGTTGACCGGCAAGGCCATCGCTACCTCGGGGGACTACCGGCACTTCTTCGAGAGCGGCGGGACGTTCTTCTCGCACCATATCGATCCCCGTACGGGCTACCCCGTGGCGCATCGCGTGGCATCGGTGAGCATCGTCGCCGACGACTGCATGCACGCGGACCCGCTGGGTACCGCGATGACCGTCCTGGGCCCCGAGGAAGGCATGGCGTATGCGAAGCGCCACGGTATCGCCGTGCTCTTCATCCTGTACGGCGAGGACGGGCGATTCGAGGAACGGATGTCGCCGGCCTTCAGGGACGTGTCGAAACCGTGAGCGCCATGGCTGCCGCCGTGCTGGTGCTCGCGTGGGTGGCGTTCACCGTGGTCATCGTCCGTCGTCGTCCGGTCACCGGGGAGATCCATGAGGGCGGCGGCATCCTCGTCGTCCACGCCTCGCAAACGGGCTTTGCCACCGAGCTGGCGTCGCGCACGGCGGAAATGGTCCACGCGGGTGGCCTCGCCGTCGATCTGCGCGCCATGGACGCATTGACGCCGGCCATGCTGGAGCGAGCCTCGCGAGTGTTGTTCATCGTCAGCACGACGGGCGAAGGCGACGCGCCCGATATGGCCAGCGCGTTCCGTGAGCGCAGCATGCGGGCGCCGCTTGCATTGCATGGCGTGAGTTACGGGATACTCGCCCTCGGCGATCGCGATTATGACGATTTCTGCGCCTTCGGCCGCGATCTCGACCAATGGCTGCATGCCAGCCGTGCCATGCCCCTGTTCGACCGGGTGGAGGTGGACAACGGCGATGAAGGTGCCCTGCGCCACTGGCAACACCATGTGGCGCACCTGTCGGGTGCGACCGCCATGGCGGACTGGAGCCGGCCGGCGTACCGCCACTGGCGGCTGGCAGAACGGCGCCTGCTGAATCCGGGAAGCGTGGGCGGACGGTGTTACCACATCGCTCTGGTGCCTGAAGACGAAAGCGACCTGGCGTGGGAAGCGGGCGACATCGCCGAGATCGGCCCACGTCGCGCACGCGGCGATGAAACGGTCTTGCCGCATCGCGAATACTCCATCGCGTCGCTGCCGGCGGATGACGGGCTCCATCTCGTAGTGCGGCAGATGCGTGCGGAAGACGGCACGCTCGGAACCGGCTCCGGCTGGCTGACCGCACATGCGGTGGTGGGCGATCCGGTCGACGTGCGTATCCGTCGAAACGCGGGGTTCCACGCGCCAGCCGACGACCGGCCCTTGTTGCTGATCGGTAACGGCACGGGCATCGCCGGCTTGCGCGCCTTGCTCAAGGCACGCCTGGCGAAGGGGCACCTGCGCAACTGGGTAGTCTATGGCGAGCGTCATGCAGGCACGGACCGGCTTCACGTGGACGACCTGGAGCGCTGGCGTGACACAGGTGGCATCGAGCGACTCGACCTGGTGTGGTCGCGCGAGGCCCGCGGCGCCCGTTACGTGCAGGACCGGCTGCGCATCGCCGCGGATGGGTTGCGACGCTTCGTGGACGAAGGCGCCAGCGTCTACGTATGTGGCAGCCTCGCCGGGATGGCGCCCGGCGTGGACGGGGTGTTGCGTGACGTCCTGGGCGATGCGGCGGTGAGCGAACTGGCCGCTGCCGGCCGCTACCGCCGCGACGTGTACTGACCCGTATCAGGTAACGACCAGGCGCACCTTGCCGTCGTGCATGCCGTCGAAGCGCAGCGCCGCCAGGTCGGTCACCCATTCGACGTTTTCCGGAATCTCGCCGGGATGATCGCCCGCGATCGCGATCACCCGCGCACCGGCGGCCAGGCCTGCGTCGATGCCTGCCTTCGCGTCCTCGAACACGAGGCAATCCTTTGGGTCCGCACCCATGCGCGTCGCGCCCAGCAGGTAACCCTCGGGATCGGGCTTGCCGTTGGTGACGATCTCACCGGTGACCATGAGCGGCGGGGGCACGATTCCCGCGGCGCCGAGACGGGCCTTCGCCAGGACGGTGTCGGCCGAGGTGACGATCGTCCAGGCTTCGGGCGGCAGGGACGCCAGCAGTTCAGGAGCGCCGGCGATAGGCACGATGCCATCCACGTCCTCGACTTCTTCGCGATACAGCCGCTCGTATACCGCGTCGACATCCATGCCCGGCTTCACGAACATGCGCACGGAATCCAGCATGCGCACCCCGTGCAGGCGCGGCAGCACGTAGTGCCAGTCGATGCCGTTCTCGTCGCACCAGCGTTTCCAGATCTTCTCGACCACGACACGCGAATCGATCAGCGTTCCATCCATGTCGAACAGCAGGGCGCTGGCTTCGATGAGCGTGCCCGTTTCAAGTCGCATGATGCCTCCGGCAGGTGAAAACCACTCACCATACCGGAGCATCGTCGTCGCGTCAGCGCGCCGCCTTGGCCGCGTGATTGCGAATGGCCTCGGCGAGGATGGCATCCACCTCCTTGGTCGCCTTTCGTGACGCTTCGGCCTGCCGGCGGCCCCATTCGGCCTGGATACTGCCTTGTTCCGCACGGACACGGCCTATGTCGGCCATCTTCTGCGCGATGGCCGCCTGCTCCTTGCCGATGGCGGCGTGGCCGGCGGCGTAGGCGGCGCGATCGGTCGGCCCCCTCGGATCGCTTTCCTGCACCGCCAGTTCGGCCTGCCGCTGGGCGAGCTTGGCCATCTGCTCGTTGAGCACGGCTTGCTCGCGGTCGAGTTCGGCCTGCTTGTCGGCGCTCATGGCGGCACCGTCGGCCGGCTGCGCACTGCGGGCGAAGGCATCTCGGATGCGCTTCACGTAAGCGGGGTCCTTCAGCACCCAGGCTTGCTTGCCTTCGCGGTACCACACGAAGTCGTCCGCGCCGTCGCGCGCGGCTTCCGCCCGGCGGAAATCGCTGCCGCTGCCATTCATCACATGGATGTCGTCGCTGAAGAAGATGAACGAGCGCTCGGGATTGTCGCCGCGCACGGTGATGGTTTCCGTCGACGCCATCGGTGCGGCGGGAGCCACCGGCGGTACGGGCGCGAGGTTTGCCATGGGTGCTGGCGCCGCCGGTGCCGCCGGAGGTGGCCCGGGCGGTGCCGGCGGTACCGGCGGTGTCGGCGCGGCCGGGTGGTAATGATCCTGCGCGGTGCCACCGCTATCGGCTGCGACGACGCGCCAGGGGATCACGCCCACGGCCGCGATGGCGGCGACGAGGCACCAGGTAAGCGCGCGCGGGGGCGTGTCGGTGGCTTGACCGAGCATGTCGAGTCTCCTTTTCAGTGTGCGGAACGTGGGGGACGCACCCGGCAGGGCGTGGTGCGGATGCGGCGCGACGCCGAGACGGAGCAACAGACGTCCATACGTCCGCGGCGCCTGCCGGCCACGGGACAGCACCAGCGCATCGCAAGCCGCCTCGCGGCAGAGGGCGTATTCGCGGGTGGCCAGATGGACCAGCGGATGGAAGAAGAACAACGTGCGCGCGAGGGCCGGCACGCAGCCCATGACAAGGTCGCCGCGACGCACGTGGGCGAGTTCGTGCATCAGGGCCATCTCCAGTTCCTCGTCGTCGAGCCGGTCGTCGAGGGGCAGCAGGATGGTGGGGCGCCACAAGCCCACCACCTGTGGCGAATCCACTTCCGCGGATACCGCAAGGCGAGGCGAGCGGCGCAGGCCGAGTTCACGGGCACGGCGGGCGCAAAGCGTCTCCACGCGTACATCCTCGTGCGCCATGGCCCTCCGCAACACCGCGGACAGCCTTGCCCAGCGTACGGCGGCGACGACCAGTTGCAGCACCACGACGAGGCCCCATGCGCCGAGCAACACCACGCTCCAGGAGAGAACTCCCGGAGACGGCGCCATGTCGGCGGACATCGTCGCGTCGCCGACCGCGGCGGGCGCGGCCAGGAGCACGTCGCGTGTCGGCGCGGTCGAAGGAAGCAGGGGAAGGGCGAATGGCGCAGGGCAGGCGACGCCGATCAGCAGTTGCGCACCGAGCAGCCACCAGAGCGTGCTGCGTGCCGCCGCGGAGAGGGCGGGGAAGAAGCGACACGCGGCGTAGACCACCCCGGCGAGCAACAAGGCTTGCACCGACGCGAAGGCCAGGCGCGAAAGCAGGATATCCAGGAAGGCATCCATGTCAGCGTCCCTTGCGCCGCGACTGCAGCGTACCGACGAGGGCTTCGAGTTCCGCCAGTTCGGCATCGCTGACTTGCCCGCGCTCGGACATCCAGGCGACGAAGGGCGAGACCGAACCCTGCAAGGTTCTTTCGACGAAGCGGCCGACGGCACCGGTCATCACTTCGCCCGCGCCGTTGGTCGCGCTGTAGCGGAAGCTGTTGTCGATCTTGCGGCGGGTGAGGTAACCCTTCGCACGAAGCCGTTCCATCATGGTCAGTACGGTGGAGCGTGCGAGGCCACGTGCTTCGCCGAAGCCCGCGCAGACCTCGGCCACGGAACTCTTCGGTGCTTCCTCGATGTACTGCAGGAGGGCGAGCTCCTGGTCACCGATGGTCTTCTTGCTCATGCCGCCGCTCCTGACTACAGATGTAGGCAGCGTGCGCTTGACGACAGTTGTAGTCAAGCATGACTTGCGGCAGGGTGTCGTGTGGCTTGGATGTGGTGGGAGCCGACCCTGTCGGCGATGGGTGCTCGCGGTAACCCTGCCCGCCGCCGCGGGATCGCCGACAAGGTCGGCTCCCACCAAAGCCATCCCGTCACGGGTTTCTCACGGTGACGAACAAAAAAAGCCCCCGCATGAGCGGGGGCTTTTCGGTTACCTGGTCGAACGCGGTGGACGAGCCACCGCGTGGAATCAGGCGGCCGCGTCCTTGAGCTTCTTCAGCGGACGGACCTTGACCTTGACCGAAGCGGGCTTGGCGGCGAACCAACGCTCTTCACCCGTGAACGGGTCCTTGCCCTTGCGCTTCGGCTTCGCCGCGACGGCAACCGAGGTGATCTTCAGCAGGCCGGGCAGCGTGAACGTGCCAGCGCCCTTCTTGTGGACGGACGCGGAGATCGCGCCTTCCAGCGAGGCCAGAACGGCCTTCACGCTCTTGCTGTCGACGCCACTCTGCTCGACGATGTGCGAGACGAGCGACGACTTCGACAGCGGATCCTTGATCGGCTTGAGGGCGGCCGGCGCCTTCGCAGCCTTGGCGGGAGCCTTGGCAGCGGCCTTCTTCGCCGCCGTTTTGGTGGTCTTGGCCATGGTTATCCTTGTCACTTTGATCGAATGAGGCGGCCGTTCCGGCCGGTGCCCAGCGGGCGACTCACTCTAGCGTTGCTTTCGTCCGCTGAAAATAGGGTCCGCGAAGTTTTTTTGCATTTCGAGCCCTTTTTTTCAGGGGCCGGTTGACGCAATGCGGAAAAGACCTCGCTTCAGATGCCCGCATACCACTCGTAACCGTTGTCTTCCCAGTACCCGCCGTTGCCTTCGCCGATGTCCGCGAAGGAGGAAACCAGTTCGATCCGGCGGAGGTACTTGGCGTGCTTGTAACCGAGTTGCCGTTCCACGCGCAGGCGTAGCGGCGCGCCATTGGCCACGGGCAGGCCGTCACCGTTGAGGCCATAGGCCAGCAAGGTCTGCGGGTGACGTGCCTCGTCCAGGTCGATGCTCTCGTAGTAGGGCGTGTCTTCCTCGTAGTTGTCGAAACAATGGAAGACGACGTAGCGGGCGCCTGGCTTCGCGCCGACATGGTCGAGCACGGAAGCCAGGGGCGTGCCGGTCCATTTGCCGATAACGCTCCAGCCCTCGACGCAATCGTGGCGGGTGATCTGCGTGCGCGTGCCGAGGGCTTTCAGATCCTCGATGGAGAGGCGTGAAGGGCGTTCGACCATGCCATCCACTTCGAGGCGATAGTCGGCGAAGCCGTTGCGCAGGAGTGCCTGGTACGCCGGCGTGTCGGGCAGGATGCTTCCGTTCGGCTTGAATACCGCTGAGATATCGGCCTCCGTATATTCCTTGGCCAGGGCACGCGAAGGCGAAAGGAAGCGCTGCACGCGGCGGGTCACCGCTTCGGCGGATTCCAGCACCTTCGCACCGGTGTCGCTTTCCGAAACGCGGTCGCAACCGGTCAGCACGGCGCCACCCAGGGCGAGCACGGTGTTGCGCAGGAATGCCCGGCGATCAGTCATGGTGGGTCTCCCGTCGTTCGTCGCGAATCCGGTACCAGCCGGTGATCATCCCGCGCAACTGGTTCAGCGGGCCGCTGACCAGGACCTCGAAGACGTGCACGAGCACGAAGGCGACGAAGGCCGTGGCGATGACGAAATGAATCGTCCGTGCGGACTGCCGTCCGCCCACGGCATCGACCAGCCAGTGGAGCACCGCATCCATGCGCGGCGACATGGCGATGCCCATCAGCACGATGCCCCCGCCGAAGACGAAGATCGCCAGCAGGTAGGCCAGCCGCTGGAGCACGTTGTATCGAAGGGCTTCCTCGCCTTGCGGATGACGGAAGCGCAGGTGGTCCACGATCGAACGGCCCAGACCACGCCAGTCGGCACGCGTGGGCACGAGATCGCGGGTGAGGTGTCGACTGGCCAGCGACCAGCCGACGTAGGCGATGCCATTGGCGACGAACAGCCAGGCAAAGAAGAAGTGCCAACGCCGGCCCATGGCGAGCCACCCCGGTCCCGGAATGGTCGCCCAGGCGGGGAAGCCGCGGGCGGTCCATTCACCGTCGACCTTCGATGCACCGAGGACGCCGGTGGTATCGAAGGCATGCTTGCCGATGCGCGTGGTTCCGCGCGGATTTCCCTGTGCATCCTGGCCGCCTTCGAGGGCGAGCACGGCCTTACCGGGATCGGAACGGTTGCCCCAGTACAGCGAGGGATGGGCGTTGAATATCTGCAGGCCACTACCGAGCAGCACGCAGAGACAGACCACGTTGATCCAGTGCATCACGCGCACCGGCCAGCGGTGGCGGTAGACGAGGCGGGTGGCGGTCATGGCGGGCTCCCCGGGCAGGTGGTCCGGAGTATGACCGGGGGAAGGCCCGATTTCTTGCAACCTTTATGCGAGCCCGTGCCGCGGGTCGTCCAGCAGCCCGGCGGCGATGGCCCGGGTCACGTCCACTTCGTCGTCGAGGTCTTCGCCAAGCTCGTCGGCGCGAACGGCATGCGGCGGAACCCGTGCCCAGAGATGCCGGAATCCCGTGTCGCCGCCAAGCGCCATCGCATGCGCCAGGGTCGAGGCACGGAGGACGGCCGGGACACCCAGCGCATCGCCATAGGCGCTGACGGTATCGCGGCTATCGTCATGCGCCGCGAGCAGCGCGGCGAAGTGCGAGGCCATCAGGGCGGGCTGGTCGACGACCGCCATCAGGATCGGCTGGTCACGACCGTGCAGGGCGCGCGCCGCCAGTTGCAGGGACGATGCCATGCCGGTCGTCCAGGCGGAATTGGCGACGATTTCCACATCGCACGGGGCCAGGGCCGCGACGACCGCGTCCTGGTAGGCACCGACGATCACCAGCATCCGCGATGGCCGCGTACCCAGCGCGAGCCGCGCCACGCGAGCGACGAGTGGCTCCCCGTCCACGGTCAGCAGTTGTTTGGGGCGGCCAAGGCGGCGACTGCCACCCGCGGCCAGGATCACGGCGTCGTGCGCGATCGTCACGCCTGGCGAGCGCGATCGCGCTGGCAGACCTGGGCGATGATCGAGAACGCGATGCCGTGTGGCGTCTGCGCGCCGATGGGCAATCCTGCCGGCAGGTTCAGGCGACGCAGTTCGTGCTCGCCCATGCCATCGTCCTTCAACCGCTGGACACGCGAGGCGATCTTGTTCCGGCTGCCCAGCACGCCTACCGCGAAGGCCGGGGAGCGCAGTGCATGGAGTGCCACCGCATGGTCCACCTCGGCATCGTGGCTGAGCGAATAGATGGCGGTCCGGTCGTCCACCGCCAGGTCGGCCAGCGCCACCGGCAGCGCGCGGGCGTCGTAACCGGCGAGCGTGACGCCTTCGGGTGGGCGAGGTGGGCCATGCGGGCGAAGGAGCACGACTTCGATGCCGACGAAGGGCGCGAGTGTCGCCACCGCCAGCGTGACCGGATCGCCACCGACGGCGACCAGGCGCAGCGGAGGCCGGTGCACGGTCGCATAGGTGCCGGCATCGCCGGCGTGCACACCGTCTCCGATGCGCCAGGCGCCGTCGGACGCATCGCTCAGGACGGTGATCGTCCGCCGCGCGCCGCGGGCCAGCGCAAGCGAATTAACATACGCGGCGGGGTCGCACAGTTCACGAACGAAGATGCCGATGCGGCCACCGCAACTCAGCTGGATGTCGATGACCGGGCTGCCGACACCGTAATCGAGCAGGCGGGGGTGGCCGTCCGCCAGGACCATGGCGGCCTCGCTGGCCACGGCGGCTTCCACGCAGCCGCCGGATACATAGCCGGCCACGCGGCCATCCGCCGCGATCGCCATTTCGCTGCCCAAGGGGCGCGGCGACGGGCCGTCGATGCTTACCAGCGTGGCGAGAACGACCCGCCCGGCCCGCGCGAATTGACGCAGGGGCGGTAGCAGGTCCTCGACGAGGGCATAGTCGGGCCATTCGGGCCATGCGGCTGCGACGAAGGGATGCAAGGCGCTCATGGGCGAAGTCTGGCACGATTGGGTACGAAGGTCGCGACCGGGCCGGAACACCCGTCTCACGACCACTATGCTCTGCTAAGGCGACCATGTCCCCACTCATCGACCGCCACGGACGTACCAAGCGCAAGCTGCGGATATCCTTGACCGACCGCTGCAACTTCCGCTGCACGTACTGCATGCCGGAACATCCGGACTGGCTGCCCCGTGCCAGCCTGCTCGAACGTGGCGAGATCGTGCGCCTGGCCGGCTTGTTCGTGGACCATGGCATCGACCAGATCCGCCTGACCGGCGGCGAACCGTTGCTGCGCCGCGACCTCTCCGAATGCGTGCGGGAGATAAGCGCGCTCCGTGAGCGCGGGCTCTCTCGCCTGTCGATGACCACCAATGCCTCGCGCATCGCACCCAAGGCGCGCGAACTGGTGGAAGCGGGGATCGACGACTTCAACGTGAGCCTCGACGCGATCGACCCTGACACCTTTCGCCGCCTGACCCGGCGCGAGATCGCGCCGGTGCTGGACGGCATCGACGCACTGGTGGATGCGGGGGCGAAGGTGAAGCTCAACGCCGTGGTGATTCGCGGCGACAACGAGAAGGACGTGGTGCCCCTTCTCGAGTGGGCGATGGCGCGAGGATTGCCGTTGCGCTTCATCGAGTACATGCCGCTGGACGCGCCGGGCCACTGGAAGCGCGACGCCGTCGTTTCCGAGGCCGAGATGCTCGCGGCCATCGGTGAGCGGCACCGTGTGGAAAGCGTGCCGCGCAGCCACGATCCGGCCACGCCCTATCTCGTCGACGGGCGGTATCCGCTCGGTATCATTTCCACGGTATCCAATCCGTTCTGTTCCACCTGCGACCGGCTGCGCATCACCGCCACCGGCGAGTTGTTCACCTGCCTGTTCTCGCCCATCGGCACCCCTTTGGGCGCACGCCTGCGTGAAGGTGTGGACGACGAGACGCTGGCCGCGCAGGTCGCCCGCGCCGTATGGCTGAAGGATGCGGGCTACGCCTCGCGGCCCGGGCCGGTCGACCGCCCACTGACCATGCATGCCATGGGCGGGTGAACTTCCGTATTCCAGGGATATCCATGAAACCGATCGTCTTCGAACTTTTCGCCAACCTCGAACGGCTGGCCGGGGCCAACGAATGCCGTGTCGATGCCGGCGAGGAGACCGTCACCGTGGCCGACGCCTTGGCCGTGCTGGCCAGACAGCGGCCGGAGCTCGCCGGTTCGCTTGAGCGTTGCGCCTGCGTCTCGGGCGACACCATCGTCCGCCGCGCCGATCCCCTTCCGGCCGACCGCCGGATCGCTCTGTTGCCACCCGTGGCTGGAGGTTGAACATGTCTCACGAGGTTCTTTCGCACACTCCGGTCGCCGTCGAGCCCCTGCTGGAACTGGATGCCCATCCGGAGTGCGGCGGGCTGGCGCTCTTCGTCGGCACGGTGCGCGACCACCATGAAGGACGGCACGTGCGTCACCTGAAATACACGGCGCACGAGCCGCTGGCCGCGAAG
The DNA here is from genome assembly GCF_049913125.1 of Luteibacter sp. E-22. Classification (GTDB taxonomy): domain Bacteria; phylum Pseudomonadota; class Gammaproteobacteria; order Xanthomonadales; family Rhodanobacteraceae; genus Luteibacter. The sequence continues at coordinate 1,082,062 of NZ_CP183975.1, forward strand.
GTGATTCGCGACGTCGAGCACGCAACGCGCGAGCGCTACGGGGTACCGTATGTGCGAATCGTCCATCGGCTGGGCGATCTTTCCATCGGCGATGTCGCGATCGCCTGCGTGGTCCGCGCACCGCATCGCGCGGAAGCCTTCGACGCCTGCCGTTACGCGGTGGATGCGGTGAAGCACGGCGCGCCGATCTGGAAGGAAGAGTTCTACACCGACGGAAGCAGCGCCTTCGTGGAGGGCTGCTGCATCCGCGACGACCTCGACGCGCCGGTCGCCACGTCGCATCGCCACCATTCGCACACGAGCCACGGATGAAAGACGTCAGCCAGAAGCCGGATTCCCTGCGCGTCGCACGCGCCACCGCCACCCTCCATGCCCCCGCGGCCTGCATCGACCTGTTGCGCAGTGGCGAGACCGAGAAGGGCGATCCGCTGAAGACGGCGCGTGTCGCGGGCATACTCGCCGCCAAGCGCACCGATGAACTCATTCCGCTGTGCCACCCGTTGCCTATCCACCGGGCGGACGTGCATTACGAACTGGCCGACACCTTCGTTCGCGTGATCGCCGAGGTGCAGACCATCGGCCCCACCGGGGTCGAGATGGAAGCGCTCACCGCGGCCAGCCTCGCGGCGCTCACGATCTACGACATGCTCAAGCCGTATGCCGAGCCCGACGAGTTGCACATCGAGGATTGCCGTCTCGAACGCAAGACCGGCGGCAAGTCCCACTTCAGGCGCGCGCTGGATACGCCACGCAGTGCCGCGGTGGTCGTGTTGTCCGATACGGTGGCCAGTGGCGCCAAGCCGGATACGGCGGGAGCCTACGTGCGCGACGCCTTGATCGAGGCGAACTTCGCGCCGGTCGAGTACGCGGTGATCGCCGATGACGCCGACGTGCTTGCCGACCTCTTGCGTTCGCTGGTGGACGGCGGCGTGGCGCTCGTCGTCACCGTTGGCGGGACGGGCCTCGGCCCCCGCGATATCACCGTGGATACGGTCCGGCCGATGCTCGATGTGGAGATTCCCGGCATCATGGAAGCCGCGCGGGCCTTCGGCCAGAAGCGCATGCCGTTCGCGATGCTTTCGCGTGGTGTCGCCGGATACGTGCGCGATACGTTGATCCTCACCTTCCCGGGGAGCCGCGGGGGCGCGAGCGAGTCGCTGGCGGCGACCTTGCCCGGCCTGGTTCACCTGCTGGAAACCGGGCGTACGGGTGGCAAGCATCCCGGCGGCTACGGCGAAGCCCACTGACATGGCCTTGTTGCCGATCGAACAGGCGCTCGACCATTACCGCGCCGCCGTGCGCGCCTTGCCGACGCACCGGATTCCCCTGGAGCTGGCGCTCGGCGCGGTGCTGGCTGAATCACCGACGGCGCGCATCGCGCTGCCGCGCTTCACCCAGAGCGCTGTGGACGGCTACGCGTTGCGAGCCGACGACGGAGCTGCGCCCCTGGCGCTCATCGGCACGGCTGCCGCCGGCAGTCCTGCGAAGGTGACTGTCGGGCCGGGGCAGGCCGTGCGCATTCTCACCGGTGGCATGCTGCCCGATGGCGCGAACGCGGTGGCCCGGCAGGAAATCGTCGAGCGCACGGGCGATGGCATCGTGTTGCGCGAGCGCGTGCACGTGGGGGAGGCCATCCGCCACGAGGGCGAGGAACTCCGTGCCGGCGCCGTCATCGCCAGGTCAGGACAACGCGTCACGGCGGGACTGCTCGCCGCCCTGGCCATGGCGGGCATCGATTCGCTGGAAGTGTATCGGCGGCCGCGCGTGGCGGTGCTGGTCACCGGTGACGAAGTGGTGCGCGTGGGCGAACCGCTGGGTCCTGGACAGGTCTACGACGCCAACGGACCGCTACTGCGCGCATGGTTCGTCGAACATGGTTACGGCGAACCCGTGGTGGCCTATGTCCGCGACGACGAGAGCGCGCTCGAAGAGGCCATGAGCGCCGCCCTCGACAGCGCCGACCTCGTCGTCACCAGCGGTGGCGTCTCCGTCGGCGATCGCGACTTCATTCCCGCCGTCGCCGACCGGCTCGGTGTGCGCAAAGTGTTCTGGAAGGTAGCGCAAAAACCCGGTAAGCCGTTGTGGTTCGGCATGCGCGACGGCAAGGCGTTGCTCGGGATGCCGGGCAACCCGGCCGCCGTGCTGGTCTGCCTGGCGGTGCATGCGCGCGCCGTGCTGGCCCACCTCGAGGGCGAGGAGGGCCAGCAGCCGGCATGGAACAGCGGCGTGCTCAAGACGGATGTCGAAGCGGACTCCGATCGTGACAGGTTGTTGCGCATGCGCCTGGACATGGTCGACGGCATGGCAACGCTGGAACTATTGCCGCGCCAGGACTCGCATATGCTGAGCAATCTGGCATCGGCGCATGCGCTGGTCTGGTTGCCATCGCGATCGACCGCGTTCACCGCGGGTGAGCGGGTGGCCTGGCTGTCCATCTAGCTCCGTCGCCGAAGGCTCCCACCAGAGTCGGCTCTCGCCTCTGGGTCTCGTCTTACCAGGCTTTCACGTCGGACACGACCACGGTGTAGTCCTGCATGTCCGGCGAATAACGGAACAGGCGGCCCAGGTCGAAGTCGACGCTCTTGCCCGGCTCGATGTTGGAGGTGCCGGCCGGCCAACCCTGCTTGCTGGCGACGACCTTGCCGGACGCGTCCTTCGCGTCGATGCGGATCTGCGCCGCGGCGGCTTCGCCGCACTTGTTGACGAGGTTGCCCTTCATGCTGAAACGCGGCTGGCCCGAACCCTGCTGCAGCTTCACGGCGAAACCGTCGATGGTGAAATCCTTGGCGGCACAGGCGGCGTGCGCGGACAACGGCGCGGCGACGAACAGTGCGATGGCGATGGCGATCTTCTTCATGGGTGGTACCTGTCGATAGGGGAAAGGCGCACACCCTCGGGAGAGGGCGTTAGCCCTCGTATCGGCAGGTTTTGGTTCGACTTTAGGATTTTCCGACGACGGCCGGCGTGGTTCAGGCGGGCTCGAAGAGGTCCCCGCTGACCTCGGCCGGCTCTGGATACCAGCGCTTCACCGGCGCGAAGCTGCGCCTGTGCACGTCGCAGGGACCGAGCCTGTCCAGGGCATCCAGGTGCTCGGGCACGGCATAGCCCTTGTGCCTGGAGAAGCCGTAACCCGGATGCAACGCGTCCAGCGCGTGCATGTGCCGGTCGCGGCTCACCTTCGCGAGGATCGACGCGGCGCTGATCGCCGGTTCCGTGGCGTCGCCGCCGATGACGGCGCGGCCTTCGCACGGCAGTGAGCGCGGCAGGCGGTTGCCATCGACCAGGGCCAGGTGCGGATTGAGCGAGAGACCCATGAGCGACCGGGTCATGCCCACCATCGTCGCCTGGAAGATATTGATCCGGTCGATTTCCTGGTGGTCGACGAAGACCACGCAGTAGGCGAGGGCGCGTTCGACGATCCGGCCGTAGAGCTTCTCGCGCACGTCCTCGGTCAATTGCTTGGAGTCGTTGAGGCCGCGGATCGGACGAGCGGGGTCGAGGATCACCGCGGCGACGACCACAGGCCCGGCAAGCGGCCCCCGTCCGGCCTCGTCCACCCCGGCGACGATGAGGTCGCGGGCGAGCTGGGAGGTGACGTTGCGCTTGCGTGGCATGGGCGGAAGCCTAGTGCCCGATGGGCGTGACGGGCAAGCCGGGTGCCGCCACCAGGTCGGCCACGGCATCCGCGGCGTGGTCGGCCGCGCGGCCTTCGAGGCCTCCACGCAGTTCCTGGTGCAGGTATTCGAAGGCCGCCACGATAGCGCCGCGGCGCTCACTGTCGCCGAGCAGTTCCAGGGTGGCCTGGGCGAGGTTCTCGGCCGTGCAGTCGTCCTGCATGAATTCCGGTACCAGGAGGCCACGGCCCAGGCCGCAGGCACGGGCGAGGATGTTGGGCAGGCTGTACACGTCGGTCTTCAGCATGCGCAGCATGCGCGCGATGCGATAGCTGGTCGGCGACACCCGGTAGCCGACCACCATCGGCCGCTTGGCCAGCATGGCCTCCAGCGTGGCGGTGCCCGAGGCGAGCAGCACCGCGTCGGCGGCGACCATGGCGTCATGGGCCTGGCCGTTCGTCAGCAGGGGGGGCGTGCCCGGGAAATCGCGCAGGAGTCCGGTGAGCCGCGCATGTACGCGCTCGTTGGCTGCCGGCACGACGATGCGCAGCGTCGGCATGACCGATGCGATGCGCCGCGCGGCTTCGATGAAGATGGCACCCACGCGCTCGATCTCGCTGGGACGGCTGCCAGGCAGCACGGCGAGCACGGGCGCATCGTGGGGCAGGCCGAGCGCGTCACGCGCGCCGTCACGGTCGGCCACCATGGGAAAGCGGTCGGCGAGGGGATGGCCGACGAAGCGCGCGTCGACGCCATGCTTCGCGTAGATCGGCGGCTCCATCGGGAACAGGCAGAGCACGCGCTCCGCCGACTGGCCGATCTTCTCGGCGCGCTTTTCGCGCCAGGCCCATACGGAGGGGCTGACATAGTGGGCCGTGACCAGACCGGCGGCCTTGAGCTTGCGCTCCACGCCGAGGGTGAAGTCGGGTGCGTCGATGCCGATGGTGAGGGCGGGTCTGGCGGCGAAGAGCTTGACCAGCAGTTCCCGGCGCAGGCGGAGCAGCCGCGGCAAGTGCTTCACCACTTCGGCGAAACCCATTACCGACAGTTCGCGGATGTCGTACCAGGATTCGAAGCCGCGAGCGAGCATGCGCGGGCCGCCGATGCCGACGAAGCGGGCACCCGGAAAGCGCTTCCGCAGCGCATCGATGAGATCGGCGCCGAGCTGGTCGCCGGAATCCTCGCCGGCGATGAGTGCGATCAACGGCGTTTCGGTCGGAAGGCTGCTCTGCTGCATGGCGTGTGTTTCCCGCAGCGGATGTCAGCGGGCGAGCGAACGCTCGCTGCGATCGATGAACTCGAGCATCTGGCGCACGTCCTCGCTGGTCTCGGCCTGGGCGAGCAACTGCTCGCGGGCTTCGGCCAAGGGCAGGCCGGCCATGTACAGCGTGCGGTAGGCGCGCTTGATCGCCGCGATGCGCGTGGTGTCGAAGCCTCGGCGCTTGAGCCCTTCGCTGTTGATGCCGCGTGGCCGGCCGCGCGTCTCGTTGGCCATCATCACGAAGGGCGGTACATCCGATCCCACCAGGCAGCCCATGCCGATGAACGCATGCGCGCCCACCTTGCAGAACTGGTGCACGCCCGAATAACCGGAAAGGATCGTCCAGTCGCCGATCTCCGCATGCCCGGCCAGCGCCGAATAGTTGGAAAACACCACGTGGTTGCCCACCTGGCAATCGTGCGCGATGTGCACGTAGGCCAGCAGCCAGTTGTCGTTGCCGATCCGGGTGATGCCGCCACCGTCGCCGGTGCCTCGATTGATCGTGACGAACTCGCGGATGAGGTTGCGGTCGCCGATGACGACCTCGGTACGCTCGCCCTGCCACTTCTTGTCCTGCGGCGGGCCGCCGATGGACGCGAACTGCGAGATGCGGTTGTCGCGGCCGATGATGGTCGGACCTTCGATCACCACGTGCGGACCGACGGTCGTGCCCTCGCCGATGACCACCTCCGCGCCGACGATGCTGTACGCACCGATGGCGACGTTGTCCGCGATGCGGGCGGACGGATCGATCTGCGCGGTGGGATGGATCATTTGTCGCTCCTTGCGGCGCACATCAGTTCGCAACAGGCAACCACCTTGCCGTCGACCAGGGCCTTGGCTTCGAACAGGCCCATGCCACGGATGAGGCGCTTGAGCGAGACTTCCATGCGCAGCTGGTCGCCGGGCGCCACGACCGCGGAGAAGCGGGCGTTGTCCACCTTGACCAGGTAGAACAACGGGCTGCCGGCGTTCCCGTCGATCTGGCTGGTGATCTGGGTCAGCAGGCCGGCGGTCTGGGCCATGGCCTCGACGATCAGCACGCCCGGCATCACCGGATGACCGGGGAAGTGGCCCTGGAAGAACGGCTCGTTGATGGTGACGTTCTTGATCGCGGTGATGGACTTGCCGGGTTCGATCTCGATCACCCTGTCCACCAGCAGGAACGGGTAGCGGTGCGGCAGGAGCCGCTGGATCTGCTCCACGTCGACTGGGAGCGTCACGGCAGCTTTCAATTCGGTCATTGCCCTTTATCCTTTTCCAGCGCCGACAGGCGGCGCGCGTACTCGTCGAGATGTTTCATGCGCGCCGCGTTGCGCCGCCACAGGCGGTTTTCCTGCAGCGGGGAGCCGGACGAGTATTCGCCGGGTTCCCTGATCGATGCCGTCACGAGGCTTTTCGCCGTGATGGTAACCCGGTCGGCCAGTTCGAGGTGGCCGAGGACGCCCGCGTTGCCGCCGATGAGGCAATAGCGGCCGATCTTCGCGCTGCCCGCCACCGCCGAGCAACCGGCCATGGCGGTATGCGCGCCGATATGCACGTTGTGGGCGATCTGGATCTGGTTGTCCAGGCGCACGTCGTCCTCGAGCACCGTGTCTTCCAGGGCGCCGCGGTCGATGGTGGTGTTGGCGCCGATTTCGCAGTCGTTGCCGATGCGCACGCCGCCAAGCTGCGGCAGCTTCACCCAGTGATCGCGATCGAAGGCGATACCGAAACCGTCGGAACCGATCACGGCGCCGGGATGGACCAGCACGCGCTCGCCCAGGGTCACGCGGATCACCAAGGTGACACGGGCGACGAGGCGGCTGCCGGCACCGACGACGCAGCCGGGGCCGATCGTGCAATGCGGGCCCAGGACCACGCCTTCCTCGATCACCGCGCCGTCCTCGATGACACAGCAGGGGCCGACGCTGGCGGTGGCGTGGATGCGTGCGGACGGTGAGACCACCGCGCTGACGTGGATGCCGTGCGGCGCCGCGGCATGTTTCTCGAACAGCGCGGCGATCTTCGCATAGGCGACGTAGGGATCTTTCGCCACCAGCGCGGCACCCTTGCGCAAGGGCAGCGCGTCGACGCCGAGCACCACGATGCCGGCCTGCGATTCGGCCAGCTGCGAGGTGTACTTGGGGTTCGACAGGAAGGTGAACTGGGTCGGGGTCGCCGCCGACAAGGTGCCGACGCCGTCCACGACGGTGGCCGGATCGCCATGCGCTTCGAGGTCGAAGCGGGCGGCCAGTTCGGCCAGGGTGAATTGCGGATTCCCGCTCACGGAACGCTCCCAAAAGAAAAGGGGTGGCGCTTGGCCACCCCCATGATTCTACAGGGTCTTCGCTGGAGACCGAGGTTAGAACGTATTGCCGAAGGTGAACTGGATGCGTTCGACGAAGCGGCTGTCGGCATCCTTCTTACGGAACGGCACGGCGAAGTTGATGATCAGCGGCCCGATCGGCGCCTGCCACTGCAGCGACAGGCCCGTGGAGGCACGCAGTTCGCTGGCGTCGAAGGAGCCGTAGTCCTTGTAGACGTTACCGACGTCGACGAACCAGGAGACACGGGCCGTGTTCACGTCCTTCAGGAAGGGCAGGGGCAGGAACACCTGCGCCGTGCCCAGCACCTTGAACGCGCCACCGACCGGCTGGCCGTAGCTGTAGTAGCCGCCCGCGCACTGGCCCTTGCTGTTCGGCGCCGAGGACGTGCTGCCGCCGTCGCACAAGCGCGGTCCGAGGGTGTTGTCCTGGAAGCCGCGTACGTCGCGCACGCCGCCGGCGTAGTAGTTCTCCCAGAACGGGAATTCCACCTTGTCGCCCTTCTTGTAGATCGTGCTCTTGACCACCTGGCCCGTGACGGGATCGACGGTATAGCCATACCCGTCATTGTCGTAGGTCTGGCCGTAGGTCTTGCCGTAGCCGACCTGGCCGTCGAGGTAGAGCACGAAGCCCTTGCCGATCGGCCAGTAGTGGTTGGCCTCGGCGAACAGCTTGTAGTACTGCACGGTGGAGCCCGGCAGCGCGCCCGAGATCGAGGCGGTCAGCTGGCCGCCGCGGGTCGGTGCCCAGTAGCTGTTACGGGTGTCGTGGGTGTAGCCCAGGCTGGACGTCCACGAATGGATGGTCTTGTTGCCCAGGGCGTTCTGGTACGCCACCAGCTGCTGCGGCGTGTAGAACGACGTGTTGATGAGGTTCGAGCTGACGCCCAGGCTCGTCGACACCGAGTCGAAGTCGGTGATGGGGACCGACAGCGTGGTTTCGAACGACTTCGTGCTGTAGGTGTAGTTCGCCAGATCGGTATCGCCGTAATCCAGCTTGCTATAGCCCAGGTTGTAGCCGATCTGCACGCCCGAGTCGGTCAGGTACGGGTTGGTATAGCTGGCGTTGACGCGCTTGTAGTACGTGCTGGTTTCCGCGCCGATCGAGAAGCGGTCGCCGGTACCCAGGAAGTTGTTCTGCGAGACCGAGGCCGACAGGATGATGCCGGAGTACTGCGAGTAGCCGACGCCGAACATCAGCGAGCCGGCGGACTGCTCTTCGACCTTCGCGGTGAGGTCGACCTGGTCGACGGTGCCGGGCACCAGCGCCTTGTCGATGTCCACAGTCTTGAAATAGCCCAGGCGTTGCAGGCGGGTCTTCGAACGATCGATCGCGCCTTGCGAGTACCAGGCGCCTTCGAGCTGGCGCATTTCGCGGCGAAGCACTTCGTCTTCCGTACGGGTATTGCCCTGGAAGACCACGCGTCGGACATACACGCGCTTGCCCGGCTCGATGAAGAGCGTGAGGTCGGCGGTGCGCTTGTCCTTGTCGAGCTTCGGAATCGGCGTGACCTTGGCGAAGGCGTAGCCGATGTTGGCGAGGATGCCCTTGATCGCGTCGGTGCTGGCCTCGATGGCGCCACGGTTGAAGGTGTCGCCCTTATGGATGAAGACCAGCTTGCGCAGGGTGTCTTCCGGCAGGATCAGTTCGCCGAGCAGCTTCACGTCGGAGACGGTATAGACCTCGCCTTCCTTGACGCTGGCGTCCACGTACATGGCGCGCTTGTCCGGGCTGATGGCCACCTGGGTGGAATCGATGCCGAAGTCGGCGTAGCCGCGGTTCATGTAGTAGTTGCTGAGCTTTTCCAGGTCGCCCGACAGCTTCTCGCGCGAGTACTGGTCGTCCTTCGAATACCACGACAGCCAGTTCGTGGTGTTGGACTCGAAGCCCTTGCGGATGTCCTTGTCGGCGAAGGCCTTGTTACCGACGACGTTGATCTCCTTGATCTTCGCCGCCTTGCCTTCGCGGATCTCGATGTCGATCGCCACGCGATTGCGGTCGAGGCGGGTGACGTGCGGATCGACCGAGACGTTGTACTTGCCGCGGTTGTAGTACTGGCGGATCAGTTCCTGCTGCACGCGGTCGAGCGACAGGCGGTCGAAGGTCTCGCCTTCGGCCAGGCCGATTTCCTTCAGGCCCTTGCGCAGGTCGTCTTCCTTGATGTCCTTGTTGCCGCGCAGCGTGAGCTTGGCGATGGCCGGACGCTCGACGACCTTGATCACCAGGATGTCGCCCTGGCGGTCGAGTTCGACGTCGCTGAAGAACTTGGTTTGGTAAAGGGCGCGAATGGCGGCTTGCGCCTTGTCGTCGCTCAGGGTTTCACCCTTCTCGATCGGAAGGTAGCTCAGCACCGTGCCTTGCGCGATGCGCGTGAGGCCGTCGATGCGGATGTCGGAAACGACGAACGGCTCGAAGGCAAGCGCATTGGCGGACAGGGAGGCAAGCAAGATCAGGGCGGCGATACGCTTCATCGTCGATTCCGTTGGGTTAATTCCAGCCGACGGCGGACGAGGCCGGCGACCGAAGAGGAGCACGCGCAGGACTCATGCCCTGCGTCGTTCGGCGCAGGACGCGCGAGCGTCCATAGCCTGGGTGATACGGTGAGTGGGTTCCGCGCAACGCGTGGATCCCCGTCACGAGACGAGCATTCGCTGGATGTCGTTGAAGAACGCCAGCCCCATCAACGTGAACAAGAGGACGATACCCACGTACTGGCCGGCGATCATGGTGCGTTCGCTGACCGGGCTGCCTTTGATCAACTCGATAAGGTAATACAGCAGGTGTCCACCGTCCAAGACCGGGATGGGCAGGAGGTTCAAGATCGCGAGGCTCAGGGACACCAGGGCGAGGAAGTTCAGGAACCAGCCGAGGCCGCGATTGGCGGAATCGTTGGCGACCTGGGCGATGCCGATGACACCGGAGAGGTTCTTGGTGGAGGCCTCGCCGGACAGCATCTTGCCGATCAGGTTGAAGGTGGACGCGGTGCCTGTCCAGGTGGCGCGAAGCGACTCGCTGAAGGCGCGCACGGGACCGTAGCGCAACGTGGCCTCCTCCATCGGACGGGGCGCCACGCCGATCAGCCAGCGGGTGGGCTGGCCTTGCTCGGACTTCATCCGGGCGGTGATCTCGAACGTCTTGGGCTGCCCGTCGCGCTGGACGGTGACGGCGATCTTCGGCGCCAGGGCGGCCTGTTCCGGTACCAGCTTGGTGAACTCGCCGAAGTCCGACACCGGCTTGCCGTTGACGGCGAGGATGCGGTCGCCGACGCGCATGCCGGCGAGGGAGGCGGGATCGCCCGGGACCACCTGGCCGACGATGGCGGGTAATTGCAGCCCCAGGCCGAGCTGGGTGAACCGCTTGCCGATGTCGCCGTTGGCGTCGAGGTTCTGCAAGGGCAGCACGACGTCGCGCTGGGCACCGTCGGTGCCGGTGACCCGCACCGGGAGGGGATCGTTGCCGAGCAGGCCGTTGGCCAGCACTTCGGTCGCCTCGCTCCAGTTGCCCACCGGATCGCCGTTCATGGCGACGATGCGGTCGCCCGGGCGGATGCCGGCCACGGCGGCGACACTGCCGGGTTGGGCGGAGATCACGGGGGCCACGTCCGGCTTGCCGACCATGTACATGGCCCAGAACGCGGCGATGGTGAAAATGAGATTGAAGGCCGGGCCCGCCGCCACGATGGCGATGCGCTTCCAGACCGACTTGCCGGTGAATTCCTCGTCGCGCTGGGCAGGCGAGACATCGCCTTCGCGGGCGTCCAGCATCTTGACGTAGCCGCCGAGCGGAATCGCGGCGATCTGGTATTCCGTGCCGTCCTTCGCCACGCGGCGCCACAGCGGGCGGCCGAAACCGACCGAAAAGCGCAGCACGCGCACGCCACAGCGGCGCGCGACCCAGTAGTGGCCGAATTCGTGGAAGGTCACCAGCACGCCGAGCGTAACCAGCAGCCAGAACACGGAACCTAGGACAGGACTCATCGGAGAGGGAAGGTCTCGAATAAAAAACGTTTGGGTGGAGCGAGTTTAGCAGTAAGCGCGGTGAAGCACGTCCCGGGCCACCCTGCGTGCTTCGGCGTCTCGTTCCACAAGGGACTGGACATCGACCACGGGTTCGGCCGGCAGTTCCTCAAGTACCCGTTCAACGAGCTCGGCGATGCCGAGGAAGGGGAGGGTTCCAGCCAGGAAAGCCTCCACGGCCACCTCGTTGGCGGCATTGAGGATGGCCGTGGCGTCGCCGCCGGTGCGCAGGGCGGCGAACGCCAGGGCGAGGCAGCGGAAGGTTTCGGTATCGGGCTGCTCGAAGTCGAGGCGGGCGTGGGCGGCGAGATCCAGTGGGGCCACCCCCGCCTCGATCCGCTCCGGCCAGGCCAGCGCGCAGGCGATGGCCGTGCGCATGTCGGGGTTGCCCAGCTGCGCCAGCATGGAGCCATCGACGTAGTCGACCATGGAGTGGACCAGGCTTTGCGGATGCACCACCACTTCGATCGAGTCCACCGGCGCGGCGAACAGGTGGTGGGCCTCGATCACCTCCAGGCCCTTGTTCATCAGCGTGGCGGAGTCGACCGAGATCTTCCGGCCCATGGACCACTTGGGATGGGCGCAGGCCTCGTCCGGCGTGATCGCGCCCAGGTCGGCGCGCGTGCGGCCGCGGAACGGGCCACCCGAGGCGGTGAGGACGAGCCGGCGGACGCCCGAGCGATGCAGGTCGGGACGCCCGCCCGGCAGACACTGGAAGATGGCGTTGTGCTCGGAATCGATGGGAATGAGCTCGCCACCGCCATGGCGCAACGCCTCAAGCAGCAAGGCTCCACCCATCACGATGGATTCCTTGTTGGCCAGGAGCAGGCGCTTGCCCGCGCGCGCGGCGGCGAGGGTCGAGTCGAGTCCCGCCGCGCCGACGATGGCGGCCACGACGGTGTCACACAGTGGCCCCGCGGCGGCTTGGGTGACGGCCTCGTGCCCCGAGGCGATTTCGCAGCGCACCCCCGCCGCGGCGAGGCGACGGGCCAGATCCGCTTCCATCGAGGGATCGGCCACGATGGCGAGATCGGGCCGGAAGCGTTCGCACAGCTTGGCCAGCGAGGCGGTATCGCGGTTGGCCGCCAGCACGGTGGCGCGGAAGCGCCCCGGATGGCGGGCGATGACGTCGAGCGTGCTGCCGCCGATGGAGCCGGTGGCACCGAGGACGGCGACCTGGCGGATGGCCATGGCTCAGAGCCCCAGCAGCAGCTTGCCGGCGGCGAACACCGGCAGCGCGGCGAAGACGCTGTCGAGGCGATCCAGGAGTCCGCCGTGGCCGGGGAACAGGTCGCCCGAATCCTTTACCTCGGCGTGGCGCTTCATGAGGCTTTCGAAGAGGTCGCCGACCACCGCGATGGCCACGGTGACCACGCCCAGCACCGCAAGGCCGACCAGCTGCCAGCCTTCGCGCACGCCGAGCAGGAAGCCACCGAGAAGGGTGACGAGGCCGCCAGCCACGATGGCGCCGTAGACGCCGGCCCATGTCTTTCCCGGGCTGATCCGCGGGGCGAGCTTGCGCCGGCCGAAATAACGGCCGCTGAAATAGGCGCCGGTATCGGCGAACCAGACGATCACGAGGGAAAGCAGGGTCCACCAGTTGCCGCGTTCGCCGCTATGCATGAGGATCGCGGCGGCGAGAGTCGGCACGATCACGAAAGCGCCCACGCCCAGCTTGAGCATGCGGTTCTCGGCGTTCGGCGCGGCGGCGAAGGTGAAGTGGCGCAGCCAGAAGCAGCAGCCGATCCACCAGGCCACGCCGGCCAGCGTCACCACGGTGAGCAGGCCCGGCGTGCGCACGATCAACAGGGCGACGAACATCGCGGCGGCGACACCCACGACGATGCCGCGGCCGACCGGGGTGCGGCAGCCGGCCAGCAGGCTCCATTCCCATGCGGCACCGACGAAGACGATGGCGACCAGTGCGGCGAAGAAGCCGGTGGGCGGCAACAGGATCAGGGCCAGGACCAGCGGAATGAGGATCGCGGCGGTGGTGATGCGTTGTTTCAGCATGGGGTTCCGGCGTCAGCCTTTGGCGACCTGTTCGCCGGTGCGCCCGTAACGGCGCTCGCGGCGGGCATAGTCGTCGAGGGCCTCGTCGAGGCAGGCCTGGTCGACGTCGGGCCACAGGGTGTCGGTGAAATAAAGCTCGGCATAGGCGATCTGCCAGAGCAGGAAGTTGCTTACCCGGCGCTCGCCGCCGGTGCGGATGAAGAGGTCGAGCGGCGGCTGGTCGGCGAGGCAGGTGTAGCCGTGCAAGCGTGTTTCGTCGATGTCTTCGGCGTTGAACTCGCCGCGGGCGACAGCCTCCGCCGCGAGGCGGGCCGCTCGTGCGATATCCCAGCGCCCGCCGTAGTTCACCGCCACGTTCATGTTGAGCGCCGTGTTGGCGGCGGTTCGCTCCATCGCGGCGCGCATGCGTGCGCTCAACTCGGGCGCGAAGGCGTCCAGATCGCCCACGAAGCGGATGCGCACGCCGTTGCCGTGGAGTTCCTCCACTTCCTTGTCGAGCGCCTTCAGGAAGAGCTCCATCAAGGCCGAGACCTCGGTGGGTGGCCGCCGCCAGTTCTCGCTGGAGAAGGCGAACAGGGTCAGGGAGGCGATGCCGCGACGGAGGCAGAACTCCACCGCTTCCCTCACCGCCTTCTGCCCGGCGTGGTGGCCGAACGTGCGAGGGCGCAGTCGCTGCTTGGCCCAGCGGCCGTTGCCATCCATCACGATGGCGAGATGGCGTGGCACCCCGGCTTCGGGCCTCGCTGCCATGGGCAAGATCCGATGGCGCGTCAGAGCGCCATCAGCTCCTTTTCCTTTTCCTTCACCACGTCGTCCACTTCCTTGACGAACTTGTCGGTGAGCTTCTGGATGTCGTCGTCCGCGCGCTTCTGGTCGTCCTCGGTGATTTCCTTGTCCTTGAACAGCTTGGCCACGTGCTGCACGGCATCGCGACGCACGTTGCGGATGGCTACCTTGGCGGCCTCGCCTTCCTTCGCCACGCTCTTGGCGAGCTCCTTGCGGCGCTCCTCGGTCGGCGGCGGGAAGTTCAGGCGGATGTCCATGCCCATGGTGGTCGGGGTGATGCCGAGGTCGGAAGCCATGATGGCCTTCTCGATCGGGCCGACCATGCTCTTGTCGAAGGGCTTCACCGACAGGGAACGCGCGTCCGGCGTGGTCACGTTGGCCACCTGGGACAGTGGAGTGGGCGTGCCGTAGTAGGGCACGACGATATTGTCGAGGATCGAAGGGTTGGCGCGACCCGTGCGGATGGTCTTCAGGTCGTGCTTGAGCGATTCGATACTCTTGCCCATGCGGGTCTGGGCATCGTTCTTGATGTCGTTGATCATGGACGTAATTCCGGTCGAACAGGTCAGCAAGCGAGTATAGCAGCGCGCGCGGCGCGGCCGTGCCGCACCGCGCCAAGGAGGTGCCAGGGGCGACCGGGCGTCAGCCCGCGTCGACGAGGGTACCGACCGGCTCGCCCCGCATGATCCTCATGAGGTTGCCCGGCTGGGTCATGTCGTAGATGCGCAGCGGCAGCTTGTTCTCGCGGCACAGGGCGATGGCGGCGGTGTCCATCACCTCCAGGCGGCGTTCGATCACCTGGTTGTAGGTGAGGTGGTCGTAGCGCTGGGCCGTGGGATCGCGCTTGGGATCGGCCGAATAGATGCCGTCGACCTTGGTCGCTTTCAGCAGCAGGTCGGCGCCGACTTCCACGGCGCGCAGGGCGGCGGCGGAGTCGGTGGTGAAGAAGGGGTTGCCGATGCCGGCGGCGAACAGGGCCACGCGGCCCTTCTCGAGATGGCGGATCGCGCGGCGGCGGATGAAGTCCTCGCACACCTCGTTGATCTTGATCGCACTCATGGTACGGGCTTCGCCGCCGAGCTTCTCGATGGCGTCCTGCATGGCCAGCGCGTTCATGACGGTGGCGAGCATGCCCATGTGATCGCCGGTGACACGGTCCATGCCCGAGGCGGCCAGGCCGGCGCCACGGAAGATGTTGCCGCCGCCGATGACGACGCCGACCTGGACGCCGGCGTCCCGTACTTCGAGGATTTCCTTCGCGAGCCGGCCGATCACCTTGGGATCGATCCCGTAATCCTCGCTACCCATAAGGGCTTCACCGGAGAGCTTGAGCAGGATACGGCGGTGGTTCAGCGGATTGCTCATGGGGATCTCCAGATTGTGTGGGGCAAAACGCTGGCAGTTTAGCGCGCCGGGAGTCATGACAGGAATGTGAAAAACTGTCGCGCATCGCGTTTTTGGAAGCGCCGGCAGGTAGGGGCGTGGGTGGGTGCTCTTGTGGGAGCCGACTTCGTCGACGGTGGGTGCTTGCCTAAACCTGGCTCGCTGCCGCGGGATCGCCGACAAGGTCGGCTCCCACCAGGCCCGATATCGGCTCCCACCACGGCCCAAAAGTCTTCCATCAAAACCAAACAAGGGCCCGCACCGGAACCACAAAAAAGGCCGCGATCGCTCGCGGCCTCTTTCTTTCACCAGGTGGGGAGGCTTACGCCAGGCCAGCCTGCTTCATCACTTCGGCCGCGAAGTCGTCGACGACCTTCTCGATGCCTTCGCCAACAGCCAGACGCTGCACCGTGACGATCTCGGCGCCGGCCTTCTTCAGGGCCTCGGCGACGGTGACGTCGCCGTCCAGAACGTACGGCTGGCCGACCAGGGTGGCTTCGGCGAGGATCTTGTTGATCTTGCCGGTCACGATCTTGTCGAGGATGTCGGCCGGCTTGGCCTTTTCCTTGTCCGACATCTGGCTCAGCGCGATTTCCTTTTCCTTCTCGACGTAGTCGGCCGGGACGTCTTCCACCTTGATGAACTTGGGGTTCATCGCGGCGACGTGCATGGCGATGCCCTTGGCCAGCTCTTCCGAGCCGCCCTTGAGGGCAACCAGCACGCCGATGCGGCCGCTGTGGGAGTAGGCGCCGATCGGACCGTCGTTCTCGGCCTTGGCCATGCGGCGCACGTCGAACTTCTCGCCGATGGTGAGGGTGAGGGCCTTGGCGCCTTCCTCGACCGTGCCGTCGCCGAGCTTGGCGGCTTTCAGTGCCTCGATGTCGGCCACGCCGGACTCGAGGGCGACGTTGGCGACATCCTTGGTGAACTGGATGAACTGCTCGTTGCGCGAGGAGAAGTCGGTTTCGCTGTTGACTTCGACCAGGACGGCCTTGCCGGCCTTCTGGGCGACGGCGATCAGGCCTTCGGCGGCGACGCGATCAGCCTTCTTGTCCGCCTTGGCGAGGCCGTTCTTGCGCAGCCATTCCATCGCCGCTTCGATGTCGCCGTTGTTTTCGACGAGTGCCTTCTTGCACTCCATCATGCCTACGCCGGAACGCTCACGCAGTTCCTTGACGAGGCCCGCGGTGATCTCAGCCATGGTAATTCCTCAATGATTTGATGGGCGCCGCGGCGGTGGTGCCGCGGCGCCGGATGAAACGGAAGAGCGTGCTACGGGGTGGGGCGCTTACGCGCGACCACGACCACCGTCACGGCCGCCTTCGCGGCGCGGCGCACCCTTCTTGGCCGGGGCGCCACGACGCTCGCCACGCGGGGCTTCGTCCTTGGCCACCGGGTTGCCTTCCTCGTCCAGCTCGACGAACTCGTTCGCGTCGCCACGGGCGGCGTTCGGCGAAGCGGCCTTGCCTTCCAGGATGGAGTCGGCGGCGGCACGGGCGTACAGCTGGATGGCGCGGATGGCGTCGTCGTTACCCGGGATGGCGTAGTCGACGAGGGCCGGGTCGTAGTTGGTATCGACGACGGCGACGACCGGGATGCCGAGCTTGCGGGCTTCCTGGACGGCGATGTCTTCGTGGCCGATGTCCACGATGAAGAGGGCGTCCGGCAGGCGATTCATGTCCTTGATGCCGCCCAGCGAGTTCTGCAGCTTGTCGCGCTCGCGACGGCGGGCCAGCACTTCGTGCTTGACCAGGCGCTCGAACGAACCGTCGGTTTCAGCGGCCTCGAGTTCCTTCAGGCGGGCGACCGACTGCTTGACCGTACGGAAGTTGGTCAGCATGCCGCCGAGCCAGCGGGCGGTGACGAACGGCTGGCCGGCGCGCGCGGCTTCCTCGGCGAGGGCCTCGCGGGCCGAACGCTTGGTGCCGACGAACAGGATGGTGCCGCCCTTCTGGGCCAGGCCCGAGAGGAAGTTCATCGCGTCGGTGAAGAGCGGAAGCGTCTTCTCGAGGTTGATGATGTGGATCTTGCCGCGGGCGCCGAAGATGTACGGAGCCATCTTGGGGTTCCAGTAGCGGGTCTGGTGGCCGAAATGGACGCCGGCTTCCAGCATCTCGCGCATGGTGACTTGTGCCATGGAATTACTCCTGGGCGAACCGTCGAGCGGTTCTATGGGGGTTGGGACCTCCACGCATCCCCGGCTTCGACCCGGCCTGGCCGCGGCGCCTTTCGCGACGACGGTAGGACGGGCACCCCGAAGGCGGTGCCGATGCGTGTGTGGCGTTAAAAGCGACTGCCTTGCGCCGGGCCAAGAATGGCGCCGTGCGGTTACAATCGCGCTTCGATTCACCGCCGCGGTCACCTGAGAGTGACTTCGCCGGACAGCAAAACTCGCTAAT
Organism: Luteibacter sp. E-22; assembly: GCF_049913125.1. Taxonomy (GTDB): domain Bacteria; phylum Pseudomonadota; class Gammaproteobacteria; order Xanthomonadales; family Rhodanobacteraceae; genus Luteibacter. The sequence goes on from NZ_CP183975.1 coordinate 1,099,840, forward strand.
TGTAGCCCCTGGACCCGCCCGGCCGCAAGCCGAGGGTGGATTTCCGGCAGGGTCGCCGCCACCTCGGGTGGCAGGCCCAATACCCTGAGGGCAAAGGAAAAAAAGAGAACCCATCATGGCAGTCGTACCGAAGACCCCCGAAGAGATCCAGGCCATGCGCGAGGCCGGCCGCCTGGCCGCCGAAGTGCTGGCCATACTCGTGCCGCACGTGAAGCCCGGTGTCACCACCGAGGAACTGGACCAGATCGCCCACGACCACATCGTGAACGTGCAGAAGGCCATCCCGGCCAACGTCGGTTACCGGGGCTATCCGAAGACCACCTGCACGTCGGTCAACCACGTGATATGCCACGGGATTCCCAGCCCCAGCAAGATCCTGAAGGACGGGGACATCGTCAACATCGACGTCACCGTGATCAAGGACGGATGGCATGGCGACACCAGCCGCATGTATTTCGTGGGCAAGCCGAGCGTGCTGGCGAAGCGCCTGGTCGATACCACCTTCGAGGCGATGATGAAGGGCATCCAGGCGGTGAAGCCGGGAGCGACCCTGGGCGACGTCGGCGCCGCGATCCAGAAGCACGCGGAGGCGGCGGGCTTCTCCGTCGTCCGGGAGTACTGCGGCCACGGCATCGGCAAGGTCTACCACGACGAGCCCCAGGTGCTGCATTACGGGCGCCCGGGCACGGGTCTGGAACTGAAGCCGGGCATGACCTTCACCATCGAGCCGATGGTGAACGCGGGTAAGCCGCAGACCAAGGCGCTGCCGGACGGCTGGACCGTGGTCACCAAGGATCATTCGCTGTCGGCGCAGTGGGAACACACGATCGCGGTGACCGAGGACGGCTTCGAAATCCTCACGCCCTGGCCGGACGCCGCCTGATGCGCTTTCGACGAGGGGGCGCCTGACCTTCGTCCGTTCCACCCCCACCACCATCGAGGGCTCCCGACGTGACGCTGCCATCGCTTCCACGCCTGCCCGCCGTGGTGCCCCGCTCGGGCGTGTCGCCCGAAGCGCGGCGTTCGCTCAGGCAGCTGCTGGGCGACGTCGATCGTGCGCTCACCGTCGCCTTCCACGACGGTGAGGATGCGTCCGCGCTGGCCCGGCGCCGGGCCGAGATCGTCGAGCGCATCGTCGTCCACACCTGGGGCGCCTGCCTGGGCGACATGGCGGCCGCGGCGTTGTTCGCCGTGGGTGGCTTCGGTCGCGGCATGCTTTTCCCCCGGTCGGACGTGGACCTCCTCGCGCTGGTAGGGGAAAGCTCGCCGGCGCTCTACCGCGCGCTGGAAAATTTCTTCGCCTGCCTGTGGGACATCGGGCTGAAGCCGGGGCACGCCGTGCGCACCACCGAGCAGTGCCGTGAACTGGCGGCGCGGGACCTGAGCGTCTTCACCAGCCTGCTCGATGCCCGGCGACTGGTCGGCTGGCCCATCCTGGGCAACGAACTCCGCGGCATCCTCGACGACCCCGAGGTATGGCCGCCACGGGCCTATCTTGCCGCCCGCCTCGCCGAACGCGATGCGCGGCATGCGCGCTACGACGACACCGCGCAGAACCTGGAGCCCAACCTGAAGGACGGCCCGGGTGGGTTGCGCACGCTCGATGCCATCCGTTGGCTGGGACGGCGCCTGGCCGACGCGGCGGATTTCGACGCCATGGTGGCCGAGGGACTATTGGAGCCGGTGGAGGCGGCCCGGCTGACCCGCGCGGAAGAGACCCTGCGTCGCTACCGCTATGCCTTGCACCTGGAGGCGGGGCGCGCCGAGGAGCGCCTGCTGTTCGATTACCAGCGGGCGCTGGCCGCGCGGCTCGGTTTCGAGGACGAGCACGCGAAGAACCTGGGTGTCGAGCAATTCATGCAGGGCTACTACCGCGCGGCCACGCAGATCGAGCGTTCGGGCACGCAACTGGTCGAACGTTTCGAGGAGATGCTCGACCCCGTGACGGAGCCACTGCCGGTCGGCAGCGACTACGTGCGCTATGGCGCGCGTATCGCGTTGCGTAATCCGCACCTGTTCATACGCCGCCCTTCGGCGCTCGTCGAAATTTTCATCGCCCGCCTCGACGAACCGGGCATCGCCGGCTTTACCGCCGAGACGATGCGGCGCATCCAGCATGCGGTTTCGGCACACGGCGAGTCGCTCGCCGACGATCCGCAGGTGCTGAGCGCCTTCCTCACGTTGCTTCGCCGCGGCGCACCCGCCGTGGAGGCCTTGTGGCGGATGAACCGGCATGGCTTGCTCGCGGCGGTGCTGCCCGCCTTCGGCAAGGTCGTGGGACGCATGCAGTACGACCTGTTCCACGTCTACACCGTCGACGAACATACGCTGCGGGTGCTGCGCAACGTCGCCCGTTTCGCCGAGCCGGCCGCTCGGCGCGATTTCCCCATCGCATGCGAGATCTGGCCGCATGTCGAAAAGCCCGAATTGTTGCTGTTGGCCGCGCTGTTCCACGACATCGCCAAGGGGCGCGGCGGCGATCATTCCATGTTGGGCGAGGAAGACGCGCGCGCCTTCTGCACGCGGCTGGGCCTTCCGGATGAGCAAGTGGAACTGGTCGCCTGGCTGGTCCGCCATCACCTGCTGATGAGCACGACGGCGCAGCGCCAGGACATCACCGATCCCGATGTCGTGCATCGCTTCGGTGCCGTGGTGGAAGACTGGGAGCACCTGGACCATCTCTACCTGTTGACCATCGCCGACATCATCGGCACGAGCCCCAAGCTGTGGAACGCATGGAAGGATCGCTTGCTCGCGGACCTCTATACGGCCACGCGCTTCGCCCTGCGCAGCGACCTCACGCCGCCCGGTCATTCGGGCGTGCGCGTGCGCGAGTGCCGCGACCGCGCCCTCGGCATGCTGGTGGCCGAGCACGTCGCCGCCGACGATATCGCCAGGGTATGGGCCGAATTTCCCGATACGAGCTTCCTGCGCCACCGGCCGGAGCAGATCGCCTGGCAGACCGCCGCCATCCTGCGCGCGCATGGCGCCACGCCGCTGGTGGAAGTGCATCCCTTCTCGGTGCGGGGCAGCACGGAACTCTTCATCTACACCCCCGACCGCGACGGCTTGTTCGCCACGGTGACGGCCGTGCTCGATCGCCTGCGCTTCTCCGTGGTGGAAGCGCGCGTCCTCGTTTCCAGCACGGGCAAGGCGCTCGATACCTTCCTCTTGCTGGAGTCGGACTCGCAGGCGCCCGCGTCGCTGCAACGGTCCGAGGAATTGCGCATGCGCATGCTGCGCGCGCTCGACCAGCCGGCGGGACAGGGACCGCCCAAGCGCAGCCTGTCGCGCCACCTGCGTCACTTCCAGATGGCGCCGCGCGTCGAGTTCGTCGACGCGGGCGAGCGCACGCAGCTCGCGCTGGTGTGCACCGATCGCCCGGGCCTGCTCGCCGCCGTGGCCCAGGCGCTGGCCGAGGCCGAAGTGCGCGTGCATGATGCGCGCATCGCCACGTTCGGCGAGCGCGTCGAAGATTTCTTCCAACTTACCGATCGCAGCAATGCTCCGTTGTCGCCCGAACGCCGGGAGATCCTGCGGGCATGCCTGCTGCGCCACATCGGTTCCGAACATCCCAGGACTTCCCACCATGCAGATGCAAACGCTTGAATCCCTGATCGACAGCGCCTTCGAGCGCCGCGCCGAACTGACCCAGAACGAGATCGAGGGCGACCTGCGCGAGGCCGTCGAGCAAGTGCTCAATTTACTCGAGTCCGGCGAACGCCGCGTGGCCGAGCCTGATGGCAACGGTGGGTGGAAGGTCAACCAGTGGCTTAAGAAGGCCGTCCTTCTTTATTTCCGCATGAACGGCAACCAGGTGGTCGATGGCGGCCCGTCGAGCGCGTTCGACAAAGTGCCGCTGCGCTTTACCGACGGCGATGCCACCGAATACGCCGCGCTCGGCGCGCGTGTCGTGCCGGGGGCGCTGGTGCGACGTGGCGCACATATCGCCAAGGACGTCGTGTTGATGCCGAGCTACACGAACATCGGTGCCCATGTCGGTGCGGGAACGATGGTCGACACCTGGGCCACGGTCGGCTCCTGTGCACAGATCGGCGCGAACGTGCACTTGTCCGGCGGCGTCGGCATCGGCGGCGTGCTCGAACCGCTGCAGGCCAATCCGACCATCATCGAAGACAACTGCTTCATCGGCGCGCGTTCCGAGGTGGTCGAGGGCGTGGTGGTGGAGAAGGGCTCGGTGATCGGCATGGGTGTGTTCCTGGGCCAGTCCACGCGTATCTTCAACCGCGCCACGGGCGAGATCAGCTATGGGCGCGTGCCCGCGGGCAGCGTCGTCGTCTCCGGCAGCCTTCCGGCGAAGGACGGCAGCCACAGTCTCTATGCGGCGATCATCGTGAAGCAGGTGGACGAAAAGACCCGCTCGAAGACCGGCATCAACGAACTCCTGCGCAGTGGCGACTGATCCATGACGATCACGGTATATGGCTTACCCAACTGCGATACCTGCAAGAAAGCGCGCAACTGGCTCACCCGCTTCGAGGTGGCACACGAATTCGTCGACTATCGCGCGAACCCGGTGCCCGCCGCCACGCTGAAGGCGTGGGCCGGCAAGCTCGGCGGTTGGGAAAAACTGGTCAACAAGGCCTCGACGACCTGGCGCACCCTGTTGCCACAGCGCAAGGACCCGCGCACCGATCCGGAGTGGACCCTCTTGCTGAAGGAATACCCGGCGCTGATCAAGCGCCCCGTGGTGGTCGAGGGCGACGAGGTGACGGTCGGCTTCAGCGACAACGCGTTCAAGAAGCGCTTCGGTAAATAGCGCCCATGTCACCTGTACTCGAACTCACCCACGATCTCATTCGCCGCCGCTCCGTGACGCCCGACGATGCCGGCTGCCTGCCGTTGATCGCGGAGCGGCTGGCCACGCTTGGCTTCCACATCGAGCATCTGCGCTTCGGCGACGTCGACAATCTTTGGGCCACCCATGGAAGCGACGGTCCCGTGCTGGCCTTTCTTGGACACACGGATGTCGTGCCGCCGGGTCCCGAAGACGCATGGCGTTCGCCGCCCTTCGAGCCTACGGAGCACGACGGTATGCTCTACGGTCGCGGCGCGGCCGACATGAAGGGCTCGGTGGCGGCGATGGTCGTCGCCCTGGAGCGCTTTGTCAGGGCCCATCCGGCGCATCCGGGAACGGTCGGCCTGCTGTTGACCAGCGACGAGGAAGGCGCGGCCTTGCACGGCGTGCGCGAGGTAGTCGAACATTTCGCGAAAACCGGCCGGCGCATCGACGCGTGCGTTGTCGGCGAACCTTCCGCGAAGGCGAGGCTTGGCGACCTCATTCGCGTGGGACGTCGAGGTTCGCTTTCCGGCACGTTGACCGTACGCGGGGTCCAGGGCCACGTGGCGTACCCCGAAAAGGCGAAGAATCCGATTCACAGCTTCGCTCCCGCACTGGCGGCGCTCACCGCGGAGCGGTGGGACGAGGGCAACGCGGACTTCCCGCCGACCTCGTTCCAGGTGTCGAACATCCATGCCGGCACGGGCGCGAACAACGTCGTCCCCGGTGACCTCGTGGCGTTGATCAACTTCCGCTATTCCACGGCGAGCACGGCCGATGGACTGCGTGAGCGTGCCGAAGCGATCCTTCGTGCGCACGGCGTGGATTTCTCGATCGACTGGCACCTGTCCGGCCATCCGTTCCTTGCCACGCCGGGTGGCCGCTTGCGCGAGGTGGTCGTCGGGGTGTGCCGCGACCTGTGCGGCATCGATCCGGAACAGAGCACCGGCGGCGGTACCTCGGATGGCCGTTTTATCGCGCCTATGGGTGCGGAGGTGATCGAGTTGGGACCGGTCAACGCGACCATCCACAAGGTGGACGAATGCGTGTCGGTCGCCGATCTCGAAAGGCTTCCCGACCTTTACGAAGCCATCTGCGAGCGCATGTCGGGCTGACGGCCCACGCCATCGGCGGCGTAGCCCCGATGGATGCCCGGTGATTTCCCCACGAAGCTTTCCAGGCTCGATAAGGAGCTACACGTGGGAAACACATGAGAGCCTATTTGCACGCCGGAATGGTCGCGCTCGTCGCCGCGGGGACGTCCCTGCCGGCATCGGGCATGACTCGCGATGAAGCGAGCGTCGGCGAACTGACCATCCTGACGCTGGGACCCGATGAGGACATCGCCGATGTCCGCCAGCAGCTTGAGGACTGGCTCGATTCAGGGGTCAGGGTCGCATTGACGGGGCCGTCGTCCATTCTGGACGAGGTAAGGCCAGAGGGTATCCACGCCTGGCCGTCGACGAATACGATCGTTCTCGATCCGGGCGCCGGCCTGGGCATCTTCGGCTTCGATGCGGCAGATGCCGCTCAACGCATCGCGATCCTGCGCGAATGGCCCTGGGCGGATGACCCGGAAATGGCGCTGCGAATGCGTCGCTCGGGCCACGGACCATCCGGCGGTGCCCGTCTTCACAGCGTGACATTCGACCTGTCGGCGACATCGCCATCGGCAGCCTGCCAGTCGTTTCGCCGCAAAATGACATCGTCGCTCTTCAGTTCGACTGCTCCGACGGGCGAAGAGCGGCGTGCATTCCGCAAGGAGATGCGGCGCTGGTGCCAATATGGCAACGTATCGTTTCGCCAGGCGGACATGGGCGAGGTACGCATCGAGCCCTTTCAATGGAGCCTCGATCCCCGGCTGAGCGTGCTGGCCGAGTGGGCGCTGCTCCGGAACGAAGACCCCGTCGATTCCCGCACGGTGACCTATCTGTTCTGGGCGAAGACGGTGGGTGACGGTGCCGGCAGCGGATTCTCCCGCCAGGATGGCCGCGAAGCCTATTTCGACGACAAACACGGGGGCATCACCCGACTTCTCGACGCATCCATTCATAGTGGATGGGGTCCCCTCGCAGGCGACAACCTCATCAGCTCCTGGCCGTTGACCTCAAGCTATCCAGGCACGGGCAATGTGAATATCTTCATCTGCGAGCGACCCGGCGAACGGGAGCGTCCCCAGTGCCCGCGAGAACTGCGGTTGCGAGGTCTGTTCCCCGCCGACTCATCCGATGGCGTCGTTACCGTATCGCTTGCCGAGCGATTCATTGTCGGCGGTACCGCGCAAGCCAACATTTCCGCGGACAACGCAGGAAAGCTGACGCCCGGTTTCTCCTTCAGCCTGAACGTCGTGCAAGCCAAGACCAAAACCGCTCAGTCAAGCATGCAACTGGCGCAGACGCGGAGCAATGCGGACACGGTGTTCTACCGGACGACTCGCTGGACACCCGACGTTCCCGCGATCTATCGCTGGATCAATTCGCGCAACCACCGAGGCAACCTCGCCCAGGCGACACCTCTGGCCGCCACGCTCAATCCTCACTACGAAATCCTGTGGGAGTTACCCCTGAAAGGTAACGAAGGGCGCAGACTCGCGTACCACATGGTCTACGAAGCCGGTTGGAACACCTGCTTCAATGGGCCCAACTGCACGACGCATCTGTGGCCACCGGACCGTACCTTCGCGCCCAAGTCGCGGATGTTCTGGAAGGACAGCCTGAGGCTGAAGATCCCCGGGAAATAGGAGCGCTTGCCTGACCTCGGTGAGGCAATCTGCAAGCGCATGCCGCGCTGACCGCCGACAACCGGCGGGGCGCGCTCCCTATTGGTGAGCGCGCTGGCAACGGCGAAGCTCTCCCGGCTCGATTTCGGGCGGACGTATGGATGCGAATATGAAAGCCTTTACACGCACCGCATTGGCGATACTCGTCACTTCTGGCGCATGCCAGCCAGTACTCGCGATGACCGAGGACGGCACCAGTGTCGCCGACCTTATGATCCTGACCGTGGACGACGAAGACGATCTTGTCGAGGCGGAGCTGAAGATCGAGGCATGGCTCGACGAGGGGAAGCGCATCGCTCTGACGGGTTCCTCGTCGATACTGAGCATACTCAAGCCCGATGGTGTCTATGCATGGCCGGCGACCAACACCATCGTTCTCGATCCGGCAGATGGATTGGGAGTATTCGGTTTCGATGCCACCGACGCCGCCCATCGCCTGGCGGTCCTGGCGGGATGGACATGGGCCGAGGCGGGTGATGTCGACGAATCGGCGGGGCGCGTTCCCCGCTCCATCGAGGAGCCACGCCGTTCCTTCGACGTGAGTTTCGATCTGTCGGCGCCATCCCCGTCATCGGTTTGCCGCGCCTTTCGCAGGAAACTGGCCACCACGCTATTCAGTCATCGGCTTCCGATGCGTGACGAAATGCGTGCCTTCGCCAGCGAAATCCGACGTTGGTGCCAATACGGGAACCTCTCGGTACATCTCGCGGCGTCGCCGCAGTTCACGCTTGCCCCCTTTCGGACCACCGACGAGCCTCGACTGAGCCTGGTTACCGAATGGGCGTTGCTGCGTAACGACGACCCCATCGAGCCAAAAGGAACGACCTTCCTGTTCTGGGTCAAGACAGTGAGTGAGGGGGGTGGCAGCGGTTTCGGACGTCGTGAAGGTACCGAGGCCTATTTCGACGCGTACCGAGGTGGATTGCGGCGCTTGCTCGACGCGTCCATCCACAGCGGCTGGGGACCTATCGCATATGACAGTCTCGCGTCGGCATGGCCGTCGAACTCCTCCTTTCCCAGAACGGGAAATGTGCAGGCGTTTCTTTGCGACGGACCGCAGGGACCCGAACTCTTCGGGTGTCCCCGGAGGCCCCGACTGCGGTCCCTGTATCCGGCTGACTCCTTCGACGGCATCGTGACCGTATCCCAGGCCGAGCGCTTTATTGTCGGCGGGACCGCGCAGGCAGGTGTTTCTGCGGACAATGCGGGGAAGATCACGCCGAGCATCGGTTTCACCTTGAATGTCGTGCAGGCGAAAACGGATACCGCGCAATCGCAAATGCAACTGGTACAGACGCGCTCCAACACCGACACGGTGTTTTACCGGACCACCCGGTGGACCCCCGACATACGCGCCATTTATCGATGGATCAACGCCCGCGATCACAAGGGGAGCCTCGCCCAGGCGACGCCGCTTGCAGCCACGCTGAATCCCCAGTACGAGATCGTCTGGGAATTGCCGCTACAAGGCAACGAAGGACGGAACCTTTCCTACAACATGATCTACGAAGCGGGATGGAACACCTGTTTCAACGGTACCAACTGCTCCACCCATGTGCGGCCGCCGGACCCCACGCTGCAGGCGAAGGCGCGGGTGGGCTGGAAGGATCGCATCACGCTGATGGTTCCCTACGATTGATGCAGCTCAGCGTCGCTTCGGAAACACCGCGATCATGCCCGCATACGGTTTGGTCATGAAGGCAGGCGCCCCCGTGTAGCCATCGTCGGGGGTGTAGGCCTGCGAGATCGTGCCATCGAGGAACAAGGCATCGCGGCAACCGATCTCGTCGCGAAACAGGCGAGCGAAGCTATGGAAGTTCACAGGCGCACGGCTGACCACGAAGATAACCTCGTGCGGTGACCTCGCGCACACGCCGCTGCGCCATTTCATGCTGTCCGAACCGTTGTCGAACTGTGTGTTGATCTCGCCATCGATGACCAGCATGGGCCCCGACTGCGTGGCCCAGCGCGGCTTTCGGCCGGCAGCGCGGAAGGCTTCGCTCGTGCGTACTTCCGCGCTGCCGTCGTCGTACACCGCGAATACGCCGTTGGGCAACAGGGAGAAGTTGCCTGAGCGCGGATTGCCGTGTGCGAGGTTGAGCGGAACGATGGTCTTTCCATTCTCGACATAGAGACCCAACGGCTTGAATTCACGGTCATAGATGCCCGCGTTCGTGGCGAAGACCAGCGGGCGTCCTTTATGGGCGGTCCAGGTCTTCAGCGCCTCGAGGCCGCCAAAAGGCTGGCCGCTGTCCGGATTGCGCCAGTACAGCTCGATGTCCTCGCGGCGGGTATTCACCGTGACAGTGAAATAGGACTGGCTGTCGAATACCACATCGCGACCATCGAGGGCATCCGCCGGGTCCGCGCAACCGATGGCCAGCCCGGCGAGGGCGCCGACGGCGAGAAGGCGAAGGGCGAGATGACTGAACATACGGGGGAGGAGGGGATGGAGCATCCGCCGATGTTCGCCGGGGCCGTCGGGCAGCGCAAGGGCCGATGACGCGACTTTCGTGTGGAGGGCGTAAACTCCCGGGTTTTTCCGCGATCTCTCCACCGCCATGCCCTATACGCCCATCGTCGCCACGCTCGGCTATGTGTTGTCGCCGGATGGACAGCACGTCCTCATGATCCACCGCAACGCCCGCAAGGACGACCATCACCTCGGAAAGTACAACGGCCTGGGTGGCAAGATGGAGCCGGGCGAGGACATCGCCGCCTGCATGCGCCGCGAGATCAGGGAAGAGGCGGGCATCGAGTGCCTGGAAATGCGCTTGCGCGGCACGCTGAATTGGCCCGGCTTCGGCAAGCATGGCGAAGACTGGCTGGGCTTCATCTTCGTGGTGACCCGTTTCGAGGGGACGCCGCTGGAATCGAACCACGAGGGTGCGCTGGAATGGGTGGCGCTGGAAAGCCTGCACGACCTTCCCATGTGGGAAGGCGACCGACATTTCCTGCCGCTGGTGTTCGATGCCGACCCACGGCCGTTCCATGGCGTGATGCCGTACAAGGACGGGCGCATGGTGTCCTGGGATTTCACCCGGCTGTAGAAGTTTCGCCGCTGAAGCGGCTCCCACACCCTGCCTGGCGATCCAGGCATGTGGGCGCTTTGTGTGGGAGCCGCTTCAGCGGCGATGGCCCCGGCAGGGACCCATAACCTCAGCCTGTCGTCTCGATCCGCTCCACGCGCCGCAGGCCGCGCGGCAACACGCCGCCTCGGGTGGCGCGATTGCCGCCGTACTCGACGAGGTCGGCCCACCGCAGGGTGAGCTTGCGCTGCCCCGCATACAGGGTGACCTCGCCCTTGCCTTCGGTGACCACGGCGACACCGACCACGCGCTCTTCGCCGGAGGCCAGCTTGGCCTTCGGGACTTCGATGAGCTTGTTGCCCTTGCCCTTGTCCAGTTCCGGCAGCTCGGCCACCGAGAACATCAGCAGATGGCCCTCGCTGGTGACGACGACGATACGGTCGCGCGACGGGTCGGCGGTGATCGCCGGCGCCAGCACGCGCGCGCCATCGCTGAGCGAAATGATCTGCTTGCCTGCCTTCTGGCGACCCGTGAGCGCCTCGAAACGGGTGACGAAGCCATAGCCGAAATCGGTGGACAGGATGACGCGGGTGTCGTTGTCCGCGGCGACCACGGCATCGAAGCGCGCACCCGCCGGCGGGCTGAACCGGCCAGTGAGCGGCTCGCCGTTACCGCGAGCCGACGGCAGCGTATGCGCCGGCGTGGCGTAGGCACGGCCGGTGGAGTCGATGAAGGCCACTTGCTGCGTCGTACGCGCACGCGCCACGCCCAACAGGCTGTCGCCATCGCGGTAGGAGAGCGCCTCGCCGTCGATGTCGTGGCCCTTGCCCGCGCGCACCCAGCCCTTTTGCGAGAGCACCACGGTGACCGGCTCGGACACGACCAGCGCGCTTTCGTCCAGTGCCTGGGCGGCGCTGCGCTCGATCAGCGGTGACCGGCGCTCGTCGCCGTACTTCTCGGCGTCGTTGCGCAGTTCGTCCTTGATGAGGCCCTTGAGCTTGGCCGGCGATTTCAGGAACACGTTGATGCGGGCGCGCTCTTCCTCGAGCTTGTCGCGTTCCTCGTTGATCTTGAACTCTTCGAGACGCGCCAGCTGGCGCAGCTTCGTCTCGAGGATGTAGTCGGCCTGTTCGTCGTCGAGCTTGAAGCGCGCCATCAGGATCGGCTTCGGCTCGTCCTCGGTACGGACGATGCGGATCACCTCGTCGATATTGAGGTAGGCGATGCGCAGCGCTTCCAGCAGGTGGAGGCGTCGTTCCACGCGGCCCAGGCGATGGTTCAGGCGCCGGGTGACCGTGTCGGTGCGGAAGCGCAGCCATTCGCTGAGGATGACCTTCAGGTCCTTCACCTGCGGGCGCCCATCCAGGCCGATCATGTTCAGGTTGACGCGGAAACTCTTCTCCAGGTCGGTCGTGGCGAAGAGGTGCTGCATCATTTCCTCCACGTCCACGCGGTTCGAACGCGGCACGAGCACGAGGCGGATCGGGTTCTCGTGATCGGACTCGTCGCGGAGGTCCTCGATCATCGGCAGTTTCTTGGCGCGCATCTGCGCGGCGATCTGCTCGAGGATCTTCGAGGGGGAGACCTGGTGCGGAAGGGCGGTGATGACGATATTGCCGTCGTCGCGCTCGTACACGGCTCGGGCGCGGATCGAGCCGGTGCCGTTCTGGTACATCGCCTGGATCTCGCGGCGCGGCGTGATGATCTCGGCCGTGGTCGGGTAATCCGGCCCGTGCACGTGCTCGCAGAGGTCGGTGATCGTCGCGTCCGGGTCGTCGAGCAGGCGGATGCAGGCGCTGGCGACCTCGCGCAGGTTGTGCGGTGGAATATCGGTGGCCATGCCCACGGCGATACCCATGGAGCCGTTCAACAGTACGTGCGGTACGCGAGCGGGCAACCAGGAGGGTTCCTCGAGCGTACCGTCGAAGTTCGGCACCCAGTCGGTCGTGCCGTGGCCGAGCTCGGACAGGAGCACTTCGGCGATCGGCGTCAGGCGCGACTCCGTGTAGCGCATGGCCGCGAAGCTCTTCGGGTCGTCCGGCGAGCCGAAGTTGCCGTGGCCATCCACCAGCGGGTAACGGTAGGAGAACGGCTGGGCCATGAGGACCATCGCCTCGTAGCACGCCGAATCGCCATGCGGATGGAACTTGCCGATGACGTCGCCGATGGTGCGGGCCGACTTCTTCGGCTTGGCCGTGGCCGCGAGGCTGAGCTCGCTCATGGCGTAGATGATGCGGCGCTGCACCGGCTTCAGCCCGTCGCCCACGAAGGGCAGGGCGCGGTCCAGCACCACGTACATGGAGTAATCGAGATAGGCCCGCTCAGCGTAGTCCTTGAGCGGGATCTGTTCGTAATTGGCTTGCAAATTCATGGGCTTGAGCATCCGGCTGGCGCGCCACGGCGCGTCGTTAACCGGAGGATGGTGCCAGAAAGGCGTCTCAGGAGCGAAGACCGGGCCCGGGCGCCCATCAGTTCAAGGGCTTGCCGGCGTCCACGTCCTTCAGGAACTTGACCAGCCCGGCGAAGTACGTCTTCTGGTCGTCGTACATCGCCATGTGCGAGCCCTGCGGGCAAAGCAGGAAACGGGCGTCGGGCATCTTCTTCGCCATCGCTTCCATGTAGGCGGGGTCCATCGTGTCGTAGCGGGCGCCGATAACCAGGGTGGGTACCTTGATGGTCTTCAATGCCTGGCTGCGGTCCCAGTGCAGCAGCTTGCCGCTGGCGCCCAGCTCGCTGGGGCCCTGCATGGCCACGTAGATCTGCTGGTTGAGCCGCGAGAACGCCCGTTCCACCGGGTCGGGCCATTGGGCGGCCGGCATGCGCAGGATGTGCTGCTCGTAGTGCATGGGCATGAGCAGGGCCATGTACGCCGGGTCGTCGGTCTTGTGCTCGGCTTCCAGGCGCTTTACCTCGGCGAGTTTTTTCTGGTCCATCGCCGGCATCAATACCTTGCTGGCGTAGGCGTTGTACGCCGGGATGCTGTCCATCATGTTGGAGATGACCAGGCCCTTGAGGTGCTGCGGGTACTTCAACGCGTACTCGATGGCCAGCACGCCACCCCAGGAATGGCCGAGGAGGTAGAAATTGTTCTTGTCCAGGTGCAGGGCCGTGCGTACCTGCTCCACTTCGTCGACGAAGCGGGGGATCTCCCAAAGCGACTCGTCCTTGGGATTGTCGCTGAAGGCCGAGCCGAGCTGGTCGTAGTAGTAGTACTCGATGCCCTCGCCGGGGAAATAACTGTCGAAGGCTTCGAAATACTCGTGCGTGGCGCCCGGACCGCCGTGCAACAGGAGAACCTTGATGCGCGGATTGTTGCCGACGCGCTTGGTCCACACCTTGAATTTGCCTTTCGGCGTGTCGATGACGATCGTCTTCACCCCGCCCGAGAGCACATCGTCGCGGCCGGTGTTGTCGAAGTAGGAGGAGGTCGTGGCGGCGGGCGCCGTGCCCGCCTGTGCGCCTAGTGCGACAAGGCAGACCATAAGGGTGGCAAGTAGTCGTCGCATCGAAGTACCCCTTGAAGTGTGTTGATCGTCATCGCACGTGGCGAGGGCTCCCGGCTCTCACGCCACGCTCACCTTCCCGAAGCGTACCCGAACGTGGTTTGTCATGCGGATGGGCTGGTGCCGCGTCACCCCATCGCCGCCGCCCGACCGAGCGGCAGGCACGTCGAAGCGGAGGGTGACGAACGGGCCATGCGTCCGGATCTCCGCCGCTGGATGATCCGGCAACATCCCGATGACGAGAGACGCTCATGTCGCTTTACAGAACGGCCCTGCTGTCCCTCGCATTCCTTCCCCTGGCCGGAACGGCCGCCGCCGCCGAGGTCACGCCGGAGGCCGCGGTCGCCCGCTACGTGAAGGCGGAACACGATTTCGATCTTCCCGCGCTGCGCGCGATCCTGCTGCCCGATTTCGTCGAGGTATCGCCACGCGGGGAAGTGGACGAGCACGATGCCGTGCTCGGTTTCTATGCTCCCGAGAAAAAGGGCGACATGCCACCTACGTCGCTCGACGACGTGAAGGCGCGCGTCCATGGCAATAGCGCCTTCGTCACCGGCACCGTGGTCTTCACGGTGAAAGGCATGCAGCGGCGCCTGTCCCTCGGCGCGAGCGTCGTCAAGGGCGCCGAAGGTTGGCGCATGGCTTCGGCGCAGTACACGCCCGTGCCGCCGAAGACGCCCCCGTTGCCTCCTGTGGCGCCGCAACCGCCGGCACCGCCGCAGGCGCCGGTTCCCGGCGGTTGAGTCTTTGCGTTAAAGCGTGAAGTCGGCCTGCACCGGAAAGTGATCCGACGGATAGCGCCCGTCCTTCGATGAGGTGACGGTCTTGACCGACGTCGCCTCGACACCGCGATAGAGTATCCAGTCGATCCGTTTCGTCGCCTTGCCGGTGAAATCGTGGAACGTCTCCGCGGGGCCTTCCTGCTTCGGCGCGGTGTTCCATGCATCCTTCAGCGACGCGGTGAGCGACTTGTGCGTCTCACTGTCCGGACCGGTGTTGAAGTCGCCGGTGAGGATCACCGGCACGTTGGCCGGCAGCTTCGCGATCCACGCGGCGATCTCGCGCGCGCTGCGCGAGCGGGCGTCTTCGTCCTGGTCGCGATAGGGGAAATGCGTGTCCAGCAGGTAGAAGCGCTTGTGGTCGCTGGTTCGTTCGAACAGCGCCCAATTCACCATGCGCGGGAAGACGTTGCCCCAGGTGATGCTTGCGACCTTGTCCGGCGTATCCGAGAGCCAGAAGTCGCCGGACTCGACCACCTTCAGGCTGTCCTTCCGATAGAAGATGCCCATGTGCTCGTCGCCGTGGGCGCCGAAGCGGTCGCGGCCGAACCATGTGTATTCCGGCAGACGTTCCACCGTGTCGTCGCCCTGCTGTTTGTACAGTTCCTGGGTGCCGATGACGTCGGGATGCAGCTGCCGGATGGTGTCGGCGAACAGGTCGCGGCGCTTGTCCCAGCCATTGGGGCCATCCTTGCCGGTCATTGTGCGGACGTTGAACGTCATCACTTTCAGGTCGACCGCCGCGGCGGGAAGGGCGGCCACCGCGATGGAAAGGGCGAGGGCGATGCGAGGGAGAAGGGTCATGGCTACCTGCTTCTGCGGGACGATCGCCCGACTATAGCGGCGCGCCCAAGTCGGTGTCGTGACCTGTGTCGATATCGGGCGGGTGAGGCACAATGACCGGCCCCGGACGATTGGCAGAGGCTTGCATGGCGACGCATGACGACAACGCATCCGAGAGCGGACGCAATGGCCGCAAGATCGCATTGATCGTGATCGCGATCGCGTTCATCGCCTCGGCGACGACGGCGATGCTCGCGTTCACGGCGTCGCATCGCGCACGCGAGGCCGATGCCAAGGCGTTGGAGGCCGACGGCAGCGACCTGCGAGAAATGATCGCCGATTGGCGATCGATCCGGATCGACGCGGAGAAGGCGGCCCCTGAGGATCGCCAGCCACGTGTGGACCGGCTGATTACTCGCATCAATGCGCTGTCCGATTGGAAGCCGCGCACTCCGTGTGGACAGGAAACGCGTGATCGCTTGCGCGGTGTCATGGAAGAACGCGCGCGGCGATTGATGCGTGACGAGGGCGCGCAGGGTGCCGGCATGCCACCTACCGATGAAGCGGACATATTGGCGTCGGCATGGCGCCAGTGCGCGGCCGAACCGGGCAGGGACGTAAAGAACTGATGGGATGAAGAAAGAGATGGTGGCCGAGGACGGAATCGAACCGCCGACACGGGGATTTTCAATCCCCTGCTCTACCAACTGAGCTACTCGGCCACGGGTGCCTGCAACGAGCGTTGCGGCGAGTGGAGCCGCGTATTAAATCCGCTGGGAGCGTCTGCGTCAAGCATCCCGTTCGGGCGGGACATAGCCGGCAGGCTGGACCACGTCGCCGCCGAAGAAGTATTTCTCCATCTCGCCGCTGAGGAAGCTGCGCGTCTTCGGATCGAGCGGGGAGAGCCGCATCTCGTTGATCAGCATGGTCTGGTGGGCGAGCCACTGGGCCCATGCTTCCTTCGAGACGTTCTCGTAAATGCGCTTGCCGAGTTCGCCAGGCCAGGGGGCGAAATCGAGGCCCTCGGCGTCGCGGCCGAGTTTCACGCAGTGGACCAGGCGTGTCATGGGGATATCTCCGGAAGGTTGTCGAGCAGCGTGCGCACCGGCGCCGGCAGGCCGAGCGCCGCGATCTCGTCGCGGCCGCACCAGCGCCGGTCGGCCCGGTCCGCCACGGCGGCGAGGGGGGCCGCATGGTCGAACAGGATGGGCGATACGTCCAGCTTGTAATGGCTGAACACGTGGGTGAAGGCCGGCAGCGGATCGGCGTCGCCGACGCGGGCGAAGGTGGATGCCACGCTTCCGGCGGCATCGGGGTCCGTCGCCTCGGGAAGGCTCCACAGGCCGGACCACACACCTTGCGGGCCACGCTTCTCGAGCAGGATGCGGCCGCCCGTGTCGCGCAGGAGCAACATGGCGAGCGAGCGCGTGGGCACCTTCTTGCCGGGCTTGGCGGTGGGCAGCGTCGCGGTGAGACCGTCGCGGTGAGCCACGCACGAGGCGGCTTGCGGGCACAGCAGGCATAGCGGCTTGCTGCGGACGCATACCGTGGCGCCCAGGTCCATGATGGCCTGCGTGTAATCGGCCGTCCGTTCTTCCGGCGTGTGCTCGTCGGCATGCCGCCAGAGTCGCTTCTCGACCGCACTTTCGCCAGGGAAACCGGCGATGCCGTGGTAACGGGAAAGCACCCGCTTCACGTTGCCGTCGAGGATGGGAAAGCGAAGTCCGTGCGCCTGGGCGAGGATCGCGCCCGCCGTGGATCGGCCGATGCCGGGCAGGGCCATCAACGCGTCGAGGTCCTGGGGCAACTCTTCGCCATGTCGTTCGACGCACAGCTGCGCCGCCCGATGCAGGAACCGTGCGCGACGGTAGTAACCGAGGCCGGACCACAGGGCGAGCACCGTGTCTTCGTCGGCCTCGGCCAGGGCCGCGAGGCTCGGCAGGCGTTCGACGAAGCGCTGGAAATAACCGATGACCGTGACCACCTGGGTCTGTTGCAGCATGATCTCCGACAACCACACGCGATACGCGTCGCGTGGATGCTGCCAGGGCAGGTCCTTGCGTCCATGGTGGTCGTACCAGCGGAGCAGTTCGCGCGCGAACGTATTCATGGAGACACGCTGGGCCTGGCATTCGCGCTCGACCCCGCCATGGCGGGGACGCTGGGCGTGGCGCGGACGCGCAATCCTTTCACGTGCACCGGGCCGGCATCGACGGCCTTCGCGTCGACGGTCCCGAGCAAGGGCGGCAGCGTGGGCGAGCCGCCGGCGTTGATCCCGCTCCACCATTCGGCGAACGCGATTGGTGGAATGCGCAGGTCGGTGTGGTCGTTGTCACCGTCGAGCTTGATCGCGATATAGAGCGGGTCCTGCTGGTTGGCCGGCGTGACATCGAGCACGATGTCGTACGGCGTGCCCGACGCGCGCGTCATGCGGCCAGCCAGCGAAGCGCCGACGTCCGCGCCGCCACGCCATGTGGCGTTCCCGCGCAACGTGGTCGAGAAGATGGGCTTGCTCGCGACTTCGAGTGCGAGGTCGTCGAGCGTGAGCACGCCACGGGCCAGGCGCGGCGTGGTCTCCAGCTCCAGCGTGTACGGCGAGTCGCCCCCCGTGCTGGCGGCGAGCGCGAGATTGAATGGACGTCCATTCGCCAGCCGGCCTGCATCGATGTCCACATCGGAGAGGAAGAGCTGGTTGCCGCGGGTGAGCGTGCCGCGGGTGACGCGGAAGCCCGCGTCGATGGTGGGCAGGATCGCTCCCGCCGTGGACGGGCGCGAGGGCAGGGTATCGAGATAGGCGGATACCGCATTCAGGTCGATGCGCGCACCTTCGACCTCAAGCCGGGAGATCCGCGTGCCGCCGCCCGTCAAGGTGCGCCAGGGAAGCACGAGCTTTCCGCGCGAAGCAACGATCATCGGCGCGCCGGCACCTTCGGCGCGCAATGTGAGCCCTTCCAGTTCCAGCGCAGGCTTGGGCCAGAGGGTGGGGCTGGCGGGGCTGGCCAGGGTGAGGTCGAGGCCGGCGGCGCTGGCGCGGGATTGCAGCAACGCGGTGAAACGCTCGGGTTGGAGCACCACGTACGTGGCGATGAAGGCGGCCAGTACGACCACGGCGACCGTTCCGCCGGCCGCGTAGAGCCCGATCCGCAGTCGACGGTTCATCGTCGCGTATCCTGCGCCGTCGCCTTCACTCAGCCGCCGAGGCTCGCCGGGAGCAGGCCATCCACGAAAGCCTCCGCGTCGAACACGCGCAGGTCGGTGGCCGTTTCGCCCAGGCCCACGTAGCGGATCGGCAGGCCGAATTCGCGGGCGAGCGCGAACATCACCCCGCCCTTGGCCGTGCCGTCGAGCTTGGTCACGACAAGGCCGGTGACCCCGGCGGTATCGCGGAACTGGCGCAACTGGCTGATGGCGTTTTGCCCGGTGGTGCCGTCGATCACCATCAGCACTTCGTGTGGCGCCGCGGCGTCCAGCTTCTTCATCACGCGGGCGATCTTGCCCAGTTCGTCCATCAGGCCGCCCTGGGTGTGCAGGCGGCCGGCGGTATCCGCGATCAACACCTGCGTTCCGCGCGACCGCGCGGCTTGCAGGGCATCGAAGATCACGCTGGCCGAATCGGCATCCTGGCCTTGTGAGACCACGGGCACCTTGTTGCGCTCGCCCCAGGTCTTCAGTTGTTCGACGGCGGCGGCACGGAAGGTATCGCCGGCGGCGAGCATCACGCCGCGGCCTTCGTCGGTGTAACGTCGCGCCAGCTTGCCGATGGTGGTGGTCTTGCCCACGCCGTTGATGCCGACGGTGAGGATCACGAAGGGCGAGGCCGTGGAAACGTCGAGTGGCTTCTCGACGGGCTTCAGCAGGGAGACCAGTTCGTTGCGCAGCGCCTTGAGCAGTTCGCCCGCATCGGCGAACTCGCGCTTGTGCATGCGCTTGCGCAGGTCCTCCACCAGGTTCGTGCTGGCTTCGACGCCGACGTCCGCCGTGATGAGCGAGGTTTCCAGTTCGTCGAGCAGGTCGTCGTCGAGCTTGGGATGACGCACGAAGAGCGAGGTGAGGCTCTTGGCGAAGCCGCTTCCGGAGAGACGCTCGCGCCAGCTGCGCCGGGCCGGCTGCGCATCGTTCTGTTCGGCTTCGCGTGCGGCGTCGACGATGGCGGTTTCTTCCGCCTCCGGTTCGATCTCCGGAGCCTGGGGCTCCGGCGCGGCGGTCTCGACCAGCGTCTCGGCGGTGGCGGAGCCGACCTCGGCCGACGCGGGGTCGGCGGTCCGGTCGACGCGCTCGTCCGCGGCCGGAGACTCGGCGGTCGCGGGTTCGGCGGACTTCTTCTTCCAGAACTTGAGCATTGCGCGAAGGATTCAAAGACAATAGGCGAATGCTATCACCCCCGCCCTCACTGGCCGCTGAGCGATGAGCGCTCCCGGCCGCATCCGCGTCATCGGCGGAACCCTGCGCAATTCACGGATCGAAGTACCCGACCTGCCGGGCCTGAGGCCGACGTCGGAGCGCGTTCGCGAGACCTTGTTCAACTGGCTCCAACCCGTGGTGGATGGAGCACGCTGCCTCGATCTGTTCGCCGGCACCGGCGCTCTGGGCATCGAGGCGCTGTCGCGCGGTGCCGCGGCGGTCACCTTCGTGGAGCGCGAGCCACGCCTGGCGACCGCGCTGAAGGCGAACCTGGCGCGCTTCAAGGTGTCCGGTGAGGTGGTGGGCGATGATGCCGGCAGGTGGCTGCGCGGGCCCGGACGACCGTTCGACCTCGTCCTGCTCGATCCGCCATTCGCATTGGATGCGTGGGCGGATACGGCACGGGCGCTGGAAGAGGGCGGCTGGCTGGCGGCGCACGCGTGGATCTACGTGGAGTCGCCCCGTGGCGCCGTCTTCGCCTTGCCTGACAACTGGCTGCCGCACCGCCAGGGGCAGGCAGGGGAGGTAGCCTACGCCCTCTATCGCCGCACACCTGCCGATCCGTTAAGCTAGCCCGCGTTTTCTCTCGACCCGCCATCCATGACCCCTCTGCCGGCCAATCCGCGTCTCGCCGTTTATCCCGGCACGTTCGATCCCATCACGAACGGTCACGCCGACCTCGTGTCGCGGGCGGCGCCGCTGTTCGACCGCATCGTGGTCGCCGTCGCGGAAAGCCGGAACAAGGGTCCGGGTTTCAGCCTGGGCGAGCGCATCGCGCTGGCCCGCCTCGCCCTTGCCGACCTGCCGAACGTGGAGGTGCGTGGCTTCGACTGCCTGCTCGCCCACTTCGTCACGGAGATCGGCGCGGGCGTGATCCTTCGCGGCCTGCGCGCCGTGTCGGACTTCGAATACGAATTCCAGCTCGCCAGCATGAACCGTCACCTGATTCCCCAGGCCGAGACGCTGTTCCTGACCCCGGCGGAGCAATACAGCTTCATCTCCTCCTCGCTCGTGCGTGAAATCGGTCGCCTGGGTGGCGATATTTCCGGCTTCGTGCATCCGGCGGTGCAGCAGGCCATGCGCCAGCGCTGGCGCAACTCTTGAAACCAAAGGTGATCATCATGCGTAAGTTCGTTCTCGCCGCGTCCGTGGCCCTGACCGCCGCCCTGGCCCTCTCGGCCTGCAACAAGTCCGAAGACACCGACCAGGCTGCCACGCAGCAGGAAGCCGTTGTCGCGAAGCCGACCAATCCGACCGATACCAAGGCGTGGAGCCAGTATTTCGGCCAGATCGTGCGGAAGAACATGCAGGGCATGACGGCCGACCGTCCGTTCCCGTACTTCGTGCCGGCCGGCGACGACCAGGCGGGCCAGGATGGCCGTGCACGCCAGCTCGAGAACGTGCAGGGCACCGTCGCCCGTGGCGTCACGCCGGGCAACATGCTCGTCTTCGGCGGCCCGGAGTCGGCCAAGACGGCCGACCTTATGGTCGAGGCCTTCAAGGGTGCGAATGCGGGCTCGTTCAAGAACGTGATCGTGCTGTTCATCGGCGACCAGGCCGACCAGCAGCGCGTCGCCGACGCCGTGGGCCCGAGCGGCGCGACGTTCCGCTTCGTCGCGATGTAATCGAGCCGGGTGACCGGCTTGAACGAAGGGCGCCGCTTGCGGCGCCCTTTTTTGTGCGCCGCCAACGAGCCGCGCCCTGGTGGGGGCCGACCCTGTCGGCGATGGGGGCTTGCCGTAACTGGGCCCGCTGCCGCGGGATCGCCGACAAGGTCGGCTCCCACCAGGCAGTGTATCGCCGACAGGGTCGGCTCCCACCTCAAGCGGCTCCCACGCGGGCGTGCTCCCACCAAGTCGGCTTTCCACCTGGGTCGGCGCCCGCCACGGCCGGGCGGGCGCAGGTAGGGTAAAATGCGGGAATGTCCCTGCTTATCCTCGATACCTGCGTCAACTGCGACGTCTGCGAGCCCGTGTGCCCGAACAAGGCCATCTCGCTGGGCGAGCAGTACTACGTGATAGACCCGAACCTGTGCACGGAGTGCGTCGGCCACTTCGACAACCCGCAATGTGTCGAGGTGTGTCCGGTCGAGTGCATCCCGCACGATCCCGACCATGTGGAAACGCGCGAGCAGCTCATGCTCAAGTACGAACACCTGATGGCGAAGGCCGGCACGTAAACGCTCTACGGGCGTCATGGGTTAATCTCAGGGGTAGCGATATCCTTTCCGGAGAGAAATCCCCATGGTCCATGCTCCGTCGTGGCGCGTACTTGCCGCGAGCCTCTTCCTCGTCGTCGGCGCCGGTCAGGCTGCCGCCAAGGATGCTCCCGCTTCACGGGGCCCCGGTCAGGCCGCCATCGCCAGCGCCAACTTCCTGGCCACCAACGCCGGATTCGAAGTACTCGCCAAGGGCGGCAACGCATTCGACGCGGCCGTCGCGGTGTCCTCCACGCTGGCCGTGGTGGAACAGCAGAGTTCCGGTATCGGCGGTGGCTTCATGGCCCTGCTTCACAAGGCGTCCGATGGACGCAACGTTTTCATCGATGCCCGCGAAACGGCGCCCAAGGCCGTGGACATGAAGGTCTACGTCGGCAAGGACGGCAAACCGAACCGCGACGTATCGACCAACGGCCCGTTGTCGGCGGGCATTCCGGGTGAGCCCGCGGGCCTGGCCTGGATGGCCGAGCATTACGGCAAGCTGCCTTTATCCACGTCGCTGGCCCCGGCGATCCGGATCGCGAAGGAGGGCTTCCAGCCCGATGCCCGCTTCATCGGCACCATCGAGGACCGCAAGGACGTCCTCGCGCGCTATCCCGCATCGGCCGCGATCTACCTGCCCGATGGCAAGGTGCCCGCGCAGGGCTGGACGTTGCGTCAGCCCGACCTCGCGAAGACGCTGGAACGCCTTGCCGCCAAGGGTGCCGACGGCTTCTACAAGGGCGAGACGGCGACGTTGCTGGTCTCCGCCTCGCGCGGTGCCGGCGGCAACTGGACGGCAGCCGATCTGGAGGCGTACCGCGTGAAGGAGCGCGAGCCCCTGAGCGTCGACTACAAGGGCTACCGCATCGTCACCGCGCCGCCGCCGTCGTCGGGTGGCGTGGCGATCGCCGAGGTGCTCAACATCCTCGCCGGCTTCGACCTCGCCAAGCTCGACCTCGCCCATTCCACGCACCTGACCATCGAGTCGATGCGGCGCGCTTTCCGCGATCACAACGAATACCTGGGCGATCCGGATTTCGTGAAGATGCCGCTCGACATGCTGTTGTCGAAGTACTACGCGGACGGCCTGCGCGCGACCATCTCGCCGGACAAGGCGACGCCGTCCGACTTGCTGCCCGCGGCGATGGCTGCCGATCCCGGCATGCACACCACGCATTTTTCCGTGATCGACGCCGACGGCAACATGGTGGCGTCCACGCTCACGGTGAACCTGGAATTCGGTTCGGGCTTCGTCGCCAAGGGCACGGGCGTGGTGCTCAACGATGAGATGGACGACTTCGCCCTGGTGCCGGGTCAGCCCAACGCCTTCGGCCTGCGCGGCGCCCTGGCCAACGCCCCCGAACCGGGCAAGCGCATGCTTTCCTCGATGTCGCCCAGCTTCGTCTTCGGTGCCGATCGCACGGCGGTGATCGGTTCGCCCGGTGGCTCGACC
This sequence comes from Luteibacter sp. E-22, assembly GCF_049913125.1. Lineage (GTDB taxonomy): Bacteria > Pseudomonadota > Gammaproteobacteria > Xanthomonadales > Rhodanobacteraceae > Luteibacter. Next base: position 1,123,568 of record NZ_CP183975.1, read on the forward strand.
ATCATCACGCAGGTGCTCGAAGGCATCCTCGCCTTCATCGACGGCAAGAGCGCCTCCCAGATCACGGCGCAGAAACGCTATCACCACCAGTACCTGCCCGATCGCGTGGACGTGGAAGCGGGTGCGTTCGACGAGGCCACGGCCAGGACGCTCACGGACATGGGTCATGTATTGAAGAACCGCTCGCCGTGGGGTTTCATGAACGTGGCTACCTGGGATCACCGGACCAACGTGCTGGATGCCGCCACCGATCCGCGCCGTCCGTCGGGCCTGGGCAAGGTAGGTGCAGTAAAGTCCGTCCCATGAAGCTATGGTCACTGATCGGCAATTCGCAAAAGCTCGACGGCGGCGCCATGTTCGGCAATGCGCCGCGCGCCATGTGGGCGCGCTGGATCGAGCCTGACGAACAGAACCGGATTCCGCTGGCCTGTCGTTGCCTGCTCGTCACCGGCCTGGATGGCCGCAACGTGCTCTTCGAGACGGGCATCGGCGCGTTCTTCGAGCCCGCGATGCGCGAGCGCTACGGTGTGGTGGAGGAGCGGCACGTGCTGCTCGATTCGCTCGCCGAGGCGGGCCTGGGCCATGAAGACATCGACGCGGTGGTGCTCTCGCACCTGCATTTCGACCATGCCGGCGGCTTGCTCGCCCCGTGGGCGGAAGGTGAACCGGCACGGCTGCTGTTCCCGAACGCGCGCTTCCTCGTCGGGGCGGCGCATTGGGAACGCGCCCGCAACCCGCACCCACGCGATCGCGCCTCCTTCATCCCGGACATCGTCCGGCTGCTGGAAGAGAGCGGCCGGCTGGAGCTGGTGGAAGAAGGCAAGCCATCGTCGCTGGGCGGCTCCGTGCGCTTCGAATTCTCCGAAGGACACACGCCGGGGTTGATGCTCGCCGAAGTGGGTGGCGTAGTGTTCTGCGCCGACCTCATTCCCGGGCGCGCCTGGGTGCACGTGCCGGTGACGATGGGATACGACCGCTGGCCGGAGAAGCTCATCGACGAGAAAAAGTCCTTCCTGGACGACAAGATCGCGCGTGGCGTGAAGCTGTTCTTCACGCACGATCACGATTGCGCGCTGGCGAAGGTGGAGAAAGACGACAAGGGCCGCTACACGGCGACCGATACGCTTGGGCGACTGGCTGGGCTCGATGTCTAGGCGAGCAGGGGATGGGGGCAGGATGTCATCGAACTACAGGATGAACCAGACGGGGATGGCCTTGGGAACCCGGCTCGCCGGTGCCGTGTTGCTGCTGGCCGGCCTGGGCCTCGTGGCCTGGAACGAACGCCGCGTGATGGACTACGCCGCCGCGGTGGCCCGGCACGGCTCGCCGGTGCTCGACCTCGGCGCCGGGGGGCGACCCACGTCCGGGCAATACGGTGCGCTCACCCGGGTCAGCGGCATGCCATTGATCGTCGAAGCGCCGCGCGATGCGGAATTCGACGTCCGCGCGGAATCGCCGATCCTCATCCGCCACGTGGAGATGTTCCAGTGGCGCGAGATCACCGTGGGTGGCGCCTCCCACTACGAACTCGACTGGGTGGACCGCCCGATCGACGCCACGAATTTCGCCAAGCCGGCGGGCCACGTGAATCCAGGCGCCTTTCCGATCCAGGGCAGGCAATTCGAAGCCGGCGAGGTGAAGTTGGGTAACTTCAAGCTGTCCGAGACGATCCTGCGCGCGTTCCCGGGACGCGTGACCGTTCCTCCGGACGAGAAGAAACTGCCGCCGAACCTGGCCGCGACCTTCCAGCGCGCGGGTGATGCGCTGGTCACCAGCGCCAAGCCGGCCAATCCTCGTCTCGGTGATCTGCGCATCAGCTGGGAAGCGGTGCCTTTGCAACCGATGACCGTGCTGGCACGCATCGATGGCGATACGCTGGTGCCGGCTGCGAGCCGCGATGGCGACAATGGCTTCGACGTGCAGGTGGGCGAACGCAGCCTGCTCGACGTACTGCCCGCGCTGCCCGAACCGCCGGACGCCGTCATGCTCGTACGTGGGGGTTCTTTCGTGCTGGCGATACTCGGGTCGCTGCTGCTCGCCTGCACCAGCCGTCTACGTAACGACGTGCTGTTCGCCATCGGCATCGGCGCGGTGGTGGTATCCGCCGTCGCCGGCGTCATGTGGCTGGCCGGCGACGCGATGGCGGCCAGCGTATGGTTGCTGGTGGCCGTACTGGGCGCGGGACTTGCGATCTGGCGGGTTCAGGCCTCGGCTTCGACGGCCGCCGTGCCATCGGCGAAGGAGTAGACGTGGTCGGCCCAGTTCGCCGCCTCCACGTACATCGCCGCCATCGTGTGCACGTGTTGCTCGCGTAACGCCGTATCGCTTTCCAGTTCGCCCTGTTCCCAATGGCGGATCTGGTCGAGGATCGGAGCGAAGGGGCCGGTTCCTTCGAGCAGGGCCTCGCGGATCTCGATCGCCAGCGGCAGGTGCTCCAGCACATAGGCCATGGACACGTTCATGAGCGTGTCCAGCAATGAGAACAAGCCGGCCGTGAAGGCCATTTCCTGCAGTTCGGGCTTGATGGCACGCGCGAGCTTCTCGCACATGTGCGCGCGGATCAGGGCAAGGCGGAGCAACTCCGGCGGACGCTCGTCCATGCCCGATACGGCCATGGTGAAGATCCAGTTGCGCATGCGGTTGACGCCGAAGAATACCGCCGCCTGTTCCACCGACTTCAATTGGCGGGGCAGGGCGAAGTAGGCGGAGTTCACGCAACCCAGCAGCTTGTAGCTGAGGATGGCGTCGTCGCGGATGATCTTGCCGAGTTCGACCGGGCCGTTCTCCGGGTCTTGCAGCGCGCCCATGAGGCGCAGCACGCCGAGCTTGCTCGGGCTGAGGCGCGGCATGTCGACGCGCTCCGGGCGGAGCAGGTACTTGCCCTGGAAACCGTCGACATCCTGGTCGGCGTAGTCGACGAAGGTTTCGTGCGTATCGACGCCGGTGACGATCACCTTCACGCCGAACGCGTGCACGTAATCCATGTGCGCGCGGGCGGCCACGGGATGGCGATGGTCCACCGCCACCTTCGCGAACTGCACGATGCGCAGCAAGGCGTCGACGCCGGCCCGGTGTTCCGGGTCGGCGGGCAGGTTGAAATCCTCGAGCATGAAGAGGCAACCGTGACCTTTCAGTTCGCGGAGCTTCACCAGGAGCTGTTCATCGGTGCCGACGTCGGCACTGATGCTGGCGCCGAGCCGCGCGTTGTGGCGCAGGAGGTCGGCGTGCTGCAGCAGCAGGTCGCGCGACATGTGCAGGAACGCACGATTGTCGCGAACGAGGCGCTTCAGGCTGCCATCGGCGATCGCACTGAGCGTCGCTTGCGTATGAGCGAGCGAGGCGGCATCGATATCGCTGCCGATCGGCCGGGGGAAGAGCAGTTCATAAGCGAACAGGGACTGCTTCTTGTCCAGGATGGGCACGCGGACGATGGGGAGGATACCGTCGTCGTTCACCGCTGCCGGCTGGGGATGTGCTGCCATTGCTTCCTTCTTGCGCCGTCTGGGTGAGCCTTGAGTATCGCTGCTTCGTTTCGGTCAAACCTGTGCAAGGGTCGCGGAACGAAGATTCACTTTCGCCACGCCGTTGCGGCCGTAGGTCGAACCGCCTGGCGATTCGCCCGAGATCAGGGCGAGGGCCTGGCGGACGTGACCCATTCGCTGGGCGACGATGCGGCCATTCACTTCATTGAGCTGCCTGCATTCGCCAAGGCGCTCGAGGGTGTGCAACCAACGCGGGTCGAGAAGGCTGTCGATGCCGGCCGCGTCGCCCAACTGGCGACGCTCCACGTCGAGTTTCTCGATCCGGTCGAGCAGCTTGCCTTTCGCCTGGCCGGCGGCTTCCAGCGCCTGCGGATCTGCCTGGCCAAGGGCCATGCGTTCTTCGACCAGGCTGGCATGCAGGGCGTCGACCTCACGGGCGAGGTCGCCCATGACCGCGACGAGCGCGGCATCGAAGTCGGGGCCGAGCGGGCCGGTCATGCCTTGCTACCGCCCATCTGGCCTTCCAGCGCGAGGAACTTGCTGGCGATGGCCTGGGCATCCGGTTTGTAGGTGCCATCGGCGAGGCGGGAGCGGATCTCGTCCACGCGCTTCGTATCGATGTCGTCGCCGCGGCTCGCGGCGTCGAGCGCCTTGGCCGAATCCGTGATCTTGACGCTGTCGTCGCTCGGGCGCACCGAACCGGTGCCCTGGGTCGAACCGGCGGAACCGGCGGCCGGGTTCTGGGTGCGGAGCTGCACCTGGGGCTGCGGGGCCTGGAGGCCGGGTTTGATGGTCGTCGTCATGGATGTATCCCTCGGATCATTTTTCCGTCAGACCTTTATCGGCGGTCGGCGGGCGAACTTTAGCCGGCCTCAAGCCGTGAAGTGTGACCTGGTTCGGATTTCGTTCACGGCAGGACCGCGACGGCGCCGGGGCCGCTCACGATCGCGTCGAGCACCTTGCCCGACGAGGCGTTGCGGACCTTGAGCCGCGCGCCGGTATCGCCGGCACCCATGGCCACGCCCTCGGCGTGGATCGTCACGCCGTCGATGCTGGCTTCCATGCTCACGGCGTCGCCGATGCGCACGGCCTGGCGGCCGGCGAGCATGCCGGGGGTGAGCACGGTGCCCGCGCCGAGCGGCCGGGCCAGCGAACGGCCACCGATCTGGTCGATGTCGGCCACGTACCCATAGGCAAGCGTGGCGACGTCGCGTTCTTCGGCATGGACGTCGCCCGCACCGATGCCGTCGCCGCGGGCGAGCGGCCTGCTGGTGACCAGCACGTTGGTGAGCATTTTCACCCTTACGGGCACGCGCACCGTCCAGCCGCCCGGAACGGGGCAGTGGACCGTCACGCTGACCCGGGCACCGAGCGGGCGATTGCCGGGCAGCGACGCTTCCAGCGGGGTGGCGCAGTCGGCCAGGCGCAGCCGGCTGTCGAGGGCGCCGGCCTCGGCGGTCATGCGGGCGCCAGGCAGGTTGCGATGCTGTTGCAGCCAGTCGACGGCGGTGCTGCGTATCGCGTCCAGCGACTGGCCCGCTTCCACGGATGGAGGAAGGGCGAGCATCGCGGCGAAGGCGACGCCGATGGCGAGAACGCGATGGATCACGCGGCGCGTTCCGCCAGCGAGGTGGAAAGGCCTTGGGCGATGGCGTCCAACTCCTTCACGAGGCCCGGCAGCATGTGTCCGGCATCGGCGTGGCGGCCTTCGCCCAAGGTGATGGCGTACTGCGAGGCGAGGATGGAGAAACGCTCGCCGGCGGCGCGGATGGCATCGGCGGAGTCGTCGGGCCGGCGTGCGCGGAACTGCTCGATGCAACGCATCATCGGCGTGGTGTCGAGCCAGCGGCGATCGAGGCTGGACGGATCGCGCGACGCGAGTTCGAGGGCATAGCGCAAGCCCTGGCTGGCTTCGCGGATCATCTGGCTGAGGCTGGCGGCATCGAGGTTGCCTTCGGTTTCCAGCTTCGCGAGACTCAGGCGATGGGCGAGGACGGCGGCGCGCGCGGCCGAGTCGGCCTGGCGCCGTGCGTCGTTGCCGATACGGCTGAGCGTGCCTTGCGTGGCCTGGATCGCGGCGATGCGGCCCTGCAGCGCACCCATGCCTTCGCGTGCGGCGTCGAGGCTGCCGCGCGCGCCGCGCACGGCGTCGTCGACGCGTCCGAGCGAGGCCTGCATGCCGGCGATGCCGGACTGGGACTGGTCCAGGCGGCGCAGGCTCGTCTGCACGGCCTCGTCGAGATGTCCGGAGAATTCGCCCACCGCCTGGGTGACCTGATCGATCTCGGCGGTCGCCTGCGTGGTCTTTTCCGCCAGTTGCTTCACTTCGTCGGCCACCACCGCGAAGCCGCGTCCGGCTTCACCGGCGCGAGCCGCTTCGATGGCCGCGTTCAACGCCACGAGGTTGGTCTGGTGGGCGATGTCCTGCACCGCGGCCGTGAGCTTGCGGATGGCGGTGAAATAATCGGCGAACTGGGCATGGTTGCGGCTCATCCCCGACAAGGCGCTGCGCAGCAGGCGCAGTTGGCCGTCGAGTTCGGCCGACGTGGCTTGTCCCTGGCTGCCGGCATCGGCCATCCCGGCGACGCCGGCATGGGCCTGGTCGATCGCTGTCGAAATCCTGGCGCTGGCCTCCGTCAATCGGCCGGCGGTATCGCGCGCGCCTTCGACGGCGGTGCCGAGTTCCTGCAGGGTCGTGCCGAGCGCCTGGGCGTTGGTCAACACCATGCCCTGTTGCTCGATCGCCTGGATGGTCGTCGCCGCCGCGGTACGTGGCTCGGCGGGCTTGAGCAGGGCACCCAGCGCGCTCGCGGCCGCCGGGTACTGGGCGGCGAGCGCCCGCACGCGTGCGGTGTCGCCGCTTGCGGCGGCGTGGGCTAGGAGGCGGACGTGCTGGCTCCAGAGGAGGGTCATGATTTCGCTTTCGCTTTGTTCGGGTGGTCGCCTCACTACATCGGTAGGAAGGCCGGCTTCTTGAGCCAAGCAATCGTCGTGCCATGAGACGCGCCTCAAGCTCGCCGGCCCCCGGCCGATACGTTCCGCGACTTCTTCCGTAGACGCATGCGCAGCCCATGGCCCGACCGCTCCTCGATACCGTGGAAACATTCACCCGCCTAGCGGGCCATAACCGCGTGGCGATGCTGCTGTTCCGGCTGGGCGATGGCCAGGCCTTCGGCATCAACGTGTTCAAGGTGCGAGAGGTACTGCGCCGGCCGCGGCTGGAGCGTATGCCCAGCATGCACGAGCTCGTCGCGGGCAGCTTCGACTACCGCGGCAGCACCATTCCGGTGGTCGACCTGGCTGCCGCCATGGGCTATCCACCGCTCGCCACGGAGGACGGAGCGCACCTGATCGTGACCGAGTTCAACCGGTCGGTGCAGGGCTTCCTTGTCTCCGACGTGGACCGCATCGTCCACGTGGACGGCGGCAACCTGGCGGCGCCGCCCCCCGCGCTGGGCTATGGACCGCGTGTGAACGCGGTAACCCGGCTGGACGGCAACCTGATGGCGGTGGTCGATGTCGAGCAGGTGCTGGCGAGCGTCGATCCACGCGTGGCGGAATTGTCCGAACGCGTGCAGCAGGCGGCCCAGGTCCGGCAGGCATCGAATCGCCGGGTGCTGGTGGTGGACGATTCCCTGGTCGCCCGGACGCAACTGGTCGATCTCTTCCGCAAGATGGACCTGGAGTGCGTGGTGGCCAAGGACGGCAGCGAAGGGCTCGACATGCTGCGCAGCCTGGCGATGGGGCCGGCCGCGGAGCGGATCGCCCTGGTGGTGTCCGACATTGAGATGCCGGCGATGGACGGGTATGCACTCACCCGCGCCATTCGTGAGGACGCCCAGCTGCGTCATCTCAAGGTCTTGCTGCATAGCTCCCTGAGTGGCGTGTTCAACGAGGCGATGGTGGAGCGAGTCGGCGCCGACCGCTTCATCGCGAAGTTCCAGCCCGACGTGCTGGCCACTGCCGTGCTGGAGTTGCTGCCGGCCTGATAGCCGCCGCCACCCTGTCAGCGATGTGACGCAGGCGGGCGCCGGAATTCCGACACGGCATCGGGTGGACCCGGCCACCCGCCACTGAAAACGGCGCCACGACGCCGTTTCACCCGCGCCGCCCTGGCGTGGCACGCGAATTGCTCAACCCCTCGAGCCAAGGTCACGAGAGGGGAGAGCCCATGATCGACAAACCCGATGCGCTGTTCGGCGTTCACGCCCAGGCCCTTGGCCTGTGGCAGAGCCGTGCCGAGGTGATTTCCTCGAACCTCGCCAACGCCGACACGCCGGGCTTTCTCGCCCGCGATCTCGATTTCCGCAAGGTCATGACCGCCGCCACCGGCGCCGTCGACGGCAATACGTTGCCGATGACGGCGACCGAGGCCGGCCATATCGGCGGCAACCCGGCCGTGGCCCTCGCCGATGCCCAGAAGCTCGCCTATCGCGCCGAGACCCAACCGACGATGGATGGCAACACCGTCGATACCCAGGTCGAGCAGGCGCAGTTCGCCGCCAACGCCATCCACTACCAGGCGTCGCTCGGCTTCATCAACGCGCAGATCCACACCATGCGCCTCGCCATCACAGGGTCCAGCTCATGAGCCTGCTCAAGATCTTCGACGTCGCCGGTTCCGGCATGGCCGCGCAGTCGGCGCGCCTCAACACCACGGCCAGCAACATGGCCAACGCCGACAGCCTTGCGAGCAGCGAAGCGGGCGCCTACCGCGCGAAGCAACCCCTGTTCTCTGCGGTGCAGCGCCAGGTGAACGGGCAGATGGAAAACGAAGGGGTGCGCACGCTCGGCGTCACCGAAAGCCAGGCGCCGGTGCAGTCGCGCTTCGAACCTTCCAATCCGCTCGCCGATGCCAATGGCTATGTGTATTCGAGCAACGTCAACCCGGTCGACGAGCTGGTCAACATGATCTCCGCGTCGCGCTCCTACCAGAACAACGTCGAAGTCATGAACAGCGCCAAGCAGCTCATGCAGAAGACGCTCGACCTCGGCAAGTAAGGATTCCCATGGCAGTCGATACCGTCAACGGCAGCTCAACATCCACCGCCCAGTCGTCTTCTGGCCAGCTTCAGCAGCAGACGCTGAGCCAGTCGGATTTCCTCAAGCTGATGGTCACCCAGATGACCAACCAGGACCCGACCAAGCCGATGGATTCCACCCAGATGGTGGCCCAGATGGCGCAGTTCTCGCAGGTGGCCGCCACCCAGGAACTGCAGCAGTCGTTCGACTCGCTGGCCACGAACCTCAGCGGCGACCAGTTCGTCCGCGCCGCCGCACTGGTGGGCCAGGAGGTGCTGGTGCCGTCCACGGCCGGCAAGCTCACCGATGGCAGCTTCAACGGCGCCGTGAACGTCGGCACGTCGGGCACCTACGTGAACGTGCAGGTCAAGGATTCGTCGGGAAACATCGTCCGCACGATATCGCTGGGCCAGCCCGACGCCGGCCTCGTCCCATTCACGTGGGACGGCAAGTCCGACGACGGCACGCAGCTGGACGACGGCGTCTACAAGATATCCGCTACTTCCGGCGGGACCGCGATCGATACCTTCGTTCGCGGCAAGGTGGAAGGCGTCGGTGCCTCGGGTACCGACGGAACCTACGTGCAGGTGGCCGGCTACGGCGGTGCCCTGCTCAGCCAGATCGCACAAATCCTGTAATTCCAGCGAGGAAACCCACCATGCCATTCGACATCGCCCTCAGCGGCATCAACGCGGCGTCTTCCGACCTGGAAGTCACCGCCAACAACATCGCCAACGTGAACACGGTCGGCTTCAAGGGCTCGCGCGCCGAGTTCTCGCAGGTCTATTCGGTGGCCGGCGAGAACCTCTCGGCCACGGCCGCAGGCAGCGGCGTGCGCCTGACCAACATCGCCCAGCAGTTCGGCGACGGCAACGTCACGCAGACCGGCAACTCCTACGATTTCGCTCTCAGCGGCGCGGGCTTCTTCACGCTTCGCGACGGCGCGGGCTATTCGTACTCGCGCGCGGGCAACTTCCACCCGGACGAGAACGGCAACATCGTCAATGCCACGGGCCAGTTCGTGCAGGCCTATCCCCCGACCGCCACGGGCGGCTTCGACATCAGCAGCCTCGCCGACCTGAAGATCACCAACGGCTCCAGCCCTGCCAAGGCCAGCTCCGCCATCGGCATCACGGCGAACCTGCCGTCCAATGCCACGGCGCCGACCGGCGGCGCGTTCGATCCGACGAACGACAAGACCTACAACAACCTGTCGACCTTCCAGGCCTACGACTCGCTCGGCGCCTCGCATACGGTCAACCTGTACTACGTGAAGGACGCGACCGCCGCGAACACGTGGAACGTGAGCATGACGGTGGACGGCACGCAGGTCGGCACGTCGCAGCAGGTGGCGTTCAATTCGGGCGGCGCGCTGGTGCCGACCAATGGCGGCAAGCTGGTCTTCGGCGCGGTGTCGCCGAACCCGGGCGCCGCACCGATGAACCTCTCCATCGACATGAACAAGGTCACCCAGTTCGGCAATACCTTCGCCACCACGGCGGTGGCCAACGACGGGTACGCGGCCGGCACGTTCTCGAAGATCGACGTGGCGAAGGACGGTACCGTCTCGGCCATCTATTCCAATGGCGTCTCCACGCCGCTGGGCCAGCTGGCGATCGCCACCTTTGCCAACAACCAGGGCCTCCGCCAGCTCAACGACACCAACTGGGTGCCGTCGTCGGAGTCGGGCCAGCCGATCCGTGGCGTCGCCAACTCCGGCGATGTCGGCACCATCCAGGCCGGTTCGCTCGAATCGTCGAACACCGCCGACCTGACCGCCCAGCTGGTCAACATGATCAAGGCGCAGCGCAACTACCAGGCGAACGCGCAGGTCATCTCGACCGACGACAAGCTGACCCAGACCATCATCAACATCCGCAACTAAGCGCGCCCGCGCCCGACGGCTCTCCCGAGGACTTCGCCATGGACCGCTCCGTATATGTCGCGATGACCGGCGCCACGCAGATCATGCGTGCGCAGGCCGAGGTGGCACACAACCTGGCGAACGCCAACACTGCCGGATTCAAGGCGGAACTGTCGGCCTTCCAGAGCCTGCCCGTGCAGGGCGATGGCCTGCAGACGCGGGTCAACGGCGTGGCCCAGGGCACCGGTTGGGACATGACCGCCGGCAACCAGATGCAGACGGGCAACGACCTCGACATCTCGGTGCGGGGCGACGGCTGGATCGCGGTGCAGACCCCGGACGGCACGGAAGGCTACACCCGTGCCGGAAACCTGCGCATCGATGCCGACGGTTTGTTGACGGACATGCGGGGCAACGCCGTGCTCGGCGGCGGTGGCCCGATCACGATCCCGCAGGCGTCCAGCGTGAAGATCGGCTCCGACGGCACGATCTCGGTCGTGCCCCTCGGCGAAACCCCGGCCACGGTCGCCACCACCGACCGGATCAAGCTGGTCAACCCGGGTAACGACCAGCTGGCGTACGCCAGCGACGGCCTCATGCACATGAAGGACGGTACCCAGGCGCCCGCCGACGCCAACGTGCGCGTCGATGCCGGCGCGCTGGAGTCGAGCAACGTCAATCCTTCCGACGTGCTGGTGAAGATGATCTCGCTGTCCCGCGAGTTCGAAATGCAGGTCCGTTCGATCAAGACCGCCGACGACAACGCACAGTCGGCATCGAAATTGCTACAGGTGGGGTAACCACCGTCGGGCGACGCAAAACCGTCGCCGGCATGTAAAGCGCCCGCGCGCAGGAGTCAACGATGTTCACGTCCCTCTGGATCGCCAAGACCGGCCTCGATGCGCAGCAGACGCGCATGGATGTCGTATCGAACAACCTGGCCAATACCAACACCACCGCGTTCAAGCGTTCGCGTGCCGAGTTCGAGGACCTGTCCTACCAGAACCGCGGCCAGGCCGGTGCACAGACGACCGAACAGACGCAGTCTCCCACCGGCTTCATGCTCGGTACGGGCGTGCGCGTGGTCGGCACGCAGAAGATGTTCGAGCAGGGTGGCGTGCAGCAGTCCGACAATCCGCTGGACATGCGCATCGAAGGCCGTGGCTTCCTGCAGGTGACCCTGCCCGATGGCACCGTCGGCTATACGCGCGACGGCGGCCTGAAGCAGGATCAGGACGGCCAGATCGTCACCAACGACGGCTATCCGCTCGAGCCCGCGATCACAATTCCCGCCAACGCGAAGACCATCAGCATCGGTACCGACGGCACGGTCAGCGTGACGACCGCCGCCAGTGCGGCTTCACAGCAGATCGGCACGATCCAGCTCGCCGATTTCGTCAACCCGGCGGGCCTCGAACCGCGCGGCGACAACCTCTACCTGGAAACGGCCGCCAGTGGCGCGCCGCAGACCGGTACCGCAGGCCTCAACGGCCTGGGCACCATCGAACAGAACTCCCTGGAAACCTCGAACGTCAACGTGGTCGAGGAAATGGTGAACATGATCGAGACGCAGCGCGCCTACGAAATGAACTCGAAGGCGATCTCCGCGGCCGACCAGATGCTCCAGTTCATCTCCAACAAGACCTGAGAAACGTCATGAATCGTTCCCTCGTCCGCCTTCTCGTCGCCGCGCTGCCGTTCGCAGCGCTCGGTGGCTGCGCCATCGTCCCGCCCACGCCCAAGCCGATGTACACAGCGACGCTTCCCGTCGAACCGGCTGCGCAGCCGCAGGCCACCGGTTCCATCTACGCCGACCAGCAGTCGATGGAATTGTTCGCCGACCCGCGCGCGCATCGCATCGGCGATATCCTGACCATCACCCTGGTCGAGTCCACGCAGGCCAGCAAGAAGGCCGCGACCAGCACGAACAAGAAGAACGGCAACACCATCTCGTCGCCGACCCTGCTCGGCCAGGGCCTGCGGATCGGTGGCAAGACCGCCGACAGCTCCTTGTCCAGCAGCAACGCGTTCGCCGGCGACGGCTCCAGCGAGCAGAGCAACCAGCTTACCGGCGAGATCACCGTCACGGTGGCGCAACGCCTGTCCAACGGCGCCTTGGTGGTACGTGGCGAGAAGTGGCTGACGATCAACCAGGGCGAGGAACTGGTGCGCATCTCCGGCATCGTCCGTCCGCAGGACATCGGCAACGACAACATCGTCGCGTCCAGCCGCGTCGCCGACGCGCGCATCGAGTACGTGGGCAAGGGCACGCTGGCCGACGCGAACACGCGCGGCTGGTTGTCACGCTTCTTCGATTCGAAGTGGATGCCGTTCTGATGAAGACCACGCAGCGCATCCGCATGCTCGTTCGCAGCGCCGCCGCCGTGCTGGCCCTGGGGATCGTGGTGCCCGTGCAGGCCGATCGCATCCGCGACCTGGTGCAGGTGGGCGGCGTGCGCAGCAACCAGTTGATCGGCTACGGGCTGGTCGTCGGCCTCGACGGCAGTGGCGACCAGACCAGCCAGGCGCCGTTCACGACGCAGAGCCTGGAGAACATGCTGCAGCAGTTCGGCGTCAACGTACCGTCCAATGTCCGTCCGCAGCTGAAGAACGCCGCGGCGGTGACGATCACGGCCGAACTGCCGCCGTTCGCCAAGCCCGGCCAGCGCATCGACGTGACGGTGGCCTCGATCGGCAACGCCAAGAGCATTCGCGGTGGTGAACTGCTGATGTCACCGCTGAAGGGTGCGGACGGCCAGGTGTATGCCATCGCCCAGGGCAGCGTCGTCGTGGGCGGCGTCAGCGCCCAAGGCAAGAGCGGTTCCAGCGTGCAGGTGAATATCTCCGCCAGCGGCCGTATTCCCGGTGGCGCCAGTATCGAGCGCAGTGTCGCCTCGTCCTTCGACAAGGGCGGCGACCTCATGCTCAACCTCAACACGGCCGACTTCACGACGGCCTCCCGCATCGCCCAGGCGGTGAACCAGAGCTTCGGCGCAGGCACGGCCAACGCCATCGATTCGGCTTCGGTCGCCGTGCGCGCGCCGCTGGACCCTTCGCAACGCGTGTCGTGGCTGTCCACTATCCAGGCCCTGGAAGTCACCCCGGGCGACGCTCCGGCGCGGATCATCGTCAACTCGCGTACCGGCACGGTCGTGATCGGTTCCGACGTGAAGGTGGGCGCGGCCGCGGTCGCGCACGGTTCCATCCAGGTCACCATCAGCGAGCAACCGCAGGTCAGCCAGCCCGGCCCGTTCAGCCGCGGCCAGACCGCCGTGGTGCCCAGCAGCCAGGTTGCCGTGAGCGAGGAAGGCGGCCACATGTTCAAGTTCGGCCCGGGCACCAGCCTGGATGCCATCGTGCGTGCCGTGAACCAGGTGGGCGCGTCGCCGAGCGACCTCATTTCGATCCTGCAGGCGCTGAAACAGTCCGGCGCGCTGCACGCGGAACTGGTGGTGATCTGACATGGCCGCCGCCGTCGACACCCAGAGGCTCGGCACCTACACGGACATGTCCGCGTTCGCCGGACTACGGTCGGCCGCGCAAAAGGATTCCAAGGCGGCCCTGCCGACCGTCGCCAAGCAGTTCGAGTCCATCTTCACCCAGATGATGCTGAAGTCGATGCGCGACGCCAGTGCCGCGATGGGCGACGACATCATGGGCTCGCAGGCGGCCGACGCCTATCGAGACATGTTCGATCATCAGTTGTCGCTCACCCTGTCGCAGGGCAAGGGTATCGGCATCGCCGACATGCTTATCCGCCAGCTGGGCGGCGGCACGTCGAAGGCCGGTTCGTCAGACGACCTGTTCGCCGGTGTCACCGGCGACGCCAGCACCGCCGCCGCCGTCTCGTCGCCGTCCGACCAGGACAGCGGGCTCATGGACTCGCTCGAGCGCATGCTCGGCCGCGCCGGAAAGGCCGTGGGCGATGGCGCGAACGCGGTGGCGGACGCGGTCGGCAAGCTGTCCATCTCCGGTCCGGAAGACTTCGTGCAGAAGCTTGCGCCGCATGCCATCGAGGCGGCGAAGAAGCTTGGTGTGTCCGTGCGCGCGCTGCTGGCACAAGCCGCGCTGGAAACCGGCTGGGGAAAGCATCTGCCGGCACAGGGTGGTACCACCAGCTTCAACATGTTCGGCATCAAGGCGGGCAGTAGCTGGGATGGCAAGCGAGTGAACGTGCCGACGCTCGAGTACGAGGACGGCGTGGCCGTGCGCCGCAAGGACAGTTTTCGCGCCTACGACTCGCCGTCCGACTCGTTCAAGGACTATGCCGACCTGGTTGCCAACAGTCCGCGCTATGCATCGGCCGTGGGTCGTGGCGACGATGTGGCCGGTTTCGCGCATGCCCTCGTCAAGGGCGGTTACGCCACCGATCCCAGCTATGCGCAGAAGCTCACCGATATCGCCAACGGTCCGGTGATGAAGCAGGCGCTTGCCGCGCTGAAGCACATCGCGGCGGACCTGTAAGACACGGGCCCATGAAAGATCACAAGGAATAACAACGATGGCCGACCTGCTCTCCACCGGCGTCTCCGGGCTGCTTGCCTCGCAAGTCGGCCTGTCCACCGTCGGCCACAACATCAGTAACGTCAATACGGCCGGGTATACGCGGCAGACGACGTCGTTCAATGCTCGCGCTCCGCAGTACAACGGCGGGTATTACGTGGGGCAGGGTGCCGATGCGGTCAGCGTCCAGCGCGCCTACAGCCAGTTCCTCACCCAGTCGGTGTGGTCGGCGAACTCCGGGCAGAGCCGTGCCACGCAGTACGCCAGCCTGACCGCCTCGGTGAATAACGCGGTCAGTGGCTCGGCCAATCTGCAGACCGCCCTCGACGGCTTCTTCGGCGCCGTGAGCGACCTCGCCAACGCGCCGGTCGACACCGCGAGCCGCCAGGCCTTGATCGGCAAGGCGAGCACCCTCGTTTCCACGTTCCGCTCGCTGTCGTCGCAGTTCCAGCAGATCGACCAACAGACCAACCAGGAAATCAGCAACTCGGTCGACAGCATCAACAGCCTGGCGCAGAGCATCGCCGACCTCAACGGACAGATCCAGAAAGCCTATGCGGGTGGCGCCGCGCCCAACGACCTGCTCGACGCGCGTGACCAGGCGATCTCGCAGCTGTCGCAGGTGGTGGGCGTGAACGTCACCCAGGGCAGCGATCACATGGTCACGGTGTCGGTGGGCAATGGCCAACCCCTGGTCAATGGCACTGATGCGACCAAGCTGAGCACCGCCGCCAATCCCTACGATTCCTCGCGCATGGAAGTGGTCGGGCCGGGCGGTTCCATCATCAGCGGCCAGCTGGGCTCCGGTTCGCTGGGCGCCACCTTCGATTTTCGCACCAACGTGCTCGATCCGGCGCGCAACCAGCTCGGCCGGTCGGCCATCGCCCTCACCGACGCGTTCAACAAGCAGCATGCGCAAGGCATCGACCTCAACGGCGATGCGGGCGGGGACTTCTTCACGATCGGCGATCCCGCGGTGTTCAACAACACGGCCAATACGGGGAACGCCCAGGTCACGGCGACCGTGACCGACGTGGGCAAGCTCGGCAGCGCCGACTACATCGTGCGTTACAACGGAACCAGTTGGTCGGTGACGACGACGGCCGGCGTCACCGTGCCTTCGACGGGTACGGGTGCCGCGGGGGACCCCATCCTCATCGATGGGCTGGCGATCTCGGTGCCAGGCGGCACGCCTCAGGCCGGCGACAGCTTCCAGATCCAGCCGACGCGCAATGCCGCCTCCACCATGAACGTGGCGATCAGCGACACCAACAAGATCGCGGCGTCGGGGCCCCTGGCCGCCACCAAGGCCGCCGGCAACACCGGCAAGGCCACCCTGGGCGCCCTCACCGTCACCAATGTCGCCGATCCGGCGTTCAACACCCCGGCCAACATCGTCTTCACCTCGCCGACCACGTACACCGTCAATGGCGGGGCTCCGCAAACCTATGCGGATGGCGACACGATCACCGGCAACGGGTGGACGCTCAAGCTTTCCGGTGTCCCGGCCGCTAACGATACGTTCACCGTGAAGCCGGCGGGTTCGGCCAGCGGCGACAACGGCAATGCGCTCGCGCTCGCGAACGTGGCGAACAAGGGTGTCCTCGACAATGGCGTCACCACGGTGGGCAAGTCCTATAGCCAGCTGATCGCCCAGGTGGGCACGGCGGGCGCTCAGGCGAACACCGCGCTCAACGCCCAGCAGAGCATCCTCGACCAGGCCATGGCATCGCAGCAGAGCCTTTCCGGAGTGAACATGGACGAAGAAGCGGCCAACCTCCTGCGGTTCCAGCAAGCGTATGCGGCATCCGCGCAGGTGATCAACGCGGCGAACACCATCTTCGATTCCCTTATGACCGCCGTGCGGGGCTGACGATCATGCGTATTTCCACTTCCTGGGGCCAGCAGCAAGCCGTCGACTCGATGCTCGACAGGCAATACCAGATGTCGCAGACGCAGCTCGCGCTGGGCAACGGCAAGGCGATCCAGACGCCCGCCGACAATCCCGCGGCAGCCGCTCGCGCCGTCGACACCAATTCGGCCAGCGCGCAGAACGATCAGTACACGCGCAACATCCAGTCGGCCACCACCCGGCTCTCCGTCGAAGAGCAGGCGCTTTCCTCGGCGGGCGACATTCTCGACCGCATCCGCTCGCTCACGCTGGAAGGCATGAACGGCACGCAGACCGACGAATCGAGGCAATCGATCGCGACGGAGCTGCGCCAGACGCTTCAACAACTCGTCGCACTGGGTAACACCAAGGACGGGCAGGGCGAGTACATTTTCGCGGGTAGCCGCACCACGACCCAGCCTTTCACCATCGACGGCCTGAGCGTCAACTATGGCGGCGACCAGAGCCAGCGCATGGTCGCCGCGGCGGCCGGCCTGCAGGTCGCCACCGGCGACAGCGGCGCCGACGTCTTCATGTCGATCCGCGGTGGCAACGGCACCTTCGTCACCAGCGCGGGCGCCGCCAATACCGGCACGGCCGTGGTAGGCGCCACCTCGGTGACCGACGCGAGCGCGTGGGATGGCGGCAGCTACAGCATCACCTTCACTTCGCCCACCGACTACGAGATCCGCGACGTCAACGACCCGACCAATACGGTCATCTCCACGGGGACGTACACGGGCGATACCGGCACCATCGCGTTCAAGGGCGCGCAGCTCAACCTCACGGGCAATCCTGCCACGGGCGACACCTTCGCCGTGGGCCCTTCGTCGTCGCAGGATGTCTTCTCCTCCGTGGCGGGCATCATCAACGCCTTCGAGGCACCCGGCGGCGGCGCGCCGATGAACAACCAGATCAACGCGCAGCTGCAGAACCTCGACCAGGCCGCCACCAGCTTCCTCGATACGCGCACGAAGATCGGCGCGCGCATGAACACGCTCGACCAGCAGACGCAGATCGGTGCGGACGTGAAGTTGCAGTACGCCAGCACGCTCTCCGACCTGCAGGAACTCGACTACGCCAGCGCCATCAGCAAGTTCACCCAGCAGCAATCCGCCCTGGACGCCGCGCAGCAGTCGTACGTGAAGATGCAGAACCTGAGCTTGTTCAACTACCTCAAATAAGAAACGCGTCAATCCTCTTGCAGTGCATTGGAGGCGGCCGAGAGGCCGCCTTTTTTCTTGCAACGAGGCCTAAACCCCGGGCCGGACGTGCCGATAAGGAACCCTGACAGCGGCCGGCGAGGCGTCATTGACGGGTGCTGATCAAGAAAGTGGTTGACAGGTAGAAAAAGTTCTCAAGTTTCTTCCCGGCGTGCCGTAAACCTCTCTGAGGCGGAAGGCTTCCCTAACGGAACCCCGCCGGACTACGCCGCACAACCTCCGGCATTTCGGTTCCGCTTACAAAGGATCAATCCCATGGCTCTGACCATCAACACCAACATCATGTCGCTGAATGCTCAGCGTAACCTGAGCACCTCGCAGACGAAGCTGTCCTCGGCCATCGAGCGCCTGTCCTCCGGTATGCGCATCAACAGCGCGAAGGACGACGCCGCCGGCCTCGCCATCTCCACCCGCTTCACCACGCAGATCAACGGCCTGAACCGCGCCGTGCAGAACGCCAACGACGGTATCTCGCTGTCGCAGACGACCGAATCGGCGCTGGACGAAGTCACGAACAACCTGCAGCGCATCCGCGAACTGGCCGTCCAGTCGACCAACGCCTCGAACTCGGACAGCGACCGCGCCGCACTCGACGCCGAAGTCCAGCAGCGCCTGGCGGAAGTCACCCGCATCGCCACGCAGACCAACTTCAACGGCATGAAGGTCCTCGACGGTTCGGCCAACTCGCTCAGCTTCCAGGTCGGTGCCAACGTCGGTGAAGTGATCACCGTCGGCCTGAACCAGGGCATGAAGGCCAACCAGGTCGGTCAGCTGGCCTCCGGTTCCGCCTCGCTGGCGTTCACGGCCACCGCCGCCTCGGGCGCCGTCACCACGGCCGGCCAGGCCCTGGCTACGTCCGACTTCTCGGTCACCCCCGCCAACTTCACCGTCAACGGCACCGCGGTCAGCCTGACCACGAACCTGACGAACGCCGCCGGTGTCGCCGCCGAAATCAACACGCAGCTGGGCGCCGGCGCCACGGCCACGGCTTCGGTCAACGCCACGACCGGCCGCATCGAGTTCACCAGCACGGCCACGGGCAACACCGCGACGGCTCCGGTCATTGCCGGCGCCAATGCGTCGATCTTCGGCACCACCTCCACGACTGCTGGCGTCAGCATCGGCGACAAGACCCCGGTCACGCTCGCCGCCGGCGCCGTCACCCTGCAGGTCGGTGACAACCCCTCGTTTGACCTCGCCGGCACCTACAACTCGGCGCAGGACCTGGCCGACGCGATCAACGCCAAGTCGGGTCAGGGCATCAACGCCTATGTCGGTTCCGACGGCGCGGTGAAGTTCGCTTCGGCGAAGGCGATCACGGTGGGCGGCACGGCCCCGGCCGACGCTGGCCTGACGGCCGGTACGCTGGCGGTCTCCACGACCGACACCCTGGCCAACTCCTCGGTCAAGACGGTCGACGGCGCCAACCAGACGATCAACCGCATCGACGCGGCCCTGCAGTCGGTCTCGGATCTCCGTTCGGACCTCGGTGCGGTGCAGAACCGCTTCGAGTCGACGATCTCCAACCTGCAGAACATCTCGCAGAACCTGACCTCGTCGAAGTCCGCCATTACGGACGCCGACTTCGCCCAGGAAACGGCGAACATGTCCTCGGCCCAGATCCTGCAGCAGGCCGGCGTCTCGGTCCTCGCCCAGGCGAACCAGGCCCAGCAGATCGTCTCGAAGCTGCTCCAGTAACAGGCGTCACACCGCCAAACCCGGTTGATGCCGGGTTTGGCAGGGTAATTGCTTAGTTGTCGGCGGTTGGCGCTCGAAAGGGAGCCAGCCGCCGACAAATTGGCGCCCAGGGCAGTGAGGCGTCCTCCAGGAGAGCTTCATGGCCACCAATCCCATCACCCTCGGCTCCAGTTCCATCGATGTCGCGAGCATCGTCACCAACCTGACGAACAACAAGCGCGCCGCGACGGACAGCTCCCTGGCTGCCCAGGTCAGTGCGAACACCACCCAGATTTCCGCGATCGGCAACTTCACCTCGTCGCTGACGAGCTTGCAGAACGCGATGAAGGCACTCACGGACGGTAGCGCGTTCACGACGCAGAAGACCTCCATCGACGATCCGACGATCCTTTCCGCGACAGCAGACGCGGATGCCCAGCCGAACACGTACAACATCGTCGTCAGTAAGCTAGCCACTCCGCAAAAGACCACCTCCACGGCTTTCGCCACCAGCAAGGCGCTGGTAGGCACCGGCACGCTCACGATCGCCATCGGCGCCAAGTCGATGAGCCTGAACGTGGCTTCCGGCGCGAATTCGCTGGAGAACATCCGCGATGCCATCAATAAGTCGTCGGACAACCCGGGTGTCAGCGCTAGCATCGTCACGGGTACCGATGGCGCACACCTTGTTCTGACGTCCACCTCGACGGGCGCGGCCAATGCCTTCACCGTGAGTTCCAGTGGCGGCGACGGCAATCTGTCGCAGCTGAACTTCGATCCGGCGACGGATTCCGCGACGGGCAAGGCGCAGGATGCCGAGTTCACGATCGACGGCCTCCCCGCCACCAGTTCGTCGAATACCGTCGCGAACGCCATCGACGGCGTCACGTTGACCTTGTCCAAGGTTGGACCCGCCAAAGTAACGATCGCCAACGATCCCTCCGCGGTGTCCACGGCCGTCACCTCGTTCGTCGCCGCCTACAACGCCTTCGTTTCCACCTATCAGACGCTGACCAAGTACGACGCGACCAACCAGCAGGTCGGCGCCCTCATCGGCGACGCCACGCTGGCCTCGATCAAGAGCCAGATCACCTCGTTGGTCGGCTCGCAGTCCACGGGCAGCGGCGCTGGCCCGAAGTCGCTGAGCGACCTCGGCGTGGCGTTCCAGATCGACGGCACGCTGAAGTTCGATTCGACCAAGCTGACCAAGGCCCTCGCGACCAACCCCAAGGAAACCCAGGGGTTGCTCAGTGGCAGCGACGGCATCGCGCCGAAACTGGACAAGCTCATCACCAGCTGGACCTCGTCCAGCGGCATCCTGACCCAGCGCACGGCCAACCTGAACAAGAAGGCCAAGGATCTCACCCAGCAGCAAACGGACTTCAACGTCACGATGAAGGCCTATTCCGACCGCCTGACCAAGCAGTACACGGCGCTCGACACGATGATGACCAAGCTCAGCAATACCAGCAGCTTCCTCCAGCAGCAGTTCGACGCGTTGACCACCAGCAAGAGCTGACGGTTTTCCCAGGAAAAGACTCATGGCACTCGGATATTCCCAGGGCGCAGGCGCCTACAAGCAGGTCCGTACGCAAGGCGGCATCGAAACCGCCGATCCGCACGGCCTCATCACCATGCTGATGGACGGTGCGCTCGAGAAGATCCGTTTCGCCCTCGGCCACATGGTGACCGGGAATGTGGCCGGCAAGGGCGAGGCCATCTCGAAGGCCATCGAAATCGTCGGTGCGCTGCAGTCCGCCCTGAACCACGAGGTGAAGTCACCGCTGGTGGGGCAGCTGGATAGCCTGTACGACTACATGAGCCGCCGCCTCTTGCACGCCAACCTGCACGACGATGCGGATGCGCTGGACGAGGTGACCCGCCTGCTCGGGCAGATCCGCGAGAGCTGGATCGCGATTCCCGTCGACGCCCGTCAGCCTGCCGGAGAGGGAGCGTGACCGACGTCGTCTGGTGCGACCTCGACCGCGTCCTCGGCCTGACCGAGGCCATGCATGCCGCGGCCAGCGAAGGACGCTGGGATGAGCTGGCGGAACTGGAGGCCGAGCGCGAGCCGATCCTCAGGGGCGGCAGCATGCGTCCCGCGCCGGAAACACTGGAGTCGTTGAAGTCCATCATGTTGCTCGACGGCCTCATCAAGGATCTCGTTTCCGTGGCCCGCGACGAGGTTTCCGTCGCGTGGGACGCTTCCCGCCGGGTACGCCGGGCCGTGGCCGCGTATAGTTCCTTCTGAGCGTTGATCTTCGGCAGGGGGTGGGGCGGATGAGCGGCGAAGACTGGCAGGCATTCTCCGATCGTGTCGCCTGGGACGCGGCATTCCACGCCACTTGCGACGCCGTCGAGCGGCCCGACGCCGCCGCGCTGTCCCTCATCAACGATCGCAACGCCAGCGTCCTGGTCGCGGTGTCGGCGCTCATGGACCGCCGTAGCGATCCCGCCGAGGACGACAGCCCGCTTTCACAGGAAGTGGGCCGGCTCGACGCCAAGCTCAATGTCCTGATGGAGATCGTGAACCGGCTCCTGCTTCCCCAGTCGGGCTTGCCGCCGCGGATGCCGCTGCGTTTCAACGCGGCCGGTGCCGTACTGCCCTGGCATGGCTTGCCCCCTGTGGGCCAGTCCGTCCTGCTCAAGGTGCATTTCGACGTGTGTCGCGCGTTGCCACTGGAACTGCCCGGCGTGCGCCTTGCCGGCCCGTTGGATGGCAAGGGATTCATCGGCTTCGAGGGCTTGTCCGAAGCCGTGCGGGATGGCCTGGAACGACTGGTTTTCCGCCAGCACAGGCGACAGATCGCCGAAGCACGGGCCCAGGCAAGGCCTGCGGAAGGCGCCCCGGACGCGATGTGACCTTTTACGTCACGTGACGTCGGAACGTCGCGTGGCGTCCCGCGTCACATTCGTGACGCCTGTCGTCACGATGGACGTCAGGCGCCTTACGGCTCGCCTGGCGGCCATCGAAAGGGATTTCGCGCACAACCGGAAGGGCCGCGGTAGCACGTACATTTCAGCCGTCGTGCGCCGGAATTCCGACGTTGGCACGCTCTTTGATTGATACCTTGCAACGAGGTCGACGGGATTCCATCGCGGAACCGTTCCCAGACCTTCGACCACACGTCATGCGAGGTACTCCAGGTGAAGTCTTCCAATTTTCTCGTTGTCGAATCCGACACCGCCCGCGCCGACAGCATCGTTTCCGCGCTGGCCTTCCTCGGCTACCGCCCGGTGCTGGCCAAGCAGATGCAGTTGGCCGAAGTATCGGAAAACTGGCGCGGCGCCTATGTCGGCATGGTGGACGACGAGAACGAACTGGAAAGCTACCTTTCCGCGCTCGGCCGTGGCGGTCGCCAACTGCCGCTGCTGGTCGCGGCGGATTCTCCGCTTGCCACGTCGCTGATCGCCGATGACGTGCGCAGCCAGCACGTGGAACTGGTGGACATGCCGCTGCGTTACGAGCGCCTGTCCGAAGCCCTGCGTGCCTTGCAGTCGCGCATGGAGCCGATACCGTCCAGCCGTCGCTTCGTGGGCCAGTCCGGGCCGATGCAGCGCGTGAACGCGCTGATCCGCCAGGTCGCGCCGTTCGATTCCAGCGTGCTGGTGCTGGGTGAGTCTGGCAGCGGCAAGGAACTGGTCGCCCGCACCATCCACGACTGTTCGCCGCGCCGCGACAAGCCGTTCGTCGCGATCAACTGCGGCGCGATTCCCGCCGAACTGCTCGAAAGCGAACTGTTCGGCCACGAGAAGGGTGCCTTCACCGGCGCGATCAGCACCCGCAAGGGCCGTTTCGAGATGGCCGAGGGTGGCACGCTGTTCCTGGACGAGATCGGCGACATGAGCTTGCCGATGCAGGTGAAGCTGCTGCGTGTGTTGCAGGAGCGCGTGTTCGAACGGGTGGGCGGGAACCGTCCGCAGCGTTGCGACGTGCGTATCATCGCCGCGACCCATCGCGACCTCGAAGATGCCATCGAGCGTGGCGGTTTCCGCGAGGACCTCTTCTATCGCCTGAGCGTGTTCCCGCTGGAGATGCCGCCGCTGCGCCAGCGTCTCGAAGACCTGCCGGCACTGATTTCCGAATTCAACCAGCGCCTGGTCCATCGCGGGCTGTCGTCGATCCGCTTCTCGCCGAGCGCCATGGGTGCCCTGTGCCGCTACGGCTGGCCGGGCAACGTGCGCGAGTTGTCCAACCTGGTCGAGCGGATGGCCATCCTCATGCCGCACGGCGAAGTCCGCGCGGCCGACCTTCCGGAGAAGTATCGGGGTGTCCTGCCGGTCGAGGAAGTCTCGGGCGCGGCGCTCATCGCGATGATGGAAGCCGGGCCGGAAATCGCCGAGACCTTCGGCTATGCCGGCGAAGGCGACCCGTCGGTCCTGCCCCAGGGTGGCCTGGATCTGAAGGATCACCTTGCCGGCATCGAGATTGGCCTGATCCGCCAGGCGTTGAACTCCGCCAACGGCGTCGTCGCCCACGCCGCCAAGCTGCTCCGTGTCCAGCGCACCACGCTGGTCGAGAAGCTGCGTAAGTACGGTTTGTCCGAGACGGTCCAGGCGGGCTGATAATCCAACGCTTGGCACAGGTCGTGCATCGGGTGACGCAAAGCCGATAACGCGTTGGAAAACCGTCATGACCACGATCGACGTCAATAGCCTCCTGCTCCAGATGCGCCGTATCAGCGCGCAGACCGAGATGCCCGCTCTGCGTGGCGTAGGCGAAACCGCCCCGGCGGCGAAGGGTTCGTTCGGCGACTTGCTCAAGCAATCGATCGATGGCGTGGCGCAGAGCCAGGACAAAGCCGGAAAAATGGCGACGGCATTCGAGCGCGGCGACCCGGGCGTCGATCTCGCCCAGGTGATGATCCAGGGGCAGAAGGCCGATCTCTCGTTTCGCGCGATGACCGAAGTGCGCAACAAGATGATCGATGCCTACAAAGAAATCATGAACATGTCGATCTGATTCGGCATGAGCGCAATGACAGGATTCGAGTCGAACCATGGCAGATAACGGCGTAGCCACCACGGACAGCAATAACGCGTCACGCATGGACTCGCTGAAGTCGCTGGCGCAGACGCCGGCGGCGCGGCAGATCTTCATGCTGGCCGGTATCGCGGGTGCCGTCGCTATCGGCATCGCCGCGGTGATGTGGTCCCGCGCACCGAACTACGGGCTGCTTTACGGCGGCCTGGAGCAGAAGGACGCCGCCGCCGTCACCCAGGCGCTGCAGGCAGGCAACACGCCCTATACGTTGAGTTCGGACGGCAGCTCGATCTTCGTCCCTGCCGCGGATGTCGCAGGCGTCCGTCTCAAGCTCGCTGGCCAGGGGCTGCCACAGGGCAGCGCCGCCAGCGCCATCCCGCAGGCTGATTCGCCGTTCGGCATGAGCGACATGGCCGAGCGGTCGCGCTACCAGTCGCTGCTCGAGAACGACTTGTCCAATACGATCGCCGGCCTGCAATCCGTGCGTGCGGCGCGCGTGCACCTGGCCTTGCCCAAGCCGTCGGCGTTCATTCGCGACAACAAGCCGGCCAGCGCATCGGTGGTGGTTACCTTGTATCCGGGCCGGCAACTCGACCAGGGCCAGGTGGCCGCCATCGTTCACCTCATCGCCGCCAGCGTGCCCGACCTCGATACCCGCCAGGTCTCGGTGATCGACCAGGGTGGCAATCTTCTCACCGTGAGCGATCCGGACAGCGCCTCGGCCATCGGCGACAGCCGCCTTCGCCTGTCCAACCGCATCGAAGCCACCTATACGCAGCGTGTCGAGGATCTGCTCACGCCACTCGTGGGCGCGGGCAAGGTACGTGCCCAGGTCTTCGCCGATCTCGATTTCTCGCAAACCGAGAAGGCCAGCGAAACCTTCAATCACGACAATCCGGCGCTGCGCAGCGAGCAGACCAACAGCGACACGCGCACCGAGCCGGCGAACAACGGCGGCGTACCGGGAGCGTTGAGCAACCAGCCCCCGAACACGGGCGCGAACGCGACGGCGGCCAACCCCGCCGCGGGTGCCGCCAAACCCGGCGCGCAGGCGGCCACCACTCAGGCCGCGCAGACGCCAACGCAGCAGACGCAGAGCGCCACGCGCAACTACGAACTGGACCGCACGGTCAGCCATGTCACCGATCCGGCGGGCAAGGTCGCCCGCCTTTCGGTGGCCGTGGTGGTCGACAACAAGCAGATGCCCGACAAGGACGGCAAGACCAAGAGCGTGCCGTTCACGCCGGAGGAACTGTCGCGCCTGACCGAACTCACCAAGAACGCCGTGGGCTTCAGTGCCGAGCGTGGCGACAGTGTCAGCGTCATCAACGAACCCTTCCATGGCGCCACCGCGGAAGAAGCGCCGGTGAGCGCGCCCTTCTGGGAACGTCCGGGCATGCTCGACCTGATCAAGCAGGGCCTGGGCGTGATGATCGCGCTGCTGGTGGGGTTCTTCGTCCTGCGCCCGATCCTCAAGGGGCTGTTGAAGCCCGCTCCGCTGGCGATGAACAACGTCGCGCTGGCGGGACCGATGCCGAGTGTTTCGGTGATGGTCGATGACGACGACATGACGCCGGACCGTGTCAGCACGTCGCAGGCCCAACTCGGCTCGCCCGCGTTGCTGGCCTACGAACAGAAGGTGGGCCTTGCCAAGCGCATGGCCGCCGAAAATCCGAAACAGGTGGCGCAAGTCGTGAAGAGCTGGGTATCCGACGATGGCGGCTGAGCAGAAAGAGGCCCTGACGGGCGCGCAAAGGGCGGCGATCCTGCTCCTCACCCTGGGTGAGGAGGATGCGGCATCCATCCTGAAGCACCTCGGCGCACGGGACGTGCAGGCCGTGGGCACGGCCATGGCCGCGTTGAAGAACGTGACCAAGGAACAGGTCGACCTCGTCCTCACGAAACTTCAGGAAGACGTCGGCCAACATACCTCGATCGGTGTCGGCACCGAGGAATACATCCGCCGCATCCTGGTCAACGCATTGGGCGAAAACAAGGCCGGTGGCCTCATCGACCGTATCCTCCTGGGCCGAAGCAGCAAGGGCCTGGAATCGCTGAAGTGGATGGAAAGCCGGGCCATCGCCGAGATGATCGGCCAGGAGCATCCGCAGATCATCGCGCTGGTGCTGGCCCACCTCGAGTCCGACCAGGCCGCGGAAGTGATCGGTTACCTCCCCGTGCGCACGCGCAGCGACGTGGTGATGCGCATCGCCACGCTCGACGGCGTGCAGCCGCATGCCCTGAACGAACTGGACGAAATCATGGAGCGCCAGTTCTCCGGGAACTCGAACAAGCTCAAGTCGGCGAGCGTGGGCGGCCTCAAGGCGGCAGCCGATATCCTCAACGCGATGGAAACCTCGCGCGAAGCCGAGCTGATGGCCTCCATCCGTGGTATCGACTCCGGCCTCGGCGAGCGCATCGAGGAACTGATGTTCGTGTTCGACGACCTGGCCGAACTGGACGACCGCAGCATGCAGACGCTGTTGCGCGAGGTTCCGTCGGCACGCCTCATCACCGCGCTCAAGGGTGCGGAATCGGCGATCCGCGAAAAGATCTTCTCCAACATGTCCAAGCGCGCCGCCGACATGCTGCGCGACGACCTCGAGGTCAAGGGCCCCGTGCGCCTTTCCGAAGTGGACGCGGCGCAGAAGGAAGTGCTGGCCACGGCGCGGCGTCTCGCTGACGCGGGTCAGATCAACCTTGCCGGCGGCGGCGAAGAATTCGTCTGATGAGCCTGACCTCCATCCTCGCACGCGAGCGCGTCGGCCAGTTCGAACGTTGGGAGCTTCCCGTCGTCGGTGCGCCCGACGCGTCGGATGCGCGCGATGAAACGATGGACGAAGGCCCGCAACGCCCGACTGTCGCCGAGATAGAGGCGATAGAGCGGCAGGCGCGCGAGGAAGGTTTCAACGCGGGCTTGAACGAAGGCCGCGCGATGGCGAAGCGCGAACTCGCCGCACAAGTGGCGCGGCTCGACGCCTTGTTCGCCGCAGTGGAACGGCCGTTCGCCGAACTGGATAGCGACGTGGCAGGCGACCTGGCCACGTTGGCCACGGTCATCGCCGAGCGCGTGCTGGGCTACGAGATTTCGACGCGGCCGGAAAAGATCCTCGACGTGGTGCGCCAGGCGGTCGATGCACTGCCGGCGGCCACGCGCCACCTGAAGATCCACCTGAATCCGGCCGACGCCGCCATCGTGCGCGAGCACCGTTCATCGCTCGACCATGAAGGCACGGTGATCGATGACCCGATACTGGAGCGCGGTGACGTACGCATCGAGAGCGAGCATTCGCGTCTCGATGCCCGCGTGCGCACCCGACTCGCGGCGGTGGTCGATAGCGTGCTGCAAGGGCAGGGCTATACCTCCCTCGATGACGCGCCGGCCTCGCCATGAGTTCGGTCGACCACGTCGCCGCCCGTAACGCGCATTGGCGCGAATCGTTGGCCGCCCAGCGTGCCAGCGCCGAGCACGTGCGCCCGTTGCAGGCCGAAGGCAAGCTTCGCCGTGTGGTCGGGCTGACGCTCGAGGCGGTGGGTTGCGAGGCACCGGTCGGTGCCCGTTGCATGGTTGCGGGCGCCGACGGCAAGCAACTGGAAACCGAGGTGGTCGGCTTTTCGGACGGACGCCTCTTATTGATGCCAACGGGCGAAATGCATGGCGTGTTGCCGAATGCACGGGTCATCCCGGTGGCCTCGGTCTCGGGCATTCCCGTGGGCGATTCGCTGCTTGGGCGGGTGATCGGACCGGACGGCGTACCGCTGGACGGGCAGGGGCCCTTGCTCGCACGCGAACGCGCGCCCTTGCGTCGCGATCCGATCAATCCCATGCTCCGCCAACCGATCGACACCCCCCTTGATACCGGTGTGCGGGCGATCAATGCCCTGCTCACCGTCGGCCGCGGCCAGCGCATCGGCCTGTTCGCCGGCTCGGGCGTCGGCAAGTCGACCTTGATGGGAATGATGACCCGCTTCACCAACGCCGATGTCGTCGTGGTGGGCCTCATCGGCGAACGAGGTCGTGAGGTGAAGGAGTTCGTCGACCACACGTTGGGCGAGGAAGGCCGTCGCCGCGCCGTCGTCGTCGCCGCGCCGGCGGACGCCCCCCCCTTGTCGCGCCTGCGCGGCGCGCAGGTGGCCACCGCCGTCGCGGAGCACTTCCGCGACCAGGGCAAGCGTGTGTTGCTGCTCATGGATTCGCTCACCCGTTACGCCCAGGCGCAGCGTGAAATCGCGCTGGCCATCGGTGAACCTCCGGCCACCAAGGGTTACCCACCGTCGGTATTCGCGATGTTGCCCGCGCTGGTCGAGCGGGCGGGCAACGACGCGGAAGGCCGCGGCTCGATCACCGCGTTCTACACCGTGCTCACGGAGGGTGACGATTACCGTCACGATCCGATCGCCGATTCCGCGCGAGCCATCCTGGATGGCCACATCGTTCTGTCACGCGACCTGGCCGAGGCGGGACATTACCCCGCCATCGACATCGAGGCATCGATCAGTCGCGTCATGCCCGCCGTCGTCAGCAAGGAACACATGCGGTCGGCGCAGCGCTTTCGCCAGGTGTATTCGGCGTATCGCCAGCAGCGTGACCTGATCGCCGTGGGCGCCTACCAGAAAGGTAGCGATCCGCGTACCGACGAAGCCATCGCGCTCTATCCGCGACTCTCGGCCTTCCTGCAGCAGGAGACCGAGGTGCCGGTGAACCTCCAGGAGGCCGAAGCCGGCCTCGCTGAAACCACGGAGGCCGGGTGATGCCCTCGCGCGCCGACCGCCTCCAGCCCGTCGTCGACCTGGCCACCGAGAAGGCCGAGGACGCCACGCGCGCGCTGGCCGTGCAGCAGCGCGCGCTCGCCGACGCGGAGCACCAGTTGACGGATCTACGCCGATACAGGAACGAATACGCCGAGATGCCCGATGGCATCGGCGTGAGCGCATTGCTCAACCGGCAACAGTTCCTGCAGAAGATCGACATGGCCATCGTGCAGCAACTGGGTGAGGTGCAGCGCCGTGAACGCGCGCTCGAGCGGGCGCGCCAGGATTGGACCGACGCCCGTGGCCGCGCCAAGGCGCTGGACTCGGTCACCACGAAATATCGCGAGCAGGAACGCAAGACGCAGGACCGCCGCGAGCAGGAACAGGCCGACGAACGCTCGCAATATCGACGCCAGCCACGTCCATCCACGCCGACCGATTTGAACGAGTAACCCGTATGAACAACGCCACGCTCGCCCTCAACGTTTCCCGTCCCGCCGCCCCGACCGTTCCGCCGACGGCTGGCCGCGATGCGGACGCTACACCTCCGTCGAAGCGCTTCGACGCCGCGCTGGACGCCGCGCACGCCGATGCGCGCGATTCGCACAAGCCGGCGAAGGAATCGGCGGCAAGTGACGATGCCGCGCCGGTGGCGAAGGCCGCCGCCGCGAAGGACGCCGTGCGTGACGCGGACGAGCCACCGGCGAGGAAGGACGACAAGCCGGCGGACGACGCGTCGATCGCCGCCACCATGCTGTCGCTGATCGGCGTGCCGCCGAAGGTGATCGACGTGGCCACGAAGGCACTCGACACGCTGAAGGATGGAGCGGCGGGCGCAGGCGAGGCGCTCGGTTCGGCCGCCGCGTTGGTGGGCGCCTTGCCGGGAACGGAAGCGGCGATGAATGAAGCGGCCGCGCTGAAGGATGGCGCCCAGGCTACGCTCGGTGCCGTCGGTTCCGCGGGTTCGTTCGGTAGCGGCGTGACCGCTGCCATCGCCTCGCCGTTCGCATCGCTCCTGGCCGCATCGGGTGATGCCCCGGCAGTGAAGGACGATGCCTCGCCCGGCGCCGATGCCGTCAGCCCCATGCCGCTCGCGCATGCGCAAGGGCTCGACCAGGGCGGCGCGCCCGTCGTGCAGGTGCAGGCGACGCAGCCGGCCACCTCGCCGCAATTCGCCCAGGAACTGGGCGAGCAGATCGCATGGATGGGCTCCGGCCAGGTCAAGGAGGCCCGGATCAAGCTTCACCCGGAAGAGCTCGGCAGCATGGATGTGCGTGTCAGCCTGGAGGGTGGCAAGGTCAACGTCGCGATCCTGGCGCAGCACCCGGCGGCGGTGCACGCTGTCCAGCAGACGCTGTCGCAGTTGGACAGCATGCTCGCCCATCACGGTCTTTCGCTGGGACAAGCCGATGTCGGCCAGCGCCAGGCCGAGCACGGTGGCGAGAATGGCGGGCAGGGCGCGACCGGTCGGGGCAACGACACCGAGGCGACCGGCGTCGCCGCGACGGTGGTGACGTCGCGCGTTTCCCGCGGGCTGGTCGACGAAGTCGCCTGACGCACCGTCGACGTAAAGTCGACGAGCGTCAAATTGTCGACCTGATCATGAAGGGCGCGGCCCGGTGAACCGCGCCACGGCGCCTTGCATCGGGTTGAAAACGGCTCGTCCGGATGGCACGCCGTTTGCAACACTCGCATCATCGGCGGTTCGTCCCAGGGCGCTACCGTCATAGCATTCCGTATCGAGAGGTTTTTCACGCATGGCCGCAGCACCGAAAGAAGCCGAAGGGACTCCCGGCAAAAAAAAGAAGAAGGGCAGCCTGCTCCTCATCGGCGCGCTCGTCGTCCTGGCCGCCGGTGGCGCCGGTGGCTGGTTGATGCTGAAAGGCGGTCATGGCAAGCCGGGTGAGGATGCCGCCGAAGCGGCCAGGTCGGAGCCGGCGGTCTATCTCCAGCTCGATCCCGCGTTCGTGGTCAACTTCCAGGACGAGGCGGCGCTGCGTTTTCTCCAGGTGGGCGTGAACGTGATGTCGCACGATCCGGAAGCGATCGCCGCCGCCAAGCAGGCCGATCCGGAGATCCGTAACGCGCTGTTGATGCTGTTCTCGGCCCAGGACATGAAGTCGCTGTCCGACGTGAAGGGCAAGCAGAAGCTGCAGGCCGCCGCCCTGGCCGAGATCCAGCGCGTGCTGAAGGAAAAGATCGGCCGTCCCGGCGTGGATGCGGTCTACTTCACCAGCTTCATCATGCAGTGACGGGAACTTCGCAGCCATGACGGACATCCTTACCCAGGACGAAATCGATGCCCTCCTGGCGGGCGTGGAAGGTGGCGCGGTCGAGACCGAGGTCGATCTTCCGCCGCCCGGCGGCATCCTCGATTACGATTTCACCCAGCAGGACCGCATCGTCCGCGGTCGCCTGCCGACGCTGGAAATGGTCAACGACCGTTTCGCCCGCTACTTCCGCGCCAACCTGTTCAACGTGCTGCGCAAGTCGTGCGAGGTGTCGGTCCTCGGCGTGAGGATGACCAAGTTCAACGAGTACGTGCATTCGCTGGCGGTACCGAGCAACCTCAACCTCATTCGCATCAAGCCCCTGCGTGGCACCGCCCTGATGGTGTTCGAGCCGCGCCTGGTCTTCACCGTCATCGACAACTTCTTCGGCGGTGACGGCCGCTACCACGCCCGCATCGAAGGTCGCGACTTCACGCCGACCGAGAACCGGGTGATCCAGATCGTGCTCCAGGAGGCATTCGGCGCCATGGCCGAGGCCTGGGCACCGGTATTGAAGATGCACTTCGAGTTCCTGAATTCGGAGATCAACCCGCAGTTCGCCAATATCGTGAGCCCCACCGAGACGGTGGTGGTATCGCGGTTTCATATCGAACTCGACGGCGGTGGCGGCGAAGTGCACCTGACCCTGCCGTATTCGATGGTCGAGCCGATTCGCGAGCTGCTCGACGCGGGCGTGCAGAGCGACCGCGCCGAACGCGACGACCGCTGGATTCAGAACCTGCACGAGGAACTCCTCGATGCGGAAGTGGAGGTCACCGCCATGCTCGCCGAGGCGCGCCTGACCATCGGCGACTTCCTGCATCTGCGCAAGGGCGACATCATCCCGATCAACCTGCCCGAGACGGCCACGGTGTTCGCCGAGGATGTACCCATCTTCCGTGGCCGCATGGCCAATTCCAGCGGCAACAAGGCGATCCAGTTCGAGTCGCTGCTCCGCCGTACGGCGCCGCGTTCGACCACGGTCCCTACCCAGCCGACCACTGAGCCGGCCTGACGTAATCATGCGAGCCGGCCACCGGGCCAGCCCGCCGCCCTTGTGGGAGCCGGCCACCGCGCCGGCTCGACGCCGTTGTGGGAGCCGCTTCAGCGGCGATCCGCCGGCAGGCGGCACGATGCCTCGTGCCGCCAATGGTCCGTCACGGTGACTAACTGCCGTCGAGCGTCAGCTTTCCGTCTGCCGCTACGGGTCACCCGCTCAAGGCGGCCCGAAGCTCACCACTAAGTGCCTGATCCGTCTAGGCAACATCGCCGTTCCAGAGGCGTCCACCCCGTGGCACGCGGCTTGCTTCATAGGGTTTCGAACCCCTCGGCAACGCAAACACTGGAACGACATGAACGCCACCCTCGACGAAATCGAAAACGCCAACGAAGCCACGCTGGCCTCCTCCATCGGCCTCGGCAACGAAGTGAACCTCGACGTCATCCTCGACGTACCGGTCACCATGGCCATGGAAGTGGGCCGGACCAAGATCAGCATTCGCAACCTCCTCCAGCTCAATCAGGGTTCCGTCGTGGAACTCGACCGCGCCGCCGGTGAACCGCTCGACGTGTTCGTCAACGGCACCCTCGTCGCCCATGGCGAAGTCGTCGTCATCAACGAGAAGTTCGGTATCCGGCTGACCGACGTGATCAGCCCGGCCGAGCGCGTCCGCAAGCTTCGGTGATTCCCATGCGCCGTACCGTCGCCGCCTTCGCCGGTGGCTTCCTTCCCTGCGCCCTGATGGCGGCTCCGGCCGCCGCCCCGGCGGTCGATTCGGGCGCGGAATGGCTTCGCGTGCTGGTCAGCCTGGTCGGCGTCGTGGCGCTCATCTTCTTCGTCGGCTGGTTCGGCCGCCGTGCCCAGGCGCGTGTGCGTCCCGGTGGCCGGAAGATCCGGGTCGTCGAGTCGATGCCGGTCGGCATCAAGGAAAAAGTGATGCTGCTGGAAGTGGGCGGCACGCAGCTCCTGGTCGGTGCCTCGCCGACGGGTGGCCTGCGTACGTTGCATGTGCTCGCCACGCCGGTACCGGACGATGCGCCACCTTCGGCGACGCCGGTGGCTCGCGGTTTCCGCGACGTGCTTGCACAGTGGAAGCGCTCATGAAGGCCGTGACCATCGCGGACAGGGTGCGCTCCCACCGGGCACGGTGGTCGTGGTTGGTGTTGCTCTTGTTGTCGTTCGCGCCCATGGTGGCGTTCGCCGCCGAGCCGCCGGGCATCCAGTTGCTGAACGTGCAGCCGGGCGCCAACGGTTCACAGACCTGGTCGCTGTCGATCCAGATGCTGGCGCTGATGACGGCCTTGACCGCCTTGCCGGCCATCTTGCTGATGATGACCTCGTTCACCCGCATCATCATCGTGCTGGGTTTCCTGCGCCAGGCACTGGGCACGAACAGCACGCCGCCCAACCAGGTGATCCTCGGCCTGTCGCTGTTCCTCACGCTGTTCGTGATGACGCCCGTCATCAACAAGGCCTACGACGCCGGGATCAAGCCGTACATGGACGGCCAGATGAGCGTGCAGGAAGCGCTGCCGCTCGCCGCCGCGCCGTTCCGCCATTTCATGCTCGAACAGACCCGCGACCCGGACCTGCAACTGTTCACCAAGCTGGCCGGTGAGCAGCCGTACGCGGACAGGGATGCCGTGCCTTACCGCGTGGCATTGCCGGCCTTCGTCACCAGCGAACTGAAGACCGCGTTCCAGATGGGCTTCCTGCTGTTCATCCCGTTCCTCATCATCGATCTCGTCGTCGCCTCGGTGCTGATGTCGATGGGCATGATGATGGTCTCGCCGATGATCATCTCGCTGCCATTCAAGATCATGCTGTTCGTGCTGGTCGACGGTTGGACACTGCTGCTGGGGACGCTTGCGGGGAGCTTCTTCCCATGACGCCGGAAACGGTCATCGGCTTCGGCCAGCAAGCCCTGCACATCGCGATGCTGATCGGCGCGCCGCTGTTGCTCACCGCGCTGGCGGTGGGCCTCCTTGTCGGCATGATCCAGGCGGCCACGCAGATCAACGAGCAGACATTGAGCTTCATCCCGAAGCTCATCTCCATGGCGCTGGTGATGATCATCGCCGGGCCCTGGATGTTGCGTACCCTCGTGCAGTTCACGCGCACGCTGATCGAAAACCTGCCCCAGGCGGTGCGTTGATGCCGATCGACCTCGGCCAGCTCGAAGCATGGGTCGGTGGAGCGTCGTGGGCGCTCGCCCGCGTCTCGGGCCTCCTGCTCGTGGCGCCCGTGCTGAGCGCGACGATGATCCCGGTGCGCATCCGTCTCGGCCTGGCGCTGCTGCTAACCATGGTCCTGGCCCCGTTGGCGCCGCTGGACATCCGGCCGATTTCCGCACAGGGCGTGGCCACGCTGGCGCAGCAGATCCTGGTGGGGGCTTCGTTGGGCTTCGTCCTCAAGCTGGTGTTCGAAGCGGTGTCGTTCGGTGGCCAGCTCGTGTCGCAGGCGATGAGCCTAGGTTTCGCCGAGACGGTGAACCCGGGCGTCGGCGGCACCACGCCGGTGCTCAGCCAGTTCTACACGATGCTCGTGACCTTGCTGTTCCTGGTGATGAACGGCCACCTGCAACTCGTTTCTCTGCTGGCCGACAGCTTTCGCACGCTGCCGGTGGGCGAGCAGGGCATCGGCGCGAACGGTATCTGGGGCGTGCTGACCTTCGCCAGCCACCTTTTCGGCGGCGCCGTGCGCGTGGCGCTGCCCGCGCTCACCGCGACGCTCGTGGTGAACCTCGGCTTCGGCGCGATCAGCCGTTCGGCACCCTCGATGAACCTCTTCGCGGTGGGCTTCCCCATCACGATCTGCCTCGGCCTCCTGGCCGTATGGCTTGCGCTGCGCGCCCTGCCGGGCGCGTTCGATTCGCTGCAAACGGCCGCATGGGACACCATACGCCAGCTCATGGGGAGGTGATAAGCCCATGAGCGAGACCGACAAGGAAGACCGCACCGAAGCGCCTAGTGAAAAGCGCCTTCGCGAAGCGCGCGAAAAGGGCGACCTGCCGCGTTCGCGCGATCTTTCCACCGCCGTGGTGGTGCTTGCGGGCGTGACCACCCTGATCGCCGCACGCGACCAGATGTCCATGCACGCGGCCAACATCATGCACGTGGGCCTGCGCTACAGCCGCGGCGACCTGTTCGCCGCCAATGGCGTGTATCGCGCACTGGCCACGGCCGCCCTGGAAGGGCTCAAGCTGCTCGGTCCCGTGTTCGCCGTGACCGCGGTCGCCGCGGTCGCCGCGCCGGCCCTGATGGGCGGATTGAATTTTTCCGCCCAGGCGCTCGCCCCGAAATTCGACCGGCTCGATCCGATCAAGGGATTCTCGCGCCTGGTCTCGGTGAACGGCTTGGTGGAGCTGGGCAAGTCGCTGCTCAAGCTCATGCTTATCGGCGGCGCGCTGGTCTGGTTCCTGCTCCGCTCGACGAGGGACATGTACACGGTGGGTACCGGCCCGGTCAGCGTCGGCATCGCGCAGGCCTTCTCCATCTTCGGCCAGGCCTCGCTCGTCTTCGCCTGCGCGCTCGGCGCCATCGCGCTGGTCGATGCGCCATGGCAGAAGTTCAGCTTCACCAAGAAGATGAAGATGAGCAAGCAGGAAGTGAAGGACGAGCACAAGGAAAGCGAGGGCAGCCCCGAGCTGAAGTCGAAAATCCGTCAGATGCAGCACCAGATGGCGCGCCGGCGAATGATGGAAGACGTCCCCACGGCGGACGTGATCGTGACCAACCCGACCCACTTCGCCGTGGCCCTGAAATACGACGAAAACCGCATGGGAGCGCCCCGCGTGGTGGCCAAGGGCGTGGACGTGATCGCCCAGCAGATCCGCGATGTCGCGGGTGGGGCGAAGGTTCCCGTGGTGGAAGCTCCTCCGTTGGCACGCGCCTTGTATCACACGACGGAAATCGGACGCGAGATCCCCGCGGCGCTGTACATCGCCGTGGCCCAGATCCTGGCTTACGTGTTCCGGCTGAAGCAGGCGATCGCCGTGGGCGATCTCCCGCCCGATCTACCCGAGCAGGACATCGATCCGGATTTGCTCGGCCCTTACCGCATGGATAACTGACGATGGCAGCTTCCTCCAACTTCATGGGCACGTTCCGGCAGATCGGCCGCCGCGGCATCGCCGCGCCGGTGGCGATGCTGATCATGCTCGGCATGATGATGCTGCCCTTGCCGCCGTTCATGCTGGACCTGCTCTTCACCTTCAACATCGCGTTGTCGCTGGTGATCCTGCTGGCCACGATGTACGTCATGCGCCCGCTGGAACTGGCGTCGTTTCCCACCGTGGTGCTGTTCGCCACCTTGCTCCGCCTGGCCCTGAACATCGCGTCCACACGCGTGGTGCTGCTGCATGGGCACAACGGGCCGGGCGCCGCCGGCAAGGTGATCGAGGCCTTTGGCGAGTTCGTCATCGGGGGCAACTTCGCGGTCGGCTTCGTCGTGTTCGCCATCCTCACCATCATCAACTTCGTGGTGGTGACCAAGGGCGCCACCCGCGTGTCCGAGGTGACCGCCCGCTTCACCCTCGACGCCATGCCCGGCAAGCAGATGGCGATCGACGCCGACCTCAACGCCGGCCTGTTGACGCAGGAGCAGGCCCGCGAGCGGCGCCAGGAAGTACGCGAGGAAGCGGACTTCTACGGTTCGATGGACGGTGCCTCGAAGTTCGTCCGTGGCGACGCCACCGCCGGCATGCTGATCCTTGCGATCAACATCATCGGTGGCTTCTTCATCGGCATGTTGCAGCACGGGCTTTCCGCCGCCGAAGCCGCGCGCACCTATACGCTGCTGACCATCGGCGACGGCCTGGTCGCCCAGGTGCCGGGACTGATGCTCTCGATCGCCACCGCGGTGATCGTCACCCGCGTGTCGAAGTCCCAGGAGATGGGCAAGCACGTGATGGGGCAGCTGTTCGGCCAGCCGAAGGCGCTCGGCGTCGCAGCGGCCGTGCTCGGCACGATGGGCCTGATCCCGGGCATGCCGAACATCCCGTTCCTCATCCTGGCGGCGCTCGCGGGCTTCGCCGCGTGGAAGTTGAGCCAGGCCAAGCAGGAGCGCACCGCCACCGCGGCTGGCACGGGCGCGCCCGGCACCGAACTGGCGCTGGAATCGGCGCCGCCGGCCGAGCGCCTGGAGCTCTCGTGGGAAGATGTGGCCCAGGTGGACACGATCGGCCTCGAAGTGGGCTACCGGCTGATCCCGCTCGTGGACAAGGCCCAGGGTGGCGAATTGATGGCGCGGATCAAGTCCGTGCGCCGCAAGCTCTCGCAGGAACTCGGCTTCCTGGTTCCCTCGGTACATATTCGCGACAACCTGGACCTGGCTCCGCACGGCTACCGCATTTCCCTGATGGGCGTGCCGATGGGCGAAGCCGAGATCCATACCGAGCGCATGCTGGCGATCGATCCGGGCCGCGTGCACGGCACGATCAACGGCATCGCCACGCGCGATCCCGCCTTCGGCCTGGATGCGGTCTGGATCGAGCCGGGCATGCGTGAACATGCACAGACACTTGGCTACACCGTGGTCGATCCGGCCACGGTGATCGCCACCCATCTTTCGCACATCCTGCAGAACCACGCCCACGAACTCATCGGCCACCAGGACGTGCAGCAGTTGCTCGACCGTCTGGCCCAGCAAACACCGAAGCTCGTGGAGGACCTGGTGCCCAAGCGTCTCTCGCTGGGCGTCGTGGTCAAGGTCCTGCAGAACCTGCTCGCCGAGCGCGTGCCCATCCGCAACTTCCGCGGCATCGTCGAATCGCTGGCGGAGCATGCGGGCCAGAGCCAGGACCCCGGTGTCCTCGCCGCGGCGGTACGCGTCACCCTCGGTCGCCAGATCGTGCAGGAGATCGCCGGCCTGGGTACGGAAGTGCCTGTCATTACTTTGGCGCCCGAACTGGAGCAGATCCTGCTGCAGTCCCTGCAAGGTGGCGGTCCCGCTGGCGCGGCGGTCGAGCCGGGTCTCGCGGATCGCCTCCAGCAGAGCGTCGCCGACGCGGCGCGCCGCCAGGAAGCGGCGGGTGAACCGGCCGTCCTGCTGGTGTCGCCGGCACTTCGCCCATGGCTTTCGCGCTTCACCCGGCATGTGGCCCAAAACCTGCATGTACTTGCGTACAACGAGGTTCCGGACAACCGACGCGTCAAGCTGGTGACGGCCCTCGGGCGATAGGAACGAGATACCGCGCGGGGACTCGCCGTGCGGGCCGAACGAACGAAGACAGGATCGAACGCATGAAAATCAAACGATTCGTTGCTCCGGATATGCGCCAGGCCATGCGCCAGGTCCGCGACGAACAGGGTCCGGACGCCGTGATCCTGTCCACGCGCCGGCTGGACGACGGTATCGAGATCATCGCCGCGCTCGATTACGACGAAGCGCTGGTGCGCGAGGCCGGTTTCGGTTTCGACGCCCCGGCCCGCGAGGAATCGCCGATCCGCGCCACGCGCGATGAAGCCGAGCGTGCCGCCCGCATCGACCAGGCACGGGCCGCCACCGCCGCCGCCGTGGAGCGCGCTGCGAAGTCGGGCACGCCACTGAACACGAACGCGCCGCAGCGCCAGTCGAGCGCCGCGCTCGCGGCCAGCGTCGCCGATGTGGTCCGCGCCGCTACCGTGGCGCCGGCCAACGATGCCGCCGTGAATGGCGTGCGCGCCGAGATCAACAATCTGCGCGAGATGCTCGAAGTGCAGCTCTCGACCTTGGCATGGAACCAGATGGACCGCGAGCAGCCGCTGCGTGCCCGCGTACTGCGCGAGATGACCCGCCTGGGCATCGACGGTGACGTGGCCCGCGCGCTGTGTGCGGAACTGCCTGCCGACATGAACGCCGAGCAGGCGCGTTACCTGCCGCTGGGCATGCTCTCGCGCAACATCCGCACCAGCGGACGGAATTTCGACACGGTCGGCGGCGGCACCACCGCCCTGGTCGGCACGACCGGCGTGGGCAAGACCACCACCATCGCCAAGCTCGCCGCCCGCGCGGTCCTGCGCCATGGTGCATCGAACGTCGCCTTGATCAGCGCCGACCAGTACCGCATCGGCGCCGGGGCGCAGCTGGAACATTACGGCCGCCTGCTCGGCGTGCGCGTGTTCAACGCCCATGACGCGACCAGCCTGCGCAACGTGCTGCTCCAGCTGCGCGGCAAGCATACCGTGCTGGTCGACACGGCCGGCCTCGCCGGCAACGACCCGAAGCTGCAGCAACAGTTCGAGACACTGCGCGCCACCTCGGACGTGCGCGTGTGCCTGGTGCTGGCCGCCAACGCGCAGGCGCAGGCCATCGACAACGCGATCCGCGCCTACGCGCCGCTGGCGCCGCAGAGCGCGATCCTCACCAAGCTCGACGAGGCACCGCTGATCGGCGGCGCGCTCTCGGCCCTTATCCGGCACCGGATGCCGCTGGACTACACCACGGATGGGCAGCGCGTGCCCGAGGACATCGCCTCGGCCGATGCGCGCAAGCTGGTCTGCCTCGCGGCCCAGTTGCTCAAGCAGCGTAACGACGAACCGGACGACGCCCTGCTTGCCGAGCGCTTCGGCATCGCCGCGCCGGCCCTGGCCTGATCGCGCATGCATCCCTTTCCCGGCAACCGCAACCGCAAACACTTACGGCAG
This sequence comes from Luteibacter sp. E-22, assembly GCF_049913125.1. Taxonomy (GTDB): domain Bacteria; phylum Pseudomonadota; class Gammaproteobacteria; order Xanthomonadales; family Rhodanobacteraceae; genus Luteibacter. The sequence continues at coordinate 1,163,861 of NZ_CP183975.1, forward strand.
TGACTTCCTTCATGAGCACACACGTCGATTCCACCCAGGCCGCCGGACTCAACTGGCTCGCCGATCGCCGCCCCACCCGAAGCATCGCCGTCGCCGGCGGCAAGGGTGGCGTGGGCAAGACCACGGTGGCGGTCAATCTCGGCATGGCGCTCGCGATGGGCGGCCGTGACGTCGTCCTCCTCGACGCCGACCTCGCCATGGCGAATATCGACGTCCTGCTCGGCCTCCAGCCCACCCGCCACCTCGGCCACATGCTGGAGGGCGAGTGCGGCATCGAGGACCTGATCCTCCATGCGGCCCACGGCCTCAAGGTGATCCCCGCCACCTCCGGCACGCGCCGGATGGCGCAGTTGCCGAACATCGAGCACGCGGCCGTGATCCGCGCCTTCGACGAATATCCATTGCCGCCCGAGTACCTGATCGTCGATACGGCCGCCGGCATCTCGGACAGCGTGTCGATGTTCGCCGCCGCCTCGGACGAGGTCGTGGTCGTGGTCTGCGACGAGCCGGCCTCGCTGACCGACGCCTACGCGCTGATCAAGGTCATGAGCCGTGAGTTCGGGGTAAACCGTTTTCGTATCGTCGCCAACATGGTCCGGCATGCCCAGGAGGGCCGCCAGCTGTTCGAGAAGCTGTCACGGGTGACAAACCGCTTCCTCGACGTGTCCCTGGATTTCATGGGCATGGTTCCGCACGACGAGTACCTGCGCCAGGCCATCCGCCGCCAGTCGGCGGTGGTCGATGCCTGGCCGAGCAGCCGGTCGGCCGTCGGATTCAAGAATCTGGCCAGGTCGGTCGATACATGGGGTGAACCCGAACCCCGGGCACAGGGACGCATCGGCTTTTTCGCCGAACGGTCCCATCTGGGGGGAGGGCTGCCACTGTGAGCGTCGCGACCGAATATCTCGAGATCACGCGTATCCCGGCGGATCAACTAGTCAAGAACCACGCGCCGCTGGTGCGCCGGATCGCCTATCACCTGATGGGCCGGCTCCCGCCAAGCGTGGATGCGAACGACCTCATGCAGGCCGGAATGATCGGACTGCTGGAGGCGGCAAGGAATTATTCGCCGACTCGCGCGGCCAGCTTCGAAACCTATGCGGGTATCCGCATTCGTGGCGCCATGCTGGATGAACTGCGCAAGACGGACTGGACCCCGCGCTCCGTCCACCGGAAGTTGCGTGAGGTCGCGGAGGTGACGAGGCAGATCGAAAACGAGACGGGTGGCGACGCCGAAGACGCGGAGGTGATGAAGCGGCTGGGTATCGACGCCATGGAGTACAACCAGATCCTGGCCGACGCGGCGAGCGCGCGGTTGCTGAGCCTTACGGCGCCGGAAGGCGACGAGGGCGCCGCGATCGACGTGGTCGACCCGGATGCCGCGGGCCCGGATGGATTGTTCGAGCAGCAAGGCCTGCGTGACGCGCTGGCGCAGTCCATCGATGGACTGCCCGAGCGGGAGAAGCTGGTCATGTCGCTGTACTACGATGAAGAGCTCAACCTGAAGGAAATCGGTGCGGTGCTGGGGGTGAGCGAATCGCGGGTGTGCCAGATCCATGGCCAGGCCCTCATTCGACTCCGTGCACGCATGTCGGGTTGGAAAGACAAGCATTGACGAACGCGCGGTAGCAAGGCGGAGACGAGTTTTGGACAAGAACATGAAGATCCTCGTGGTGGACGATTTTTCCACCATGCGACGCATCGTGAGGAACCTCCTGGTGGAGTTGGGATTCACCAACACACTCATCCAGGAGGCCGAGGACGGCAACGCGGCGCTCGCGCTCTTGCGCGCGCAGCCGTTCGACCTCGTCGTGACGGACTGGAACATGCCGAACATGACCGGCATCGACCTGCTCAGGGCGATCCGTGCCGATGCGGCGCTGAAGGCCATGCCGGTGTTGATGGTCACGGCGGAGAACAACCGCGACCAGATCATCGCGGCGGCGCAGAGTGGCGTGAACGGCTATGTCGTCAAGCCATTCACGGCGGTCACGCTGAAGGAAAAACTCGACAAGATCTTCGAACGACTCGCCGCGGCCGCGGGCTAAGGAACGACGATGAACACCATGCTTTCCAGCGGCCACGACGTGGCCCCCGAACTGCGCGCACTGCTCGACGCCGACGACAGCGTCTCCTTCGAACAGGCGCTCGACCAACTGTTGCGTACCCGTGAGCAACACCTGTTCATGGCGCTGGGCCACCTCGCACGCGACCTGCACGAGTCCGCCCGCCGCCTCGCCGCCGATATTTCGCACGACGGCGTGCCAGGCAACATGAGCGATGCGCGCAAGCACCTGCGCGACGTGCTCGAGATGAGTTCGCAGGCCGCGCACCGCACGCTCGATTTCAGCGAGAAGCTGCGCCCGCAGGCACAGGCCCTCGCCCGCCAGGCGGACGAGGTGCTGGTGCTCGACCACGCCGATCCGGCCTTCGCCACCCACGCCACCGCGCTGGCCGTGCGCGTGGGCGACTTCGCGCAGAGCTGCGATATCGGCTTCGGCGAGATGGTGGAGGCACAATCCTGGCAGGATCTCTCCGGCCAACGCGTGGCCCAGGTCGAAGCCTTCATGGCCAAGGTCGAATCCTCGCTGGTGGAACTGGTTCGCCTGACCGGTTCGCTGGCGGGCGGTGCCACGCCGGCCGCCGACAAGGTCAGCCAGGACGAAGTGGATCGCCTCCTCAGCGAATTCGGGTTCTGAGCGCCGTATGAGCGTGGAGCTGGACAATGAGCTGCTCAACGTCTTCCTGATCGAAGCGCGGGAGTTGCTCGAGAGCCTGGGCGAACAGCTCGTGGACCTCGAGGCGTCGCCGAACGACATGGAACTGTTGAACGCGGTCTTCCGCGCGTTCCACACCGTGAAGGGCGGTGCGGGCTTCCTCGGCCTCAATCCGATGGTCGAGCTTTGCCATCGGGGCGAGGACCTCCTCAACGAGGCCCGCAACGGCTCGATCGTGCTCGATGCCGGCTTCATGGACGCGTTGCTGGAGTCGCTCGATCTCCTCAACGACATGATGCGCGCCGCCGACGGCGGCTTGCCGATCGAGGCGGCGCCCCGTTCGCTGCTCGACCGCCTGCTGATTCCCGGTCGCGCGGTCTCCGCGCCACCCATGGCCTTGACCATGCCTGCCAGCGCGCCCGCCGCCGCTCCCGCGCAGGCGCGGCCGTACGACCCGATCGAAGACGAATTCGAGGCGATGCTCGACGCCGCGCGCAGCGATCGCGAGCCCGCTTCCGTGCCGTCGGGCACGATATCCGACGACGAATTCGAGGCCCTGCTCGATTCACTCTATGGCACGGGTGCCCCCGGTGCCGACGCGTCGGCCGATGCGTCGCCGTCCGTTCCCGACGTGGCCGCGCCGGTCGTCGCGAACCCCGCGCCGGTGGTGACCGCCTCGGCAGTCGCACCCGCCGACGGAAACGCGATCAGCGACGACGAATTCGAAGCGCTGCTCGACAGCCTTCATGGCACGGCCGCCCCTGGTGCCGCGAGTGGTCCCGTCGTGGCGGCGGGCTCGACGTCCTCCACGCCGATTGCGCCGTCGGGCGCCGCCCCCGCAGCGCAGGTTGCGGCAAAGCCTGCCCCGGTGGCCGCCGAGAAACGTGGTGCCTCCACCGCCGACACCACGGTCCGCGTCGATACCCATCGCCTCGATGGCCTGGTCGATGCCGCGGGCGAGCTGGTGCTCGTGCGCAACCGTCTCACCAGCCTCGCCCCGCGTGGCACGAACGATCCGATGGAACGTGCCATCGGCGAACTCGAGCGCGTGGCGGAAGACCTGCAGAACGCCGTGCTGCGCATGCGCATGCAGCCGGTAGGTAAATTGTTCTCGCGTTTTCCACGCATCGTCCGCGATCTCGCCCGCCAGCTCGGCAAGGAAATCGAGCTGGTCACCGAGGGCGAGGAAACCGATATCGACCGCACGGTGGTGGAGGCCCTGGCCGATCCGCTGGTGCACTTGCTGCGCAACGCCGTGGACCATGGCATCGAGATGCCCGATGTCCGCGCCGGCGAAGGCAAGTCCCGCGCGGGCACCGTGCGCCTGGCGGCCGGCCAGTACGGCGACCGCATCGTCATCACCGTCACCGACGACGGCAAGGGCATGAACCCCGAGGTCCTGCGCCGCAAGGCGGTGGAGAAGGGCCTGATGGACGAGGACCAGGCCGCACGCCTCGACGAGCGCGAATGCTACGAGATCGTGTTCCGCCCGGGTTTCTCCACCGCCAGCCAGGTCTCGGATATTTCCGGTCGCGGCGTCGGCATGGACGTGGTGAAAACCAAGATCGTCGAACTCGGCGGCACGCTATCGATCGATTCGAGCGTGGGCCATGGCAGCACCGTGCGCCTGTCGGTGCCATTGACGCTGGCGATCCTGCGCGTGTTGATGGTGCGGGTGGGCAATCGGCTGCTGTCACTGCCGCTGTCCAACGTGGCCGAGGTATTCGAACTCGTTCCCGGCCAGGTCCAGGAGCTCGACGGCCGTATCGTCGCGGCGCATCGCCATCGCGCGCTGCCGCTGGTCGATCTCGGCCGTTGGGCCGGCACGGCGGGGAAGGGCGGTCACGTGGTCGTGGTGCAAATCGGCCACCAGACGCTCGGTTGCCTCGTCGACGAAGTGCTGGGCCGTGAAGATGTCATGGCCAAGCCGCTCGGGCCTTTCCTGAAGGATGTTCCGGGCGTGGCAGGCGCCACGATCACCGGCGATGGGCGGATCTCGCTCGTGCTCGACCTCGCCGGCCTTGCCGACGACAGCGGGCAGGTGTTGCCTACACTGAGGATGGCGGTCTGACATGGATATCGTGAGCGTCGTCGGAACGATCCTGGCCTTCGTGGTCATCATCGTGGGCACCATCCTGAAGGGCTCGAGTCTCGATGCCCTGTGGAACCCGGCCGCGTTCGTCATCGTCTTCCTCGGCACGTTCGCCGCCCTGCTGGTGCAGACGCCCGGCGCCGTGCTGAAGCGTGCCTTGAGCATGTTGCCCTGGGTCTACCGTCCGCCGGACATCGAATCGGAAAACCTCGTCAGCCGCATCGTCGGCTGGAGCGAGATCTCCCGCCGCACCGGCTTGCTCGGCCTTGAACCCGCGATCGAACGCGAATCCGATCCCTTCATCCGCAAGGGGCTGCAACTGCTGGTGGACGGCACCGAGCCGGACGCCATGCGCTCGGTGCTCGAAGTGGAAGTGCTGGCTCGCGAGCACACCGACATCGAGGCCGCCAAGGTATTCGAGAACGCCGGCGCCTATTCGCCGACCATGGGCATCATCGGCGCGGTGATGGGCCTGATGTCCGTGATGCAGAACCTCGCCGAGCCGAGCAAGCTGGGCCATGGCATCGCCGCGGCCTTCGTCGCGACGATCTACGGCATCGGCCTGGCCAATCTGCTGGCACTGCCGATGGCATCGCGCCTGAAGGGCCTGGCTCGTCGCCGTTCGCAAATGCGCGAGATCCTGGTGGAGGGCCTCGTCTCGATCGCCCAGGGCGACAACCCGCGGCACATCGAGAGCAAGCTGCAGGGATTCCTGTCGTGAAGCGGCGGCATCACGAAGAACACATCAATCACGAACGCTGGGCGATACCGTACGGCGACCTGATCACCTTGCTGCTCGCGCTGTTCGTGGTGATGTACGCCGTCTCCGCCGTGAACGAGACCAAGTTCCGGGTGATGGCGCAGTCGATCAACGAAGCGTTCAACGGTACCGGCAAGGTCATCGAACCGATCCGCGAAGCCACGCCCGCCGCCCAGGTGCCGTTGCCGAACCAGTCGCGCGCGCCCGCGGCCGCGCCGATCGCCAAGATCGACGTACCTATCCCGCCACGCAACCTGCCACTTCCCGGCCACGAGGGTGCGGCACCGGATCGCCAGGAAGCGGCGAGCGTCAACACGGCCACGGCGGCCAACACGGCCATCGGCAAAACCGAGGCCGCAAGCCTCAGCCAGATCGCCGACGAAGTGCAGCGTGCCATGAAACCGCTGATCGACAAGAACATGGTCAGCGTGCGCAAGACCCCGGACTGGCTCGAAATCGAAGTCCGCACGGACATCCTGTTCCCCGTCGGCGTGGCGAAGTTGCAGGCGCCCGCGGAGGATGTGCTGCGCAAGCTCGCCGGCATCCTTTCGCCCTTCCCGAACGCCATGCGCGTGGAAGGCTATACGGACAACACCCCGATCGCGACGGCCACGTTTCCCTCCAATTGGGAGCTGTCGGCCGCCCGCGCGGCCACCGTGGCGCGCCTGCTCACCACGACCGGCGTCGACCCGCATCGGGTCGGCATCATCGGTTGGGGCGAATTTCGTCCCACGGCCGACAACGCCACGGACGAAGGGCGCAATCGGAATCGCCGCGTACTCATCGTGGTCATGAGCGACAAGGCCGCGCCGGCACGCTTCTATAGCGACGCCGACCGTGTCGATCTCTCCGCCGCGGGAGCCCCATGATGCGCGTCTGGGCCATATCCAACCAGAAAGGCGGCGTGGGTAAGACGACCACCACCGTCGCCTTGGGCAGCCTGATGGCGGAATCCGGCAAGCGCACGCTGCTGGTCGACATGGACCCGCATGCATCTTTGTCGGGATACATCGGCGTCGAGAGCGGAGCACACGGCAGCGTGTACGACCTCTTCGGCATCGGTGGCAATCCACTTCCCGTACGCACGCTGGTGCATGCGACACAGTGGGATCGCCTCAGCGTATTGCCCGCGTCGGCCGCGATGATCACCCTCGACCGGCAGATCGGCACGCGTCCCGGCATGGGTCTTGTCCTCACTCACGCACTGGCCGAACTCGCCCCGGATTTCGATCACGTACTGCTCGATTGCCCGCCGACGCTCGGCGTGTTGATGGTCAACGCGTTGGCGGCCAGCGATCGCCTGCTCGTGCCGACGCAGACCGAGGCATTGGCGCTCGCCGGCCTGGAGCGCATGCTACGCAGCCTGTCGATGATCGAGCGCTCGCGTGGGAAGCCCATGTTGCGCACGATCGTGCCGACACTGTACGACGCACGCACGCATGCCTCACGCGCTTGTCTTGCACAATTGCGCGAGCAGTACGGCGACGCCGTGAGCGAGGCCGTGATTCCGACAGACACGCAGATTCGCGAGGCCAGCGCGGCAGGCGTCCCGCTGGCGTCGTGGCCGGCGGCGCGGCGTGGCGGGCTGGCCTACCGCCGGTTGCTCGACGAGTTGCTGGCGCTGCCCGTGTCGTCGATGACGGGAGCCGCCGCATGATGCGCGCCATACAGGAAGCGGAGCAGATCGTCGCCGATTATCTGGCGGACTTGCTGACACCGGCGCCCACCAGCGCGGTGGCACCGGCGGGCGCGGTGCAGGTCGTGGCGTTCGAGCCCTGGCGCGCCATGCCCGCCTCCGAAGTAACACGTGCGCACGATCTTCGCTACCTGCTGTGCGTGGCCGCCGGCGTACGGCTGGCCGTGCCCATGGCGGATGTCACCCATTTGCTGCCGATGCCGCCGCTGACCTCGCCGAATACGAGCAATCCGATCTGCCTGGGCCGCTGGCGCCATCCTAGCGGCGAGGCGCGCGTGGCCGATCTTGCCGCGATCCTCTCGCCCGACATGGCCGGCGCGACGACCACCACCCTGGTCATCCTGCGTGACCGTACCTGGGCGCTCGCTTGCGTGGTCGACGAGGAACCGGTCGAGCTCCAGGCGGAGGCGATCCAATGGCGCACGGGCGCCGCGACACGTCCGTGGCTGGCTGGCATGTCGTTTGAACCCAAATGTGGCGTGGTAGGCACCACGGCGCTGATCGAATGGCTGGAAAAGGAACTGGGCACATGACCGATACCCCACGCGACGGGCGAGGCGCCTGGCTCGGCTTTTCATTGAAGGGACAGCGCTACGCGCTGTCGCTCACCAGCGTGCGCGAAGTGATCCGCCCCGGCGACATCACGCCCGTGCCCGGCGCTCCGGACGATGTCCTGGGTATCGTCAACCTTCGCGGGCAGATCGTTCCCGTACTGGATGGCCGTCGCCGCTTCGGCCTCGATGGCGTCGCCAGCGCCGACGAGGAAGACGCACAGCGTGTCATCGTCTTCGACGACGGCGGCACGGTGGTCGGCATGCGCATCGACGTCATCGGCGACATGCTCACTTTCAATCCCGACGAGGTCGACCCTCCGCCCCCCGGCCGTGCCGAACGCCGCGACGATCCCGTCAGCGGCGTGATAACCCGTGATGACGGATTCATCGCCCTGGTCGACGTGCAGAAGCTCTGCCGCGCCTGAAGCCCGGATGTCGGACGGGCAACCGGGAGAAAGCCCGAGGACATGTGGGAGCCGCTTCAGCGGCGATCCCGCACCAGCGGGCACGCTTGCCGCGACCACTCATCGCCGCTACCGTGTAGCGCGAATCCACGGAGTCCCGCCTGCATGAACGCCGCCATCGGATACGTGCTGATTGCCTTGGCCATCCTCAACCTGGCCGGCCTGCTGTTCCTGTTTCGCCGTTTCGGCGTGGCACCGAAGGCGCCGAGGCAGCAGGTTCCCGCCCCCGTCGCCGAGACTACGCAACCTTCACCGGCCGCATCGTCCGAGCCGGCCATCCCCAGCGAAGCGCTTGCCAGCATGCTCCGCCGCCTCGAAAACCGACTTGGCGACATCGAGGACCAGGTCCGCCGCGGCCCGACGGTGACGATGCCGAACGAGCCGGGCGGTAACACGGATCGTGCGCTTGCCCTGGCCCAGCGACTCGCCCGCCAAGGGGCATCGGCCAAGGACATCGCGGAGACCTGTGGTATTTCGCTTACCGAGGCGGAGTTGCTCCATCGATTGCACGCATCGCGCTGATACGTTTCCGTTTCGTATCAAGGGACGTTATGGTCGCTACGACTTGATATCGTACTTGAAATAATATAGCCGCCGACACCGAAGATAATGCCAGCCATCAAAGCTCCGGCTGTCATATAAACAAACTGAGGCGGTGAAATGTGTTCGCTACTCGCAAGCCTGAAAAAATAGTCGGTTAGGAAGATTCCTGGGGTGTACCAAAGTATCCCGTTCCTGATCGTGTACTTCACGATACCTTGCCGAAATGACAAATATCTAAACAATCGGTTTCGTATTCGCATTCCCTTCACCTATTCGCATTGCGCAGATCCATAGCACACTGAAAGAATTGACTTCCCCCCGCCGACGATCAATCCGAAACTAACGGTGCCAATCCCTATTGGTATGCCAGCGGCAAAACCAGTAATTCCGAGAATTCCACCTGCGACCGCAGAGCCCACCATTCGTGTGACCGAGCATGTATCAGGGACCTTGAGGAGGCCGCCAGATACTTGTCCGGTTTCCCACTGCAATATGCCCTTGGTGAGTAAGTCGCTTAATTCGCGCGTACGTATACCGTGTGCAAATGTAATAGGCGGAGATGGGAGGTGGTATAGGTCTTGATCGCGATGCATGTAGGATACTTGCGGCGGACCAGGTAATTCAGGTTGTCATCGTCTACTTCTTAAGTATGAAAGTGCGGCAATCACCGACATCGACCACGAAGCGAGGCAAATCACGATAACGCCGCCCTTTGAGTCGCGTGCGTCAACAGACTCCTCATAATGCGACGTTTAGCCATATGGCAGCACTACTGCCGATGATGCTTAGGAAGGTTTTATATTTTCTTCTCACGATGGTGCGCCTTAAAGGCCATGATTCGGAAACCTCCCTGGCTAGATGCCTGCTTGGCGGGAAAGTCGCGTGTATGTTTCTAAGGAGACTCCACGAAGCGCCCGCCAATTAGGGCGACCACCCGGTCCGCCGAACGAATGGTTTCGGGTCTATGCGCGACAATGATTCGGGTCATTTTCATGCTTTTGAGCCGAGACACGATATGCCGTTCCGATGCAACATCGAGGTGACTTGTTGCCTCGTCAAGAATAAGGATGGATGGTTTTCGATAGAGGGCGCGCGCTAGGACTATGCGCTGCTTCTGTCCACCGGAAAGGCCAGCCCCCATGTCGCCGACCAAAGTTCGGTAACCCATCGGCATGGCGCAAACGTCATCGTGTACTTCGGCTAGTCCCGCAGCTGCATAGACATCATCCATCTTCGCTACAGGGTCAAAGAAGCATATGTTGTCGGCGATCGTTCCCGAAAAGAGGTGATCATCCTGGAGAACTACTCCGATCTGATCGCGGAAGTACGCCTTGCCGAGACTTGCGAGATCCACGCCGCCAATGCGAATGGCTCCGTAGGTCGGGTCGGAAAGCCCAAGAAGAAGGCGCAGTGCGGTACTTTTCCCTATGCCAGAGGGGCCGACGATAGCGATGGATTCGCCGGGTTGAACCATCAGCGATGCGCTACGGAGAATCAACGGCGAGTTAGCTGAGTATTGATAGCTGACATCAACGAATTCCACGGATGGTTGATGGATCGGGCCTTGATAGCGGCCATCTATGTCTGGCTCTTCGGAAGAATGAACGACATCGGCTATGCGCTCGCCTTGAATCTTCAGGAGGCGAAGTTGAATCACGTAGTCGATGAGCATATTGGTTCGTGTGGAGAACTGATCGCCATAGGCTGAAAGCGCCATCAGCATACCGGCCGTCATCTGCCCTCGCATGGTTAACGAGGCCCCTATCCAGAGCACGATCACTCGTTGTATTCCAGAAAGAATGCTGCCAGCAGTTTCAAAAGCGATGACTAATTTCTTGCCATGAAGTTGGTGCATGACAACTTCGGCTGTCCTATTCGCATGCAGTGCCGAGCGAATGGCTGTCATATTGTTCAGACGGATCGTCCGAATGCCCCGGATGGATTCAACCAGGTCTGTACGCTGTGAAGCCTCGGATTCAACCTGATTGATGTTTGTCTCGCGGAGCCGGCTGTAGATGGATAAGCGAAGGACACCATAGACGATCGTTCCCAGTGTGATAATGCTTGCTAAGAGAGGACTGTAGGTCAACAGGAAGGCGAGCGTTGCGATACCGACGATCCCGTCCATCACCGCCCCTATGAGTTGATTGCTCAGGGTTTGCTGGATCACATGAATGGCATCGATGCGCGAGACGACATCACCCACATGCCGACGTTCAAAATAGCCATGTTGAAGGCGAAGAAGGCGGTGAAAGATCGCCCCCGTCCAGTGCATGCCGCCGTGGGCGGTCAACCAGGCAACTGACCAGCTTCGACAGGCAGACACGAAGGATTGAATAAGCGTCAGCAGGATAAAGCCCGTACCGACAAGCGTCAGTAGATCAAGGTCGCCATTGGTGAGGACCTGATCGACGACTACCTGCACTAACTGGGGCATGAGGAGCGCCAGGATCTCTAGCGATAACGAAAATCCAAGGATCGCCCATAAGGATGGGGCATAACCGCGGAGCATTTGAAGCATGGATGTGAAGGAAATATCCCGCTCCTTCGCCAATCCAACGAAGTCTTCACCCGGTGAAGCCTCCAGGGCAATGCCTGTGAAGAGGTGCGAGAGCTCGGATAGCTTGATATCACGTCGACCGCTGGCAGGGTCATGAATGACAGCACGTCTTCGCGATATGTTTAGAAGTACGACAAAGTGATCCATCCTCCAATGGAGGATGCAAGGCATCCGCAGATTTCCGAGTTCCGCGAGTTCGAGCCGTAGTGGACGGCAACGTAAGCCGCGGGCTTCTGCGACCGTCATCAGATCGCTCAGCGTGGCTCCACGAGATGAGAGATCGGAGCTGTGCCGAAGGTCGCGAAGAGATACGTGGTGCCGATGATGGCCTAGAACCATGGCTAGGCAAGCCATGCCGCACTCAGCTTGCTCGCTCTGTCGGACGACCGGCGTTCGCTTGCTCTTTCCGAGCCATGTGGGAAGTCGCCAAATATCCGATATTTTATCGTTTACAGCACTCATCTTCCGGGTTGCTCACTATCCATGCGCTTGCTCAATCCGATAAGTGGTTCGAACATCCATTCGACTAGCTTGCGGCGATCGAGCATAAGGTCTGCAGTGACCTCCATGCCCGCTTTCAGGGGCTCTTGCTTGCCGTAGACATTGATGGTCTGCATAGGGATGCCGACGTCGACTCGATACACCGTCCTATCGATCGACGATGGCTCCGCGATACTTTGGGTTTTCAACGTCGTCGTGGCAGAGTCCGGTATCCGAAACACTTTTGCGCGGTGAATACCAAATTTTTCATACGGGAATGATCGGTAGCGGACCATTACGGGCGTTCCGATCTTGATGAACCCGATGGTATTGCTGTCAACAAATAGCCTGACTATCAGTTCGACGTCACTGGGGGTAATGGTGGCTGCGATTTCCGATGTAGATACGCCAGTTCCCTCTGATACGAGCACGTTCGTAACTTTTCCGTCGACCGGAGCCGTGATGAGAATTGACTGGTCGGCATCGACTTGCAGAATCGTCCTTTCCACGTTTGATAGCCTGTCTTTTATCAGGCTGGATTTCTCAGAAAGATCGATCGATAGCCTTTTTTGTCGTGAGATCAGGTTTGATTCTGTCTGTTTGGCGTCTTCGTGTTGCAATGACACAGCTTCAAGTTCTGACTTTTCCTGAATAAACTCGGTTTCCCGCTCTTTGAATTGAAGGGATGAGACGTAGCCCTTGCTCAGAAGCGGTGTCATTCGATCGAGAATGTCCTTCTTTATATCGACTTTTTGCTTTTGCAAGGTTTTTTGGACAGCAAGGCGTCCTGTCCTGGAGTGGGCCGTACGCAACTCTCCGACCAAGGCTGCCTTTTGTTCTTCGAAGGATTGAATCTCGGTAAGAAGATCCTCTTTCAGGCGCATCTTATCGGCGGTCAGTTGAGCAAGTTTGGCTGTGAACCCATCCCCATGTTGCGTGGTCTCCCGATCGGTAGCCAAACTGAGCAAGGTTGTACCCGCCTTGACGTGGTCTCCGATAGACACATGTATCTTGACAACCTTTCCGGGTCTTGGAAGACGCACCTGTACTATTCCCGTGCGAGGCTCAAGTACTCCTTGGACGGTGACACGACGTGTGTATGATCCTGTACAGAGCCATCCAACAAGGGCTAGCACGGAGAGCAGTGCCAGCATTGCCGTGATACGTTGTGCGCGGGGGAGATGGATGGATACCCCAAAGCCGGAAGACTTCAGGTGATCAACGGCCTCCTGCCTAAACAGCTGGTCCTTCATGGCGTATCGCTGTTCTCGAAAGATCGATGCCACCGCTGGAACGTGATCTTTCATCCGCGTTCCTTTTGGTTGCCTATATGGGCACGTCTGTCATGAATCGTCGAATTGACGATTGACCTTCAGTATGTCGGCCTTCCATTTCAATGCTGGCCGTGGCTGTAGATGTCGATGACACGTTTAACGATACGTGCACGGCTTTTTGCCACGCTGAGGACTCTGTTGCGGAAGATTAGCTTAGTAGACCGCACATTCTGGCCACCGATATCAGAACCATAATTGATATTGAAACGATTCGTATACGACGATTTTTGGTTATGACTCCGATGAAGCCGACAATGGTAAGTGCAATTGACCAGATATCGACCATCAGTCTGAAAAATACGATGAGCAGAACATCTGTCCTACTGAATTTCCCACGACACCACCTATCGAGAACCCGGCTCCAGCGCCGATTCCGAATCCCGCAGTGCCACCTACCACCGCGCCTGCTCCAGCGAAAATTAGAGACGTTGCGCCAACGCAAAAGTCGACTTTTTTAAGTCCGCCGTTCACTTCGCTTGTTTCGGTCAATGTAAGTTCGCGCATTGGTGGTTTCCTTTCCATGTGTAAGCGAATGTGTTTCCGTCGAATATTGAACCATTCGAGCATTTCGACGTCAGCGCGTCCGGACCGATAGCGGTGTAGGCGGTTGCCGTCGTTGCTACCTGGCATTCGCCGTCTCTTTCGTAGGGCGACAGCGAAACTTCACTGGTTACACGCGTGCCGCGGCGGCGCTACCGCTCAAATCGATAATTGAAGCTCGCCCGGCTGAAATCCGCGGCGTTCTGCGCTTCGAAGTTCCACTTGCGACTGAAGAGATAGCGCAACGTGATCACCTGACCCGGATCGAACAGGCCCACGCCATAGATCAGGTAACGGCGCGGCGACAGATACTTACCGACGGCAAGTGCCGGCGTACCGCCGAGCCATCGTTTGCTGCTTACGGCGCTGTACCTTCCAATGCTCATCCGAGAAGATCCCCTCGTCAGATCATTCTCACGGTACTAAAAGAAAATGGCTGATACGTTCCGCAAGGCTTGCTTGATAGTTCGATTCTCTACGATGTGGTTCCATTCGCTGGTCGTTTGAGCGAGGTCGCTCCGACATATCGACTAACAAAAAGGGATACGACTATGTATGAGTTGAGCATCAACGATGTCGCGCAGGTGTCCGGTGGCCTGATGATGAGACCGCCAGGGGTTAGCTATAACAGGTGCGTTGCGGGATTCACGCTGGGCGGTAGTCTTTTTGGTGCGGCGATAGGCGTTGGAAGTACGTGGGGATTCGGCGGAATGGCGGGCTTTACCGTAGGGGGAACTTTGGGGGCCGCTGCAGGCGCGTATTTCTGCGAGTAGTAGACTGATGCCTTTCTATATGTTTCTTGTTCTTATGGGGCTTGGTACATGCGCTAGCACATTCGCCAAGACTAACTTGGCGAAGACGCTCGTCGTAATCTATGTACTTTTACTTATCGCCTTGATGTGGCTCGGCGTTTTCCGAACTTGATTGAAATATGGGCGGCGGATAACTTCTGAAGTTGGTCCCCCGCCCATCGAGTTCGGCGTCAGGGTATCTAGCTTCAGGCTTACAAAGCGTTGCCCACGAAGGCGAATGAAGGTCACATTGATTCAAGGACACATTGATTCCCTGCCTTGCAGGGGTGGCGTGCCGATAGCCGAGTCTCCGCTCAGCGCTCCAACCTGTAATTCAAACTAGCCCGGCTGAACTCGGTCGCGTTCTGCGCCTCAAAGTTCCACTTGCGGCTGAAGAGATAGCGCAGCGTGATGACCTGGCCGGGATCGAACAGGCCGACGCCGTAGCTCAGGTACAGGCGCGGCGACAGGTACTTGCCGACGGTGAAGGCGGAAGTGCCGCCAAGGGCGTCGTTGTTGCTGACGCCGATGTCGTCCACGCCGATCTTCGAGCCCACGCTCTTCGCGAGCAGGTCGCCCGCGGCGGAGCCGAGGGCTTGGGCCGCGGCGCCGACCATGTTGCCTTCGCCACCCTTCACTTGTGACAGCGGCTTGCCGGTGACGAGGTAGGAGAGGGCGTCGGATTGTTCCATCACCGGATTAGAGAATACGGTGAGGATGGGGCGCCGCGCCGTACCGGAAACGTAGAGGCCCACTTTCTGGCCGTCGTCGATGGTGGCGTTGGGATTCAACGTACGTGCGGCGCGGATGTTGAGTCCGGGGTTGTCGATCGGCGTGCTGGCGAACAGCAGCTGACCTTGTTCGATACGCAGGTCCTGCCCATAGGCCTTGTAGGTACCGTCCACGCCGATCTGACCCTGACCCGTCGTGGCACGCCCGGGGCGTTCGCGAACATCGAGTTGACCGGTGATACGGCCGTCGATGCCGAAGCCCACCAAGTGCACCTTGTTGCCGAGGTCGACGCGGATATCGGCGGTGATCGGTGCCGATTCCTCCGCGGCTTCACGCTGCTTGTCGTCGATCACGACGACGTCGGGCGAGGCCTTGGTCGCGCCGGCGCCGGGCAGGCGCTCGACATCGACGTCCGCCATGTCGACGTTGAGCTTGCCGCTGACATTCATGCCCTTGGCATCTTGCACGATGGTCAGGTCGGGCGAGATGACGGCCTTCGCGGCGGGAATGTCCACGGCGGTGAACTTCGACCCCTCGATGCCGAGGCGCATCTGTGCGCCGGTGCCGAGGGCCGCGTTGCCCTTGATCGACAAGGTGCCGTCTCCGGAACGGATCGTGCCGTCGACGAGGTAGTTCTTCGCATCGGTGGTGTCGATGCTGATCCGGCCGTCCTTGAGCTTGAGTCCCGCGCTGGGCACTTCCGCGGCGAATCCGCCGATGATGGCCTGGCCGGTGATCGCGGGCGCCGCCACGGTGCCGCCAAGATTGAAATTGGCGTCCAGCGCGCCTTTCACCTCGGCGAGTTCGGTCGTGAACAGCTCGACGACGGAGAGATCCTTCAAGTGCAAGGCGACCGAGCCGCCGAGCGCCTGCTGTGCCCCGCTGAGCGATACGTTGCCGTCGAGCGATCCACCACCGTTCAACGAGGCGCGCAAGGTCACGCGCTGGTTGTCGGGCGAGAGCTGGGCGTTGGCGGAAAGGTTGTCGTAGACGAGCAGCGGACGGTCGGTTCGATCGGCATAGGCCACCGAACCATGGGCGGACGTGACGTTCGCCTGGCCCGATAGCGCTCCGGCCGCCGTGCGTCGGATATTGCCGTCGCCTTCGATGATGCCCTCGGCCCGCATGGGGCTGTTCGAGGCCTCGGCCGCCGTCATCAACAACGCGAGGGGCACGCGACGCAGGCGATAACTCGCATCGAGGTTGCCGGCCTTGTCCTGCTTGGCGGCGACACAGAGGAGGGGATCGCCGGCGGTGAGGCAGAGGTCGCTCATGCTCGCCGCGCCATCCTTCCAGGCCATCGCGCTGGGATTTTGCAGGTGCCAGGGCGGCAACCCCTGGTAATCGATGTTCAACGTGGACAGCGTGCCGTTCCAGGCACCGTTCTTGAGCGATCCGGAGAGAAGCAGGTTGGCGGCGAGCGGCCGGCCCTTCGCGTCGATGCTGAGCTGGTGGCGTTCCTGGCTACCCTGGGCGGCGACATCGACGCGGCTGAAGACCAGCCCTCCGCTGACCAATCCCGTGCCGACGACGTCGAGCTTGCCGCCCGGCGTGCTGATGTCCGGTATGTCCGCGTCGACGGAAATCGCCTCGATCTTCTGGTCGGCGTAGACGATGGTGCTGCCGCGCAGATTCGCCTTCACCGCCAGCTTCGGCAGGTTGCCCTTGGCCGAGATGTCGCCGGTGACCTTGCCGCCTGAATCGGGCAACCAGTCGCCTAGCGAGGCGATGGCGAGCTTCAGCGTGGCGTCGTTGGCGGCGTCGCCCTTGGCATCCAGGCGGATGGTGCTGCCACCGGATGCGAGATCGAGGTTGCCGTTGATCACTTCGCCGGGCTTCAGCGTCAGCATGCCGCCGCCACGCAGTGGACGCTTCCGGAGCGTGCCGTCGAGCTTGCGCAGTTCGAGCGAGCCCAGCGGCTTGTCGTTCTCTAGCCGCCCTTCGGTCGAGAGATCGAGATCCAGGGCCCCAGGCCATTCAGCGAGGACCTGGCCCGGATCGAAGCGATCGCCCTTGATGTCCAGCTTCCACGACAGCGCGGGGCGCAGCGTGAGTGCGCCACTCGCGACGAGGCTCCCGGTGCGCTGTTTCAGCTGCACGGAGTGGAGGATCACCCGATCCGGCGTACCGTCGACATCGAGGGTGAACTTGCCGATATGGTCGGGTGGTCCGATGTCGACATCGCCTTCCGCGCGATAAGACTCGGCACTGCCCTTGAAGGTGAGCCGGCCGGTGCTGGCGAGGTCCTGGCCGGCGACGGTGGCGGGGACGAGAACGTCCTTCCAGTCGAGGGCGAGGTCCGCCGACAGCGGTTGCGCCGCGATCTCGACCGTTCCCCTCGCGGTGAGCGATCCCTTGACCTGGGGCGATGCGATCGTCAGCTCGTCGAGCGTCAGACGCTTGTATTCGTGGTCGAACGCCGCCTTGATCGGCGCAAGCCGCACCCGGTAATCGCCAAGGTCGACGTCGCCGACCAGCCGGGCGCTGTATCGGTCGCCCGTTCCTTGTAGCGCCAGGCCGAGCGATTCCAGGCTGCCGTCGCCGAGCAGCGGCTTGGGATCGAAGCGTGGCGCGTCGATCTTCGCCGTCCAGGCGTAGTCGCCGCCTTGCACCAGGTCGGCATCGACCTGGGCCACGAAGGGCAGCCGCAATTTCACGATCGCGTGGGCTTTCGCGCCATCGCTATGCGCCTCGATCCCTCCCGCATAGTCCACGTCGCCGACCTTCCACGCGAAGGAGGCCTTTCCATCGCCCTTGTAGCCGTCGCCGACGGCGAGCGTGCCACCCAGGTCGGCCTGGCCATCGGGCGCGCGCAAGGCGAGGGACTTCAGCTCGATGCCGTTGGCGGTCCACGAGCCGGCGAGATCGAGTGAGTTGGACTCGAACACGGGCTTGCCTTCCTGCATGACACGCACGTGGCCAACCTTCACCTTGTCAAGCACGATATCCAGTGGCGGCTTCAGGGAGAACGGTTCCGACGGCGTATCCGGTTCCGGTTCCGCGGGACCGAGCACCACATCGATACCGTCGGCGTGCAACTCGTGGACATGCGCGCGCTTGCGCAGCAAGGCGCCGAAGGAAAAGTCCAGGTGTGCCGTGGCGACGCGGACGTCCATGCCCTTGCCGTCGCGATAGCGAAGCCCGGAGATATCCAGCGGGCCGGCAAGCCGGCCTTCGGCCTTCTCCACCGTGAGCGCGTTATCGGTGAAGGCCTGGGCACGGGCGAGTGCGAAACGAAGACCGGACGCACTGCCGACCAGCCACCACACGCCGAGCATGACGACGACGAGCAGGACGCCGAACGCGGCACCGATGCGGATCAACCATTTCATGCCGGCGCTCCTCACAGGTCGGGCCCGATGACGACATGCAGATGAATGCCGTGTTCGTTCTTGTCGCCGACGGGGACGGCGATATCGGCGCGGATCATCCCGACGGGCGACAGCCAGCGTACGCCGAGGCCTGCGCCGACACGTGGACTGTAGTCCGTTCCCGTGAACGCGTTGCCCGCGTCGACGAAGGCGGCCATGCCCCAGTTGCGCGTGAAGTAGTGCTCGACCTCGGTGCTGCCGACCAGCAGGCCCTCGCCGCCGATCACGCGGTCGTAGGCGTTGCGCGGGCCGATGCTCTGGTAGTCGTAGCCGCGCACGGAGCGATCGCCACCGGCGAAGAAGCGTAGTTGTGGGGGCAGGTCGCTGAAGTCGCTCGTCCACAGCTTGCCGGCGCTGCCGCGCAGGATCAGGCGGTTGCGGCCCCAGAACGACTTGATCCATTTCACGTCGCCGATCACCTGGGAGAAGCTGGCATCCGACAGGAGCGGCCCCGCGGTACTGCGGGCGGTAAGCGTGAGGGACCAGCCGTTGCGGACAAAGGTGGGGTTGTCGCCCTTCTTCCGGCTGAGCGTGATCTCTGGATACAGGAGGGTACTGCGGCCGCGCTCGAGGCCCTCGGCGTTGTCGCCTTCACCGCCGCGCTTGCCGACGGTGAACGTGCCCGACAATGCATTGATGCCGATGGTGCGCTGCCAGCCATGCCAGAGCCGGGTTTCGTTCGCGACCAGTTGCAGCGTGCGCGACTGCGAGGTGACGGTGTCGGCATCGCGGAAGTTGGCGCCGAAGTTGAAGCTGCGCTGGTTGGGGCCGGGCATCGGGATCTGGTACAGCGTGGAGAGCGTCTTCAGGCGCTGCGCGAGCACCAGTTCGTTCTTCCACTTGTGTCCGCGATCGTTGATCCAGCGCTTCTCGATGCCGCCGCGCAGGCCTGCGCCGGTGTCGGTACCGAAGAAGGGGCCCCCGGTGTAGATCGTCCGCTTGGCGGGCGCCAGTTCCACCGCGATGTCGATCGTGCCGTCCTTCGCGTTGTCGGTATCGGGTATGACGTTGACCACGGCGAAATAATCGGCACCGTTCAGCGCCTGCTGCAGTTCGAGCAGCTGGTTCTGCGAGAAGTAGTCGCCGCTCTTGAACGGCACGTAGCGGTCGAGGAAGCCATCGCGGAACTGCGAATTCCTGAACACGATGTGGCCATAGCGATAACGCCGGCCCGCATCCCACTTGAGGTTCACCGCGGCCGAATGCTCGGCGCGGTTCACTTCCACCGTGCGGGTGACGAGGCGCGCGTCGAGGAAACCGGTGGCGGTGAGTGCGCCACTGACCGTATCGCGCGCGCCATCGTAGACACCATCGTTGAGCACCTTGCCCTTGAGGTTTTCCACCCCGCGCAGGGCACGGCGGATGGCCGGTATCTTTGCCGCGTCCTGGTCGACCTCGACGTTGACCGCGGTCACCTGCACCGGCGTGCCGGTCACCACGTGCAAGGTCACCTGCCAGTCGTTGCCTACTTGCTTCAGGTCGCCGGTGACCGTGGCTTCGTAGTAGCCATAGGGCCGCAGTGCCGCCTGGACTTCGTCAGGTGCTTTTTCGTAAAGCCGGCGCACTTGCGCCGCGGTGACGTCGCGTTTGGCGTACTGGCTCAGCTCGACACCGGCGACGACGGCATTTCTGAGGTTCTCGTCGACTCCGTCGACATTGAGCACGATGCCGGCATGGGCGATCGAGGGCATGAGGAACCACGGCAGAAGCAGCAGTCCATGGCGTCTGGTAAGGCGCATGAGCGTCCCGTCCGGTCGTGATCCAAGGCCGTGTGACACGGCCGCTAGCGGAGATGCGTCCAGCACCTCCTGACGTCAGGTCTTGGCGTAACTTACCTCGCGAGGCGTGCAACGTCGATAAGCAAACGTGAACGACTGTCCGGCTCAGCCTGCTTCATCGCCCGCGCGATGCGCGATCCAGGCACCCGCCAGCGCCGATACATAAGGGATCGATTGCGCGCCGAGGATGAACATCCACAGGACGCTCTCGACGTAGCTGGTGCCGTAATGCAAGCCCATGCCGATCACCGCCAGGAGCAGGGCGATGGCCATGAGGCCTTCCTCGCGTACCGGCGCGAAGGCCGCGAAGCTGCTGCCGCCCATGCGGCGACTCTTCGCGGTGACGACGAAGGCCGTCTTTTCGCGCGTGAGGCCGTGCAGGATGCCGCGGGCGATGGCATGCGACAGGCCCATGCTGGCCACCGAGGCCATCAAGGTGTCGTACCAGCTGCATGGCACGCGCGCACGGTAGAGCACGATACCGAAGATGGCCTTGGCGAAGAAGAAGCCGATCACGGGGATCAGGAACAGCTGCATCGGCAGATTGAAGTATTCGGGCGCGTAGATCATGCCCGCGGTCCAGAGCAGGCCCATCATCGTGAAGACGAAGTGCAGGGCATCGGCGAACCAGCTGAACCAGCCGGTGAGGAAATGAAAGCGCTGGCCTGCCGAGAGCGGGCCCTTCCGGGTCATCCAGCTCCAGCGACCCTTGAGGATCTGCATGGCGCCGAAGGCCCAGCGATAGCGCTGGCTCTTGTATGCCTTGAAGTCGGCCGGCGTGAGGCCCTTGCCCATCAGTTCGTCGACGTAGACCAGTTCGTAGCCCGCATGCATCAGGCGCAGGCCGAGTTCGGCGTCCTCGCAGATGGTCCACTCGGACCATCCACCGGTGCCTTCCAGTGCGGAGCGGCGGACCATCGTCATGGTGCCGTGCTGGATGATCGCGTTGCGTTCGTTGCGATGATGCATGCCGATGCGGAAGAAGCCGTCGTACTCCCAGGCCGTCATCCGGCGGAAACGGTTCTTCTCGAAATCGCGGTGCGCCTGCGGGCACTGCACCACGGCCACCTTCGAGTCGTGGAAGTAGCCGGTGAGGGAGGCCAGCCAGTCCTCGCGCACGACGTAGTCGGCGTCGATCACGGCCACCACTTCGGCACGCTCGTCCGTGGCGGTGAGGCCGAAATTCAGCGCGCCCGCCTTGTAGCCTGGCCACGGTTCCAGATGGAAGAAACGGAACTTGGGCCCCAGCTTCTTGCAGTATTCCTCGACCGGCTGCCACACGGCAGGGTCCTTGGTGTTGTTGTCGAGGACGAGGACTTCGAAGTTCTCGTAGTTCAGCGCGGCCAGCGAATCGAGCGTGATCTGGACCATCTCCGGCGGCTCGTTATGGCAAGCCAGGTGGATGGAGACGAACGGCTGCTTCTCCACCGGGTCATGCGGCAGCATGCCGGCGTGACGCACCCAGCTGCGCCGCCACAGCACTTCGGTGAACTCGAAGCCGTTGATCAGCAGGATGCCCAGGATCGCGATCTGCGCGGGGAACAGCAGGATCAGCATCGCCCAGTCGAACGGACTGAGGTAGAAGTTGAAGGGCAGGGTGGCCGACCACACGATCAGGCCGCAGGCGAGCTGGATCAGCGCCATGAAGAAGAGGCGGCCCATCAGCTTGAAGCGGTTGAAGCGGATGCCGAACCAGAGCATCGGGAAGAAGGCCAGGACGGAAGCCGCCAGCGCCTTCCACGGCCAGCCCACGTCCTCGGTGACGGGACCGGTGAAGGGGAACTTCAACTGGCGATCGGCGTTGAACATGCCCCAGTACGCGCCGGTGCGCCCTTCGCCGAGGTTTTCCTTCCAGGGTTGGTCGATGGCTTCGAGAACGTAGTAGTCGTCGATGCCGTCGGCTTTCGCGGCGTTGAAGAAGGTACGCAGGAAGATCGCCTCGTTGGAGACGCTCGGGTACGCGTACTTGTAGCGATCGCCATTGGAAGGCCAGCCGATCTCGCCGATGACGATGTGCTTGCCCGGGAACTGTGCGCGCAGGGCCTTGTAGCTTTCGATGGAATCGTTGACGCCGGCGCGTGCCTCGATACCGTTCCAGTAGGGAAACAGGTGGACGGTGATGAAGTCGACGTGGTCGGCGAGTTCCGGGTTCTGCAGCCAGATATGGAATGGCTCGGCCACGGAGACCGGCTGGCGCACGGCGGCGCGTACGCGGTCGAGGTAGGACATGACCTGTTCGGGCTTGAGGTCGCCGCGGAAGAGCACCTCGTTGCCGACGATCACCCGGGTTACGGTTTTCGGGTAGCGGTGGGCCTGCGCGACCAGGGCTTCGATCTCGCGCTCGTTGTTCTCGAGGCGTGCATCGATCAGTGCGCCGGCCATCACGTCGAGGCCTTCCTTGTCCGCCAGCCGTATGACCTGGGGATTTTCCAGTATCGAGTAGGTACGGATGCGCGGCGAGTAACGCTTGATCAGGCGCAGGTCCGTATCGATTTCCGGATCTGTGGAGACATCGCCCTTGATCGGGTTCTGGTAGCGCTGGTACGCGGTGAACGCGAAGCCGGGGATGGGACCATGCCAGTCACTGGGACCGTTGGGCAGGTTGGCGACGAGCCACAGCCCGAAATTCAGGGCCGCCACAAGGATCGCGAGGATCAGCGCGGCAAGGATCGGGTGGCTTCGTTCGGTCGTCGTGGCAGCGCTCAAAACAATCCCCGGACCGGCTGGCCCCCGAGTGGTATCAGTGAGGTAACCCGGGGAGCTTAACGAACGGTGCGTTGCGGCTCAACGCATGGCGGGCCGACCGGTCAGGCTGAACTCAGAGTAGGGGGTTGTGGCGGGGCTCGGCGAACGGGCCCGGATGGCCCGAAATGACGAAAATACCCCCGTGTGGGAAGCGGCCCGGGCCGCGAACGGACCTTGCGGTAAACCCATTCGCGCGCGAGCGCGCTTCCCACCAGCGAGCGTGGCTCCCACCCGAAAGCATCCACCCGAAGGTGGATGCCGATGCTTACTTCAGCAGCGAGCGCAGCATCCAGGCGGTCTTCTCGTGGTCTTTCAGGCGGCCGGTGACCATGTCGGCCGTGCCTTCGTCACCTACGGCCTCGGCCGCCTTGATGGTGTCGCGGGAGGTGGCGGCGGCGATTTCGTGGCCATCCACCAGCTGGGCGACCATGTCCTTCCACTCCGGCACGCCGGCCTCTTCCTTGATCGAGGTGAGCTTGGAAAACTGGCTGTAGGAGCCCGGGGCGAAAATGTCGAGGATGCGGATGCGCTCCGCGACCTCGTCGGCGGCCAGCCACAGGGCGTTGTACTGGACCTCGAACATGGCGTGCAGGCTGTTGAACTGGGGTCCCGTGACGTTCCAGTGGAAGTTGTGGGTCTTCAGGTAGAGCGAGTAAGTGTCTGCCAGGAGCTTTGAAAGGTGCTTGGCGACCGCTTCGCGGTCTTTCCTGGCGATTCCGATATCGATGGCCATGTCGCGACTCTCCTTGGGTTTCTTCAATCGTTCGATCGAAATTTTAACGGCCTGCACAGTGCACGTGAAATGAAAGCTTCCGATGCCGTCGATAGGCCCACGCTATCATTGGCGTTCCCATGAGCACCTCCACACGTCCCGCACGACCTTCCTCCCCCGACCCGCGCCTGCGAGAGCTGCGCGACGCGCTGGCGCAGGTGACCAGCCGCGACTTCGGCCGCCTGCTGGGCCGCTGGCGCGCACTGTCGCGCAAGCCCGATCCGACCAGGGTCGAGGCGTTGGCGGCCGACATCGCGAATTCGACAGCCCGCCGGGTCGCCCGGGCGGCTTCCAAGCCGCCGATCACGGTGGATGCCTCGTTGCCGATCGCCGCACGCGCCGACGACATCGTCAAGTTGATCCGCGAGCACCAGGTGGTGGTGATCGCGGGCGAGACCGGTTCGGGCAAGACCACCCAACTGCCGAAGCTGTGCCTCGCCGCCGGTCGCGGCGAGGCAGGGCTGATCGGCTGCACGCAGCCGCGCCGCCTCGCCGCCCGTTCGGTGGCGGTGCGCGTGGCCGAGGAACTGGGTACGCCGATCGGCGACAAGGTGGGCTTCCAGGTCCGGTTCACCGAAAAGGTCTCCGACCAGGCCCTGGTCAAGTTCATGACCGACGGCATCCTGCTCGCCGAGACGCAGTCCGATCCCTGGCTGTCCGCCTACGACACCATCATCATCGACGAGGCACACGAGCGCAGCCTCAACATCGATTTCCTGCTCGGCTACCTCAAGCGCCTCGCCGCGCGCCGGCCCGAGCTGAAGATCATCGTCACTTCGGCGACGATCGATACGGAACGCTTCGCGGAGCATTTTGGCGGCGCGCCGATCGTGACGGTCGAGGGACGCACGTATCCGGTCGAGGTTCGCTACCGTCCACCGGGTGAGCGCGGCGAGGGCAACATCTCGCAGCAGATCGCCGATGCGATGGACGAGATCACCCGGGAGGACCCGCGCGGCGACGTGCTCGTGTTCCTTCCCGGTGAACGCGAGATCCGCGACACGCACTTGTTGCTGTCGCGCAAGCCGTATCGCGAGACCGAAGTACTGGCGCTGTATGCGAGGTTGTCGGCGAACGAGCAAGACCGGGTGTTCCGGCCGGGAACGAAGCGGCGCATCGTGCTGGCCACCAACGTGGCGGAAACCTCGCTCACGGTGCCGCGCATCCGCTATGTCGTCGATTCGGGCACGGCGCGCGTGAAGCGCTACAGCCAGCGCGGGCAACTCGAGCGCCTGCACGTCGAACCGATCTCGCAAGCCGCGGCCAACCAGCGCAAAGGCCGCTGCGGACGTGTCGGCCCCGGCATCTGCTACCGCCTGTACGACGAGGCGGAGTTCATCCTGCGGCCCGAATACACCGATCCCGAGCTGCTGCGTTCCTCGCTCGCCAACGTCATCCTGCGCATGCTCGCGCTCGACCTGGGCGAGGTGGAGGATTTCCCGTTCCTCGACGCACCCGATCCCCGCATCGTGGCCGACGGCTACCGTCGTCTGGCGGAGATCGGGGCCATCGACGACGGCCGCCGCCTGACCGAGGTGGGACGCACCGTGGCGCGCTTGCCGATCGACGTCCAGCTGGCACGGATGCTGGTCGAGGCACGACGCCTGGGCAGCCTCTCCGAGATCACGACCATCGTGGCGTTCCTGAGCATCCAGGACCCGCGCGAGCGTCCTCCGGAGGCACGCGGCCAGGCCGACGCGGCGCATGCGCGGTTCGCCGATCCGAAGTCCGACTTCGTCGGCGTGCTGAACCTGTGGAAGGGCTACCTCGACAGCGCCGAGGAACTCACCTCGTCCAAGCTGCGCGACTGGTGTTCGCGACACTTCCTGAGCTTCATGCGCATGCGCGAATGGCGGGAGCTGCACCGGCAGCTGGTGCTCGTCATCCGCGACCTCGGCTGGTCGACCGCCACCGCACGCGAAAGCGCGCCCGCGTCCCCACAGGGCGACGCCTTGTTCGAAGCCGTCCACCGCAGCCTGCTCGCCGGGATGCCCACCCAGGTCGGGCACAAGGACGAGAAGGGCGTGTTCCGCGGCACGCGTGAGCGGCGTTTCCAGGTCTTTCCGGGGTCGGCCCTGGCCAAGGCTCCCCCGGCCTGGGTATTCGCCGCGCAGATCATCGATATCGGTGGCCGCATCTGGGCCATGATGTGCGCGCGTATCGATCCTTTATGGGTCGAGACGCAGGCAGCCCATCTGGTAAGGGCCACGGCGCGCGACGCCCACTGGTCGCGCAAGCGCGGCACGGTGGTCGCCTATGAGCAGGTCACCCTGTTCGGCCTCGTACTGGTCGAGCGCCGGCCCGTCACCTTCCACAAGCAGGACCCCCGGCTGGCCCACGAGATCTTCGTGCGCGAGGCGCTCGTGCGCGCGGACATCGACAGCCGTGCCGACTTCGTCCGCGCCAACGCGCGGGTGCTCGAACAAGCCCACGACATCGAGGCGAAGCAACGCCGGGCCGGCCTGTTGCGCGCGGACGAGGCATTGGCCGCCTTCTTCGACGGCAAATTGCCGGAGGAGATCGCCGATGCGCGTGCGCTGGACGCCTGGTATCGCAAGGCCTCGCCCGGCGAGCAGGCGGCGTTGCGCTGGACTCTTTCCGACGTGATGGACAATGGCGCCGGCCTGGACCCGAAGGCTTTTCCGGCGTCGCTCGACATCGGCCAGCATCGCTACCGTCTCGAATACCGATTCGTGCCGGGCGATCCCGCCGATGGCGTCACGATCCAGGTGCCCCTGGCTTTCCTCAACGCATTGCCGGCGGCGCGGGGCGAATGGCTGGTGGGTGGGTTGCTGGCGGACAAGGTGGCGGAGCTCATTCGTTCCTTGCCCAAGGCGCTGCGCCGCAACTTCGTCCCCGCCCCCGATTTCGCGCGTGCCTTCGCCGAGGCGGAGAGTCCCCGCGACGAGCCACTGGCCAAGGCCCTGGCGGCCTTCCTCAAGCGCACCACGGGCGTGGAGGTGGATGCCGCCGCGTTCGCCGATGCGGAACTGCCGCCGCACCTGCTCATGCGGTACCGGGTGCACGACGAGGATGGTCGTGCGGTCGCCGAGGGACGCGACCTGGGCGAGATTCGGGCCCGCTGGGAAGGCAAGGCGCGCGAGGCTTTCTCGCGCAAGACCGATGTCGAACTGACCCGCGAGGATATCGTCGCCTGGGATTTCGAGGCGATCCCGAGGGAGGTCCGGTCGGAAGCGGGCCTGAAGGCTTACCCCGCGCTCGTCGACCTGGGCGAGGCCGTGGCCTTGCGCGTGTTCGAACGCGCGGACGAGGCTGCCGAGGCGCATCTGGCCGGCGTGGAGCGACTGCTTCGGCAGGCCCTCGCGCCCGAGTTCAAGCGTGCGCGGCGGCAGTTGCCCATCGCCAACGCCTTGTCGTTGAAGTACGCCCCGCTGGGCAGTATCGACGGCTTGCGCGAGGACCTGGTCGAAGGGGGATTCGAGGATCTCGTCGCGGACCGCCGGCTGGATGCGCGGACGCAAGGGGAATTCGAAGCCTTGCGCGTGGAGCTTGGGCGTGAGCTGTTCGGTGCGGCCATGGCGCGACAGAAGCTGGCCGAGCCGATCATCGAGGCGCAGGCCGAACTCAAGCCATGGATGGACCCCCCGTTGATGGGGTTCGCGAAGGCCAGCTACGACGACCTGCGCGAGCAACTGGCCGCCTTGTTGCAGCCGGGATTCCTCCGCGAATTGCCGCTGGGACGGCTGGCTCATTACCCGCGCTACCTCAAGGCCATGCGATTGCGCGGCGAGCGTCTTCGCCAGGACCCGGCGCGCGACCAGTCGCGTATGCTGCAGGTGCTGCCGTACTGGCGTGCGCTGCTCAACGCGGGCGGGACCGCATTGAACGACGAAACCTGGGACGAACTACGCTGGTTGCTGGAGGAATGGCGGGTTTCGCTGTTCGCCCAGGAATTGAAGACGGCGGAGCCGGTGTCGGCCAAGCGACTGGCACGCGCGCTGGAAACCGCACAGGCCGCCATACGATGAGGAACCCTGAGGACAGTCGATGAGCGACACCCGTTCCCCCGAGGCGAAAGTCAACGCGATGCCGCTGACCGAGCGCGCGCGCGAGGCTTGCGCCGCGCTGCCCGCGTCGGCCCGAGCCGAGGGCGAAACGGTGATCGAGCTGCTCCGCCAGCTGGGATGCGACGACGAGACCTGCGCTTCGGCATTGTGGTTCTCGTTGCTCAAGTCCAGCCCGGTCGCCGCCGGGGAAGCGGCGAAGCATTGGGCGCCGGCGCTGCGCCGCCTTGTCGATGGACAGGGCGAAGCGGAGAAGGTCTGGGCGCTGCATGCGCAACGCGGCCCGGCGAGTGGTGCCGAAGGGTTGCGCCGGCTGCTTCTCGCGATCATCCGCGATCTGCGCGTGGTCTTCGTCCTGCTGGCACGCCAACTGGCGGCGATGCGCACCGCCATGGCCTTGCCCGACCACGAGCGGCGCGAACTGGCCCAGCTCACCTCGGACATCCATGCCCCGCTGGCCAACCGCCTGGGCATCTGGCAGCTGAAGTGGGAGTTGGAAGACCTCGCCTTTCGTTATCTCGAACCGGATACCTACCGGCGCATCGCGCGCCTGCTCGACGAGCGCCGCGCCGACCGCGAGCACTTCATCGCGGAGAGCCTGGCGCAATTGCACGCGGTGTTGGAGGGTGCCGGCATCAAGGCCGACCTGGCCGGGCGCCCGAAGCACATCTTCTCGATCTGGAAGAAGATGAAGAAGAAGGGGCTGGAGTTCTCCGACCTCTACGATATCCGCGCGGTGCGCATCCTGGTCGACAGCGTGGCCGATTGCTATGCCGCGCTCGGGCTCGTGCACAGCCTGTGGCCGCACTTGCCCGGCGAGTTCGACGACTACGTCGCGCGCCCGAAGGGCAACGGCTATCGCTCCCTGCATACCGCCGTGCTCGGCCCCGAGGGCAAGACGCTCGAGGTACAGATCCGTACGCACGAGATGCACCGCGCCAACGAACTCGGCGTGGCCGCCCACTGGCGCTACAAGGAAGGCGGCAGCGCCGATTCCGAGTTCGAGGCGAAGATCGCCTGGATGCGCAAGCTGCTGGAACCACGCGGGGAGGACGAGGCCGAGCTTGCCGCGGGGTTCGAAACCGAACTGATGGAAGACCGTGTCTATGTGCTGTCGCCCAAGGGCGAGGTCATCGACATGCCGCGTGGCGCGACCGTGCTCGATTTCGCGTACCACATCCATACCGACGTGGGTCACCGTTGCCGCGGCGCGAAGATCAATGGCCGTATCGTGCCCCTGACCACCCAGCCGCGCAGCGGCGACCGGGTGGAAATCCTCACGACGAAGGTGTCCGAGCCGAGTCGCGACTGGCTCTCCGTGCACCACGGTTACCTCAACACCTCGCGTGCGAAGGAGAAGGTGCGTGCGTGGTTCCGCCGCGAGGCGCATGAGGCGAACATCCTGGCTGGCAAGGCCAACCTGGAGAAGGAACTGCGCAGGCTCGCCCTGGACGACGTCGACCTGTCGAAGCTGGCGGCGCATTTCCGCCTGAAGAACGTGGAAGAACTCTACGTCACGGTGGCCCTGGGCGAGGTCACCCTCGGCCAGGTCGCGCGTTCGTTGCAGGAGCCCGTCGAGACGGAGATCACGCAGTCGGGCAACCCGGTCGCTTCCCGTGGCGCACAGCACGATCGTGGTGCCTTGTCGATCGAGGGCGTGGGCAACCTGCTGACTACGTTGGCGCGTTGCTGCCAGCCGCTTCCGGGCGATCCCGTCCGCGGGTTCATCACGCGCGGCCGTGGCGTGTCGGTGCATCGCTCCGATTGCGCATCGCTGGCCCGGTTGGCGCGGCGTAACCCGGAGCGTGTGATCGACGTGAGCTGGGGCAGGGTCGACGTGCAGAACTACGAAGTCGACGTGGAACTGCGTGGCTACGATCGCAAGGGCCTGCAAAAGGATGTCGCCACGACGATCAACAACGTGGGCCCGCACATCGTGGCGTCCTCCAGCCGCGTGCACGTACGCACGGGCGAGGTGGAGATGCGCTTCACCCTTCGCGTGAAGGATTACGAGCAGCTATCGACCTTGCTGGGCCGGCTGGGGGCGTTGGCGAACGTGACGGATGCCCGGCGGTTGGGGGGCAGGTAAGGTTTCGCGCGATAGGGCGCCCCTCAGCCTCCCAGCAGCAACCGCGTACCCCAATCCGAAAGCGGCTGGGCGATGAGGATGCGCGCCAGGAACAACCCCAGCAGCACCGCCGTGGGCGAAAAATCCAGCCCGCCGATGGTCAGCTTGCCACGCAAGGGGCGCACCAGCGGCTCCGCCAGGCTAGACACCAGTCGTGCCACCGGGTGGTAGCGGTCGGTCGAGAGCATGCTCATCAGCGACCACACGAACACCAGGACGATCCAGGTCAGCAGGAAGAAGTCGAGGGTTTCGGCCACGCCGGCCACGAGAATACCCAAGGGTGCCGGCGCGATTCCCGCCAGCGCGACAATCAGCACCACCTTAAGGCATTCCAGCACCAGCACGATGGCCAGCGCGGCGGTGTTGATCCGGCGCACGGGCGGTAGCACCTTGCGCAGCGGGCGCACCGCGGGGTTGGTGAAGCGATAGAGGAACTGGCAGATGGGATTGTGGAAGTCCGCCCGGTGCGCCTCGGCCAGCAGTCGCAGGACGAACAGCGTGACGAGGGCGCCGAAGGCGAACTGGAGGATCAGGGCGCCTGCGTTGGTCAGGTAGTTCACGTCTTCGATTCCATGTCTTCTGAAAGTTCGATGCCACGGCGGCGCGCCGCGTCGACCGCGCGCGCCACGATGGCGGGGAAATGGTCGGCCTGGAAACTCTCCAGCGCCGCCTGTGTGGTGCCGTTGGGCGAGGTGACGCGCTGGCGCAGGGTCGCGGCGCTTTCGCCGCTTTCGATCAGCATGCGGCCGGCGCCCAGCGCGGTCTGTGCCGCCAGCGACCGCGCCGTTTCGCGGGAAAGCCCCTGGGAAAACGCGGCGTTTTCCAGAGCTTCCACCAGCAGGAAGAAATATGCCGGACCGGAGCCCGAAAGGGCGGTGACGATATCCAGCTGGTCTTCGTCGGACACCCACACGGTCAGCCCGGCGGCATCGAGCACGTGTTGTGCCTCGGCCCTTTGGGGGGCGCTCACCCGGGCATTGGCGAACAACGCCGTGGCTCCGGCGCCGATCATGGCCGGGGTGTTGGGCATGCAGCGGACGACGGGCAGGGCGGCGTCGAGCCAGCGTTCGATCTGCTGGATGCGGATACCGGCGGCGATGGAGATCACCACCGGGCGATACTTCTGCACCACGGCGCGCAGGTTGCGGCACACCTCGGCCATCATCTGCGGTTTTACCGCCAGCACCAGGATCGAGGCGCCTTCGGCGGCATCGCGGTTGTCGGTGTAGGTGGCCACTCCGTATTCACGGGACAGCTCGTGCAGGGCTTCGGCACGGGGCTCGGCCACGGCGATTCCACCGGGCTGGGCGCCGTGGCGGATCATTCCGGCGATCAACGCGGTGGCCATGTTGCCGCCGCCGATGAAGGCGATCCGATTCATGGGGTATTCGCTCCGTTGGCGACGAGGTTCACATACACCGAAGCATATACGGTGCCGCGCCTTGCCGCCGACCCCCGGGCATGGTTACCTATGCCCACCAAGATAGGGGACCTCAATGGATATCGCCGAACTCCTTGCCTTCTCCGTGAAGAACAAGGCCTCCGACCTGCACCTTTCCGCGGGTCTTCCGCCGATGATCCGTGTCGACGGCGACGTCCGGCGAATCAACATCCCGGCGCTGGAGCACAAGCAGGTACATTCACTGATCTACGACATCATGTCGGACAAGCAGCGCCGCGACTATGAGGAATTCCTCGAAGTCGACTTCTCGTTCGAGATTCCCGGCCTGGCCCGTTTCCGCGTCAACGCCTTCAATCACAACCGCGGCGCGGGCGGCGTGTTCCGTACCATTCCTTCCGAGGTGCTCACCCTGGAAGACCTCGGCGCGCCGAAGATCTTCCGTGAGCTGATCGAGCAGCCCCAGGGCCTGATCCTGGTCACCGGCCCCACGGGCTCGGGCAAGTCGACGACGCTGGCGGCCATGGTCGACCACGTCAACAAGAACGAATACGGCCATATCCTCACCGTCGAGGACCCGATCGAATTCGTGCACACCTCGCAGAAATGCCTGATCAACCAGCGCGAAGTGCACCGCGATACGCACGGATTCAACGAGGCCTTGCGTTCGGCGCTGCGCGAGGACCCCGACTACATCCTGGTGGGCGAGTTGCGTGACCTGGAAACCATCCGCCTGGCGCTCACCGCCGCGGAAACCGGTCACCTGGTCTTCGGCACGCTGCACACGTCCTCGGCGGCCAAGACCATCGACCGCATCATCGACGTGTTCCCCGCGGGTGAGAAACCCATGGTCCGCTCGATGTTGTCCGAGTCGCTGCGCGCGGTCATCTCGCAGTCCCTGCTGAAGAAGGTCGGCGGCGGCCGCATCGCCGCCCACGAGATCATGGTGGGCATCCCGGCCATCCGTAACCTCATCCGCGAGGACAAGGTGGCCCAGATGTACTCATCCATCCAGACGGGCCAGCAGTACGGCATGCAGACCCTGGACCAGAACCTGGCGGACCTGGTCAAGCGCGGGCTCATCACGCGCCAGGAAGCCTCGACCTACGCGAAGAACAAGGAAGGCTTCCGCTAGCCGGATGCCCGGCGCCGGCCCCGTGAAGGCCGGCTCCCGCGAGAGCCGGGGATCGTGAAGGAAGTCCCTGTACCCGCCCCGGTACGGGTATATGATCGGCTGACAGGGGCGCCGGCCCGGTCCGGCAATGGGAATACCAGGCCATGAGCGA
This sequence comes from Luteibacter sp. E-22, assembly GCF_049913125.1. Taxonomy (GTDB): domain Bacteria; phylum Pseudomonadota; class Gammaproteobacteria; order Xanthomonadales; family Rhodanobacteraceae; genus Luteibacter. Next base: position 1,196,628 of record NZ_CP183975.1, read on the forward strand.
CTTCGATTTCACCTCCTTCCTCAAGCTGATGGTGCACAAGCAGGCCTCCGACCTGTTCATCACCGCCGGCGTCGCGCCTTCCATGAAGGTGCAGGGACGCATCGTCCCGATCACCCAGAGCCCACTCTCCGCGCAGCAGTCGCGCGACATGGTGCTCAACGTGATGACCCCCGCCCAGCGCGAGGAGTTCGAGAAGACGCACGAGTGCCAGTTCGCGATCAGCGCGTCGGGCATCGGCCGTTTTCGCGTCTCCTGCTTCTACCAGCGCAACTGCGTGGGCATGGTCTTGCGCCGGATCGAATCGAAGATCCCGACGCCCGAGGAACTCAACCTGCCGCCGGTCATCAAGCAGCTGGCGATGACCAAGCGCGGCATCATCATCTTCGTCGGCGGCACGGGTACGGGTAAGTCGACCTCGCTCGCATCGATGATCGGCTACCGCAACCAGAATTCGACCGGCCACATCATCACCATCGAGGACCCGATCGAGTACGTGCACAAGCACGAGGGTTGCATCATCACGCAGCGCGAACTCGGCATCGATACCGATAGCTGGGAAAACGCCCTGAAGAACACGCTGCGCCAGGCGCCGGACGTGATCATGATCGGCGAGGTGCGTACGCGCGAGACGATGGAACACGCGATCAACTTCTCGGAAACGGGCCACCTGTGCCTCTGCACGCTGCATGCGAACAACGCCAACCAGGCACTCGACCGCATCCTGCACTTCTTCCCCGAGGACCGTCGCCAGCAGCTCTTCATGGACCTCTCGCTGAACCTGAAGGGCATCGTCGCCCAGCAGCTCATCCCCACGCCCGACGGCAAGGCCCGCCGCGTCGCGGTGGAAGTGCTGCTCGGTACGCCACTGGCGCAGGATTACATCCGCCAGGGCGAGGTGCACAAGCTCAAGGAACTCATGCGCGATTCCAACCAGTTGGGCATGCGCACCTTCGACCAGAGCCTGGTCGAGCTCTATCACGCCGGCGAGATCTCGTACGAGGACGCGTTGCGCCACGCCGACAGTTCCAACGAAGTGCGCCTGCGCATCAAGCTCGCCCAGGGCGGCGATGCGCATACCCTGTCGCAGGGCCTGGAAGGCGTCGAGATCGACAAGAGCAACGATCGCAATACCTTTGGCGGCATGCTGCACCGCTGAACAGGGCGGTATCGGCAAAAGGAGAGGGAGCCTTGCGGCTCCCTCTTCGTTTCCACGTGGCTTCGTGCGTGGTTACTTGGCTGCGGACGACGAAACGGTCAGGCCGCTGGCGTCGACGCTCTTCACGCCCTTGATGCCCTTGGCGATCTTCTCGGCGTGGCTCTTTTCCTTCGCCGTGGCGACCGTGCCGGTCAGGGTGACGACGCCGTCGCTGGTGCTCACCGAGATATCGGTGGCCTTCACGCTCTTGTTGGCGGCAAATTCGGACTTGACCTTCGTGGTGATCCAGGTGTCGTCGGCCTTGCCGGCGACGGTCTGGTTGTCGCCCTTCGAGGAAGCCGCGGCGGAGTCCTGGGCATACACCTGCGCGAACGGGACCGTGCCGAGACCGGCAACGAGGGCGGCGGCGAACAGGGCCTTACGGAGGGTGGCATGGTTCATGGGTGACTCCTTCATCTCGCACTGAATGGACTGGCGAAGGCGCCACGCACTGTGGCTGCCGGTTCGCGGGGCCTATGGAAACAGCGCATCCGTGAACGATTCGTGCCGGGGAAATCGCGCCGTTCAGGTTAAAAGTTCATCGGTGTTCCGGAGCTATCCGGGGACCCAGGCTCGGCTTCGCGATCGAACAAAAAAAAAGCGCCCCACCAGGGGGCGCTCGTTTCTTGCTCGACGACGATCGCTTACTTGTATTCGACGGCGCCCGAGATCACCAGGCCCTTCTCATCCATGTGCGCTTCGCCGCCGACCTGCACGATGCGCGCTGCCTGCGCTTTCATCGCGTCGAACTGGGCCTTGGAGCGCTGGGCGGTCGAGGTCTGCGTGGCCTGATCCTCCGGCGCGCCATCGGCGTCCGAGGCATCGTTCATCGCATTGGCGTAGGCGGTAGCCTTCTCGGCCATCACATCGACCCATGCGCGATACATGTCGCCGTTGAGGTGCAGGCGGTTGAGCCGGCCGGCGTCGCCGATCGGGCCCATCAGCATGTCGTCGAGCTTGGCGTCTTCGCCTTCGCCCAGGCCCACCACGATCGCCTGTCCGTTCATCGCCGCCCAGCCCGGCATGCCGAGCATGGTGCTGATGTTCGGCGGCAGCGGTGCGGGCTTGCCGTCACCGGCGAGCTTGAAGTCGCCACCGAGCATCGCCTGCCCCATCGCCAGCAGGCCGGCGGGATTGCGCGTGGCAAGCAGGACGCGACCGGTGAAGGTCGGCATCTGCTGACCCGCCGCGGCCGGCTTGAACGAATCTAGCACGATGCGCACGCCACGGATGTCGCCGAACGGGGGGATCGCCGCCTGCTGCATGGTCGAGCCCAGCTTGGCGAAACTGTCGTTCATGTTGACGAAGGCGGGGCATTCGAACGGCTTGGCCGCCACGGCCTCGGACTGCGCGGTGAAGAACGTGCGGATCTGCTCGACCGGCAGCGCGAGGCTGACGTCGAACGGTGCGCTGGCATCCTTGCCCAGGCCCGGCAATTCCACCTTCAGGCCCGAGAAGGCCTTGGCGATATCGTCGGCCAGCGCCACGTCCACGCGCTGCTCCTGATGGTGCAGGTCCAGTCGCGTGTAGCCGAAACTGAGCGACGGCACGCGCGCCGCGATGCGTGAGGCTTCGGCCTGGCAGCTCGGCGGCAGTTCGGGCATCGGTTCACCGGTCTTGGCGGACTGGTGCTTCAGGAACGAGGAGAACAGGGGATCTTTGCCCGCGGCCACCAACGGCAACAGGCGGACGAGGTCGACCTGGCCGACCGCATAGTCCTTGTATCCCTTGTCCTTGGCGAGGTCGGCGAGGCGGCCATCGTCCTGCAGGCTCTTTTCCGGGCGATCGACGCCCAGCGCCTGGCGGACCAGCGGCTGCGCGGCATCGGCGGGGAGCAGGGAGACGACGGCCTGCTTGCCGACGGTCGCGATCACCAGCTGCACGCCGGAATCGGACAGGGTCACATGGCGATAGGCCTGGCCGCCCGCGTCGGCGGTTTCCAGTTTCTTGCCGTAGGCGGTTTCGAGGCGGCCCACGAAGGCCTCCCAGGCCGACGGATCGGCCAGCGCCACGCGAGCCACGGGGCTGAGGCCGAGGCCATAGATGGCCGAGCCGGTCTTCACGTCCAGGCCCATGTTCTTCAGCGCCGCCTCGGCGGTCTTGCCGTCGAACTCGGCGGCGAAGGCCTTGAGCAGGCGGGCACCTTCGGCGTTGCCCTTGGTTTCGAGGTCTTGTGCGACGGATTTCATCTGCGCGACCTGGGTCGGCAGTTCGCTGTTGGCCTGCGAGATCATGGCCTCGTAGGCGTCGTCGTCGAGCTTGTCGAGGTTCGACAGCACGTAGGGCGTATCGGCCGGCACGAAGGCCAGCGGGGCGTCCTTGTCCTTGTGGCCGCAGGCCGCCAGCAGCACGCTGGCGACGCCGAGCGCGATGAGTCGCTTCGTCGGTCGCATTCTGTATCCCGTTGTTTGGTTGGTCCCTTGGTGCGGCCATTATGCCGGAACAGCGGCGCCGCCACGCGCCCCGCGGCGGCCGCGGGCGCAAATTCCTACGAGCCTATCGGCCCATGACCTCGGCCAGCACCGCCATCCGCACGAATACGCCGTTGCCGACCTGCTCGAGGATGCGCGACTGCGCCCCGTCGGCGACCTCCGGGGCGATTTCGATCCCACGGTTGATCGGGCCCGGGTGCATGACCAGGCAGCCCTTGGCGGCCAGGGCGAGACGCCGGGTATCGAGGCCGAAGCGCTCGAAATAGGCGGCTTCGTCGGGAAGGTCGGTCGCGGCCATGCGCTCCTTCTGCAGGCGCAGCATGATGATGACGTTCGCCCCTTCGATGGCCTCGTCGAAGTCCTCGTGGTAGGTGACGTTGTCCAGTTCGCCTTCGGTGGGCAGCAGCGAGGACGGCCCGACGAGGCGTATCTCCTTCGCGCCCAGGGCCGTAAAGGCGTGTACGTCCGATCGCGCCACGCGCGAATGGCGCACGTCGCCGCAGATGGCGATGCGCAGCTTGCGGAAGTCCGGGTGATGGTTGCGGATGGTCAGCGCGTCGAGCAGGCCCTGGGTGGGGTGGGCGCGGTTGCCGTCGCCGGCATTGACCACGGCGACGCCACTCATCGCATGGCGGACCAGCGCCTCCGGCGTGCCCGATTCCTTGTGCCGGACGATGATCGTGTCCAGGTGCATGGCTTCGAGCGTATGCAGCGTGTCGAACAGTTCCTCGCCCTTGGCGGTCGAGGAGAAGCCGATGTCGAAGTTGATCACGTCGGCACCGAGGCGGCGTGCGGCGAGTTCGAACGACGTGCGCGTACGCGTGGAAGGCTCGAAGAAGAGGTTGAGCACCGTGCGGCCGGTGAGCAGGTCGAGCTTTCGCGTTCCGTGCGCGGTCGCTTCGCGCATGCTGTTGGCGCGGTCGAGGATGCGCTCGATGTTTTCGCGCGGCAGGTTCTCGAGGGTGGTCAGGTGGCGCAGGCGTTGTGTCATGACATCCCCAAGGTGGTTATAAGGTAGGACTCGAGGATGACCGCCGCCGCCTCGGCATCGATCGACTTCGCATCCGAACGTTTGCGGGTGCCCGCGGCGCGGCCGGCGGCGAAGCGCCGGGCGGCCTCCTGCGAACTCATGCGTTCGTCGGCGAACGCCACCGGGAGATCGTACCGTTGACCGATGCGTTCGGCGAAGCGCCGTGCCGTGCGGGTCATCGGTTGCTCCTTGCCGTCGTTGTCGAGCGGCAGCCCGACGATCAGCTCCGCCGGCAACCACTCGCGACGCAAGGTGTCCAGCGCATGCCAGTCGGGCTCGCCATCACGCACGGGCACGGCCGCCAACGCACGGGCGGTGCCGGTGAGGCGATTGCCTACGGCGACACCCACGATCTTCGTCCCGACATCGAAGCCGAACAGGCAGCTCATCGTGCCCTTGGCTCAGGCGTGACCGGCGTAGCCGGCCAACTGGGAGGGATCTTGCACGCCGAGCTTGCGTGCGGCGGCGACCCAGCGTTCGTCGATGGGAGTGTCGAAGATGATGTGTTCGTCCGCGCGCGTGGTGAGCCACGCGTTGTCCATCACTTCCTGCTCCAGCTGGCCGGCGTCCCAGCCAGCGTAGCCGAGCGTGACGACGGCGCGGCGCGGGCCTTCGCCCGCGGCCATGGCCACCAGGATGTCGCGCGAGGTGGTGACCGACCAGTCGTCGTTCACGCGATAGCTGGAGTCCCAGTTGCCGGGTTCGCGGTGGAGGACGAAGCCGCGCTCCTGCTGGACGGGGCCGCCGATGAGGACAGGGTAGTCGGCGATTTCCGGATCGTCGCACTGGAGTTTCATCTGGGCGAGGACGTCGCCCAGGCGGTACTCGGATATCTGGTTGATAAGCAGGCCGACCGCGCCGTCTTCGCCGTGCTGGCAGAGGAAGGCGACGCCGCGCGCGAAGGGCGGCTCGGCCAGCGTGGGCATGGCGATGAGGAATTGCCCCGCGAAGGTGTTGGCGATCGTCATGGCCGCATTGTAGCCGCTACGAACATGAGCCGTGTGCGAATGTTCAGTGCGTCGCGCTTACCGTGTGCGCACGATCACAAGGAGATGGCATCGTGAGAAAAGTAATGTTTATCAAGGGTTTCGTGCTGATTTCTGCCGGCTTCGCCGGGGCCGCGGCGGCCTCCGCGCCGGGCGCCTGGAAGGGCTACGACCAACGGCTGACCAGCGCCTGCATCGCGGCCAGTGGCTTGAAGGACGCGAAGCCGGTGGGCGGTCCGATCCGGTACGACGACCGGGTGCCGGTCACGGCGCTGGTGCTGGCCGGGCGTTACCCGCAGAAGCACATGAACAACCGCCCGGGGCGGGAGTTGTGCGTGTGGGACCGGAAGGCGGGGAAAGCGTATGTGAGCGAGGCGGACCAGTTGTTGCCGGCGATGGGTCAGTAGTTGCGCAGCACGTTCCCCGGCAGGAACTGCCAGGTGCGCGTGATGTACAACTCGTCCACCCGGGTCTTGTCCGAAGGCAGGGCGGGGAAGGGCGCGGCGAGGCGGACGATACGCTGGGCGGCATCGTCGAGCAGCTTCTGTCCGGAACTCTTGATCACGTCCATGCTCTTGATCGATCCGTCGCGGTTCAGGCCCACGGTAAGCACCAGTTCGCCATGCAGCCCCTGGCGGCGCGCCTCGTCGGGATAGTTGAGGTTGCCCACGCGTTCCACGCGGCCGACCCAGCCCTTCATGTAGGCGGCGTAGACATACTCGCGCGTGTTCGAGGAGATGAATTTCTTCTTCGGGCGCTTCGCGTACGCCTGCGACTGGTCGCGGACCTCGGCCGCCAGCTTCGCCATTTCCAGCTTGCGCTGCACCTCGTCGTCCGAGACGGGCAGGGGCCGTTCCTTTTGCTCGGTCTGCTCGCGCTTGGTATCGACCGCGAAAGCCGTTTCGCCGGAGGTGGTGAGGAGTTGGTCCGGGGTGGCCTCGCGCGGCGTGGGCGCACGGGCCTCGGTGGGCTCGGCCGCGTCGCCGGGGTTGCGCGTGGGCAGCGGGCCTGAAGCGCGTTCCGACGGACGTGCGGCCTTGTCCCGGTCGCCACCGCCCGAATTGTTGGCCTGGGCGAGGAAGTCGGCCTTGTCCGGCGCCTCCTGGTTGGCGACGTCCACGAGGGTGACGTCGAGCGTGGGAACGCTCGGTTTGGGCTTCTTCGCCTCGAAGGTGATGCCGAGGATGACGACACCGTGCAGCAGCAGCGAGAACAGCAGGGTCGCGCCGAACAGGTCGGCGCCGGTGGTGCGGGTCGTCATCGGGCCTCGATCGCGTCGAACATCAGCCCCGCGATGTTAATGCCGAAGCGGGCGTCAAGCTCGCGCACGCCTGTCGGAGATGTGACGTTGATCTCGGTCAGGTAGTCGCCGATCACGTCCAGGCCCACGAAGCGCAGCCCCCGGCGGACCAGTTCCGGCCCGACCTGGGCGGCGATCCAGCGGTCGCGGTCGGACAGGGCGATGCCCTCGCCCTTGCCGCCGGCGGCGAGGTTGCCGCGGAACTCGTCGCCTTGGGGGATGCGGGCCAGCGCGTAGGGCACCGGCTCGCCGTCGATCAGCAGGATGCGCTTGTCACCGGCGGTGATCTCGGGGATGTACTTCTGCGCGATGGCGAAATGGCGGGCGCCGTCCAGCAGGGTCTCGAGCATGGAATTGAGGTTGCTGTCACCGGCCTTGACGCGGAATATCCCGCGCCCGCCCATGCCGTCCAACGGTTTCAGCACGGCCTCGCCATGGCTGGCGACGAACTGCTTCAGTTCGTCCCGATCGCGCGAGACCAGGGTCGGCACGATGCATTGCGGGAAATCGAGGGCGAACAGCTTCTCGTTGCAGTCGCGCAGCGAGCGCGGGTCGTTCACCACCTTGCAGCCCGCTCGCTGGGCGCGCTCCAGCACCATGGTGTCGTAGATGAACTGGGAGTCGACCGGGGGGTCCTTGCGCGCCAGGACGATGTCGATCTCCCCCAGCGGGCGCCACACCGGTTCGCCGAGGGCGAACCAGCCGGACGGGTCCTCCTTCACGGTGAGCGGGCGCAGGCGTGCCCATGCCTCGCCATCGCGCAGGGCGAGGTCGCCCTGTTCCATGTACAGCAGGGCGTGCCCGCGGCGGGAGGCCTCCAGCAGCATGGCGAAGGTGGTGTCCTTGGCGATCTTGATGGCGCGGATGGGGTCCATCAGGACGGCGACGGAGAGCGGCATGGAGGTGTCCCGGTAGGCAGGAAAGGTGCCAAGTCTAGTCAAGGCGGGCAGAATTGGGGCGAATTCGGCAGGCGGAACTTTTCCTTTAAGAACAATTCATCTTGACGGCGCCCCGGCCAACCATTAAACAGCGGACGGGAGGAACGCCGAAGAGCGGACCGCTGGAGCCATGGGTTCCGGACATCGACCTGGCGCACGGAATAGTCGGCACGAAACCGGCTATCCTGCGACGGGATTTGCGGTTTTTTTGCGTGGCACGGGGGCGCAGTGAACGAAAACGGACGTGGTAACGACCTGACCGGATTGCGGGTCATGGTCATCGACGATTCGAAAACCATCCGACGCACGGCCGAGACCCTGCTGAAGAAGGAAGGCTGCGACGTACTCACCGCAGTCGACGGTTTCGAGGCCCTGGCCAAGATTTCCGACCAGAAGCCGAACATCATCTTCGTCGACATCATGATGCCGCGCCTGGATGGCTACCAGACCTGCGCACTGATCAAGAACAACGCCCAGTTCCGCGGCACGCCGGTGATCATGCTGTCCTCCAAGGACGGCCTGTTCGACAAGGCCCGTGGCCGCATCGTGGGCGCGGAGCAGTACCTCACCAAGCCGTTCACCCGCGACGAACTACTCGGCGCGATCCATCGGTACGCGAAGGCGAACTGACCGAACACCACCGCTAGACGACGTCCAGGGGGACGTGTGGCAAACATTCTCATCATCGACGACTCGCCCACCGACGTCCGCGTGTTCACCACGCTGCTCGAGAAGGCGGGTTTCTCCGTTTCCAGCGTCGACAACGCCGAGGCCGGCCTCGATCGCATCCGTGCGAACAAGCCCGACCTGGTGATCATGGACGTGATCATGCCGGGCATGAACGGCTTCCAGGCCACCCGCACGCTGAGCCGGGACCCGGCGACGGCGGACGTGCCCGTGGTGATGATCACGACCAAGTCGATGGAAACCGACAGGGTGTGGGGCCTGCGCCAGGGCGCCAAGGCGTTCATCACCAAGCCGGTGAACGAAAAGGAGCTGCTCTCGACCATCGCCAGCCTCCTGCCGAACAAGACGCATTGAGGGCGCCATGAGCGAGAACGCCTCACTTACGCCTTTCGAACTCCTCGCCCGCTACGAGAGGGCATGTCTGGCCCATTCGGCCGACGCGCCCGAACGCGTGGACGGCCTGGGCCTATGGCGAGGCATCGGCTTCCGCGTGGGGCGCCGAGCCTTCGTCAGCGGCATCGAGGAAATCAACGAATTGCTGGCCGTGCCGCCGTTGACCAACGTGCCGGGCACGCAGCCGTGGCTGATGGGCGTGGCCAACGTGCGCGGCAACCTGGTGCCGGCGATCGACCTCGGACGGTTCCTGTTCGACGAACGCACTCCGTCGTCGGAGCGCACGCGCTTGCTGCTCGTGCGCCAGCATGGCGGCACGGTGGGCCTGCTGGTGGATGAGGTATTCGGCCAGCGTACGATGGACGAGGCACAGCGGGGCATGGGCGAGGAAGAGCACGATCCGCGGCTGGCGCGCTTCGTCGCGGAGAACGTGCAATTGGGTGAGCAGAGCTTCGGCTTGTTCAGCATGAGCCGGCTGGTTCGTGCGCCGGATTTCAGGCAAGCGGCGTTGTAAGACGCCTCATTGGGGGAGGGGGACGGCCGGGTGGCCGGCTCCTGACAGGATAGGCGGAGACGGCACGGCCGGCTTCGCGATGGGAACGGAGGGGCGGTCAGCGCGACCGCTTCGTCTTGCCGGCGGCCTCGTCGAGGCGCCGGTGGCTAGCTTTGCCAGGTTTGGGTGAGGTGGATATGAGTACGACAGCAGGCGGCGCAGGCCGGGAACGTGGGTACACGATCGTCATCGTGTTCCTTCTCCTGGCGATCGGTTTGGCGTCGGTCGACTTCTGGTGGCTGAACAACAAGAACGGCGAGGACCGCGAGGCCATCGCGCTGACGACCCAGGTGCAGGTGCTTTCGCAGCAGACCGCGAAGTACGCACTGGAGGCGTCGGACGGCAATCGCGATTCGTTCCGTGAGTTGTCGGCCACGCGAAACACGATCGATTCGGCCGTGCAGCGCCTGGTCAAGGGCGACGACAAGACCGGCATGCCGGCCTATGCGGACGCCAGCGCCAACGCCGCGCCCGCCGGTCGCGCGATCGGCGCCCTGGCCAACGCCTGGCACCAGCTCGACGCGGACATCGGCAAGATCCTTTCCAACAAGGACCTCGTGCTGTCCTCGGGCGAACGCGCCGACTTGTTCTCCAAGCAGATGCCGCTGCTGAACGCGCGCACCGACGAGGTGTTGAACATCGTCCAGCAAAAGAACGCCTCGGTGGAACAGACCTTCACCATCGCGCGCTGGATGCTGATGGCCGACCGCATGATCCGCCGCGTGCAGGAGATCCTGCAGGGTGGTGACGGTGCCCAGTCGGCGGCGGATGGCCTGTCCCGCGACGCGCAGCTCTATGGTGCGGTGTTGAAGGGCCTGATCGACGGCAATCCGGACGGCGGCGTGCGTGCCATCAGCGATGCCAACGCGCGCAAGATCCTCGAAGGCATGCAGACCTCCTGGACGGAGCTGGTCGATCCGGTCGGCCAGCTGGTGACCGCCTCGCCGAACCTGCAGGACGTGAAGCGCGCCGGCAACCAGGCTTCCCTCGACTCCCAGACGGTGCTGCTCCGCGCCAACGAATCGGCCGAGCAGATCGCCAAGCTGCCGCTGACCCGCCTGTTCCCGAACGTGTGGTGGGGCCTGCTAGGCGCCATCGGCGCGGTGCTCTTCGCGCTGTTGCTGGTCTACAACCTGGTGCGCGACCAGCGCCGCCGCTTCGAGACCACCTCCGACCTGAACCAGCGTAACCAGACCGCGATCATGCGCTTGCTGGACGAGATGGGCACGCTCGCCGAAGGCGACCTGACCATCAAGGCCACCGTCACCGAGGACATCACGGGCGCCATCGCGGACGCCATGAACTCCGCCGTCGACGAGATGCGCAACCTCGTCACTACGATCAACGAGACCGCGGTACGCGTCTCCGCGGCGGCGCAGGAGACCCAGGCCACCGCCATGCACCTCGCCGACGCGGCGGAGCAGCAAGCGCAGCAGATCACCTCGGCCACGTCCGCGATCAACCAGATCGCCACCTCGATGGATACGGTGTCGAAGGACTCCGCCGAATCGGCCGACGTGGCCCAGCGCTCGGTGCAGATCGCTTCGCGCGGGGCGGAAGTGGTGCGCGAGACGATCCAGGGCATGGACTCCATCCGTGACCAGATCCAGGAGACGTCCAAGCGCATCAAGCGCCTGGGTGAGTCGTCGCAGGAAATCGGCTCGATCGTGGAACTCATCAACGACATCGCCGAGCAGACCAACATCCTCGCCTTGAACGCGGCCATCCAGGCGGCATCGGCCGGCGAGGCGGGCCGCGGTTTCGCGGTGGTCGCGGACGAAGTGCAGCGCCTCGCCGAGCGCTCGGCGAGCGCGACCAAGCGAATCGAAACCCTGGTCCAGACCATTCAGTCCGATACCAACGAAGCGGTCAGTTCGATGGAACAGACCACCGCCGAGGTGGTCGCGGGCGCACGACTGGCCGAGGACGCAGGTACCGCGCTGGGCGACATCGAGCGCGTCTCGAACGACCTGTCGGCGCTCATTCAGAACATCTCCGCGGCGGCACGCCAGCAGTCCGCGGCGGCGACCGACACCTCGGCGACGATGAACGTCATCCAGGAGATCACCTCGCAGACATCGCTGGGTGCCAGCCAGACCGCCGAGTCCATCGGCAACCTGGCCCAGCTCGCGAACGACTTGCGCCTGTCCGTCGCGAACTTCAAGCTGCCGGGCTAATGCAGTGAGACTTCAAGACCATACCGATTTCACCACGCTGCACTGGGTCAAGGCCGAGCTCGACGACGCCCTGTCCAAGGCACGCCAGGCCCTCGAGTCGTACGTCGAGGACTCGCGCGACGCCTATGTCATGCACACCTGCGCGGCGGACCTGCACCAGGTCCACGGCACGTTGCGTATGGTCGAGCTCTATGGCGCCGCGATGGTCGTCGGCGAAATGGAGCAGTTGGTCGCCGCGCTGATCGACAACCGCGTCGTCCACCGCGACGATGCCTATGCCGCGCTGATGCGCGGCATGATGCAGATGCCCGATTATCTGGAGCGCCTGCAGAGCGGTCACCGCGACGTGCCCATCGTGCTGTTGCCGCTGCTCAACGACCTGCGCGAAAGCCGGGGCGAGCAGTCGCTGCACGAGTCCGCCCTGTTCACGCCCAACCTCGACACCATGCTTCCGGCAACGGCGCCTGGCGCCGCCCATCCGGGCGTGGCCGAGGCCCATCGCGCCGAACTGGGCGACCTGCGCGTAAGGTTCCAGCAGCAGTTGCTGGCCTGGTTCCGCGGACAGGGCAACGAACGCCAGTTGCTCGGCATGCGTGCGACGCTCGACAGCCTCGCCGCGCGTTGCTACACGATCGCCGGACGGCGCCTGTGGTGGATTGCCGCCGGCGTGCTGGAGGGCCTGGAGCGCGGCGTGCTGCGCGCCCACGAAAAGGACGTGCGCCAGCTTATCGGTCGCGTCGATCGTTCCATTCGCGAGCTTGTCGATGGCGGTGAGGAAGCGCTGCAGAACGGCGATTCCGACGAACTCGCGCGTAAGCTCCTGTATTACGTCGCCCAGGCCAAGCCGGGCAGCGAACGCATCGAGGAACTGCGCCAGACCTATCGTCTGGACGGCTTGCTGCCGCAGGCCGCCGAGCTCGAACACGCCCGTGGCTCGATGTCCGGGCACAACCGCGCCCTGCTCGACACCGTATCGGCGGCGATCAAGGACGACCTGCTGCGGGTGAAGGAAGCGCTCGACCTGTTCCTGCGCCGTCCCGACGGCGATCCCGCCCAATTGGGCTTGCAGACCGATGTACTCGATCGCGTGGGTGACACGCTGGGCATGCTCGCCCTGGGCGTGCCGCGCCGTGTCGTGGGCGAGCAGCGCCGCATCCTCGGCGAGATCGCCACGGGAGCGCGCGCACCCGACGAGGAGTCGTTGCTCGATGTCGCCGGTGCGCTTCTTTATGTCGAAGCGTCGCTGGACGACCATATCGAACGCCTCGGCGCGGAGGGCGAACATCCTTCGTCGTCGAGCGACCTCGGCCCGGCGCCGCTGCCGCGCAGCGAGGCGCGGCACATCCTGGCCACGCTCATGCGCGAGGCCACCGCGAATACGTCCAGGGTCAAGGACGCGATCGTCGGTTTCGTCGAATCGTCGTGGGACCACGAACAACTCGCTGGCGCGCCCGAATTGATGGCCGAGATCGGCGGTGCGATGCGCATGCTCGGTGCGGCGCGTCCGGCCGAGCTGGCCGACGGTATCGGCCTGTTCATCCATCGTGAATTGCTTGGCGACCGTCGCGTGCCGAACGGTACCCAGATGGATCGCCTGGCCGATGCGCTGGCCGCGCTCGAGTACTACCTCGAAGCCGCGCGCGAGCACCGTGGCGGACTGGAACACATCCTCGACGTGACCCAGCAAAGCCTGGCCGAACTCGGTTACTGGCCGGTGCCGGTGGACGGCGATGGCAACGAAGCGCTCGGCGAGGACGCGCTCGAAGATATCGAGGCGGCAGCCATCGAGCATATCGCCGTGCCGTCGACCAGCGTCGATGTGGGCGAGACGGTATCCAGCTTCGCCGACAGCTTCGATCTCGTGGACGAGCCGCCCACTGATGACGAGGTCGCCATCGCGTCCCGCGATATCGACTTCGCGCCGGCGCCTCCCGCGGCCGCTGGCGAGGAAGACTGGATCGAGATCGAGGAAGAAGTCGAACAGGACGTCGGCGGCCACGGCATGGCCGAGTTCGCCGGCTTCCAGATCACCGTGGATGGGATCGACGACGAGATTCGCGAGATCTTCCTCGAAGAAACCGATGAGGAAATCGCCAATCTCCGCGCCGGCCTGGGCCACTGGTTGACCGACCCCGAGCGCAGCGACGCGCTGGTGCCCATCCGTCGTTCGTTCCATACGCTGAAGGGCTCGGGCCGCCTCGTCGGTGCACGCCTGCTGGGCGAGTTCGCCTGGAAGGTCGAGAACATGCTCAACCGCGTGCTCGACGGTTCGATCGGGCCGCATGAAGGCGTGCAGGCGCTCGTGCGCCATGCCGTCGAGGCGTTGCCGCAACTCAAGGCCGCGCTCGAGGGCGACGCGACGCCCGGCGCGCCGATCGCCGCGATCATGGAAACCGCCGACCGCCTGGCCATGGGCGATGTCGCCTTCGTCGAGGATGTCGCGCGCAGCTCCATCCACCGCGTTCGCAGCAAGGTCAAGCGCCGCGTGCCGCGCGACACCATCGCCGCGGTGCCGACGGCGGGTTTCGCCGCCTATGGCCAGACGCCCGCGCCGGTGGAAGACAGCGCGGCATCGGTGGAGGACGCGTTCAGCGAGCCCGCCTATGTCGCGCCGCCGCTGCCTCCGGTGGATTCGGTCTTGCTGGACATCCTGCGTACCGAAGTGGCGCAGTATCTCAACGTGATTCGCGCCAACCTGGCTCGCGCCGGCGATGGCGAGCTTCATGTGGACGATGCCCTGCTGCGCGCCGTGCATACGCTGCACGGTGCGATCGGCATGGTCGACATCCCCGTGTTGATCCAGGTGCTCGCCCCTCTGGAAGGCCTGGTCAAGCGCGTGCGCGCCACGGGCTTGCCGTTGAGCAAGGACGGTGTCGACGCGCTGACCGACACGGCCGACCTGGTCGATCACGTGATGGAGCAGTTCGACGCGCCCGACCCGCGCGTGCCTGATGTCGCGTCGCTGGCCGCGCGCATCGTTGCCCTGCGCGACGAGCAGCCGGAAGCGACGGTCGCGCACATCCTGTACGAGCCCGATCCGCTGCCGCTCGAGGACGAACTCGTCGAGGGCTCGCAGCCCGACGGCGCGGGCGCCGTCGACGCGTTCACGGAAACGGCGGAAGCCTACCTGCCGGAGTCGGCTGAAGAGACGAGCGTTCCGTCGCTCGACGAAGCATTGATCGCGGAGGAGATCGCGGAAGAAGAAGGCGAGCTTCCGGTGATCGAGCTGGCGCCGGTCGAGCCGGTCGGTGGCGACGACGACTTCACCGCCGAGCTGCTGGCTTCTCTGGAGAACTTCGAAAACTTCGAGGTCGATAAGCCGGAAGGCGAAGTCAAGCCGATCCTGGCGTTCGACGCCGAAGAAGACGCCGCGTGGCGTGCGCTGGTGGGCGAGGGCTCTGGCGAGCCATCGCTGCCGCAGCCGATGACGCATGACGGCGAGGTGCTGCATACGGACGATGGGCTGGTCGAACCGCTCGTCTTCGAAGAAGAGATCGACGAGACGGTGTCGGAGGAGGAGGGGTTCGTTGCGGACGAGTTGCTCGCTCCGCAGGAATCGCCGACAGGGTCGGCTCCCACCGAGCCTGCCGAAGCCGGGGTTCCCACCGAACCCGTCGTCGAAGCCGAGCTTCCCGTCGAACCCGAGGGTGTGTTCGAACCGACGGTCATCGAGGACCAGTCGCACGCGGCGTTGGCGGAGCCGGTGCATACGCCGGCCGACGAACCGGTGGCGGCGCTGGTACCGGAGTTGTCGCCTTACGCCGATATCGATCCGGACTTGCTCGAGGTCTTCATCGAGGAAGGACGAGAGATCCTGGATCACGCCGATGCCGCGCTGGCGTCGTGGCGCGCCGAGCCGGAGCAGGCCGAGCACGTGACCGCGCTGCAACGCGACCTGCACACCCTGAAGGGCAGTGCGCGCATGGCCGGCATGGCCGCGGTCGGCGACCTGTCGCATGCGATGGAAGCGCTGCTCGACGCGGTGGCCGGCGGCCAGCGAGAGAGCGATCGTCCCGCCATCGAGGCGACCGAGGCCGGTTTCGACCGCCTGCACGGCATGATCCAGGGCATCGCCCTGGGCAAGCCGATCGCCCTCACCGATGCCGACATCGAACCGTTCGCCCGTCTCGCCGGTGCACCGATCGCACCCGACACGGTCACGGCCGAGGCCTATCGCGAGGAACGCGAAGCCGCGATCGTCGAGTACGCACCGATCCCCGAGCCGACGCACGAGCCGGAGCCAGTGCACGCGATCGAACGCGACCTGCCCGAACTCCTGCCCGAGTTCGAGGAAGAAGAGCTTCAACGCGCCTCGCAGGAACAGATCCGCGTCCGAGCCGACATGCTCGACACGTTGGTCAATCATGCGGGCGAGGTCTCGATCTACCGTTCGCGCCTGGAGCAGCAGACGGCGAGCTTCCGTTCCGCGCTCACCGAGCACGAGCAGACGGTCAGCCGTTTGCGCAGCCAGCTGCGCATGCTCGAGATCGAGACCGAAGCGCAGATCATCGCGCGCTACCACCAGGAGCACCGCGATACCGGCGTGGCGGCCTTCGATCCGCTTGAGCTCGATCGTTTCTCGCAATTGCAGCAGTATTCGCGAGCGCTGGCCGAGTCGGTGTCCGACCTTGTGTCGCTGCAGACCATCCTCGACGAGTTGACCCGTCAGTCCGAGAACCTCCTGCTCCAGCAGCAGCGAGTGAACGCGGAACTGCAGGAAGGCCTCATGCAGACGCGCATGTTGCCGTTCGACGCGATGGTGCCGAACCTGCGCCGTACGCTGCGCCAGGCCGCCTCGGATGTGGGCAAGCGCGCGCAGCTGGTGGTGGAGGGTGCCAACGGCGAAATGGACCGCAACATGCTCGACCGCATCAAGGCGCCGTTCGAGCACATGCTGCGCAATGCCGTCGCACACGGTATCGAACCGCCGGAGGCACGCGAGGCCGCGGGCAAGAACCCGGAGGGCACGGTACGCATCCAGGTGGCCCGCGAAGCCACCGAGGTGGTGGTGCGGCTCTCGGACGACGGTGCCGGCATGGATCGCGATGCGATCCGGGCCAAGGCGATCGAACGCGGCCTGCTGCGTCCGGACGCCCGTGTATCCGACGACCAGATCTTCCAGCTCACCCAGGTTCCCGGTTTCTCCACGGCCGAGAAGGTCACCCAGGTGGCCGGCCGCGGCGTCGGGATGGACGTGGTCGCCAACGAGATCAAGCAGCTTGGCGGCACCCTGGGCATCGAGTCGCAGAAGGGCGCAGGCACCACCTTCGTCATGCGCCTGCCGTTCACCCTCGCGGTGACCCAGGCGTTGATCGTGCGCATCGGCGAGACCAACTTCGCCATTCCGATGACCTCGGTCCATGGCGTGGCCCGCGTGGCGCCGAATGAACTGGCCCACCGCATGGCCGACGCCGAGCCTGGCTTCGAGTACGTGGGCGAGGACTACGGCATCCACGACTTGCCGCAATTGCTCGGCCTGCACGTGGTCTCGACACCGGACGAGGGCGACATTCCGCTCCTGCTCGCACGGTCGGGCGACCTGCGCGCCGCGATCCGTGTCGATGCCGTGCTCGGCTCGCGCGAAATCGTGGTCAAGCCGGTCGGTCCGCAGGTGAGTTCGGTGCCGGGTATCCTCGGCGCGACGATCATGGGCGACGGCTCGGTGCTGATGATTCTCGACCTCGCGCCGCTGGTCCGCCACGGCGTGGCGCGCCGCGCGTTCGAAGCCGAGGCCCTGGTGCCGCACGCACCGCGCGCGCAGGACGAAGTGCGCGTGAAGCCGCTGGTGATGGTGGTCGACGATTCGATCACCATGCGCAAGGTGACCGGCCGTGTGCTTGAGCGCCACGAGTTCGAAGTGATGACGGCGAAGGACGGCGTGGACGCGCTCGAAAAGCTCAACGAGCGCGTGCCTGACCTGATGCTGCTCGACATCGAGATGCCACGCATGGACGGCTATGAGCTGGCGACGCAGATGAAGGCGGACGAACGCCTCGCGGGCGTACCGATCATCATGATCACCTCGCGTACCGGCGACAAGCACCGCCAGCGTGCCTTCGATATCGGCGTGGACCGCTATATCGGCAAGCCATACCAGGAGAACGACCTCATCGTACAGATCAACGACGTGCTCGGAGTCCATCATGGTTGATCGCGAGTCGCGGGTGGCGTTGCTGTTCGATGATGGAAACCTCTCCGCCCACCTGCGTGACGCGCTCGTCGAGCAGGGGGCACGGATCGTCTACGAATCGGATCTCGGTTCGTTCGCGCCCGCCGAGCTGGTCGGTTCATCGGCGAACGTCGTGGTCGTCGATCTGGACGATCCCAGCGACGCCGACCTGGATCGTCTCTACGACACGGTGGAAGGTGGGCATCCGCGCCTCGTTTTCAACGACGCGGATGTCAGCCGCAAACTGGAAGGTTGGGACCGCGCACGCTGGGCCCGCCATCTCGCCGCCAAGCTCGTCGGCGAAATGGCCCAGGACCCGCCGCGCCCTGAAGATGCGCGCGAGATCGAGCCACGCGTCACCGCCATGGCCGGTGTCGCCGCTCCGGTCGAGGTCGTGCTCGACGAACCGCTCGTGGATGACCTGGCGATCACCGGCAGTCACGGCTACCCGGAAACGCCGATGGCCGAGCCCGATGTGGCTACCGCCGTCCCGTCCTACGAGGCGGCGGGCAT